>NZ_JBSWYC010000003.1:0-654428 GCF_056160885.1 Seonamhaeicola sp. ABD4_175
GTTGAGTGATCAAGTTTTAACCGGCATTTTGTGAATCGGATTTTTTTAAAGAGTTCGAGTGAGCGTCGGCCGCTATTGAAAGCAACGGTCTAGTATAAGAATAGTAGCGGATTTTTACGCACTAACTTTTCGGTTAAACACAGACCTTTTTTTTTTTATTTCATTTCGTTTTAGCGATTAAACCGCTATTATTTTTATACATTGTTGTACACTGGCTTTTTCTTTCCGCAAACTTGCTAGCGTTGGCAAAGACATACTCTTTTGCAATTTTTGGCTTGTGTGTCGGCTGTAGCTCATTGCAAATGTGTATGGCTTTAGTTGGGGCTTCTCATAACGCCCGCATATTTAAAAAGTCCAAATATATTTTTCTTATGATATTCTAGAAATGATTTTTCAGGTTTGAAAAAATCCTCTATAGGAATATTAATTTTCTTACTATCATAGTTGGCTAACAAAGTATCTTTTACATCTTCGTGTACTACTACACAATAATTTTCATCAATTGTAAACATTCCTCTGTCAAAAGCCCAATGTATATCTCTAGACATTGCAATACCATTGCAAGGTAAGAAGGAACCAGAATGTGACTTTGGTTTTATGTGTGCAGCCTCTAAATTAATTAGCTTTTTGTAAAATATAGATTCTCCAGTTATAGCACATTTATTCTGATAACCAAGTAAAACAAAATCTCTAAAACTTACAGAGTTAAATAGATTAGCTCCTTTAGTCTCTTCAATTTCTGATTTCTCATCTTCTTTAACTTGTTTTTGCCTTTTATCAGCTTCCTTTTTTACTTCTTCAGGTATAACTGTTTCTAAATCTTTTATATCAATTTGATTAGTGTCTATAAAATCTAATTCATTATCATAAACTGCGTGACCACCTCGTAATTCAGATTCTTCAACAATTGTATTCAAAAAATTATAATGTTCACTATCAGAATTAAAGAGATTCATCTTATAAAGATTTGTCAAATCTTCAGTTTGAATTTTTTGAAAAACAATTATATCATCAGGTTTAAAATAAGAGCGATTAGGGTCTATTTGATTGTTCATATACAGCCTAAATTCGTCCCTAGGTTGTTTTGCTAAACTTCCGTGATATTTATCATTGTGATAAACAAAAGTGCAATAAACTTTTTCATTCAATTCTGGTGGAACAATAGGTAATAGAATTGCATCATTTAATTCAGTAGTTGATAGAGGTGGGAAAAAACCTTCATTCTTTTTAGAAATCAGCATATATCTTCCTCTGGATACAGTTCCATCTGGTTTTGGGCTACCCAACTCCTGAAATTTCAACTTCTTTATGTAGTACATTTTTATTATCGTTAGTGTTTAAAATTTGGTAAACTGTTTCTGCAATTACTTTAGAAAATTTTGGTGGAACTGCATTTCCTATCATTTTATATTGGTCTCCTCTCGAACCCAGAAATTCAAAATCATCATCAAAAGTTTGTATTCTAGCTGCTTCTCTAACTGTTATCGAACGTGCTTGATTTGGGTCAGGATGAATGTGTCTTAAACCATCTTTGTATAAATGAGCAGGAATGGTATTACTTGGTTTGTCCTCACGTATTACGTGATATTTATGAAATTTTGAATCCTTACCTGTTTTTTCTTTGTATAACTGAATAAGTGCTTTACTTGATGTGTAATTTTCTCTACCGCTTAAGATGTCTTCTGTCAGTAACTTAAATATTTCAATGTCTCTTTCACTATGTTTTCTTGGTTCGTGATTTTTAGGTAAAGGAACACCATTTAATTTAACTGTGTGAGAATGTTTTGAGTTTAATTTGGACGGATAAATTTTAGGCAAATTTTCAAAAGCAATTTTAGAATTTAAAGGTTCAGAGCTTGCTTTTTCTTTCATAAGTGAGTAAAATTCGCGAACTTGTTTTGCGCTATTTTCATTTTTCTGCACACCAAAAATGATAACTCTTTTTCTTTTTTGAGGAACATTATAATATGAAGTATCAAATAGGGCATTACTTCTCAAATTTTCAGTTATTTCATAACCGATTTCTTCAAAAGCTTGTCTAACTCTTTTTACAATAGATATTCCGCCTGGTTTTGCAGAAAGAATTCCTTCTACATTTTCAAAAACAAAAGCTTTAGGCTGAAAATGGTTAACCATTTTTACATAACTCTCAAATAAGAAGTTACGATAATCGTCTTGCATACCATTTTCATCTCTAACTCTTCCTGCCATTGAATACGCTTGACAAGGTGGACCACCAACAATCAGGTCAACATTTTTATCTCCAACAATTTTATTAATTCCTTCGCTTTTTCCATATTTTGAATCGTCAAAGCCATTAATCAATTCGTCAGTTCTTTGAATATCGAAATGTAATATGTTATTACTGTTTAAATCATAATTCCATTTTGTGCTTAATCTCTTTTTAAGAGTTTGAACCGTTGGAAATTCCCAGTCTACCGCTGCCAAAGTATTGTATTTTCCTGTTTGAAGGAATCCATCTGTTAATCCACCGCAACCTGCGAATAAGTCAATTACGTTAATTTTCATCTTTCAAATAGTTTATTAGGTGAGTGCCAAGAACTTTTCCTAGCAATGGTGGAACAGCATTTCCAACTTGTCTGTATTGTTGAGTTTTGTTGCCTAAAAAAACAAACTCATCAGGAAAAGATTGTAATCTGGCATTTTCTCTAACGCTAGGAACTCTATTCCATTTATAGTGAAAGTGATTTCTATGTCCAGTATCTATTGTTTTAGAAGGTTTTTTACTGTGATATCTAGTCCAAGCTTCATTGAATTTTCTTGAATCTCCAACTCCTGGTGGTAAATCTTTATGATTTCCGCCTTCTGGAACTTGGGAAATAACATTAATTACGTGTTCAGTATGTTTTGTTCCAAGATGATTTTTTAAAACCTTGTTTCCATTACGCATTGTTTTTTGATATTGGCTAAAAGGCTTTTTATCATAAAATAATTCTTCGTTGCCCAAATCACTTACCAAATTTGGTAAATCGCCAATTGCGTCTTTGCAACCAATATATTCTTCTGGTTTGTGAGTAGCTTCTGGAAATTCAAACATTCCTAACTCTTTTTTGATTGCGACAAAAAATACACGCTTTCTAATTTGTGGCACACCATAATCTGGTGCGTATAATAATTTAGGATTGCAGTTATATCCCATTTCTTCGCACAATTCTATTATTTCCTTTTTTGCTTTTCCTTTATAAAGGTTTAGTAAACCAGGAACATTCTCTATAATTATTGCTTTTGGATTAACTCTTTTTGCAAGTTTGAATACAGCATTGAAAAGCGTGTTTCTTTCGTCATTCTCATTTCTTGCTCCAGTTAATGAAAAACCCTGACAAGGTGGTCCAGCGATTATAACATCTACTTTATGCTCTCCTTTTGATTCTACAATTTTATCTATTGATTCATCTTCGTGTAAGTCTAGAAGAAGTGTTTTAGAATCATTATGATTTCTCTCAAATGTTTTTAAAGCTATTTCTGTATTATCTACACCTAAAATAACGTGGAATCCAGCTTGTTGGAACCCATAAGAGAATCCTCCGCATCCAGAGAATAAGTCGATTGCGGTTAATTTTCTATTCATTTTCAAAATTCAAT
Source organism: Seonamhaeicola sp. ABD4_175 (assembly GCF_056160885.1). NCBI lineage: Bacteria > Pseudomonadati > Bacteroidota > Flavobacteriia > Flavobacteriales > Flavobacteriaceae > Seonamhaeicola > Seonamhaeicola sp. ABD4_175. Next base: position 3,604 of record NZ_JBSWYC010000003.1, read on the forward strand.
TTTGCTTGTTTGGTATTAGTATTTCTTAAATAGTTTGCAGTATCTTCAGCAACTGTAAAAACTGATTCAGAGCATTTGTATTTAAATGCTTCTCTAGCGAATTTATCAGCAAAAAATAAGTCTGTTACATTTTGTAAATCAAGACTAAATAATTTTGATAAGGGTTTGAGTTTTGACTTACTAAATTTTTGAGTTCCATTTTCAATTCTGCTTATTGCACTTGAATTGATTCCAATTTTCGCTCCAAATTCAGTTTGAGTCCATTCTCTTTTTTCCCTTTCGGTTTTTATGAAATGTCCAAAACTTGCCATTTTTATGATTTTATACATTTAGGATTTGACCTATTTTTAGCAAATATAATATTAATTTGCGAATTTTATATCAAGTCTATTGGTTGAATTTCTGTGAGTGATGGTAAAAGGCAAGCTCTTTTTATTTTGTGAGGCACGAGCAAAATGAAATGTGCTTGACTGTGCGGTTGGCTTTTCAGAGCTTGTGTACAACGGGTTTGTATAGAAGTCAGTTTGGGAGAAAAGAGCAACGCCTTTTCGACCTTTGTACTGACCTTGGTTAAAAGTACTTGATTTTCGTGAGAAAATCAACCCCAAATTGCTTTTATGCGTTGTTGGCAAATGCAATTTTCAAATTATCCTAAATAGTTATTTATCGGTTTACTAGAATTTTAAATCATTCAGGTGGTTACGATAAATTCAAATACGTGTTATTTTCTGCTAAATTTTCAGGTTTTACCAATTTCTCAACTTTTCTTTTCAGCTTTGTTACTTTTTGTCAAGATTTAAATTTATCAGGTTTCTAGCGGTTTTTCAACATTTCTAGTTTTTCGCGTTGCTGATTAAAACTCAACATAGTTACGTTCACTTCAGCGTTTCTACGTTTCAAATCACGCGTTACTGTTTTTCATTTTCATATTATTGAATTTTTCAAAATAGGCGAGAAGTCAAATTTTCAGAAACCAGAATTTATCAATAAATATTCTTTGTCAAAATTTTAAATGCGTAGCTACTGCTTCTTGTTTTTGCCAACGGCTTCGTATAACCCGTCAGTTATCGGGCTAATTTAGCCAAAAGTTTTTAGTTATTCACTAGCTTAAGCAATTCTGAGTGGATTCGGACGTAGTCGAATCCGCCGTAATTGCGGTTATACATTGTTGTGTGTAGTGTTTTTTTGTCCATTTCTTATTTCGTTCAACAATTCAGTCTCGCTATATTTTCTCTCTTTATAATTGATTAAAATTGGTTCTAAATCAGGTTCTGATTGGTTAAAAATTAGGAGTACGCTAGAAATTGGCACTTTAAAAATATCATCGTAATATTCTACTGCATATTTATTTCCGTCCAGTTCCATTATTCTTTGAGTTTTTGGGAAATCATATTTTGAGCGTATTACTTGTATTTTTTTTGAAGTCCGTTTTTCAATTTGATTGTATGGGGATTTTTGGAAAAATCTTTTTTCACGGAACTGTTTTAGTAATTCAATTCCGATTAATGTCAACAGTCCGAAAGCTGTCATTCCAATAGCAAAAAGACTTGGGTAAATCAGATTTGTCCAGTTTTCTACAAATCCGCCAAAAATGCAAATCAAAGTTGCTACTCCACCGAATATTGTAAACAGTAAAATCAGTTGGTTCTTTATTGTATTTTGAAAATTTGCAGTCATTTTTCACATTACACACAACTTATTTATATAAAGAACTTTTTTCCTATTTCAATAACCATTTGGTGTGCTATGCGGAATTTTTGGGTCTTTTTGTTACTTTTATATTTCCTCATTTTTAAAGGTGAAAATTCTTATATTAATGCAATGTAAGAATCATTTATAAATTATCAAATGGATTTTTAATGTTTCTAATACTAGTTTCAGAAACATGAGTGTAAATCATGGTTGTTTTTGGACTGCTATGGCCTAAAAGCTCTTGTATGTATCTAATATCTGTGCCTTCCTCTAGTAAATGTGTAGCAAAACTATGCCTTAGCGTGTGTAGTGTTATTGGTTTTGTAATTCCTGATTTATATGCGGCCGATTTTAATATTTTTTGTGCACTTGAACTTGTATACTGCTGTCCGCTACTGCCTTCAAATAAATAATATGATGGTTTGTATTGTTGGTAATAAAGCCTTAATAATTCTAAAAAAGATGCTGATAATAGGGTATACCTGTCTTTTTTTCCTTTGGCACTTTTTATGTGTATTAACATGCGTTTACTGTCTATGTCATTAACTTTTAAGTTGATGGCTTCACCTATGCGTAAGCCTGCAGAATATATTAAACTTAGTAAAGTTTTGTGTTTTAAATTGAAGGTATTATTGAAAATAAGTTTAACTTCATCTGTACTTAAAACAGTGGGTAGTTTTTTTTCTTTTCTTGGTCGTTTAATATCAAGAGCTTCTAATTCATAATTCTTATAATTTAAAAACTTTTTTATACCGTTTATGCATTGGTTTTGGTATGAAATTGATTTGTTAGGCTTCACTATAAAATCATAATTAAATGCTTCAATTAAACGGGCAGAGTAGGTGTTTATACCTTTTAAATTGCTGTATCTTAAAAAAAACGTAGTTACTTCAATGTAAGTGTTTATGGTGTTTTTGCTAAGTCTTTTTTCTTGCATCCATTTTTCAAATTTTAATAAATCAGATTGCTGATTATCTCGTAGCGCAGGAAGTTTTATTTCAGTAAAAATAGGTGCTTCAATGGTTTTTTTTACCGTTAAAGCAGAATAATCTACATAACAGTTTATAGCTCTTAAATGATCATAAATTAGACGTTTGTTTTCTGAAGAATATTCTAAATAAAATACCTTGTGGGTGTTACTCCATTTTACTTCATCTAACTTTTTTAGGTGAATTCTTAATTTGTAATTGTATTTAAACCTTACAGCTATTTGTTGGGTATTATTGTGTTGCAAGGGCGTAAGTTTAACTTCGTTCATCTTTTAAGGGCATAAAAAAATTATAACCTTTAAAGATAACTCTTACATTTTAAATTTCAAAATGAAGTTGATTATAAAAAAACTGTTTGAAAAAGATTTTTAAGATTTTAAATCTTTTTCAAACAGTTGATGTGTTTGTTTTATGAAGTTTTTTATTTAAACAGTATAAAAAAACTGTTCAGAAATAATTTGTGAGTTTTTAACCTCAAACACACAAATTTCTTCCATTTTAATGCGTTGTTTGTTTTTAAAAGTTACATCTAACAGCATTTTACTACTAAAATGATTGCCTGCAACTAAAGGCTGTGTAACAGAGCAGTTGTGAATGGTTTCAACAGTGTTTAACCAATTATAACTTTTTTGCATTACATTTTTTTTGCCTTTAGTAATTTCGGTATCTGGTCCACCTGGCATTTCTTTACATATAATAGTGTCTGCATAAAGCATTTCAGCACATTCAATAAGTTTTGTGTTATTACACATTTTAGCCCATAAATTAGCAACTTCTTGAGTATTCATAATTTTAAAGTTTTGTGCTAAAACAAATACTTATTTGTGTTAAGAACGGCCTTTTAAACGTTTTTCAATTTTCTGTTTAATAGCTGTTAAGCGTTTCATAATATCCATTAATTTAGGATCTTTGTTTTCTTTGTAAACATCATTAATATCTAATATAAGTGCTTTAACCTCGCGCGAAGATTCTATGCGTTCACTAGTGGTTTTAAAGGTGTGTTTACGTTGCTCAAATTCTAAAGCTTTATCTATCAGTGTCATATTCAAAATGCATTTTAGTTCAACTAACAATTTTTCAATTTTCGCAATATAATAAAATTGAACAAATTAACATTTTAAAGCTTTTTAATTAGGTAAATATTAACATTTTAAAGCTAAACTGCTTAAATTTTGTTAAAAGTTGAATTAAAATGACCCAAACAAATCATCTAACTTTTTAGTTCTGTAATTAAAAATTTCTTCAAGCTTAGGTTTTACTAAAATAGGTTGAACTAATTGACCAAGTAAACCAAATGGTACTTTATAATGAATAATGTCTTCCATTTCAATGCCACCTTCAATTTCTTTTATAAAATGCTTATGATGCCATAATGCATAAGGGCCAAAACGTTGTTCATCAACAAAATAATGTTTATCAATAACATGGGTTATTTCTGTAACCCATTTGGTTTTTATGCCTAAAACTGGCGTAACAATATATTCTATAATTTGGCCTGCATACATGGGTCTATCTGCTCCAGAAAGTATATTAAACCCCATATAATCTGGCGTTATGGTTTTTAAATTTTGTGGTGAAGATAAAAAATCCCAAGCCTCGTTTATAGTGGTTTTAAGGTTTTGTTTTTTATGGAGCGTGTAAATTTTCATAGTACTAATAATGTTAAACTAATGGTTTTCCTTTTAAGCGCTTTTCAACTTTACGTTTTATGGCTGTTAAGCGTTTCATGATATCCATTATTTTTTGGTCTTTTTTTGCTTTATAAATTTTGTTTAAATCTAAAATTAAGGCTTTGGCTTCTCTAGAAATTTCAATTCTATCACTGTTTGATAAACCTCTCATTTTGCGTTGTTCAAACTCTAATGCTTTGTTGATTAATTCTAATTCCATAGTGTTAATTTTTAAGATAGTTTTGTAATTCTGCAATTTTTTCAGATGTATTAAATTTGCCACCATAATAGGCTGTAACCGTAGTTGATGTATCATCTTTTATACCTCTAGAAGAAACACATAAGTGTTTAGCATCAATTATTACAGCTACATCTTCAGTGTTTAAAATGCTTTTAAGTTCATTGGCTATTTGGTTTGTTAAACGCTCTTGCACTTGTGGCCTTTTGGCATAATATTGTACAATTCTGTTTAGTTTTGATAAGCCAATAACTTTACCAGATGATATATAAGCCACATGAGCCTTACCAATAATTGGCACAAAATGATGCTCACAGTTTGAGTAAAATGTTATGTTTTTTTCAACCAACATTTGGTTGTACTGGTATTTATTATCAAACAATGCAACTTTAGGTTTATTTTCAGGATTTAAACCAGAAAAAATTTCATCAATATACATTTTCGCAACACGTTGCGGTGTTCCTTTTAGTGAATCATCAGTTAAATCTAAGCCCATGACTTGCATAATTTCTTCAAAAAGTATCGCAATGCGCTCTTTTTTTTCGGTGTCACTAAGTTTAAAAGCATCTTCACGTAACGGTGTTTCAATACTTGTAAATAGGTGCTCATCACCAATATCTTCAACCGTTAAACCGTTTAAATAATTGTTTTCAATTTCAAGTTTTTCTTTTTGCATGTGTTCTTTTTTATGTGCTGTTTTAATAAAAATTGTATTAACCAAAGCACGTTTATACCTCAAATATACAAAATGTTTAAAGTTTTTTAAAAAAGAATAAACAAAAAATCATATAGTTGTATAAGTAAAGTTTATAATTAGTTTCTGTATATTTTAAAAAGCATTATTGCTAATTATAATAGGCACAGTTTTTTAAGGTTTTATTAACAAATACAGTCGTTTTTATAGTTAATTTTGAATTGTGAACATAAACAATCAAAACAAATGAAAAAGTTAGTATTATTATTTGTGGCCTTTGCAACGTTAACAGTTGTAAATGCACAAGTTGAAACGCCTCAACCAAGTCCGTCAGCCACTTTAAAACAAAAAGTAGGTTTAACAGATGTTACTATAGAATATTCTAGACCAGGCGTAAAAGGAAGAACCATTTTTGGTGGTTTAGAGCCATGGGGAACTATTTGGAGAACAGGCGCCAACAAAAACACTACAATTACTTTTAGTGATGATGTAACCTTTGCAGGACAAGACGTTAAAGCCGGAACATATGCTATTTTTACAAAACTTAACTCTGCAAAACAATGGGATATTATGTTGTATGCTGATACAAACAACTGGGGAACACCACAAAATTGGGATGACAGCAAAGTAGTTGCCACAGCAAAAACCGAAGTACACGAAGTGCCTTTTAATGTTGAAACCATGGCAATAGATGTAAACAACATTAAAAACGATAGCGCTGTTTTAGAAATTATTTGGGAAAAATCATACGCAGCAGTACCATTCACCGTACCAACTGATGCCAAAGTATCTGCAAATATTGATGGCGTAATGAGTGGGCCAACTGCCGATGATTATTTTGCATCTGCCGTATACTATTTAGAAGCAGGAAAAGACATAAAAACTGCCGAAAAATGGATTGACAAAGCTGTTGAAATGAATAAAGCAAATCCTAAATTTTGGGTAATTCACCAACAAGCCTTAATAAAAGCCAAAGCTGGCGATAAAAAAGGCGCTATTGCAGCTGCAAAATCATCATTAGCATTAGCAAAAGCCGCAAAATATGATGCCTATATTAGAAAAAACGAAGAAGTTTTAAAACAATGGGGCGCATTGTAAAAGCAAAAAATAAAAGTAAATTTTAAAAGCGAAGCTAATTTAGTTTCGCTTTTTTATTTTTAATTAGGGCGTTACCCTAACGGGTCGCGCTTTCCGCTTGTAGTTTTAGCTCGTGCCTCACTAAAAGCTATCGCTGCAATCGCTAACGCACATGTTTGTGGTGTTGTTTTTTGTAAGATGAAATAAGCGCTTTCTAGTTATTCTTTTCCTAATTATTTCACTTCAAAAAAAAGAAAAAAAATTAATACGCTAAGTTTATAATGTTTCTAACCTTATCAAGAAGCGATATAATTTGTTGGCTAAATTCAAAAGTCATAATATCACTTTCCGTTTTACCAGCTCTAATTAGGTTATTAAAATGTATAGCTTCAAAATTATAGCCAATGGTATTGTAATTAAAATCTTTAACGGTTTCATTACCATTTTTTATAATTGATACCGTTGTTGGCTTATGAAATTGCGTGTTTATTTTAATGGTAGCCTGTTCACAATAAAAAATAGCTTCGGTTTTAGTATCTTCAATTAAAGTACTTTTTAATGAGGCCGTAACACCTTCATTGTAAATAAAGGTCATGTGGCATGAAGCATCTGCGCCATTATTAAAAAAAGACGCATTAGCAATAATATCTTTAGGATTACCTAGTGTTGACAGTGCTGCAAAAATGGGGTATATGCCAATATCTAACAAGCTTCCACCACCTAAATCTTTATTAAAAAGTCTAGAATTATTATTAAAAGCGCGGTAAAAACCAAAATCGGCTTCAAGTTTTAAAAGCTTTCCGTAGGTTTCGGTTTTAATGAGGTTAGCAGTGAATTGGTAGTGTGGTAAAAAGGCTGTCCACAAAGCTTCCATTAAGAGCACATTTTTTTCTTTGGCTTTAGCAATCATTTCATGCACTTCGCCAATGTTCATAGCAAAAGGTTTTTCGCATAAAACAGCAATACTATGTTCTAAGCAAAGAAGCGTGTTTTCTTTGTGTAATGCATGTGGTGTAGCAATGTAAACAGCATCTATATTAGGGTCTTTTGCTAAAGCCTCATAACTATTATAGGCTTTTGCAGCGTTGTATTTTTTGGCAAATTCATTGGCTTTGGCCTGGTCTCTAGAGCCTACAGCGTATAACCTTGCATCTTTAATGGTTAGTAAATCTGTTGCAAATTTGTTGGCAATACTTCCTAGGCCAATAATGCCCCAATTAATGGTTTTGTGCTGTTTTGTTGTCATTAATATTAAACATTTGAAGTAATATGGCTATGGTTATTACAATTAAGCAACCTACAAAATTTAGCCATAAAAATGGAAGGTTAATAATGTCGTATTCATTTAAAAAGTATAGTGCAATTACTAATATTTGGGTAACAATAGCGCCAAAAAATACGGCATTACTTTTAACAAACTTAAAAAAGAAAGCTAACAAAAATACCCCTAAAACATTACCATAAAATATAGAGCCAATAATATTTACTAACTGAATTAAATTTTCGGCAAGATTAGCAACACACGCCACAGCAATGGCTAAAATTCCCCAAGTAAAAGTAAACCAACGTGAGGCTTTAACTTTTTGCTCTTCGGTTTTATTGCCGGTATTTCTAATGTATAAATCTATTGTTGTGGTAGAGCCTAAAGCATTTAATTCACTAGCAGTACTAGACATGGCTGCGCTTAAAATAACAGCTAAAAGCAAGCCTATGAGTCCGCGTGGTAGGTTATTCAAAATAAAATGAATAAAAACATAATCTTTATCATTACTTTCAACTTTAATATCTTGTGTTTTACCTGCTTTATCAATTAAAATTTTAGCTTCTTCGCGTAATTCGTTGTGAGCATTGTTAGCTATAGATAAATAACCTTTAGCATTTGGGTTTTCACCGTTAATAAACGCTTTTATAAGCGTTTGTTTATCATTGAAAATTTTGGCTTGTTCGGTTTGTAAGGCTTTGTATTCTTCAGCATATTCAGAATTTAAAACAACTTCTGTGGCGGTAGGATTAAAATTAATGGGCGCTTTATTAAATTGATAAAAAACAAACACCATAACACCCACTAAAAGAATAAAAAACTGCATGGGTACTTTTAATAATCCGTTAAAAATAAGACCTAATTGCATTTCCTTTACAGATTTGCCCGATAGGTAACGTTGCACTTGACTTTGGTCTGTGCCAAAATACGATAGCATTAAAAACGTACCACCAATAATACCGCTCCAAAATGTATACCTATTGTTTAAACTGAAAGAGAAATCTAAAATGTTCATTTTTCCGCTAGCACCAGCAATACTTAAAGCTTTACTAAAAGTTATGTCTTCTGGAAGCTTACTAAAAATAATAAAAAAGGCCGTTAACATACCAAAGAAAATAACAACCATTTGGTGTTTTTGTGTAACGTTAACAGCACGCGTTCCGCCAGATACTGTGTAAATTATAACCAGTAGCCCAATTGAAATATTTAGGGTTAATAAGTCCCAGCCTAATACAACCGATAGTATTATGGCCGGTGCAAAAATGGTAATACCAGCTGCTAAACCACGTTGAATTAAAAATAGAATAGCAGTTAGGGTTCTGGTTTTTAAGTCGAATCTGCTTTCTAAAAATTCATAAGCGGTATAAACTTTTAGCTTATGGTACAACGGAATAAACACCATACAAATTACTACCATGGCTATGGGTAAGCCAAAGTAAAATTGTACAAAACCCATACCGTCATTAAAAGCTTGTCCTGGTGTAGATAGAAATGTAATGGCACTGGCCTGTGTAGCCATAACAGACAAGCCAATAGTCCACCATTTAGATTTGTTACCGCCTCTTAAATAGTCTTTTACGTTTTTACTTCCTCTTGTTTGCCAAGTGCCGTAAGCAACTATTAAAAAAAGTGTAATGCTTAAAACCGTCCAATCTATCCAACTTAATTGCATATTAAAAGGCTTTCATTATTAAGTAAAACAATATAAAATATACGGCATTAGCTATTAAAACCAAAGAGTATAACTTTAGCCATGGTTGTTTGGGTTGGTTGTTGTCTTGCATTATTAGTGTTTTATTTTGGCTTCTAATTTTAAATCTTCTTTACCTAATGATAGCATATTGGCAAACAATCTGTAAGCACCCGAAATACCCGCAGGAAACTCTCTAAAAAAGCTTAAACCTGTATAAATATAATGGCCTTTACCGTGTTTGGCAACAAGTAAACTGCCGTTTTTAGGTCTTTCGTTTTTATCGTGCATTGATAGAATAGGGGTAAACTCCTTTGCCCAATAATTTGGAAAATACAAGCCACGTTCTTGTGTCCACCCTTCAAAATCTTTTTGGGTTATTTTATTTGGGAAATTTAATACTTCGTGTTGCGGATTTAAAAACGTAACTTCAGCATTTTCATCGGTTACTCTATCGCGTGATAATGTTAAATCATAAGGCGCTAACTGTTTGGTTTTTAATCTGTGTGATGTGTTGTATTGCACAATCATATTGCCGCCTTTGGCCACAAAATCAAAAAGCGTTTGCTGTTTAAAATCTAACTCATCTAAGGTGTTGTAAGCTCTAATGCCAACAACAACAGCATCAAAATTGCTTAATAATTCGGCGGTGATTTCTTCGGTTTTAATAATACGAACATTATAGCCAATTTGCTCTAAACTTTCAGGAACCACATCGCCGGCACCTTGAATGTACGCAATATTTTCACCACGTTTTTTTATGTTTAATCTAACAACTTTACTTTCGCTTGGTAATAGAACGGTTTGGTGTGGTATGTGTTCATAACTTATATCAATAAGTTCTTTGGTGTAACTTTTGTCTCCAACATGCACAATAGGACTTATAAAACCTTCGCTTTCATTTTTTGGCGGAATAATAGTAAATACTAAGGTTTGCGCTTCGCCTTTATGCTTTATATTAATTTTTTGATTTTTTGGAAATACGCTCCAACCATCTGGATGGCATACTTCAACAAGACCTTCTAAATCATCTTTTCCGGCTTTTACAATTACAGATACATCGTGCTGTTTGTTATTGTTGAAAATGATGACTTTTTCTGATATTTTAGCTGAAGCTTCAGGAATAATTTCAAACGGACGATACAGTTCGCCTTTATCTGGTTTTGAATATCGATGCACAACATCTTTTTCAAAACTAATGGTGTAACCATCAAAATCTACTTCAAAATTGGCTTGAAGCGCTCTTTTGGTTTCGGGGTTTCCAATAATTGTTTTATCATCAACCTTGTACATGCCTAAACTTCCTTTTTCATTTAACCAATACGCATTAGTTGTAGCTGTGTTTTTAGGTATAATACTGTTAAAAGTATAGGTGAATTTTTTATTGTTTTGAAGTGGAACATCGGTGTGTTCTACTTGGTTTAATGGCGAAATACTAATGTTTTTAAGTGTAATATTTGCTGTACTTCGGTTTAAGGCTTCAATGTCTATTTTAACATTGTTATTGGCTGCAATAGCAGGTGTTGATGCCGATGCTTCTAAATATAAACCAGCACACATTTCAATAATACGTTTAAGTTCTTTGGTTTTTATAGTTTTCCAATGTTGATTTTCTATATTTTGAAGCAGTTTGAAAGCGTTTATTAACGCAGGTAAATGTGCTGAAGGATTAGTGAAATTAAAGTTATTTTCAATTTCGTATAAGATAGCTCCAATAGCTTTGCCGCCTTTAACACGGTTCCAAGAGGTATCAACACCCGAAAAAATATCATTATTTTCAACAGGTTCACCTTTAATTAATTCAACATACTCTTCTTTTGATCCGCGTTGTGATAATCTGCCAAATCCTTGACATAAATGCTGGCTACTAGCAAGTGCAGCCACCTCATTATTTGATAAGCCCTTTAATGGATAATATACACCAATATCAAAATGAAGCATGTTGCTTTTGTCTACTTTGTCAAATTTTTCTTGGCTACCGTAAAACCACCAATTGGTGTTAAAAAACAAGCGTTTAGGTTGCCATGTGCTTGTATATTGTAATAATTCTGGGAATGCATTTTTATTAGCAGCCAAATCAAAAGCTTCAAAACTTAACATAGCCGATGTTGTGTGGTGTCCGTGTGTTGTGCCCGGTGTTCTGTGGTCAAACCTGTTTATAATTACATCGGGTTTAAATTTTCTAATAGCCAAAACAACATCGCTTAAAACTTGTTTTTCGTCCCAAATAGACAAAGTTTCTTCTGGGTGTTTTGAGTAACCAAAATCATTAGCTCTAGAGAATATTTGCTCGCCACCATCTACACGTCTTGCTGCCAGTAATTCTTGGGTTCTTATAACGCCTAAAAGTTCTCTAATTTCTGGTCCAATTAGGTTTTGGCCGCCATCACCACGTGTTAAAGAAAGGTAAGCAGTACGCGCTTTAACTTGGTTAGCCATGTATGCAATTAACCGTGTGTTTTCATCATCGGGGTGAGCTGCAACATACAATACAGAACCTAAAAAGTTTAGTTTTTGAATAGATTCATAAATTTGTGTAGATGTTGGTGTTTGTGGTTTTTGCGCGTTTATATTTAACACGCTAATACTTAATGAAATGTATAAAAAAAAGAATATGCGTTTTGGCATGATGTGAATTTTTGCTCAGCCAAATATAAAAAACAAACCAGCGCTAAGGCTGGTTTTAAATTTTATTTAACGGTTTTGTAAAACTTTTAAATACCCTATTTATATTTTTTTTGAGTATTTATGAATGGTTTTCTCTGGCTCTGCAGGAATTAAAGGTGCATTACCGTAGTTAAAAAATTGTTGTTGTATTGAATCCATATACTTCATCATGTTGTTTATATGGTTGTTATTTTCAAACTGATTAAAAAAGAACTTTGGATGTTTGAAGTTATTAAATGTAGAATCTTCTTTGAAAAAATCTTCAAAAAACGAATCTTTAAAAATTGAGTTTTCAGATATGAGCTTTCCAAATTTTTGGTGTAAACTATCGTGTAATTTTTCATGTGATAAATAGCTGTAACTGTAAACAGAATCATAGCGTTTTAGGTTGCCAAATTCATCAAACTCTTTATTTACTGTAATGTTTTCTTTTGGTTTGTTTTCGGTTTTGTTTTTTTGCTTGGTTTGTGCTGAACAATTAAAAAATAACAGACAAAACAAGGGTATAATTTTTAGTGTTTTCATCTTTATATATTTTTTGAATTATACATAAGTTGTACGTTTATATATTTTCAAAAAACATACCAAAACAAAGGTGTTAATTTGAGGTGTTTTCATTATGTCATTTTGACATAATTGGTTATTTTAAAGTAATATTACAACCACTTTTTTCTTTTAAAATAGTAAAGTAAAATTAAAAATAGAAGCACCATAACACCCCAAAACACAAAGTAAGCATATTTGTATTGCAGCTCTGGTATGTAGGCAAAGTTCATACCGTAAACACCAGCTATAAAGGTTAAAGGAATAAAAATAGAAGCCATAATGGTTAGCACCTTCATAACTTCATTCATTTTATTACTAATACTGGTTAAATACATGCCCATTAAACCGCCAATAACTTCGCGGTGTAGCTCAATATTTTCAGATACTTGTGTTAAATGGTCATACACATCTTTAAAATAATGTATGGTTTTGTTGTTAATTAAAGCGGTATCATTTTTTTCTATTTTATTAATGATATCGCGTAGCGGAAACACAGCACGCCTAACACGTAAAACTTCGCGCTTTAAATCTTGTATTTCAATGCTTAAATCGTCACTGGTTTTATTGGCAAAAACAGCAGTTTCTAAGTCTTCAATTTTATCACCCAAAATTTCAATAATGCTAAAATAATGATCAACAATAGCATCAATGAGTGTGTATAAAAGGTAATCGGCCTGCATGTTTCGTATTCTGCCTTTGGCGTTTCTAATACGGTCTCTTATGGGATCAAAAACATCTCCTTCGGCTTCTTGAAATGTAAACACATAGTTTTTACCAAGAATAAAACTTACTTGTTCAGATACTAGTTGGTTTTCACTATTGTAATACAACATTTTTAATACAAAAAACAAATAGTTTTCATGGTCATCTACTTTGGGGCGTTGTGCAATGTTTACAATATCTTCTAAAACTAAGTGATGAATTTCATAGTGTTTACCTAAGTTTTCAATAGCTTCAACATGGTTAAGACCATTTAAATTTACCCAACTAACGGTGTTAGTGTTTTTGTAATTGAAACAATCTTCAATTGTAGCAAGTTGTTTTTCTGTGTAGGCATCTTTATCAAAATCAAAAGCTTCTAAAGATAGTTGTTCTTTAGCGCGCTCACCGGTGTAAACAACAGTGCCAGGTATTTGTCCTAACTTTTTTTTAGAACGGTATAAACGTTTTCTTGCCATAAATTAAAAGTATAGATTTTAAACTATATCTGAGCCATCATCATATGCAATCTCTTCAATAGCATCTTTTTGAACAAGTGTTACGGCTTTTTGAAGCATTAAGTTGTTGGGGTAAGTAACCAAATCGCCATTCTCTAAACGTAGGTGAAGTTGAAAAGAACGGATGTCTTCAATAATGGCTGTTACAGGAAAATCTTTATCATGAATTTCAATTTTATCGCCTACTTTATAAGGGAAATTAAAAAACATTATAATGCCCGATGTTACATTGCTTAAAATAGACCAAATGGCAAAAAGGGCAATGCCAAGTATTGTGAAAACAGATGTAAAAACAAGCGCCAAATCTTTAAACTCTGCACCTAATATAAACGCTTCAATAAGTAAAGCAATTAAAAATAAAGTAACAGCAACATACCTGCGCATTAACCTAATTCTGGCTAAATTAATACTGTTTTTTTCGGCAACTTTTGTTATTGTGAAATTAGCAATAAACCTAACAACTAAAAGCGATACTAAAAGTATGCCAGACGCAATGAGTTCATGTTTGTAATTAGTAAAAAACATACAAATTATTTTATGCAAAGATACAGCAGAAGCTTAAATAATTTTAATTTAAAAACAGTGTATCTCTAAGAATTTCGTGCTTATTTTGGTTTTTATTCCAATAGTCAGATTTTAAGGTTTTTAGCTTTGTGGCTTTGGTTGTAAGTGTTTGTGCATTTGTACCAAAGCCACTTTTAAATGTTTCCGTCCAACTTAAAATTTCATAAGGAAAATTATTATTGAAATTAATGGTTAATTGGCGTTGTAATTCTGGGTAATTTATGGTGAAATTATCAGGGTTTAAGGTGGCTGTTGCTTTGTAGGCTTTAATAGGAATGTGGCGCATTCTGGTAAATTCAAAAGCAGGAATAATATTTAAATTGCCGGTTGGTAATGTTTTTGGGTTTATACGAAGCTGTGTCCATAATTCATTTTCTAGAATGGCTTTTTTAAGTGTGAAATTTTTATCGGCTTCACCTTCAAAATATGAATGCGATGTTATTTCAAAATCATTTTTATTGTTTAATTGAGCATATACGTGGCCACACCATTCTTGCATAGAATTTGAAACTTTTATAGCGTGTTGGTTGTTTGAAACGGGGTAAAAAACACTTTGCATTACAGAATATGGGTAAATACCTGTGTTAAATGTTTTAGTAGCGTTTAGTTTTAAAATAGGAATGTTTGATGGGTTTTGGTTATTGGCTTTTACTTGTGCTTTGGGTAAAAAATCTTCAGTAACATAAATTAAAACGGCATGTCCTTTTCTAATTTCTCCGTAGCGGGCTTGCTCTAAAGTGTACGATGTTATTTCAGCTTCACCGGCATACCAATAGTTTTTAAAATTATCAGATAGTTTTTGTGGTTCTTTTTTTACTTCTGAAGTTATATTATTGGCTAATATTTTATTTTTGGGTTGTTTGTTGCATGCATTTAAGCACAAACAAATTATTACAAATTGTAAAAAGACTTTCATTTTAAGTGTTTTAGACTTAAAAATACAAAGTTATTGGCTGTTGGCAATGTCATTTAACGTTTTATAAACAAGATGAACCGGCAAACCAACAACATTAAAAAATGAGCCTTCAATTTTAGTAACGGCAATTTTACCAATCCATTCTTGTATGCCGTAAGCGCCTGCTTTATCAAAAGGTTTACAGGTATTTATGTAATACCAAATTTCGTCATCGGTAAGTGCTTTAAAGGTTACTTTAGTTGTGTTATGAAGTGTTTTTTCAAAGTTTTTTGAAGTAAAACAAACCGATGTTATAACCTCATGTGTTTGGTTGCTTAAAGATTTTAAAATAGCATAAGCATCTAGTGCGTCTTTAGGTTTGCCTAAGGCTTTATTCTTGTGCCACACAATGGTATCACTTGTAATTAAAATATCGTTTTCTTTTAATTCGTTTTTAAATGGTAAGGCTTTTAATTGGGCTAAATAGTTACTAATTTCAAAATGTGTTAGCCTGTTAGGGTATTCTTCTTTAACGGGTTTTAGGCGAATTTCAAAATCTAAATTTAAACCTTTAAAAAAGGCTTGTCTTCTTGGTGAACCTGAAGCTAAAATTATGTGATGGTTTTTTAGTTTTTCGTTAAGCATAGTTGTATAAAAGTAAAGAAAGCACACCAAAAAACATAACTATTTTAAGCATATTACTTACATGTGAGTAGTGTGTTTTTGTTTTAGCATTAAATATTTTAATTGCTGTGTAAATTAATGGACCTAAAACGGTTAGTAAAAAGTAAATTACCAAATATTGATGTTTGTATATTTTGTAGACTAAGTAATAAGTTACAGCAAGAATGGGTATAATAATTAGGGCAAATAATAGATTTTTAGCTCGTGTTCTGCCAATAGCAATGGGTAATGTGTTCATGCCTGCTTTAAAATCGCCGTTAATATCTTCTATGTCTTTAGCTATTTCGCGTGAAAGGTTTATTAAAAAGGCAAAAAAAGCATAGTTTAAAATAGTTTTAAAATACATTAATTGTAAAGACATATTGTAGTCGTTAATGGCCGGAAGCAAATCAAAAACACCAACAATTACAAGGCTTAGTGCTACTAACAACGAAACAACAATGTTGCCAATTAAAATGGTTTGTTTTAGGTAGCTAGCATACATATAAAGTAATACTGAAATAACTACAAATAAGGAAAAGAAAGCTGGTTTACCAACCAAAAACGATGTGTAATACCCTAAACCAACACCAATGAAATTGAAAATAATAAATAGAGTGAAAGCAGTTTTTTCTGAAATTAATTTACCAACAATTACCTTTTTAGGTTTGTTAATTAAATCGGTTTCCACATCAAAAATATCATTGATGATATTGCCAGCAGCTGCTATAAAAATGGTAGCTAATGTTAGGGATATAAACCCAATGGTATTTAAACTTATAGCAGCGCCCAAAGGTTGTAAAAAAGTATATTTAATAAGTAATTGCACAATGGCAATCATGATGAGGTTTTTATAGCGGATAAGCTTTAATAAAGGCATTTTAAAGCATTATAAATAAGACATTACACTGTTTATTAAGTAAATAATTACCCCTAAAATGAGGCTAAAAACAATTAAAAAACCTAATATGGTTTTGCGGGTTCTTGTTTTTTCATCATTTCGTATTTTATTTTTAATAAGTTGTTTTTCGGCCTTTGTTAACGTGTGGTGTGTAAAATTTAATTTGAAATGATAATGGGTTTCATCATCTAATTTTTCTTTTAAAGAAGAAAATGCACGGTTTGTACTTTGGTTAAATACATTTTGGTTATTACCAAAACCAATGTAACCAAAACCGGTGGTATGTCTTCTTTTGTTTCTGGCCAAAGCTTTAATTTATTAGTCGTATTTAGCATGGAAATTACCATACCATTTGTTGTGTATTTTTAATACTTGTTCAATAACATCACGTACAGCGCCTTTACCACCGCTTTTATGCGAAATGTATTTTGAAATACCTTTAATTTCTTGCACAGCATCTTGTGGGCAACATGGTAAACCTACTAGTTTCATCACAGGGTAATCTGGAATATCATCACCCATATAAAGCACGTTTTCTAAATTAACATTTTTATTTTGGGTGTAGGTGTTAAGTTGTTCAATTTTATTGTGAGCGCCTAAAAAAATATCTTTTATGCCTAAGCCTTCTAAACGTTTGCGTACGCCTTCATTTGATCCGCCAGAAATAATACACACATTAAAACCTGCATCAACTGCAGTTTTTAAAGCATAACCATCTTTTATATTCATGGTTCTAAGCATGTCACCGTTAGTCATAACAGTAACGCTACCATCGGTTAAAACGCCATCAACATCAAAAATAAAGGTATTTATGTTTTCAAGGTATTCTTTATAGCTTTTATCTTCCATTGTGTGTTTTTTGAATAGATTTAGTAAGTAAATTATAAATAGCCTCGTGCTCTGGGTTATTCAATATACTTAAATGTTTTTTTATTGTTTTTTTATCGTTACGTTTAGCAGGACCCGTTTGTGCTTTGTAAGGTGATAAATGTTGAACTTTTTTAGCTGTTTCTAAAATTAATGGTTTTAGTAAATCAAATTCTGCACCTTCACTTTCTGTAATTTCATGGCCAATACGGTATAACTGGTTAGTAAAATTATTAACAAAAACAGCCGCTAAATGCAATACTTGCCTTTGGTCACTATTAACCTTTTTAACGGGGCTGCCAATAGCCAAAGCCAAAGCTTTTAATATGTGATAGTCGGGTTTGTTAACAGTTTCAATACAAATGGGTACGTTGGCAAAATCTAATTGAGCCGTTTTACTAAAACTTTGCAAAGGGTAAAATACACCGCGTTTGTGTTTTCTGTCTAAATCATGCACATTTACGCTGCCCGATGTGTGTACAACAATTTTATTTTCAAAAGGTAATTGTTCCGATAATTGGGCTACAGCATCATCACTAATCGCTAAAATATACACATCGGCTTCTTTTAAATCATTCAAATTATTGGTAATACTAACGTTATTTTTGTAATGTGTTATAGTATTTAAATTACGATTATACCATTGCTTAACGGTTACATCATTAGCTTTTGTAAAAGCGTTGTATAAATGTGTGGCAACATTGCCTGCACCTAAAATAGTTACTGAAATCATGACGCAAAAATAACTAATAATAGCTAAAATAAAACCGTATTCCCGTATCTTTGTTAATCATGAAAAAAACAGATATTAAAAACAGAAGCGATGTATTCTTATTAGTAGTTTCATTTTATAAAAAAGTAAGAAATAATGAAACATTAGCTCCTTTTTTTAACGAAGCTATTAAAGATTGGGATGCCCATTTACAAAACTTAACCAGCTTTTGGGAATCTAGCTTGTTTTTAAAAACCAAATATTACGGCAATCCATTAAAAGCGCATATTACGGTTGATAAAAACAATAATAGTAGCATAACAGAATTACATTTTGGTATTTGGCTAAACCTATGGTTGCAAACGGTAGATGAACTTTTTGAAGGTGATTATGCTGAAAACGCAAAAAGGCGTGCCAGAAAAATGAGCACATTTCTATACATGCATATTTTTCAAGCACGAACACTTAAATAAACAGCGTTTCTTTAAGCAAACTTTAACACTATAAAGTAAACATAAATACGTAAATTTGCAGCACCTTAAAAAAGGGTACAATTATGCAAAAAAAACTCGCTAATATTCTATTTTCAACACGTCTTACTGGTGTATTATTTATTGTTTTTGCCGCCGCTATGATTACAGGCACTTTTTTAGATGCTGGCCAAGAAACTTCACCAACACCCTACACAAGAAATTTAATTTATAACGCTTGGTGGTTTGAGGCTATCATGGGGCTTTTTGTTATAAATTTTGTTGGAAATATTTTTAGATACAGATTATACAAAAAAGAAAAATGGTCAGTTTTACTACTACATTTAGCTTTTATATTCATTTTTTTAGGCGCTTTTATAACAAGATATATAAGTTTTGAAGGTATGATGTCTATACCCGAAGGCGGTACAGAAAACACTTTTCTTTCACAAAAAACATACGTTACAGCTTACATTGATGGCGATTATGAAATTAACGGTGTTCAACAGCGGTTACCATTGCAATATGAAGTAGATTTTTCTAAACGATTGCAAAATAATTTTAAAATTGAAACGCAGTACAACAAACAACCGGTTACCATTGCATTAGAAAAGTTTATTGCAGGTGCAGAAGAAGATGTTATACCCAACGAAAATGGCGAATCATATTTAAAAATAGTAGAATCTGGCGGTGGCGGTGCCCATAACCATTTTTTAAAAGTAGGCGAGCAGGCCAGTATTCATAATGTTATTTTTACTTTAAATAACCCCGCTAAAGGTGCAGTTAATTTGTATTTTGAAAATGATATGTTGTCTATAGAGTCGCCTTTTGAAGGCACATACATGACTATGGCCACCCAAGAGCAAGGTGCTTTAATAAAAGACAGTATTCAGCCCTTAAAATTACGCTCATTATACCGTATTGGTAACATGCAAATGGTGTTTCCAAAACCTGTTGTAAAAGGTGTTTTTGATGTGGTTAAAAAACCACAAGTGCTTAAAAATGATGAAGATGGTATTGTGTTGAAAGTGACAACTAACGGCGAAACTAAGCGCATTGGCGTTTTAGGAGGCCAAGGTATGTCGCGTCCATTCAAACAAATACAAGTAGGTGGTTTAGACTTTGCATTTCAATACGGCGCAAAAGTTTTAGAGTTGCCTTTTAGCATAAAATTAAACGATTTTAAAGCCGATAAATTTCCTGGTTCAGATATTAATTCGGCATACTCAAGTCAAGTAACCGTTATTGATGATGAAAGCGGTAGTTTCGATTATAAAATATACATGAACAATATTTTAAACCATAAAGGTTACAGGTTCTTTCAATCTAGCTTTTTTCCTGATGAAAGCGGCACAATACTATCTGTAAATCATGATTATTGGGGTACTTTATTCACTTACATAGGTTATTTTATGCTTTATCTTGGCATGCTTGCAATTCTATTTGTAAAAGGTACACGTTTTTCAGATTTAAGAAAGCAATTAAATAAAGTTAAAGAAAAGAAAACTAAGCTTTTAACAGTTTTATTTTTAAGCTTAGCACTGGCAGGTTTCTCACAAACAACACAACATAATGAGCATGAAGAACATAACCATAATGCGCATACTGCTACACAAACCAAGCCAACAAAAGCACAAATAGATTCTATTTTAACAGCCAATATAACACCAAAAGCACATGCCGAAGATTTTGCACATTTGGTAATTCAAGATTTAGATGGCCGTATGAAACCAGTAAGCACCTACGCCTCAGAAATGTTGCGTAAAATAAGTAAATTAGATACTTATGAAGGTTTTGATGCGCACCAAATTTTCTTATCAATGCAAGAAAGCCCTAGGCTTTGGTATAATGTGCCTGTTATTTATTTAGCTAAAAAGAAAGCCGATACCATTAGGCATATAATTGGTACAAGTGTAGATGATAAATATGTAGCCTTAGCCGATTTTTTTACAGATAAAGGCGCTTACAAACTAGAACCTTTTTTAGAAGATGCCTTTAGTACCAACAAACCAAATGGTTACCAAAAAGAATTGCAAGAGGCGCATAAGCGTGTTAATCTTTTATATAATACGGTTGAAGGTGCATCGTTACGTTTATTTCCGTTACCAAATGATGAAAAGAATACTTGGATTTCATCATACGATTATAAATTTGGTCAGCATAAAATACAAGATTCTTTATACGGAAATTTTATAAAAAACGGATTTCAAGCCTATTTATACACATTGAATAATGCTAAGCAATCGGGTGATTTTTCAGAGGCTGAAAAACTTCTTAAAGCCTTTAAAAAAACCCAACATAAATATGGTAGTGAAGTGATGTTAAGTGATGATAAAATTCACACTGAAGTACTATACAACAAATACGATATTTTCAAAAAACTATTTAGTTGGTATATGTACGCAGGTTCATTAATGTTCATTTTACTAATTGTTCAAATATTTAAAGATAAAAGTAAGGTTATAAACCGTTTAATAGCCTTTTTTAAATGGGTAATAGTGGCTTTGTTTTTTGTGCATTTGGGTGGTTTAATTATGCGTTGGTATGTTTCTGGTCACGCTCCTTGGAGTGATGCTTATGAATCTATGATTTATGTAGCGTGGTCTACCATGTTGTTTGGTTTAATTACCGGTATAAGCAGAAAAAAAGGTACTTCAGTTTTAAGTTTAAACAAATCAGGATCAGATTTAACCGTTGCAGCAGCAGCGTTTG
Source organism: Seonamhaeicola sp. ABD4_175 (assembly GCF_056160885.1). Taxonomy (NCBI): domain Bacteria; kingdom Pseudomonadati; phylum Bacteroidota; class Flavobacteriia; order Flavobacteriales; family Flavobacteriaceae; genus Seonamhaeicola; species Seonamhaeicola sp. ABD4_175. Next base: position 25,129 of record NZ_JBSWYC010000003.1, read on the forward strand.
TAACAGCTATGTTATTAATGATAGCGCATTGGCAATGGATGGATCCTTCAATAGCTAACTTACAACCCGTATTAAATAGTTATTGGTTAATGATTCACGTAGCAGTTATTGTAGCAAGTTACGGGCCTTTTACATTAGGTATGGTTTTAGGTGTAGTATCTCTATTTTTAATGGCGGTAACTAATACCAAAAACAAAGCTAAAATGGATTTAAACATAAAAGAGCTTACCATTATTAATGAAATGGCCTTAACAGTTGGTTTAGTAATGCTAACCATTGGTAACTTTTTGGGCGGTATGTGGGCCAATGAAAGTTGGGGGCGTTATTGGGGATGGGACCCCAAAGAAACTTGGGCACTTATAAGTATCATGATGTATGCCTTTGTTATTCATATGCGTTTAATACCCGGTTTACGTGGCCGTTGGATGTTCAATTTCTCATCGGTAATAGCAATTTCATTTATAATATTTACATATTTTGGCGTTAATTTCTACCTATCTGGCTTGCACTCATACCAATCTGGCCAACAAATAGCAAGTTTTCAAACTATAGCAATAGCATTAGGGTTTGTAGCACTACTAGGTTATTTTGGGTACAGAGGGTATAATAAGCATTATAAAAAGTAAATTTTTTATTAAGTAAATATGGCAACAGTTCTTTTTTGTGAAGAAAATTCGTAGGTTTGAATAAGAGGTTTTTTATAAAACTTTAATACTAACCATTTTCAACTCAACAACATGAAAAAACTGTTATTTTCAGTATTATTTATTACAAGTTTATGCGCTTTTTCACAAGAAGCAGTAGATTCTTTAGCATTGCAAGAAGCTCGTTACGCCTTTGTTTTAGATAGTATAAACAAATCATTTACTTATCAAACAGGTACTATTGAATTAGGCGAAGGTTTAGCTACCTTACATGTGCCACAAGGCTTTAAATTTTTAGATAGCCAACAAAGTCAGCGCGTTTTAACCGATTTATGGGGAAACCCACCAAGCAAATCTATGGGGTTATTATTCCCTGAAGATATGACACCTATGCACGATCATTTTACATTTTGTGTTGAAATTGATTATGCCGAAGAAGGTTACATTGATGATGAAGATGCTGAAGATTTAGACTATGATGATTTACTTGAAGAAATGCAGGAAGATACAAATGCCACTAACAACGAGCGCAAAGAACTTGGTTACCCAACTGTACAGCTTGTTGGTTGGGCATCAGCACCGTATTATGATCAAGAAAACAAAAAATTACACTGGGCTAAAGAACTTAAGTTTGATGATGCCGATGTAAACACATTAAATTACAATATTCGTGTTTTAGGCCGTAAAGGATACCTTAATTTAAATGCCATTGGCGATATTTCAATGCTTAACAATTTTAATTCAGATAGAGATAAAATTATTAAAAGTGTTGAGTTTACTCCAGGAAATCGTTATTCAGATTTTAATCCAGATATAGACCAAGTTGCAGCATACGGTATTGGCGGTTTAATTGCCGGTAAAATATTAGCAAAAGCAGGCTTTTTTGCCATTATTTTAAAATTTTGGAAATTTATAGCCATTGGGGCAGTAGCGCTTTTTAGTGGTTTCAGAAAAAAAATATTTGGAGAAAAAAAAGAAGTTTAATTGCCTGTAAATCACATGAAAATAAAAAATAACAGAAATATTATTAATAATAAGTGACCTATAATAAAAACAAGTGTCTTAACTCATAACAAACCAAATAGCTGTAGGCTAAATTTTGAAAACCCTAAAAAACATTAATAAGCTATCCGATGAGGATTTGGTAAAAGCAATTGTGAAAAACAATGACACGTTGCTTTTTGAAATACTGTACGACAGGTATTCACACCTGGTGTACAATAAATGTTTTGGGTTTGCAAAAGATGCAGATGAAGCTAAAGATTTAACGCAAGATGTGTTTTTAAAACTCTTTGTTAAATTAGCTAGCTTTAAAGGAACCTCAAAATTTTCAACATGGTTGTATGCCTTCACATATAATCATTGTGTTAATTTTGTAACCAGAAATACAGCTAAAAAGTTTGAAAAACAAGCTGTTGATTACGCTGATATTGAAAATGTATCAGAAGATGAAGAAGATGATAACAGTTTTGTAAATATGAAAGTTGAGCAATTAAAAGTAGCTTTAGAAGAAATTTCACCCGATGAAAAAATGATATTGCTACTTAAATACCAAGATGGCCTTTCTATAAAAGATTTAGTAAGTGCCTTAGGTATTGGTGAGAGTGCCGTTAAAATGAGAATTAAACGAGCAAAAGATAAGTTAATAACCGTTTATAACGAATTGTACAATGGATAATCCATTTAAATACGTAAATACACCCCTAAAAGAAGTTCCAACGGAACTTAAAGGGAAGGTTATGAATGATATTGCCATGGCAAAATTGTTAATGGAATTAGCTGCTCTATTCTCATATAATATTGGCGATATTATAGAGTCTGTTATTAATCAAAGAGATAAAAACACCAAAAAATAACCTTAACTTAATTTAATAGCATGAACAAAGTAACAGAATACAAAAACATAGCCATGGAATCTTTAAGAGCTATGTGGTTAGAAATAACTAAAATGTTTCCAAGTATTATTGGAGCATTAATAATATTAATAGTAGGTTTAATTGTCACAAAATTTGTAGTTAAACTCATTAAAAAAGCATTAAAATTAGCCAAAGCAGATAAGCTTGATGATAAATTAAATGAAATTGAAATAGTTGAAGGCAAGAAATTGAACTTCAACACTGTAAAAATAGTATCAAATTTTGTAAAATGGGTAATGTATATCATGCTCATAATCATGGTGTCTGATATTTTAAACCTTACCATGATATCACAACAAATAAGTGATTTATTAGCCTATTTACCTCAATTATTTGCTGCTGTTGTAATTTTTACCATAGGTTTAATTTTAGCAAATACCATAAAAAAAGCATTAAAATCATTTTTTGAATCTATGGATTTGTCTGGTGGTAAAATGCTAAGTCAAATAGTATTTTTTATCATTTTAATTTTTACATCAATAACAGCCTTAAACCAAGCAGGTGTAGATACTGAAATTATAACAAGTAACTTAACATTAATACTAGGCGCATTATTATTTGCTTTTGCTTTAGCGTTTGGTTTAGGTGCACAAAAAGTAGTTGGCGATTTATTAAAAACATTCTACGCCCGTAAAACATACGAAGTTGGTCAAATAATTGAATTTAAAGACATTAAAGGTGAAGTTGAAGCTATAGACAATATGTGTATTACCTTAAAAACACCCGAAGGTAAATTAATTATACCAATAAAAGATATTACAGAGAGTCAAGTAAAAGTGCAAAAATAGCTTTAAGTTAGGGTTAAAATTTGGTTGGTTACTTTTTGTAATTTGAAAGACTCTCTATAATTCCCTTTCTATTAATTTAGAAGGGGATTTTTTTATTTCTTCATATAAAACAGTAATTTCATAAACTATAAAATTGTTTAAATGAAGTTTATAACATCCATAATTTTAGTTTTATTAGTTTGTTTTACAGCAAATACCCAAGCTACAATACCTTCAAATTACAAACTAGTATATGTTCAAGATTTTGAACAACCCCAGGCAATACATGATTTTGAAATGACTGATGCTGAGGTTTGGCGTGTTTCAAAAGAAAATAATAATAGTGTTTTAGAACTTTTTAATCAAAGTAATTATCAGCCAACAGTTCGTTCACCATTTAACATAGCTTTGCTTAAAACAATTCATTTTGAAGATTTTATTTTAGAAGTGAAAATGAATCAAAATGGACGTGAATATCCGCACAGAGATTTATGTTTAATTTTTGGCTTTAATGATGCATCAAATTTTTATTACACACATATAGCATCAAAAGCAGATAAACATGCAAATAGTATTTTTATTGTGAATGATGCCCCACGCATAAGTATTGCTAAACAAAGAACCAATGGAACAAATTGGGGAAAAGAAAATTCATGGCACACTGTTAGAGTAGTTAGAAAAGTAAAAGAAGGGTTAATTGAAATTTATTTTGATAATATTGAAACGCCCATAATGCGTGCCACAGACACTCATTTTAAAAAGGGTTATATTGGTTTAGGTTCTTTTGATGATGTTGGCAAATTTGACGATGTTAAAATTTGGGCGCCAAAACTTGCAAAAGAAAAGCATGGTGTTTTTAAATAAAATGATAACAACAAAAAACTACAGTTACAATTCATCAAAGAGAACGACTTTAATATCTGGAAATTGAAGGTTTAATACTTCTTTTAAACCAACAATATGAGAAGCTCCAACAAATAAAACATTTTTTTCAAAACCATTATTTTTTATTTGATTACCCAGATTCATAGCAAAACGACTGTTTCTTTGGTTGAAATAGTCTACAGCTTTTACACAGTTTGTGTTTTTTTGATTTGAAAACTTTAGTCCACTTAAACTATCAAGTAATTTTAAGTGTTTCATTTTATTGTTTATAATTCCATATCTACCAACTATAGAAGGAAATATTTCTCTGAAAAATATTTTTTTGCTTAGTTTTTTTTCTCGTTTTTCAAATTTAGAATTAGCCATTTCTTTATCACAGGCATACCAATGTTTATGGAATTCACCGTTGGTTTGTTGGTCATCGGCGCTGTATATTTTTTTATGATGTAATTTTAAGGCTAATTTCCTAGATAGTTCGTAATCTTCATTTCTTTTAGATTTTTTGTGTCCCTCAGGATAATATTTTTGAAGATACTGATAATAAAAATAGTTAGCATAGTCGCATTGGTGAGCAAATGATAGTAATATGTTTTTATAATTTTCAGTGGTTAATTTGTCAAAATCTATTGTAAGCCAATAATGCAAAGAGTCTTTGTTAAAATTAAATGTTTGTTTTACTTTTTGCGAATACTTGTAAAAATCTTTTAAACTTTTACTGTAACCATTTTTTAAATATGCCCAACTTAAGGAATCATCAGGCATTGCATTTTCAACAAAAATTGCATCGGGCTTATATTCTAATGTTTTTTTAAAAAGAGGTTTGTAACTGTTTTTTAACAATTTTGGAACTTCATGCATTGTTGCAACAAGAAGAATTTCTTTTTTTTGAGCGTTTAGGTTTGTGATAATTAAAATAAAAAATAACAATAAAAGCTTTCTCATTACAAAATAATTAAATGGTGTTGATGGCTTAAAAAATATGCTTAAAAATAAGTATACCTTATATGAAATTTAATATTGTATGTTGTTTAAAACAAATCATTTAAAATTTTAGCTAACCTTATACCTGCAATTTGTAATTGTGATCTTACGGTGCTAAAGTTTTTATACGAATAACTATATTTTAAATTGGCATTTGGCGATACGTTATCGTAAATCTCTCTTGTGAGTTTATGTGTTTGGTTAACCCAATCTATAATTGTGCCTTTTTGTATGTTTTTAATGGTTTCTTTTGGTAGGTAACTAGCATTGTCAGCCAGTTCAGAATAACTCATGCCATAATGTTCAATCATTTCGGTGTCCCAAACTTTATGTAGATTAGAGTCTTCATAAAACCATTGCACTTTAAAATCGTTTCCACCTTTATCTTCGGCTAAACCAACGTGCATTGGTTGGTGTAAATCTCCTACTAAATGTATGAGTAATTTTAAATAAAATGCCTTGTCTTCATTACTTGAAGTTTTATTTTTAATAACAGAAATGCATTGCTCAATACCGCTAACTAAATCGCCTTTAGGGTTACGTTTAGTAGCATCATAATCGGCATCCATTGGCATGTTAATGTAATGCCAGGTGTAAAATGCATCATATCTGCGGTCAGATTTAATTTCATCGGCAAATGTTGATGTGAAGGCTAAAGATTCTCTATTTAATAATTTCTTTATGGCTTTTTTAGTTTTATGCTTTAAATATTTACTTGCAATTTCACCAACAACCCTGTGGCCTTTAGCACCCCATTTTGGTTCATGTGTAGCGTATATGTTAGTGTTTAAGCAAACTAATAAAGCAAAGGATGTAAATAGTTTTAATGTCATAATGAAATATTAAATGGGTTTTTTAACGCTTTTTTCTTCGATTAGCATTTTTATCGCCGCGTGTTTTAGGTTTTTTATATTTTTTAGCAATTTCTCGTCGGTATTTGCCGCCTAAGTTTTCTTTTCTGTTTTTGTCTTTTTTTTCATGAAACGCAGGTCCAGGAGCATCTTCATCGGTTTTTTTAGTTGGGTTATTGCGTTCTCGTATTTGTGGGCGTTCTTCTTCAATTAATTCTGTAGAAATTTCAACCATTTCAGGAATTTCAACCAGAGGAATTTTCATGTTCATTAAAGCCTCAATGTTTTCAATAGCATCTTGTTCTTTTTCCGTAGAAAACACTAATGCTGTTCCTTTGCGTTCGGCTCTACCAGTTCTTCCAATGCGGTGCATGTAATTTTCAGGATAGTCTGGAGTATCAAAATTTATTACATGTGATACGTTATCAATATCTAACCCGCGCGCCATAACATCGGTAGCTATTAAAATTCTATTGTGTCCTTCTTTAAACTGTTCTATACTTCGTAATCTGTAGTTTTGGGTTTTATTAGAATGAATTACACATAATTCTTCTTTAAAATGTTCATCTAATTTTTCAAATAAACGATCTGCCATTCGTTTATAAGCCACAAAAATTAAAACTTTATTAAATGTTTCAGTATCATTTAAAAGGTGAATTAATAAATTCACTTTGGTGTAAAAGTTTGGTACCTTGTATTTATTTTGTGAAATATTTTCTAAAGGTGTACCAGAAACGGCTATAGAAATACGTTCTGGGTTTCTAAAAAAATCAGTTATAAGTTCATCAACATCTTGTGTCATGGTTGCAGAAAACATGATGTTTTGTCGGCGTTCAGGCAGTAAATCAAAAATATTTATGAGTTGATGCCTAAACCCTAAATCTAGCATAACATCAACCTCGTCAATAACTAATTTTTGAATAGACTTTAGTTGTAATACACGGCTTAAAGCTAAATCATACAACCTACCGGGAGTGGCTACTAAAATATCTAAACCTTGTGCAATAGCTTGTTTTTGTGTGTTAATATTTGTGCCGCCATATACACCTAAAACCCTATTGTTAATGTATTTTGAAAGCTTTTCAATTTCTTCAACAACCTGTACCACTAATTCTCTTGTTGGTACTAAAATTAAAACTCTAGGATTTTCTTGTTTTGAAAACTTTAAATTTTTCAAAATAGGTAACATATAAGCAAACGTTTTACCGGTACCCGTTTGCGCAATACCAACCACATCTCTACCTGAGCTTACTACGTTAAAAGCTTTGGCTTGAATGGGCGTTGGTGTTGTAAAGCCTAAATCATTTAAGGCATTAAATAAAGGTGTGTTTAAATTTAAATCTTGAAACGTCACGGTTTGTTGTTTTAGGCAACAAAGATAGGTATTATAAATGCTTTTTGTTTATTTCAATGAAATATGATGCTGTAAAGGTTTTGTTGACTTCTAAAGGAATGATGCCTTCCTTTTCAGTTAATTGTTGGTTGGTGGTTTCATTATCACCAACACCAAGCCAAGGCTCAATGCATATAAAATTACCATTGGTTTTTGCCCAAATGCCTAAATAATCAAAATTGTTATAGTTTACAGTTAAAACATCCCCATTTTTAGAACTTTTTAGTGTTACTTTTTTAGATTTTAAATCTTTAAAAACTAGCGCATCTTCAGCAAATAAATTGTGAGTTAGCGGCAGCGTTTTTGAATTGTTTAATACCATTTTGGTATTATTAGTCATTAAACTGTTTTCAGTATTTAAAAGGTAAGATTTTGAGTTTTCGGTATGCTCAAACTCTAAGCTGTAATCGTTATAAGTTTCGTTTTCAAAAACCGGACAATTAAATGCAGGGTGCCCACCAAGTGAAAAATAAAGTGTTTTATCATCAATATTTTTTACCGTATGTTCTACTTCAATAATATTATCATTTAAAATAAAAGATATATTGAAATTAAATTTAAATGGGTATGTTTTAAGCAACGCATTGTTATACAAAAAACCAAAAGTTAAACTTTTTTTACTGCTTTTAATACATGTAATATCACTATTGTTTCTAATAAATCCGTGCTTTGTTAAGTTATATTTTTCGTCTTCAAAAATAAAAGCACCATCTTTTAAAACACCAATAATAGGGAATAGGTTTGGTGCGTGGCTTCCCCAAATATTTGGGTTGGCTTGCCACATAAATTGGGTGTTGTTTTTGGTAGATTTAATACTGCATAACTCGGCGCCCTTTTGTTTTACTGAAATTTCAAGACAATTGTTCTTTAAATGATACATAATAAAACGTTTTTAAAGTATTACACAAAACTCTTAATTTTTTAAGTAAACTCACTAAATTTGCACATAAATTTTTTTGTTGAGAACTACACAAATTTACAAACCGCAAAATGTTTTGGCTTTTAAAAAGCAAGTATTGCTTTGGGCACAACAATTTAATGAAGTTATTTGGTTAGATTCAAACAATTACAAACAAACTCATAGCAGTTTTGATGCGGTTTTGGCGGTTAATGCTTCGTCAAGTATTCAAACTAATTACAAAAATGCTTTTAGTAAGCTTAAAGCTTACCAGACTGAAGTAAACGACTGGGTTTTTGGCTATTTAACATACGATTTAAAAAACGGTATTGAAGCGCTAACATCAAATAATTTTGATGGCTTACAGTTTCCAGATTTGTATTTTTTTCAACCTAAAAAACTTTTTTTATTTAAAGGTGAAACCGTTGAAATTAAATACTTAAATTACCTAAAACATGATATTAAACAAGATTTAAAAGCTATTGGTAGTTTTGAAAATGACGAATTTAAACAAGTTGAAAAGCATGAAAAAAAGGATAATCAAGTAAAAATTAAACTGCGTATTCATAAAGATGCTTATTTTAAGAAGGTTTCAAAAATGCTAAAACATATAAAACATGGCAGTATTTATGAGGCTAATTTTTGTCAAGAATTTTATGCTGAAAACACAACAATTAATCCTTTAGAAACATACTGCAAGCTCAATGCAATTAGTAGTCCGCCATTTGCTACGTTTGTTAAATTTCACAATAAATATGTATTGAGTGCATCACCCGAGCGTTATATAAAAAAAGAAGGAACTACTGTTATTTCGCAACCTATAAAAGGTACCGCAAAACGCTCAAAAAACAAGCGAGAAGATAATACGCTAAAAACCAATTTGAGTAATGATGAAAAAGAGCGTAGTGAAAATATTATGATTGTAGATTTGGTACGAAATGATCTTTCAAAAACCGCAAAAAAGGGTAGTGTTAAAGTAAAAGAATTATGTAAAATATATACTTTTGAACAGGTGCATCAAATGATTTCTACCGTAACATCGCAGGTAGAAACTACCACACATCCTGTTGATATTATACAAACAACATTCCCAATGGGAAGCATGACGGGCGCACCAAAAATTTCGGCCATGAAAATTATTGAAACTCTTGAAGAAACCAAACGCGGTTTATATTCTGGCGCCATTGGTTATTTTACACCCAATAATGATTTCGATTTTAACGTAGTTATTAGAAGTATTTTATACAACGCCACAAAAAAATACGTATCTTATTCTGTTGGTGGCGCCATTACAGCAAAAAGCGATCCGTTTAAAGAATACGAAGAATGTTTGGTAAAAGCCAAAGCCATGCGCGAAGTGCTTGAGGGATAGAATTTAACAGTTCTTTCAAGCGGTTATAGTTATAAAAGTAATTGTATTTAAAAATTAATTTTAAACACTACCACTTGCCAACGTTAAAATAAAAACTAAATTTGAGTATGTTAGAAAAACTACAACAACATATAACTCAAAACCTGCCATTTTTAAAAGAAAGTAGACTGTTAATAGCCATTTCTGGTGGTGTAGACAGTGTTGTTTTGGTACACTTATGTTATAATTTGGGCTTAGATGTTTCATTAGCACATTGCAATTTTAATTTACGAGGAAATGAAAGTGATGCCGATGAACAATTTGTAATTGAACTGGCTAATAAACTAGATATTGAAGCTTTTACTGAAAGTTTTGATACCGAAGGCTATTCAGTTTTAAATAAAGTATCCATTCAAATGGCTGCGCGCGAACTGCGCTATTTCTGGTTTGATGAATTAGCCCAACAATTAGAGTTCGATTATATTTTAACAGCACACCATGCCGATGATAATTTAGAAACATTTCTTATAAATTTTTCAAGAGGCACAGGTTTAGATGGTTTAACGGGCATACCCGAAGTGAACAACAAATTTGTGCGTCCGCTACTGCCTTTTTCTCGAGAAAACGTAATAGATTATGCTAAAAGTAATAGTTTAGAATGGCGGGTTGATAGCAGTAATGCTTCAACAAAATATTTAAGAAACAAGTTACGCCACGAAATTATTCCTATTTTAAAAGAAATAAACCCAAGCTTATTACAAAGCTACCAAGGCACCATTAGTAATTTAAGCGATACAGCCGATATTGTTGAAGATTATATGGAACTCTTTTTTGCTGAAGCCATAAATACCATTGAAGATAACAAAATAGTATTTAATATTTCGGCATTTAAAAAGCATAACAACCCCAAAGCTTATTTGTTTGAAACGTTAAAAGAATACGGATTTACAGAGTGGAATGATGTGGTTAATTTACTAGACGCTCAATCAGGCAAATACGTTTTAAGTAACACGCATAGGCTTATAAAACATGGCGAAACTTTATTATTAAGTCACATAGAAACCAACGCCATAAAAAACATTACCATAAATTCATTTTCTGAAGTAATTGAAACCCCTTTTGGTAATATAACATTTACGCAAGTTGATGCCATAGCACACAACGAAGCCAATACAATTTTTGTAGATAAAGCACTTTTAAAACTACCTTTAACTATTAGAAAATGGGAAGTTGGCGATGTGTTTTTTCCTTTCGGAATGGTAGGTAAAAAACGTGTTAGCAAATACTTTAAAGACGAAAAATTATCACTTTTAGATAAAGAAAGCTCACTGCTACTGTGCTCAGGCGAAGACATTGTTTGGATTATAAATCGAAGAGCAGATAACCGTTTTAGAGTTACAAATGAAACTAATGAAATTCTAAAAATAGAATTAAAGTAGCTTATATTATTTCAGGTGTTGATTTTACAAAAAACAGATAAAATTTGAAATTACAAGGCAACATAGTAGATGTTAAAAACAAACGTATTTTTAAAGGTGAAATTACGGTTGAAAAAAATAAAATTATAGCAATAACACCAATAGAACATCATGTAGAAAACTACATTATACCTGGGTTTATAGATGCACATATTCATATTGAAAGTTCAATGCTTGTGCCAAGTGAATTTGCTAAAATAGCAGTAAAACATGGTACAGTTGCCACCGTTTCAGATCCGCATGAAATTGCAAATGTGTGCGGATTAGAAGGTGTTAATTTTATGATTGAAAACGGTAAAAAGGTACCGCTTAAATTTAATTTTGGTGCCCCATCTTGCGTGCCTGCTACTGCTTTTGAAACTGCCGGAGCTATTATAAATTCTGATGATATTGAACAATTGCTTCAAAATCCTGATATAAAATATCTCACAGAAATGATGAATTACCCAGGCGTAATTTATAATGACAATGAAGTACATGAAAAACTACGCTTAGCAAAACAATACAACAAACCTATTGATGGGCATGCACCTGGTGTTACAGGTACAGATTTAAACGCATACATAGCAGCGGGTATAACAACAGATCATGAATGTTTTACGTTTGAAGAAGGCTTAGAGAAACTTCAAAAAGGCATGAAATTACTAATTCGTGAGGGTAGTGCAGCAAAAAATTTTGAAGCCTTAATAGATTTATTACCAGAACATTTTGAAAATATTATGTTTTGTAGTGATGATAAACATCCAGACGATTTAATGTTAGGCCACATTAACCAGTTATGTGCTAGAGCCGTTGCTAAAAGTATAGATGTTTTTAAGGTGTTACAAGCCGCTTGTGTTAATCCTGTAAAACATTACGGTTTAGAGGTTGGTTTATTACAAGAGGGTGATTTAGCAGATTTTATTGTGGTTGAAGATTTAGTGCATTTTAAAACATTACAAACCTATATAAACGGAGAATTGGTGTTTGATAATGGTGTGTCTAAAATAGCTTCGGTAGCGTTTAATACCATTAATAATTTTAATTGTAAACCTAAAAATACAACCGATTTTAAAGTTGAAGCATCATCAAAAAACATTAGAGTTATTGAAGCTTTAGAAGGGCAATTAGTAACAAACGAGCTTATTGAAGAAGCTACCATAAAAAACGGGTTTTTAGAATCGAATACCGATAAAGATATTTTAAAAATGACGGTAGTAAACCGATATCAAAACCAAGCACCAGCCATTGCCTTTATTAAAAACTTTGGTTTAAAAACTGGCGCAATAGCATCATCGGTGGGGCATGATTCGCATAACATTATTGCTGTTGGCACAACAGATGAGGCTATTTGTAAAGCAGTAAACTTAATTATTGAAAATAAAGGCGGCATTTGTGCTGTATCATCTTCACAAGAAAATATTTTACCACTACCAATTGCCGGCATAATTAGTAATAAACCAGTTGAAAATGTAGCCAAATCCTATCAAAATATTGACGCTATGGCAAAAAAAATGGGTAGTAAACTGCATGCACCTTACATGACCTTGTCGTTTATGGCCTTGTTGGTAATTCCATCGTTAAAATTAAGTGATAAAGGCCTTTTTAATGGCAATATGTTTAAGTTTACTTCATTATTTTCTGAATAAATGCCAGTAATTAATTCTACTTACAAAGCGCCATTTTTGTTTAAAAATGGGTTTATTTCAACAGTGTATTCTGGTTTGGTAAGGCGTGTAAATGGTGTTATACAAAAACGCGAACGTATTAATTTATCAGATGGTGATTTTTTAGATTTAGATTGGAGCTTTTCCGAAGAAAAAACTAATAAACTCATTATTATTTTACACGGTTTAGAGGGCGATGCCCAAAGGCCTTATATGCTTGGTACAGCTAAACTTTTTAACTCTAATAATTTTGATGCCGTTTGTGTTAATTTTAGAGGGTGTAGTGGCGAGGATAATAAACTTTACAGAAGTTATCATTCGGGCGCAACCGAAGATTTACATGCTGTTGTTAAACATGTAATTTCAAAATATAATTACAGCCATATTTATTTAAAAGGAATAAGTTTGGGCGCTAATATTATATTAAAATATTTAGGAGAACAATTGACAGTGCCAGAAATAAAAGGCGCAGTTACAGCTTCGGTGCCATGTTTTTTAAGTGGCTCTAGTGCAGAACTTCACAAACTAAAAAATAAAGCCTACGCTATTAGGTTTTTAAAACATTTAAAAGAACGTTTAAAATTAAAACTACAAACATTTCCAGAAGAGTTGTCTATTCAAGATTTTAACAACATTAAAACCTTAAAAGATTTTGATAATGTTTACACTGCCAAAGCTCATGGTTTTATTAATGCCGAAGATTACTACGCAAAATGCAGCAGTTTGCAATTTATACCTAATATTAAAGTTCCTACACTAATCATAAACGCTTTAAACGATTCGTTTTTATCAGCTGAATGTTACCCCGTTAAAGAAGCCAAATCTTCAGAATTTATTTTTTTAGAAATGCCTAACCATGGTGGTCATGTTGCATTTATTGATAAAAATAATGTGTATTATAATGAGCGCAGAGCTTTAGAGTTTTTAAAACAGTACACTTAAATATAAAATGCCGAAGAGTGCTTAATATCTTTTAGAACAAAGGTGCTGTTTAGCACGCCAATATTATCAATTTTAGATAGTTTATATTTTACAAAGTTGTGGTAATCTTCTAAATCACGGGTATTAATTTTTAAAATAAAATCTACCTGTCCTGCCATGTGGTAGCATTCTTGTACTTCTTCTAAATTTTGAACTTGAGCCTCAAAATGTTCAATAAACTCTTTGCTATGATAGCGCATTGAAACTTGGCAAATGGTTGTTACAGGACGTTTAATAAGTTTTTTATCTAAAATGGCTACATACTTTTTTATAAAACCTTGGTTTTCTAAGCGTCTAATGCGTTCATAAACTGGCGAGGTTGTTAAGTTTAGTTTTTTAGCTATTTCTTTAGCTGTTTTTTTAGAATCTTGTTGTAAAATTCTTAAAATGGTTAAGTCGGTTTCATCTAAATGTTCCATCATTTGACAATAAAATTTGTGTTTTACTAAATAAAAAATAGTATTTCAAAAGTAATAATAATTTTAAAATAATTAATATGAAGTAAAAATTACTTAATTATAGTTGATATTCGGTTTTATAAATTGCATATATTAATTTTGTTGATAATAAAAGCTGAATGAAATGATTTTGATTATTGGTGCAAACGGACAATTAGGAACTGTACTTACAGAAGCCTTAATAGAAAAGTATGGCAATGATAATGTGTTAGCTACCGATGTTTCTAAAAAAGAAATCAATACAGGTTTGTTTGAAGTGGTTGATGCTACAAACATAGATGTTTTGCAGGCTATTGTAAAAAAATATAAAGTATCTCAAATTTATCACTTAGCAGCTATTTTATCTGCAAAAGGTGAGCAAAACCCACTTTTAAGCTGGGATATTAACACTAAAACGTTATTAAACGTTTTAGAGGTTTCAAGATTAAATAACGTTAAAAAAGTTTTTTACCCAAGTTCAATAGCTGTTTTTGGTAGTAATGCATCCAAAAGGCTCACACCAAATAATGCCGTTTTATACCCAGAAACGGTTTACGGCATTAGTAAAGTTGCTGGCGAAAATTGGGCACAGTATTATTATAATAAATATAATTTAGATGTACGCTCATTGCGTTATCCGGGTATTATTGGTTACCAATCTTTACCCGGTGGCGGCACAACAGATTATGCGGTTGATATTTTTCATAAAGCCGTTATTGGGCAACCGTTTTCATGTTTTTTAGAAGCAGATACGGCGTTGCCAATGATGTTCATTGATGATGCCATTAGAGCTACTATTGAATTGATGGAAGCTCCTTCACATAAAATAAAAACACGTACATCATATAACATTGCAGGTGTAAGTTTTACGCCCAAGCAAATCGCTACGGTTATTAAAGAAAGAATAACTAATTTTAGTATTAATTATAACCCAGATTTCAGACAAAATATTGCTAATAGTTGGCCAGAAAGTATTGATGACTCTGAAGCTAAAAAAGATTGGGGTTGGCAACCACAATTTAACCTAAAAGCTTTAACAGATATTATGTTAGAAAAACTTAAAGAACACTATAAACAAGCCGTTTAAACACCATAAAAACACACATTATGTACACAAATATTAAAGCACAATTACAAGAAGAAATAAATGCTATAAAAACAGCAGGTTTGTATAAAAATGAGCGTGTAATTACAACACCTCAAGGTTCACAAATTTCAACAACTAAATCTTCTGAAGTTTTAAATTTTTGTGCTAATAATTATTTAGGGTTATCATCACACCCAGAAGTAATTGCAGCAGGAAAAGAAGCTATTGATAGTCATGGGTACGGTTTATCTTCAGTGCGTTTTATTTGTGGGACTCAAGATATTCACAAAGAATTAGAGCGTAAAACTGCTGCCTTCTTAGGTATGGAAGATTGTATTTTATATGCTGCTGCTTTTGATGCTAACGGAGGTGTTTTTGAGCCTATTTTAACTGCGGAAGATGCTATCATTTCTGATGCTTTAAACCACGCATCTATTATTGATGGTATTCGTTTGTGTAAAGCGCAAAGATTTAGATACAGTCATAATGATATGAACGCTTTAGAGGCTAAGTTAATTGAAGCTAAAGATGCCAGAAGAAAATTGATTGTAACAGATGGTTCTTTCTCAATGGACGGTACCATAGCTCAATTAGATAAAATTTGTGATTTAGCCGATAAATACGGTGCTATGGTTATGGTTGACGAGTGTCATTCTACTGGTTTTTTAGGAAAAACAGGCCGTGGTACACATGAGTACAGAAACGTAATGGGTAGGGTTGATATTATTACGGGTACCTACGGTAAAGCGCTGGGTGGTGCTTCGGGCGGATTTACGGCAGCAAGAAAAGAAATTGTTGATTTATTAAGGCAACGCTCTAGGCCTTATTTATTTTCAAATACTGTAGCGCCGTCCATTGTTGGTGCTTCTATTAAAGTGTTAGATATTTTAAGCGCATCAACGCATTTAAGAGATACATTAGAGGAAAATACAAAGTATTTTAGAACAGAAATGACCAATGCTGGTTTTGATATTGTTCCTGGTGATCATCCAATAGTACCCGTTATGTTATATGAAGCAACTTTGGCTCAAGAATTTGCTTCAAAATTATTAGAAGAAGGTATTTATGTTATAGGTTTCTTCTATCCTGTTGTACCAAAAGGCAAAGCTAGAATTAGAGTGCAATTATCTGCTGCACATAATAAGACACAATTAGATAAGGCCATTGCAGCTTTTTCAAAAGTAGGTAAAATATTAAACGTTATATAAGTAAATAAAAATTAGTTAAAGCTAAAATAGTGGTTGCTACAGGTAATTTTGGCTACGTTAAGTGCTTGTTAAAATTATAGGTTTGGTGTTTTTGTAATTACATTTTTAGTAATTTAATACCAAAATATTAACTATGCCAACATTTAACTTAAAAATTAACAACAAAAACCATACTGTAAATGCAGATATGGACACACCTTTACTTTGGGTGTTAAGAGATCATTTAAACCTTGTAGGTACTAAATTTGGCTGCGGAATAGGGCAGTGTGGTGCTTGTAGTGTGCATGTAGATGGTAATGTAATGAGAAGTTGCTTAATACAAGTATCTCAAGCCGAAGAAATGAATATTACAACTATTGAAGGCCTTTCAGAAAATGGCACTCATCCGGTGCAAGAAGCTTGGAAAGCTATTGATGTACCCCAATGTGGCTATTGTCAAGCAGGACAAATAATGACGGCTTCTGCTTTTTTACAACAAAACCCCAATCCTTCAGAAACTGAAATTAGAAACGCTATGCATGGTAATATTTGCCGTTGTGCATCATACAATAGCATTGAAGAAGCAGTAAAAGTGGCTGCCGAAAAAATGAGTTAATTTCAACCAAAAAAAAGAAAACATGGAACCTTCAAATAAAATAAATTTCAGCAGAAGATCATTCTTAAAAACCTCTGCTTTAGCCAGTGGCGGTATGTTAATTGGTTTTAACTTGTTTAATGCATGTAAGCAAGACGTTAAAATGCCAGTAGATTTAAGTACGCTAAATTACAACGATTTTAATGCTTTTATAAAAATTTCACCCGAAGGCAAAGTAACTATTTTTGCACCCAACCCCGAAATTGGCCAAGGTGTAAAAACCTCAATGCCAATGCTTATTGCAGAAGAATTAGACGTGCTTTGGGATGATGTATATGTGGTACAAGCACCTTTAGATACCGAAAATTACACACGCCAATTGGCAGGTGGTAGCCAATCATTACGTTTGGCTTGGGAACCGTTAAGGCAAACTGGTGCTACAGCAAAACAAATGTTGGTAAATGCTGCAGCAGCAAAGTGGGGCGTAAATGCTTCAGAATGCAAAGCAAAACAAGGTGTTATTACAAATGCAAAAGGCGAAACTTTAGGTTATGGCGATGTGGTTTTAGAAGCAGCAAAACTTGAAGTTCCTGAAAATGTAACCCTAAAAGAGCCTAAAGATTTTACCATTATTGGCCAAGGTATTGCAAATGTTGATATAGATGAAATTATAACAGGTAAACCACTTTTTGGTTTAGATTATAAAGAAGAAGGCATGTTGTATGCATCTGTATTACGTCCGCCTGCTTTTGGTCAAATTTTAGATACTTTTGATGCTTCCGAAGCTAAAAAAATACCCGGTGTTGTTGATGTAATTACTATTGGTGATAAAGCAAAAGCATATTTAGAAGGAGATAAACCAAACTGGACTGCCCAACTTAGTAAAAGTAAAAAAGTGGTTGTACTTGCCAAAACAACCTGGGATGCTTTTAAAGGTAAAAAGGCCATAAAAGCAACTTGGAAAGAAGATTCTGCCTTAGAAAGTTCTGAGTTTCACAATAAAAAATTAAATGAAATTTTAGAAGGTTCTAAATTTAATACACGCAGAAAAGATGGCGATGTTAAAAAAGCATTTGCACAAGCAGATAAGGTTTTAGAGCGTACTTATGAAGCGCCCTTTTTACCACACAACACATTAGAGCCTATGAACTTTTTTGCCGATGTTAATGATGAAAAAGTACGTTTAGTTGGCCCAGTACAAACACCAGAAGATGCTGCCAAAACAGTAGCGGCTTTATTAGGCAGAAATATAGAAGATATTACTGTTGAAATGACTAGAATGGGTGGTGGTTTTGGAAGAAGGCTATATGGCGATTTTGTGTATGAAGCAGCCGAAATTTCAGATAAAATTAAGAAACCAATTAAAATGGTATCTTCTAGAGAAGATGATATGACAACGGGTGTGTATCGTCCTTCAACTAAATATAAAATTGCAGCTTCTATAAAAAACGGCAAAGTAACAGGTTATCATTTAAAAGAGGCGTGTATTAACGGTAATATGTACGGGTTAATACCAAACTTTTTTCCAGCAGCAGCCATAGAAAATTATCAAGTTGATACGGCAAACTATAAAAGTAATATAACAACCGGTGCTTGGAGAGCGCCATATACTAATTTTTTGGCGAGTGCAGAACAGAGTTTTTTTGATGAATTAGCTGAAGAAATAGGCATAGATAGGGTACAATTACATATGGATTTACTAGATAATGTAAAAAACAATCCAGACCCAAAAATAGAATATAATCCAGACAGGTTACAAGGTGTTTTAAAGTTAGCTGTTGAAAAATCTAATTGGGGAAACACAGCTGAAGGTGTTTACCAAGGTTTGGCAGTATATTATTGCCACAATACGCATGTAGCTGAGGTAGCCGACATAACAATGGAAAACGGAGTGCCTAATGTAAAAAAAGTAACCTGCGCAGTAGATTGTGGTATTGTTGTTAATCCGTTAGGTGCCTTAAATCAAATAAAAGGTGGTGTTTTAGATGGTATTGGTCATGCTATGTATTCAGATTTTGTGTTTGATAACGGTGTTCCACAATCTAATAACTTTAATAGTTATCAATTAATTAGAATGGGGCAAACCCCTAAAGTAGATGTGCATTTTGTTGAAAATAATATAGCTCCAACTGGTTTAGGTGAACCAACTTTACCACCCGTAGGCGGCGCTGTTGCTAATGCTATTTACAAAGCTACGGGCCAACGCTTAACTAAGCAACCTTACATGAATAATTTACAGGCTAAAAAGGTTGTAGGCTAAACAATAATAAAAAAGATAAAAAAAAGCGAGTATTATTTAACTCGCTTTTTTATTTGTTAAATTTCTTTACCAAGAAATGCTTGGAACTTTTTTGGGTTACCATCAGCATCTCCAGTAAGTAAATAGTAAACCATTCCTGCATCTGAAATATCTGCTCTAAATTCTTTATGCTTTTTCATACTTTCCCAAAGCCATACAAAATCGGGGTTTTTGCTATCTCTTAACCAATGCCAAACACTCCAATCATGCAGTGAACTCCATCCTTCGTTGGGGTTGTTTTTATTGTTTTGGTCTTTAATTCTTTTAAATTTTAAACGGTTTTCACTTAACTTTAAAACATCATCAATAGTGTGATGGTCTGGTCTTCTTAAATGATTATCGTTATAATTACTGTGAGAAATAATGTAAACGTACGAAAGAACATCTGCTTTACCTTCATCAATAACTTGTTTTACAGTTTGATATAAAAATTCTGAAGGTCCCATGTTAACAAAAAACAATGGGTCATTTTCAGTAGATTTTAATATTTCATCTTTTAAATGATTTATAGCTTGTTTTTTATGCGTGCCAACATCAAAAAATACAGATTTATTAAAATGCCATCGTTCTACAGAACCATCAACCCCTTCTTTCATATAATTACGTACTGTTGTATGAGGTGGTGAAGGCATAAAATTATTGTAAGAGTAATGCACAAGTTTGTTTTGTAATTTTTTTTTAGCAAGTATAGCTAAAGTGGCAGGTGTTGCACCCCAATCATCGGGGTCTGCGTAATTATAACGTCCTGTATACTCTAAATCAGGTTGTGCGTTACCATCTGCACTACAAGCAATTCTATTGTTTTTGTATGTGGGTATTTGAGCAAATGCTAAATATGGTGTAATTATAAAAATAAGTACAACTTTTAAAACTTGGTGTGTCATGTGTTTATTAAGTATGGTTATTATTTGTTATTCACAAACTATATTTTCGGTAATGTTTTTGCTTTTATTTTTAGCATCGTCATCTGGCATACCTGAAGAAAGCACTAGTTTATCTAATTGAAAAAACTCAGATCTGGCACAAATTTTTAAAGTGTATTCACCTGCTTCAGGAAATCTTGCACGCATCCATGAGCTAGATTTAGGGTTATGCAAATCTAAAGCACCGCCATAGGTGAATTCACCTTTACCACGGCTTACAAATTTTTCATAATGTTCTAAAGTATAATCGGCATCATTAATTCTAGCTAGCCCAATATTTCCTGGAAAATAAATCCAAACGTCGTTAGATTTATCACCTTCGGCTTCATCAGGTTGTCTCATGTACCACCTAACTAAGTATGTTGCTGGGGCATCTACCGTAAATTTTACCGTAATTTCATGATCTAAGTTTTGAGTTTGGTAGCTATTAGCGCCATAATATTCAATGTACTTACCTGCAGAGGCTTTTTCATCTTCAACGATGCGCCATTTTCCTTTTAAATCAAAACTTTCGGCTTCAATTATTAATAAGCCCTCTTTGTTTGTGATTTTGCAAGTTTCATTTTTGGTGTTGCTTTCTTCTTCTTCTTCTTTTGTTTCATCTGTAATTTGTGTTACTTCTTCTTTTGAAGATTCATCGTTACTGTCTCCACAAGAAAACATTAAAAAGAACACAGATAGTAATGTTAATAAGGTTTTTTTCATCATAAAATAGTTTAGTTGTTGATAATTGTATGTTGTAGTTAAAATTTAAATACTACACTGTTGGTTCATTGCAAGTAAAAATAGGTTTTAAGTTTTTAAATCATGATAAAAAACAACTTAGCAATAACTTTACTGTGTTGTTTGTTGTGTTAAAATGAACTATACAATCATGTTTTTTTTATACATTTAATTGTTTAGTGAAAAACGTTATTTTTAAGTATGAAGAATTTTTTAATAACCTGTTTAATTTTTGTTTGTGTTAGTAAGTTGTTATTTAGCAGTAATGTTAATTCTTATAAAGAATACCAAAACATTGAAATTAATAATATTGCTGTAAACAATGATACTATATTTCAAATTAAAAATCATTTGAAATTAGCTGATGAAAACAAAAACAAAGGTTTATATGCCTTTGCATATGGCCATTTATGGGATGCTTTGTTGTTAGTTGAACAAACGGCAAATTTTAAAGAGTTGGCTAATATTCATGATGAATTGGGTGTGCTGTATGGTATTTATGGGCGAGATAAAATGGCAATTCATTATAAAAAATTAGCGTTATTCTATACAAAAAAAGATAGTGTTTTAGGTGGGGAAAAATCAAAGAAATTAACAAAAGCTTACTATAATTTGGCGGTGCAATATAGAAAGGCAAAACAATATGATAGCAGTTTGGTGTATTTAGATTCTTGTTTGTACATACATAAAACAACTTTACAAATTAAAAAAAGCAACCCTTATTTTTTAGCCGAAAAAGGTTATGTGTTATTACAACAAAATAAAGTTAACGAGGCTGAAGATTACTTATTACAATCAAAACATATTTTTGAAAATTATAAAGAAGAGAAAAATTATACTATAATTATTTATTCGTTTTTGGGAGATTTATATTTTGAAAAGAAAAATAATAATGAAGCTTTAAAGTTTTATAAACTAAGCTTGCAAAAAATTGATAGTTTAAAAGCGCACACAGATTTAAAACCAGACATATTAAAAAAAACATCTGAAGTATTACAAAAACAAGGATATTTAAATGAGGCGTTTAATTATTTAAATGCCTCAACTAAAATATCAGACAGTCTCTTTAGTGTTAGAAATAAAAGTAACAACCAGTTATTTGAGGTAAGAAACAAGTATCAAGAAACTATAGATAGCAAGGAAGCTTTTATAACCAAACAACAAAATATAATTGAGAAAAAAAGCTTAATACAATCGCGTTTATTAGTTGTAATAGCGCTTGTTTTACTTTGTGCAGTATTGGTAGTAATTGGTTTTTACCACAATGCCAAAGTTAAAAAATTACAATACGCCAAACAAAATGAAGCCATTAAAACCCAACACGAAAAAGAAAAGTTAAATATAAATTTAGAGTATAAACGTAAAGAACTTACCGTATCTGCACTTCAGCTTATAGAAAAGGACAAAAAAGTAAATCACTTACTAAAAATTATAAAGGAGAAGGCTCCAGAAATTTATAAAAAAACTAAAGATGATGTTATTAAAGAAAACACAAACATGTGGGAACGTTTTAATGTAAGGTTTACTGAAGTGAATTCTAATTTTTATAAGGCTTTAAGAAAAAAATATCCTAACTTAACACCAACAGAACAAAAACATTGCGCTTTAATACGGCTGAAATTTGATAGCAAAGAAATGGCTTCGCTGTTAAACATATCTATAAATAGTGTACATATATCTAGGCATAGAATTAGAAAAAAAATTGGCTTAAAAAGAGAAGATAATTTAACAGATTGTATTGCCGATATTTAAAAAATACTGTTTTTACCAACCTTTTGTACAATTTAGTTTATATATTAGTTATAATAGTTTAGTTTTTCAATTTTAACTACCAGTAATTTAGCCAACTTAATATTCATCTATCAAAAAAGGTATGAGCAAAACACCAAAAGATAGAGCAGCTACTTCAGAAAAGTTTACAAAGTTAAAAGTAACTAATCCACCAAAAAACAGTGTGGGTTTTGGCGCTTTAATATCTGCAGTAACTCAGGTTTCAAAATATATGAAACTATCTGATGCTCTTAAAATTTCATCAAAAATAAATCAAAAAGGCGGATTTGATTGCCCTGGTTGTGCATGGCCAGATCCAGACGATGAGCGTTCAGCTTTAGGCGAATATTGTGAAAACGGTATGAAAGCCATGGCAGAAGAAGCTCAGAAAAACACTATTGGAGCCAATTTTTTTGCAAAACATGCAGTTGATGAACTATCTGAATGGTCAGATTTTGAAATTGGTAAATCAGGAAGGTTGGCAGAACCTATGTATTTAGCTGAAGGCGCTACACACTATCAACCAATTTCTTGGGAAGATGCTTTTAATAAAGTTGGAGACCATTTAAACGCTTTAAATTCGCCCGATGAAGCCGTATTTTACACTTCAGGAAGAACTACAAATGAAGCCGCTTTTTTGTATCAGCTATTTGTTAGAGAATATGGTACCGCTAATTTGCCAGATTGTTCAAATATGTGCCATGAGGCTAGTGGTAAAGCACTTTCAGAAACACTTGGCATAGGTAAAGGGTCAGTTACTTTAAACGATTTGTATAAAGCTGAAGTAGTTATGGTTGTTGGTCAAAATCCAGGAACCAACCACCCAAGAATGCTTACAGCGCTTGAAAAATGTAAAAATAATGGCGGTAAAATAATAACTATTAATCCATTAAAAGAGGTTGGTTTAATGAAGTTTACCAACCCGCAAAGTCCGTTAAAAATGTTATCTGGAGGTACCGAGTTAACCGATGTTTTTGTGCCAGTTACTATTAATGGTGATGTTGCTTTTTTTAAAGCTATTCTTTTAAAACTACTAGATAAAGAAGAAACTACAGGCAATGTATTTGATAAATCTTTTATTGAAGAGTACACCAGTGGTTATGATGTTTTTATTAAAGATTTAAGACAATATAATTTTAACGATTGTTTAAAAGCTTCGGGTGTTTCAAAAGAAACATTTAATGCCGTTTTTGATATAATTTTAAACAACAACAAAATTATTATTTGTTGGGCAATGGGCTTAACACAGCACGAAAATGCTGTTGATAATATTCGTGAATTGGTTAATTTATTATTATTAAAAGGAAGCATAGGTAAAGAAGGCGCAGGAACATGTCCGGTGCGAGGGCATTCAAACGTTCAGGGCGATAGAACTGTTGGTATTTGGGAAGCTGCACCACAAGCTTTTTTAGATAAAATTGAAGTCAAATACGGCTTTAAGCCAACAACAAAACACGGTTATTCTGTTATTGATGCTATTGAAGGCATGTATAAAAAAGAGGCTAAAGTATTTTTTGGATTGGGAGGTAATTTTATTTCGGCAGTGCCAGACACTAATTATTCAGCAAAAGCATTGGCAAATTGTAATTTAACGGTGCATGTAAGCACAAAGTTGAATCGTTCTCATTTGGTTACCGGCAAAGAGGCGTTAATTTTACCATGTTTAGGAAGAGCAGAAAAAGACTGTCAAAAAACGGGCGTGCAAACCCAAAGTGTAGAGAATTCTATGGGTGTTGTATCTTCAACTAAAGGTATTTTAGAACCTTGTTCAGATAGCATTATTAGTGAAGTGGCTGTTGTTTGTGGTATTGCCAACGCTACCTTAAAAAACCGTTCAAAAATAAACTGGTTGGCCTATAAAGATGATTATGCTTTGGTTAGAAATGATATTGAAGAGGTTGTTGATGGTTTTAAAGATTATAATACTAAATTAAAACAACCTTCAGGGTTTTATTTACCTAATGGTGCTCGTGTAAGGCAGTTTAAAACTAAAACAGGTAAAGCTAATTTTAGTGTAAACAAATTACCTCAATGGCAATTAGAAGCAGATGAATTAGTAATGATGACAATCCGTAGTCACGATCAATTTAACACCACCATTTATGGTTTAGATGATAGGTATCGTGGTATTTTCAATGAGCGCCGTGTTATTTTTATGAACAAAGATGACATGAAAGCACGCGGACTTGAAGAACAGCAAGTTGTACAATTACAATCAACATTTAAAGGTGTTGTACGTACTGCAAATAATTTTAAAGTTGTGGGCTATGATATTCCTAAGCATTGTTGTGCTACCTATTTTCCTGAGGCCAATGTGCTTGTGCCTTTAGATAATTTTGCTCATACAGCTAAAACACCAGCTTCAAAAAGTATTGTAATTACAGTACATGCCAACTAAAAATGTAATTTCAGTAAAAAATATAATAGCAATTTTGCTTTATAAATAATTTAAAAGCCTTCAATTTATCAAATTGGTAATAATTGAAGGCTTTCGCAATTTTCATATCCCATTTTGAATCAAAATTAAGTATAATTACTTAGTTTTGTTTTAAAATACTTAGATATGAAAAACATCATTGTTGTTGGTAACGGTATGGTTGGTTATAAATTTTGTGAAAAGTTTGTAGCACAAGAAAATGCAAAGAATTTTAAAATAATCATTTTTGGTGAAGAACCAAGACCTGCTTATGATAGAGTTCACTTAAGTGAATTTTTTGAAAATCAAAACGCTAAAGCCCTTGAAATGGCACCAGCAACATGGTATGCAGATAATGGTATTGAATTAATAACAGGTGAACGTGTTGCCGATATTAATAGAACCGAAAAAACAATTACCACAGCTAAAGATCGCGAGTTTACTTATGATTATCTTGTAATGGCAACGGGCTCTTCGCCTTTTGTACCGCCCATTAAAGGTGTTGAAAAAGAAGGTGTTTTTGTGTACCGAACCATTGAAGACTTAGAGGGCATGTTAGCATACGCAGCTAAGTTAAAAGTAGAAAAACCAAATGCTAAAGCCGCTGTTTTAGGAGGTGGTTTACTTGGTTTAGAGGCTGGTAAAGCAGTGTTAGATATGGGCTTAGAGCCTCATATTGTTGAGTTTGCTCCTAAACTAATGCCTAGACAGTTAGACACCCGAAGCTCACAAGTTTTAAAATTGAAGTTAGAATCTATAGGTTTAAATATTCATTTAAGTAAAGCTACCAATCAAATTTTAGGTGATAAGTTTATTACAGGTATGGAGTTTGGTGAAGATGATGTTTTAAATGTTGATATGCTCATTGTTTCAGCCGGTATTCGTCCAAGAGATGAATTGGCTAAAGCTTGCGGATTAGAAGTTGGTGTTCGTGGAGGTATTGTAGTTGATAACACTATGAAAACTTCAGATGATAGTATTTATGCCATAGGCGAAATAGCACTTTACAACCAAATGATTTACGGTTTAGTGGCTCCAGGTTATGACATGGCAGAGGTTGCTGTACAACAAATTATTGGAAATTCTGAAGTAAAAATGCCTGAAGAAATAGACATGTCTACCAAACTAAAATTAATTGGTGTAGATGTGGCTAGTTTTGGTGAACCATTTATGCCTGCTTCAAAAGGGCATTCTATAATTTTTGAAAATAAAACAGAGTATTTATACAAAAGAATCAATGTTAGCTTAGATGGAAAATCGTTATTAGGAGGGATTTTAGTTGGTGATGCTTCAGATTATAATATGTTGCATCAAATGTACTTGAATAGAATGGCTATTCCTGAGAATGCTGCCCAACTTATTTTACCAGCAAGCGATGGTGCATCAGCTTTTGGCGATGTAACAGATTTACCAGACGAGGCCCAAGTATGTTCATGTGAAAGCGTAACAAAAGGACAAATATGTGCTGCTATTGAAAACGGCGAAGCTACCGATGTTGCAGGAGTTGTAAGTTGCACAAAAGCCGGCACAGGTTGTGGAGGTTGTAAGCCCATGGTGACCGATTTAACCAATGCTACCCTAAAATCTTTAGGTATTAGGGTTAAGGAGGGTGTTTGTGAACATTTTGATTTAAGCAGGCAAGACTTATATCAAATTATTAAAATTAAAGGTTACACAACGTTTAATGAAGTTTTAGATAATCACGGAAATGGTGGTCATGGTTGTGAACTATGTAAACCATTGGTAGCCTCATTAATGGCAACAATAAATGCAGATACTGCTAATAAAGAATATGCCATTCAAGATTCAAATGATAGATTTTTAGCTAACATTCAACGTAACGGAACATACTCTGTTGTACCGCGTGTTCCGGGTGGCGAAATTACACCAGATAAACTTATTGCACTTGGTGAAATTGCAAAAAAATACGATTTATATACCAAAATAACCGGAGGTGTTCGTATAGATTTATTCGGAGCTACTTTAAACCAATTACCTTCAATCTGGAAAGAATTAATTTCACATGGTTTTGAAAGTGGTCATGCCTATGGTAAATCACTCAGAACGGTTAAAACCTGTGTAGGTTCTACATGGTGTCGTTACGGTATGGATGAAAGTGTAAGCTTTGGTATTGAACTAGAAAATCGCTATCGCGGAATTAGAGCACCTCACAAAATTAAAGGCGGCGTATCTGGATGTATAAGAGAATGTGCCGAAGCTCGCGGAAAAGATTTTGGTTTAATTGCTGTTGAAGGTGGCTGGAATTTGTACGTAGGAGGAAACGGTGGCGCAACACCACGACATGCCGAATTATTAGCAGAACAAATTGACAATGAAACGGTTATTAAATACTTAGATAGATACTTGATGTTTTACATGCGTACTGCCAAACCATTACAGCGTACAGCTGCATGGCAAGAACGATTAGAAGGTGGTTTAGAGTATGTAAAAGAAGTTGTAATTGATGATAAACTTGATATTGCCGAAGATTTAGAAAACGAAATGCAAACCTTGGTTAATAAATTTGAATGTGAATGGACACAAGCTGTTAACAATCCTGAAATGATGAAACGTTTTAACCATTTTGTTAATAGTAAAGAAGACGATGATAATTTGGTGTTTGTGCCAATGCGTGAGCAAAAAATGCCAGAACCTTGGAAATAATTAACCTTCAAAAAAATGAAAACATGGAAACAATTCTAGATACATATAAAACAACAAAAATAGAAGCGGTAAACGTTTGGTTTAAAGCAGCATCGGTTAATGATTTTCCTGTTGATGGTGGCGCTTGTGTTAAGTATAAAAACAAACAAATAGCCGTATTTAATTTTGCAAGATTGGGCAAATGGTACGCTTGTCAAAATGTTTGTCCGCATAAAATGGAAATGGTATTATCACGCGGTATGATTGGTGATGATAAAGGCATACCAAAAGTAGCTTGCCCATTACACAAAAAAACATTTTCATTAGAAAATGGTGAAAACTTAAATGGTAATTTAGAGGCTATAGCCACATACCCTGTAAAAATTGAAGGTAATAATGTGTATATTGGTTTTACAGAGTAGGTAAAATTTCTAAATAAAATTTAGGAAACCTAGTTGTAAAAAACATAAATTTTTAAAAGAATTTAAAATTACATACTTGTGTTTAATATTAAAATGTTAAATACGTATCTTGGCTACTAATATTAAATACTCCTTGAAAATATGAAGCCAACCAGATTTGAAACTGCCATAGCATTAATTGATAAAAAAAATTCTGAAGATGTAAATACCTACCAAGTAAGCGGTATGAATTACCCAAAAGAATTACTGTATTCACAACGCATGACGCGTAAATTGCTACAATTTGAGCCCAATGCATCAAAAGCACTACAAATTGCAGCACGTGCACAACATATTTGCAGATGGCAAATTGCCCGTGATGAATATCCAATGGATAGAGTTGGCTATTTAAAATGGCGTGAAACTTTAAAGAAAATGCATGCTGAAATTACATCAGAAATACTTAGCAATGTTGGGTATGATGCACAGTATATAGAAAGAGTTTCGCAATTAATAACAAAGAAATTAATTAAGAAAAACGAAGAGTCTCAAACACTAGAAGACACTGTATGTTTGGTGTTTTTAGATTATTATTTTGAAGAATTTGCTGCAAAACATGAAGATGACAAGGTTATTGATATTCTTCAAAAAACATGGAAAAAAATGTCAAAAAAAGGACATGAAGCAGCTTTAAATCTAAATTTTTCTGAAAAAAATTTAGAGCTTGTAAAAAAAGCAATTCAAGGTTAATATTTAATGTATGGCTAACAACCAAAATGCTTTAGATCAAAGAACTTTTGAGCGCTTAAGGCGTTTATATATTATAGCGCTTAGTACCATTGCGCTGTCTGTTATTGTTAGTCAAATTTTAATAAAAAAGCATTTAAAAGATCAAGAAAGCGACTCTAGAATAATAAATGTGGCGGGTAGGCAGCGTATGCTTAGTCAAAAACTTACTAAAGAAATTTTAGCGCTTTCCGCCGAAAAAAATAGCCTTAAACAACAGGCAATTAAAGATGGTTTAAAACAAACACTACAACTTTGGGTAAACTCACACAACGCGCTACAAAATGGTAGTGATAGTTTAGGTTTACCAGGTAACAATAGCAAAGTTATTATGGGCATGTTTAATAAATTAAGCCCAACGTTTAAAACAATAAAAAACGCTTCAGAAAACATAATTCATCAAATAGAATCTTCAGCATTAACAAACACGGCATTTTTCACAAAACAAATACAAAAGGTTACACAAAGTGAAGGCGTTTTTTTGGTGCAAATGGATGGTATTGTAAACCAATATGATAAAGAAGCCAAAGCCAAAGTTGCATGGTTACGGAAATTAGAAACCTTTTTAATGGGGTTTACGCTAGTACTTTTGTTAGCTGAATTTTTATTTATTTTTTGGCCCACAGCAAAAACAGTAAAAAAGAGTATTTCAGAGCTTATTTTAGCAGAAGAAAAAGCCAAAGAAATGGCCTTTAATGCCGATGTTTTAAGTGAAGCCAAAGAAAAATCTATAAAAGAATTACGAGCTTTAAGTCATGCCATGGATGAAACTTTGCTGTTTGCAAGAATTTCTCCAAACGGGCGCGTTCTTCACATGGGTAAAAAGTTTTCAAAGCTTTTTAAATTGAATAAATTTAACTCAGCCGATAGTTTTGCTAAAGTGATTTCTAACATTGAAACCGAACAGGAAACCATAGAAAATTTAATAAACAAGTATAAAAAAATTGGTTGGCAAGGAGAAGTAAAAGCTACCACTAAAGATAACACAGATACTTGGTTAGAGCTTTCTATGATACCGTTTAGCCCAACCAATGAGCGTTCAGAATTACTCATTATAGCTTCAGATATCACAAAACGAAAAGAAGGTCAACTTGAAATAGAACGCCTTACAAAGGCTAGTTTTGAGGAGAAAATGAACCAGCAAAAAATTGTATCAAGTAAAATTATTGAAAATCAAGAAAAAGAACAAAACAGAATAGCTAAAGATGTACACGATGGCATTGGGCAAATGCTTACAGGTTTAAAATATAATTTAGAAAGTATTGATAGTAAAGATGTTGAAAAAACAGCGGTTAAAGTAGAACATTTAAAAGCGCTTACAACCAACATAATTAAAGGTGTGCGTACCGCTACGTTTAATTTAACACCACCAGAGTTGGCAGATCATGGCATTGTGCCCGCATTAACAAAGTTAACGCAAGAATTGGCCAGATTAACAGGTAAAGAAATTTTACTTTTTAATAAAACCGATTTTAATGAAAGATTAGATTCTTTAACCGAAATAAATATTTATCGTATAACCCAGGAAGCTATTAATAATGCTATAAAATATGCCAATTCTTCGCACATTATAGTATCCTTGTCTGGTAGTAAAAACATGTTAAGCATTGTTGTTGATGATAATGGTAAAGGCTTTGAACCTTCAAAAATTAAAAACATAAAAAATGGTGATGGTGGTATGGGGTTAACCTTTATGAAAGAGCGCATAAAATATATAAACGGACGCTTATTTATAAATTCAGAACCAGGAAGTGGCACACGTATAACATTAAATATTCCTTTGAATTAAACTAGCCATACAGTAATAAAAAGTTAAAACAATGGTGTAAAATATAAAATTAAGTAGATACGTATAACTACTTAAAATTTGTATTTTTGCCACACAGAGTAATAAATTATGGATGTAATAAAGGTTGTATTAGCAGATGATCATGCGTTGGTAAGAGATGGTATAAAAGCGCTTTTAGAAGATCAAAAAGGTATTGAGGTAATTGCTGAAGCATCAAACGGTATAGAAGCTTTGCAAGTTATTAAAACCAATAAACCCAATGTACTTATTGTAGATATTAGAATGCCCGAAATGAATGGGATTGAAGTTGTGAAAAACATATCAGCTAATTATAAAAATATAAAAACATTGGTGCTTTCTATGCACGATTCTGAAGAGTACGTAGTACAATCTATTCAATCTGGAGCCTATGGTTATTTACTTAAAGGCGCTAGTAAAGAGGAGTTTTTAAAAGCATTAAATAAAATAGCTTCTGGTGGAAAATATTTTACTGGCGATGTTTCAGCAATTATAATGAATAATTTTGTTAACGGCACATCGGCAGCTTCACTAAAACAAAATACAGAGGTTAAACAACTACCTTTTAAATTAACAAAACGCGAAAAGCAGATACTTGGTTTGGTTTTAGAACTAAAAAACAATAAAGATATTGCTGAAGAACTTCAAATAAGTAAAAGAACAGCCGAAGTGCACAGGTTTAACCTAATGAAAAAATTAGAAGTTTCTAATTTGAAAGAACTTACAGAAAAAGCTAAGGAATATCAGTTGGTATAAAATTGCTTTATTAGTAAAATTATATGGTTTTCGTTACAACCATTTTAATGAATTTGTAAATTTTGCTTTTGTAAATTATTAATCTCATAAATATTATTAATTACGTATGTTTTGAATACTAAAATTAAGTAAAAATACTTAGTTTTGTGTTGAAAAATTACGTAGTTATGATAAATATTCAAGCTCAAAAAGCAACAAAACTGTCGCTTTTCAACCTTAAAAACGTTTCAATACGTACATTCTGTATTACCGCAATATCATTCTTCATGTGTTTTTTCTCATGGTTTGTTTTAATGGTATTAATGTCAAATGTGTCATTATCATTAGTTAATTTAGTTTCTAAAAGTTGTTTTTTAATTGGTTTTATGGTTTTGATTACTAGTGTTTTGGATTTAAAAATTAAATTTTCAAAAGTAGAAGATACTATTAATAACGCTTCGCAAAATAAAAACAAAAATTTAGCTGAAGGTTTACAACCAATAAAAATAAAAAATATCCTGAGTTTTTAGTATTAGTTCAGGTTTCTTTGAGAGTGTTATTCCCGCAAAATACAATTATAGCCTGTAAAGCGGGAATAACAAAAAGAAAATACGTAAGTATTAAATACGTATTTCTGAAGCAACTTTTTTAGTCAAAATATAAGTTTAAGGGATGTTTTTAAAACTATTCGTAATTATTAAAAATGCCTTTTATAAGTTAAAAATATTAGTTTAAATTTAAATAAAATCACTGCTGTTTATGGTTAAAAATGAGGTAAAAACAACGTGCTCTTACTGTGGTGTAGGCTGTGGTATTATTGTTAAAAAAGACAACAATAGTAAAGTAGTTGTTGAAGGCGATAAAAACCATCCTGTAAATAAAGGCATGTTATGCTCTAAAGGCAGAAATTTACATTATGTAGTTAATGATACTTCTGATAGAATTTTATACCCAGAAATGCGTTGGAGTAAATCGCACCCTTTAGAGCGCGTATCTTGGGATACAGCCTTAAATAGAGCCGCAAGTGTTTTTAAATCTATCATAAAAAAACATGGACCAGATAGTGTAGGTTTTTATGTGTCTGGACAAAGCTTAACTGAAGAATATTATATAGCCAATAAGCTTACAAAAGGGTTTTTAGGTACTAATAACATTGATACTAACTCAAGGCTTTGTATGAGTTCTGCTGTAGTTGGTTATAAAAAAGCATTTGGTGAAGATAGTGTGCCTATAAGTTATGCCGATATTGAATTGGCAGATTGTTTTTTAATTACAGGCGCAAACCCAGCATGGTGTCATCCTATATTATTTCGCCGTTTAGAAAAGCATAAAGAAGAAAATCCTGATGTAAAAATAATTGTAGTTGATCCTAGAAAAACTGATACAGCAAGTTTTGCCGATTTACACTTGCAAATTTTACCAGGAACCGATGTAGTGCTGTACAACGCTATTGGCCGTAGGTTATACGACCAAGGTTTAATAGATGAAGATTTTATAAAAAATAATACCGAAGGTTTTGCAGCATACAAAGCACAAATATTAGCCACAAGAATTAGTAAAGCTGCTAAAATTTGTGGTATTGAAGAAAAAGAAATAAAAAAAGCAGCCGATATTATTGGGCTATCAAAAGGGTTTATAAGCATGTGGGCTATGGGGCTTAACCAAAGTGTGGTTGGTGTAAATAAAAACATAGCTCTTTTGAACCTATCTTTAATTACCGGACAAGTTGGTAAACCAGGTTCTGGCCCGTTTTCATTAACGGGGCAGCCTAATGCCATGGGCGGACGTGAAGTTGGCGGTATGGCAAACCTTTTAGCTGTTCATAAAGATTTAATGAATGAAGAACACCGAAGAGAAGTAGCACAGTTTTGGGGTGTTGAAAAAATTAACCCAAAGCCAGGTTTAACTGCTACCGAAATGTTTGATGCTTTAGAATCTGGTAAACTTAAAGCCATTTGGATAGCGTGCACAAACCCATTAGTAAGTTTGCCAAACATAAACAAGGTAGAAAAGGCTGTTAAAAATGCAAAGTTTGTGGTGGTTCAAGATATTTCGCATAAATCTGATACTGTTAAGTTTGCAGATTTAGTTTTGCCTGCAGCTGGTTGGTTAGAGAAAGAAGGTACTATGACGAATTCTGAACGTAGAATTTCATATTTACCAAAAGAAATTGATCCACCAGGGGAAGCTAGACCCGATGTTGAAATTTTTTGCGATTTTGCACAACGCATGGGCTTTAGAGGTTTTAACTATGGGTCTGCGGAAGAAATCTATGATGAATATTGCGCCATGACCAAAGGTACAAATATTGATGTGTCTTACTTAAATCATGATAGATTAAAAACCGAAGGCACGTTTCAATGGCCTGTAAATCAATACAGGCACGGTGGTACTCCTAGATTATTTCAAGATAAAGTGTTTTTTACACCATCAAAAAAAGCCATTTTTAACGTACCCACAACTTTAGAGAATACTTCAGAATTACCAAACCCAGAGTACCCATTAATACTAACCACAGGGCGTGTTAGAGATCAATGGCACACCATGACAAAAACAGGCAAAGTAGCGCGTTTAAAAACGCACTATTCAAAACCTGTTTTAGAAATTAATCCTGTTGATGCGTATTTAAATAAAATAAAAGATGGCGATATTACTGAAATTACTAGCAGTAACGGTAAAGTACGGGTTAGGGCTAAAGTAACCGATGCTATTAAAAAAGGCGTGGTATTTTTACCAATGCACTGGGGCAAGCAATTGCAAAACGATTTAAACCGCGCTAATAACTTAACAAATACACATGTAGATCCGGTTTCAAAAGAACCCGATTTTAAATTCACACGTGTTAATGTTTCAAAATATGAAAAGCCTAAAGAAAAAATTATTATTGCAGGAGCAGGAGCAGCGGCTTTTCGTTTTATTCAAAATTACAGAGAACGCAATAGTAAAGATGAAATTCATGTGTTTTCAAAAGAATCTAACTTGTTTTATAACAGAGTTTTGCTACCAGAATATGTTACTGAAGAATTAACTTGGGAGCAACTTCTTAAAATAAAAAAACAAGAATTAAACAAACTAAATATAGTACTTCACCCAGAAACATTAATTACTAAAATTGATAAATTACAAAAAAAGGTAATAGACAGTAAAGGTGAAACACATACATACAACAAACTTATTTTAGCAACCGGTAGTAGAGCTTTCATACCTAAAGATGTACAAATAGATTTGCCAGGGCGTTTTACCATGCGAAATAAAACAGATGCAGATAAATTTAAAGCCTACTTAGATGCCACAGGTTTACCACCCGAAGAGCAGCACGTAGCCATAGTTGGCGGAGGTTTATTAGGCTTAGAGTTAGCAGCAGCACTGAAGCATAAAAATTTAAAAATAACCATTATACAAAGAGCATCGCGTTTAATGGAACGTCAATTAGATAAAGTTTCTAGTAAACTACTAGCTTTAGATGTGCAAGAACGTGGTATTCAAATTTATTTTGATAATGAAGTTAGTACTGTTTTTGATGATGAAGATACAGGTGAATTAAACATTAGCTTAAAAAGTGGAAAGATATTTACCGCTAATGCCATTGTATATGCCATAGGCACTAGACCAAATATTGAAATAGCTAAAGAAAACGGCGTAAAATGTAGTAGGGGCGTTATTGTAAATCAGCATATGCAATCATCAAACCCCGATGTTTTTGCCATTGGTGAAATTGCCGAATTTAACAATCAGTTATTTGGTATTACATCAGCAGCTGAAGAGCAAGCAACAATTCTTGCTAATTTTATTGGAGGCGATGTTAGTAGTACCTACAACGGTTCTGTTTTAATGAATATTTTAAAGTTTAATGATTTAAACTTGTGTAGTATTGGTGAAATTAGCGTACCTGAAAATGATTCAACCTATGAAGAGGTTGTGTTTACAGACATATCAAAACGTTACTACAAAAAGTGTATTG
This sequence comes from Seonamhaeicola sp. ABD4_175, assembly GCF_056160885.1. Taxonomy (NCBI): domain Bacteria; kingdom Pseudomonadati; phylum Bacteroidota; class Flavobacteriia; order Flavobacteriales; family Flavobacteriaceae; genus Seonamhaeicola; species Seonamhaeicola sp. ABD4_175. The sequence goes on from NZ_JBSWYC010000003.1 coordinate 60,690, forward strand.
TGAAAGACGATTTGTTGGTAGGCGCTGTTTTAATGGGCGATAAAAATGAATTTGCAGAGTTTAAAACTCTTATTGAAAGTAAAATTGAAATGTCTGAAAAGCGCGATACCTTGCTTAGAGGCGCTTCAAATAATAAACCCGTAATAGGTAAATTAATATGCTCTTGCAGTCAGGTTGGTGCAGGTAATGTAGAGGAAGCAATTGCAAAAGGCTGTACAGATTTTACAGAGCTTTGTAAACAAACAGGCGCAGGTTTAGGTTGTGGTAGTTGTAAAACTGAAGTTAGAGAAATACTTCAAAATTCTAAAGTATTAAAATAATTATGCAATTAAACAGACTTATAGTTAAAGGCGGTGTGTTGTCTCCAGGTGAGCTAAAATATATTTGTGAATGTGTTGAAGCTATTGGGTTAAAATCAATTTCATTTGGGTCGCGTCAAGATATTTTATTACCCAAAAAAGCTACTGAAGAAAAACTTAGTGGCTTTGATAGATTAAAAATAGTATCGCAAGAAGAAACAGGCGTGTCTAACATCATGTCTTCATACGTATCAGCCGATATTTTTCCAAATACACCATGGTTAACAAGTGATAAGTACTTGTATATTTTAGAACTTTTCAGATCTAAATTACACTTAAAAGTAAATATAACAGACCCCAAACAGCGTTTAGTACCTTTATTTACAGGACATATAAATTTTATAGCATCACAACATGAAGACTATTGGTATTTATACATAAGGTTACCAGAATGGGAAAAGGCTAAAATGTATCCGGCACTAATTTATAGTTGGGATATGGGTAAAATAGTTGCAGCCATTGAAAATGTTTTACAAGAAGAGCCAGAAACTATTGAAACTATTTTTGAGCTAGTTAGTGATGCTGTAGATTCTAATAACCGAACTGTAGATAAACCACTCGAAATATCTTTTCATCCGTTTCCGTATTATGAAGGCATGAACAAAATAGGTATGGATAAATACTGGTTAGGTTTGTATTGGAGAAATAATAAATACGATATTTCTTTTTTAAAGGAAATGTGCGAGTTATGCCTAGAAAATAAAATTGGTAAAATTTCTATTACACCCTGGAAATCGTTCATAATTAAAGGTATACCAAGATCATCAAAACTAATTTGGGAGAAATTTTTGGGTAAACGTGGTATTAATGTACGCCACTCTATGTTAGAACTTAATTGGCATATTCCGGCCGCAAATAAAGAGGCTTTAAATTTAAAAAAGTATTTGGTATCTAATTTTGATCAAAATGATATTAGTACTTACGGTTTAACTTTCGGAATAACAGATTATGCTAAAACATCGCACTATTTTACATCCATAGTTATTGAAAAAAATAAACAACCAGCACCTATTGGAGATTTCAAAATAAGAGATACTTACAACCTTTTGTACGCTAAAAATTTCGATCCTAATACACGCGCATACATTATGCATGTACAAGATGTTGATAAAGTTGAATTACCCGGGCTTTTAATGGAATTAAGCCAATTATATTTTGAAGATTTAGGCTCAGAAAAAGAAACTTTAGAAACAAAAAAAGTACCCAAACAAATTACAGAAGAGGTTTACCAATGTACATCATGCTTAACGGTTTACAACCAAAAATATGGAGATGTTACACAACATATTGCACCGTTAACCTCTTTTGAAAGTTTACCTGAAACATATTGCTGTTCACTTTGCGAAGCACCAAAATCTAATTTTCAAAAGAAAGAATTAGTAAAACAACTATAACAATAGTGCGGTTTTTACACATGTTTTTTAATGGTTTTTCCTTTAAATAATAATGGTTTTTTAAATTAGTAGCAATTACCATTCGTCGACACTTATCTGCATTCTAACAACCTAAAGCATCGCTTAAAAGAAAGTAGGCTTCAACATTAAATCTAGTAATATATTTTTACGCTGATAAATAATATATGGTATGAAAAATTTAAATATTTTACTAGTTGAAGATGATATGATTGAGGTTATGAAATTTAACCGCGTGCTCTCGGCGCTTCAACTTAATCATAAAATTATTGAAGCTAACAATGGGGAAGAAGCTTTAAAAATTTTAGAGGACAAATCAGATTTACCTGACATAATTTTGTTAGATTTGAATATGCCCAAAATAAATGGTATTGAATTTTTAACCATTTTAAAGGAAGATGAGTATTTAAAATACTTACCCGCTATAATTTTAACTACATCTAGCAATGATAGAGATTTGCTAGAATGTTTTAAACTAGGTATTGCAGGCTATGTTTTAAAACCTTTAAAGTACGAAGATTACATGAGTAGCATTGAAAAACTTTTGGCATATTGGAGTATTAACGAATTAAAAAAGAAATAAAATGAAAGGTATTGTGTTTTCTGAGTTTTTAGAACTTGTAGAAGATAAATTTGGTTTAGAAATGGTAGACCAAATTATTAGTCAGTCTAAACTAGAGTCTGGAGGTGTATACACATCTGTAGGAACTTATGATTTTTCTGAAATGCTACAATTAGTAACAAACCTAAGTAAAAACACAGGTATAGCAACAGATGATTTGCTACAAGTTTATGCAGAGCATTTCTTTTCTGTATTAGAAAACAGTTATGGCGATTTATTAAAAAATTACAAAAACCCAATAGAAATGCTATCATCTATTGAAAGCCATATACATGTTGAGGTAAGAAAAATATATCCAGATGCAGAGCTACCCACTTTTGAAGTTTTAGAAAAATCTAGTAATAAATTAGTAATGATTTATAAATCTAGCAGAGCCATGCATAGCTTTGGTTTAGGCCTTATGAATAAAACTTTCGAGTATTTTGATACCAAAGCAAAAATTGAAGTTGAAAAATTAAAAGAAGACGGAACAGAAGTTAAGTTTTTAGTTAATAAGTGCTAGATGACCCCAAACAGAATCGAAATACTTGAACGTGCTTTATCTAGAGAAAAAGCAGCAAGAAAGGCAGCCGAAAAAATATTAGAACAAAAAGCCGCCGAACTTTACAATGCCAATAAAAAACTAGAAAAATCATACCTTGAATTAGAAGCGCTTTTAGATAAAACAGACTCACAGTTACAAGGCGTTTTTGAAAACATTGTTGATGCCTACGTAATAATGGATTTAATGGGTAACATTTTAAAAATGAATGATGCCGCAGTAAATTTATTAGGGTTTGATGATCAAAACGTAAACGCCAACCTTTTAGAGTTTCCTATAGCTGAAGAGCAAGAAGTCGTTTCTCAATCTTTTAAAACCTTGTTAAAAGAAGGAGCCGTAACAGATTTCATCATAAAAATAAAAACAAATAAAAATGATATAAAACTAGTACACATAAATGCTAGTATAATTTATGATCAAGGCATTCCCGTTGCAGCACAAGGTATTGTAAGAGATGTTACAGAAGAGCGTAAAACAGCCTTATTAATAGAAGAACAAAAAAAGGAACTAGATGCTATTGTTCAAAATTCATCTCTAGGTATTGTACTTGCTCAAAATTTTAAAATTATAAGAACCAATGAAGCTTTTCAAAGGCTATTGGGCTATACTGAAGAAGAATTATTAGAAAAATCAATTAAAGAAATTGCTGATAATTCAGATGAAGAGCAAGTAAAACAATACGTTTTAAAAATGCAATCTGGCGAAATTGATAATTTTGTGCTTCACAGACGATATATAAGAAAAAACGGATCTGTTTTTTGGGCAAAAACCAGTGTTGCAGCTGTAAGAAATAGTGATGGTAGTGTAAAATACAGGCTGGGTTTAGTTGAAGATATTACCTCTGAAAGAGAACGCGCTTTAATACTTGGTATGGTAAATGAAATTACCAATGCCATTTTAGGTAAAATTGATATTTACGAAATTGCCAATGTAATTACTTCTAGAATTGCCGAATATTTAAATACAGACTATTGTATAATTTATTTAGTTAATAAATATGGTGATTATATTGAGCCAATTGCAGGTTACGGTGTAGATGCAGAAAGCAGAGAGAAAAACTTAGAAAGTGCTAAATTTCCTATAGAACAAGGTGTTGTTAATACTGTAGTTAAAACAGGAAAGCCAATACTCACAAAAGACGCCTCTTCAAACAGTAAGTATGTGTTTTCAGGCAAACAATTAAATTCAAAAATAACAGTGCCAATTGCTAATGAAGGCAAAGTTATTGGTGTAATAGATGCCAGACATAGCAGTAAAAACTACTTTACAAATAAACAATTACAAACCATAGAACGTATTGCAAGTTTAGTGGCAATGCAGCTAAAAAGTGCCATTAATTTAAGAGAAAAACAGCGTATAGAATCTAAAAACGAAGAACTTTTAGAAAAATTAGCAAAGAGTAATGATGAGCTACAAGAATACGCTCACATTGTATCACATGATTTGAAGTCGCCATTACGTAGTATTAACGCTTTGGTTGCATGGTTGAAAGAAGATAATGTTGATAAACTAGATAATGTAAGCCTTCAAAATATAGCACTTATTGAAACCACATTAGAAAAAATGGATCAATTAATTTCTGATGTTTTAGAATACTCAAGTATTGGTAATGATGATGATGAATTAACCGATGTAAATTTAGATACGCTTATTTCAGATTTAATTAAAATAATGTACACACCAGAGCATATTAAAGTTGAAATATTGAATAAATTACCAACTGTTAAAGGTGATAAAACCAAACTACAGCAAGTATTTCAAAATTTAATAAGTAATGCCATAAAGTTTATTGATAAACCCGAAGGTTATGTAAAAGTAGCTGTTGAAGATGTTAAAACACATTATAAATTTTCAATACAAGATAATGGTATTGGTATTGATGAAAAATACCACTCAAAAATATTTAAAGTATTTCAATCTGTAAACAAGCGAAAAGATTCCTCAGGTATTGGTTTATCAATAGTAAAAAAAGTAGTAGAACTGCATGAAGGAGACATTTGGTTAACTAGTAAACTAAATGAAGGAACTACATTCTTTTTCACCATAAAAAAATAAAAGATGAAAGTTGTACAATTAAAAAAATATAAAGATAAAGATTGGGAAGCCGTAACACCTTACATGGAGCTAAAACAGCCCTTAGTAATGGTTTTTGGTAATCGTTTTGAACTAGAAAACCCAAAAATTTACAAGGCAATTGCCAAAATGTTTCCAAAAGGGCACATTGTATTTGCTTCAACTAGTGGCAATATTACAACAGCTTCAGTTGAAGATGATTGCTTAATAATTACAGCCATAGAATTTGAAAAAAGTACCTTTAAAATAGAAACAATAAATTTAAACGAAACCAAATTAGATAGCTTTCAAGCAGGTGCAAGTTTAGTAAATAAACTGCCCAAAGAAGGGTTAAAAAATATTATTGTTTTATCTGATGGTAGCTTTGTAAACGGCAGTGAATTGGCTAGAGGCATGAATTTTGCAGCCGATAATAATGTATTAATTACAGGTGGTTTATGTGGTGATGATGCCAGGTTTGAAAGAACCTTAGTATCATACAACGAAAACCCCAAAGATGGCGAAATTGTTGCTATTGGCCTTTATGGAGATACTATTGATGTATCATCATCTATTGAAGGTGGTTGGAAACCCTTTGGCCCAGAGCGAGTTGTAACAAAAGCAAAAGGCAATATTTTGTACGAATTGGATAATAAACCGGCTCTAGATTTATATAAAAAATACTTAGGCGATAAAGCAAAAGATTTACCTGGAGCAGCATTATATTATCCTTTAGGTGTAAAAATAGAAACTGATGATCAATCATACGTAAGGACTATTTTAAATATAAATGAAGATTACAATGCCATGATTTTTGCGGGCGATGTGCCAGTAAATTCAAAAGTACAACTCATGATGTCTAATGTTGATAATTTAATACATGCCTCAGAACAAGCAGCAAATAGAGCATTAGAGGGCAGAGTAAATAAACCACAATTAGCATTATTGGTAAGTTGTATTGGTAGAAAAATATTATTAGACCAAAGAGCTGTTGAAGAGTTAGAAGAAGTAAAAGAAATTGTTGGAAACAACGTTTATGTAACAGGGTTTCATTCATATGGTGAAATAGCACCGTTTAATGATGAAAACATGTGCCAATTGCACAACCAAACCGTAGCATTAACATTAATAAGTGAATAATGAATTCATTATTAAAACATCAAGTTAAAAAATATTTAAGTGATAAAAATGTGTCAAATGAAGATTTGATGGCGTTTTTAGATGCGGTAAATAGGTCGTATGATAACTTTGATGAACAAATATTAATGCAACAAAGAGCTATGGAAATTAGTTCAGAAGAACTTTTTGAAGCTAATAAAAACTTAAAAAAAGAAACCGAAATACAAAGCAACCTCATTGATAAGCTTAATAAAGTTATTGAAACTTTAAATTTCACAGGGCCTTTAGAAACTTCACAAAAAGCATTACCATCAACAGAAAATTTAGATGGTATAAAACTAGCAGAGTTTATAGAAAAGCAAACCCAAGAAATAGTTGAAATGAACCAACAGCGTGAAAAATTAATGGGTGAGCTAGAACGCCAAAATGAAGAGTTAAGTAACTATGCTTACTTGGTGTCTCATGATTTAAAATCACCACTTCGTAGTATTGATGCGCTTACAACTTGGTTAAATGAAGAAACAAATGGAAATGAAACCAATAATAAAGCTCAAAATTTACAATTAATTAGAGCCAATGTAGAGCGTATGGATAATTTAATTACAGGTATTTTAAATTATTCAACCGTTAATAAAACAGATTCTCAAGTAGGTGTTTTAAATACTGATGCGTTTGTGAAAGATATTGTTAATGATCTTTCTGTACCTAATCACATAAACATAAAAATAGTTAATAAATTACCAGAAATAGAAGCCGATAAACCTAGAATAAGGCAACTTTTTGAAAGTTTAATAGGCAACGCTATAAAGTATATTGATAAAGAAAAAGGCTTTATAGAAATAGGCGCTAAAGAAGAAGGTTTGCACTGGCAGTTTTATGTAAAAGATAACGGTAAAGGTATTGAAAAAGCGTATTTTGATAAAATTTTCAAGCCCTTTCAAAAATTAGAAAACAACCCTAGCGCCACAGGAATAGGATTATCTATAGCTAAAAAAATAGTAAATGCCTATGGTGGTAAAATTTGGTTAGATTCTACTTTAGGTGAAGGTACTACGTTTTATTTCACATTAAAAAAATAAACCATGGAGCAACCCAATTTATCATATATAAATACATTATCAGGTGGCGATAAAGCTTTTGAAGCTAAATTAATTGGTATTATAAAGCAAGAATATCCAGAAGAGCGAGATGTTTATTTTAATAATTTCAATGCTAAAAATTATAAACTAGCTGCAGAAAATGTTCACAAATTAAAACATAAAATAAACTTACTAGGTTTAGATAAAAGCTATAAAATAGCTGAGAAATACGAGCATAATTTAATTGATAATAGCACTGAAGGTGAAGAAGATTTTGCTAATATTTTACAAACCATAACAAATTTTCTTGATAGTTTATAGCACTTTTTGCAGCAAACACAGTTTCTTCAAATTATAATACATTAATAATTTTCATTTATATTTAATTGTAATATTTTTACAAGCAAAACTATATTTTGTCTTGTTTGGCATGATATTAATATAACTTGAATATAGATAATGATTAGAAAAAAAATTCTAGTTACAGGCGGCGCAGGCTTTGTAGGTTCTCATTTATGCGAACGTTTATTAAAAGAAAATAATGAAGTTTACTGTTTAGATAACTTTTTTACAGGGCAAAAGCAGAATATAGTTCATTTATTAAATAACCCATATTTTGAACTCATTAGGCATGATATTACAAGTCCGTTTTTTATAGAAACCGATGAAATATACAACCTTGCATGTCCTGCATCACCAATTCATTATCAATATAACCCAATAAAAACAATGAAAACCTCAGTAATGGGGTCAATAAATATGTTAGGGTTGGCTAAACGTGTTAAAGCCAAAATTTTACAAGCTTCAACCAGCGAAGTATATGGCAACCCATTGCAGCACCCGCAAACAGAAGCGTATTGGGGTAATGTAAACCCAATAGGAGAGCGTTCATGTTATGATGAAGGCAAAAGAGCCGCAGAAACCTTGTTTGTAGATTATAATAAATCAAATAACGTAGCGGTTAAAATTGTTCGTATTTTTAACACCTATGGCCCTAAAATGCACCCAAATGACGGCAGAGTAGTTTCAAACTTTGTAGTTCAAGCATTAAAGAATGAAAATATTACAGTTTATGGTGAAGGCAAACAAACCCGAAGTTTTCAGTATGTTGATGATTTGGTTGAAGGTATGATTACCATGATGAATAATACACCTAATAATTTTATAGGTCCTGTAAATATTGGTAATCCGGGAGAGTTTACCATTTTAGAACTAGCAAAAAAGGTAATAGAATTAACCAATTCAAAATCTAAAATTGTTTATAAACCAATGCCTTCCGATGATCCTTTAATGCGTAAACCAGATATTACTCTTGCCAAAGAAAAACTAAATTGGCAACCAAAAGTATCATTAGAAACAGGGCTTTTAAAAACAATAGATTACTTTAAAACCATTATTTAAAAGAAAAAACTTGTTAAAACTTGTATAAAATTCGTATTTTTAATTAGATTTATATCACACGCTAATCTCTAAAAGATATTTATAGCCAATTAAACATTAGTTTACCAACATATGAATTGTATTATTATAGATGATGAACAAACAGCAAGAGCTATAATTGCGCAACTTTGTACAAATTTTTCTAATTTAAACGTTGTTGAAGAATTTCCTAATGCCATACAAGCCATAAAATATTTAAATCAAAACACCGTAGATTTAATTTTTTTAGATATTCACATGCCAGATTTTACAGGTTTTGATTTTATTCAAACCTTAAAAAATCCACCAAATATTATTTTAACAACTAGTGATTCTAAATTTGCAATAGAAGCTTTTGAATATAATTGTATTGTAGATTATTTAGTAAAACCTCTTGAATTACAGAGGTTTAGTAAGGCTATGTTAAAAGCGCAGGCAAGACAAAAAGAGGTTGAGCAACAAGATAAAATAATTGCCCAAAAAGAAAAAGAAGAGCGTATTTCTGAAAAAGATTTATATGTAAATATAGATAGGCGCTTAATAAAAATAGATATGGCTAGTATTTATTTAATTGAAGCTAAAGGTGATTATATTAACATTAAAACTGAAAATAAAAACTATACGGTACATTCTACACTAAAAAAAATAGAAGAAAAATTACCAATTGATACGTTCTTAAAAGTACACCGCTCATACGTTATTAACACTAAAAAAATTATTGATATAGAAGATAACAGTGTGTTAATTAAGAAAGATGTAATACCTGTAAGTAGATCAAACAGGCCTGAACTTATGAAGCGCTTAAACCTTTTATAAGTTTATCTTTAAAGTACATTCATTCGTCTACACTTATCTTTCATTTATCGAAGTTTACCCCAAAAGAGTCTGCGTTTAAACTAATTTTATGACACCAAATCTAGTGTCATGAAAAAAACTTTACTATTATTACTAATAAGCACAACTTGCTTATTTGCTCAAAGTGAGCCTTTTAACTGCGATTATAATGCATATTTATTTCAATATAATGATGTGTATGCCATAGACTTAGCCTCGGGTAATGCCTATGTTGTAGCAACCGATGTTACACCAGGAAATATTAATGCAGCTGCATACAACCCAAAAGACGGTTATATATGGGGCTCATTAAGTTCACCATCAAAAACTATAGTTCGTATTGGTAAAAATTTTCAAACTACAACATATTATATTGAAGAACTACCAACTAGTAATAGGTACATTGGAGACGTTAGCGCTTCAGGTATTTACTATTTAAAAGGAGGCGGCGCAACGTATTATGCTGTAGATTTAGATCCTGAATCTGCAAACTTCGGTAAACATCATCAAACGCTTAACATGTCTAAAAGTTTAAATATACACGATTGGGCGTTTAATGCTGTTGATGGTATGCTTTATTCCGTTGAGAAAAGTACGAATATATTATATAGAATAAATGCAGAAACAGGTTCTGTTGTAAGTTTAGGTGAAGTACCAATTTTATCTGGTTTAAACTACACATATGGCGCTGTGTATTTTGATGCTTCTGGCCGTTTTTATGTGTCTGCCAACCAAACAGGAACCATTTATGTTATTCAAAATGTACAAGATTTAACAGGCAGTAATGCTATAAATTCTAACTTATTTGCCTTTGGGCCTGCAAGTTCACAAAATGATGGGGCTAGATGCCCTACCGCTCCCGTTCCACAAGAAGATTGTATTAATGGTATTGATGACGATGGCGATGGTTTAGTAGATTGTGATGATCCATCATGTTCAGGCACATTTACTTGTCCAATAATTACAGCATCTGCATCTAGTGCCAATACAGGTGGTTTAGAAAGTAACAATAGGTTATCTGAAAAAATTAGTAAAAGAAATTTTAACCGAGTAAAAAACAGCTATAAGTTTAATGTTAACACAGCTAAAAAAGTTAAAAAAAGCACTAAATACGGTAAAAAAACAAGTAAAAGCGCAGGAGGTTTTCAGTTAGAAGATTTAATTCCTTTAGGGGTAGTAAATGAAGATAGTGCTGTAGAATCATCACCAAATGATTTGGTTGATATAACCAATGCAACCAATGTATATTCAGTAGATTATATAAAAGATAACGTTACTGCGGCTTCAATTTTACTTTTAGAAACTCAAAACGGTGTTTATGAGCATACCAAAGTAATTTGTGATAGGTTATTAGGGGCAGAAATTATTTCAGTTTCAACTATTGAAATTAGAGAGCATGCGTTTATAAAAACATTGTTTAAAAATGTTAATGGCGGTGTTGAATTTGTTTTAAGTTTAGCTGCTAAAAATAGTAATAGTGGTAATGATTTTGAAATTGAAAGCCATTGGAATATTGATAAATATGAAAGCGGCGCATCGTACTATAACTTCCAAATTTGGGCAAATTCATTAGATGATTTATACAAGTTAGCCGATGAAGTTTTAAATCTTTTAGAAGTACAAAAACCAATAGTAGGATACAACAATTCAACACCACCAACAGTGTTTATTAAAAAAGGGAAATATCATAATGGTAAATTAGATTTACAAATTGTAAACACAAACAGAACACAAGCTGTTACTTTTGATGCTGGTGTGAGAGCTTCAGAAACTGAAACGGTTAATTATATTTCATCAAACATAGATTTATCTAGCGGAAGCTATATTTCTAATGTTGAAGTAGATGCTGGTACTTTATTTGACGTTGGTTTTAGAATTGGTGATGGTATTGCAACACCCGATGATTTATTTTTATCTGACGGCTCTTGGGGCTATGATGATGCCGATGCCATAGTTAATAATTATGCCGTAGAGCCTAATACATTATCATTTGATGACAACCAATTTGCGGTTGAAAGAAACTTATCATTAGAAGCTACAACTAATAATTATGTAGCAGCTTACAGGTCTTTAACCGCTAAATTTAGCCCAGTAAATTTAACTGCTTTTGATACTTTTAATTTTGAAGCTAAAGGAACTGGAAACATGATTGTTAGATTGGTTAAAGAAGGTATTAGCAATTGGGAAGAGCAATATAAAGTAACCATTCCATTAACTAATACATTAACCAATTATAGTGTGCCGTTTAATATGTTTTTATCATCAACAGGTCAAGAGTTTGAAGCAAATGATGTTGTTTCGGTGGTGTTTACCATGTTGGCATATGGTGCCGAAGAAACTAAAAAAATGGATTTAAAGCAGCTTCATTTTTCTCATAGCGGCAGTTTATCTACAAATCAAATAGATGAAAATGGCGCTGAAACTCAAGCAGTACCAAACCCAATGCTTAATACAACAAATATAGAGTTTATAGCCAATGCTATTGAACCAGTAACTTTAGATGTTTTTAACCAAGACGGACGCTTAATTAAGCAATTAGAATACACAACAAGTAATGGTAATAACCAAATTAAATTAGACAGAGGAAGTTTAAGTTCAGGGTTATATTTCTGCAAAATTAATAGTAAAATAACTACTTATAAAACCGTTAAACTAGTAATAGAATAAGTTAATAGCAACTATTTATTTTATGGTAAAAAAGGCAAAACTTAATGGTTTTGCCTTTTTTGTTATTATACTTTCACAGGTTTTTGAGTTATAATTACATTCTAAATAAATTTTATATAAGTTTCATTTTCAGTGTTATAACAACATAAAAGGTGTTGTTTTGTTGTGTTTTAAAGTTCAAAAGCATAAATAATGTAAATAGTAAATTCATTAGAGGTATATTTTAAAAACACTTTTTAATATAAATTTGATGTATTGTTTTTATTCATTAAGAGATAAATGAGCTTTATTGATGCAGTTAATAAGCTGTACTTCAGTACCTTTAGTAATAAATAATAACAAAGTAACCATCAATGTATCAGTATTTTTAAAGTAAATATGTTTATTTGAATAAAATAAATGAATAATAAAATTGAACAAAAAAACCTGCCAATATATTTAGCAGGTTATTATAAATGAAAAGGATTTTATTTTTCTATTCTTCTTTTTTCTTAAAAATAGGCTTCTCTAAAAAGTACCATTTAAAGCGTAAACCAATTTCATTAAATGTAAAACCAGCTGCAGTAGCCGATGCTATATTACTACGAGTGCCAAATAAATTAAGTTGACAACGTTCTGAGAATTTATACCCCAATTTAGCCTGAATTCTGTAAGTGCTTTGTTTCGGATCTTTTTCAATAAATTGTAAACCTGTTGCTGCGGTAAGCTCATAAAACCATTCTTTGGCTTTTGCAATGCCATCGGTTTTAATAAGGTTTATAAAAATTTCGGCAGCGTTAAATGTTTCCGGACTAAAATAGATGGTTGGTACTTGGTTTTTAAAGGTTATGTATTGGTAGTTTAAACCGGCCTTTAATGATGGTTTACTTAAAATATTATAATACAATGATGTAAATAGTAAGTTTCTTGCATTATCATCATTTTGCCACGTGTAAAAGTACTGTGTAAACCAACCAATGTTAACGTTAGTACTTAAACTATAGTTGGCGTAAATATTGTTCATTACTATTTGGCGGTCTAATAATTCGGCATTAAAACTTTGTATTTCACGCTTATAACCAATATCTAAAACTTGTAGTTTCATTGGTTTTATGTTGAATGAGGCATCTGTAACTAATTGGGTGTAAGATTGATCATTAGCATTAGCAGCAGTTACACCAACATTACCGTTAAATGTAATATTTGGTAGTAATTGATAACCTAAACCAAAGGTGAATGCATTAGAATTTGCTTCATTATCTGTTACTTTATTACTGGTTGTTCTGTAACCGTATCCCGCTTTTAGTTTAAATTTTGTAGACATTGGGAACTCAATAGAGGTATTAACAGCATAAGCTTTGTTGTTACCATTATCAAAAGAATAAGAGGCTTTGGTTTCCCAAAAAGGAGTAAAACTTTTATCTAAATTTTTAATAAAGTTAGAGGCATCTTTTTGTTTTTCATAAAACGTTAAAGTATTATTTGCCCACTGGTAGGCCTCTTTGTAAAGGCCTGTAGCTTTTAAAGCGTTTGCTTTACCTAAATTACCATCAAAAGAGCTGCTGTCTATTTCTAAAATGCGGTTGTAGTCATTAATACTATTTTTAAATTCGCTTTTGTAAATATTTAGGGTAGCGCTAAGTGATAAAATCCAAGCCTGATTAGGCTTTTCAGTTTTAAGTTCGTCAATTAAAGTATTGGCTTCTTTAAATTTTTTATTCCAAATTAAAGCCTGTATGTAGCGTTCTTTGGTTTGGTTTATTTTAAGCGTGTCTTTAATATTTGGTATGTTATTAAACGCTTGCTTACTTATTTTTAAAGCATCTTTTTCTTTTCCTTTTAAATGTTTTACAAGCGCAATACCGTTAAGTGCTGTAGTTTCACTTTCGGGTAAGGTTTTAATTATTTGGTACGTAGCTTCGGCCTCATCAAATTTACCTGCAATAATGTATAGATTAGCAAGGTTTAATAAGGTTGATTTATCATTATTAAAAAGCTCTAAATTCTTTTTTAGTAAGGTTTCGGCTTCATCATATTGTTGCGCTTGTTGTTTTTGGTAAGCATAACCTAAATAAATATATTTTTTTGAAACCATAGCATTGGGGTTGCCATGAGAAACCTGTAAGGCCTTATTTACTTGAGTAAGCGCTTCATTGTAAATTTTTAAGTTAGAAAGCGTGTTTGCATACCCAAGCAATGCTGCAAAACTTTGGTTGTTTTCTTTTAAAAGCTTTTCATAATACACTCTAGCATCGGGGAAGTTTGAGCCCCATAGTAAAGATTCGGCATAGTTAAGTTTTACTTCAAAATCATTTGGATAAACCTCCAATAATTCTGTAAATATAGTTACTGCTTTTGGTGCATTTCCGGCTAGCCCAACAGCTCTTCCGTAACAAAGTTTGGCGGTTTTATTATCAGGGTGTTCTTTTAAAACATTATTAAAAAAAACTTCGGCTTCAGGATATTTACCTGTTTCTAATAGATTAAAGCCTTTTTTCATGTCTTGAGAAAAGCAAAAGACGCTTATTAAAAACAAAGCAAACAAAAATAGGTGTTTATTGTGCATAATTTTGGGGTTGGTTTTATACTTCTGCAAGTTAGTCATTACTTTTCAATCATTCATCTACAGCAAATTGCCACTCACCGAAATAAAAGGTTTATTCACTGTAAGTTGGCTGATATTTGTGTTAAATACATAAAATAATAACCCCAAATATTATGAATTATGGCTCTTAAAATTAAAAGAAATAATGGTGTTTATTTTGCTGAAGGCACAATAAATGCATCTACATCATTCAATTTATTAAATCACTTAAATTATTTAATTAATAGCGAAAAAGCACTAACGCTAAATTTAGATTTGGTTAAAAACATTGATAATAACGGTGTTTTTGCTATTTATAAAGCTTATAAAAATGCATTAATTAAAAATGTGAATTTTAAACTTACAGGTAAACAAAGCGCTTCTATTTTAAAACAGTTTAATAATAAGGCTTAATTTAAAAAAGTAGTTATGCAAATATTAACGGTTTTAAAATCAAAAAAAATTACACCCGAGCAAATATTCATGCTCAGTGTTTTGCTGGTAAACGGTGGTAATTACTTATACAATTTAATATTGGGTCGTATATTAGGGCCAGCACAATTTGCAGATGCGGCCGTTTTAATTACATTTTTACTAGTACTATCGTTTGCGGCTATGACATTTCAGTTGGTAACTGCAAAATTTTCAGTGTTATTTGAAAATGATATTCTAGAAAAGTTTGTTACCAAAGTATATAAACAGGCTTTATTAATTGGCGTGTTAATGGGTATTGCTATTGTGGTGTTTTCAAAACAACTACAAATGGTTTTTAATACATCATCATCTAGTATGTTTGTAATTTTTGGTGTTGGTGTGCCTTTGTATTTTTTAATGAGTGTAAACCGTGGTGTTTATCAAGGAAAAAAAGCTTTTAAAAACTTATCAATAACTTATCAATTAGAAATGTTAAGTAGGTTGCTCATTACATTGGGTATTATATTTTTGCTTAACATACAATCTTCAGTAGTCATTGCTATTGGTATATTATTGTCTTTTGCCTTTGGTTTAGTGCCATTTAAATTCAGTTTGTTAAACTTCAATGGGCAAATTTCGCTTTCAGAATCACAGACAAAAAACATCCGTAGTTTTTTTATAATTACAGCGTTTTATGAATTAACGCAAATTATAATTAATAATAGTGATATATTATTGGTTAAACATTATTTTGAATCTTATGAAGCAGGACTCTACGCATCATTAGCTTTAATAGGGCGTATAGTGTACTTTATAGCGTGGATGTTTGTAATGTTATTGCTACCAACGGTTGTTCAGCAGAAAAAGGACGGATTAGACACCGCGCCAACATTGTTTAAATACGTAGGTTATATTGCCGCTATTTCTACAACCATTGTTTTGGTATGTTCTATAATGCCGCAAACTATAATAACTATATTATTTGGTAAAAGCTATATTGCAATGGCACCTTTATTATGGAAATATGCCATAGCAACATCTATGTTTGCCATTTCTAACATATTTGCATACTACTATTTGTCTTTAGATAAATACGTGCCAGTTGTAATCTCGGGTGTTTTTGGTGTACTTCAAATAGCCTTAGTTGTTTTTTATCATGATAGTTTAGCGCAAGTTGTGCATGTTCAAATAATAGCCATGTTTTTGTTATTGTGTATTCAACTGGTGTTTTTTAAGCTTAGTCACAAGAAAAAACAGTTAGTCTAAAGTAAATTACCACTCGTCTACACTAAAAGCTACCTAATCTAAATCTATCACATTATTAAATATATAAGTCCCAATTTTACAATAAATAAAACCACTATTAATTATGAAATTAGCAATTGTAACAGCGTATCCGCCAAGTAAAGTAACCTTAAACGAGTACGCTTACCATTTAGTAAAACACTTTACCCAAAAAGAAGATATAGATGAGATAGTTTTGTTAACAGACAAAACTGAAGGAGAAAAGGATCTTAATTTTAATACTAATGGCTGTAAAATTACAATTAAAGAATGTTGGGAATTTAACAGCTATAAAAATATTTTAAGTGTTAATAAAGCAATAAAACAAGAAAAGCCAGACGCTGTATTGTTTAATTTACAGTTTATGAAGTTTGGCGATAAAAAAGTAGCTGCAGCCTTAGGTTTAATGTTACCGTTAGTTTGTAAACTTAAAAGAATACCAAATATAGTATTATTGCATAATATACTTGAAGAAGTAGATTTAGGTAGTGCAGGTTTTACCAGTAATAAGTTAATGCAGAAAATTTATGGTTTTATTGGAAGCACACTAACGCGTTTAATTTTACAAGCAGATACCGTTGCTGTAACCATGCAAAAATACGTAGATATTTTACAAGCAAAATACAAAGCAAACAATGTTAAATTAATACCTCACGGAACTTTTGAAATACCAGAAGAACCAAATTATGCAATACCCGATGGCCCCAAACAAATCATGACTTTTGGTAAGTTTGGTACCTATAAAAAAGTAGAGGGCATGATTGAAGCTGTTGAAAAAGTACGCGCCAAAACAGGCTTAAACATAGAAGTAGTTATAGCAGGAACAGATAACCCAAATGTACCAGGATACTTAGCCGGTGTAAAAGATAAATATAAACATGTGCCAAAGTTACGATTTACCGGTTATGTTGAAGAAGAAGAAGTGCCTGTATTGTTTAATGAAAGTACTGTTGTAGTATTTCCATATACATCAACCACAGGAAGCTCTGGTGTGTTGCACCAAGCAGGAAGTTATGGTAAAGCAGTAGTAATGCCAGATTTAGGTGATTTAGCCTTGTTAGTTCAAGATGAAGGTTATAGAGGCGAATTTTTTAACCCAACAAGTGTTGAGAGTTTAGCAGTAGCTATTGAAAGAATTGTAACCGATGAAGATTATAGAGTAACACTTGGTAAAGCTAATTATAAAGCTGCAACAGCACACCCAATGTCTCAAATTACTGAAATGTATTTAAACACATTTAAAAGTATTATTGCCCGCAAATCTCCAGATAAAATTATAAAAGGAAAAGAAGTTATTGTTTAGTTAAATAGTAGTAAATCAATTAATTAGTAAGGTGTGAAATATCGAGGGGTTTAACTCTCGATATTTTTTTGAATTATATTAACAATTGAGAACAAAGAAGTCTTATTAAACAACCAATTCTTTACTATCATGAATTAACTTACTTCTTTACCATAATTGTAGCATGATATATTGTCTATTTTTTGTACTTGTTTTTAATATAACTGCTTTGGTTTTAAATTAAAACATCTGATATTAAGTTTTTTCTTGTAATCACCAAATACGCACAGGCAAAACCCAATTAACAGGTTTTGAACAATAATTAGTGTAATTTGAAGTATTAGTCACCTATAAAATTTCTTGTGTTAATTAATTTAGTATCCTCTAATTATTACTTTGTTTTTAACAGTGATTTGAGGTTGAATAAGTTATAATAATAAGTAATATTAATAAATATTATGACCTATTCTTTTGGTTTTAAATTTTCAGTTTGATAACACTATTTAGATAGTAAGAAAAGTATTGATTTTCAAGTTAGTTTGAGTTAGTTTAGTTTTAGAAGAACTATAATTTTTTTATAGTTCTTCTTTTTGTTGTAATCTGAAGTTTTAATAGTTCGTTACTTAGTTGCAAAGTATGGTTTACTTTAAATGTATATGAATAGTTTAAATACAATAAAAATAAAATTATATTAGATTAATTTAGAATGAAAAAAACAAATAATTTCAATTTAAAATACATCATAAAAATTTCAATGGTTTCAGCTTTAGGTGGCTTACTATTTGGGTATGATTGGGTTGTTATTGGTGGTGCTAAACCATTTTATGAAAGATTTTTTAATATTGTTAATTATCCATTATTACAAGGCTGGGCAATGTCTAGTGCTTTAATTGGTTGTATCTTAGGAGCTGTGTTTGCGGGAAAAACAGCAGAGACATTTGGAAGAAAAAAACCTTTAGGTCTAGCAGCATTACTATTTGTGGTATCGGCCGCAGGGACCGGTTGGGTTGATGATTTTAATCTCTTTATTTTTTTTAGAATATTAGGCGGAATAGGTATTGGTTTAGCTTCTACAATATCACCCATGTATATTGCAGAGGTTTCACCTTCACAATATAGAGGAAGGCTGGTATCACTAAATCAATTAGCTATTGTTATTGGAATATTATCTGCGCAAATATTTAATTATCTCATTGCAGATAAAATGCCAAATGGCTTAAGTAATTTAGAGATAATCAATTCTTGGAATGGGCAAATGGGTTGGAGATGGATGTTTTGGGCAGAATTGCTGCCAGCAGTACTCTTTTTTATTTTTATTTTTAAAATACCTGAAAGCCCTAGGTGGCTATTAAAAAAAGGCAAAATAACTCTTTCAGAATTAGTGTTGACAAATGTTGGAGGGAGTGAGTATGCCAAACGCATAAAAAAAGAAATTAGTGAATCATTAACGGTAGATAATAAATCAATATCTGAGGTATGGAAAGGGAAAAATAAACATTTAGTAATTATAGGTATAGTCCTAGCATTTATGCAACAATGGTGTGGCATTAATGTGGTTTTTAATTATGCTGAAGAAATTTTTACAGCTGCAGGTTACGGTGTAAGCGATTCATTATTCAATATTATTTTAACAGGTGCTGTTAACCTTGTTTTTACCCTAATAGCTATAAAGGTTATTGATAATTGGGGGAGAAAAAAACTTTGGATGATAGGATCGGTAGGGTTAGCTATTTCGTACACACTAATTGGGCTTTTTTACTTTTTTGAAATGAAAGGAGTATTGTTGGTTGTGCTTGTGGTTATCGCAATTGCTATTTATGCTTTAACATTAGCTCCAGTTTTCTGGGTGTTGATTTCAGAAATTTTCCCTAATAAAATTAGAGGAGTGGCCATGTCTATTACAACAACTGCGTTATGGGTTGCTTGTTTTTTTATAACCTATTTTTTTCCTAGTTTAAACAAAGCCTTAGGTACTTACGGAACGTTTTGGGCATTTGTAAGCGTATGTGTAATTTCATTTTTATTTGTGAAGTATAAAATACCAGAAACAAAAAATAAAACTTTAGAAGAAATAGAGAGTTTTTGGTAAAAAGTAGGGGTTATAGTAATTAATTTAAGCCTCAAATAAAGCATTGTCTTGCAGGTATAAACCATTTAATTTTATAGCTGAGGTTTGTCTAGTGAAAATAAGGAGGCTTTAAATCAGTAGGATTAAACGTTTCTGGTAATGACGAGCTAATTTTGATAGCAACCGATGGCGGAAATGGTCCGGGTGGAGACCACAGCGCTTGGGGTGAAGCTAGACTTGTTATAAAAAATAAAATATTTATAAATATGAATTTAATAAAGGTAATAATAACAGTTTTATCAATTGTACTAGTGGTGCCCTATGCTTCCAGTCAAAATTCAGATATAAAAATTATTAGCAAAAATCCAGCTGTTAAATGGCAGGATGGACTTATTGCAGGAAACGGTAAACAGGGCATTATGGTAATGGGAAATCCGTATCATGAATCGTTGGTGTTAAACCATGAAAAATTATGGGTTCCTGTTCAAAATGTGGCGTTTGATGTACCAGATATGACAAAGGTTGTTGAGGCAGTAAGAACTTTAGCTATGCAAGGAAATTTTAGTGAAGCAGGAACCCGGTTGTATACCGCTTTTGGTGATGAAAATGCAAAAATGTTTCCACGAGAAGAATTTAAAAGGTTAAATGGTAAACAAAGCCCCCGGTTTGGTTTAAATTATGTACACCCAGGAGCGCACCTAAATATTGAAATGCCTGAAAATGGTAAGGTGCATGATTATAATCGTTCTGTTAATTTAAGTAAGGGAGAAATTGTTGTTTCTTGGGCTGACAATAAAGGCGTTTGGAAGAGAAAATGCTTTGTGTCCAGAAGTGAAGATGCAACGGTAATGCAAATAATGAATGAAAGTGGCGCTAAAGTAAATTGTACATTCTCGTTAAGCGAAGTGCCTGGTTATAATATAAATGAAATTAATAAACCTAAAGTAGTTGTTGATGAAAATGGAATATATTTTCACACCAGTTACACTAATAAATATTGGTTGGATGAAGCTGAAGGTTACCATATCCTTGCTAGAGTTGATGCAAAAGGAGGAAAAATTTCTGTTCAGAATGGAAAAATAAATGTCGAAGGTGCCAATGAAGTATTACTGAAAACGGTTACTGAGTTTTTGCCAAAGTATTCTGAAAAATCAAGAGAAACATTAACCAATAAATTGGATGCTATTTCTGGTTATGAAGAGAGTTTAATAAAACACGAAGCAATACATCGAGAACTGTATGAACGTGTAAGTTTCCGTTTAACCAATAAAGAAAACCAAACTTATTTTACCGAGAAGCTAATTGAAGAGGCTAAAAAACATGGTCCAAATCCTGAGTTTTTAGAGTGTATTTATGCTGTAGGTAGGTACGCATTTATTTCGGCATCGGGTGAGTTGCCACCAACGCTTATGGGAATTTGGGGCAACACCTGGAACCCCATGTGGTGGGGGCATTTTACCAATGATACTAATCTTAATTTGGCTGTTTCGCAAGGAAATACAGGAAACCTACCTGAAATGATGGAAGCGTACTTTACTTGGATAGAATCATTGTATCCGTATTGGGAACGTAACGCGCAGCAATTGTACGGTGCCAGAGGTTACATGGGAGCCATTGCACATGGTTGGCGTCATGGTTTAGCTATTGCAGGTTGGCATGAGTGGACAGGTGCCGCTGGTTGGTTGGCTGCCTATTTTATAGAGCATTACCAGATAACAAACGATGAGGAGTTTTTGAGAAACAGGGTAGTACCGCTTCTTGAAAATATAGCCTTGTTTTACGAAGATTTCTTGAAAGGAATGGAAGGTGAAGATGGGAAATATTTGGTTTATCCAAGTGTTTCCCCAGAAAATAGACCGTCTAATATGGGAGGAATTCACGAGTTTAAAACTGCTCCCAATGCAGCTTCCGAAATTGCAATTATTAGGCAATCATTGGTTGGTTTAATAGATGCATACAAAGTTCTTAATATAAAGCAGAACCGCATTCCTAAACTTCAAGCTATAATAGGAAAACTACCCGATTACCGTATTAATGGGGATGGAGCCATTGCAGAATGGAGTCATGATGAAATTAAAGATAATTATAACCACAGGCACCTTTCACACCTGTATGCAGTATATCCGGGCATTGATATTAACCCAACAACTCCTAAATTATTCGAAGCTTCAAAAATTGCCATTCAAAAACGTTTAGAAACCGGTCAGGGAGACCGTTCGGCACATGGTTTTATGTATCAAGGTTTTTTTGGAGCCCGATTACAAGACCCATCTATACCATGGAACTCGTTTAATACCATAGCAAAAGAATCATTTTTATTTTCAAGTTTTATAACCTCTCATAATCCAGATCATAAAACCTACAACCTTGATGCTATATTTTCTATGCCTGCCATTTTAACTGAAATGTGTGTGTATTCACGTAAAGGGGTTTTAAATATACTTCCGGGAATTCCTTTAGATAAATTACCAAAAGGAAAACTTCAGGGGCTTTTGGCTCGAAAAGGAATCACTATTCATAAGTTGGCTTGGGATGATACCGAAAAATCAATTAAGATGACACTAAGTAGCTCCCTAGAACAATCGGTGTTACTAGAAAGCAGGTTAAATATTAAAAATATTGAAGGAGAAGGGGTGACCTTTAAAAACGAAGGCTGGATACAAAAGTTAAAGGAAAATGAGTTATGTGAAATAAAAATAACATACAAAAATCAATATTGATTTTGAGAAAATTACAAACTAAACATTATCTATTGTTTGTTTATTCTAAAAGTAAAAGCCTTATTTCTAGAAGAACAATTTATACCCATAAAAAGACCTCATAGAACAATTGAGTATGTAGTTTTAACTCTAGATTTACACTTCTAATATGTATTAAAATAACATTTCAAAATCTTAATTAATAGTGATAATAGAAACAAAAAAAATCATGAAAATACTTAAACTTTTAGCTTTGCTTGTTATAGGAGTGTTTTTTATTGGAAACCTTAATGCTCAACAAAATCAAATAAATCAAAAAGCACACTCGTTTCCAGAGTACAATGCAAAGTATATAGAAAACCAATTTGCACCAATCCTAAAACCAGGAAAGGTTTTATATGTATCTCTTAATGGTGATGATGCTAACAAAGGGTCTAAAAAGAAACCATTTAAAACAATTGAGGCAGCTAGGGATGCTGTTCGCAATATGAAGAATTCCCCAAAAGGGCTTCCTAAAGGAGGTGTTCATGTTATTGTGCAAGATGGATTTTATGCCATTGATACCTCAATTGAATTTACCAAAGAAGATTCAGGAACAAAATATAGTCCTATTGTTTACAAAGGAATTAAGAGAGGTCAAGTAATTTTGTCAGGTGGCTTAGAATTGGATACTAAAAAACTGAAATTGGTTGAAGATGAATTGTTGTTAAAACGATTGCACCCCAAGGCAAAAGGGCAGGTAATGAGTATAGATTTGTCTAAAATACATTTAGGTTCATACTTTCAAGGAGAAGGAGATTACGGACAGCTATCAATGGATGGATATATGCTACAATTAGCACAATGGCCAAACAAAGGCTATAATCATATTGGTGAAATTGTTGAAGAAGGACCTACAACACGTTGGTTAAAGCCAGGAGAAAAACCAATGCCATATAGCAAAGAAAATCCTACTGGTGGTGAATTTAAGTTTAAAGAAACACTTTCTACAATAATTCAAGAAGAGTTTGAGCGTACTATGGATATGCGCGCACAAGGTTATTTTCATAATGATTGGTATTTTCAGGATGAACCCGTTGGTAATATAAAAAATGGCAAAGTAAAATTATTGCATCATACCAGATATGGTATTGTAGACCATATTAAATCAATTCCAAGAAGAGTTCGTTTACTTAATGTTTTAGCAGAATTAGACCAACCTGGAGAATGGTATTTTGATAAAAAGGAAAAAAGATTATATGTATGGCCCATAAAAGGATTTGAGCCAGGGAAATCAAATATAACAGTAATAGGAAATAAGCAAGTAACTAATAATAACGCTTCAACATCAGGAAGTAAAGCGAAGAGAAATGACATTGGTGAAGTTATTAATTTAGACCAAACGTCTTTTTTAACTTTTAGAAATTTTATAATTGAAAGCACCGGAAAGTTAGCTGTAAGTATCCATGGAGGAGAATATAACTTACTAGCCAATAGCGATGTTAGAAATGGAGCAGGAAAAGGAGTAACTATTAAGGGAGGAAAACGAAATGGAATAAGTGGATGTGATTTTTATGATTTGTATAACGCCTTCAGCATTAGTGGTGGTGATTTTAAAAAAATTAAACCATGCTACAACTTTGCTACCAATAACATTATAAGAAATTGTCGTTTAAGAGGCTATGGGGTTATTGGTTTAGATGGAGTTGGAATTTATTTTGCTCACAATTTATTACACAGTATGAATGGTGCGGTAAGTTATAAAACCGTTAATTTATTAATGGAGTACAACGAATACTATAATATTGGTTATGAAATGGGAGATTTCAATGTGGCATATTGTGGTGCACAATGGTACACTATGAATAATGTAGTACGCTATAATTTTGTACACCATCTCATTGAACCAGGTGGGCACCCAGTATCACCTTTTCGTAATGATGATAATGGAGCCGGTTTAAAAATATATGGAAATGTTTTTTACAGACCCGGACGCTGTGCAGCACAATTTGATGGGCCATTAAACGACTTTCAGAATAATATAACTATGGACTGCTATACTCTTTGGTGGACATTGAAAAAACCTACAGATAAAAAAGGAATTCAGAAAAAATGGGATGAACTAGATAAGTTTGGAAGAGATTTACCTAAAGGAGATAAAGGAGACTATTTGTATATTGCCGAACAAGTAATTGGAGAAAAAGGTTGGGAAAAAAGTCCTTGGAAAGAAACTTTCCCTGAGCTAAAAGCCATGATAGAACTCAATCCATGGGCTCAAACTTTTGGCAATGTAAATCTTAATTATGCATATGAAGTAAGTAATCCTTTTCATATTCATGGTGGAGATGGTACTATAGAAGGAATGGAAAGTAAAGAAACAGGAAGATTTAGAGATTTACCCAAAGAAGGTACCTTTAAATTACCTGCTAAAATAACACTAGAAGCATTTGAAGATGTTGAGTCTTTAAACTTTAAGTTAAAGCCAAGTTTTAAAACCATGGATGGGTTTAAGCCTATTCCTTTTGAAAAAATTGGATTGGTAAAAAATACATTTAGAACCGTAATGCCAGAAAAAAATCAATATAGGAAAGCTGCATTTAAAAAATTTAAGAATGATAAAGGAGGACGTTATAATGCAGAAAAAGTAAACGCAAGATATCCAATTCCTGATTATTTAAAATAAATAAAGTATGTTAAGGCTTTGTTTTACGTTTTTTTTTTAGAAACTGTTGTAAAACAAAGTATAACAAATTAGATTTAAACAAAATATGAATAAATTATTTTTAGCTATACTTATATTATTAACTATCACAACTTATGGACAAGATAGTTTTGATTATAGTCTATTAACATATTCACAAGTTGGTTATAATTTAGAATTACCTAAAATAGCCATGGTACAGCATAAAGATGCTAGTTTTGTAAGTAATAATGCT
This sequence comes from Seonamhaeicola sp. ABD4_175, assembly GCF_056160885.1. Taxonomy (NCBI): domain Bacteria; kingdom Pseudomonadati; phylum Bacteroidota; class Flavobacteriia; order Flavobacteriales; family Flavobacteriaceae; genus Seonamhaeicola; species Seonamhaeicola sp. ABD4_175. Next base: position 86,019 of record NZ_JBSWYC010000003.1, read on the forward strand.
TCGTTTTCACTACATCAAATAGCTACTGGCAAAATAGTATTCTCTGGAAAAATTATTTCACAAGGAAAAAAGTGGAATAAATATTGGTGGAAACTAGATTTTTCAGACTGTAAAATTACAGGAAACTTTTATCTTTCTTTACAAGAAAATCATCAAACCATTTACACTACCAAGAAAGAACTGCCAATAAAAATTGAACCAGACCTTTTATGGAATAAAACTTGGTGTAAAACAGCGCTATCTCATTTAAAAATTCGAGATAGTTTAAGCTATAAACCTGAAGGTGGTTGGAAAGATTGCGGAAGTCCACTTCAAGAAGTAAGTAGTCATATTATTATGCTCAACGCTCTTTGTGACTTAGTTGAATTAACTCAAAGTGAACTTACTAAAGCTGAATTACAAGATATATACCAACAAATAATTGTTGGTGCTAATTACGTATCATTATGTCAAGATAAAGCTAAGGAATTAGGCTTTCAAGAAGGAGCTGTTGTTCATGAAATGCGAGAGAATTACAAAGTAGTTACCGGTAATGTTGCTAAAACAGCCATGATTTTGGCACGTATTTCACGTATTATTAAAAATGAAAATACACAATTAGCTAAATCATATCTTGAACGTTCAATTAAAGCCTATAATTGGATAGAGGCATATGGTCCTGTTTTGCATTGGGAAAACAATGATTATTTTGCAATTACTCATGGTGCTCCCTATGGAATGTACAAACCTCCTAAAGAATGGATGACGCGTGATTTAATGATGATGATGTGGGCTTCTGTTGAATTGTATAAATGTGGCAAAACTAAATTTAAACAAAATGCCATTGATTACGCTAATAAAATTATTAACAGACAAGTAACAAAGGAAAAAGCAGAAGAGGGATTATACGGTCATTTCTATACGTACGATTCGTATGATTTCACAGAAAAAGCAAATATTCATTGTGGTGCTTGGAATGCAAATTATAAAGCCTACAATCAAGGCGGTCATTTTCCTCATTACGTTATTCCATTTATTCAAATGAGTACTTTATGGCCAAATCATAGTGATGCTGAAAAGTGGAATAATACTGTGCGCAGCTTTGCGTATAATTACTTTATTCCTGCCACAAATCAAAATCCATTTAAAATAATGCCAGCAGGGTATTATAAAGGCCTCGGTTTACTAAACTGGAGTGGTTGGTATCATGGACATAACAAAATATTTGGTTATGCGGCTGGTTTGGCAATGGAGTTTTATAACTTATATCAAGATGAGCAATTTATTGAAATAGCAACAGGAAACTTGCAATGGATAACAGGGCTGCACTCAGGTTTTCATGAAAACACACCCGATTTTTCAGCAAGTATGATTGTTGGAATTGGTAATCGTTATAAAAAGGATTGGGATGCTATGGTTGGCACCATTACAAACGGTTTCGAAGCTGATGGTCAATTCAAATTAGAAAAGCCATCAAAAGAAACTGATTTGCCAATAGTTTTTGGTGATGAAGGAGGAATACACCATCCAGCAGGTTGGATTAGTGGTTTAACAAGATTAAAATCATACATAAATTATTAAATATTAATGAGAAATATATTTTTAATTAGTTTTTTTATTGCCAATGTGTTTTTTACTCAGGCTTTAACCATATACGTATCTCCAAACGGTAAAGATAGAGCAAAAGGTACGAAAAATGACCCTATGTCCTTTAGAGCTGCGCTAAAAAAGGCTACCACAGAGTTGAAGAAAAATGGACTTCCAAAGGAAGGCATTGCTATATACTTGAAAGGCGGAAACTATCACTACACAGAGCCTTTTGTATTAGGCGAAGAATTTCAAGGAACAGCCAATAAGCCTATTGTTATAAAGGCCTTGGAAGGAGAACAAGTTCAATTTGTAGGAAGTGTAAAAATAAAAGCAAAAGATTTTGAGCCAGTTAAAAGTGCAGATGAGTTAGCGCGCTTATCCAAAAAATCAATTTCGCATATAAAAGTAATTACTATAAAAAATAAGGCGCTCATCAATCGTTTTAATAAAAGCTTAATGCTTAATTTAAACGTAAACGGTAAAGACTATTTGCCATCAGTATTTCCAAATAAAGGTTATGCCAACTTTGTTGAAGAAACAGTAACTCCTGAAGTTACGCCTCCAGCAGTTCCTGTAGGGAAAGAAGATCATGGAGTTCGTGCAGCTCATGTGCCTTACCTTGAAGAAGGGAAACCTCGAGGATGGAAGGGGTCTTTAGAAGAACCTAGAGGTGCTAGAGCTAAAATTAACCTTCAGGCTGAAAATATGGGAGGTACTTGGGAACAGTGGGAACGTGAATTAAAAAGGAATAACAAGCGTAACCAATTAACAGGATTTATTGAAGCCAGTTGGTTGTTGAGTTCTCAAGCGGTATATGCCGCAAGTGCCAAAGATGAATGTCTTCACCTAACAGAGGCTTTGGCTTATGGATGGGCTTGGAGAAAGAATGATAAACCTTTTAGGATATTTGGCATGTTATGTGAAGTTGATGCACCTGGAGAGTGGTATTTTGATACGTTAACAAATCGTTTATTTATATACCCTCCCAAGCCTATGACTGATGATACTGATATTAGTTTGTCAGTAGCAAACGGATTTATAGATATGCAAAATTGTAAGAATGTTAATATCATAGGGCTATCGGTTACTAATGTAGGAGGAGGAAGTGTTTATACTATTACAGGAGAAAATAACATAGTGGCAGGTTGTATAGTTAGAAATAGTACCGCTGTTGGAATAAATATGAGTGGTAGTAATAATAGTGTGGTGAGTTGTGATTTAATAGATTTAAATAAACATGCCCAAGTTGCAGGAGGAATAGCCAATGGTAGTAAAATAACACCAGCTTTCAATAAAATTGAAAACTGTCATATTTACCAAAAACAATTTAAACACGAAAAAGTAAACATTGCCTACAAAGGTTGTGGAAATATTTTTAGAAATAATTTAGTACACAATTCTATAGGGCAAGCAATGGTTATTAACGGAAATGAACATCTATTAGAGTTTAATGAGTTTTTTAATATAGGTTTTGAAGAAGGAGATGGAGGTGCTGTATATTCAGGGGCTGATTTAGGTGGTTTTGGTAACGTTTACCGCTACAACTTCTTCCATCACTTAATGCACTGCCCAGGAAAAGTTCCTAGAGCGGGAATACACCTTGACGATGGTCAGTCAGGGGCTACTTGTTATGGAAACATTTTTTACAAATCTGCAGCTAAAGGATTGTTTGCCTTTGGTGGAGCTGGTCATGTTTTTTATGATAACGTATTATTAGAAGGAGAGAGAGGTATTTACTTTGTGAAATCTCTAGGAGAGAAAATGTACAAAATAGAAAAAGAAATAAGAAGTACGCCAAATCATCATAGAATAGGAACCAAAGAAGACTATGTGGGGCGAATTGAAAAGCGCATTGGTAAAAACGGTTGGTCAAATAAAGTTTGGAAAGAGCGCTATCCTAAGTTCAATGAAATCATGTCAGATACTGGAAAGTACGGTCGCTTTTGGCCAATTAACTACAGTATTCACAACAACTTTGCTTACGGAAATAAAATTAATAGAATAGCAGATAAAAGGATTGTTCAAGAAGTATTGGAACAAAGCCGTATTGATGCGTATAAAAAAGTTGAACCTACAGATTTTTTAAATTATAACAAGTTAAACCTTGAGTTTAAAAATAAAATACGCTTTCCAAACATTCCATTTAACAATATTGGCCTTAAACGTGATGCCTTCAGGAATATAGTACCAAATAAGAACTATTACAGAGGCGCAATCAAAGAATTTTATAAAGGAATAGGTAGTATGCCAGGTACAACAAAGCAGATTAATACTGCTAAATTAGTAGAAGAAGCTTTTAATAAATAATTTAATTCTAAAAATGTTAAGAGATTTATTTAAAGAATAATTATTCAGATTATTTAAAGGTGAAAATTATTGTTAACACTTTAACTAATAATTTTCATGTATATACTTTACTATAACTCTTAGTAATTTAATGAATTACTAAGAGTGTTAATACCATATAATCAATCTCTATTTTATCAAAACAAATTACTGTAATATATCTTATTGATAATTTCAAATTAAGAAATTAACCCAATAAAACTGTTGTAAAAACATGTTTGTCTACTTATTTAAACAAATTTTACACCATTAATTCTTTAAGAATATCAGATTTTTGTTTACACACAATGTATTATTAAAATAAACCATAATCAAAACAACTGTATAAACTAAATTTAAAATGAAATTAACTTCATTATTATTAACAGCATGTACTATGCTAATTATTTTATCCTGTAAAAATCAGGAAAGCCTAAAAGAGGTTATTGTAAAAAGCCCAAATAAAGATTTTAGCTTTAATTTTAAAATAGACAATCAATCTAGTTTGTCTTACACCATTAATTACAAGGGAGTTGAAGTTATAAAACCCTCTGGTTTAGGTTTTGATATTGAAGGGAAACAAAGCTTTAACGGAAAGACTTTAGTAGCAAATACCTCTAGTAAAGTTGTAAATACTTCATGGAAACCTGTTTATGGCGAGAAAAATGAATATCCTGATGTTTATAAAGAAACCTTAATTTCATTAGGAGAAGGAAACGCTATGTTTAACATTAGGGTTAGGGCTTATAATGAAGGAGTTGCTTTTCGGTATGAATTCAAAAATGATAAGGGCATTAAAATTAATAGTGAACTTACAGAGTTTTCTTTACCTCAAAATGCAAATGCGTGGGTGTCATCACGGGCACAGAGTGAAATTACCAAACAACCTGTTTCTAAAATTAATAAAACCGTAGAAAGACCTATGTTGGTTGAATTAACCAATAATATATTTATGGCTTTAGGAGAAGCAGGCCTAGTAGATTATGCACGTATGAAATTTAAAAATAAAGTTTCAGGTTCATCTACGCTTATATCAGAACTTGAAGGCGAAGTTTTAAAAGAAAGTGCTTTTAACACCCCTTGGCGTTTTGTTATGGCGGCTAAAAAGCCATCTACTTTATTGGAAAATAATTACTTGGTTCTTAATTTGAATGAACCTAATAAATTAGAAGATACATCCTGGATTAAGCCAGGTAAAATTATTCGCGAAAGTACATTAACAACAAAAGGAGGTTTTGCTTGTGTAGATTTTGCTGTTAAACATAATTTACAGTTTATAGAGTTTGATGCAGGTTGGTACGGTAATGAGTATGATAATGCTTCAGATGCTACAACGGTAACAGTTGATCCTAACCGTTCTAAAGGTCCATTAGATCTTCAAGGAGTTATTAATTATGCTAAATCTAAAGGAATAGAAGTAGTGCTTTATGTAAATAGACGCTCTTTAGAAAAGCAACTAGATGAAGTTTTACCTTTGTTAAGCTCTTGGGGAGTTGCAGGCTTAAAATACGGTTTTGTAAATGTGGGTCCACAAGAATGGACAACTTGGTTACACGATGCGGTTAGAAAGGCTGCAGATTATAAATTAATGGTAGATATTCATGACGAATATAGGCCAACAGGATATTCTAGAACTTATCCAAATTTAATGACTCAAGAAGGAATACGAGGTGATGAAGAATCACCTAAAAACGCTATGGTAATCAATACATTATTTACCAGAATGATAGCAGGCGCCGGAGATCAAACCAACTGTTATTTTGCTCCTCGCGTTACCCAAAAAATGGGGTCTCATGTTTCTCAAATGGCAAAAGCGGTTTGCATATATAGTCCTTGGCAATTTTTATATTGGTATGACAGGCCTGAAGGTTCAGATAAAGATCAAGAAGGTGCTGGTGGTACACAAACATTTATACAAGAAGTCCCTGAACTTGCATTTTATGATGCTTTGCCTACAGTTTGGGATGATACCAAAATAATTGATGGTTATCCAGGTGAGTATGCCATTGTCGCTAGAAAAAGTGGAAACGATTGGTTTATTGGAGGGCTTACTGGAAAAAGTGATCGAGAATTAAATATTCAGCTAGATTTTTTGGATGATAATAAAACATACCAAGCTACTATTTATACAGATGATAAGACGTTGGGAACTGAAACTAATGTTAAAATTGAAAAACTTAAAGTAACAGCTAACGATGTCATAATAAAAAACCTTTTAAAACAAAACGGATTAGCTATTCATATTCAAGCTATTTAAAAATAATAAACATACTAATTTATGAGAAAAGTTATTATTTCAATATACAGTTTGATAGTCTTACTAGGTTGTAAAGAAACCAAGAATCAAACTGCAGATATAAGTGTAATTAAAAACGAAAAAAAAGAGAATAGGCCAAATATAGTGTTTATATTGGCTGATGATTTGGGGTATACAGATTTAGGATATGCAGGGAGTGATTTACACCAAACTCCTAACCTTGATGCGCTAGCATCTCAAAGTATATCATTCACCACGGCGCATTCTGCTCATCCAACGTGCCAGCCTAGTCGTCTTTCTTTAATGACAGGAAAAACTCCAAGCCGTTTAGGAGCCATTAGCCATGGTGCTTTAGGAGGAGTTAAAGGAAATGGTATAGAAATACCATCTAGTGAAATTACGTTAGGAACCGCACTTCAAAAAGGAGGTTATACTACATCACATATAGGAAAATGGCATATTGGTACTGGAGAAAATGAACCAAAATATCGTGGATTTGATTTTGATGTAGCAAGTAACGATTTTTGTTGTCCTGGTAGTTATTTCTATCCATATAAAAGTAATCAACACCAAAATATAAAAGATGAAAAGGCGGCTGTACCAGATTTATCAAATTATGATCCTAAAACACATTTAACCGAAGCCTTATCTAATGAAGCAGCAAAATTTATAAAATCTCAAAAAGGCAAAGAAAAACCATTTTTCCTCAATTTATGGTACTACGCAGTACACACGCCTATTCAAGCTAATAAGGATAAGGTTGCTAAGTATAAAAAACTAATTAAACCAGAAAACCAACACCGAAACGCCAATTATGCTGCACTGGTAGAGCATTTAGATGATGGAGTGGGCACTGTATTAAAAGCATTAGAAGAAAATGGAATGGCAGACAATACAATTGTAATCTTTATGAGTGATAATGGAGGTGCAATTTATAGAAACATTACTGTTAATTATCCTTTACGAGGTGGTAAAGGTATGTTTTATGAAGGTGGAACGCGTGTACCATTTCTAGTAAGGTGGCCTGGAGTTGTTAAACCAGGTTCTGTAAATAACGAACGTGTTGCAGGATGGGATATTTATCCTACGGTATTATCTATGGCAAATATTAAAGGAGACCCTAAACAATTGGAAAATATAGATGGTGTTGATTTAACACCGTTAATTAAAAAACCGTCAAAAAGTCTTAATACTCGCAGTTTTAACTGGATTAAGTATGTGTCTTTAATTCACTATAGCCCTAAGTTAACCGAGCGTAATTGGCCCGGGCAAAGTATCATTAAAGACAATTGGAAGTTGATAGAATATTTTGAAATGCCTATAGTAAACGTGAAGCAGCATTACCTTTTGTTCAATTTAAACAATGACCCCAATGAAGAAATAAACTTAGCTGACAAAGAACCTGAAAAACTTAACGAACTTAAAAAAGCAATGATGGAATGGAGTAAGGAAGTTAAAGCTGATAAGTATAGTGTCAAGAGTTTCTATGAAGGCTTGTAGATGTTGAAAAAGCGTTTTAATAAGAATGATTAATTAAAAAAGGTGATAAATAAAACCCAAAACTATGGGGGATTTTTTATGAATCTCACCTATAGTTTTTTTGAAAAATGGAACAGTTATTAAGTAAAAAAAATAAACATAATAAACAAAATAAATAATGAAGAATCGTTTTTTAAAAGAATTTCAATTGTTACTTGTTGTGCTATTAATGGCAAGTACAGTACATGCCCAAACTGTTCAGTTAGCAAAACCTTCCGAAAAACAAATCCGTTTTGCAGACTGGGAAGTAGGTGCTTTTATCCATTTTGATTTAAATGTATTTACAAACATGGAACATGGAGATGGCCAACATCCTTCTTCAATGTTTAATCCAACCGATTTAGATGCAGAGCAATGGGTGCTTACGGCAAAGGCTATGGGGGCGAAATATGCTTGCTTAACGGTAAGGCACGAAGGTGGCTTTTGCTTGTGGCCTTCAAAAACTACCGATTATACCATAGCTAATAGTCCGTATAAAAACGGAAAAGGAGACATCGCTAAGGAGTTTGTTGAAGCTTGTAGAAAACACGGTATTATACCTGCATTTTATCATACAGCGGGTTTTGATGCAAATATGAATTTAAAAGGATTTAATGGTATTGATAAATACGATTTGCCTCTAGACTGGATGACTACTTGGGGTGCTGCACAGGCGGAGGCAAGAAGAGTTGACCCAACTTTGAAAGAAAGGGTGAAAAAGAAACAGGTTGAACAAATGCGCGAGCTTTTAACCAATTACGGCCCTATTGGTTTTATGTGGTCTGATCATTGGGATGCTACCGATCCTAACGGGGTTTGGAGAGCTGTAACAGATTTAGCGCGCGAACTTCAACCAGAAATGGTATTTATGGGACCAGATACTTGGGTACCTGGTAATGAAACTGGGCATGTTGTTTACCCTATGTGGAACGCAGTACATACCAAAGACGGTACTGTCAATTCTCGACCTGCTGCTAACAAAAATGATGTTAATACAAGTAACAATTATGGCTTGCTAGAGGGCGAGGTGCGTACAGGACATCCATTAGGCGATTTTTGGAGAGTAAGGGAGTGTACAACTAATACTGCTTTTCACTATGGAGGCTGGTTTTGGCACCCCGATTCAGTGAAAAAAACATACCCTAAAAAACTTTGGGAGCATTTAGACCTGTATTATAGAACAGTAGGTTTAGGAGCTAATACCATTATTAATTTACCTCCTGATAATAGAGGCTTAATTCCAGATGATTTTGTTGAAGCAGCTAAGAAATTTGGTGATGCCATAAGAGAAAGGTTTTCTAATCCTATAGCAGAAACAGAGGGGGTTAAAAAAGGAAAGATAGTGGAACTTGATTGGGTCATTCCTGTGGAAATAAACACGATAGTAACTATGGAGAATATAGCCACTGGGCAAAAGGTTGTAAAATATACACTAGAAGCCTTTGTTGATGGAGCATGGAAAACACTTCAGCCCAAAAACCGTATTGATGCTTTTAAGCCATATAACGCCAACCCTGGTTACGAAACAATTGGGCATAAAAAAATAGACCGAGTAGAGCCGGTAGTTACAAACAAAATTCGTTTTCGTTGTTTGGAATCGGTGGTTGATGATATTGAAATTCGTAAACTGGCCGTTTATAATAACCCTCCAATTGTTCGAGAATTTGATGCAGGATACCCCTACCTTAGTGGTGTAGAGACGTCATATGAGGTTGCGCATGGGGGCATCCGTCGTGATGTAGATTACAAAGGGGAAAGTATTGAGTTAAATGGAAAAAGCTATGATTATGGATTGATGGTTTGTCCTTTAGCGGCAGAGCAAAAAGGGGTGGCTGAATTTGATATGAAAAACTATCCAAAAGCAAAAGGCATGACTGCTGTAATAGGCATTGAGGATATGACTGGAGATAATGGTTCATGCGAATTTATCGTGAAAGCTTATAAAAATGGTAAATGGAACGAACTGTATAAAAGCAAACGCTTAACAGGTAAAGATGCTCCAATCAACATAAAAGTAGATTTTCCAAAAGGAGTTGAAAAAATACAATTGTTCACAACCTTGGGTGGAGATAACGGAAGTTCAGATCATGCGGTTTGGGCAGATGCTAAGTTTACGGAATAACAACGGTTAATAATTATGAAAAAGTACATATTGATACTATTCGTAGCACTTTTTGCTCTATCATGTAAAGACAAAAAGGCTATCAAACAAAATGATAATAAATCCTTAGTTCTGGCCAAACCCAGTAAAAAGCAATTAGATTTTGCAGATTGGGAGGTAGGCGCTTTTATCCATTTTGGGCTGAATGTTTTTACTGGGCAAGAGCATGGAGATGGTAAAGAACCTGCTTCCAAGTTTAATCCTACCGAGTTGGATGCCGAACAATGGGTTTTAGCAGCAAAAGACTTAGGGGCAAAATACGCGTGTTTAACCGTTAGGCATGAAGGTGGTTTTTGCTTATGGCCTTCAAAAACTACAGACTATACCATAGCAAATAGTCCGTATGAAAATGGAAAAGGAGATATTGCACGAGACTTTGTTGAAGCATGCAAAAAACATGGTATGAAAATAGGATTTTACCATACATCTAGCCATGATGCAAATACAGGTTTAAGTTGGTTTAAAGGAGAAATAGGATGGGGAAAACAAAGAGATTCGTTAATGTCTGTAGCTTTTCAGAATAAACAATTAAAAGAAAAGTACATAAAGGTACAAATAGATCAAATGCGTGAGTTGTTAACCAATTACGGACCAATTGATTTTATGTGGTCCGATCATTGGGGGGCGCCGGGGACAGAAGATATATGGCGCCCTATTACAGATTTGGTAGAGGAATTACAACCCAATATGGTTTTTATGGGAACCGATACATGGGTGCCTGGAAATGAATCAGGGCTTGTGGTTTATCCTATGTGGAATGCGGTTCATACGGTTGATGGTACAAAATATACCCGTCCTGCAGCTGTAGTAGGAGATACCTCTACAAAAAATGACTATGGTTTGTTAGAAACCGATGTAAGAGCAGGAAGTCCAGACGGAAAGTTTTGGCGTGTTAGAGAGTGTACAACACATTGGGCATTTCATAAAGGAGGATGGTTTTGGCATCCAGATGTTACTGTTCCTAGAACGTTGGGTGAGCATATCGACTTATATTACAGAACAGTGGGTTTAGGAGCTAATACCATTATCAATTTACCTCCGGATAACCGGGGCTTGATTCCTGATGATATCGTAGCGGCAGCGAAAGCATTTGGAGATGAAATTAAAAAGCGATTTTCTAAACCAATTGCAGAAACCCATTCGTTGGAGAAAGGAAGCATAGTTGAGTTGAAATGGGAAGAACCAAAGGAAATAAACACCGTTGTTTTAATGGAGAATATTGAAAATGGTCAAAAAGTTAAAAAATATACAATAGAAGCTTTTGTTGACGGTACTTGGAAAACTTTAACGCCTCAAAACAATTTTAATACAGCAAAATCGCCTTACAATTCTAATCCTGGTTTTGAAACAATTGGTCACAAAAAAATAGACAGGTTAAAGCCGGTAATTACAAATCATGTTAGGTTTAAAGCACTTGAAGTTATAAGAGAGGGTGTAGAAATTAGAAAGATGCAAGTGTTTTATTGTGAACCATATAAGTAGATAAATAAAAAATCATGAGTAAGATGAAAAATAAAGTAACAGTCGTATTTACGTTTTTAATAGTAACTAATTTTGTGTTTTCTCAACAACGATTGTCTACTATTGATTCAAAAATTCACAAGTTGATTGGTAAAATGACTTTAAATGAAAAAGTACATCAATTAGCAACGCAATATCCAAATGCAAACATGAGATTGGGGATTCCAAACATAAGTGCTAATGAGTGTTTACATGGAATAAAAATGGATCATGCGACTGTATTTCCGCAGGCTATAGCCATGGCCAGTACCTGGGATTTGGATTTGATTGAACGTATGGGGGAAACCGTTGCCAAAGAGTCTCGGGCTTACGGCATCCATCAATGCTATACGCCAATGTTGGCAGTTGTTAGAGATGTGCGCTGGGGAAGAACAGAAGAGAGTTATGGAGAAGATCCATATTTGGTAGGGAAGATAGGCGCATCCTACATAAAAGGACTTCAAGGTATGGGAGATGAAAGGTTTGATGAAAACCATATTATGGCTACAGCAAAACACTTTGTTGCAGATGGAGAGCCTATGGCAGGAGACAATGGAGCTGCTCATGATGTATCCGACTATACTTTAAACAATGTGCATTTGTATCCGTTTCGTATGGCTATAGAAGAAGCAAAAGTTGGTGCTATTATGCCTGCACATCATTTATTAAACGGTATTCCTTGTCATGCAAATACAGATATACTCAATGATATTTTGCGTAAAGAATGGAATTGGGACGGTTTGATTGTCTCTGATAATGGTGATTTGCGTTCATTAAGGCGTGTGTTTAATTATGTACCAGATTGGGAACATGCAGCAAAAGCAGGGTTGGAAGCTGGAATTCATCAAGAATTGGCATTGTTTCAAGGTTGGAGTGATCAACGTATGTATGGCGATTACTTAATAAATGCCGTTAACAAAGGCATTGTTTCAGAAGAACTAGTAAACAATGCAGTATATCACGTTCTTAAGGCAAAATTTGATTTAGGTCTTTTTGATAAAGATATAAGCGAAGATGATCGGTTTGATGTTTTAAAGTACCCAAAAAACGGTGAGCCAGACCAAGTGTCACAGCATGACGCCGAAATGTTTAAGAAAGCACTTTATGTAGGTATTCCAAAAGAAAACTGGAAGGATATTGTGAACACACCGTCACATAATGAGTTGGCTTTGGAAGTAGCTCATAAAGCAGTTGTGCTATTGAAAAACGAAGACAATTTATTGCCTATTTCAAAAATGGCACATAAAAAAATTGCTGTTGTAGGACCTAATGCAACAGCAATGCGATTAGGAGGGTATTCTCCAGAAATTCCTAAGTATTACATCAATATAGTAGATGGAATAAAACAAGCCGTTGGTAATAATGTTCGTGTTGATTTTGAAGAAGGATGTAATTTTACAGATTCCACAGAAAACATTCCTAAAGCCGTTTCTTTGGTAAACCAATCAGATATAACAATTGTGGCTATTGGAGGCTCGGAAGAAACGTGTAGAGAAAATGAAGACCGTGACAACTTGAGCTTGCCAGGGCCTCAATTGGAGTTGTTGAAAGCTGTGCATGCTACAGGGAAACCATATGTTGTAGTCTTGTTAAACGGAAGACCTTTATCCATAGAGTGGATAGCAGAAAACTCAAAAGCCATAGTTGAAGGTTGGTATTTAGGGCAGGAAACCGGTAGAGCAATAGCAGACATACTTTTTGGGAACGTTAACCCAAGTGGGAAGCTACCTATTACTTTTCCTAGAAATGTAGGGCAAGTACCGTTGTTTTACAATAAACTTGAAACCGGGCGTCCCAGAAATATTTACAACTCAAATCCTGAGCCTTTATTTCCTTTTGGATATGGTTTAAGTTATACATCTTTTGAAATTAGTAAACCAACACTTACTAAAAAAGAGGTAAAAGTAGGAACTACAACAGAAGTAGTTGTAAACGTTAAGAATACAGGAAAGTATCAAGGCGATGAGGTAGTTCAATTGTATATACACGATATCATGTCTAAAAGAGCACGCCCGTTAAAAGAATTAAGAGATTTTCATAGAGTTACCTTAAAACCAGGCGAACAAAAAGAAGTTCGTTTTGAAATTACTAATCAACAGTTGGAATACTGGGTGGATGGCGTTTGGAAAGTAGAACCAGGGGTTTATGAAATTATGGTTGGAACTAATTCAAAAGAACTGGAAAAATGTAGCTTAAAAGTTATTCAAATTGAAAATTAGTTTTAAAATGAAGTGTTAACTAATTTGAACAAATATTATATATTGAAAAGCGCCATAAATCTATAACTAAATATTTCTATACTTTCAGAGTGTATTCCAAATGATAATGTTATAAATATAAACTTCAAAAGCTTTTAAAAAATAGTGTTTGTAAAATTGAAATTCACTTAAAAGAGGAAAAAAATCAAATAATATAAAATTATAAACGTCTTCCTTGAGGTAATTTTTATACCGTTATTGTTACTGATTCTTGCATATTAGGGTAAGTTTAAATATCACTAAATACATATTCAATACTATTTAAAAAAGTTTTAGTACTAGAACATTTTATACCCCAATTTTGAACATTTATTGGAAAGAGTTTAGAACCTATTAAGGTAATTTTATAACAAATTTTGTATTCCAACTATAAAGTAATGGATATTAATTGTAACATGTTGGAGTATTCTTATTCTTTTATTTTCAGTTAATTACATACTAATAAATACATACCATTAAACTAAATATTATGATTAAAAGAATACATTCGAGTTTTGTTATTTTACTATTTTTTTATGGCTTCAGCCTTAACGCCCAAGAAATTTACATATCCACTTCCGGTAGTGATAGTAACAATGGTTCAAAGGAAAAACCTTTGGCTACACTAATTGCAGCAAGAGACAAGGCTCGAGAAACGGGCGCTAAAACTATTTACATTAGAGGAGGACGTTATAATTTTGATGAAACTTGTATTTTAGGTAGTGAAGATTCAGGGGTAACTTTTTCTGGCTATCAAGACGAAAGGGTTATTTTTGATGGAAGCAAATACATTCAAGCTAATCAATTTCAAGTAGTAACAGATGAAGCTCTGTTATCCAAACTACATACTAATGCAGCAGGCAAAGTGTATTCACAAGTTATAGTAAACCCAGAATTACAATCTTTTTTAGAGAAGCCAACTGCCCAAATATCAATGAACGATAAAATGGCAACTGTAGCACGATTTCCAAATATAGGTTTTGCACATATAAACAGATCTACAGTAACTGGAGAAGTTATTGGAGGAGAAGGAACAAACGATAACCCAAAAGGAGCAGAATTTAAGCTTCATGAAAATATAAATGCTTCAAAGTGGGCAGCAGAATTAGAAAGAGTAAAAAAAGCTAGAATTAAAGGGTATATATCGGCCGATTGGCATAAAGAAGAGAAAGTTGTTAGTACATTTAGCGCATCGGGTAATATAAAATTACGTGATGGGTCTAAATATGGTGTATTAGATGGTGGTGCTCATGTGAATCGCTTGTTTTTTTATCATCTATTATGTGAGTTAGATGAACCTGGTGAGTGGTATTATGATTCTTCAGATTCTCGTTTGTATGTTTGGCCAACAGAGCCAATAACAAACAATTCGTCAATAGGTGTTTGGGCAGGACCACAGTGTTTTGAAATTAATAATGGGCATGACATTCAAATAAAGAAGATAACCATTCAAAATATAGGTACCGGGTCTAATGGTCAAGGAGCCATTAATATCATCGGGGCTAGCAAAAATATATTGGTGGCTGGAGTTACGTTTCGCTATATAGCAGAGCCTCTAACATCTGTTAACCTATGGCATGACGTTAAGGATAGTAAGGTACTTAGTTGTAATTTTTATGATGTTTCAAATAATAGTCGTTTATATGGTGGTAAGTATACATCTACTTCAGTTGAATATGGTAATAACACAATAGAAAACTGTCATTTCACTCAAATTTATTCTAAAGATTTTTACGGTAAAGCTTGCGGAATTAATGGTGCAGGAAACACTTTTAAAAATAATTTAATTCACAACATGAATGGCCAACCAGTAACTCATGCAGGTATTGATCACATTATCGAACTCAATGAAGCTTTTAATGTAGGTATTGAAGAAGGTGACGGTGGTGCATTTTATACAGGCAATGCTATGTGGTCATTTGGTAATCAAATTAGACATAATTTTGTGCACCATATCATGAGTGTTCCTAAATTATTAGGAAGAGCAGCTTTTTTTTCTGATGATTTTGATGCAGGAGAAGATGTTTATGAAAACGTGGTGTTTAAAGGGGGTTGGGAAGCCTTAAAAATGAATAAAGGAGGCGGGCATGATATTGTTAGAAATGTGGTACTAGCTTGTCATAGAGGAATTAGAAATGGAAATTCTAAAAGTTCAGATCATGAAAAAATGATGAACTATCTATCAACAAATCCTTTATCTAATGATAAAAATAATTATATAGGAAGGCTGCTTAAAGTTGTTGGAGTATCTGGTTGGGAAACAACCGTTACTACGGAGAATTGGGCAGACAAAATAGAAAATTTTTGGTTTGAAAGATATCCTCAATTTGAAGAAATGATATTAGGGTTTAAAAATAATCAAAATTTTTATCCTTATGCATCGCATTATGATGATAATATGTTTTACGCAAATAATACAAATATTTTGGGAGGTAGTGTTGAAACAAGAAACGGAAATAGAGATATTACTTTAGATATTTTTGAAAACCCAAGTGTTTTGAATTTTAAATTTAAAAGCCCAAAACCATCATTTGCTCCTAACATACCTTTTGAAAAAATAGGCTTATACCTAGATCAATACCGCTGTGCGTTACCAAATAAAGATGTTTATCGTAAAAACATACGAGAACATTTTAGTGGTCAGCCTGCTCATGATAATAGTGCAATATATGATTTCAATACAATAAATACGCGACTTTACTATAATACAGGAGAAATGATTTTTAAGTTAACACCATGTATGGGAGCAATAGAAAGTCCTGGAGACGATAGTTATAATATTAAAGTAATTGGAGAGACTTGTCCTGATAAAGATAACGGACAAATAAAAATTGAAGTTAAAGAATCAGGAAATTATGCAGCAAATATAAATGGTGGTGCTAATATTAACTTTACCGAAGACTTAACAATTCAAAATTTGGTTCCTCAAACATACAACCTGTGTATTACAAATGTAATAAGTAATAAAAAACAATGCTTTGAGTTTACCTTAGATGAAGCTACTGAAGTAACTGGAAAAACAAAAAGAAAAAAAGAAGGTGTATCTGTAGAGATATCACATGGTACGCCCCCTTTTAATGTATTGGTAAATGGTAAGCCAATTTTTTATACTAATGCTTCAAATTTTGAAGTTAATGCCAACGAAGGAGATTTAATAGAGGTAAAGACCAGCGTAGAATGTGAAGGTAGTCTTTCTAAAATCGTATCTGACGTTTACCAAGTTTTGCCTAACCCAACTAATGGACGTTTTTCAATTAGCATGTCAGTTCCTGTATCAAATGTTCAAGTAAATGTTTATAATGTATATGGGCAAAGCATATCTTCAAAGTTTTACGAAGTATCCCAAGGGCGTATTGAACTGGATATAACAGAGCAGCCCTCGGGAGTATATTTTGCAAAAGTAGATATAGGCAAAAACAGTAAAACACTTAAGGTTATCAAAAAATGATATAATAAAAAACAATAAATAAAATAACATACCAATACATTGTGACCACAATTAAGAAAGTTAAGAACCAATCAATTAAAAAAATGAGAAAAAATATATTACAATTATCAATATTATTTTTGGGATGTCTGTTTTCCTGCAGTAGTGGAGGAGACGACCCTGTTACCGAGCCCGATCCAGATGAAGGAAACAACGGAGAGACCACAGAGAACCGCGCTCCGTCGGTACCAGAACTTACCAACCCAACAAACAACAAACTGTGCATAGAAAGTGACCTTGTGTTCAACTGGGAGGCCGCAACCGATCCAGACAACGATGCGGTAAAATATACCATGGAAGTATCAAAAAATGCTGGTTTCACCCAAATAACACACGCCTTTACCAACCTAACAGAAACCACACGTTCTATATCTCTAGATGCTGGTACAGCTTATTATTGGCGTGTAAAATCAACAGACAGCAAGAACAAGTCCAGCGCCTACTCAACAGTCTACCAGTTCTATACGGAAGGTTCTGGATCTGAGAACCACCTGCCTTTTTCCCCAAGCTTGGTACTTCCAGAGCAAGGGAGCAGCTTTGAAGGAACGAACGTTGAATTAATATGGGGCTGTACCGATGTTGATGATGATGCCCTGTCTTTTGATGTGTATTTAGATACTAATGCCAATCCAAGTTCACTCATTGAAGAAAACCTTAACAAAAAAAAACTAAACGTAAAAAACCTAGTGCCTAACACAACCTATTATTGGAAGGTAGTAGCAAGTGATGGACGTGGAGGTGTTGCCATAGGAGAAGTTTGGAGTTTTATAACTGAATAGAAAACTGTAAGCAATTAATATAACTTCACATAAAAATTTATCTAATAATTAAATATAAAAATGATTTTAAATTTCTTAAGGAAAACACCAATAATCACAATAGGATTAACTTTAAGTTTAGCATTAAGTTGTAGTCAATCTAAATCTGGAGAAAATGTAGAGAATTCACAAAGTAATTTGGAAAGTAGTAATGTGTCTAAAAAAACGTTAGCAGAGTTACAACATGATTTTGTAAATACAAGATACCAAGCTTATTTTCATTACAACATGTGCACGTTTCTTAATCTCAATTCTGAAGAACATCTAGGAAGATCAAGCGGTAAAGAGCCAGCTTCAATGTTTGCACCTAAAGGGCTAAATGTAGATAATTGGGTTAAGGCTGTAAAAGTTGCTAGAATGGAAGGTGGATGGTTAACAACCAAGCACCACGGTGGTTTTTGTTTATGGGATAGTGAGTTTACAGATTATGATGTGGCGTCTTCAAAAGACACAACAGATATAGTTCGTGAGTTTACAACTAAATTTAGAGAGGCAGGTTTAAAAGTAGGGTTGTACTATTCTATTTTAGATTATCATCATAGTGTTGAGAATGGGAAAACATCAGCAAAAGATGTTCAATTTTTAAAAAACCAAATAACTGAACTTTTAACCAATTATGGAAAAATAGATTATATCAATTTTGATGGATGGAGTACTTGG
Source organism: Seonamhaeicola sp. ABD4_175 (assembly GCF_056160885.1). Classification (NCBI taxonomy): domain Bacteria; kingdom Pseudomonadati; phylum Bacteroidota; class Flavobacteriia; order Flavobacteriales; family Flavobacteriaceae; genus Seonamhaeicola; species Seonamhaeicola sp. ABD4_175. The sequence continues at coordinate 104,551 of NZ_JBSWYC010000003.1, forward strand.
CCAACAACACCAAATTTTGATGATGTTGAATATGGAGAGATTTTAGCTTTAGTAAAAAAGTTACAACCAGAATGCTTGATTATTTCACATACTTATGAATCTAATTTGGCTCACGCCGAAGTACCTTTTGCCGATGCAGCAGGTAGAGATTATCCATATCATCCAGATTATTTAAGGCCAACAGCTGCATCAGATTTTTTACAAATAGATTGGTGGTGGGATGATAATAATGACATGAGAGTTAGAAAGAGTGTAGATTATATTTTAGGAAAATTAAATAGCTATAATTCTCATAACTCGGTATATATTCTCAACATCTCACCTAATATTGCTGGTGATATTGATGATGAAGTCTTTGTTCGCTTAAAAGAAGTGGCTGATGTTTGGGAGAAACCTAAAGATATTCCAATAGAAGAAAATTGGGGGTACCAATACAATACAGCAGAAAATTTGGCTTTTATGAAATCGTGTGAGCAATCGAGTATGAATAAATTTGTGCGAGATAAAAGAGCATATCCTAGAGCAGAAATTGCTGTAGATGGTGTTACTGAAGGAAACTGTATGATGGAGCAAACCTCTTGGACTCTTGAAGAAGACAAGCCTTGGTGGCGTGTTGATTTAGGTGAAATGCACAAAATAAATGAAATAACCATCTTTAACAGAACCGATGATAAAGTTGAGCAATTAAGTGATTTTACAGTTTCTGTATTAGACGCTGCAGGTAATATAGTTTGGCAATCTGTTCAGGATAATGCACCAAAACCTTCAATAACAATTAAGGTTGAAGCTACAAATGGCAGGTTTGTAAAAATTCAGTTAAATGGTAAAGGAGAGTTAGCATTAGCTGAAGTAATTGTAAAATAAGATTAAAAAAATAAAACTAAATACAGAAAATGAAAAAAGTAAAACTTTACTTCTTATCCATAATTTTATTAACTACTTTAAACTCAGTAGCACAAAAAAATAAGGTAAGTAAAATTGCATCAATTGATAATCTTGCTCCAACTCCACCTCTTGGGTATAATAGTTGGGATAGTTACTTGTACGCAATAACAGAAGATAAAGCAAGTGCCTTAATAGATGTTATGGCAGAAAAATACTTGCCTTTTGGTTACGAATACTTTGTTATAGATGCAGGTTGGTATTATAACATAGATTTTTATGAAGGTACCCAATACCCTAAAGATGTAATTGGTCCAGTTGTAGATGAATATGGTATGCCAGACCCTTGGGAAATCACCTTTCCAAATGGAATAAAAGCTTTAGCTTCTAAGGCACACAAAAAAGGTTTGAAGTTTGGAGTTTGGTTCATTAGGGGTATACCTAAGTTGGCAGTAGAAAGAAATTTACCTATTAAGGGAACAAAATATACAGCAAGAGATATTGCCGATACAACAAACACCTGTGGGTGGAATAATATATGCTACGGAATTGATATGAACAAACCCGGTGCGCAAGAATATTATAACGCACTAATTGATAAGTTAGCTTCTTGGGGTGTAGATTATATTAAGGTTGATGATGTGGTGCCAAACCCTAAAGAGATAGTAGCGGTTGCCAATGCAATTAAAAATGGCGGTCATAAAATGATTTATAGTCTATCGCCCGGAGAAAGATATTCAAAAAAAGATTTAGCTTTTTATAGAAAGGCTAATGTTTTACGAATAACTGAGGATATATGGGATCATGACAGGAGTTTAAGAAACGGTTTTGTTGGCTGGGAAAAGGCAGTTGGTATTGAAGGAAATGGCTTTTGGCCAGACTTAGATATGATTCCTTTTGGAAGATTGTGTGTTGGCGTGCCTGAAGGAATAACCATAAAAAAAGAAGACAAACGAAGCAGACAAAGCCGTTTTTCTAAAGATCAGATGCAAACTTTCATTACACAAAGAGCTCTTGCAGCTTCACCATTAATGATAGGAGGTGATTTGCTAACCATGGATGATTATTCTTACTCGCTATTAACAAATAAAACCATGCTGGAATGTAACCAAAATGGAGTTGTTGGCGTAAAAGTATATAGTAATGATGATGTTGAAGTATGGTATACACCAAATAAAGACAATCCAAGTAAAGGATGGATTGGTATATTCAACAGGCACGAAAACCATAAGATTATTAGAACGCTTTCAAAAAAAGAATTAGGCTTTACTGAAATCTATCAAAGTTATCACCGCGTTGGGAGCAAAAGTGACTACAAATTAAAAGACATTTGGAATAATGAAGAGTTTGTGCTTGAAGGAGAACATGATTTTGAAATACAGCCTAATGGTGTGCTTTTTCTAGAGTTTCAGGAGGTAGATTAAAGATAGATAAAATTAATTAATGATGAAAATAAATTTAAAATTACTAACTGCTCTATATATATGCTTTATAAGCATAAATGTTTCAGCGCAAACTAAAGAAGAACCGGTTTTAAGTTGGGAAGTTTTGCAGAATCATGAAATTCCAGAATGGTTTAAAGATGCTAAGTTTGGAATTTACGCTCATTTAGGGGTTTATTGCGTACCTGCTTTTGAAGGAGAATGGTACCCAAGACTGATGTTGCAAGAGGGCCATAAAGTGCAAAAGCACCATGTTGAAAAATATGGCCCAATAGATGAATTTGGTTATCATGACTTTATTCCAATGTTCAAACTGAAAAATTTTGATGCCAAAGAATGGGCAGATTTGTACAAGCGTGCTGGGGCCAAATTTGCAGGTCCAGTAGCAGAACATCATGACGGTTTTTCTATGTGGGATAGTGACGTGAATAGGTGGAACGCTAAAGATATGGGGCCAAAACGCGACGTTGTTGGTGAGTTGGTGAAAGCTATTCGTAAAAACGATATGAAAGTAATAACTTCTTTTCACCATGCGTTTAACGTAGAAGGGTATTACCACGATACTGAAAATTCTTTCGTAAACAATCCAAATTATGCCGATTTATATGGGAAATTACCATTGGAGGAAAGTTATGAACGTTGGTTTAAAAAGTTAAAAGAAGTTATAGATAATTATCAACCAGATCAAATTTGGTTTGATTGGGGGCTTAGGGCCATTCCTATGGAGTACCGACAAAAATTTGCCTCCTACTATTATTCAAAAGAGAAGGAATGGGGTAAAGATGTTATTATAACAAGAAAATTAGATCAATTACCGTATGGCGTAGGAGTTCATGATTATGAAGGTGGTAGCCCCAGAGATTTGGCTCCAAGATTGTGGCAAACCGATCAGTCTACAGGGGGGCACTATTGGAGTTATCGTGAAGGGTTGAAAACCCGTTCTCCACGATGGTTATTGCACGAGTTGATAAATGTAGTGAGTAAAAATGGTGTTATGTTATTAAATGTTTGTCCCGCTGCAGATGGAACAATTCCAGGAGGACAAAAAGAAATGTTATATGAAGTAGGCGACTGGTTAAAAATCAACGGCGAAGCTATTTATGGAACACGTCCTTGGCGCGTATCTGGAGAAGGACCAAATATGTATGGAAAAAAAGGGCATTATTATGATTTTAGTACTGCTCCACAAACTAATAAAATTAACGTAAAATATACCCAGAAAGATGGTAACCTCTTTGCTATTTGCCTAGATTGGCCAGGGGATGGTTTTACATTCGATAAAATCCAAGTAAAAGAAGCTCCAGCAGAGGCGAAAATCACATTGTTGGGTTATGGTGAGGTAGGTTATTCTATTGAAGGAGAAAAACTATCAGTTGATAAAATGGCAATTGAACAAACAGATATGCCATTTAAACACGCCTATGTTTTAAAATTAGAAGGTTTTGAATTAAATGCAGACCCATTCTCAAAATTAGAAGTTTTAAAACTAGATGGTAGTAATGCAAGTACTACGGGGCATATTCAAAAGAGAGATTTGGGTGTTGCAGACGGAAATATTCAAAAAGTTGGTTTGCAAAGTTGGCATAACCCATGGGATAAAGCCTATTGGCTTGTTAATGTGAAAGTACCCGGAGATTATGTGGTGCGAGGTGAATTTGCTACCCGTTTTAATCCAGCTAGAATGATGCTTTCTAACGGTGAAGACATTTTAAAATTTTCTACAGAACCCAGAAATAAATATGGTGAGAGCGTTTTAAAAAATTATGGCGTAATAACATTTAAAGGAACAGGATTGTATAGGTTGGAACTAGAAGCACAAGACAATGATAGTTTTCCGGGAATACAAAGATTTGTGCAAATGGAATTGGCTCCTATTGATTAATCATTTATAAAACATATTTTTTTAGACTGCTTTTAGGCGGTGTAAAACTTATAAAAAGTCGAGAGGTTAACCTTTCGACTTTTTTTTTGTATTAATTCTCAATATAAAAAGATAATTATAAGGGTAATGTACTTTTTTTTTGTCATATGTATATATTCTATAGTGTTTAGCCTGAGTTTTCCTGTTTATAAAAGTTAAACTTCTAACTCAAGGTATTGCTTGTTAGTTGTTAGAGTGGTTTAAAATTATGCAGAAGTACATATATCTTCAAAATATACGCACAACAGCCACAAAAACAAGGTTTTGAACAAAAAATCTGCCTAAAAGAACATTTATACACCCTAGAATTTCCTTAAGAATTACAAACTTGAGTACAGTAAAACACCATAGAATAATGAATTTTTTTAAACAACTAAATTATGAAAAGACCATTACTAAACTTATTTTTTATTGTAGCTGTAATTTTAATGGCGCAACTATCTTTTGGGCAATTAGTAAATGTTCCTTTGTCTAATGCAACAGGAGGAACACCTCACTATTCAGAACCAGGTAAAAGAGACAATCCTAATTATCTAATTAACGACTCATTTACTTATAATATAAATAGTCCAACAAGTCCATACCCAAATTGTGATCCATCAGGATTAGATAATTATTTTTTACCTGCAGGAACACCAGAAGATAACTGGTGGCAATGCGAAATGGCTATTCCAGCAGGAAAAGCATTAAAATTTCTAGATTTTTATGTAAGAGACGGAAATTATAGCAATAGTGGTGCATATAATAGATTTCGTAATTTAAAATTCACTTTGTCAGATGGTTTGTTGTCAGAAACAAAGTACTGGGAAGCTATAAGTACTACGTTAGCCAATGATGGAGATGTTAAAAACTATAGACGATGGAACATAGCGTCGGCTGGCTTTAGTGAATCTATGCTAAAAAACGCAGTTTCTCTAAGAATAGACCACTCTAGTGATAATGTAGATACCTTTTTAGAAATTCAAGAAATTCGTTTAGTAGCAGAGGCATCTGCATTAAGTATAGAGAATACTAAAAACATTAAGCTAACGGTTACTCCAAATCCGTTAGAAACTGGAAATGTAACCATAAGATTAAATAACGTTTCTACAAATATCTTAGAGGTATATTCTATACTTGGCACCTTGGTTTTTAACCAAGCTATACATTCAAGACAAAAAGTTACACTTGCACGTAATGTGTTCCCATCTTCAGGAATATATATTATAAAAGTAGGAGAGGCTAATTTAAAATTGATAGTAAAATAGTAGCAGTTGCACACAAATATAATTAACAGCATTTATTCTTTAGTATGCAAACTAGTATGCTTTTTTAATAGATGAAACAAAATAAAATAGATTTTAAAAATTCTAAGCGTCTTCATAACATACAATATGCTCTTTGTTGTTAAAAGCAATGGGTGAGTATAGAAATTTAGGGGTGTTTGAATGAAATAGACACTAATATGGAAAATATGTCGCCGTAATATTACCAGCTAAAAGTCATCTTTGAATTCATTAAAATTAAAATTACAATAAAATTAATTTCAATTAAAATGTTGGTTAGTAACCACATAATAATCTAACCAAAAACAATATTAACTAAACCAAAATGAATATGAAAAAAAGACAAAAGTATTACCAAATTAATTATTTATATGAAAAGTATAACCTCAAGAATCTTACTTTCAAAACAAAAACACATTTGAACTTTAAGTAAACAATTAGTTAAAATATTATAATACAAGAAATTATGAAGTATAAAAATAAAATCTTCTTGTTATTTATGGTTTTAATATCATTGATTTCATGTGACAAGGAAGATACGTTTGTTGAAAACAAACCAAGCGTAACATTACTTTCTCCTAGTAATATGGCTAATGGAATTGATATAGGGCCAGAGTTTGAATGGCAAGGTCAAGATCCTAATGGAAATGAATTAATGTACGATTTTTATTTAGGAGTAGATAGTACAAAACTATTTGTACAAGCTAAAAGTATTACAGAAACTACTTATAAGCTTACAGATTACAAATTACGTAAAGATGCCACTTTTTACTGGAAAGTAGTAGCTAATAATGGTGCAAATAAAGGCGAAAGTAGTATTTGGAGTTTTAAATCAATACCAGCACCTAATGCACCTAATTTAACAGCACCAGAAGCTAATGTTTTTATTCGTGAAAATTTAGTATTAGAATGGGAGGCTGTAGATGCAGCAGAAGGAGAAACTATTATTTATAATGTGTTCTTAGGAAAAAAAGAAAACCCTGAAGAATTAGTAGGTAAAGTTGAAGACGGAAGTACATCTTTAACTGTAGATGCCTCAACCTTAGAGGTTGGTGCGGTTTATTATTGGAAGGTAGAAGCTTCAGATTTAATTAACAGTTCTGCTAGTGAGGTGCGTTCTTTTAAAAAATTAAGTCCAGGAGCACCAGATGAGCCTATGCTTATAGCACCAAACAATAAAAGTGGAGCACAATCAGGAGTGGTGTTAGATTGGTCTGATGTAACAGACCCTGAAGGCGATATGGTGACTTACGAACTTTATATGGATAAAAATAATAATCCAACAACTTTAATAAGCACATCATCAGCTAGCGAATTTACAACCGCTAACTTAGATGTTAATTCTGCTTACTATTGGTATGTTTTAGCAAAAGACCCAGCAGGCAATAGTACTAAGTCTCAAACATATGGTTTTAGTGTAACAGGTGTAGGAGTAGGATTTCCAAAAATTCATGATTTTGAAGTTCCAAACATACTGTCTTTAGATGAGTTATTAGTATGGGATGAAGCAACAGGTGCAGCCTCTTATGATGTATATGTAGGAACAGCTAATCCGCCAACTAATTTGGTTGCTAATAATATAACAGAAACTCAGTTTAAAATTAAAAACGAAGATATTCCAAGTGATATAACTGATGTTAAAACCTATTATGCTCTTGTTGTTGCCAAAGATGGTGCGGGAGCTGAAACAAACTCTTTTCCGGTAGAGTTTACTCCACAAATGACTGGAATTTACACAGATGTAAGGCAAGCAGAATCTAACGATTATACTTGGGTGCGCTTTGGTGAACAAATATGGATGTCTCAAAACTTAAGAACTAAAAAATTATCAAATGGTGATGATTTAGATTTTCTAGGAAGAAACCAAAACAATGGAAATCCAGACGATAAATATTATAACGAACATCCAGAGGGTTATGATGGGTTTACCCCAAACTGGTCTGAAGTTCATGGGCGTGTATATAGTCAGGCATTAGTATCTAATTCACAAATGGCACCAGAAGGTTGGCATGTAATGAATAAAGAGGATATAGATTATTTAAGAAATTATGGAAACAAAAATGCAGGAGATATACTAGGAAAATGGCATGATAACGGAGTTGATCTTTATGGATTAAATTATGTTACTGCTGGTTGGCGCTATCCTAGCCCAAATGATTTTGATAATGGATTTAGAGTACCTCTTGAAAAGTCTAGAGCAGATCTTTGGGTAAATGATGGAGGAGAAGGAGTTTTAGAAATTCAATATGATGATGCTGCAAAACGATTTAGGTACTTCAATTACCATAATAAGATGATGTTTGGAATACGCTTAGTAAAAGATGAATAGCGTAATATATAAGTAGAATTAAAAAATGATAACCAATAATATAATATGAAATATAAAATTGCATTTTTCTTTTGTTGCTTTGTTTTTCTGAGCTACTCAATTAGTGCACAGAATATAACAGTAACTGGAAAAATAACAGACGAAAATGGTACGCCTTTACCAGGAGCCAATATAATAAGTTCTGAAACAAGTAAAGGTGTAAAAGGCGCTGTAGCTGATTTTGATGGAAATTACAACATTACAGTAAGTCCCAATAGTACGCTTAAGGTTACTTATTTAGGATATATATCTCAAAATATTGAAGTAGAGGGAAGAACTTTAATAAATATAACATTAAAATCAGATCAAGAATCTTTAGATGAAATTGTTGTTTTAGGATATAGTAAAACTAAAAAGGCCAACATAATTGGAGCTGTAGCAACCGTAAAAGGTGAAGCCCTTATGGAAACAGGAGTTACCAATATGTCGCAAGCTATTCAAGACCGCTTACCAGGAGTTTATACTGAAATTCCTTCAGGACAACCTGGTGCAGATGATGCTAAAATTACCATTAGAGGTGTATCTACTTTCAATGGAGATAACTCCCCTTTAATATTAATTGATGGCGTTGAAGCAACAGGCGGTTTTTCTCAGTTAGACCCTAGTGAAATAGCCTCAATATCTGTATTAAAAGATGCGGCCTCTACAGCTGTTTATGGTAATAGAGGTGCAGATGGTGTTATAATAATTACCACAAATCGTGGTAGTGAAGGTAACGCAAAAATTACAGTAGGCGGAGGTGTTACTGCTAAAGCTATGGCAGGGAAACCAGATAAATTATCATCATATGATGTGCTAATGTTAGGGCAAGAAGCTATAAAAAACTCAGGAGTTTATAGTGGCTTACGTCCACAACGTTATATCGATAATTTTTTAGATCCTAATAGAGATCAAATTCTTTATCCAGATGTAGATTGGTATGATGTTTTATTTAGAGATGTTGGCTGGGAATCTAACGCAAGAATAAATGTATCTGGCGGTACTAAGTTTGTTAAGTACTTCAGTTCATTTAGTGTAAATCATGTAGGAGATATTTTAAAAACCGAAGATTTTGGTAATGGGTATTATGATCCTTCATTTAGTTATGATAAAATGAATTTTAGAACTAATCTAGATTTTGACCTATCTAAAACTACAAGGTTAACGGTTGATATATCTGGCCGATCAGAAACAAGAAAAACACCCAATGCAGATATTGGAAGAAATGATTTTGGTAATTTATTTAAGTTTTTAGATGAAGCCACATCATACAGTTTTCCTGTATATTACCCAGAAGATTTTGTGACTGCATATCCAGATCCTTTATCTCCATACCCAGCAGGAGTACGTTACTCAGGAGCAGATAGTGAAAACCCATATCAATCAAACCCTTACACTAAATTAAATCATACAGGAATGAGAAAGTTTAGAAAAGATGTAGTTGATATAAGAATTGGTTTTACACAAAAACTAGATGTAATAACAAAAGGCCTAGTTTTTTCAGGTAAGTTTAATTATAGTACTGCTTTTGATTATGTGAAGAGAGAAGGTGTAAACCCTCATATATGGTTATATGATGTGCTAGAAAATGAATGGAGACCACAATCTGGTCAAAATTATAATTCTTCCGAGCCAAATTTTCACTCTTCAGGTGCTGAGAATTTTTCAGGCACTAGACGTAACACCTATTATGAAACAAAACTTAATTATGATAGGAGATTTGGAGACCATAACGTTTCAGCTTTAGCAGTTTTTAATAGAACAGAACGTAATATAGGTGTAGGTGTATTGCCTTCATACAGTGAAGATTGGGCTGGAATTGTAAGCTATGATTATAAAGGCAAGTATTTATTAAAATTAACAGGCGGTTATAATGGGTCTGAAAAGTTTGCTCCAGGAAAACGTTTTGGTTTCTTTCCGGGTTATGCCATAGGATGGAATATAGCTAAAGAAAAATTAGTTCAAGAAAATTTGCCATGGCTAAATACTTTTAAAGTACGCTATAATTACGGTGAATCTGGAACTGAAAATGCCGAAAGATTTTTATACCTAGGTGGTTATTCTGGCGTAACAGGGGTAAACAACAGGTTAATTAATACCGTTTTTGGATTACCTGCTGGTAATGAAATTCCTAGATGGGCAGAAACAAAAATAGGTAACCCAGATGCTACTTGGGAAACTGCATACAAACAAAACTTAGGGTTTGATGTTGATTTGTTTGATTATGATCTTACTCTAAGTTTAAACTTATATAAAGAACGTAGAGAAAACATATTTGTAAACATACCAGTACCATCATACTTTAACCCTAGTTTGGGTACTTTAAATACAGGAGGGCGTATTGGCTTGCCTAAAGTTAATTTAGGAGAGGTTAAAAATCACGGTTTTGAAATTGAGGGTAACTATAAACATGTAACACCTTCAGGTTTACGTTATTCATTTGGGGGTAGCGTTACCGTAGCTGATAGCAGAGTTATCTATCAAGGAGATCGTGTAGGTACACCAGGCTACCAAAGAAACGAAGGAAAACCTATTGGTTGGTTAAGAGGTTACCATAGTAACGGTTACATTAATAATTTTGAAGAAGCTATAAATGCACCAAACATATCAGGTGGTAATATACCAGGATTCTATTCTTATGCAGACTTTAATGGAGATGGTGTTATTAACAGCAATGACAATGTTGCGTTAGAAGGAACTAGCCAACCAGATTTTATTTATGCTTTTAACGGTAGTTTAACATATAAAGGATTTGATTTTAGTGCTAGATTTTTTGGGAAACAAGGCGTTACTTATAATGAAAGTAACCTATTCCCAAATTTTAATACTAGTTTGTTAGAAGCTAAGTCTGTACATTTAGACCGTTGGAGTCCAGATAATCAAAATGCAGCATTCCCTGCTTTTGGGCATATACCTAACGCTCAAGGTTATGAAAAAAGAAGTAGCGCTACAACTATAAATTCTTCGTATTTAAAACTACAAAGTGTAACATTAGGTTATAGTATAGAATCAGAATATTTAAAGAAACTTTTAAGAATACAAAAGTTAAAGCTAAACCTTTCTGGTTTCAATTTATATTCTTGGTCTAAAGTGCCTTTTGGTGATCCTGAAGGCGGAAACGGTGTATCTGGAGGTTATGGTCAATATCCTTTAGTGAGACGATTTATTTTTGGAGTAAATGTTGATTTTTAAAAAAAAAGTTATGATAAAAACTAAATATATAGTATTATTTCTATCAGCCTTACTGTACCTAGGTTGTGAAGACTATTTGGATAAACAAGACCCAGATGATAATTTTGCTACAGAAGATGAGGTGTGGCAAGATAAAAATAAAATTAATAGTATGGCTTTTAGGCTATACGATACCATGGAGTGGATGTTTGAAACCCGCCATAATTGGTCAGGAAGACAAGCAGCAGGTATAGGTAAGAATTACGGGAATGTTATGGCATTTTCAGGAGAAGTTTTAAATAACAGGCCTTTAACGGCTGTTAACGCTGTAATAGCAGGAGATTACCTTAGAGCAATTAATGAAGGTTTTGCTAACCCTGATTTTCATGATATGTGGTATGATGGTTGGGAAGCCATTTACGTAGCCAATAGTATATTAGATAGAATAGATGAAGTGCCTTTATCTGTTTTCACTGATGACGAAAGAAACCAAGTAAAAGGAGAAGCTTTATTATTTAGAGCCTTTTCTTATCATGAACTATCTAAACGTTGGGGAGCATTACCATACATAAAAGAAAAATTAGTACCTGAAACAGACTTAAATTTACCCAGACCAACATTTTTAGAGTTAACAGAAGATATTATAACAGATATTGATGAAGCTATACAAGTATTGCCAGAGGTAAGTTATTTAAACCACCCCCAAAACATGGGGCGAATGGGTAAAGCGGCAGCTATGGCTTTAAAATCTAAGGTTTTAACAACAGCTGCAAGCCCCAATTACACACCAAATAATCAAAAAAACAAAGAGTTATGGGAGCGTGCTGCCATTGCTGCTTGGGATGTCATTCAATTATCTCAAAATTCTGATAAAGTAGGTCTTTATCAAGGTGAGTATAACCATATTTTCCATACAGAACCTGGAACCATTGAAGGCTTGTGGCCTAGGTATTTTGAACCTGAAAATGCCTTTTCAGGTGTGTTTTCACATACATATTTATGGAAATATGTTGGGGGAGATGCAGGATATAGTCCTCCTCAAGAATTAATTGATAAGTTTGAAACAGCTGATGGTTTACGTATTGAAGACGCAGGTGCTACCTATAATCCGCAAAACCCTTACGCCAATAGAGATCCAAGATTTTATTTAGATGTACTCTATCATGGTGCGCCTTGGCCTAAAAACAACGAAAATGATGTAATGGATTTAAGAACAGACCCTTTGGGCGTAGACCGTACTGCACCTAATAGTTCTGGTTATGGCAATTCAGCAACGGGGTATTTAATTAGAAAAATGTTGCCAGAAAAATATAATAGAACGGCTTATAGAACAACAAAATATATAAACGCCCCTTATATTAGAATGGCCGAAATGTATTTAAATTATGCCGAGGCTGTTAATGAAGCTTATGAAAACCCAAATGCAACTGCACCAGGGGCATCATTAACAGCGGTTGAAGCGCTTAATGTAATACGTAATAGAGTTGGCCATGTAAATGTAAGACCTGAATATGCTGCCGATTATTTAACATTTCAAAAAACGGTAAGAAATGAATTTGCCATTGAGCTATGCTTTGAATATCATTCATGGTTTGATATGCTAAGGTGGAGAACAGCTAAAGAAGAACTAGATGGTCGTGTTTTTCATGGTGTTTTAATTATAGATGACGCTTCACAGCCAACAGGAGTTCGTTATGAAAGGTTTCCTATAGATAAAAATAGAACCTTTGAAGAAAGAAACTATAGGTATCCTATAAAAGAAAGCGATTTGCAAACATTTGCAATACCTAAATTAACCCAGAACCCAGGCTGGTAATATGTTAATAATTAATGATTTTACAATGATAAAAACAAAAACATTATATAAAGTAATAGTTGCTTTGTGCTTTTTAATGACTTTTTGGACTAATGCCCAGGAGATAAAGGTTTTAAATAATATCACAGCAACCATTACAAATAAGTCAGGCAATAAGTTACCAGGTGTATTAGTTGTTGCCTCTAAAACTAAAGAGTCTACAACCACCAATAATGACGGAGAGTTTACAATTAGCACTCAAAATGATGATATTTTATTAATATCTTTATTAGGCTATGAAAAAACTGTTATTAAAGTGAATGACGCGCGTTTAGATAGTAACGTTATTATTTTAAAAGGGTGGGGAGAAATTGATGAAAGTGAAAGTATTAATATATCACTACGTAGTCTACCTTTTGAGAGAATAACAGGTTCAGTAGAACGTATCACGGGCGATGAATTAAGTGATTTTCCAACAGCATCAGTTCATGAAGCATTAGCAGGAAGACTTTCAGGAGTTTCTTCTTCATACGGAAACGGAGCTCCTGTTTCAGAAGGTTTTGGAAACAATATTCGTAACCAAGGAGGAGAGCAAGTTTATGTTGATGGTATACCAACAGGAGAAATTGTGTTAACACCTAATGAAGTTGATGATGTTATTATAGCTAAAGATTATGGCTCTAGCTTTATGTATGGTACACTTGGTGCTACAGGAGCAATAATAGTAAACACTAAAAAAGGTTTGCCTGGTGAAAAAACAGTAAAATTTAGATCTAGAACAGGAGTTCGTACACCAACATTTTTACCAAATATGATGAACGCTCAAGATTATGCTGTTAACTATAATAAAGCATTAATTAATGATGGTTTTTCACCTATTTATTCACAAAGTGATATTAATGACTATATAACAGGTACAAATGCAGTTAAAAATCCTAATAATAATTATTATGAAGATTTTGTAAATGGTGTGTCTAATTATAGTCACATAACTGGAGATTTTTCAGGAGGTAATGAAAATGTTCAATATTATTCTCATTTAGGATATTACAATACTAACGGTATTGAAAGTGTTGGGCAAGGTAGAACTTTATCTCGCTTAAGACTAAACAATAATGTACAGATTAAATTTAGTGAAACTGGTAGTGTTAACCTTGGAATTGGTGGTAGTTTTAGTAAACGCAATGAACCAACTTTAAGTGCAGATGGGGCCTTTAATACAATGTATAATTATCCGGCTAATGCTTTGCCTTATAAAATAAATGATTCTATATATGGTAGAACTGCAGAGTTTGGTACAAATTTGCTTGCTCGTTTAGGAGATAATGCCGCTGAATTTGAAGATACCAGAAGAGATGGTTTTGCTCGTATAGGTTTAGATTTAGATTTAAGTGAAATTACTAAAGGACTTTCGTTTAATAGTTTAGTTGGTCTTTACACTTTTAATGTTATTTCTCAAACAAGAAATTACTCTGTTAATATGGCAGAACCAATTCATACCTTAAATAATGATGGTTCATATACAACAACGTTTAGAAATTACAGTAGAGGAAACGTAAGTGCTAAATGGTCTAAATCCGGTGATCGTGTTGATAGAACACAGTTTATAAATGCAAATTTACATTATAACCGTGATTTCTCAGATAACCATAAAGTTATTGCAGATTTAGTATATTCTAATCAAAAAATTACAGGAAGTAACTTAGATCAAAATACAATATTTAGAAATTTAGGTTTAACAGTAAACTATTTCTTTAAAAACAAATATGTATTTGAAGGTAAGTTACTAAACTCTCCTATTCGTCAATTATCACAAGATGAAAGAGATAAAATAAATTATGACGCAGGTGTAGCTTGGTTAGTTCATAAAGAGAATTTTTTAAACAAAGCTAATTGGATTAATTTTTTAAAGTTAAGGGGAAACTTTGGAGTGCAGTTTAGACCAGTTAGTCAATTCTTTTTTTCTGAAAATTTATACGGAGGCTCTGGAGCTGGTACTTTTGGTATTCGTAATGAAAGTATTGGAGCAGGAGGTGTAAACAGAATATTTACGGCTTCAAGTTTAGTTTCTCCTAAGCAAGAATATTTAAGTTTAGGGGCAGATTTTCAAATGTTTAACTCAAAGGTTAACGGTCAAATAAACTATTTTAATATACGTAATTATGACCAAATTGTTGCACCAACAAATTTATATGCTTTACTACCATCAAGTTATATGGAGTTAGATAATTATGAAGACACAAGGATAAGAGGCGTTGATGGAAATATTTCATATAAAAATACCATTGGAGACCTTAAATATAAATTAGGGTTAAATGCAACATACAGTTTAAGTTATAATACAAAATCTAATACGGTGCTATACCCTGAAGCAGAAGCACAACGTAACAGTATGGGAAATAATGGAGGCCGTATTATTGGATTAGATGCTATTGGAATTTTTCAAAATGAAACAGAAATAGCCAATGCAGCACCTCAATTATTTGGCGAGGTTAAACCTGGAGATATACGTTATAGAGACTATAATAATGATGGTGTAATAGACGAAAAAGATTATCATGAAATTGGTAATGCATCACGAATTTTTTATGGTGTTAATTACTTTATGAGCTATAAAAACTGGAGCTTTAGTATACACGGAGATGGTGTTTTAGGAGGTAGCTACATAGAGTCTTTAAACTGGAATCCAGGAACTAGTAACTACACAAATTCTTTAGCAAATAGCTGGCCTGTAAGCAATAGCTTGCCTAGGCTTACAACGCTTGATAATACTAATAACTATAGAAATTCATCATTTTGGATAAAAGATGCAGGATATTTTAATGTAAGAAGTATTATGTTGTCGTATTCTTTACCACAGTCATTTTTAAAAGGAATAGGAGTAGAAACATTCAGATTTTCAGCTTCTGGTAAAAATCTTTTTGTTATTTCTTCAAATAATGATAGGTATATGCCTAGTAGAAGCAGAGGATATACACAACACCCAATTTTAAAGGCGTTTGAATTAGGTTTAGAAGTATCATTTTAATAAAAAATAGAAGATGAAAAAATATAAAATACTTTTTTTAGTAATAATATCGATTATAGGAAGTTCATGTTCTGATGAATTTGATCAAATAATACCAACAAGTGATTTGTTGGAAGACGAGATTTTTAGTGATGTTAGGCGTGTTTCTTCTTTTTTAAACCCAGCATATTCTGGTGTTAGAAGCTCACCATGGGTGTCTTTAGAGTATTATACAAATAATGCTGTTAATGTAACAGGGGCTGAAAGAGCAGCTGTTTCTGGGCCAACCCCAGAATCATCTCCAGTAGCTGGAGAATGGGGAAGAGCCATGAACCAAATTTTTAAAATAAACGAATATTTTAAATCTGGTTTTAATGTTATATATGATACTTTTAGTGAAGAATACAGTAACGGTTTAAAACAACGTTTAAGAGGTGAAGCCTTTGGGTTAAGAGCTTATTATAAATGGCTGTTATTAAAAAACTTTGCAGGACCATCATCTGAAGACGGTACCATGTTAGGCTTTCCAATTGTTGATAGTTTATTAACAGAAAATGAAGTTAATAATGTGCCTAGAAGTAGTTATTTAGATTGTTATGAAAGTATTCAAAAAGATTTAGATAGCGCTTATACCTACATAAATGTTATGAGGTATTCTGGTAACGGCGATTTAGATGGTGTTAGAGAAACTAGTAGAATTTCACGTGAGGCCATTTTAGCACTTAAAGCTAGAATAGCTCTTTTTGCAGCAAGTCCTGCGTTTAATCAGATCTCTTGGGAAGAGGCTGCAGAAGTAGCGTATAATGCAATAGTTGAAATAGATCAAGGTGTTTTAACAGATTTACAAGCATATGGTAATTTTAATAATACCGAAAATAGAGACCACCTATGGAGAAGAAGTTTTAGCCAAAACGGAAATTTAGAAAATGAGTATTATCCGCCATCAATGTTTGGTAAAGGTACAGCTAATCCAAGTCAAAACTTGGTTGATGCTTTTCCAGATAGTAACGGTTACCCTATTAATCATCCAAACTCAATTTATAACGGTATTAACCCATACCAAAATAGAGATGGCCGATTTGAACGTTTCATTTTTTATAACGGTTTAAATAGTTACAGAAATGCCTATCTAGAAATGTTTTCTGGAGGTCAAGATGCTAACGGAGGTGTAAGAAAGAGAGCTACAAGAACTGGTTATTACATGAAGAAATACTTAAGTGAAAATGTTAATTTAGATAGTGATCAAACTTCAGAATCTAATTCAGACTACAAAGTATACAGTATATTTACTAGAGCTGGTTTATATTTAGATTTTGCTGAAGCTGCAACAGAAGCTTACGGTATTAATGGCAAATCTGGTACAATGATGTTTTCTGCTAAAGATGCTTTATCTAAAGTAAGAAACAGGCCTGGAACAGGCATAACTAACGATTTATACATTGATGAAGCTGATGATTTTCTAAATACATTTAGAGAGTTAATTAGAAACGAACGCCGCCTAGAATTTGCTTTTGAAGGAGAATATTTTTACGATGTAAGGCGTTGGAAACTTCCTATGGAAGAATTAAATGCATCAGTAAACGGAGTAACAGTAAATAAAGTTGGAGATGATATGTTTACTTATGAAAGTAAAGAGGTTGAGCCTAGAAACTTTACAAATCGTATGTATTATAATCCAATTCCAAGAAATGAAATTTTAAAATCTGAGGCGTTAACACAAAACGCAGGATGGGAATAATAAATAGCATTTAAAATATAAAATTATGAAATATAAAAATTGTTTATTGATATTACTAATAGCGTCATTTATGTTTTCTTGTGATCCATATGATGATTATATAGAAAATACAGTTGGCTATAAAACAGTATATTTTCCTTACCAAGAACTAGAACGATCTGCAGTGTCAGGTGAAGGTTTAGAAATTAAACTTGGTGTATTTATAGGAGGCGTAAGAGAGAACACTAAAAATGAAGAAGTAACCTTTGAAATTGATGAAAGTCTTTTAGATGGTACATCATACACCTTACTACCAAGTGATTATTATGAGTTAGAAAATAATTCAAAAATAACAATTCCAAAAGATGAGTATTTAGGTTTATTATCAGTGAAATTTGATTCATTAAAGTTAGCTAATGATACTAACATGAGGGATTTTAACTATGCAATACCTTTAAAGTTATTAACATCTACAACCGATTCTATTCTTGAAGGTAAAGAACAGGCTATTTTTCCAATAAAACTTATGAATACTTATGAAGGTAATTTTTACCAAGTAGGGAGTTTAAAAGAGTTTTTTACCGCAAGCAAAGTATTAGATACTGCGTATGTATATGGAGATTTTGAAGATGGACCAAGTACACCAATAAGAGTATTAAGTTCTGATATGATGAATACAGTTACTGTTGATGGAGTTGCAAATAGAGGAGGTGATGATTACGCTATGCAATTAAGAGTAAACCCTAGTAATAACACGGTTGAAATTCTTCCAGTAGATACATCTGATTATCAAGTAGAACCCAACGGTACAAGTACATGGGACCCTGTAAAAAGAGTGTTTAATTTAAAGTATAAATATAGCTTTGGAGATAAAGACTTTGAAGTTGAAGAAACGTTAACATTTCGTAATAGAATTAGAGACGGAATTAATGAATGGAGATGGGAAGGATTTCCAGGAAATTAAACGTTAGTTTTACGTTGTTTTAGTTTTATGTGCAAAAGGCTGTCTTTTATTTTTAAGGCAGCCTTTTTATTGTTCATTATTAAATAGTATGATAATAAATTATTTTATGCTAATCATTTATTTTTAAAGTAAATGGTGTTTATATTGTGGGTTTTAGTAGTAATTTGTTTTACCTATTCATAATAAACAAAGAATTGAAATAGGTAGAAATATTTATTGTCTAAATGTTTTTATCATCTTCATCTACTTCAGTATTAGAGCTATTTTTATACTTTTTAGCAAACTCTGTTGGTGAAATTTTGTAAGCTTGTTTAAAACATTTACTAAAATATTTTGGATCATTAAATCCTGTCATAATACAGATTTCAGAAATTAATAAACCAGAATTTTGTTTAATTATTTGAGTAGCACGTTTTAGCCTATAATCTCTTATAAATTCATTAGATGATTTTCCTGTAAGTTGTGTTAATTTTCGGTAAAGACCAGAATGGCTCATATTCATTTCGTCTTTAAAAGCAGCAGCAGTAAACTCTGGGTTGCTAAAATTTTTATCTAAAACATCGTAAGCTTTTCTAACAAAAGAATCGTCTATAGAATCTAAACTTTTATTTTCAGGAATAAAGTTAACTTTTGTCTTTGAATTTTCAGATATTTTTTTGTTAGTTTCAATAATATTTGAAATTCTAGACTCTAGAATTTCATAGTTAAAAGGCTTTTTTATGTAATCTATAGCACCAATACTTAAGCCATTTAATTTAAATTCGTCTGAAGACCAAGCACTTAAAAACATGAACGGAATGTGGTTTATGGTGTCGTCTTTTTTTACTTCTTTACAAAATTCTAACCCATCCATTACAGGCATTAAAGTATCACTTAATATTAAGTTAGGTATTACTTCTTTAGCTTTAACTAGTCCTTCTTTTCCATTTGGAGCATCTACAACTTGAAATTTATGTGATAAAGATTCTACAATATATGATCTAATATCAAAATCATCTTCAACCACAAGTATAGTTGGTGTGTTTTTATGATGCTTTTTTAAGTTTTTAGGAATTTCATTATTTTCATTTTTATTTAAAACTATTGGCTTTAAAGTAGGGCGCTTAGCAACATAATTTCTAATGTTTTTAGCATCATATGCTCTTTTTTTAATAGGAATTGTTATGGTGAATTTAGAGCCTTTGTTTATTTCACTTTCAACAGTAATAGTGCCTTTATGTAGTTTTGTTAATCTGTTAACATAGTCAAGACCAATACCAGCCCCATTTGGGTTTAGAGATTTAGCTGATCTAACTTGATAA
Organism: Seonamhaeicola sp. ABD4_175; assembly: GCF_056160885.1. Classification (NCBI taxonomy): domain Bacteria; kingdom Pseudomonadati; phylum Bacteroidota; class Flavobacteriia; order Flavobacteriales; family Flavobacteriaceae; genus Seonamhaeicola; species Seonamhaeicola sp. ABD4_175. The sequence goes on from NZ_JBSWYC010000003.1 coordinate 124,363, forward strand.
AAGCCTTCAAAAATTTTAGATAATTTATCTTCTGGAATACCAATACCACTGTCTTCAATACTTATAATTACTTTATCTTTTGCTTCATCAAAATAATGTAATGAAATACTTATAGTACCCTCTTGTAAGGTGAATTTAAAAGCGTTAGATAGTAGGTTATATATTATTTTTTCTAATTTATCTTCATCTACCCATCCTTTCATAACATCATTTTCCTTAAAAAATTTAAATTTTATATTATTTTTTAAAGCAAATTCATGAAAAGCAGCTGTTGTATCATCAATACATTTTACTATGTTTTGTTTAGCTACTTGTAAGCTTAATGTGTCTCCTTCTATTTTACTAATATCTAGTATTTGATCAACCAACCTAAGAAGCCTGTTTGAGTTTTTATTTATTAAACTTAATAATTTATAATCATAATGGTTTTTGTCATTATAATTCTTCATTAATTGCATTACAGGATCAGAAATAAGGGTTAAAGGTGTGCGTAATTCGTGTGATACGTATGTGAAAAACCTAAACCTCATTTGGTTGAAATCTTCTTCATTTTTAAGCTTTATACGCTGTAATTCGTTTTCGTTTTTTTGCTTAGTGCTTATTATTGTATATTTATTATAATAATAAAGAATAATTGCAATTAAAATTAGAATGAGTAGTTTAAACCACCAAGTAGAATAAAAAGGTGGGGCAATACTAATTTTTAGTGATTTTACCTCATTAATACTACTATTATTAGTGTTTTTTACTTTAAAAACATAGTTGCCGTGATTAAGGTTGGTAAAGCTTACAGATCTAGAATTACCAATATCAACCCATTTATCCATATAGCCTTCTAGAGTGTAGGCGTATTTATTGTTTCCATTGTTAAAAAAATCTAATGCTGCAAATTCTATAGTAAAATCTTTTTCATGAGATTTTAAGTTCAATAATTTTGTTTTATTAATGCTTTTTTTTAGAGGAGAGTTTTTACTTGAAATATCTACTATTTTGTTATTTATTTTTAAGGAAGAAAAGATAATTGGTGCGTAGTTTTTTGGGGTGTCTAAGTGTTTAGGATTAAATACAATTAAGCCATCTGAAGCTCCAAATCCAAAAGTTCCATCAGGCAAAACTGCAGAAGCTCTTGGGTGGAAATGTTTTGAAGATAATTTGTTTTCATGCGTAAAATTATCAAAAGATTTAGTGTTAGTATTGAATTTATTAAGCCCGTTAAATGTGCTTACCCATAGCACATCTTCATAAGGTTGAAAGCTAGCAACAAAATTACTAGAAAGGCCATCTTTTTTAGTGAAAAAAGAAAATGTTTTTGTTTTTAAATCTAAATATCCCATGCCTTTTCCTTGTGAGCAAAACCAAATTAAATTTTCAGTATTATCTATATAAGTTTCACTTATAGGTGTAGATATGAGTTCATCGGTATAATAATCCTCAAATATTTCTGTTTTGGGGTTAAAAATTACAATTCCCCCCATGGTTGCAATAACTAAATTACCTTTATGATCTAGTTTAATATCTCTAACTTCAATATTTCCATAAGTAGTAAAATTATCTTCTTCTTCATTGTAAAGGTTTAAGCCACGTTGAGTTCCAATCCATAAGTTATTAGCATTATCTTCAATTAAACAGTAAATCTTATCATCGCTTATACTATTTTGTCTGCTAGTACTATAGGTATAATGAATAAAATTAGAATTGTTTTTAGATAAACGGTTTAAACCACCAGAGTATGTTCCAAACCACATACGGCCTTTGTAATCTTGTAGTATAGATGTTACTGTGTTAAAACTTAGTGAGTTTGGTTTTTTTGCGTTGTGGTAATAAGAAGTATATAATTTTTTTTGGGGATTATATACGCTTATGCCGCCTAAGGTACCAAACCATAATTGTTGGCTTTTATCTAAATATATACTTCTTACCCTATTTTCTATAATACTATTCGCGTCATGCGTTTGGTGCTTAACTATTTTAAATAAACTTCTTTTTGAGGTATTGTAGCTAACACCTTCTGCATAAGTACCAACCCATAAAATACCATTTGTATCTTCAAGAATAGAGTATACGGCGTTTGAAGCTATACTGTGTAAATGATTAGAGTTATAAAGGTAGTTGGTAAAAGTTTTTGATTCTGGGTTTATTTTAGTTAAACCACCACCGTTAGTAGCAATCCAAATTTCGTTATTAGATGACAGTGAAATATCAAAAATTTCATTATGCCTAAGTGGGCTATTTTGGGTATTGTATGATATAAATTTATTACTATTAACATTTAAGAATGAAACCCCGCCTTGCAGCGTACCTATCCATAAATTACCATTATTATCTACAGACAATGCCTTAATTGTATTTCCTGCTACACAATTTATTGAGTTTTTTTTGTGAAAATAATTTGTAAATTTTTTAGTTTGTGAATTAAAAAAATTTAATCCGTTTTTGGTTCCTATCCATAAATTACCATTAAAAGTAACTAATGAAAGTACATCAGAGTCTGATATTGTGTTTGTTTTGCTTGAGTTATATCGGTAATGTTGTGTTATACCTTCGTTTTTATTATATAAAATAAGCCCCTCTGAAGTTCCTAGCCAAATATTAGAATCACTCTCAAAGGCTATACTATTAACTCTTATAGGAGCACTAAAGTTTTGAAATAAATTATGGGCTGTTAATTTTTCGGTTATTGAGTTAAAAGACTTAAGTCCGTTGTCAGTACCAATCCATATAATATTTTGAGCATCTTCATAAAGCGATAAAATTTTATTTCCACTTAAAATGTTTGAAGTTTTACCAGATGTATTAATAATATTAATATCATAACTATTATACCTATTTAAACCATCATCTGTTCCAAACCAAATAAAACCAGATTTATCTTCTAAAATTGTATTTACTGTATTTTGAGATAACCCATCAGCAGTTGTAATACTATTAAAATTAAATTCAGATTGGTCAGCAATATATTGGGCGTTTAAGGCTTGCGCAAAAATTAAAATAAAAAAATAAAGGTAATGGTAGTTGTAGTTGGACATTTTTAAGAGATTATTTAAAAAGAAGTTATCCAGAAAGAATTAGCAATAAAACAGCATGATAACTAAACAAAAATACAAATTAAATTTAATCTATTATTTGTGAATTAAAACAACGGGTACTACTAAACTAACTAGTTTATTGTAATAAAATCTAAATTATGGTGTTTGTAATTAAGTTTTGTTACTAGACTTATAGTTGTTAAGTATTGAAAATCAATGAATTTCTGTTAAATAAAAGTTTGTTTTAAAATTGAATTAACTATTAATAGTTTTTTTAAATGATATAAACTTTGAACAAATTTTATACCATTTAAAAATATGTGTCTACTTAATTATATGCTTTTTTCGTGTTATTTGTATTTACAATAATATCAATATTATCTATTGATTTTTTGTAGAAGATGCTTTAATTACATTATGCTATTCAAGAAAGTAATAAAAGTATTATTTGCAAATATTATGTGTAAAATATTAAGAAATACAATTTTTTAAATGAAGAGTTATAAGTTTTTCTGTTGGTTACTTATTTGTTTGTTTCCTGTTTTTTTAGCAATGACAGGACTATTAAAAAAGGAAATTACAAAAGTAAATCCTAATACAATTTATCATAAGGGATGGATAGATTTTAATAAAAATGGAGTTAAAGATCTTTATGAAGATAGTGCTATAGCAATAGAGAAACGTGTAGAAAACCTGTTGTCTTTAATGACATTAGAAGAAAAAAGCTGTCAAATGGCTACCCTTTATGGTTTCGGTAGAGTTTTAAAAGATGAATTACCTACTCCAGAATGGAAAAATAAAATATGGAAAGACGGTATTGGCAATATTGATGAACAACTCAATAACTTAGCATATCATCCAACAGCAGTAACAAATAAATCTTGGCCACCATCAAATCATGTAAAAGCGTTAAACGAAATTCAAAGATTCTTCATTGAGAAAACAAGACTAGGTATTCCTGTAGATTTTACTAACGAAGGAATTAGGGGCTTGTGCCATGAAAAGTCAACTAGCTTCCCATCTCAAATTGGAATAGGCTCAACCTGGAACAAAAACTTAGTAAGTCAAATTGGCCATATAACAGGAAAAGAAGCGCGGTTGTTAGGTTATACTAATGTATACTCTCCAATTTTAGATATTGCTCGCGATCCGCGTTGGGGTAGAACAGTAGAGTGTTACGGAGAAGATCCCTTTCTAGTAGGAGAGCTAGGTTACAACATGGTAAAATCTATTCAAGAAGAAAAAGTAGTTTCAACACCTAAACATTTTGCTATATATAGTACACCTAAAGGAGGAAGAGATGGTGATGCGCGTACAGACCCACATGTTACAGAAAGAGAATTGTTTTCGCTATACCTTCATCCGTTTAAACGCGCTGTAAAAGATGCAGGTGCATTAGGCATTATGAGTTCATATAACGATTATAATGGAGTACCCGTAACTGCCTCTAACTACTTTTTAAATGAGATTTTACGTAAAACATGGGGTTTTAAAGGGTATATAGTATCTGATAGTCGTGCGGTTGAGTTTATAGCAGATAAACATAACGTAGCAAAAAATAGGAAAGAAGCAGTATTAAAAGCCATAAATGCAGGGCTTAATATAAGAACAGACTTTACAATGCCAGAAGATTATATTTTACCTATTAGAGAGTTAGTTAATGAAGGAACTTTAAGTATAGAGGTTGTTAATAATCGTGTTAGAGATATTTTAAGGGTTAAGTTTTGGCAAGGTCTTTTTGATTCTCCTTACGGAAATGATTTAGAGGTAGCCGATAAAACCGTGGCTAATAATTTACACCAAAAAGTGTCATATCAAGCTTCTTTAGAATCAATAGTACTCTTAAAAAATAATGACAACATGTTGCCTTTAGATTTAAATAAGTATAAATCTATTTTAGTAGCAGGACCTAATGCAAAAGCGGTAGACCATTCTGTAAGTCGCTATGGCCCTTCTAATATTGATGTCGTGTCTGTTTATGAAGGTATCAAAAATAAGTTTCCCAAAAATATTGATATTAAATACACTAAAGGTTGTGGTTTTTTTGATGAAAACTGGCCAGATAGTGAATTAATGAATTTGCCACCAAGTGAATCAGATCAAAAGGAGATTGACAAAGCAGTACAAATGGCAAAAGAAGTAGGTTTAGCTATTGTTGTAGTTGGTGATGACGAAGAAACAGTTGGTGAGTCTAGGTCAAGAACCTCGTTAAATCTACCTGGTAATCAACAGCAATTGGTTGAAGCTATTTACAATACAGGAACACCAGTTGTAGTAGTTTTGATTAATGGAAGACCGTTATCTATAAACTGGATAAATAAATATGTACCTGCTGTGGTTGAAGGATGGTTTCAAGGCCAATACGGAGGATCGGCTATTGCAGATGTGTTGTTGGGTAATTACAACCCAGGAGGGAAGTTACCTATATCGTTTCCAAAAACAGTAGGTCAAATACCTATGAACTTCCCATCTAAACCAGGTGCTCAAGCAAACCAACCATCTCACGGGCCTAATGGTTCTGGTAAAACACGTGTTGGGGGCTTTTTATATCCTTTTGGTTATGGTTTAAGTTATACTACATTTAATTATAGTAATATAACTGTTAAATCAGATATAACCTCAGGTAAAGGAAAGGTAGTGGTAACTACAGACATTAAGAATACAGGAAAAAGAAAAGGAGATGAAGTGGTACAGTTATATTTTTCAGATTTGTATTCATCTGTAACAGTTTATGAAAAGCAATTAAGAGGCTTTGAACGTGTTTCTTTAAATCCTGGCGAAACTAAAACGGTGTCGTTTACCTTAACACCTGAAGATTTTGCGTTATATAACCAAAATATGGATTTTGTATTGGAAAGTGGAGAGTTTAATATAATGATTGGAAGTTCTTCTGAAGATATTAAGCTAAATAAAAAAATAAACATAACAGAGACAGCCTTAATTAGTAAGCAAATAAAGATGTCTACATCAAAATAAAAATAATTTCTCAAAAAAATAATAATAAAAAAATGATAAAAAAAATTGGAATTGCTTTAATAGCAATAGCATCTTTTAAAGGTATAGCTCAAAAAAAGTATGAAGCTAATTGGGAGTCTATAGATAGTAGACCAGTACCAACATGGTATACAGATGCTAAGTTTGGTATTTTCATACATTGGGGGCCATATTCTGTGCCAGCATTTTCAAAAGTAGGATCCTATTCTGAGTGGTATTGGGAAAACTTAGTTAATTCTAGTAGAGTAAAAAACGGTTATAATGAAACCAACGAGTTCCATAATCGTGTGTATGGAGAAAACTTTACTTATCCAGATTTTGTGCCATTGTTTACTGCCGATTTGTTCGATGCTAATCAATGGGCAGATGTATTTAAAAATTCTGGTGCAAAATATGTAGTACTTACATCTAAACATCACGATGGGTATACACTTTGGCCAAGTAAAGAATCTGATAAATCTTGGGGACGCCCATGGAGTTCTACCAATTCTGGACCGGGAAAAGATCTTGTAGGCGAGTTAACAAAATCGGTTAGAGAAGCAGGACTTAAAATGGGACTTTATTATTCTTTATATGAGTGGTATAACCCATTGTATACAAATGATGTAGATCTTTATGTTGATAAACATATGATACCTCAGTTTAAAGATTTAGTAACCAATTACTCACCTTCGTTAATTTTTACAGATGGAGAATGGGATCATCCACATACAACATGGAGGTCTACAGAGTTGTTGTCTTGGTTGTACAATGATTCGCCAAGTAAAGATGACGTAGTAATTAATGATCGTTGGGGTGAAAATACCCGTCATCACCATGGAGGATATTATACCACAGAGTATGGTTCAGGAATGCCAAACGCCGATGTTCCTTGGGAAGAAAATAGAGGAATGGCTCATTCTTTTGGGTTTAGTAAAACCGAAAATTTAAAAGATTATAATTCTACTCAACAATTGGTGTATATGTTAGTTGATATTGTGAGTAGAGGTGGCAATTTTTTATTAGATATTGGACCAACAGCAGATGGTAGAATTCCTGTAATTATGCAAGAACGTCTAATTGAAATGGGAGATTGGCTAAAAGTTAACGGAGAAGCAATTTATGGTACTACTTTATGGAAGAATACTTGCCAATGGACTAAAGGTAAAATTAGAGATGCCGACCGTGGAAGATATAAAGTAAAGTACGATGTTATGAAACTTACCGTAGCCCCAGACAAAGGGTATGCTACCAAAGAAATATTTTTTACTAAAAAAGATGATGCACTTTACAGTATATGCCCAATATACCCTAAGAATGATTTGGTTGTGAAAGATGTTACGTTGAAACCTAACGCTAAAGTGGAACTTCTAGGTCATAATAAAAAATTAAAATGGAAGCAAAAAGGAAAAGATATAGTAATACAAGTACCTGCTTTAACACCATCTGAAGCTCCTTGTAATTTTGCGTGGACCTTTAAAATTAGTGGGGTAAAATAATATTAGTATAAATTGATAATTAATTTAAAATGCCATGCAAACCTTGATTAACAAAAGGTATGCATGGTTTTTCATTATTGAGAATTTTTTTTGTTTAAAAATGCTATTTAAAAAGTCAAAATATTTAGCTTGCTTTGTAAGTTTTACCTTGTGCGTGGTATTAATGTTGGTATGTATACAATGTAAAAAATTGCAAACACGAAAACAGGTTATTTATGTTTCAAAAGATGGAAATGATGCGTGGTCAGGTACATTGCCTAAACCAAATGCAGAAGGTACTGATGGCCCACTTTTAACCTTGGCAAAAGCATCAAGTAGTTTGATGCAGGGAGGAGCTTGTTTTGTTAGAGAAGGTATATATCGAGAAACATTAAAACCAATGCATTCAGGAACGGTTTCAGAAAGAATTACTTTTTCAAATTATAAGAATGAGCACGTTGTTATTTCTGGTACAGACTTACTTAAGGGTAAATGGGAAAACAATAGCGAATTTATTTACAAAATGCCATTTAATGCAAAATCAGCGAATATGATGGTTTTTGTTCAAGAAACATTACTTGAAGAGGCAAGTTGGCCAAATAGCTCTGGAGATTTGCTCAAACCAAATTATGGTAAGGTAGAAGGAGGAACGTTTAGAACCATGCGGGCAGAAGATTTACCAGATAACATCAATTTAACTGGTGCTACCTTATACGGTTATTTTGGTAAGGAGTGGGCACTACAAACCATGAAAATTTCTAGCTACAATTCAAAAACTAAAACTGTTACCTTTTTAGAGCCCACTAGACGAAAAAATTATTACGGAGGAGTTGATAAATGGATGCAGAATTATGGACCCAGAGATGGTAACAGGTATTACATCAAAGGACATTATAATTTAATGGATACTAATGGAGAATGGTATTACAATGATGAATTAAATATTCTGTACGTATATGCAGATAATAAGTTTCCAATCAAATCACAAAAAATAGCAGTAAAATCTAGAGATTACGCTATTGATATTTCGGGGGTATCAAATGTTGATATTTTTGGGGTTTCTATTTTAGGTGCGGGCATTATTTCTAATTCTGAAACAAAAAATTGTAGACTTAAAAATATTAAAGGCCAGTATGTTGAACCAGGCGTTTTTATAAATGGTTATAATAATGAATTGAGTAACAGTGAATTTGCTTACTGTAAGAAAGGAATTGTAAATGTGTTAGGTACGGGCAATCGTATAATTAATAATTATATTCATGATGGTAATTATACAGGAAGCTGGGGAGAAATATTAAATACAAAAGGAGATGGTCATTTAGTAAGTCACAACACAGTGGCGCGTTCAGGAGGTGGGTGTATTGGACCTGGTGGACGTAATATGCGGTTTCAGTACAATGAAGTTAAAGACGCAGGTTTAATTCGTCATGATATCGGAGGGTTTTACATAGCTAATAACGATGGAGGTGGTACAGTGATTTCTTATAATAAAGTTTATAATATATATGGAATTGGTATTTATTTAGATAATAGTACGAGTAATTATACCATACATCACAATGTAGTTTGGAATTGCGGATGGCAATATGTTCTGTCTACTCCTCCTGCATCTTTTCTCGATATTGGTGCGTACGATGCCATTCGGTTAAATACACCTAGCAACTTTAATTTGGTATACAACAACACAGCCTACGGAGGGCCAGGTTTAGGGTATTGGGGGCGGAATTTTGAACGAGATATGTATGGAGGTCATATCATTAATAACATCTTTCCCGAAGGATGGCGTGTAACCAATTCTGCTACTGTGGGGCCTAATTTAGGGAATACTGATTCACCAAGTTTTGAAAATCCAGAAGCGTACCGTTTTACATTAAAAAGTAATTCTGAAGCAATAGATAGAGCTCATACTTTAAAGGGAGTAACTCAAGTTTTTACAGGAGAAAGTGCAGATTATGGAGCCTATGAATTTGGACGCACACCGTGGAAAGCAGGACATGATTTTAATACTGAACCACATTTAGAATTCTATGAATTTAAAACAGATTTCATGAATTTAGTACAGAACAATGGGTTTGAAGATGGTTTTAAAAGCTGGAAACTATTAAACCCCAAATTAATAAAACTAATCAATCAAGACTCCTGGGGTGTGGAAACTGCAGAAACAAGAATGCAATCACATGCAGTAATGTTAAAAGGAAATTCAGCAGAAATCAGTCAAAGAATTTCAGGTTTAAAAGCAAATAATCATTATACAGTTTCAGCTTGGATAAAAACGAAAAAAGAAGGAATTGGTTTAATTACGGTTCAATTTGGTGATTTTAATAAAAATATAGAAATAAAAAATACTAAAGGATGGGAATTTGTAAAATTTGATTTTTACGCTAAAGAATCAATAAAGTCATTGCACTTAAGTTTACAAAATACTGGTGAAAGCCAAAGTGAGGTGTTTTTTGATGATGTTGGCCTAATTAGAATGTTTAAATAAAATATAACAATATTTTATAAAGTGTAATTAAATATTGTTTACCAATCAATAAAACAAATACATTAAAAGGTTTAAAAGTTGAAGAAATGTGTTTAATAATTTTGTCTTATTTATAACTGATATTTTAATTTTTAGCAGTTAAAGATAAGCTATCTATAAAATAAGATTATAAAAAAATAAAAGATGAAAATAGTAGTAAAATGTATGGGGTTTTTAGTCTTTTTACTAGGAACTTTAGTGTCATGTAATTTAAAAAATAAGTCTAGAAAAGAAAACAAGAATATTGATGTACCAAACCAACAAACCTTAAAAGCTGAAGGTGCTACTTATGAAGAGGATGTTGCTTTTTTAAAAGACTACATTGATATTATTGAACTAACAGATAAAGCAAATCAATCTAAAGTAGCAGTTTCTGCTGCCTTACAAGGTAGGGTAATGACAAGTTCGGCTTTTGGAAATGTAGGTAGAAGTTACGGATGGATTAATAAATTACTATTCAAATCTAAAGATACTTTAGAGCATATTAATGTATTTGGAGGTGAAGAGCGTTTTTGGTTAGGCCCTGAGGGTGGACAATATTCTATCTTTTTTGAAAAAGGTAGCGAGTTTACTTTAGACGATTGGTACACACCTAAATTGATAGATTTAGAGCATTTTGAAGTGAAAAATGTATCATTTACTTCAGCAACTTTTACCAAAGAAGCCTCATTAAAAAATTATTCAGGTTTTCAGTTTGATTTAGGAATTGAAAGAGAAGTAGCCATTTTGTCCAAGGCAGAAATACAAAATGCATTGGGACTTTCAGAATTGTCTAATAATTTAAAATCGGTGGCTTATAAAACTACCAACACCTTAACTAATATTGGAAATAAAGATTGGAAAAAAAATACAGGTTTATTGTCTATTTGGTTGTTGGGTATGTTTAATCATTCACCAAATACAACCATTGTTATTCCTTATTTAAAAGGTGATGAAACTAAATTAGGTAGGGTGGTAAATGATACTTATTTTGGAAAAGTCCCATCGGATAGATTGGTAGTGAAAGAAAATGCCATTTTCTTTAAAGGTGATGGAGAATACCGTAGTAAAATTGGTTTGTCACCAAAAAGGGCCAAAAATATTGCAGGCTCTTATGATTCTAAAAATGGTATTCTAACCATAGTAAAATACAATCAACCTAAAGGTGTTACAGATTACGTAAATTCAATGTGGGAAATTCAAGAAGAACCATTTCAAGGAGATGTTATTAATGCTTATAATGACGGAGCACCAAAACCAGGGGCTAAGCCTTTGGGGCCTTTTTATGAGTTAGAAACATCATCACCTGCTTTGGCTTTAAAAGCAGGTGAGAGTAGAAATCATATACAAACAACATTTCATATAGAAGGAGATGAAACCACACTGAATCCTGTTATTGAGGAGCTTTTTGGTGTGAGTATCAATGATATTAAAACAGCATTTCAATAATCATCTCTTAAAATAAATCTTTAATGTTTTTAGGTGTAACAAAACAAAAAGTATAATAAAAAATAAACCTTCAACTGCTTTTATAATATTAAATTAAAAAAATGAAACTAATGAAAATTAACTGTTTAGTTTTGGTAATTCTTGTTTTAATGTTTAATCCGTGCTATTCTCAAACAAAGGTTACAGTAAAAAAAGAGAATAAGCATAAATACGCCCAAAGACTTTCAGAGGAAAAATTAAAAGCATGGCAAGACTTAAAATATGGTATGTTTATTCACTATGGCATGAGTACTTTTTTAGGCGAAGAATTGCCAGATGGTAAAGCACCTCTTAACGCTTACGCTCCAACAAACTTAGACGTGTCTCAATGGATTAAAGTAGCAAAAGATGCAGGTATGAATTATGCCGTATTAACAGCAAAACATGTTGCCGGACATTGTCTTTGGCCTTCAAAATATACAGACTACGATATTGAAAATAATAAAAATAACACCGATGTTGTGGGAGAATTTGTTAAAGAATGCCGCAAACAAGGTATAGCACCTGGTATTTATTATTGCGCTTGGGATAATCATCATGATTTTTTTAGTTTAATGCCAGATAAAAGTGAAAACTATGCGGGTGCCTTAATAACACCAAAAGAAAAGGATTTATATGTGGCTCCGCCACCTTATACAACATCACTCTATCAAAATTTTATGACTGCTCAAATTGATGAGTTGTTGGAGAATTATGGTCCGTTAGTGCAATTTTGGGTAGACATCCCTATTATTTTAGGTAATGGATATAGAGAATTCATATATCGGCACATAACAGAAAAGTATCCCAATATGTTGGTAATCATGAATCACGGAAAAAAACAAAAAGACGGCGAGTTAGTGTTCTTAGAGGACAAGGCATGGCCTAGTGACGCTCTAACCTTAGAAAGGTACTATTCCGATAGAGCATATAATCCAGTATGGACTATTAAAGGTGAAAAAATGTACTTTCCGGCTGAGTCAAACTTGCCAATAGGAAACGAATGGTTTTGGGAAGATGATGATAAAGTAAAACCTATGGAAGATTTAGTGAGAATCTTTAATGGGAATTTAGATAACAGGGTAAACTTCCTTTTAAACGTACCGCCAGATAGGTCTGGACAAATTCCAGCGAAATGGATAAAACCACTAATGGAGTTGAAAAACAGAGTAGGACATAGGTTAACAGAATAGGAAAAATATATTTATTATGATAAAAAATTATACTTTGGTACTTTATGTCTTCTTAATATGCATCTTCGGATGTAAAAGTAGTAAAGTTGAGTATTTTGTGTCTCCTATGGGTAACGATAAGAACTCTGGTACAAAAAAACAACCTTTAGCCACGTTAAAAGCAGCTCAGGAGTTAATACGCACTTTTAAAAGCTCAAATAAAATTCCAGAGAATGGTATAACGGTTTGGGTAAAAGGAGGCGAATATATACAGCAGGAAACATTTTCTTTATCAGATTTAGATTCAGGTACCTCAAAAGCGCCCATAACATGGCGTGCTGTGGAGGGAGAAACGGTAAGTTTGTTAGGAGGAATATCACTTAATGGTGAAGATTTTAGTCACCTCAATGATAAAGCTATAATAGCACGTTTAAATAAGGGAGTTGCTAGACATGTGTTTCAGATAAATTTGAAAGAAAACGGAATTTCTAATTTTGGAAAGCACACGCAGTACGGACATGCCATATCAGTTACCGAGGCTCCTTTTGAGCTTTTTGTAAATAATAAACCCATGACCTTAGCAAGGTATCCAAACAAAGGTTTTATTCCCATAGGCCAAACCATTGATAGTGGCTCAAAACCAAGAAAAGTAGATTATTCAGAGAGGGGAGCTACATTTAAATATACAGACCAGCGCCATAAAAAATGGGTAGAACAAAATGATGTTTGGTTTCAAGGTACGTTTTGGAATGGTTATGCAGATGACAAAATACGTGTTGAAAAAATTGATACAATTCAAAAAATAGTAAAACTTGCCACGCCTCATATGTATGGTGTTAGAGGAGGAAAACATTATACCCACTATGTAGCTTTAAATGTTTTAGAAGAATTAGATGAACCCGGAGAATGGTACGTAGATAGAGATTCTGGTATTCTATATTTATGGCCAAAAACAGATATTAAAAAAGCTAAGATATCTGTGTCAGTGTTAGAGGAGCCTATTGTAGCCCTAGAGGATGTAAATCATGTAGTTTTTCGAGATTTTACCGTTGAAGTAGGACGAGGCATAGGAATTTATATAGAAGGCGGAAATGGTAACTTGGTTGCTGGTTGTAAAGTGCGAAACTTAGGAACTAGTGGTATATTTATGGGGCAAGGAGCCCAACAAACTTTTCCCCATATAACACATGATGATTATGAAGGTGTACCGGTTTCAAGAAAAATTGGAAACCTACAAGGCCATATTTATAAAAATACAACATGGAATAGAAAAGCTGGAACAAATCACAAAATATTAAGTTGCGATGTTTACAATACAGGTAGTGGTGGAATTTATTTAAGCGGTGGAGATAAAAAAACATTAACGCCAGGAAATAATATAGTAGAAAATTGTATAGTGCATGATTACAATAGACGTAATAAATTTTTATGGTCTGGAATTAATATAGACGGAGTAGGGAACAAAATAAGACACTGCGAAATTTTTAATTCTGATTTTCAGGCAATATATGCACATGGAAATGAGCATATTTATGAGTATAACCACATTCACCATGTTACACAACACTCAGATGACGTATCGGTGTGGTACTTAGGGCGAGATCCTAGTGATAGAGGAAATATAATACGGTATAATTATTTTCATGATTGTGGTAACAAAAACCGCATGAACATGGGTATTTATTGCGATGATTCTACTACTGGTGTTACTGTTTTTGGAAACGTGTTTTATAATATGCAAACAGCTCATGGCGTTCTTTATAGTAATACAGGCTGGGATTTAACAATGGAAAATAATATTATAGTTAATCCGCACTCATACTCTGTGGTGTTAAGTCCGCATTACTATACTTGGTATAAAGGAAACGCACCAAATGTATTTGATAAAGGAAAATTATTTGAAACAAGATTGTTTAAAGATTTAAATATTCTCCAGCCTCCTTACAGCACACATTATCCAGAGCTTCATAATTATATGGATGTTATTAAAGAAGGAGAGGAGTGGGAAGGTATGCATGCCAGAAGAAATGTGTTTGCAAAAAACCTGATTTTAGGAGGTAAAAAGAACCCTGTACAAATTCGCAGAAATAAAAAAACTGATCCAGGTGTTTTTACTAGTATTAATAATTATAATACTCAACAAGACCCAGGTTTTGTTAACATGGAAAATGAAAACTTTTTGCTAAAAGAAGATGCAGAAGTGTTTAAAAAAATTCCAGAGTTTAAACCTGTACCTTTTGATAAAATGGGTTTGTATAAAGATGAATATAGAGAATCAATAAAGTAAATGTGATAATTAGTTTTTTACTCTTTGAAATTATAGTGTTTTCGGTAGTTTGTAGGATTCTTTTTTGTGAATTTTTTAAAAGTTCTACAAAAATAAGAGTAGTTTTCAAAACCACATTCATAACAAATTCTTAAGGTAGATAATTCACTTTCTTGTAGCAGTCTACAGGCATAGCCTATTCTTGCTTGGTTAACAAAATGAGAAAAAGTAGTTCTAGTTTTATTTTTAAAAAAACGGCAGAAAGCACTATTTGATAAATGAATAAGTTTAGAAACCTCACTCAATTCTATTTTTTGTGTAAAATGCTCCATGATATACTCATAAACATACTCTAGTCTTTCATCACTCTCTTTTTTAAATGAATTAACAAAACCCGGGCTGGCTAGTAAAAGGGGGGATTTAATATTGGCAATAGTGTTTAATATATCTAAGCATAAAACAAGTTTATCAAAACCTTGTAGCTTGAGGAGTTTTTTTATTTTTTTTGAAATTATTTCTTTAGATGATTCTTCTATTTTAATGCCATAGCGAGACTTTTCAAGCAGCGTTTTTATATGATTTAATTCTTCCAAATCTAAGAATTGGCTGTTCCAAAATGATTTGGAAAAATGAATAATAATAGCCTCAGCCTCTAAACCAGATGGCTGTGTGGTATCGTAATAAGCAGTTTCATTTTGCCATAAATGCGGAAGGTTAGAACCAATAAGAACCAAATCTCCTTCAGTAAATTGGGCAATATGGTCGCCAATAAATCGTCTTCCCGTACTTTTTAATATAAGCGTGAGTTCTATTTCTTCATGAAAGTGCCAAGAATTATGAAAATGAGGTAACGTGTCTTTTCTTATTTCAAAGGCTCTATTGCTAGGTAGCGCTATTTTATGTGATTTGGCTTTCATTTATGTGTAATTTAAACAATATAAAAGAGTGCTAGTGTAAAAATGTAAATATAGTACATCTTATTGGATATTGAGTAGATGCTTTTAGTATATGTTGTGTTTAAATTTGAATTATAAATTAAAACATAAATAAATGAATGTTTCAAAACTTTCAGATGATGAGTTATTCAGTGCTTGTAGAGAAAAATTGTTCTCAGCGGTTATTGGAGATATAATGGATAAAATGGGTTTGTTCCATCAATTTTTACCAGCTAGAATACAGCCTTTAAAGCCAGATATGCTTCTTGTTGGTAGGGCTATGACTGTACTTGAAGCAGATACTTTTGAAGAAACGCCAGAGTTTTCCAACAACCCAATAATGCAAAAACCTTTTGGGTTAATGTTAGAGGCATTAGACGACCTAAAGAAAAATGAAGTGTACATATGTACTGGAGCCTCAGATAATTACGCTCTTATTGGAGAGATTATGATGACAAGGGCAAAAGTACTCGGGGCAGCTGGTGCAGTTTGCAATGGCTATTCAAGAGATACTTTTGGTTTGCTAGAATTAGATATGCCATTTTTTTCATTTGGAAATTATGCGCAAGATCAAGCCCCTAGAGGAAAAGTTATTGATTATAGGGTGCCTATTGAAATAGAAGGTGTACGGGTAAACCCAGGAGATATTGTTGTGGGAGATATAGATGGTGTTTGTGTTGTGCCCAAAGAACATGAAGTAGAAGTTTTTGAAAGAGCTTTTGAAAAAGCCCAGGGTGAAAAAAAAGTTCTTAAAGCGGTTCAGTCTGGTATGAGTGCCGTAGAAGCTTGGACTAAATATGGAATAATGTAATCAATTAATGATAAAATAGATGAAAATAACAGAAGTAAAAGTTTGGTTAGTTGAAGGAGTTAAGTATAACTGGACCATGCTTAAAATATATACTGATACGGGGCATACAGGTGTAGGAGAGTCAACAAATTGGCCAGGGAGCCAAATAATAGAATCTGCCACAAAAGAGGTAGGAAAACGCATAATAGGTATGGACCCTATGCGTACAGATTTTATATGGACAAAATTATATCGAGACTTAAATTGGGTTGGGCCATATGGAGCAAGCATGTGTGCAATTAGCGGTATAAATATGGCGCTTTTAGATTTAAAAGCGAAAGTACTAAAAGTACCTATGTATGAATTGTTGGGGGGGCAATATAGAACTGAAATTCCTTTGTATGCAAATTATTGGTTTACTGGAGGAGGGCACAATGCTAATGATTATGCAAAACAAGCTAAAAAAGTAAAAGATGCTGGTTTTACAGGGTTAAAATTCGATCCTTTTGCTCATACAAATTATTTTTATGGAGAAGATTTAAGTACAGAGCTAACACTAACTAAATCACAACAAGATTTAGCCTTTGAAATTAGTAAATCAGTAAGAGAAGCTGTTGGTCAAGACATGGATATTATGATTGAAACTCATGCTATGCTAAATTTTAAAGTAGCTATTGCCATGGCAGAACGTTTAGCAGAATTAGATATAACTTGGTTTGAAGAGCCAGCAGGTCCTGAAAGCGCAAAAACATTAAGAGCTTTTAGAGAACGTATTAGTCCTAAGGTGTCTATTTGTGTGGGTGAACGACATTACACTAGGCATGGTATTAGAGATGTTCTTGAAAGCTATATTTCAGATATTATCATGCCAGATATTACCCGTTGCGGTGGCCCTAGTGAGATGAAACGTATGGCAACAATGGCAGAAGCTTATAATGTTTTGATAGCGCCTCATAATCCTAATGGTCCATTATCTACATTAGCAAGTGCACATGTTTGTGCAGCAATACCAAACTTTTTTAAACAAGAATTTATTTTTAATGATGTACCGTGGAGAGATAAAGTAATCTCAGAACCTTTAAATATTGTAAACGGTAAAATTGTACTATCAAACAAGCCGGGGATGGGAGTAGATTTAATTGAGGAAATAATGGAAAAACATCCAGGAATTCGCAATCACAAAGAAGGGTATTATATTTAAAAACAGCAACTAGTATAGTTTTTGAGTCAAAAAGCAATAATGGTAAAAAAATGTACAATCAATTATACAGATTTTGAATAAAAGAATTGTGTAAAAAACAATTTTTAGTACTCAATATTTTAAAATGTCAATTTATACAACTAAATTTTTGCTTTTAAAAAAAATGTTCTTTTCATGTTAAATATAAATTTAAAAAATAAGGTTGCCATAATAACTGGAGTTACTAGTGGTATTGGTGCTGGCATATCAACCATGTTTTCAAAGGCAGGTTGCCATGTTTCTGGCTGTGGAATTGAAGATGAAACTAATAAAGGAGTTATAAGTTTTCTTCAAAACTCAAAGCAGGAAGGTGTAAAGGCATTATATACAAAGGCAAATGTTACTAAAGAAAATGATTTGTTACAGTTGGTTGCAAATACAATTAATTATTTTGGCAAAATAGATTTTTTAATATCCAATGCAGGTGAGAATATTTTTAAAGGAGTATTGAATTGTTCAAATGATGATTTTGAGAAAAACATAAATTTAAACCTCCGCTCTCATTGGAAGTTAAGTCAACTTTGTAAACCATATTTGGAAATGAGTGACAATGGAACCATTTTAATAATGAGTTCTAACCATGCCTATGCCACCATTCCAGGGTGTTTTCCATATAGTATGTCAAAAACAGCAATAAAAGGGCTTGTACAGTCTATAGCAATAGAGTGGGGCCCAAAAATAAGAGCTGTAGGAATAGCGCCTGGTTTTATTCAAACACCTGGAAATGAAACTTGGTTAGATTCGTTCTCTGCTCCAGAAGCAGAAAGACAAAGAACAAATAAACTTCATCCTGTTGGAAGAATTGGCACTCCTGAAGAAGTAGGCGGGTTGTGTGCATTTTTGTGTAGCAATTATGCTCAATTTATAACAGGTACAACCTATTTAATAGATGGAGGACGTTCCGCTTTAATGCAAGATCCTTAAGCTAAAAAAAGAATAAACATCCAATTAAACTAATTATAAAAAATGAAAATAAATAAAAGAATTTTTCTCTTATCAGCCGTTGTAGTGTTGGCTTTAACATCTTGCACAGACGATAAACAAATAAATCAAGTTAGCGTAAAAAGCCCTAACGGAAAATATAATATCGTTTATTCAAACGAAAATGATTTAAAGAGTTTAACCTACTGGGTTACCTATAATAAAGAAGAATTAATAAAACCATCAAATCTTGGATTTCAATTAGAAAATTCGAAAAAAATTTCATCAAATTATAAGGTAGCAAATGTAGAAAATAACAGCGTCAAACAAAGTTGGAAACCACCGTATGGTGAGTGTAACGAATATCCTGAAAATTATAACGAAGCATTGATAACCTTAGAGAACCTTGAAACAGGAGAGAAAGATTTACAAGTTCAGTTCAGGGCTTATAACGAAGGAGTTGCTTTTAGGTATAATTTTTTAAGAGAAGAACAAATTGTCATCGAGGAGGAGCTAACCGAATTTACGGTAAACCCAGACGATTATACATGGGCTTCGCGCTTATCGCAAGGAACAATTTCCAAGGTAATGGTATCTGAACTGGAAGACCCTAGTGAACGCCCATTGTTGATTGAAAAATCAGAATCACTTTATTTAGCCATTGGTGAAGCGGCTCAAATTGACTATGCTAGAATGAAGCTGTTTTCAAAAAATGAATCAGGAGCAATAGGGGTGTCAATAGAGAGTGAGGTGGTTGAAAAAGGGGCTTTTTCTACTCCATGGAGATTTGTTATGGCAGGAAAAAGTGCAGGGGATATTTTAGAGAATAATTACTTGATATTGAACTTAAATGAACCCAATAAAATTGAAGATACAACATGGCTAAAGCCAGGTAAAGTAATTCGTGATTTAACATTAACCACAAAAGGAGCAAAGGCTTACATTGACTTTGCAGTAGAGCATAACTTACAATACGTTATAGAAAGTGCAGGATGGTATGGCGATGAATTTACAGAAGAAGCAGATGCTTCTACGGTAACGGTAGACCCTAAAAGGTCAACGGGACCTTTGAACATGGAAGAAGTAATACGCTATGGTAAAGAAAAAGGTATTGATATTCTAGTCTATGTGAATAGAAATCAGTTGGAAAAACAACTTGATGAGATATTAGACTTATACCAAAACTGGGGGATAAAGGGTATTAAATATGGTTTTGTTAGAACCGGAGACCAAAAATGGTCTAGTTGGATGCATGAAGCTGTAAGAAAAGCAGCAGAACATAAAATGGTATTAAGTATTCATGATGATTACCGTCCTGTTGGTTATACACGTACTTACCCTAACCTCATGACACAAGAAGGTATAAGAGGAGATGAAGAAACACCATCAAATGAGCATACCCTTAAAACAATGTTTACGCGAATGATTGCCGGGGCAGGAGATAACACCATTTGTTATTTTGCACCGCGTGTAGACGAAATGGGATCTCATGCATCACAATTAGCCAAAAGTGTGTGCTTGTATAGTCCATTATTGTGGCTGTATTGGTATGATAGGCCTGTAACTGCAGGAAATAGTGGCGGCGCTGGAGGTTCTAAATCTATTATTGAAGAAGTACCAGAGTTAGAGTTTTTTGATAACTTGCCTACTGTATGGGATAAAACCAAAGTAATTCACTCAGAAGTGGGCGTTTTAGGAACCATTGCGAGAAAATCGGGCGATGATTGGTTTATAGGTACAGTTAACGGTACTACAGATAGGTTTTTAACAATACCTTTAAACTTTTTAGACCGTGGTGTAGAGTATGAAGCTACAATTTATTATGATGATGAGTCTGTGAACACGGTAACTAGGGTTGGGGTTGAAAAATTAAACGTGAATAACAAATCTGAAATTACTCGAGACATTTTCAAAAATAATGGTTTAGCTATTCATATTAAAAAAATTAACTAACATAGATTTTTTTATATAATAGTATCCCAAAAAAAACATCTAAACAGTTTTGTTTAGATGTTTTTTTAATTAATGCAATCTCCTTTTAAACTTAGAATATACTGGAAATAGAAGTGTTGTTTTATCAGCCGTGAACAATTTCTCACCCTTAAATGGAATCTTTATAGGCGTGTGCTTTTAAGTGATACAGTAATTTTACTTCTTCAAAAAAGGAAATAGAATTTTTTTTTGAAAAATAAAATCTAAAATGAAATGAAAGTAAACGCTTGGACTGAAAAAGTAATTATACCTACATATGAAATTGGAGAGGCAGAAAAAAATCCAATTTTCTTAGAAAAAAGAATCTATCAAGGAAGTAGTGGAAAAGTCTATCCATTTCCAGTTATTGAAAAAATTAGTGATACAAAAGTAGATAAAGAATGGAACGCATGTTACTTAGAAAATAACTTTGTAAAAATAATGATTCTTCCAGAGCTTGGTGGACGAGTACAAATGGCCTATGATAAAATTAAAAACCGCCATTTTGTTTACCATAACGAGGTGATAAAACCCGCATTAGTAGGTCTTACTGGCCCTTGGATTTCAGGTGGAATTGAGTTTAATTGGCCTCAACATCACCGTCCTAGTACGTATAGCCCTGTTGATTTCAATATTGAAACACACGAGGATGGAAGTAAAACAGTATGGTGTAATGAAATTGAGCGTATGTCAAGAACCAAAGGTATGGCTGGGTTTAGGTTGTATCCAGACAAATCTTATTTAGAAATAAACGTTAAATTATATAACCGTACCGCTCAGCCTCAAACGTTTTTATGGTGGGCTAATCCTGCTGTAGCAGTTAATGACAATTATCAATCTGTATTTCCACCAGATGTAAATGCAGTATTTGATCACGGGAAGCGAGATGTTTCTGAATTTCCAATTGCAAAAGGCACCTATTATAAATTTGATTATTCACCAGGTACAGATATCTCTAGGTATAAAAACATACCTGTTCCTACATCTTACATGGCTATAAAATCAGAGTATAATTTTGTTGGTGGTTATGAACATGATACCAAAGGAGGATTATTGCACGTAGCAAATCATCATGTGTCTCCCGGAAAAAAACAATGGACATGGGGAAATGGTGACTTTGGTAAAGCATGGGACAGGAATTTAACTGATGAAAACGGGCCTTACATAGAACTAATGTGTGGTGTATATACAGATAATCAACCAGATTTTACATGGTTAATGCCTTACGAACAAAAAGAATTTACCCAATATTTTATGCCATATCAAGACATTGGTGTTGTAAAAAACGCATCAAAAGATGCCATGGTAAACCTTGATATTGTAAAAGGTAAGGTATTGATTAAAGGATACGCCACGGGTGTTTTTTCCAATGCAACTATAAAAGTTGCCAACAATGGGGAGGTGTTGTTTGAGGAGCAGTTTGATTTTTCGCCGGGAGTTAGTTATTCAAGAGAGCTTGATCTAGGTGTGCATTATGAGAATTCGGATTTTGAGGTTTTTATTATTTCAGAAGAAGGAAGAACATTAATAAACTGGAGAGTTCCAAAAGAGAATGAAAATGAAATTCCTGAAGCAGCCAAAGCAGCCAAAGACCCTCATGAGATCGAGACAAATGAAGAACTCTACTTAAATGGACAGCATTTAGAGCAATATAGACATGCAACTTACAGTCCGGTACCTTATTATGAAGAAGCTTTAAAAAGGGACCCAGCCGATATACGTTGTAATAACGCCATGGGATTATGGTTGTTAAGAAACGGGAAATTTAAAGAGTCAGAAGCTTATTTTAAAAAAGCTTATGAACGACAAACCTTAAGAAATCCAAATCCATACGATGGAGAGCCATTGTTTAACTTAGGGCTTTCTTTGCTACATCAAGGAAAAGAAACTGAGGCTTATGATGCCTTTTATAAATCTGTATGGAATGCAGCCTATATGGATGCAGGATATTTTCAAATAGCCTTGATTGATGCTAAAAGAAAAGACTGGAATTTGGCTTTAGATACAATACAAAGATCTTTAGTGCGCAATTGGAACCATCAAAAAGCAAGACATCTAAAAGTAGCAATATTAAGAAAATTAGGAAGGGATGCAGAAGCTAAAAGTCTTATTGAAGATTCTTTGAATATTGATACTTTCAATTACGGAATTTATTTTGAGAAGTTTTTATTAGGAGATGAAAAGGCGAAAGAGACTTTAATAGAGCTAAGTCGAGGTGATATCCAGAACTATATAGAAATTTCTTTAGATTATGCAGATGCTGGAATTTACGAAGAAGCAATCCAACTAATCAATTTAGGAATAGCTCAACAAAATGAGGTATACCCTATGGCTAGGTACTTTAAAGCATGGTTTTTAAGTTTAAATGGGGCAGAAGCAAAGGCTACAGAAGAGGTTCTAAAAGCAGAAACGTGTATTCCAGACTATTGTTTTCCAAATAGACTGGAAGCCATCCACGCACTAACTAAGGCTATTGAGTTAGTACCTAATTGTGCCAAAGCACCGTATTATTTAGGAAATCTCTGGTATAATTCAAAGCAATATCAAGATGCAATACATTGTTGGGAGCTTTCAGCTTCAAATGACAATTCTTTTGCTACCGTTTATAGAAATTTGGCATTAGCCTATTTTAATAAGCAAAATAGCCCTGATAAAGCTGTAAAATTTATGGAAAACGCTTTTGGTTTAAACACAAATGATGCTAGGGTGTTTATGGAGTTAGATCAATTGTATAAAAGAATAAACAAATCCATAGATTATAGGTTTAATTTTTATAATGAAAACCTAACATTGAAAGACAAACGTGATGACCTATATATAGAGTGGGTGTACTTAAATATTTTAAAAGGAAATTTTCAAAAAGCATATGAAGACATTGGTAAAAGAATTTTTCATCCATGGGAAGGAGGAGAAGGTAAAGTAACAACGGCTTATGTAACTATTTTGGTGCAACTAGCAAAAGAAGCCCTATATAATAAATACTACGATAAAGCCATTGATTTATTAGAAAATTCAAAAAAATTTCCACACAATTTGGGAGAAGGAAAATTAGATGGAGCCCAAGAAAACGAAATTGATTATTGGCTAGGTTGCGCCTATGAAGCTAAAGGAGTAGATAATAAAGCTAAGCAATACTGGATAAAAGCATCCAAAGGATTGAGTGAGCCTGCCATAGCTTGGTTTTATAACGACCAACAACCAGACACTATTTATTACCAAGGTTTAGCATTATTGAAACTTGGAAAAACAACAGAGGCTCATGCTAGATTTGATAAATTAGTGGCGTTTGGAAAAAAACATTTAAACGATACTGTTAAAGTTGATTATTTTGCTGTTTCCTTACCCGATTTAATGGTGTGGGAGGAAAATTTAAACCTAAAGAATAAAGTACATTGTTATTACATGATGGCGCTAGGATATAAAGGTAAAAATGATGCTAAGTCTAATAAGTATTTCGATTTGCTCAGGGACATTGAAAACCATCACTTAGGAGGTGTTAATACTAAATTTTTAAAAGAAGAACTTAATTATTGATATTGTGAAATATAAAATTAGAAGTTAATACTTTTTATAATAATGATATTCCTTTTTCACTACCTCCAAATGGTTTACAAAATTAAATTACTATGATTCACCTTAAAAACAAACCAGTATTGCCAATAATGCTACTATTTTTTGTTTTTACATTTAGTTGCAAAAATAAGTCCATTAATCAATTTAAACTAAAACCTATTATTCAAAATATTGAAAAGCAATTAGAGTATCATTACGAGGTTGTTGTAAAACATAAACAGGGTAATAAGGTGTTTCCAAGATCAGTACATCAAAAAAACATTGTTATGGTGCCTTCAAGCGATTGGACTAGTGGTTTTTTTCCTGGAGAGCTTTGGATGATGTATGATTTAACAAATAATCCTATATGGAAAAAAAGAGCTAAAGAATATACCGCCTATTTAGAAAACGAACAGTTTAATAAAGGAACCCATGATGTAGGTTTTATGATGTATAATAGCTATGGGCATGGTTATAAAGTAACGGGCAACCCTGTTTACAGAGATGTTCTTATTGAAGCAGCTAAATCGTTGGCAAGCCGTTATGATAATAAAGTAAAATGCATACGTTCTTGGGACCATAGTAATAGTTTGTATACTTTTCCGGTAATAATTGATAACATGATGAATTTAGAGTTATTGTTGTGGGCAAGTCGTGAAACAGGAGATTCAAAGTTTAAAAATATTGCAATAGAGCATGCTAATACTACCTTGAAGAATCATTTCAGACCCGATAATTCTTCCTATCATGTTGTAGATTATTCACCAGAAACGGGTGAGGTTTTAAAAAAAGTAACAAACCAAGGTTACGCTAATGAAACGGCTTGGTCTCGTGGGCAGGCTTGGGGTTTATATGGGTTTACCGTAATGTATCGTGAAACAAAGGATGAAGCCTACCTTGAACAAGCTCAGCGTATTGCAAATTTTATAATAACTCATAAAAACTTACCAGAAGATAAAGTACCTTATTGGGATTTTAATGCTCCTAACCTTCCAAATGAGCCAAGAGATGCTTCAGCAGCAGCTATAATTGCTTCTGGTTTATATGAGCTCGCTGGATATTCTGAATTTGGTAAAGATTATTTAATGAATGCAGACGCTATTTTGAAGTCTTTATCAAATAAAAAATATTTAAATAATGTTGGTGATGAATTTGGATTTCTGTTATTACAGTCTACCGGAAATTGGCCAAAAAACTCTGAAATAAATAAACCAATTGTTTATGCAGATTATTATTTTTTAGAAGCTTTAAACCGAAAAAAAAGACTTGATGATAGGATAATGATAGCTTCTGAAAACTAATGGATAAAAAGTACATGAAATTTTAAAAAAAATATGGGGCAACTTGAAGCGTATATAACTTTCTAATGGGTTAATCTCTAGAGTTAAAAAAAAATCATACTTAAAAGTAAAACTCTTATTTTTTTATGAAGTTTTAAAAAATAGTTGAAATTTATTTATTATATACCAATTTCCAAATCATTAAAAAAGTTTTAGATTTAAATAAGTATAACCCTCTGTAAATTTTATTTATTCACTTTTTGTGATAGTGTCGTTAAATGTTGGAAAGATGGTTTAAGGTTTCCATCTTTATCAATGCAACCAAAGTGCTCTTGCACTTTTTTACGCCAAGGAAGTCTGCCCACGACTTCCTTTGGTATTTTATTAAAGTCATAAAGTGTCCAAAACATAAACTGTATGTTTTCTTCTTTAAAAATGTTTTGAGTTTTTTTATGAAACTCAGCTTGGTCTTCATCATTATTTCCAAACGGATTCCATAATCCTTTGTATGATGAAACACCGTATTCTTGTAAAACTAAAGGTTTGTTATTAATGCTTTTTGCTAAAGTATTATGTGCCACTAAAAAATCATCAATATTGCGGTAGTAGTGGTATGATACAAAATCTACATGAGGTAATAGATTTGTAGCAGCTTCTGGGGCAGACCAACCTATGGTAACAGGATGTGTTTTGTCCCATTGTTTTATATTAATTAGCATTTGTTCTAACCAAGCTAAAACGCGTTGTTTTCCTCTAGAATCAAAATCTAAATCGGGTTCGTTTTTAATATCCCAACCTAATAACGCCGGATGATTTTTTACGGCATTAACAATAGCTTCAGCATGCCTATGTGTTAGTGTCCAGTTAGATACATCATAATCACCATAAAAATCAAACAAAGTAATTAATACATCTATTTTGTTATTTTGTGCAATATCTAATAACTGTTTTAGAAGCTCTAGTTTTTTGGGTTCAACATTATTTTTACCAAAATCTTCATATTGAATAAAAATTCTAATAGTATTTAATCCCATTTTATTAATTATTTTAAAATCGGCATTAATAATACTGTCGTTAAATTTTTTTCCAAACGTGTCCCAAGGAGAATCTTTTGGGTAATAATTTAGGCCTTTAATATGTTTTGTTTTAGCTAACTTTTTAGCAATATTTCTATGTTCTGTTTGTGTTGTATCGGTTGTTGGTGTTGGTATTTCTTTTAAATGCCTTATACGCCAAAAACCATCTTCTAACAACATCATTACTTGGTAGCTTGTTGTGTCTTTTTCGCTTAAAATTAAATTTTCATTTTCATAAATTTCTTGGTATTGTTCAACGCCATAATCTTTAAACACAACCATGGTACCATCGGCACTGTAAAAATCTAAATCTGTATTGTGTTTTAAAGTGGTTCTTTTGTACCAATTGTTATTGGCTTTGTTAAGGTGTATGTTTTCAAAAATTCTAACTCTAGCGCTATCGGTGTAAAAATCATTAACGCCGTAAGGGTCATTTTTTTTGTAAGCAATATTTCTAACATGCCACGCATTCATATAATCATTTGTAATTTCACCCAAAGCTTGTTTATCCATGGGTCTGCCAGGGTTTATGGTGTCAATCCAAGTTAAGTTTGGTTTGTAAACATCGGCCATGGGTACTTCTAAGTGAAGCATAGATGTGCGGTCTGCACCAGTATTCATAAAGGCTAAAATAGATCCAATACCCGCAATAATAAGGGCATTTACAGCAACAAATGTTGCTATTAAAACAGTTCTGTAAAGTGTTTTGTTTAATTTAATTGCCATGTAAAGTTTTTGAGTATTCTTTAGTAATACCTGCTGCTTTTATTTTAAAAACATACGTGTTATTGGGTAAAAATTGTGTTTCAAAAAACAAACTACTTACTCCATTTTTAGTTGTTGTTTTTTTCGTTTCAATAAAGTTACCGTTTTTATTGTAAATATCAATTTGTACTAAAATACCATCGGGTACCAACTGTTTCATAAAGCTTTTAAAAGGGCCAATAACTAGTTTTCTGTTATTTTCATAAAAATGTACGGGAAAATCTTTTATAGCTGCTTCAAAATTAAAATGTATAGTGTTGCTTTCAGCGGCGCCTGTTATAAAGGCTTTAATAGTCCATTTAGCAGCATCATCTGGGTGAAGCGTTCTAGCTTCGGCTATACCACTAATTGTGGTGCCAACGGTATTTAAATAAGCACCTTTTTCATCTTTTATAACGAAATTTACTAAGGTGCCATCACTAACAATATTACCGTATTTATCTTTTATAATATCAGATTTAAATGTTACAATTTGATTACCATCGGCATAATTATGGGCGCTTACTGCCGAAATTTTAAAGTTCTTAGCGTTTGAAGGAAATACAATAGTTGTTAATTCTTTTGATGTTGTACCGTTACTTTCTGAAGTTACTAAAATTCTGCCCGATTTTGTAGTAGACCTTACGTTGTACCAGGCAATAAAATTGTTTGTTTTAATGTTAGTTTGGTTTATATTTTTTTGAAACTGATATTTTACAGTTACTGGCGTGCCGTCATCAACTGGGTTGTCATAAATATCGGTTGGTGCAATGGTTAGCATAGAGTAGTCATCATAGCCTGCAGTTATACTTCGTGGCCCAAAATAGGTTTCTACATGCGTTTTGTTTTTTTTATTGGTTTCAATAAATAATTTACCTTTTTGAAGTATTGTGTTTTGGTGTAATAATTTCCAATGTAAATTACCTGCTAATCGGCAGTAATTCTTCGGAATGTTAAAAGAAACAAATGCTGTATTGGTAGTGTCTTTTTTTATAATAACATTACCAAAAGCATTTTTAAGTTGAAGTTTTAATGGTGCTTTATTATTTGAAGTTTTAAATTTTAAATTAATGGGATTTCCTGCAATAAAGTTTGTTTGAGTTGTTTGTAATGAAACTTCAGGATTTTGCACACTTTCAGTTAATTGTTCTTCTTTTGAAGAACAACCAATACACAAAAATAGCGCTATAATAAAACCTAATTTCATACTATTTTGGGTTGCCAATATAACTGTTAATTTCAAATTTTATAAAAGCATAACCATTGCCTTTGTATGGTTGCATTTGGCTAGGGCCATGGTCATAAATTCTTTGTGGCAGTACTTTTTCGGCCACTGCTTTATTGGGTAAGCCGTTAACGTAGCAGTTTTCTAAACTACTATTAATTACGGTTAAACTATCTAAACTTACAGGTTTATAATTAAAAAATTGTTTGCGTTGAATACGCACGCCTTCTGGAATAAACTTGTGGTCTACCCAAAGTAATTCGGCATTTTCATTGTAATACGATACAATTAATTGCGGAATAGTAACTTCTTGCACGCCATGATTAAACAAAACACCATTAATGCCTTGGTTTGTAAATTCTAAACTTTGTAAGGCTACTTGTTTATATAAATCCGTATTGGCAGTATTTCCGGCAGATTGAAGGTTAAACTTTGTGGGCTGTTCTTCAAAATTTAATGGTGTAAACTCATCAGGATTAAACGTTGGTGGTATGGTATCTTTAGTTGATGACCACGCAATACCTTCAAAATTAATTTTAAAAGTTGTGGTTTCTTTTGGCATTAATTTGTGCTTAATATGGTGTTTAGCGTTGTAATTTGCCAATTCTTTATTGTTATCATTGTACAAAGTGGCTTTTATAACAACATCGGCAGGAGAGTTATCTACATTTTGAAGCTCGCCAATAATACTGTATTGCCCTTTATTTTTAACTAATTTAGCCGTCAGAATTTCTAAAACAGGTTGTTTTAACACATCTTCATGGTAGGTTTCTTGCGTGGTTATTTTGCGTCTTCCGTGGTTGTAAAAAGTGGTTGTGTTTTGTGTAAATAATTGATCTGGAGGAATATCATTATCAAATTTTGAAGGTTTAATATACCATTTGCCTTTTTGTTTAACAAGTTCGTGGTAATTGGTGTGCTGTACTTTTTCTAAAGGCGTTATCCAGTTTGTTGCAACTTTAGCTTTGGCACTATTTTTAGTAACATCAAACACTTCAATACCAAGAGAATCCATTTTTGCATACGAGCTTAAAATACCATCGGTTACAGATACTTCAAGCATATATTGCGCAATGGTAACATTGCTATCGGGATCTAAATAAGAGTGGGCGCGGTTAAACTCTTTAAAATCTAAGGCGTCATAATAAGCGGTTAAAACATTTTTAGGAGATAGTTGTGTGGTGTTTTTTACGTAAAACAAATACATGCCATAACCAATGCATGCTAATACAATAACGGCCCAAAAATGCGAGAATATTAAAAGTTTATATGGGAATTTTTTATACTGAAGTTCAAAAGATTTAAACGGCGATTTTTCAACTTTTTTAGATTTTAATAGGCGAATCCAAATCATTTGAATGTTAATAAAAAAGGCAATCAACACAGTTGAAATAGGAATAATGCCCCACATAATTTTCATAACAGTTGGAACATCTTGTTTAGGCATTATTTGTGGTATTGGCGCCACATTAAGTTTTTCCCAAACCATAATACCATTTTCTAATTGTTGCAACCGTTGCCAACCGCAGTAGTATAAAATAGGATCATAAAACTTATCGTTTGAAAAAATGTATTTTAAATTATATTTTTCGGGAACGGTTAAAAATTGTTGTAAAGAGCCTATGCCTTCAACACCTCTAAATTTTGAGTTTTCAATACGTTCAATGGCACGTGTGGTAAGTTCGGGTAGGCGTCTTGCAGAATGGTAGTTTCCATCTACTGTCATAGCATTAGTTTGGGCAGATAACCACGCCATTTGATCGCCAAAGCCTAAAGGTAAATACCGCCAAGAGTCGTGAGAATCGGCGCCTAAAAAGTTAACAATAGGTAGCATATTAATTTGTGCCGGTTGCGATGGCCTAAAGTAGCCCAAAGTCATGGTGAATAGCACCATAAAAAGCATGCCGCCTGCAATTAAACCACCCAATACTCTATGATAAACTTCACCAAACTTTTTTTGCACCAAGGTTTTTAAATCGCCTTCAACCATACGATAACCAAATTCGGCAAAAATAGGCAAAGCCATAATGGTTGCCCAAAGCGTAAATCTATCTAAAGTTAAAATATTAAAAGCGGTTTCGCCTAAAAGCATTAAAGGTACAGGAGTAGTACCGCCAGTTCCTAAAATGGTTAGCATAGTGAATGACAAACCAAAGAAAAGGTAACGTTTACTATAATATCTATAAAAAAAGTAGGGTAGAATAAAGAGTAATACACCCCAAGGAATCATAAAAAATACTAAGCCCGAAGAGGTTACTTCTAAAAAATTATCTCTAGAGCCATGTGGTATTGGTACCTGAGTAATGGGGTTACGTTTTGAGTTGTACCAATATGGAAAAATACAAAATATAATTAAAAACAAACCGCTACCGCCAAAGGTGGCAATACGCCAAAAGTGTTTAAGTGTAGTACGCCAAAATACTTTAAAAGTGAGCTCTTTATATGAGTTTACTTGTTCTCTAGAGGCATCCATTACTACCATACCAATAAGTGGCGCTAAAAAGAAAACCATACCAAAAATAGGCGTAACATGGTGGCAAGTAACAGTAACAGCCAGCATTGAAACCGATGTTAAAAAGTATTTTAGTTTACCTGTTTTTATATATAGGTAAATTTCTACCATAGAGTGCATTAATACAGATAGGGCTACAATGCTGGGTAATTGACCAAAAATATGAAGTGTTTCAACAAAAGTAGATGAAAACACGGCTAAAACAGAGCCGTAACCAGCAATTCGGCGGCTACCAGTCATTAATAAAGTATACCTATAAGCACCCGTAATAAAGAGTACAATACCTACCAAGGCTACTGTGTACATTCCAAATTTAAGGCCGCCAATATATGATAATAAGGCAATTGACTGGTGCACTAATGGCGGGTAAGATTGTACTGTAAACCCCGTGTACCATCGGTATTCCCAAGGGTCAAACCAACTATCGGCGTAGCTATCAGCAAAAAATAAATGTATTAAAGCGTCGTAAGTATATTCTAAAGTAAAAAAGATTGCCGACCCATGAAACGCAATACCTACAATTAAAGCAAGAATTAAAAGCGTATTGGTTTTTTCGGTTTTCAATAGTAATAAAATTTTGTTTATCTACACAAATCGGTCATTCGTCTAAACTAAATCTAGACTTTAGCTAAATTAAAATTTTTCTGAGACTTCGCATAGTATTTTTACACCGTAAACAACAAAACCCCCAAGTCATGAAAATTTTAGCAATTGATGATCAGCAACTAGTGCTACTACCACTAGAAAAAAGATTAAAAGAATTAGGTTATGATGTAAAGATAGAAACCGAAGCCAAAAAAGGGCTTTCTACCTTTGATTCTTTTAATCCAGACCTAGTAATTGTTGATATAAATATGCCTTATGTTTCTGGTTTAGAAATTGTAAAATACATAAGAAGTTCTAAAAATCCTGATACTCAAATTATGGTATTATCAGGTAATACGCAAGATGATATTATAACTGAAGGTTTTGATTTAGGTATAAGTGATTACATGAAAAAGCCTTTAAGTTTAAACGAAATTACAGCAAGAATAAAACGTTTAATAGGGCAACCAGATGTTGTGGTGGCTAATAATGTTTCGTCAAACGCAGTAATACAACAACGTTGTGTTGGGGTAGTAATACCTTGTTATAATGAAGAAGAACGTTTATTAAGTAAAGAATTTACAGATTATATACAAAAACACACAGGTTACCATTTGTGTTTTGTTAATGACGGAAGTAAAGATGGTACGTTAGAAGTTTTAAACAACCTACGCAAAGGGCGAGAAGATTTTATTACCGTGTATGATTGTGAAAAAAATGGTGGTAAAGCCGAAGCGGTTAGACTAGGCATGTTACATATGGCTAAAAAAGAAGATTTAGATTATATAGGTTTTCTTGATGCCGATTTGTCTACAGATTTATCAGATTTTGATGATTTAGTAACAACCATTGAGAATTCAAACTTTAAAATAGTTAGTGGCTCTAGAATTAGTAGAATGGGAGCAAACATTACCAAAGAATCTGCTCGTAAAATTATTAGTATGACCATTAACTATATAATAAGAAAAATTTTAGGTATGAATTTTAAAGACACGCAATGTGGCGCCAAAATTTTTAGTAAAGATGTTATTCAAATTTCATTCAAAGAAAAATTTGTAACGCAATGGATTTTTGATGTAGAAATATTTAAAAGAATGGCAGGCTATTTTGGTACTGAAAAGGCAAAAAGCCTAATATGCGAACAACCTTTAAAACGTTGGATACATGCCGATGGATCAAAGCTATCAATGAAAGATTCAATTAAAATAGTAATGCAGTTAGGGCAAATAGCTTGGGTGTACCGTAAAAAAAACTTAAAAAAATATAAAAACCAACAAGTTGAATACACTACGATGCACTCTTAATTTAAAAAGAGGAAATGAAAATAGGTGTAATAATTATTTTTAATAACAACGAAACCAACTTAAATAATTCATTTTTTAATGACTTATTAAGTATAGCAAATAGTTTTGAGTTGTGCTTAGTAAATAACGGAAGTGAAGATGCAACTTTAGAAAAACTGTTAGATTTAAAAGATGTGTTTGAGTCTCAAATAACAGTTGTTGATATAAAGAAAAAGCAAGCTCTAGAAGCAGCAAATAAAGCAGGCGCAAGGTATTTGTTAAATACAGGTACTTTAAAGCATATAGGTTATATAAATGTGAATAATTTAAGTAATATACAGCATTTAAATAAAATATTAGCAGCTTTAAATAAAAATAAACAACGCGTTATAATGCATAATTTAAGCGTGTTAAAAAGCAATCAAAATACAAGGGTTACAGTAAAAAATATTTTTTCAGTGTTACAATACCTAAATGTATTACATATAAAAGTTAATGATTATAGTTTTAATCAAATAGAGAATTAATAGCATGGTGTTTTTTGTTTATTGGTAAGTTGATTTTTTTAAATCAATTGACAACCACTGAGGCCTTACAAAAATGTGAGGCCTCTTTTTTTTTTACTATTATAAGCATTCCAGTTTCATTTTCAATAATCGATGAAATGCATGCTCAAACGTATTTTCCTTAGTTTTTAACAGCTCGTCTACACATTAGTTTCATTCACCTAAAAACATAAAGGCAGCCCTTTGTTGTACTGTATCTTTGTAATATAAAACGTAAATAATAAAATGCTATGAAAAAGAACTTTGCAACAGATACAGGCGATGTAAAAATGTCAGTGGGCATTAAAGAATATTTAGAGAATTTAGAATTTGATTTTGTGGACAATAATTTATTAGAAAATATAAAGAATTTTTTTAAAGATAAGCATGCTAAAAAAACAGCTTTAAGAGAGAAACAAACAAGATTTTTGGCTGATGAAAGTGGTATTAGTCATGCCGATGAAGTAGCGTTCCTGTTAAATCATGGCATAGAAATTAACGGAACTAATATTAAAGATTTACCAGTTTTAAATAGTTTAAGAAGGATTTCATTTCATGGATCTACTTATTTCTTAAGAATTAAAGAATATCAAAAAGAACAAGCGGTTTATGACCATATCATTAAGAATTATATGGTAGTATAGCAGCCTAATTAATAGCGTTTTATTTTGCTATCCGTTCATTATTTTTGCACTTATGCATTTATATTGGGCGGATAGTTTTTTCATGAAATTTGGTTGAGTAATTGTATTTGTGTGTTTTTTGTGTTATATTTAGTCTTGATCTTCAGCTAGATAGATATCCTTTTCTATTCTATTTTCTATAAAACGCACAAAAAACCTGTAATTCCTAACAATTATGACACCTGCATCTAGTTTAACAATTCAAAAACCACAAAAAAGAAAAAGTTCCATTACCATTCACAACACAAAACAACAAACTAAAAACCCATTAAACGTATTAGAAACAGATTTTGGTTTTCAGTATAAACTTAAAATTCCCGGATACATTAAAGACGATTTTAGGTTTTATGTTACAAAAAAAGATTTGGTTGTTACCACACAAAAAGAGACATTAAAAACACAAACATCTAATAGCAAAAAGCATGCGTATTGTTATCCTTCTGCTTTGTTTAAAATGCATATTCCTTTACCAAAAAAGTCTATTAAAAATGAAATTTCGGTAGATTATAATAACGAAACTTTAAGTTTTAATTTGTATAAGAAATGAGATAATTAAGAATTATCCACCAATAGTAATCATACTTCTGTTTTTACCGTGTAATTGCGGTTCTTGTAGTTTTTTAAGGGTATCCATTCCGCCACGAACTTTAAGTTTTGCAAGAACCGCTTTTTTTATAATAGGTTCAATAGTTTTACCACTGCGTAGCGTTGTAAGTAAATCTGATTCTTTTGCTGAAAACAAACAGTTTTTTATTTGTCCGTTAGCAGTTAAGCGTAGCCTATTACAGCTATCGCAAAACGGGTTGGTTACAGAGCTTATAATGGCAAAACTACCTTTGTAACCTTTTATTTTATAGTTTTTAGCAGTATCATTAGCGGCATCTTTAAGTTTTATAAGATCGTTATTTTTGTAGGTGTTGTTTACGTTTTGCATAACCTCGGCATATGATACCATTTTACTTAAATCCCATTTATTACCATCAAAAGGCATAAATTCAATAAACCTTATAGAAATAGGTAAATCTTTGGTGAATTCAATAAAATCAATAATTTCATTATCATTAAAACCTTTAATTAAAACAGCATTTACTTTAACGGTAAAACCTTGTTCAACTAAAAGATGAATGTTGTTGTAAACTTTTTCAAACTGATTTCTAAGGGTTATGTGGCTAAATTTTTCTTTGTTTAAAGAATCTAAACTAACATTTATTTTATATATGTTATTAGCTTTTAAAACATCAATAAACTTATCAATAATCACAGCGTTTGAAGTAATTGATAGCTCAACGGGTAGTGATGCTAATTTTTCTAAAATTACGGGTATATCTTTTCTAACAAAGGGTTCGCCACCTGTTAGTCTAATTTTTGTAACACCATTGTCAACAAAGGTTTTTGCTATTTCAAAAACTTCTTCATAGGTCATTAAATGACTTTTTGGAGATAATTGTACACCTTCTGCAGGCATACAATAGGTGCAGCGTAAATTACACCTTTCGGTTAATGAAATACGCAAATAGGTATGCATTCTACCAAAGGAATCTTGTAATATTTTTGAATTTTTGGTCATATTAAATTTTTCAAAATCAATATTAAAAATTAATCATGTCTGGCGCCTTTTAATATTCTAAATACATGTAATACCGAAGGAAAAATAGCATCCATAGATTCTTTGGCGCCGTTTGTAGAACCTGGTAACGCCAAAACTAAGGTGTTATTTATTGTGCCAGCAACACTACGAGAAAGCATTGCAAATGGCATACGTTGTTGCCCAAAATTTCTAATGGCTTCTTCAATACCAGGAATTCTTCTGTCTAATAATGGCAGTAAAGCTTCGGGTGTATTATCTCTTTCAGAAAGCCCTGTGCCACCTGTATAAATAACCATGTCTATACCTTCGTTTTCATAGGTTTTAACTTTGTTTTGTATAGCTTTAATCTCATCAGGAATTATAACGTATTCTGAAATTGACACCTTGCAAGATTTTAGTTTTTCAATGATGGCTTTTCCTGCTCTGTCTTCTTTGTTTCCTGCCGAAATACTATCACTGCAAACAACAACAGCTGCAGTTAAATTGTTTCTAAAAGTGTCTTTAAAATCAGATTTTCCACCTTTCTTTTTTAGAAGTTTTATAGCGTGTATTTCAATGCCTTTATCTATTGGTTTTAGCATATCGTACATGTTTAAAGCCACCACACTAGCACCATGCATAGCTTCAACTTCAACGCCGGTTTTATAAATGGTTTTTACGGTAAAAAGTACGGTTATTTCTAGTCCGTTAATTTTGTATTCAACGCCTGTAAATTCAATGGGTAGCGGATGGCAATCTGGTAAAATATCAGGTGTACGTTTTACACCCAACAATCCTGCTGCTTTACTCATAGCAAACACGTTGCCTTTGGGTACCGTATCATTTTTAATAGCCTCAATAGTTTCAGGTTTGCTAACAACAACTACCGCCTGAGCAATGGCAGTTCTTAATGTTGTGTTTTTAAATGTAATATCTACCATATTTTTCAGATTGATTATTTATTATTTAAAATTGATTATTTCTTGCTTGCTGTCTTTCTTGAAGCCATAAAGATTGCAGTTAATTCACTAGATTTTTTTAAAAGAAATTCTATTTTATCCTTTGGAATTAAGCTTTCATCTAAAGCAAATTCAAGCCAAAAATTTGATTCATCAACTTCTTCAATAACAATACTTATTTTAGAAATGAAACTAGGCTTCGATTGTGCAATGCAAGTAGCTCTGTAATTTGCTGCCACTGATGTTGAGCATCTAATTAACTGAGCTTTTATGTGATTAGCTAAATAATTATTTGGAAATAACCCGGTAATTTTAATACAATTATGAGCAAAAGTTTTGGTTCTTTTTTTTAAAGCCTCCTTCATAGTAATAAATAATAATTAGTCAATAATCAATTATTAACTTTCCATTGATGTGTTTTATCTTCAAAAATTTCTTTTCCAAAAACAGGAACATCTGCTTTAATAGCTTCAACAATAAATTCTAAAGCCTTAAAAACCTCTTTTCTTCTTGGTGATGATACAAAAACAAACAGACAAATTTCACCAGCTTTAACAGTGCCTAAACTGTGATAAATGTGCATGCATGTTAAGTTGAATTTTTTAAAAGCAGTTTCTCTAATTTCATGAAATTTTTTATTGGCCATATCTTCATAGGCTGTATATTCAATGGCCGAAACTACTTTACCTTCAATATCATCGGCGCGTACTTGTCCTAAAAATATGTTGTGTGCTCCAATGCTAGTTTTTGTTTGGTGTTTATAAATTGAATTTCCTATAAATTCAGAAGAAATAGCTCCTTGTTTAAATACGTTTTTTATTTTTTTATCGCTCATTTTATTTTTTTTATTTTTACTTGAAAACCTTTTTTTATAATAAATTATCCGCCAGAAAAAGGAGGTAATAAAGCTATTTCAGTGCCATTTAGTGGTGTGTTTAAAGGCACTAATTTTTTGTTTTGCGCTATTTTGAAATCTTTGGTTTTAAGTAAGTTATATTTTTTGTGTAACAGTTGTAAAACATCAGAAATTTGAGAGCCATTAACCTCAAGGGTTTCTTCGTTGGTTTTTGTAACCTCGGCTATTTGTCCAAAATATTTAATAGTTATAATCATTTTGAATAGTTTTTAGGTCTTCTTTTGTGTTTATATTTACAGTAGCTTTTTGTGAAGCTTCTTCTAATTTTATATGTTTGGTTTTTAGTGTTTTAAGCACGTGTCTTAAGCGTCTTTCGTCATTTAATAAAGCGTTTTTAAAAGTTGTTGCAGTACTTTTTTTATAAAGCGCAATTAATGGCATTGTTTTGCCGTTGCTTTCAACTTGAATAACTTCAGAATCATTATCAATTACAGAAATGAGTTTTTTGAGAATTTCAGTTTTTATCAACGGAATATCACAACTTAGTATTAAATTATTTTCAGTTTTTGAAGTTGTAAGTCCTGAATAAATACCAGCAACAGGTCCTTGGTTTTTAAAAGTATCTGCAACTAATTGATAACCAAACACGTTGTAGTTTTTATTGTCTGTAACAATTAAAATATTTGAAACTAAAGGCTTTAAGGCGTCTATGCTATATTGAACAAATTGTTTGTTGTTGAATGTTACAAAACCTTTGTCTGTACCCATTCTAGCGCTTTTTCCACCAGCTAAAATTATACCCGTTATGTTGTTTTGTTGTTTCATTTTAAGTAAGAAATAGTTTAACACAGGCTATAATTAAAACAAAGGCTAAAATATATCGTAAACTATTGTTATTTAGTTTTTTACTTCCGTAGTAACCACCTAAAATACCGCCAATTATGGCAATGGCAACCAATATAAAAGATGTTTTTTCTAGAACCACACCGCTACTAATTTGACCAATTAATCCGGAAGCAGAATTTACCCAAATAAAAAGCGCCGATACTGCGGCTGCTTCTTTCATTTTACCCCAATGTAAGAGTAGGATAACGGGACTTAAAATTATGCCACCACCAATACCAATAAGCCCAGAAAAGAAGCCAATAATACCGCCAACAACAAGTCCTTGATAAAGTTTAACTTGTTTAACAGTGCTACTTTCTTTACCAAAAACATTCAGCATTTTTAAAATGGCAAAAATGAGTAAAATGGCTAATATTTTTTTGTAAACTGAAGCATCAATTTCAATGGTACCACCTAAAAAAGCTAGTGGAATGGAGGCTGCAGCAAACGAAATGAATAGCCTTTTATTAAAATATCCTTCTTTATAGTAGTAGTAAAATGATATGCCAGCAACAAATAAATTGAGTAATAGGGCGGTAGGTTTCATGGTTTCGGGCGCAAATGAAAATAGAGCCATTAAAGCTAAGTAACCACTAGCACCACCATGACCAACGCTAGCATATAAAAATGATACTATTGGAAGTATGAGTAAAAATAGATATATGTTTTCTGTTTGTAGCATGTTAATTTTTAAGTATTTAATCACTTATAAATTAGTTACCTTTTTTAGCTGCTCATCTAAAAACGCCCAACAATTTTTATTAATTTCATCAAAAGCATTTACAAGGGCTTCTCCATATTCTGTCAATTTTGCTCCGCCACCGCCTTTGCCACCAATGCTGTTTATGGTTACAGGCTTTTTAGCAGATTTGTTTACTGAATCTAAAAGGGTCCATGCTTTTTTATAGGAAATATTTAAACTTTTTGCAGCTTTAGATAAAGACCCTGTTTTATGAATGGCTTTTAATAAATGCACACGTCCTTCGCCTAATAACACGTTATTATTAGCTTCAATCCAAATTCTGCTTTTAATTTTATAGCTCATATTTACTAGTTTAAACGGGTAGCAAAATAGTTTCTACGTTATCACCAATATTTACTTCAACAATACTTTCTGGAATAAAAACTAAGGCGTTTGAAAGCGCAAAAGTTTGTAGCATTGATGAGTTTTGTCCTTCTAAAAGTGTAACGTTTCCATCATTAAAAATAGCTTTTAAAAACTGCGGTCTGTCGCCTTTTTTTATAAATTTTGAAGTAGATGTTGCTTTAATTCTAGGTAATTCATCAGTATCAAAACCCATCATTTTTTGTAAAACAATGTAAACATACACGTAAAAACAAGACAGGGCTGCAGCAGGATTTCCGGGTAAAGCAAAAACAGATGTGTTTTCTTTTTTACCAAAAAATAATGGTTTGCCAGGTTTTTGTTTCACTTTATAAAACACTTCTTTAACTTGTATTTCTTTTAGTGCTTTTCCAACAAAATCATAATCGCCAACCGAAATACCTCCAGTAATTAATACTAAATCATGAGTTTTTACGGCAGATGTTAAAGTGCTTACAGTTTGCTTATAATTATCTTCAACTTTATAAAGTGTAATGTCATAAAACTTTAAGCTATATAATGCACTTAA
Source organism: Seonamhaeicola sp. ABD4_175 (assembly GCF_056160885.1). Classification (NCBI taxonomy): domain Bacteria; kingdom Pseudomonadati; phylum Bacteroidota; class Flavobacteriia; order Flavobacteriales; family Flavobacteriaceae; genus Seonamhaeicola; species Seonamhaeicola sp. ABD4_175. Next base: position 164,491 of record NZ_JBSWYC010000003.1, read on the forward strand.
AAGCATTTTAGAGTTGCTTTCATAAATTTTTCCGTGAGTTAGTGTTTGTCCTGGTTCTATAAGTTCGTTACCAGTAGTTACAATGGCAATAGTAGGCTTTTTATAAACGGTAACTTCTGTAATACCTAATGATAACAGGTAGCCAATGCCAGCAGGCGTAAGTTTAGTGCCTTTTTTTAAGGCAACGTCTCCTTGTCTAACTTGTTCTCCTAAAGGGCGGATGTTTTGTTCTAAATCAATTTTGTGTGCAAGTTCAATTTTAGTATCATTTGCTACCACTTTTTCTTGCATCATAACTGCATTGGCAGTATCTGGTACAGGGGCGCCAGTGAAAATTCTAACAGCTTCACCGGGTTTTAATACCGGTATGTGGTTGTCACCCGCTTTTATTTCACCTGTTAAAGTGTATGTTAAGCTTTCGTGTAAGTTTATAGCATAACCATCCATGGCAGATTGCCTAAAAGGAGGCATGTTTATAGGTGATTTTATGTCTTCAAAAAGCAAATATCCATTGGCTTTTTCAACAGGTTTTATTGTTGATTTAACAAGTTTTGTTGTGTGTTTTTTTGCAGTAGAAATAGCTTCTAATATGGTAATCATTATGTATTTCGTTATGTTTTTACAAATATAACGATTAAGAAAGCTAACATCATTATTTATTTTCATGATTATTGTGAATTTTTAAAGGCGTATAATTCTCATCTTTAAAAAAAAGTATTTATTTTTTGTGATACTCATAAAAATTGATGTGAAAACATAAAACTAAGTATTGTTACGTATATTTGTTTGAGTTGTATATTTATACATTCTTGCCAATAATTTAAAGAAATCCAACTAAATGAAAGTAGCCTGTACAAATTGTGAAAACAAAAACTGCTTAATAAGTAGGAATACTTCGGTATTAGAAAATTCAGATTTTTTAAACAATAAAAGCGAAATATTCTGTAAAAAAGGGCAGCAGTTTATAATTGAAGGCGCGCCAGTTAATGGTTTGTTTTTCATTTTAAAAGGAACAGTTAAAGTTTTTAGAACGGGTATTAACGGCAAAGAGCAAATAGTAAGGTTTGCTAAAGCTGGTGAAATTATTGGGCATAGAGGTTTTGGTACTGAAGAATATTATTCTATTGGTGCAATTGCTCTGCAAAATGCAGATTTATGCTACTTTTCAAAAGACGATTTACAAAATGCACTTAAAGACAATCCAGACTTTACTTATGATATGATGCTTTTTTACGCCAATGAGTTAAATAGAAGCGAATCTAAAGTAAAATCACTTTCACAAATGACGGTTAGAGAGCGTGTGGTAGATACTTTATTATATATATACCGAAAGTTTGGTACGTTAAAAGACTTTTTAAATTTACCGTTAAGTAGAAAAGAATATGCCGATTATGCCGGCACTTCAGAAGAACAAGTTATTAGAGTTTTTTCAGCTTTAAAAAAAGAAGGACTCATTGTTGCCAGCGGTAAAAAGGTTGGTATTGTTGATGTTAACGTGCTTAAAAAAGAGATTAGCGATCATAATTTCTTTTTAGGTAGTTAGTGTTTATTCACAAAACATGGTGTAAAAACAGCTTTTTACCTGCCGCAGTCTATAGTATTTGCATTAAAACCGTTTTAGCTTTGTTGCAAATGCAAAGGTTATGGAAACAAAAACAATCACTTTAGTGCAAGAATCGTTTAAAAAAGTAAGTCCTAATGCTTTGGCTGTATCTCAATTGTTTTATAATAAATTATTTCAGTTAGATCCGCCTTTAAAAGCATTATTCCCAACAAATGATTCAGATATGCAACAGCAAAGTAGTAAATTAATGTCTATGTTAGGGGTAGCTATAACCAGCTTGAAAGATTTAGATACTTTAAAACCAGCATTAGAAGATTTAGCAAAAAGGCATTTAGAATATAAAGTAGAAGCATTTCATTACAATATAATAGGTGAAGCATTAATGGCTACTTTAAAAGAAGACTTAAAAGAAGATTTTACAAGTGAAGTACAACATGCTTGGGAGCAAACTTATACAACAGTAGCTAATTTTATGATTAAAGCAGCGTATAAAAACTAAGTAAATACGTAATTTTTGTAGAAGTATATCTAAAGAATTTTTCTAAAAAGCACATTTTAAAGATTTAAAGATTAGTTAGTTGCTTTTTAAACCTGCCAAACGGCAGGTTTTTTTGTGGATGAAAAAGTGTTTTATCTATGGTGTTTATCATGCTAAGTATTATAAACTACTTATATATTTGTTTTAAAATTAAGTATAAATACTTAGAAAATTAATTAACATCTCTAATATGAAAACACTAATCAAAAAAACAATTCTTTTACTACCGGTAGCGGTTTTATTATTTGCCTGCGGAGGAAAAGAAAAAAAGAAAGAAGCTGAAGTAGAAAAAGCAGCTGCCGAAGTTTCTAAAACAAAACAATTAGAAATTGAAAAGCCTCAATTAACTTTTGGTTTTATAAAGCTAACAGATATGGCGCCATTAGCCATTGCAAAAGAAAAAGGCTTTTTTGAAGATGAAGGTTTATTTGTGTCTGTTGAGGCACAATCTAACTGGAAAAACGTTTTAGATCGTGTTATTGATGGTCAATTAGATGGTTCACACATGTTAGCAGGTCAGCCAATTGCTGCAGGCGCAGGTTTTGGGCGTCAAGCAGAATTAGTCACGCCTTTTTCAATGGATTTAAATGGTAACGGTATAACAGTTTCAAATGATGTTTGGAGCAAAATGAAAGCTAATGTACCAAAAGATGCCGATGGTAAACCTATACATCCTATAAAAGCCGACGCCTTAAAACCTGTAATTACAGATTATAAAAATGCCGGTAAAGCTTTTAAAATGGGAATGGTTTTTCCAGTATCTACACATAACTATGAAATTAGATATTGGTTAGCCGCAGCAGGCATTCACCCGGGTATGTACACTGCTGAAAATGTACAAGGGCAAATTGATGCCGAGGTTTTACTTTCTGTAACACCACCACCACAAATGCCAGCTACTTTAGAGGCAGGAACTATTTACGGGTATTGTGTTGGTGAACCTTGGAATCAACAAGCGGTATTTAAAGGTATTGGTGTACCTGTAACTACTAATTACGACATTTGGAAAAACAACCCAGAAAAGGTTTTTGTTATGACTAAAAAGTTTGTAGATGAAAATCCTAATACTGCTATTGCTGTAACAAAAGCATTAATTAGAGCTGGTAAATGGTTAGACGAACCAGGAAATAGAGCCGAAGCTGTTAAAATATTATCTATGTCGCAATACGTAGGCGCAGATGAAGCTGTTTTAGCTAACTCAATGACGGGTACTTTTGAGTTTGAAAAAGGCGATAAGCGTTCAATGCCAGATTTTAACGTATTCTACAAATACAACGCAACCTACCCATTTTACTCTGATGGTATTTGGTTTTTAACTCAAATGAGACGTTGGGGGCAAATTCCTGAAGCCAAACCAGCTGAATGGTACGCAGAAACTATAAAAGATATTTACAGACCAGATATCTGGAAAAAAGCTGCCGAATTGTTAGTAGCCGAAGGTAATATTCCTGCTGCTGATATTCCTGAAACAGATGGTTACAAACCATCAACAACAGATTTTATAGATGGTAACGCTTATGATGCTAAAGATCCAATAGCATACATAAATAGCTTTAAAATAGGTAATAAAGATTAAGATTAATTTTTTTATGTCGTTCCTAGTGTGAAGTTTCATGAGAAATCTCATAAACAAAACCGTGAGGTTTCTCATACTTCATTTAGTAAAACGGTATTTAAAAAATATGAAATAGAATAAATAGTAACAAACGTAGTCATGAAACAAAGTATAACATTAGGGAAAGTAACAAAATTTATGGGCTTAGGTTTTTTAACCACGCTTAAAGATTTGTTTACAGGTAAATTAGATAAAGAAGATTTTAAAAGCTTTTTGCGCAAAGTAATAGTGCCAATTGTATCCATATTATTATTTGTTGGGTTGTGGCATATGGGTGCAAAAGCACTGTATAATATTGAAGCAGATTTTAAAATAAATAAAGCCTTAGAAGAGCGCGGGCAAGCAGCAGCTGATGCTGAAGCGGCTTGTATTGCATCAGGCAATGTAACATGTCAACCTAACTCTTTACCTTCACCAGCACAGGTTTGGGATTCTTATAAATCACTCCTAAAAGACCACAGTGCTATTAGCGCAGATAAAGCCGCTTTTAAAGAAAAAACAGCAGCTTTAAATGAAAAACGTATAGCTGAAGGCAAAGAACCTATTGTTTATACTGGGCGTCCATCGTTTGTTGATCAAATTTTTAGAAGTTTAAAAACTGTATTTGCAGGCTTTTTACTTGCTTTAGTAATTGCTGTGCCATTAGGTATTTTTATTGGCTTGAGTCCTACATTAAAAAGTGCTTTTAACTGGTTTATTCAAATTTTTAAACCTGTATCGCCAGTAGTTTGGTACTTATTAGTTTTTATGATTGTGAAAACATTATTAATAGATTCTAGTGAAGATAGCTCATTCACTATTTCATTTATTAGTGTTGGTTTATGTTCAATGTGGGCAACATTAGTAAATACAGCCATGGGTGTTTCATCGGTTGATAAAGATTATATTAATGTAGCTAAAGTATTGAAGTTAGGTACGTTTCAAAAAATATTTAAAGTTATTTTACCATCATCGTTACCATTAATTTTTACTGGATTAAAAATTACAATCTCTGTAGGTTGGATGGTGTTAATTGCTATTGAATTATTAGCACAAAGTCCTGGTTTAGGAACTTTTGTTTGGGAAGAATTTCAAAATGGCGCTAATGATTCTAATGCCAAAATTATTGTAGCCATGTTTGTTATTGGTATTATTGGTTTTTTGTTAGATAGGTTAATGTTAACCATTCAAAACTCAGTGTCTTTCGTTAAAACAGATGCTATTTAAAATAACAAAATAACAAAGAATGAAGACAGAAGTTTAATATGTGTTAGGGATTGAAGCGGCATCCTTTTTTATGTCAGTTTGAGTGTTTTGCGAAGCATGAGAAAAACGTAGCGAAAACAAAAAAAAAAGATATAGCAGAAAGCCCGACCCTTGGGGAACACCATAAAAACAAAAACGAAAATGGCATATTTAGAATTAAATAACGTACACAAAACATATACTGAAGGCGAAGATGAAGTGCTTTCTAACATCAACCTTTCTATTGAAGAAGGCGAGTTTGTGGCTATTGTTGGCTTTACAGGAAGTGGTAAAACAACATTAGTAAACTTAATAAACGGTTTGCTACAACCCACAAGAGGTGAGGTTTTATTTAAAGGAGAACCTGTAGTAGGAACAAGCCACGAAAGAGGTGTAATTTTTCAAAATTACTCATTATTACCATGGTTAACAGTAGGGCAAAACGTGTTTATGGCAGTAAAAGAAGCGTTTCCAAAAACACCAAAAAAAGAATTAAACCAAATGGTAGCAAATTATGTTGATATGGTAAGTTTAACACCTGCTATTAACAAATTGCCAAGAGAGCTATCGGGTGGTATGCGCCAGCGTGTTGCCGTTGCTAGAGCTTTAGCTATGAAGCCCGAAATGATTATTATGGATGAACCTTTAGGTGCTTTAGATGCTTTAACTAGGGGTAATTTACAAGATGAAATTTTAAACATTTGGGGAAAAGATAAGCGTACCGCACTACTTATAACTAATGATGTTGATGAAGGTATTTATATGGCCGATAGAATTATTCCGTTACGCCCAGGGCCAAACGCCACTTTAGGGCCAGAGTTTAAAATTGATATTGAACGCCCACGTGATAAAACCGCTTTAAATGATAATGAAAACTTTAAGCAAACTCGTAACGCCATTATTGAATATTTAATGGATATAGGTAATGAACGTAAGGCCGAAGCAAATACAGCCTATGCTTTACCAGACTTAGCGCCTAAAGATTTTGTGAACCAATTTAAATAACATGAACATTATGAGTACAATTACAACAAATACAGCACAAAAAAGTTATGTTGAAAATGGCATTTTTCCATCAAATGATGTCATGTTAGATTTAAAAAACTTAAAAAAAGTATACCCAACGCCAAAAGGTGATTATGTGGTTTTAGAAAACCTAAACCTTCAAATAAGAAAAGAAGAGTTTGTTACCATTATTGGGCATTCAGGTTGTGGTAAAACTACCATGTTATCTATGATAGCGGGTTTAAACGAAATTTCAGGTGGTAATATTTCAGTTTTAGGAAAGCACATAAAAGGGCCAGGACCAGATAGAGGAGTTATTTTTCAGGCACCAAGTTTAATGCCTTGGATGACATCACTTCAAAATGTTTTGTTGGGTGTAAACCAAGTATTTCCGCATGCTACAAAAGCGCAACGTAATGATATTGCTAAGTATTACCTTCAAAAAGTAGGTTTAGAAGATTCATTTCATAAAAAAGCAGCAGATTTATCGCAAGGTATGCAACAACGCGTTGGTATTGCTCGTGCATTTGCCATTAAGCCTAAAGTATTACTGTTAGATGAGCCTTTTGGAATGTTAGATTCTCTAACCAGAGGAGAATTACAGGATATTTTAATTGAAATTTGGAATAAAGAAAAAATTACGGCGGTTATGATTACACATGATGTTGATGAAGCTATATTTTTAGCAGACAGAGTGGTGATGATGACTAGCGGACCACGTGCTAAAATTGGCGATGTGCTTAGTATAGATTTTGAACGCCCACGCACGCGTAAAGCAGTTTTAGAACACAACGATTACTACAAATACAGAAAACATTTAATAGATTTTTTAGAGCATTAAAAAAACATAAAGTGGTTTTAAACATGAGTTTTATCATAATTCAACCGCTTGTACGTAAGTATATTTGCTTACCAATTAATTAAAAATAACTACAAAAAACAACAATTAAAAATGCTAAAATTAAAATTTAACAATATGAAAAACCAATACGCATTATTAGCAGTTTTTGCCTTAGCAATACAGTTTGCACAAGCGCAATTTACATTAGACGGTGAGTTTAGACCACGTACAGAATACCGCCACGGATTTGGAAACTTAATTGCAGATGATGCCGATGCTGGTTTTGGAATTTCAACAAGAGCGCGTTTAAATGCTGGTTGGACTACCGATGCTTATAAAGTGTATTTAAGCTTGCAAGATGTTATGGTTTGGGGTGAAAACCGTCAAATATTACCTTGGGATCAAAACAATTCATTTGCAGTTTTTGAAGCTTGGGCTGAAATTAAATTAGCCGAAAGTTGGTCTACTAAAATTGGTCGTCAAGTATTATCATATGATGATCAAAGAATTTTAGGCGGTTTAGATTGGGCACAACAAGGGCGTAACCATGATGCAGCCATGATAAAGCATAAAAAAGGTAAATTTATGTTAGATTTTGCTTTGGCTTTCAATCAAGACTATTCTAATCCAACCGGTTTTGTATCTGTAGGTACAGGCTATAATACTTCAGGTTTTTTTTCATATAAAACCATGCAAATGTTATATATGAAACAGGCTTGGGAAAAATTTACAGGTAGCTTATTATTATTAAATAATGGTTTTCAAAAATTTGACGATGCTAGCGCTCCTGATGGTGTAAATAATATGCAAACATTTGGTACGCATTTAACTTATAAAGCAGGTAGTTTTGGTCTTGCTGGTAATGGTTATTTACAGTTTGGTGATGATAGAAAAACAGCGTTTTTACTTGGTTTAGATGCCACTTATAAAGCGTCTGATAAAGTAACACTTGGTGCTGGTATTGAAATAATTAGTGGTGATAAAGCTGATACTGCTGAAACTGAAGCATTCTTCCCGTTATATGGTACAAACCACAAGTTTAATGGTTTTATGGATTACTTTTATGTAGGTAACCATGCCAATTCAATTGGTTTATCTGATATTCACGTGAGTGCTAATTTTGATTTAGGAAACAAATCTAGCTTATTAGTTAAAGCACTTAATTTTAGCGGAGAGCAAGAATTACCTAATGGCGATAAAGCTTTAGGAACTGAAATTGATATTGTATACAAAAAAGCCTTTAAAGGATACGCTTTGGTAATGGGGTACTCACACATGTTTGCCGCAGATGGTATGTATGAGTTAAAAGGAATAAGTGAAGATGCTGCTGCAAGCGGACAAAACTGGGCATGGGCTATGTTAGTTATTAAGCCTAAGTTCTTAAATACAGGTAATTAAAATTGAAAATATAATCTGATATTTTTCAGGTTAATCATGACTATTTCATTTTAAAAGTCTCACTTTTCAGTGAGACTTTTTATGTTATAAATTAGAAATCTAAATATATATAAACTGTTTTTTTTGTTTTATGGTAAAAAAGTTTAATTACAGCTACTAAATTCATTTCAAAATAAAACTACATTTCTTACATTTAAGCAGAAAAGAACGAATATGCTTAAAAAAGTTTTTGGTAGTGCCGTTTTTGGTGTTGAAGCTACCACAATTACCGTTGAGGTAAATGTAGATTCTGGTATTGGTTATCATTTAGTAGGTTTGCCAGATAATGCCATAAAAGAAAGTAACTACCGTATAGCAGCTGCGCTTCAAAATAATGGTTATAAAATTCCAGGAAAAAAGATAACAATCAACATGGCTCCTGCCGATTTACGAAAGGAGGGAAGTGCTTACGATTTAACCTTAGCAATTGGAATTTTAGCAGCTTCAAAACAAATACAAGCCGAAAATTTAGAGCAATATTTAATTATGGGCGAACTATCTTTAGACGGAAGTTTACAGCCCATAAAAGGCGCCTTACCCATAGCTATTAAAGCCAGAGAAGAAGGATTTAAAGGCTTCATTTTACCTGCGGCCAATGCTAAAGAAGCCGCCATTGTAAACGATTTAGAAGTTTACGGAATTGAAAACATAAAACAAGTTATAAATTACTTTGATAAAGGCGAAGCTTTACAGCAAACTATTATTGATACTAGAAAAGAGTTTGAAAAAAATCTAGATTTTCCTGAGCATGATTTTGCCGATGTAAAAGGGCAAGAAGGTATAAAACGCTGCATGGAAATTGCTGCAGCTGGCGGGCATAATATTATTTTAATTGGTCCACCAGGAGCAGGAAAAACCATGTTAGCCAAACGTTTACCTAGTATTTTACCGCCAATGACCTTGCATGAAGCGCTTGAAACAACCAAAATACACTCAGTAGTTGGTAGGGTTAAAGATGCTGGTTTGCTGTCTCAAAGACCTTTTAGGAGCCCGCATCATACCATATCAAATGTGGCTTTAGTAGGTGGTGGTAGTTATCCGCAACCAGGTGAAATCTCTCTATCACATAATGGTGTGTTGTTTTTAGATGAGCTACCAGAATTTAAACGTGATGTGTTAGAAGTTATGCGTCAACCGTTAGAAGATAGAGAGGTAACTATTTCAAGAGCTAAATTTACAGTAACATATCCATCATCATTTATGTTGGTAGCCAGTATGAATCCAAGTCCTGGTGGCTATTTTAACGATCCTGATGCGCCTGTAACGTCAAGTCCTGCCGAAATGCAACGGTATTTAAGTAAAATTTCTGGTCCATTATTAGATAGAATAGATATTCATATTGAAGTAACGCCTGTACCTTTTGATAAACTTTCAGATGATAGAAAAGGCGAATCTTCAGTAGATATTAGAAAACGAGTTACAGCCGCAAGAGATATTCAAAGTAAACGCTTTACAACTAATGATACGGTACATTATAATGCGCAAATGAATACCAAACAAATTCGTAAACATTGTGTTTTAGATGAAGATTCAAAACAATTACTAAAAACTGCTATGGAGCGCTTAAACCTGTCTGCTAGAGCTTATGATAGAATTTTAAAAGTAGCTAGAACGATTGCAGATTTAGAAGCCTCTGAAAATATTGAAGGCGCACACATTAGTGAAGCTATACAGTACAGAAGTTTAGATAGAGATGGCTGGTTGGGGTAAATTATAGACTCTGAAATAAGTTTAATATATAAAATTAAGCATACTAATAACATAATTTCAAAACAAAAAAGCAGCTCCAAAGAGCTGCTTTTTCTATAGATATGCTATTAATCTATTAAAATTTAATTTTTTCAGCTTTCACCTTAGGGCTGAAGGGTACTAAATAAAATGAATATTTGTAACTGCCCGGTTTATTTCTAAATTCTTCATGAGCTTGTGCTCGTGGAGACCATGTGTTGTCTCCACCAACTCCTTGTTGGCTTAAATCTATATTTACAGTGTAAACATCACGTTCTACTAATTCATTTAAAAAGTTTGCTTCTTGTAAGTTATCTATACTATACTCTAAAACACTAAAGTTTATTGGTTGTTCACCTTTAACTAATACACCCTTTTTAGCAGTGTTAGTAAGTGTAAACCAATGCGTTTGTGTATGGTTGCCATACTCTTCGGGGTAAACGTATTTATAGTTGATGTCTTCTGGTTTTCCTGAGTATAAACCAACGTGAGCACCATAATTTCTGTCTGCATAATTGGCTTGTGGACCTTTACCCAAATACGTTAAATTATTATAGTTATTAGCAATATCAAACTGCATACCAATACGTGGAGCGTTAGGTGCATTATCGGCAATTTTTACGTTGTAATCTACTTTAATTTCACCTGTTCCTAAAACAGTGTAAGTTAAATTAACCTTAGTTTCAGGTTTATTAATTTTACCGGTAACAGTAATAATTGTTTTACCTTTTTCAGTGTTATTAACAGAAACGTTTTCAACTTTTAACGTGTTTCCAGCATGCATCCAATCTAATTCAGACTGTAATTTCATAGACTCTCTATAAGCTTCGTCGTTTTCAGTTTCAGCACGCCAAAAGTTTAGTTTTAAAGGCGATTTCATAATGTTTACACCTTTGGCTGTATAAGACGAAATGTAACCCGTGTTTTTATCAACTTTAACAGAAACGATGTTGTTACTTACAGATACTGTTTTGTCTGTATCGTTAACAATTAAAGCATTGTTGCTTTTTAATGCTGAAGGCTGCGGAACATCATAATTTAAAGAAAATTGTTCTTCAAACACCACATAACCCGCATCAGCCCAAAGCGTATTGTTTTTTAAACTTCCGAAGACATTTAAATGATATACGCTACCAGCTTTAAGTTTTGGTTTTTTAAAATTGATGTTGAAATTATCAGTTTTAAAAGCTTTGGTGTTTAGGGTTTTTAAATCACCTTTTTGAATCACTTTTCCGTTTTCAGTAATATTCCAAGATAGATTATATTGTGATAAATCTGTGGCGTGGTGACGATTTAAAATACTAAAATTACCGCTTAAGGCATCTTTACTTGAAATTACTACCGGTTGATTTACCTTTTTACATTCAATAATTTCAGGTTTTGGTGTTCTATCTGAAGCAATAATACCATTTATACAAAAACTTCCATCATTTGGCGTGTCTCCATAAGAGCCTCCGTACGCATAGTATTCTTTACCGTTTTCGTCTTTTCTTAAAATACCTTGGTCAATCCAATCCCAAATGTAACCACCTAAAGCGCGGTCGTTGCTATGAATAATGTCCCAATAGGTTTTCATGTTTCCAACAGAATTACCCATAGCATGCGCATATTCACACATTAAAACGGGTATATTTTGAAATTCTTTTGTGTCATCCAATAAGCCTTGTAATTCTTGTGGTTGTGGATACATACGGCTTATCATATCTACCCATGGTTTGTCTGACGGATTTCCTTTGCTATGCTGAAAGAAATTCTTTTTGTAATTTGGATGGTTTGGTATGCCTTGAGCACCTTCATAATGTATGTAGCGTGTTGGGTCAAAATCTTTAATCCACCCTGCCATAGCGGCATGATTTGGGCCTGTACCAGACTCATTACCTAAACTCCACATTACAATACTTGGGTGGTTTTTATCACGCTCAACCATACGTACAGCACGCTCTAAATAGGCATTGCTCCATTCTGGTACATTTGAAAGCTGCCCGCGTACGCCATGTGTTTCTAAATTTGCTTCATCCATAACGTAAATACCATATTTATCACATAAATCATAAAAATACGGGTCGTTAGGGTAGTGCGATGTTCTTACAGCATTAAAGTTAAATTGTTTTATAAGTTTAACATCGGTTTCCATGTCTTCACGAGTTACAGTTTTTCCATTAATATGGTCGTGGTCATGGCGGTTTACACCAATCATTTTTACAGGATTTCCATTAACAAGAAAACGTCCGCGTTCATCAATTTTAACTTCTCTAAAGCCAACTTTAGTGCTCGTGTGTTGTATGCTGTTACCTTGGTTGTCTTTTACTGTAAAAAGTAGTGTATATAAGTAAGGATCATCAGAAGACCATTTTTTTGGTAATTCAACTTCAGTTTCAATTAAACCAAAATACACATTATCACGTTGCGGATAGTTTTCACCTAATATTTTACTAAAAGGTGTACTTGTAGTTTTACTAACAGTATTACCGTTAGCATCAACCAATTCAGTTAAAAGTTGCCAGTCATCAACAGTAGTTTTTAGGTTGGTGTTGCCAAACTCACCAACTTTAGCTACATATTTATTGGGTATGTTGGCAATAATTTCAGGTCTTATTTGCAATAATGCATTTTCATAATTATCATCAAAATCTGTTCTAACTGTAAAATCAGATAAACGTACTTTTGGGTTGGCTTGTAAGTATACCTCACGTTCAATACCACTTAAACGCCAGTGATCTTGTGCTTCCATATAACTACCATCGCACCAGCGGTACACTTTAACCGCTACTTTGTTTTCGCCTTGTTTTATATGTTTTGTAATATCGAATTCAGCAGGAAGCCTTGTATCTTCGCTATAACCAACAAATTTACCATTAACCCATACGTAGTAGGCAGATGAAACGCCTCCAAAATGTATAATAACATCTTTATTGGCCCAAGTTTCATCAATATTAAATGTTTTAATATAATGCCCAACAGGGTTGTCATGATGGTTTATATTTGGGAAATCATTAAAAAACGGATAGGTTGAATTGGTATAAATAGGAGTACCGTATCCGCGCATTTCCCAGTTTGAAGGCACATCAATAGCATCCCATTTCGATGCATCAAAATTTTCATTTTTAAAATCATCTAAAGCATCGGCAGGTTTTGCAACCCATTTAAATTGCCAATTACCGTTTAAAGATTTATAATTGCTAGAAGCCTCGCGGTTGCCGTTAAGAGCTTGGTCTTTGCTGTCAAAATTATAAAACGTAGCTTTTGCAGGTAGCCTGTTTATTTGATTTACGTTAGGGTTTTCCCAGTCATTCTGTTGCGCAGTTGCTAGGGAAACAAAAAAGAATAGTAATAGTGAAAAACTACTTAAGTACTTCATTGTTAAATTTAGTTTAGATGTTTTATATTTACTCAAACACAAATATATTTATTAATAAAGTTTGACCATATTTTATATATGCAACAAATAGTCAAAAAAGGGCAATAATTGGTTAAATAGGGGTTTTTAGCTTTTAAAACGTCATTATTAGTAAATAATAAACATACTTAAATGAAGAAACATATACTTATTTTAATAATCTTGAGTTTTATTGCTTGTAACCAAACGCATAAAAAAACTTCTGAAAAAACAGATAAAGAAGCACCAATTGTTATTGAACAGTTGCCAGATTTAGATTTAGCTCAGGCAAATAAATTAGCCGAATTACCTTTGCATTGTATAAATATAGAATACCCTAATAGGTTATCGCAAACATTGGGCAGTGATGAAGATTTAAAATCTCCGGAAGTACTACACCCAGCATTTTATGGATGTTTTGATTGGCATTCATCGGTACATGCGCATTGGAGTTTGGTTAAATTATTAAAAATGTTTCCAGATTTAGAAAAAGCAGAACATATAAAAGAACGTTTGCTTAAAAATATCTCAAAAGAAAACATTGAAGCAGAAGTGGCTTATTTCAAAGGAAAACATAATACAAATTATGAGCGCACTTACGGCTGGACATGGTTGTTAAAATTAGCCGAAGAGTTACACACTTGGGATGATGAAACAGCAAGAGTTTTAGAGCAAAACTTACAACCACTAACAAATTTAATTTGCAATAAGTATATAGAATATTTACCAAAACTAAATTACGCATTACGTGTTGGAACACATACTAACACAGCTTTTGGGTTATCTTTTGCCTTTGATTATGCCGAAACCGTAAAACATGAAGCCTTAAAAAAAGCAATTAAAGATAGAGCGTTATTTTTCTTTAAGAATGACACAAATTGTCCCATGAGTTGGGAACCTAGCGGAAGTGATTTTTTATCGCCTTGTTTAGAAGAAGCTGCTTTAATGAAACGCTTACTACCTCTTAAAGATTATAAAATTTGGTTAGAAGAATTTTTGCCTCAATTAAAGGATGAAAATTATAGCTTAAAACCAGGTGAAGTTTCAGATAGAACCGATGGGCATTTAGTGCATTTAGATGGTGTAAACTTTTCTAGAGCTTGGAATTTATATGAAATTACTAAAGGGCTGCCAGAATATAACCACTTAAAAAATGTTGCCAATAAGCATATTAACTATTCCTTACCAAGTATTTTTGGTGATGATTATATGGGCGGACATTGGCTTGGTAGTTTTGCAATTTATGCGTTAAATGCTGCTAAAAGTGATTAAAAGGTGGTTTAAAAACATTGGCCCTGGCCCGTTAGTTGCCGCAGCTTTTATTGGTCCGGGTACCGTAACAATGTGCACTATAGCTGGTGTTAATTTTGGGTATGCTTTGCTGTGGGCAATGGTACTGTCTGTTTTTGCTACGGTGATTCTTCAAGAAATGGCAGCAAGATTGGGTATTGTTTCCCAAAAAGGGCTTTCAGAAATTATAAGAGAAGAAATTAAAATTCCTGTATTCAAAACAATAATAATAATTTTAATTTTAGCAGCTATTGTAATTGGAAATGCAGCTTACGAAGCCGGAAATATCTCTGGTGGTGTTTTGGGTTTTGAAGCTGTTTTAGGGCAAGCTTCTTTTAATTTATTTGGTGTTTCTTTTAAAAGTTTTAGTCTAGTAATAGGAGCATTGGCATTTGTTCTACTTTATTTAGGTAACTATAAAATTATTGAGCGTGCGCTAATAATGCTTGTTGTTTTAATGAGTTTGGCTTTTTTTACTTGTGCTATTTTAACAAAACCAGATATACTACTTATACTAAAAGGTGCCTTTATACCAAAGTTTCCAAAGAATAGTTTGCTAATTGTTGTTGGGCTTATAGGAACTACCGTAGTACCGTACAATCTTTTTTTACATGCTTCTTTGGTAAAAGAAAAGTGGAAAAAAACATCAAATTTAGCCACTGCAAGAAAAGACACTTTTATTGCGGTTGTTTTAGGTGGTTTAGTTTCAATGTGTATTATAATTTCCGCTTCAGCTATTCAAGATACATCTGTTAATAATGCAGCAGATTTAGCCAAAGGACTAGAACCCTTATTTGGTAGTTTTGCCAAGTATTTTTTGGCAACAGGTTTATTTGCTGCAGGTATAACAAGCGCTATAACGGCGCCTTTGGCGGCAGCTTTTGTTGCCTCTGGTTGTTTAGGGTGGACTTCTAACTTAAAATCATTAAAATTTCGAGGTGTTTGGATGTTTATTTTAATACTTGGTGTTGTACTGTCATCAACCAATATTAAACCCATTGAAATTATTAAGTTTGCGCAAGTGACTAACGGTATTTTACTACCCGTTATAGCTGCAATTTTAATTTTTATAATGAATAAAGCATCGGTTCTTGGAAAATATAAGAACAATACAAAGCAAAATATTCTAGGTTTTATTATCTTAGGAATAACAATATTACTTTCAGTGGTTGCTCTAATGAAAGTGTTTTTATAAAAATTTAATGAATCATCTTGTTGTTGATATAAATGCTGATGTTGGCGAAGGTATTGGAAATGAAACCTATTTAATGCCTTACATATCTTCTTGCAACATTGCCTGTGGTGGGCATGCTGGTAATGAAGTTTCAATGCATGAGGTAGTAAAACTAGCTAAAAAACATAAAGTTAAAATTGGTGCGCATCCTTCATTTCCTGATAAGGAAAATTTTGGACGTGTTAATATGAATATGTCATGCGCAGCGTTATTCACAACATTAAAACATCAAATTACAGATTTGCAAAAAGTATTGCACAAAGAAAATGCTACGCTTCATCATATAAAACCACACGGTGCACTTTATAATTTAGCTGCAAAAAACGAAAAGGTGGCCAATGTAATTATTGAAGTTATTAAAAGCATGCACAAACCTGTGCAGTTATACGTACCTTATAAATCGGTTATTGCACATTTGGCAAAAAAACAAGGGATTTCTATAACTTATGAAGCATTTGCAGATAGGAATTATAATGATGATTTAAGTTTGGTATCTAGAAAAGAAAATAATGCGGTAATACACGATGCTGATACTTTAGTAAACCATGTATTAAATATTGTGGCTTTCAAAAAAGTAAAAACCATTAATAATACCGAAATTCCTATTTTGGCAGAAACCGTGTGCGTTCATGGAGATAACCCCAAAGCTTTAGCGCTTTTAAAACAGCTTTATAAGCATTTACGTAAAAACCAAATTAAAGTACAATAATTAGTGTTTTACCAACTTAAATACAAACCATTTGGTGCGCAATCTGTTTTAATAGAATGGCCTCAAATTATAAGCAAAGAAATTCTTAAAGACATTTTAAGTTTTAAAACAAAGCTAGAAAAAGTAAAAACTATTAAAGAAATTAATCACGCGTATAATTCTGTTTTAGTTAGCTTTAATGATTTGAATATTGATTTTGAATTAAAAATAAATGAATTAAAAACCATTTATAAAACTGAAGGTAATATAGAAAAACACACTTTTAAAAGATGGCGCATACCAGTATGTTATAATAGTAAATTTGGTATTGATTTAGAGGCCATTGCTCATGCTAAAAACATGACTGTTGATGAGGTTGTAAAATGCCATTTTAACACCATTTATACTGTTTATTTTATTGGTTTTTTACCTGGTTTTCTTTATTTGGGTGGGTTAAATAAATTACTTCACACACCAAGAAAAGCGTCTCCAAGATTAAAAATTGAAAAAGGTGCTGTAGGTATTGGCGGTGAGCAAACAGGTATTTATCCAAGTGAAAGTCCCGGAGGTTGGAATATTATAGGAAACTCACCAATTAACTTTTTCAATATTCAAGAACAAACGCCGTGTTTTGCCAATGCAGGAGATGAAATTCAGTTTTATCCAATATCTTTAGAGCAACATACCAATATAAAAACATTAGTAGATGCTGGTGTTTACCAAATAGAAAGTGAGGTGATTAATGATTAAGGTTTTAAATGCAGGAATGTATGCTTCCATACAAGATTTAGGAAGGTTTGGTTTTCATAATTACGGTGTGCCATATTCTGGAGTAATGGATACACAATCTGCTTCATTTGCTAATGCTATTTTAGGTAATACGCTAAATTTACCAGTTATGGAAATTACCATGTTAGGGCCAAAATTACAATTTGAAACTAATACTAGAATTTGCATTTCCGGGGCAGATATGTCGCCAAAACTAAATAACAACCCCATTTTTAACAACAAGTCAATTTTAGTTAAAAATGGCAATGTGCTTTCCTTTGGAAAACTTAAAAAAGGGTTTCGTGCGTATTTGGCTGTTCAGGGTGGCTTTAAAACAGATAAAGTTTTAGGAAGTTATAGTATGTATCAAAATATTACTCCTAAAAGTAAAGTTGAAAAAGGTGATGTTTTAAAAATTGCTTCTTTCAATAATGTTGGTGCGCATGCTAATGCTTCTGTAAATGTATTAAACAAGTATTTAGATACAAATAACATTGAAGCCTACAAAGGTCCTGAATTTGATCAACTTTCCGAAGACCAAAAAAAGTTTTTGTTAAGTAATACTTTCAGTGTTTCAAAAGATAATAATAGAATGGCCTATCAACTTAATGAACCATTAAAGAATGAATTAAAACCTATTATAACCTCATTAGTAAAGCCTGGTACAGTGCAGTTAACACCATCTGGAAAACTTATAGTTTTAATGCGTGATTGCCAAACAACAGGTGGTTATCCAAGAGTTTTGCAACTTACAGAAATGGGTATTCATACAATTTCACAAAAATATACAGGGCAAAACATACAGTTTAAATTCAAATAATTGTAAATATTTTTATAGACTAACGACTTACTTTTAAAAATACAAATAATGATAAAAAATACAGGCATCGTTTTAATAATTAGTATTTTATTTTTCAGTTGCAAGCAAGAAGAAAAACTATCAGCTAACACCATTATAAATAAAGCAATTGAAATTTCAGGAGGAAATATTATTAAAAATGCTACCATAAAATTTAATTTTAGAAATAAACAATACACCGCTATAAGGCAGTTAGGTAATTTTAAATTAGGAAGACATTTTATTGCTGAAAATGACACAATTACAGATTGGTTATTTAATAAAGGTTTTGAAAGAATTATTAATAGCAAACCCGTAAAAGTTGCAAATAACTTAGTACCAAAATATGCAGCTTCAGTAAATTCTGTGCACTATTTTTCAATGTTGCCGTTTGGTTTAAATGATAAAGCAGTTAACAAAACGTATGTTAAAGATGTTGAAATTAAAGGTAAAACGTTTCATAAAATAAAAGTAACTTTTAACGAAAATGGAGGAGGAGGAGATTTTGAAGATGTATTTATGTATTTTATAAATCCAAAAACATTTAAAGTAGCATATTTAGCGTATTCATATGAAGAGGAACACGGTGTTGGTTTACGTTTTAGAGAGGCTTACAATGAGCGTTTTATAAATGGTGTTAGGGTGGTAGATTATAATAATTACAAACCTAAAAGCGAAACAGTAAAACTAGAATTATTGGAAGAAGCTTTTAATAAAAATGATTTAGAACTACTTTCAAAAATTGAATTAGAAAACGTTGAGGTTATTGCACATTAGTTTAAAGCTAAAGCAATTTCAACCATGTCTTTAAATGAGGTTTGGCGCTCCATACTTGATAAACGTTCGCCAGTAACTAAAGAATCTGAAATTGTTAAAATACTCAAAGCGTTAACGTTGTGTTTAGCAGCAATGGTGTATAGGCCAGCGGTTTCCATTTCAACACAAAGCACACCAAAATTTGCCCATTTTTTGTAATCTTCAAAATTATCGGCATAAAAAGCATCCGATGTTAAAACATTACCAGCCTTAACGGCTATTTGCCTTTGTTTAGCGGCGTTTATGGCTTTTAAAAATAAATTAAAACTTGCTGTAGGCGCATAATCGGCACCATTAAAGCGTTGGCGGTTTAATCCGGAATTTGAGGAGGCAGC
This sequence comes from Seonamhaeicola sp. ABD4_175, assembly GCF_056160885.1. Classification (NCBI taxonomy): domain Bacteria; kingdom Pseudomonadati; phylum Bacteroidota; class Flavobacteriia; order Flavobacteriales; family Flavobacteriaceae; genus Seonamhaeicola; species Seonamhaeicola sp. ABD4_175. Next base: position 183,788 of record NZ_JBSWYC010000003.1, read on the forward strand.
CATAGCTAAAACCACATCTCTAACTTTAACATCTTTTTGGTATGAACCGGCACTACCAACACGTATTAAGTTTTTTACATTGTATTCAGTAATCAACTCGTGTGTATAAATTGAAATAGAAGGCAAGCCCATGCCTGTACCCATTACAGAAATAGGTTGCCCGTTATAAGTGCCAGTGTAACCAAGCATACCTCTAACATTATTAAAGCAAAACAGATTTTCAAAAAAAGTTTCGGCAATCCATTTTGCGCGTAACGGATCTCCTGGTAATAAAATAGTTTCAGCTATATCTCCCTTTTTTGCTTCAATATGTACACTCATTTTTTAATATTTTGAATTTGAAGTTTCGTTATTAACAATAGCTATTCCTGATGATGTACCAAGTCTTTCAACACCTGAATTTATATATTCTAAAGCAGTTTTTTTATCTCTAATACCTCCAGACGCTTTTATTTTAACGCATGATTTGCAAACGCTTTTCATGAGTTTTACATCTTCAATAGTAGCACCACCTGTACCAAATCCTGTTGAAGTTTTAATAAAATTGGCGCCGCTTTGTATGGCTAATTCACTGGCTTTAATTATTTCAACCTCATTAAGGTAACAGGTTTCTAAAATAACTTTTAAAACGTTATTTGGCATGATGGCTTTTACAGCTTCAATATCTTGCCAAACGGCATCAAAATCTTTACTTTTTAATAGCCCAACATTAATAACCATATCAATTTCATCAGCGCCATCATTTAGGGCTGCTTTAGTTTCGGCAACTTTAGCTTGTGTAGACATGGCACCTAACGGAAACCCAATAACACAACATACTTTAACGGGTGTGTTTTTTAGCTGTGCTTTTGCTAATTTTACGTAGCAACTATTAACACACACCGAAAAAAACTGGTAGGTTTTGGCTTCTTCACATAAAGCAATAATATCATTTTTTGTAGCTGTTGCTTTTAATAATGTGTGGTCTATGTAAGTGTTAAGTGGCTTCATAATGCTTGTTTTAACAAAAATGCTAATTTTTAAAGGTTTAAATTATGATTTACGTTAGTTTAAAACAAAAAAAAGAGCCTAAAAAAGCTCTTTTGTATTATTTTGTTGTGTTTTAAGTTTTATGCTGAAATTGCACTAATTTTAAATGTAGTGTTTGTGCTTATTCTATCTACGCCAATGTCTAAAAATTTATTGGCTATATCGCTATCAGTTATGCCTCCTGAAGCACATATTTTAACGTAGTTTTTTACGGTTTTCTTTATAATTTTTACCACTGTAAAAGTGGCGCCACCTTTTGAAAAACCAGTAGATGTTTTAATATAATCTACGTTGGCATCTAAACATATTTGGCAAGCTTTTATAATTTCGTTTTTATTGAGTTCAGATATTTCTAAAATAACTTTTAAAGGTACAGCTCCAATGGCTAATTTAACATCACTAATGTCTTTTAAAACAGATACATAATTTTTGCTTTTTAGTAGCCCTATGTTTATAACCATATCAATTTCATTAGCACCATTTTCTATGGCTGTTTGTGCTTCTTTTATTTTGGTTGGAGTATTGGCTGCCCCAAAAGGAAACGCTATTGTAGACGCTATTTTTATATCACTATTTTCAAGTAATTCTTTAGCTAATGGTACGTAGCAACTGTTTACACAAACGGCATTGGCATTTTGTTTTTTGGCTTCAAGGCAAAAATCAATAATATCTCTTTCGGTAGTTTTTGGGGTGAGTTGTGTAAATTCAATGTGCTCAAATAAATTCATAGTTATAAGTAGGTTTTTTTCTATTTTATTAGTGTAAAATAGAAGCTATTAATGTTAAAAAATGAGGGAAATTATGTGTTGTTGGGGACAAACATTTTCACTAAATTATAAATTATTGCCATATTTAAGGACTTAGTTTTATGTTTTTCGATGAAATACACATCAGTTTTTTTTAACTTCTTAAAAGTCAAAAAATTGTATTTTGACTATTTTTTAAGATTTTAATCGAAGTTTTGATTGTTTTAATCGAATTTTAAAGAATTTTATTACACGTTTTAGTAGATGCTAAAAAAGCAACCTTTAATTCAATTTACTGAATTAAAGGTTGCTTTTAAACTAACTAACCAAACTAAAATTAAAACTCTTCGGTAACCAAATCGCCTTGGTTTCTAAAAACCAAATTATCATCAAAAGCATCTAATAAAATAATGCTATCTGTGGTTACTTTACCAGCTAATATTTCTTTACTTAAAGCATTTAAAACTTCTTTTTGAATAACCCTTTTAACGGGTCTTGCTCCGTATTCTGGATTATATCCTTTTTGTGCTAAATAAGCAATAGCTTCGGTTGTAGCATCAAAGGTAATACCTTGTTGTGCTATCATTTTTGTAATAGCTTTAAGTTGTAGGCCTACAATGTTTACAATATTTTCTTTTGATAAAGGAGTAAACATAATGGTGTCATCTATTCTATTTAAAAACTCTGGGCGCACGCTTTGTTTTAACAAAGCTAGCACATCTAATTTTGCTGTTTCAATAGCAGAATTAATATCTTTTGTGGCTTCAAAACGCTCTTGAATAATGTTACTACCCATGTTAGATGTCATGATAATAATGGTGTTTTTAAAATCTGCAATTCTGCCTTTATTATCCGTTAATCTACCTTCATCTAAAACTTGTAATAAAATATTAAAGGTGTCTGGGTGTGCTTTTTCAATTTCATCTAAAAGCACAACAGAGTAAGGTTTACGTCTTACAGCTTCGGTTAATTGGCCACCTTCATCATAACCAACGTATCCTGGAGGCGCCCCAACCAAACGGCTCACTGCATGACGCTCTTGGTATTCACTCATATCAATTCTAGTCATGGCATTTTCATCATCAAATAAATACTCGGCTAAGGCCTTAGCTAACTCTGTTTTACCAACACCAGTTGTTCCTAAAAATAGGAAGGTGCCAATAGGTTTTTGCGGATTTTGTAATCCTGCTCTGCTACGTCTAACGGCATCACTTACGGCTTCAATGGCTTCTTCTTGGCCAACAACACGTTTGTGTAATTCATCTTCTAATTTTAAAAGTTTTTCGCGTTCACTTTGTAGCATTTTAGTAACCGGTATACCTGTCCATTTTGCTACAACTTCAGCAATATCATCATAAGTGACTTCTTCTTTTATAAGTGAATTATCGGCCTGAGCTTGTAATTGTTTTTGGTATGTTTCAAGTAACTCTTGGGCTTCTTTAATTTTACCGTAGCGTAATTCGGCTACTTTACCATAATCACCATCGCGTTCTGCACGTTCGGCTTCTAGTTTATAGTTTTCAATATCTTGTTTTGTATTTTGAATATTATCAACTACTTCTTTTTCACTCTTCCATTTAGCATTAATATCATTACGTGTTTCTTTTAAATTGGCTAAATCTGAACGAAGGGATTTTAACTTACTTTCATCTTTTTCGCGTTTAATGGCTTCAATTTCAATTTCTAACTGCATAATTTTTCTGTCTAAAACATCTAATTCTTCAGGTTTAGAATTGATTTCCATACGTAATTTTGAAGCAGCTTCATCCATTAAATCAATAGCCTTATCTGGTAAATAACGGTTTGTAATGTAGCGTGTTGAAAGTTCAACTGCACCAATGATAGCTTCGTCTTTAATACGTACTTTATGATGTGTTTCATACTTTTCCTTTATACCGCGTAGTATTGAAATAGCGCTTTCTGTATCTGGCTCATCAACCATTACTTTTTGGAATCTGCGCTCTAAGGCTTTGTCTTTTTCAAAATATTTTTGATACTCGTCTAAAGTTGTTGCACCAATGGCTCTTAATTCACCACGGGCTAAAGCGGGTTTTAAAATATTGGCTGCATCCATGGCGCCTTGGCCACCGCCGGCACCTACAAGTGTGTGTATTTCATCAATAAACAAAACAATATCACCGTTACTAGTTGTAACTTCTTTAATAACAGCTTTTAAGCGCTCTTCAAATTCACCTTTATATTTGGCGCCGGCAATGAGTGCGCCCATATCTAGAGCAAAAATTTGTTTGTCTTTTAGGTTTTCAGGAATATCACCATCAATAATTCTATGTGCTAAACCTTCGGCAATGGCGGTTTTTCCTGTACCAGGTTCACCAACTAAAATAGGGTTGTTTTTGGTACGGCGCGATAAAATTTGAAGTATACGTCGTATTTCTTCATCTCTACCAATAACCGGATCTAACTTACCATCTTTAGCCAATTGGTTTAAATTTTTGGCGTATTTATTTAAAGAATTATAAGTATCTTCTTGACTTTGCGATGTTACATTTTCGCCTTTGCGAAGTTCATTAACGGCTGCGTTTAATGTAACTTCAGTTACGCCTTGGTCTTTTAGCATTTGGGCAATTTTGCTTTTAGATTTAAAAACGGCCATAATTAAATGCTCAATAGATACGTAATCATCTTTTTTACTTTTAGCAATATTAGCAGCTTCGTTAAGCGTTTTTCCGGCTTCGCGAGACAACATTAAATCGGTTCCAGTTACTTTGGCAAAACTTTCCAATTGCTTGTTTAAGGCTTGTTTTAAAATGCTAACATTTACATTTAGTTTTTTTAAAATAAATGGTAGTACGTTTTCATCTACTTCAAAAATACCTTTAAAAAGGTGTTCATTTTCTATTTGTTGGTGGCCAAAACCTTGCGCTATTTGTTGCGCTTGTTGTATGGCCTCTTGTGATTTTATTGTATAATTATTAAAGTTCATAGCTAAAATTTGTTTTTCTTTACATTGGGTAATAGTCAATAATCTTACCAATAGGATTTGTAAGACAAATTGTCGGTTTTTAACTTGTTTTAAATGACTTTTAGTCAGTGTGTAAGTAATGTTAATAAAGCCGACTTAACAATAAAGTTAAAATATTAATGGGAATTTTAAATAAAATATTTGGAGGTTCTGGTGAACCCAAAGAAGAAAAAGTATTGCCTTGGATTGCGTTAAACAACCTAGAGCAGTTAAAAGATATTCAAGAAAAATCTGAAACTAAAACGCAAGTTATTTTTAAACACTCAACACGTTGCGGTATTAGCCGTATGGTAATGAACCAGTTTATAGATGCTTATAGTTTAACAGAAACTGATTTAGATTTGTATTATCTAGATTTATTAAATTACAGAGACGTATCAAACGAGGTTGGTTATAAATTTCAAGTGCTGCACGAGTCTCCACAACTATTGGTTATAAAAAATGGGCAAACCGTAGCGCATGCTTCACACGGAGCTATTAATGATGTACAATTAGAAACCTTTGTTTAATTGGCGCCACACTATCTTTTTGTTTACGGCACATTATTACAAAATGCTGAAAACGAAATGTCGGTGTTTTTAAAAGCACATGCCACCATAATTTCAAAAGGTTATTTTACAGGTCAATTATATAAAATATCGTGGTTTCCAGGTGCTATTTTAAGTAATGATAATACCCAAAAAGTTCACGGGACATTGGTAAAACTAACAAATAATATTTTTGATGTTTTAGATGATTATGAAGGTTTTAACCCAAATAACCAAAAAGAAAGCTTGTTTATACGTCAAAAAGTTACAGTTTTTACAAAAAATAATCGTGTTTACAATGCTTGGGTGTATCTTTACAACCAAAATGTAAACCCACAAAACCGCATAGTTTCCGGAGATTTTTTAAAAGATGCCCAATTCTAAATTTACAGATACCCTTTTTCATTCGCTTCAACCAAAAAAAGAAATAGCTTTACCATCACAATTTACCTTTCCGTTTTATTACACACCGCATGAGTTAAGTGTTTTAGCTGCTGAAGATTTGCAAGGTTACCTTGAAAATGAAGCCAGATTTAATCATAATTTCGGATTAAAACCCAATGCCAAAGGATTAGTAATTGGGAAAATGTTTGGGGTAATGGTGGTTAAAGATAAAGCCAATAACTTAGGATATTTAGCAGCCTTTTCTGGCAAACTAGCCGAAAGTAATCAGCATAAAGGCTTTGTGCCTACGGTTTATGATACATTGAATCCGGAAGGATTTTACAAAATAGGTGAACAAGAATTAAATGCTATAAATAGAGATATTGAAGTTTTAGAAAATTCTGAAGCATATATTTCAGCAAAAAACAATTTAGATATTTGTTTAAATACTTATGAAACCGAATTACAAGCGTTAAAACAAACCATAAAAGAAAAGAAAGCTAAACGCAATAAACTTAGAGATTCTGAAGCTGAAAAATTATCACCCGAAGCTTATCAACATTTGCTTGAAAAACTTAAAAATGAAAGTATTTACTATCATTTTAGGTTGAAAGATTTAAAAACCGATTGGAAACTTAAAATAGACACTGCTAAATCTCAATTTGAAAAATTACAAACAACATTAAACGCTTTAAAAGAAAAACGCCGCTTACAATCGGCGTCACTTCAAAAGCAATTACACCAACAATATGCTTTTTTAAATTACAAAGGTGAAAGTAAAGATTTGCTAGATATTTTTGAAAATACCACGGTAAGAATTCCGCCCGCAGGAGCAGGAGAATGTGCTGCACCAAAACTGTTTCAATATGCATATCAAAACAACTTAAAACCTATAGCCATGGCTGAATTTTGGTGGGGTTCTTCACCAAAATCTGAAGTACGAAAACACAAACAATTTTACCCATCGTGCCGCAGCAAATGCGAACCTATTTTAGGGCATATGATGCAGGGCTTAAGTGTTGAAGACAACCCCATATTAAAGGTTAAAAAACATGAAGCACCACTAGAAATTTTGTTTGAAGACAATTATTTGTTATTAGTAAATAAACCACCCGAATTTTTATCGGTTCCCGGAAAAACCAATTTAGAGTCTGTGCAAACCAAAATGCAACAATATTTACCTAATATTAAACCGTTGTTAGTGCATAGGTTAGATATGTCTACATCGGGTATTTTATTGGTGGCAAAAAACGAAAAAACGCATAAAAACCTTCAAAAACAGTTTATAAAGCGCACGGTTAAAAAGCGTTATGTAGCGGTTTTAAATGGTGAAATTGCTGCTAAAGAAGGTATTATAGATTTACCGTTGCGTGTAGATTTAGATAACCGCCCACAGCAATTGGTGTGTTATGAGCATGGTAAACCAGCAAAAACAAAATATAAAGTAGTGAAGGTTGAAGATGGAAAAACTCGCATTCATTTTTATCCAATTACGGGCCGAACACATCAATTACGTGTGCATGCTGCCCATAGTAACGGACTAAATTTGCCTATTCTAGGAGACGATTTATATGGCACCAAAGCTAACCGTTTACACTTACATGCAGAACAATTAACTTTTGAACATCCTGTGACTAAAAAGGAATTAAATATAGTTTGTAAAGCGCCTTTTTAGTAAGAGATTTGTCTCTTTTTTGTTAAAAACTTGTTTATAATGCGCTTAAAGTGCTATGTTGCTTTTAGAAAGAAAACTCTAAATTTGGTTGTACATAATTAGTTAAAATACAACAACATAAAACTGCTATTATTTCCTGTTAAATAGCTACATAAAGATAGTTTTATTTTTATGTATTGGTTGTTTAAAATATAAAACAGAAATTAAATAATGAATATTTTAATAGTTGAAAATTCAATAATACCTGTTAAGCTTTACGGCGGTACACAAAGGGTTATTTGGTCTCTTGGTAAAGCACTTTCAGAGCTTGGTCATAAAGTCTCATATTTGGTAAAAAAAGGTTCAGAATGTGATTTTGCTAATGTTATTTATTTAGATTATGAAAAAGAAATTTATAAACAAATACCAGAATATATTGATGTTGTACATTTTAACTATGAACCAACCAATTTGTTTAAATTAAACAAACCTTATATTGTTACAATGCATGGAAATTTAAATAACAGTACAAGTTTAGATTATAATACTGTTTTTGTATCTAAAAATCATGCCGAAAGATATAACTCAAATTCATTTGTGTATAATGGCTTAGATTGGAGTGATTATTCAAAACCAAATTTTAAAAAAAATAAAAACAGTTATCACTTTTTGGGTAGAGCTTCTTGGTCTGTAAAAAATTTAAAAGGAGCAATTAAAATAACAAAAGAATTAAAAAGCAAGGAATTATTTGTTTTAGGTGGTAAACGTTTTAGTGAAAGAGTACTTAAAATGGGGCCATCTTATTTTCTGTCTAATAAAATTGCTTTTAAGGGTATGTTAGGCGGTAAAGAAAAAGAAAAATATTTACAATTATCAAACGGATTATTATTTCCAGTACTATGGCACGAACCATTTGGATTAGCAATAATTGAAAGTCTATTTTACGGTTGTCCCGTTTTTGGAACACCTTACGGTTCTTTACCTGAATTAGTTAATAGTGATGTTGGTTTTTTAAGTAATAAAAGAAAAGATATTACCGAGAAAATTAGAAACGATTACGCTTTTAATAACAAACTATGCCATGAATACGCATGTGAAAATTTTAGCAGTAAAAAAATGGCAGAAAAATATTTAGAAAAGTATAATGCTGTATTAAATGGCGAAAAATTAAACCCAAACAAACCACAACTAAAACATATTCAAAAAGAAAAACATTTAATATTTGAATAATAAAATATAGCCAATACCGCATAAACTCAATCGTTAGTAGATACTTCTTTCTAAATACCTTTTCAGATTTTTCATTCGGTTTGAACTTGTAGAGTTTAATGCTTAACCGCATAATTAATTTTATACAACAACATCTTATTAAATATGAATTACAAGCTACAGAATACACCAGATTATGACTTAGAAACCCTAAAGAAAGATGTTGATTCTGGAGCTAAATTTATTTTATTCAATTATAGAATTGGTCTAGGGTTAATTTCTTTATTAAGATTTTCACCAGCCATATTTATAAAAAGAGAAAAGGATATTAAAAAATTTACAAAGAAATACAATATATTAAATCTAATATTTGGTCCTTGGTTTATTTTTAAAGGTCCTTATTTAACGTATAATGCATTTAAGGTTAATAAAAGAGGTGGAATTGATATAACAAAAGATATATTGGCAAATTTAACGGAAGAACAGCTTAAAAATAAAGAAGTCAATATTAAAGTTGTGCATAATATTTTTCAAAAAGTAAATAAATCTGACAAAGAGAGTATTGCAAAAGCTATTAGGAAAACAAATTTAAATATTGTTCCTATTAAGAATACTTACGTTGCATTATTTATTAATGTAGAAGAGCATCAGAAACCATACTTTGTAATTGGTATTGAACTGTATAAACAAATTGAAATTGATAAAAAACATATTAAAATAAATTTGAATAAATATTATTATAAGCACGTTGCATTTAAAATCTTTAACATTAATGATGATATTGATTATTCTGAAAAGTTAATTGAACAAGGAGAAAGAATTTAAAATATATTTTATAGTGGATTTACATTTTTTAATAAAAAGCAAAATGAACAAATTTTTAAATTGACTAAAATATGATGGCGTTAATAATATCTATAATTTTATGCATTACTTTCACTGCATTAGGGGGTATACATTTTTATTGGCTTCTAGGTGGTAAATGGGGCTTAATAGAGGTGGTACCAACAAAACAACTTGGAGATAAAGCCATAGAACCACCAAAAATAGCTACAGCTATTGTTGGTATAGTGTTACTTCTATTTGGGGTAATATACCTAATAAAAACAGGTTTAATAAGTTTTCAATTTCCAAATTGGCTAATTATTTATGGTAGTTGGTTTATTCCTTCAATTTTTATCTTTAGAGCTATTGGAGATTTTAATTATGTAGGGTTTTTTAAAAAAATTAAAGATACTGAATTTGCAAAAGCCGATTCAAAATGGTTTTCACCATTATCCTTAACAATTGGTTTTTTGGGGTTACTTTTGCAGTTTATTAATTAAGTAGTTTTTAAAGAGTTTATTTAAAACATACAAAAAAAACGCCCTTTTCGGACGTTTTTTTGTTCTAATTAAACCGTTGTTTGGCTATAATATTTTTAAGTTTTGCTTTTAGGTCTTCGCCGGTATCAAAAACCATTTGTTCGTTGGTTGGGAAGGGCACACGCCTGTTATCAATTAAACGTCTGTCTTCTTTTTCTAATGCACGTTTATCGCCACGGTAATGGGCAAAAATATTTTCAAAAATAAAACCGCTATCAAATGAAAACGTGTCTATTATTTGTTTTGTTTTTAAATTGGTATAAACAACATCAGCAATAATTTGAGATTCTTTGGTTTGAATCACTTCGTTTACACGTGCTTTTACACGTATAATTTTATCAATTTTAATATCGTTACCTAAACTATCTTTCATAACGTTACCGTTACGGTCTTTTTTGTATTTCCAACCATCAGCCACATCACGTTCTCTTATAAATTCACGTTCTTTAATGCGTTCTGGCGAAATGTTTATGCGTTTTAGTTGTAGTTGCATGGCAAAATCATAGCCTATGTTTTTATCTGCTGTGGCATGATAAACCGTCCAAAACTGGTTTAAACCGTAGGTGTTAAAATTTAACAAATCATCTTCTAAACGTTTTGGAATTACTTGCGGTGTTTGGTTGTTTATTGAAACTAAAACGTAATGTGTTCCTCGTGCATGAGCTTCGTTTAATAAACTGCGTGTAGTTTCAAAATTTGGGTTAATATTATCTAAATATTCCAAAGTATTATAAGCTTCTCTAATGGTATATTTATCATCAGATTCTAATAAATCTATACCTTTTTCATATAAATAATCAGATAGTTTTTCTTTACTTTCGGCTATAGCATCACTGTAATCGTTAAATTTAAATGCTATGTTTTTACCATTTACATATAGTGGTAAAACGGGTTTAATGGCTTCTTGTCTTGCATCTAAATCACTATAAATTTCAAAAATACTTTTAAGTAATTCTGGGTTGTTATCTTTTTTAAAATGTTTTATGGTGTTTAAATCGCGCTCAACAGATTTGTAATACGCATCTTGAAGCATTATAACATATTCTGCTTTACGTTTTTTGTTCTTATTGGTTCTTAATTTTTGTAATGCAGTAGTAATAGCGTGGTCATAATTACCTGTGTTTACAGCTTGTTCTACTTGCTTTTTAGCACTACAAGCCACAAATAAGGTTAAACAAGTAGATAAAAGTAGTAGTTTTTTCATTAGGTTAAAATTTTAGGTTATTGGGTGTGTATTTCAATAGTAATGCCAAATGTATATTAATTTTAATTTAAATAAATAAACCCCTGAAAAACAGAGGTTTATTTGTTTGTTTTTTTATGTAACCGTTATTTTTTCTTATAAACGGGTAGTAATTCTGTTTTTACTTCACCAAAGCCAATACGTGTTCCGTCTTTTTCACAATAACCACGCATAATTACAGTATCGTGGTCGTTTATAAATTTACGTTCACTACCATCGGCCATTTTAAGTGGTTTTTCACCTTTCCAGGTTAACTCTAACATAGAGCCGTAGCTATCTTCTGTAGGGCCAGAAATTGTTCCGCTTCCCATCATATCACCAGAGTTTATTGGGCAACCGTTAATAGTATGGTGTGCTAGTTGTTGCGCCATATTCCAATACATGTGTTTAAAGTTAGATTTGCTAACCACGGTTTCTTTAGCGCCTTTAGGTTGAATGGAAACTTCTAAATTAATATCAAAACTTTTATTGCCTTTGTATTGCAAATAAGGTAATTGCGGTTTAATAGGTTTTGGCCCTTGCACTCTGTACGGTTCTAGGGCATCAAGTGTTACAATCCATGGCGACATTGAAGATGCGAAGTTTTTGGCTAAAAATGGGCCTAATGGTACATATTCCCACTTTTGAATATCGCGGGCACTCCAATCATTAAACAGCACTAAACCAAAAATATATTCTTCGGCTTCGTTTACTGGTATTGGTTCTCCTAAATCGTTTGCATCGGTAGTAATAAAAGCCATTTCAAGTTCAAAATCTACTAATTTACTGGGCCCAAAAACAGGAGTGTCAGCATCATTTGGTAACGTTTGCCCTTGAGGTCTGTGCACCGGAATACCCGATGGTATAATAGATGAACTTCTGCCATGATAGCCTACAGGAATGTGTAACCAGTTTGGTAACAAAGCATTATCAGGGTCTCTAAACATCGTGCCTACATTGGTAGCATGTTCTTTGCTTGAGTAAAAATCTGTATAATCACCAACTTGTACAGGCAATTGCATTTCAATTTCATCTAAACGAAACAGTACAATTTCTTTATGTTTTACGTTATTTTTAAGCGTATTATTTTCAGCATCAAAAATTTCAGCAATTCTGTTTCTAACAGCACGCCACGTTTTACGGCCATCAGCAATAAAATCGTTTAAGGTATCTTGTAAAAAAATATCATCGGTTAGTGCAATACCATCAAAATAGCCCAATTGGTGTAAAGCGCCTAAATCTATAGCGGTATCACCAATACGTGTACCAATGGTAATAATATCATTTCTTGTTAAAAATACTCCAAATGGTATGTTTTGTATAGGGAAATCTGAATGTTTATCTACGTGTAACCACGAAACTCTATCTGGATTGTTAGCTGATAATGGCATAACTATATATGAATTTGAATTATTGAATTATCTTCAAACGTACACATTTTTTTTTATTTTCATACAAAAATTACCTTAAAACAAATAAAATTTTAATGTGAAGTAAATGGTTAATAAATTGGTTTAAAACTTACACTTAAATATGTGTTTTTTAATGCTAAAAACTATTGTATTTTATATTTTTGCACAATATTTAACCATAATTTAATTTTATGCAACGCGACGAACAAATTTTTGAACTTATTGAAGCTGAAAAAGAGCGTCAATTACATGGTATTGAACTTATAGCATCAGAGAATTTTGTAAGCAACCAAGTAATGGAAGCTGCAGGCTCTGTTTTAACTAATAAATATGCTGAAGGCTACCCAGGAAAACGCTACTATGGTGGTTGTGAAGTAGTTGATGAAGTAGAACAAATAGCTATTGATAGAGCAAAAGAATTATTTGGCGCTGCATATGCAAATGTACAACCACACTCTGGAAGTCAGGCAAACACGGCTGTTTTTGCAGCATGTATTAAACCAGGTGACAAAATTTTAGGTTTTGATTTATCACATGGTGGACATTTAACTCACGGATCGCCAGTAAATTTTTCTGGTAAATTATACGATCCTGTTTTTTATGGAGTTGAGGAAGAAACAGGCGTTTTAAACTATGATAAAATACAAGAAATAGCCACTAAAGAGCAGCCAAAATTAATTATAGCAGGAGCATCTGCATACTCTCGTGATATTGATTTTAAGCGTTTTAGAGTAATTGCAGATAGTGTTGGTGCTATTTTAATGGCCGATATTTCACACCCTGCAGGTTTAATAGCTAAGGGTATTTTAAACGACCCAATTCCACATTGCCACATTGTAACAACAACAACGCATAAAACCCTAAGAGGTCCAAGAGGTGGTTTAATACTAATGGGCGAAGATTTTGATAACCCATTTGGCATTAAACTTAAAAATGGCAATTTACGTAAAATGTCGTCTTTATTAGATTCGGCAGTTTTTCCAGGAAACCAAGGTGGCCCGTTAGAGCATATTATTGCTGCTAAAGCTATTGCTTTTGGTGAGGCTTTATCTGATGAATTTTTGCATTACCAATTACAAGTTAAAAAAAATGCTGCCGCTTTAGCCGATGCTTTAGTAGCTAAAGATTATAAAATTATTTCTGGCGGAACAGACAACCACTGTATGTTAATTGATTTACGCAACAAAAATATATCAGGTAAAGATGCAGAACAAGCATTGGTGAAAGCAGATATTACAGTAAACAAGAACATGGTGCCGTTTGATGATAAATCTCCATTTGTAACTTCTGGAATTCGTTTGGGTGTTGCTGCTGTAACTACACGTGGTTTAAAAGAAGAAGATATGGTTGCAATAGCTAATTTAGTTGATGAAGTAATTGTTAGTTATGAAGATGAAGCTACTTTAGAAGATGTAAGAGAAAAAGTAAATGCAATGATGGCAAATAAACCTCTATTTGTTGCATAATTAATGCTTTAAAAAGAAGATTTTTTAAATATTACTAAATTATATAAGGCCTGAAAATTTTAATTTTCGGGCTTTTTTATTTTAACATTGTTTTTTAAAACTTTTAGTACCCATAATGTTTTTTAAATCATAATCTATAGGAAATTTTGATGTTTTATATAATGGGCAATAAGAGGTAACGCTAGAAAAAGAAAAAAGTAAGCCAACAATTAAGAATATAAATCCTAAAAAGCCTCTAACACCAGCAATAAAAAATAAACTTAATAAAAGTACAGCAACAATAAATTTTGAAACTCTATCAAAACTGCTCATATTTCTCTTAAAATGAATCATAGACGTAGGTTATAAAATTTAGGATTAACATTAATTTTTTGAGGGAAGAATTAATTAATGTTTTATAAAATTATAACTAAACATTTTTAAAAAGAAATATAGAATAAACTATTCGTTAAAATTTATAATTTTTCAGATTAAAATAAGATAAACGCAAACAAAATCGATAAAGAGTATGACTAATATTTTAGAGTGTTTTTTTACAAAAAATTAATCGTCTTCATTAAAAATTGTGTGCTGGTAAGCCCCCAAATCGGGTAAAGTTATACGGTTTTCATTTAAAATATCGGTTGGTACTTGTGAAGCAAAATTAATAGCACCTTGGTTAATAGCCGCAGATGTTTCACCAATTATAAGCATGTTTTTACTGGTATCTTTAAAATCTGGTTTTTCATTAAAAATGATATTTTCATAATGCGTAATATTATCAAAATTGTAATTTTCTCCAGAAAAATCTGAGCTGTTATTTTGAAATTTTATCAAACAATTAGTAAACTTAAAATTAAAATTAACAGATTCATCTTCAACGTTGTCTAATAAAATTTCATTGCTATCATTGCCATAAATAATACAGTTGTTAAAACTGGCTTCGGTTAAATTTGTTACAATGGTATTTTCGTTTTCATCTACTAAAAAATTATTTAATAATAACGCCGGAAATTGTCTAAAACTAGTATTCCAATAGTTAGCAATGGTACTATGTGTAAAATTATACTTACCGCCAAAGGTACCTGCAAATGCTGATAAGCCAGCATTGTTTATTACAACGTTTTCACCTTGAATAGCGGTGTTTCTACCTAAAATACCAAAATTACTTGTGTTGTAAATTTGTGTGTTTGTTATTGTTAATTTATTAGTATTAGCATTTGCATTTCCATCACTTAAAATACCAACTAAAGCATTTTTAATAGTTGCATAATTAATACTATTATTAATGCTACCATCTAAAAGCCAAATGGTGCCCCATTGGCCAGGTCTGTCTGAAAAATTTGGTTCTAAACGGTCGCCTTCAAAAATAACTTCGTTTTCTAAGAGTTCTTGGTTTTGGCTAAAAGTTCCATTTACTTGTAATGACGCGTTGTTTTGTACAATTAAGCCAGAGTTTTCATGAAAGTGTAGGCGAGCACCAGCTTCAATAGTTAAAGTTTCTCCGCTTGGAACTGCTGCAAACCCATAGATTACATATGGTTTTTGGTTAGTCATAGTTAATTCTGAAGTTAAAAGTTCGCGTCCTTGTAATTCAGTTTCTACGGTTTCACCTGCAATATTTAAGGTTAGTGTTTCAACAACTTTTGTAGTATTATCTCTGTTTGGGTAAATAAAAATAGCATCTTTAACTAAAGTAACTAGCTCTACTTTTTGTAAATGATCACCAGCGTCAAATTCAATTTGGTCTGTATATAAATAGGAAGCATTAGTTGCGTTAAATTCATTAAAATCTATGGTAGATTCTACAAAAATATAAAGACTGTCATTTGCTAAAAGCTGAACATTTTCAAATACTTTACCAGCAACACCATCAACATTTAAACGATAATTTGAGTTTTCGCCTAAAGCAAGTTTTACGGTTGGTATTGAGATATCATCATCACTATTGTTATATACTTTTAAATTGTATGTGCTAGAACCAATATTGGTGAAAACGGTATCTAAATAAACCGTGTCTTTTGAGAATTGTAGGTTTCCTGTACTAGGTGAAAACTCAAAATCTTTACGGCAAGAACTCAAAAGTGTTAAAAAAAATATGGTAAAAACTATATAAAAAAAGCGATTCATTACACTAAAATTTATGCTAAAATATAACTTTTGAATTTATGAATTAGTATGCAGTATCTAAATTATTATTTTATGATGCTTTATTAAAAATTTGCCATTTGTATGATAAAAGTCATAAAGATCAAGGTATTTAGGTTGTATTTTAAGTGTGAATTTTTTATAGACTTTAGGTTAAGAAATATTAAAACATAGGTAAATATGTTGCATGTTACATATTGCTTTAGTTTTATGCCCGACTCTAACATAAAGCTAGAAAAAAAGCCCTTGCTTTGGCAAGGGCTTTTTAGTTGCTATTAAAAGGGGAGATTAGTATTATACCAAATCTCTAATCATTTGTGCCGCTTTTTCGGCCGTAATATCACGTTGTGGTGTACCAAACATTTCATAGCCTACCATGAATTTTTTAACCGTTGCACTACGTAGTAATGGCGGGTAAAAACTCATGTGCCAATGCCAGTGGCTATTATCGGCACCATTTGTTGGTGCTTGATGTATACCACTTGAATAAGGGAATGAGGTATTGAAAATCTTATCATAAGCTTTGGTTAAAACCGCAATAGCATCGGCGTACAACAAGGCTTCATTTTCAGCCATTTCTAAAATGTTGGTTTGGTGTTTTTTTGGTGCTATCATTACCTCAAAAGGCCAAACAGCCCAAAAAGGAGTTAATACAACAAAGGCATCATTTTGGTAAATAATGCGTTCGTTTTTTTCTAATTCTTGCGCTAAATAATCGCCTAACAAACTACTTTTGTTTTTAGTAAAGTAGTTTAATTGTTGCGTATTCTTTTTATCTACTTCGTTTGGTAGGGTAGATTGACTCCAAATTTGACCATGCGGGTGCGGATTACTACAACCCATTACGGCGCCTTTGTTTTCAAAAATTTGCACGTAGTTTATGAGTTCGTTTTCGCCTAATTCTTTGTATTCTTTTTGCCATGCAAAAACAACTTTTTGAATTTCTTCTGCAGACATATCGGCTAAACTTTTAGAGTGGTCTGGGCTAAAGCAAATTACTTTACAAATACCTTTTTCGCTTTCAGCAATTAAAAGACCATCGTTAACCGAAAAATCAGGTGAATCTTTTTGTAATGCAGCAAAATCATTGGTAAAGATGTAAACATCTGTATATTCTGGATTTACTTCGCCGTTAATTCTTGTATTGCCTGGGCATAAATAGCAGTTTTCGTCATAGCTTGGTCTAACTTCATTGTTAACAGCTTCATTTTGTCCTTGCCAAGGCCTTTTAGCTCTGTGTGGTGATACTAATACCCATTCGCCCGTTAAAATATTAAATCTTTTATGCGAATAGTCTTGTAAATTAGATGTCATTTTTTGTTGCGTTTATGTTGTTTATTTTACTACGTGTGTTCCGTCTGATAATTCAACTGAATAAAAAGTACAATCCATACCAAATTTATCTTTGTATGGTTGAGATACAAGAGCTTTAAAAGCATCTTCTTTTCCTTTTTCTATTAGGTTTATAGTACAGCCACCAAAGCCGCCACCCATCATTCTTGCACCAATAACATAGTTGGTTGTTTTAGCTTTTCCTACTAGAAAATCAAGCTCTTCACAACTTACTTTGTATTGTTTTGAAAGCCCTTCGTGCGAGCCGTAAATTAAATCGCCAAGGGTTTCTAAATCATCATCTTCCATGGCTTTTGATGCTTTACGAGCTCTGTTGTTTTCTTGTATAACAAATAGAGCTTTTTGGTAGTTTTCTGGAGTTACTTCGCTTTTAATAGTTTCTAAATCTTCTTCGGTAGCATCTCTAAGAGCTTTTACATTAAGTAATTTTGAGATGTTTTCGCAAGCCGAACGCCTATCATTATAAGCACTATCTGATAAACTGTGTTTTACGTTTGTGTTTATTAAAATTAACTGATGATTTTTAAAATCTATTTTAAAAGGTTTTGCTTTTATGGTGCGGCAATCTAAAAGTAGGGCATTGTCTTTTATACCAAACATACTAGCGTATTGGTCCATTATACCACAGTTAACACCTACGTAATTATGTTCTGCTTTTTGTGATATAAATATCATTTCTTCTTTAGTAAGGCCAAGGTTGAATATTTTGTTTAAGCCAAAAACTACACTGTTTTCTAGTGCTGCCGATGAAGACATACCTGCACCTCCAGGAATATCGCCTTTAAAAACAATATTGAAGTTGCCAATTACTTTGTTACGGTTTTTAATTTCGGCAACAACACCTAAAATGTAGTTTTCCCAGCTACCTTCTTTTAAAGGTTTAATGGTATCTAAGTTGAAACTTACTAAACTATCTTTATCAAGCGCGTATGCAGATGATGTGTTGGCGTTGGTTTTTTGTATAGCTGCGTAAATACCTTTATTTACGGCTCCTGGGAATACAAAACCATCATTATAATCAGTATGTTCACCAATAATATTTATGCGTCCTGGTGAAAAAATAAGTACTGGTTCTTCATTAAATTCATTAATAAAAACCTGTTTAACATCGTTAATTAATTTATCTCTCATTTTATATTGTTGTTAGTTGTTTTCTATGTTTAAAGACCATGTGATATTGTAAGTTTCGTTTGGTTTTAAGGTTTGTAAACCAATTTTATTATTAAAACTATTAGATACCCCAGTTGTTGGCTCAATTGCAATGGTGTTTTCTTTTGGAGGCGTGTAAACTTGTAAAAAGTTAGTGTTGCCCGTAGCGTTAAATTTTAAGTTATAATTTGGTGTTTTAAATAGTACTTCATCAGTTTTTAATGCCCAACAATCATCAAGTTGTTTGTTTTCAATTTTTAAATCTTCAATGGTATTTGTTGGCTCAACACCTGTAGTAATATTACGCTCGCCTAAAACTACTTTTTCATTACTGTTAAAGCGTAATGCACTTTCTGGTAAATTAGCACTTAAAAAATATGGGTGCCAACCTAGTGTGAACGGAAATGCTTTGCTATCAGTGTTATTTACTGTTACTTTTAAAGAAAGATTGGTTTCAGAAAACAGATATTCTAATTGCATTTTATAGGTGTATGGAAAGCCTTTTGAAATGTTATTTTCAGTATACTCAAGAAGTATAGATGATGATTTTTCATTTGAAATGGTTTTAATAACCTCAAAAGTTTTGTTGTAAACTAAACCGTGTAAAGCGTTGTTTTCTTCTTTTTGATTAGCTTCAAACTGAAAATTTTCATTGTTAAATGTGTATTTACCGTCTTTTATTCTATTAGCAAAAGGAAATAGGATGGATGATGCAAAAGTATCTGAATACGTTAACGGTGCTAAATCTTTAATAATTTCATGACCATTAAGTGTTAATTCTTGTAAACTAGCCCCTTGATTTAAGTAAATTTTACCGTAAAGTTTTGTTTTTTCATTTTGAATTTCTAAAACATTGGTGGCCTTGTTGTGGTTTATATTGTACATTTAGTTGGTTATAATGAGTTTCTTAAAATTAAATTATGCGGATTTTCTACTTGTATAGTTTCTTTATTTAATATCATTTCAGCTAAACGTTTGCCCATGGCATTAAAATCTGTAGAAATGGTGGTAATACCGCCTTCAACTATTTCTTTTAAAAGGGCGTCGTTATATGAAATAACCCCAATATCTTCAGCTAATTCAAGTTTAGCTTCTTTTAGTTTTTTAATTACCGTTAGTAAACTTTTATCTTCAGGCATTATGTAAACGCTTCCTTTTTTTAAAGGTTTATCATTCAGTGTTTTAATAATGCTATAATTGAATTTATTTTTATAGCAAAACTTAACAAAACCATTTTGTAAGCCTTCAGGTTGTTTATTGTCTTGTAGCACCAAAAAGAGCTTTTTATACTTTTTTAGAAGATGCAAGGTTTTTGTAAGGTTATTAAAAATAATACTTTCAAAGTTTTGATACACTGCTGGGTATTGTTTTAAATCTTCATGCACTTGATCTAAAATGTACACTTTATCTTCAGGTAAATGTTTAATTTCAGCATTTGTATTTTTTAAATTTGCAGGCATAATAACATAGTAATTATAGCTGCCAATATTATCTTGAATGAGTTTTGAAAATAAATTGTTGTTGAAATGATGAAAATAGATATCTACTTGAATATTACTTCCTAAATGCTCTAAAAACGAATTATACAAATCTTCTTTAAAGGCATTAAGTTCATCAAACAATAAAAATATTTTTTGAGTAACACTAACATTTTCGCTTGAAACATAGTAGCCTTTACCAACTACAGATTGAATAATACCACGATTTTTCAATTCATTAAAAGCCATCAAAACCGTATCTCTAGATATACCGTGTTCATCTTTTATGGTGTTAATAGATGGAATTTTATCACCCTTTTGTAGCGTGCCAGAAACTATCAATTCTTCAATAGAATTAATAATTTGTTTGTACTTAGGTATTCCTATTTTGCTTTTAACTTTAATCATGGTGTTTAAGTAACAAATATACAAATTTTTAAATAAAAACCTACTAGACCCTACCAGTTTGGTTTTTATTGGTATAATTAACTATGTTTTTAAAATTTAATTTCTATATTTGAGTTCTATTTTCACTAACTAAACTAAATATTATACAATGACAGCAGGATTTGATACGTGGGACTATATAGTCTTTGTTGCTTACGCCATATTAATTTTAGGTGTAGGTTTATGGGTGTCTAGAGACAAAGACGGGCACCAAAAAAATGCCGAAGATTATTTCTTGGCAAGTAAATCTTTACCATGGTGGGCTATTGGTACATCATTAATAGCCGCAAACATTTCAGCAGAACAATTTATAGGAATGTCTGGCTCAGGGTTTGCCCTTGGTTTGGCAATTGCCTCATATGAATGGATGGCGGCATTAACTTTAATTATTGTTGGTAAATACTTTTTACCAATTTTTATTGAAAAAGGACTTTATACCATCCCTGAATTTGTTGAAAAACGATTCTCTACCAATTTGAAAACAATATTAGCTGTTTTTTGGTTGGCTTTATATGTTTTTGTAAACTTAGCATCAGTACTTTATTTGGGTGGTTTAGCTATTGAAACCATTATGGGTGTAGATATGATGTATGCTATTATTGGTTTAGCATTATTTGCTGCTGCATATTCATTATACGGTGGTTTATCTGCAGTTGCATGGACAGATGTTATACAAGTTGTATTTTTGGTATTAGGTGGTCTTGTTACTACGTATTTAGCTTTAAACGCCGTATCTGATGGCGAAGGTATATTAGCTGGTTTCTCTCAAGTAATGGATGCTGCGCCAGATAAATTCCATATGATTTTAGAAGAAACTAATGATAATTATAACAACCTTCCAGGTATTTGGGTATTAATAGGTGGTTTATGGGTTGCTAATATTTACTATTGGGGCTTCAATCAATATATTATTCAAAGAACTTTAGCTGCAAAATCTTTAAAAGAATCTCAAAAAGGTATTCTTTTAGCAGCAGGTTTAAAGTTAGTTATCCCTTTAATTGTTGTAATTCCAGGAATTGCAGCTTACGTAATGGTTAACGACCCTGAAATTATGGCCAGATTAGGTGATATAGGGCAATTAAACATGCCTTCAGCAGAAAAAGCAGATAAAGCGTATCCTTGGTTATTACAATTTTTACCAACAGGGCTTAAAGGAGTGGCATTTGCGGCTTTAGCAGCTGCGGTAGTATCGTCTTTGGCATCTATGCTAAATTCAACATCTACAATATTCACAATGGATATTTATAAAGAATATTTTGATAAAAATGCAAGTGATAAGAAAACGGTAAATGTAGGTAGAATTTCTGCAGCTGTAGCCCTTGTAATTGCAGTTATTGTAGCACCTTTATTAGGTGGTATAGATCAGGCTTTTCAATTTATTCAAGAGTATACAGGTTTAGTGAGTCCGGGTATTTTAGCAGTGTTTTTATTAGGTTTATTCTGGAAGAAAACAACCAACAATGCAGCTATTTGGGGCGCTTTATTATCGGTTCCTATTGCAGGTTTACTTAAGTGGTTACCTTTAAAAGTAGAAGCATTTGCATGGTTAACACCTTGGATGCACCAAATGGGAATTGCAACATTGCTTTCAATGGTTGTAATTATGATTATGAGCCAAATGGAAAATAAAGGAAAAGAAGATGCTAAGGGTATTCACTTTTCTAAAGATTTATTCAAAACAACACCACTATTTAACATAGGAGCGTTTGTAATAATGCTAATATTAGCGTTTTTGTACGCTAAATTTTGGTAATAAATAATTAAAATAGATATAAAACGCCATAGAAATATGGCGTTTTGTAATTTTATAACATTTGTAAAAACGTTTGTTTTAACGTATTAAGCATAAAGTATAAAAATTTGTAAAATTTCTTTTGTTAGATTTATGTTTAATTTTATATTTGCAACCGCTTTAATGGTCGCGTAGCTCAGCTGGATAGAGCATCTGCCTTCTAAGCAGACGGTCACAGGTTCGAATCCTGTCGCGATCACAATAATCCTCACTTTTTTAAGTGAGGATTTTTTGTTTCATACAGGTTTTACAATGTTTGAAATAAACAATAATTATCTAGAAACTTCTTTTTCATAATTATATTTAAATTCTTTGGGAGATATATTATGTTTCTTTTTGAAGGCTCTATTAAAATTAGAAAGAGAGTTGAAGCCAGCTTCATAACAAACTTCACTTATAGGCATATTAGTTTCAGTTAAATATTTAGTAACAACACCAAGTCTGTAATCCATAAGGTAATTGGTAAAACTTAAACCAGTTCTTTTTTTAAAGTAGTGACTAAATGCAGATTCAGACATATTAACCATTTCGGCAACTTTAGATAATTTTATAGGTGTCTTGTAATTATTTTTAACATAGTTCATGATTAGGGATACTCTTCTGCTTTCTCTTTTTTCATTATAATTGGCACTTTGTGGGCTACTAAGCACTTTAATGTCAGTTGATGTAGATAATATATGAAGTATTTCTAAAAAAACTAAAAAGGATTTGAAGGTATCATTTCCTGATATTAATTTCATTTTTTTTTGAATAATCGATTTTGTTGGATTAGAAAATGAAATTCCTCTTTGTGATAATTCTAAAAGCTTTTTGATGTCTTTAGAAACCGAATAACTCATTATTTTTGAGTGCAGAAAATGTTCTTGAAACTGCAGTGTTATAACAGCGGCTTTACTTATAGCGCTATCTGATTTCCAAACATGTTTAAGTTCAGGCCCAAGAAGGGTTAAATCGGTACCATTAATTTTTTCAGTTGAATCTCCAACAGTTCTGCTACCTTTAAAACCTGAAATGAGGTTTAATTCGTATTCGTTATGAAAATGTAACGGATAGTCAAATAATGCATTTTTATGCTTTAAAACAACAAATGGATCATCGGTTTTTATAGGTGTAATTTCTCTTATAGATCTCATGAATAAATACAGTTTTTGTATTTAAGTTTTATGGTGAAATTAATAATTTAAAAATATATTTCACATAAATTAATGATATCGTAATGTTTTTTAGTAGAAAATTAATAATAAATAATTGTAAAGTTCAAAAAATGCAAAGTATTGAGCATTAAATAATCATTTTTAAGACTATTTCTTATCTAATTTTGACAAACAATTAAATTTTAAAGCTAAACTAAATGAATAAAAGAAATAGAATTAGGTTTCTAGCTAGCGTCATGTTTATTTTAGGGTTAACCACCTTAAATGCTCAAATTAATGTTAGCGGTATTGTTATTGATGAAGGAGGGATTCCTTTGCCAGGAGCAAATGTTATTGAACAAGGTACTTCTAATGGTACTACTACTGATTTTGATGGTAGGTTTAATTTAACTGTTAAAAATAAATCATCTAAATTAGAATTAACGTATGTTGGTTATTTAGCACAATTAGTAGCTGTTGAAAATAAAACCAACTTTAATATTGTTTTAAAAGAAGACATAGCATCATTAGATGAAGTTGTAGTTGTAGGTTATGGATCGGTTAAAAAAAGTGATCTTACAGGTTCTGTAGCTTCAGTAGATATGGATGATATTCCTGCTAAACCTGCCAATTCTGTTGATGGTTTACTGCAAGGTCAAGTTGCTGGTGTGCAAGTAACATCGCCATCCGATAACCCTGGAGCAGGTTCTGTAATAAGAATTAGAGGAGGTAGTTCCTTAAGAGGTGGTAATGACCCGTTAGTTGTTGTAGATGGTTTTCCAATAGGAACTGCTGGAGACTTAAAGCAGATTTCTCCACAAGATATTGCCTCAATGGAGGTGTTAAAGGATGCTTCGGCTTCTGCAATTTATGGTTCTAGAGGTGCTAATGGTGTTATTATGATTACCACTAAAAAAGGTTCTAGAAATACAACCGAAGTAACCGTTTCTCAACAAAACACGTTTTCAAGTTTTACTTCAGATTTAAACCTTTGGAGAGATCCTGCATTAATGGCAGAATTAAGTAATGAATCTAGAATTAATGGTGGTTTTGTTCCATTGTATATTGGCGCAGAAGATGCAAACGGTATATATTATCCTTCTTTAAGTGAGTTAAAAAATAATACATGGCCATATTACACAAAATGGGATGATATTGTTTTTAGAGACCCTGTTTCTAACAATACAAACTTAGCTGTAAGAAGTCAAACAGATAGAACTCAATTTAGTTTAAGTGCAACATATTATACTAATGAAGGGGTTTATATTGAAGATGATTACAATAAGCTAAACCTTAATTTAAATGTAACTCATAAATTGTTTGATGATAAGGTAACAGTTGGTGCAAATGTAATTTACTCTAAAGGAAAGCAAAATAATAATGGTGATTTAGCATATTGGCGAAATCCAATTTTTCCAGTTTATCAAGACAATGATCCAACAAAGGATTACTTCCTAGCTGGAGTTCAAGATTTTTCTCATCCTATAGCGTTAACAGAGAATAGAAGTAATGAAACTAGATTTTTAGATTTTATAAGTTCAGCATATGTAGATGTACAACTATTACCATCATTAAAGTTTAAAACACAGCTGAATTATAAATACGGACGCTCAATTAATGAATTTTATAACCCGAAGAGATACACCTTAGATGGTACTTTTAATAATGGAGCTGGAGGAATAAATAACTGGGATAACCACGAAACCGTAGCCGAGTCTTTCCTAACTTTTGATAAGTTGTTTAATGAAAAGCACAAGGTAACAGCCATGGGTGGTGTTTCTTATCAGTATTCAGAAACCAGAACCTCAAACTTAAGAGCCTTCGATTTTTTAAACGAATCTTTAGGAAGCGGAAATTTAGCTTCAGGAAATCCAGAACAGCAATCTGTTTCAAATGGGCTTACCGAAACTGTATTATATTCAGGTTTAGGACGTTTTAATTACACTTATGATGATAAGTATTTGGTAACATTTACTATACGCGCAGATGGGTCTTCAAAATTTGGCTCTAATAACCAATGGGCATATTTCCCTTCTGGAGCACTTGGTTGGAAATTGCATAATGAGAAATTTATTGAAGACTTAAACATATTTGATCAATTAAAATTAAGAGCAAGTTTTGGTATCTCTGGTAACCAAGGTATTTCACCATACTTAATAAACAGTAGGTACGGGCAAGATCAATACTTCGTAAACGGAGGCTGGCAAACAACCATTGGTCCTGGTTATGCAGTGGGTCAAGATAGTCAAACAGGAAAATTTATTTGGGGTGGTATCCCAAATCCAGATTTAAAATGGGAAACAACAAGACAATTTAACATAGGTGCAGACTTCTCGTTTTTTAAACGTCGTTTAAATGTAACACTAGATTACTATAATAAATATACTGATGATTTATTGCGTGAGCGGTTAATTTCTCCTTCATCATCATATGATAGAATGTGGGTTAATGATGGTGAAATTCAAAATAGAGGTATTGAAATTACTTTAGATGGAAAAATTATTAATAATGACGATTGGGGAGTAAACGGAACCTTTATTTTCTCTAAAAATGAAAATGAAGTAGTTAGCCTAGGTAATGCATTATCATCTGGTTTAAATACTGATGCTTTAACAGGAATGCAGTACGAATTCTCAGGTAGTACGGTTGAAGCGTTTAGAGCTGTACCAAATATTTTGGCAGTGGGCCAACCTATTAATGTGTTTTATGGATATAGAGTAGATGGCATTGTACAATCTGAAGCAGATGGATTAGCTTCTGGTTTAACAGGAGATTTAGCACAACCAGGTGAATTTAAATATGTAGACCTAAATGAAGATGGTGTTATAGATGAAGGAGATAGAACAATAATTGGTAATCCTAATCCAGATTTTTCTGCAAGTTTAAATCTACAGTTTAGATATAAGAAATTTGATGCTTCACTTTTCTTTAATGGAACTTTTGGAAAAGATATCTTCAATACAAAACGATTTGGAGAACCAAATAACACGCCATTAAGATGGACACAAGATAACTTAACAAACAACTATCCAAGCCTTCGTGATGGTAGAAATCTTTTAATGTCAGACTGGTTTATAGAAGAAGGAAGTTTTGTGAGACTTCAAAACTTAACCGTTGGGTATAACTTTGATTTACCTAAACTATTTAAAAGAGGTAGAGTGTTTGTTAACGGAACAAACTTATTTACAATAACAGATTTTGAAGGTTATGACCCCGAAATAGGTGAGAATGGTATTTATTGGGGAGGTTACCCAAGATTGAGAAACTGGACATTAGGTTTAGAATTTACATTTTAAACTTTGGTTATGACTAGACAAGCATTTATAACAATAAACGAATTGAAAAAAATGAATTTTAGAAATATAATATTAGGTTTAACTTTTGCAATTGGCCTTGTGTCCTGTGAAAGTTTAGATGTAGAGCCTGAAGGTTTTTACTCCGATGATAACTTCTATAAAAGTTTAGAAGACGCCGAAGCGTCTGTACTTTACGCCTATGATGCGCTAACTTTAGTGAGTTATGCACCAATAACATTTTATCTAACAGAACTAGCTTCAGACAATTGTGTGGTAAAACCAGATGAAGGTGCAGATGCTCAACAATTTGTAAACTGGGAAGTAAGCTCGCAAAATGATTTGTTATTGCAATTCTACAGATCAGCTTACATTGCAATAAATAGAGCCAATGCCGTAATAGAAAATGTAGAAGGAAGAGGCTTTAATGAAGCCGATGAAAAACGCCTTTTAGGTGAAGCCTTATTCTTAAGAGCTTACAATCACTTTAATGTTGTTAAAGCATTTGGTTTGGCGCCTTTACAAAAATCTTTAATAGATAGATTAGACGAAACAACAGCTGTGTTACCTGCCAATATGGAAGAAGTTTACAGTTTCTTAATTGAAGACTTAACCACAGCAATAGATTACCTAGAAGTAAATCGTGTAGTTGGAAGAGCAGATAAAGTGGCAGCACAAGCTCTATTGGCAAAAGTATATTTGTTTGCAGCTTCAGCTAAAGAAAGTGGAGTGCCAAATTATAACACCATTTCAGAGAGTGTAGATAATTTATATACTAAAGCAGCCGAATTTTCAGGAGCTGTTTTAAATAATCAAGGTGAATATTATCACGATAATAACTTGCAGAATATTTATGATGTAAATGCTCCTAACGGACCAGAACATATCTTCATTTTATCAATGGATAGATCTGGAACAAAAGAGGGCGATTATTCCAAATTATCAAAATACTTCATTCCATGGTTG
This sequence comes from Seonamhaeicola sp. ABD4_175, assembly GCF_056160885.1. NCBI lineage: Bacteria > Pseudomonadati > Bacteroidota > Flavobacteriia > Flavobacteriales > Flavobacteriaceae > Seonamhaeicola > Seonamhaeicola sp. ABD4_175. Next base: position 211,522 of record NZ_JBSWYC010000003.1, read on the forward strand.
GGAGGCTCAACAGTATATCTTAAAAATTCAGATGATTCTTTCTCGCCAACGCATGATGGTTGGAGCGTATTCCAAACCACAGATGATTTATTTACGTCATACGAAGTGGATGATAAACGCAGAAATGAACTCATAGTTTCTGAAGTTTATGATGAAACTGAAACATCTTTAGGAACAATTAATGACGGTGCAGTACAATACCCTTTCACAAGAAAATATATAGATCCAGAGTTTGAAGGTGATAAAACAAGTACTAGACCTTATTTAATTAGATATTCAGATATTCAATTGGTTTATGCCGAAGCTACAGCTAATACTGATGGTTTACAGCATTATAACATGATACGTAGAAGAGCAGGTGTAAGTGAGTTGGCAAGCGTAGGAGATGTAAATCAATTTAGAAATTTAGTAATTCAAGAACGCCAAAGAGAATTAGCTTTTGAAGGTGACCGTCTTTGGGATTTAAGACGTAAAAATATGGTACAGTCTCAAGTGTTTCAAGCCGCAGGCTTATCACCAAATGCTGCGTCTTTTTATCCAATTCCGCAACGCGAAATAGATTTAAATCCAAACATCAACTAAAAACAAGAAAAATGAAAAAGTTATATCAAATAAGTGTAATTATCCTGTCGCTATTCATGGTGGCATGTAACGATAATCCTCTTGAGACTATAGAAGGAACTGGTTGGCAAAAAGAACGTAATATCATTTCAATTTTAGTTGAAGGGCAAATAGGAACGGCCGTTATTGAAAGAGATTTTGATGATGCTAAAATCAAAATATTTGCCAAAGAAGAAAATATTGCTGATATCACCAAGGTAGAAATTAAAAATATAGAATTGTCTTACGGAGCTACAACCCCAAACATTGAAGGATCAACTTTAGATTTTTCAAGTGGTGTGAGTGAAATTTCAATTGTATCTGGAGCAGGAGAAACTTTAAACTGGGAAGTTACCTTATTACCATTTGTGTCTGATTTAGAAGGAGATTGGTACATTGGTGAAATAGGTTTGTATGCAGATATGTGGACCTGGGAAAGCTGGGGCTGGGAAAAATACGAGAAAATTAATAATTACCTACCAGAATTATCACCAGAGTTAGATAACATACTTAGTTTTAATGTTGAAGGTGCTGATGAAAACGGAAATCCGTTTGGTACTTACCAACATAAACCTGGTAACGATGGACTTTATGGTAACTTTGGCGATGCCGCTCAAGGGTGGGATTTTAACGAAAGGTTTAGAAAAATTCCAACAGGTTCAGGTACTTGGTTAAGAGACTTTGAACGTAATAAAGTTATAATTACAGATGAGAATAGAAAGGTTTATGAACTAGATTTAGAAGTGTTTATTGATACTGAGGAAGTTGCCTTAAAATCAGATTTACTATATCAGCCAGATCTCTTTGATTGGGATGTACAAGCTTGGGCTTATGAAGAATTAGCGCACATGTCTAAATCTATGTGGTATAGATTAACTAGAGACTATGTGCCGCAAACTGGTAATGATATCAGATCGCTAACGGTTGCTAATCAAGTAGGAGATGCTACAATAGATGGAGGTAACAAAACAGTTACGGTTGTAATTGAAGATAATGGTGCAGATATTTCGGCAATTGAAATTACAAATTTAGGAATTTCGTTCTCAGCCTCTTCAGATAAAGCAGTTGGAGAAACCTTAGATTTCTCTGGAGATTATACTTCTGAAATTACAATTACTTCTGAAGCAGGTGAGGCCGTAGTTTGGACAATTAACCTAGAAATAGATTTAGATGTTAGTGATGTATCTATTGCCGGAACATGGACAATTGATGAAATAGGTTTGTATGCAGATTTGTTTACTTGGGAAAGCTGGGGCTGGGATAAAAATGAATTGGTAACAAATTATTTACCAAACGCATCTACAGAGCTAGACAATACAATAACCTTTATTGTAACCGGAAAAGATGCTCAAGATAGACCATACGGAACTTATGATAATAACGCAGGTACAGACGGCGCATACGGAAATTTTGTGTCTGATGATACTAGTTGGCCTGAAACAGATTTTAATAGCAGATTTAGAAAAGTGCCAACAGGAACTGGTACTTGGATTTTAGACGGAGAAACAGTTACCATCACTGATGGTGGTGGTACTAACTTCGTTTTAACTTTAGAAGTAAAAACAGAGACTACAATTGCATTAAGTTCAGATTTAGAGTTCCTAGCAGAACAGTTTGATTGGAATGAGCAAAACTACAGCTACGAAGAAACTGCACACATGTCTAAAAAAATGTGGTATAACTTAAGTAAATAAAAAACCGCACCTGCATACTTATGCTTTTGCAGGTGTTAAATACATTTTAAAAATGAATAAATCAAAATATATGATATCGGTATTATTTTCTCTAATTCTGGTTTTAGTCAGCTGTGATGATAATAATTTAGATGATGAGATAAATAAAACGGTTCAGGCAAATAGAGAAATAAATATAACCTCTCAGGTGGTGTCTAACAATTTTGTTGGTAATGGTGCTCAATGGGGTGGTTATGATTTAGTACAAACATGGTTAGGACAAGAAACTTTAAGTGACGCAGATTGGAATAAAATGTTTGAAAGAATAGATTTTATGCGTCCACCTTTTTTAAGAATAATGACAAACGCAGGGTGGTCTTACGATAATAATGGTACCTATGATGAGGTTACAAAAACCAAATCATTATTTAAAATGTTAGACTATGCACAAAGTAGAAATATTGAAATAACCTACGGAGAATGGGGGCATCAATCTGTTGGAAATGTTAGTACAATAGACATGAATTGGATTGCAAATTCTGTAAAATTCTTAAATCATTTAGTAAATGAAAAAGGATACACTGTTATAAAAACCATAAATATTATAAACGAACCTAACGGAGATTGGGCTTCTACACAAGGTAGTTATGATATTTATAGAGATGTACAATTAGCTTATCTCCAAGAAATGGCTAAATATTCTTTATCGGAAGTTAAATTAATGGGGCCAGATATTGCCGTATTCAATACGGCTAGTCAAACGGAATGGTTAGCTAATACTAACAACGATTTTGGTGATAATGTTGGGCTTTATGATATTCATGTATACCCAAAACAACAGTTAGTTCGTAATGGCGAATTCAGTGATATGTTAAGAGCTTACAAAAAAGTAACTCCAGAAGGAAAACAAATTGTTTTAGGAGAAATAGGCTTTAAATATGATGAGGTTGATGCAGAATTAAAGAGACAGAACGAAGAAGCTATAGCTAATGATCCTTTTGCAGGAGAAGATTCTAATATGATGGTATATGAGGCTTTTTACGGCATTGATATGGCAGATGCAATAATTCAAACAATGAGAGAAGGCTATTCTGGCGCTTTAGTTTGGAATATGGATGATGCTATGTACAACAGTCCAGATAATGGAGATTACCAAACAACTGCACTTAAACGTTGGGGTTTTTGGAATATTTTAGGCGAAGAGTTAGCCGGTAACGGAGCAGATGAAAATATCCGCCCGTATTTCTATCCTGTATCATTGTTAACAAGATATTTTCCTGCTGGTAGCGTAATATTCAATGTTGAATTACCAAATAAAAAAGGTGTTAGAGCTGTAGTAGGTGTTTTTAATGGAAAATATACCGTAGCCATTGTTAATTCACATTATACAACTTATGACATTGTTTTAAAATCAGATGCATTAAGTAGTTTAACTGCTAACAAGTATACTTATAAGTCCAATGCAGATGGTTCTTTTGAAGGAGAAGTAGATGGCAATGGATTTGCCGTACCATCAGAAAATAATGTGGCATTAAACTTTCAACAAGGAGTCAATATAACATTACAAGGTGAATCTTTTGTCCTATATACAAACATGGATTAAAACTTTCACTAAAAACATAACAAAGTAATTAAAAAAATAAAATAGAATGAAAACTATTGAAAAACAGCAAGTAGGTGTTATACGTTTAGAAAAGCACGAAAAAAATCCAATTTTTAGTCCAAATCCAAATAATCATTGGGAAAACATTGTAGTATGTAATCCCGGAGTTTGGTATGAAGATGGGAAATTTACAATGCTTTACAGAGCTGCTGGTGATGATGAAGAGCACTACATAAGATTTGGCTTAGCTGAAAGTACCGATGGAGTGAATTTTGAGAGAATGTCTAATGACCCTATATTTTCACCTAGTGTTGATGGGCCTGATATGGGCGGAGTTGAAGATCCAAGAATTGTAAAATTTGGAAACGAATATTACATAACCTACGCCTACAGGCCCTTTCCTCCAGGACAATACTGGAAGTTTGCCCACGATGTTATTTTATTACCAGAATCTGGTGAAGATACACCGCTAGTATACAAAAAGAACATTGCAAACTCTGGATTAGCAATTACTAAAGATTTTAAAAATTATAAACGTTTAGGAAGAATAACCACGTCTAATTTAGATGATAGAGATGTAATTTTATTTCCTGAAAAAATTAATGGCAAATTTGCCATGTTGCACAGACCAAAAGAGTGGATAGGTGAGGCATATGGTACTAACAAACCAGCAATTTGGATTCGTTTTTCAGATGACTTAATGGTTTGGGAAGAAGAAAGTACAATGTTAATAGCAGGAAGAGAAGGTACTTGGGAAGAAAAGGTTGGGGGAAGCACACCTCCTTTAAAAACTAAAGATGGTTGGTTAATAATTTATCATGGTGTTGAAAATGGCGGATTAGGATATTACCGCGCTGGAGCAGCACTTTTAGATTTAGAAGACCCAACAAAAGTTATTGGTAGATTAGAAGACTGGATTATGGAGCCAGAACATGATTATGAAATTGAAGGGTATTATAAAGGCTGTGTTTTCCCTACAGGTAATATGATTATTGATGACACACTTTATGTATATTATGGAGCAGCAGATAAATATATTGGTCTGGCTACATGTAACATTAATGAATTACTTGACGAATTGAAAAAATCAAAATGATAAAAAAAGGTATTCATTTTCTAGCGTATGGCGCTTTAATAATATTGGGGCTTACACTAACCTATTGTGTAAATAAAAAACATAAAGAGGTAGATGTAACCATCTCGTTTAGAGAATCTGGGAAACTTAATTTTCCTTTTATTGGTCATGGTGTGCAGTGGTCTGCGTATCCGCATGCAGACTCTAACGAGGCAGAATGGGGATTCCTAATGACCGATGACAAGTGGGAAGAACTTTATAAACGACTAGATTTTGTTAATCCGCATATTATTAGGGTAATGGATGTCTCAACATGGAGATACTATAAAGGGTTAGATAAAAGTGGACATCCAATTTTAGATTTCAATACCCAAGAGGTAAAAAGCCTTTATAAACTGTTAGATTATTGCCAGAAACGCAATATTCAAGTTTTATTTGGTGAATGGGGTGCTCCAGGCTTATGGAATTTAGATGAATCTATTCCAGAAATTGAAAGAGCAGATGATCCTAGATGGATAAAAATGATTACTAAATATTTAAATCATTTAATAATTGAAAAAGGATATACTTGTATTAAGTACTATAACTTGGTAAATGAACCTAATGGTTATTGGGCATCAACTGATGGCGATTGGGAGCAATGGCAAACAGGCTATAGATTACTAGCAAAGGAGCTTGAAACAACTGGATTAGATAAGTATGTAACACTTTCAGGACCTGATGCTGTAACCCAGTGGGATCATCCAAAACATCCAAAGAAAGCGCATGATTGGGTATACTCAACTGTAACCGATTTAGATACTATTACGGGCTTATATGATTTTCATATTTATGCAGATCAGGATTTAATAAGAACAGGCAACTTCATCTCATATCTGCAACCTTTTACTTCAGAAATAAACAAAACTAAAAAACCAATGGTTTTAGGTGAGTTGGGTATGAAATACAGTGGCGCTTTAAAAGATGAAAACAGAAAACGAGGTGAAGAAGATCCATATGCAGGACCAGATGACTCTTCTATGTTTGTATATGATTATTTCTATGGTGTAGATATGGCCGATGCAGCAATACAAAGTATGCTTGCTGAGGTAGGTGGTGCCATTGCTTGGGATTTAGATGATTCCATGCATACAGTTGGAGATTTAGGAGAAAAAAATCAACTAAAAAAGTGGGGCATGTGGAATATTTTAGCAGAAGAATTTGGTGATTTAAAAGCTGATAAAACACCAAGGCCTTGGTCTTATACATGGACGTTGTTATGTAATACATTCTCACCAGGTTCTGAGATTTTTAAACCTGATTTTTCAAAAAAGAATGATAGTATTAGAGCCGTTGCTTCTGTAAAGAAAGATGTACTTTCTATGGCTTTTGTAAATCAATCAAGTACTTCAAAAGCAATTGAAATTAAATCAGATTTAGAATGGCATAAGAAAGAGCTGTTTCTATATGAATATTCAGAGGATAACAGACCTGTAAATGCAGAAGGTTTTCCTGTAGTAACAAGGCGTGTAGATTTTAAACCTGAAGGTTTTAAGTTAAGCTTAAAAGAAAATAGTGTAGTGTTTATTAGTTCAATAGAACTTAAATAATAAAAGGAAATTTATGGAATATAATTTAGGAATTGTAGATGTAACGGTACTTGTTGTATACTTTATATTCATAGTTTGGTTTGGAATTAAAGCGTCTAAAAAAGGGAGTGATTCTACCAGTGATTATTTTTTAGCAGGAAGAAACATGACTTGGCCAATTATTGGTTTTTCCTTATTTGCAGCAAGTATTTCTAGTACAACTTTAATTGGTAAAAGTGGTGATGCCTATTCCACGGGAATTGCCGTGTTCAACTACGATTTAATATCTGTATTGGTCATGGTGTTTTTTGCCATGTTCTTTTTACCGTTTTACATTAAATCGGGCATTTTTACCATTCCAGAATTTTTAGAAAAGCGTTTTGATAAACGTTCTAGGTATTATTTTTCCTTTATCACTTTAATGGGGTCTACATTTCTTGATGCTGCAGGTGCATTATATGCCGCATCATTATTAATGAAATTGGTATTTCCCTCAATGTCAATAATGTCTTTATCTATAATTTTTGCATTAATAGTGGCAGCTTATACCATTCCAGGAGGGCTTTCTGCTGCAATAAAAGTAGATTTAATACAAGGCATTTTATTATTAGGAGGCACATTTATCTTAACATTTTTAGCCATGAACAATGGTGGTTTAGACTATCTAAAGAGTTTACTTCTTGACGGTGATTATATGATGAAATTAATTAGGCCACTAGATGATGCCTCAGTACCGTGGTTAGGAATGATTGTTGGAATTCCAATTTTAGGGTTCTACTTCTGGGGAAATAATCAAGTTTTAGTGCAACGCGTACTTACTGCAAAATCTATAGACCATGGTAGAAAAGGTATCTTGTTAGTAGGATTTTTAACGGTGTCACTTATTTTTATCATCATTTTTCCTGCTGTAATAGGGAAGCATTTATTTCCTGGACTACCAAAGAATGATATGGTATATCCAAAGTTGGTAATAGAACTTATGCCAACAGGTTTGTTGGGACTAATGTTAGCAGCTATGGTTGCAGCTTTAACGTCTACGCTTAGTGCACTTTTGAATTCTGTTGCGACCTTGTTTACAATGGATTTTTATACCAAAATGAAAAAGGAAACATCTCAAAAAGAACAAGTTTATGTTGGTAAAATTGTTTCAGTTATTGTATTGGTTTTGGCCGTATTATGGGTGCCTTTTGTTTCAAAATTTGATTCACTGCTAAAATACTATCAAGAAATGCTAACGTATATAGCGCCTCCTGTAGTGGCGGTCTTCTTTTTAGGTGTTTTTTGGAAACGTATTAACAAGCACGGGGCATTCTGGGGACTTATAGGTGGTGCCTTTGCTGCCGTAGTTACGGTTGTTGCCAAAGTAGCCTTTAATTATGAGCTTTTAGGAGATATTCACTTTTTATTAAAAGTACCGTTTTACTTTTTGTTTAGTGCGGTTATAATCATCGTGGTTAGTTTGTTATCTAAACCTGATAACAAAACTGAAATTGAAGAGCTAATTTGGACTAAAAAGATATATCAAGAAGAATCTAAAGCTTTAATAGGCGTACCATTCTATAAGAATTTTAGAGTATGGTCTGTGATCCTCATTCTCTTCTGCTTTTTAGTTTTATACATCTACCAATAACCTTATTCTAAATAATGAATAAAATTCTTTCTTGGTCTATTACAGCGGCTTTGGCCGGATTTTTGTTCGGGTTTGATACTGTAGTAATATCTGGTGCAGATAAGGAATTGCAAGCGCTTTGGAATTCTTCGAATGCATTTCATGGCTCTGTAGTTATGGCTATGGCTTTATGGGGAACTGTTGTTGGAGCTATTTTTGGTAGTCTACCCACAAATAAGCTTGGAAGAAAAAAAACACTGGTTTGGATTGGCGTTTTTTACTTTGTTTCGGCTTTAGGTTCCGCTTTGGTAAATGACCCGTATACTTTTGCATTCTTTAGGTTTTTAGGGGGGTTGGGTGTTGGAGCATCTACGGTTGCAGCGCCAGCTTATGTTTCAGAAATTGCACCAGCAAAAGATAGAGGTCGTTTAGTGTCACTTTATCAATTTAATATTGTGCTGGGAATATTAATGGCTTTTTTGTCTAACTATTTACTAAGTTCAATTACATTTAATGCTTGGAGGTGGATGATTGGGGTAGAAGCGATTCCCGCGTTATTATATACAATTTTAGCCTTTACAATACCCAAAAGCCCAAGGTGGTTGTTATCTCAAAATAGAGTTGAAGAGGCTAAGGAAATATTCCAAGTGGTCAATCCAAATGGCAATATCAATGACTTTGTTACAGAAAGCAATGATGATAAAGCTGAAGAAAGAAATGAAAGTATTTTTCTAAAAAAGTACAGATTACCTTTAATTTTAGCATTTCTTATTGCATTTTTTAATCAATTTTCTGGAATTAATGCGTTTTTATATTATGCTCCAAGAATTTTTGAAGAAGCAGCACTATTAAGTAGTATTGGAATTGGAGTTACCAATCTTGTTTTTACCATTATAGGAGTTACCATGATTGATAAGTTTGGTAGAAAAACTTTAATGTACATTGGTTCTTTTGGGTATATAATCTCTTTGGGTATGGTTGCAGTGGCATTTTTTCTTAATTGGGAAGGAATGGCAGTACCCGGATTTTTGTTTTTGTTTATAGCCTCACATGCTATTGGGCAAGGAGCAGTTATTTGGGTATTTATTTCTGAAATATTCCCCAATAAACTAAGAGCAAGCGGACAAGCATTTGGCTCGTCAGTACACTGGATATTGGCTGCCATAATACCATCTTTAGTTCCTGTTTTAATAACCAGTGTAGGAGCAGGAACTGTATTTGCGTTTTTTGCTTTTATGATGGTATTGCAATTACTTTTTGTAATATTCTTAATGCCAGAAACTAAAGGTGTTGAACTCGAAACCTTAGCTAAAAAACTTTTAAATAAAATATAATGTTCAGAACCTTAAAAACTACCTATTCCGTTTTGATTTTAGTAATCATTACGAGCTATTCTATAAAAGCAAAAGCTCAAGATCCAAATTTTCATATTTATCTATGTTTCGGGCAATCTAATATGGAAGGATCTGCTCAAATAGAAGAACAAGACAGAATAGAGAATAGTAGGTTTTTGGTACTTCAGTCTCTAGATTGTGATAATTTATTGAGAAAGAAGAATATTTGGTATCCTGCTTCACCACCGTTAAGTCAATGCTATACAGGATTATCTCCTGCCGACTATTTTGGAAAAACCATGGTAAAACATTTACCAGATAGTATTAAAATAGGTGTAATAAATGTGGCTGTTGGCGGTAGTGATATTAGATTGTTTGATAAAGAAATTTATAAAAATTACACCAAAACTTATCCAGAAGATTGGTTTCAAAAGAAAATAAATGATTACGGTGGCAATCCGTATAGACACTTTATAGAACTGGCTAAACTGGCTCAAAAAGATGGCGTTATAAAAGGCATACTTTTACATCAAGGAGAAACAAATAAAGATGATAAAAATTGGCCCCAATATGTTAAGGCAGTTTATAATAATATACTAAAAGATCTAAATCTTAAAGCGGATGAGGTACCATTATTGGCTGGTGAGTTAGTACATGAAGATCAAAATGGACTTTGTGCCAGTATGAATCCAATAATAAATACATTGCCTAATGTTATTCCAACCTCTCACATAATTTCGTCTAAAGGTTGTGATGTGAGAGAAGACAATGTACATTTTAATTCTAAAGGTGTTAGAGCGTTGGGTAAACGTTATGCCTTAAAAATGCTTGAACTTAAAAATTAGTGGTTTATGGCTAATTAATTACTTCATTAAATAGTAAGTAATCAATAAAATACAGGAATAGAATATTCTTTTTGAGTGTTAATTTTACTAAATCCAATTAATCTTAATACATTGAATTATGAGTAAAAAAATTACACAAATTAAAAAATCACTATGTTTATTATTAGGAAGTTTGTTTATTACGGCAACAGTACTTTCTCAAACAACAGTTGTGGATTTTGAAAACCCTTCAGAATATCAACATTTAGCATGGAATGGCACACCAGAAGTGGTGGCTAACCCTAATACCACAGGCATAAACACATCGGCTACAGTAGGTAAATACACTATTCCTGAAGGAAATGCATGGTCTAATGCTTCAGTTGTAATAATAAATACACCTTTAAATTTAAAAGATTTAAGCAATTTAGAGTTTAGCATAATTGCACCCTCTGGTACGCAAATGTATTCTAAATTAGAGCTTGATGGCGTTGGTGGTGTGGCAGAGGCCTATGCAACACCAACAGCAAATGCAAATTGGCAGAAAATTACACTTAATTTTTCACCACTAGCTGGAGTAGATGTTAATACCGCTACATATGATAAATTTACTTTCTTTTTTAATGTTAATGATAATGATGGAGGTGAAGTCTGGTATTTTGATGATATTATAGTTAATAACAATGCACTTAGTGTAAAGGAAAATTCTTTAACTTATTTAAATATTTATCCAAATCCGGTTACAGATAATTTATTTGTTAATAATACTCAATTTATTAAAGGAACAATTTACAATACATCAGGAAATTTAATAAAAACATTTACTAACAACGTAACCAATGTATCTTCAATAAAACCAGGGTTATATTTTTTGTCTATTCAAAATACTAATGGTGAGGTAAGTGTTAAAAAGTTTATAAAAAAATAGTTAGTTTTAGTTTTGTTTAAGAGCACTGCACAAAACTTTTGGTGTAGTGCTTTTGTAATTTTAAAGTTTTTTATGAAAAAAATATATATCCATTTTGCAACAGTTATTATCAGTTTATGGCTAGTAACCTCGTGTAAAACGATAAAAAGTACGCATAAAAGCTTAAATAATAATTGGCTATTTAAAACAGAAAAAGATACTAGTTGGTTAAAAGCCAGTGTGCCAGGTACTGTGCATACAAATTTGCTAGAAAACAAGATTATAGCAGATCCTTTTTACAGAATTAATGAAAAAGATTTACAATGGATAGATAAAAACAACTGGGAATACAAAACAAAATTTGAAGTAAATAAAGCTACCCTAAATAATGAAAACCTTGAAATAATATTTAATGGTTTAGATACTTATGCCAGTATATATTTAAATAACGCTTTGTTATTAAAAACAGATAATATGTTTTTAGAGTATAAAGTAAACGTTAAACCGTATTTAAAATTAGGAGAAAATCATTTAAAAATAGTGTTTCAATCACCAATAAAAAAAGGTTTAGAAAAACGCAAATCTTTAGGTTATAACTTGCCTAATGCGGTAAATGACCAGTCAGTAAATGGAGGCTTAGGCAAAAAACAAGTAGCCGTATTTAGTAGAAAACCCGGGTATCATTTTGGATGGGATTGGGGGCCAAGGCTCGTTACAAGTGGTATATGGAAAGATATTGATTTGCGGTCTTGGAACAAAGCCATTATAAGAGATGTTTATATAAAACAAGAAAGTTTAACAAACAAGAAAGCTTTTTTAGCAGCAGAATTAGAAATTGAGTCTACAGAAAAAATTAATGCTATTTTAAACATTAAGGTTGACCAAAACTTACATATAAAGAAACAAATAAACTTAAATTTAGGTTTTAACAAAATTGAAATTCCTTTCACAATTGAAAGCCCTGAATTATGGTGGACAAATGGACTAGGAAACCAAAAGTTGTATAACGTTGAAGTTGAGTTAAAACACAAAAGTAAAATTGTGTCTTTTGAAGAGCGGAATATTGGTATCAAAACATTAAAAGTTGTTCAAAATAAAGATGAATATGGAGAAAGCTTCTATTTTGAATTAAACGGAAGACCAGTTTTTATGAAAGGGGCTAATTACATTCCTCAAGATGTATTTTTAACAAGAGTAACGGTAACAGATTATGAAACAATTATAAAAAATATGGTAGATGCCAATTATAACATGATACGCGTGTGGGGTGGTGGTATTTATGAAAAAGAGATTTTTTATAATCTATGCGATAAATACGGTATTCTAGTTTGGCAAGATTTTATGTTTGCATGTGCCATGTACCCTGGAGATGAAGCGTTTTTAACTAGCGTTAAAGAAGAGGCTATTTATAATGTTAAAAGATTAAGAAATCATACAAGTATTGCACTTTGGTGTGGTAATAATGAAAATTTAACCGCATGGAAAAATTGGGGGTGGATTCCTGAGATTCTTAACAGCCAAGGGAAAGAAGTAGTAGATAAGATATGGAAAGGGTATACCGATGTTTTCCATAAAATTTTACCCAAGGTAGTTGAAGAATTTGATAGTGATACATTCTATTGGGCGTCATCACCAACTTCAGCAAGAGGAGAAGATGCCACATTAACATCGGGAGATTATCATTATTGGGGCGTTTGGGGGCAGCAAGAACCGTTTTCAACTTTTAATGAATACATTCCGCGTTTCATGTCTGAATACGGATTTCAGTCATTTCCGGAGTTTAGTTCAGTAGAAAAATTTACAGAACCACAAGATTGGGATGTGTATTCAGAAGTTATGAAATCCCATCAACGTCACCCAATAGGCAATAAAAATATAGAGTATTACATGAAACCGCTATATAAAAAACCAAAGAATTTTGAGGCGTTTTTATATGTTAGTCAGTTATTACAAGCAAGAGGCATGCAAATAGCTATTGAAGCACATAGGCGAAACATGCCTTATTGTATGGGGTCTTTATATTGGCAAATAAATGACTGCTGGCCAGTGGCCTCATGGTCTACCATTGATTATTATGGTAATTGGAAAGCAGCTCACTACAAAGTAAAAGATTTATATAAGGCAGTTAAAGTAATGTTTTATGAGAACAAAGAGAAATTAGAAGTGCATATTGTTTCAGATGAAGTAAAAGACAAAAAAGCATATCTTAAATTACGTGTTTTAGATTTTGAAGGGAAAGTGATTAAAACAGTTACACAGGCTGTAACCATTAAGGCAAATACAAGTAAAGTTTATTTAAGTAAAGACATTAGCGCATTAGTTTCCGAAGAAGAAAAAAACAAAACGTTTATAATTGCCGAATTAATAGGAAATAATTATAACGTTTTTGATGAGAGTATTCATTATTTTGAAACACCTAAAAACTTAAATTTACCAGAACCTAAAATTGATTTTACAGTTTTAAAAGTTGAAGGCAATAATATTACAATTGAATTTAAAGCCAATACCTTAGCTAAAAGTGTACGCTTAACTACAGATGAACTAGGGCAATTTTCAAATAATTATTTTGATATCATTCCAAATAAAGCATATCACATCAATTTCAATTCTAATAAGAAAATTGATGTTGAAAAATTTAAAAGTAGTTTAAAAATAATAACATTAATTAATACCTACAAAAACTCAAATGAAGCAATTATATCCAATTAAATTTGAACCCATTTTAAAAGAAAGAATTTGGGGAGGAGAAAAATTAACATCAACTTTTAAAAAGAATTCAAATAAAACCAATATAGGAGAAAGTTGGGAGGTTTCAGGTGTTAAGGGAGACGTTTCAATAGTAGCAAATGGCCCATTAAAGGGGCAAACATTAAAAAAGCTTCTGCAAACTTATAAAGGCAGTATTGTTGGAAATAAAGTTTATAAAACGTTTAAAGATAATTTCCCTGTTTTAATAAAATTTATTGATGCTAAAACACCACTTTCTATTCAGGTACACCCAAATAATGAGTTGGCAAAAGAGCGTCATAACTCCTTTGGAAAAAATGAAATGTGGTATATAATGGATTGTGAAGAAGATGCCGAATTAATAGTTGGATTTAATAAACAAATTACTAAAGATGAATACATTTTAGCACTACAAAACCGAACAATATTAGATGTTCTAAATACAGAAAAAATTGAAACAGGAGATGTGTTTTACATACCAACCGGTAGAGTACATGCTATAGGAGCTGGTACAGTTTTGGCAGAAATACAACAAACGTCTGATATTACTTATAGAATTTATGATTATGAACGTGTAGATAAAAAAACAGGAAAACAAAGAGAGTTACACACGCAATTAGCATTAAACGCTATTGATTTTAATGCATGTAATAATTACAAAACAAATTACAATACCATTCAAAATAAACCAGCAAAGTTAGTGCATTCACCTTACTTTAAAACTAATATAATTGAATTAACCAATGAGTTAAAGTTAGATTATAATACTTTAGATTCATTTGTGATTTTTATATGTGTTGAAGGTAATTTTAGTTTAAATTATAATGAAGATGAATTTAACGTAAATAAAGGTGAAACGGTTTTACTACCAGCAAGTATATGTCAAGTTATTTTAAAAGGAAACAACGCCAAAATTTTAGAGGTTTATTTATAGTTAATTTGTTTTTAGGAAAAATATAAACTGAAAAAATCCTCACTTTTTTAAGTGGGGATTTTTTTGTTTTACTCAAGCTTTCACTATAAAGCTATCACAGAAAGTTACAATACGTCAATTATTTATGTTTTAAAACCAGATTTATAAATAATTCAAATAAATTTTATAGTAGAATTATTATATCCATAAAACTTATAATAGCCTATTTAATTACTAAAGTTATTTGTAATTTAACCAAATTACATAAAACAATTAAATCCTTTATTAATCTTACAGTTTTTTATAAAATGCGTATTAAAAATTTTTATCTCATCTTTTTATTGATGGCTTCGGTTAAATTTAGTTACAGTCAAAACGCTAAAGATTCATCACTTTGGACGCCCGAAGATATTATAAACACTCAATACATGCGTTCTGTTTCTATATCACCAGATAATACTATGGTAGTATGGACAAAGAAGAAAGCCGTTAAAGAAAAAGACCATTTTGTGTCTGATATCTATTTAACAAGACTAGATATTAAGAAAAATGATGCTTTTAAAACCATTCAATTAACCAATGGTAAAGACAATAATTACAGCCCAATTTTTTCAAAAGATGGGGAATATATCTATTTTTTATCAACTAGAGATAAAGGCAAAAAACTTTGGAAATTAAGTATTTATGGAGGAGAAGCTCAAGAAGTAAAAGAATTTAAAAACGGAATTTCTAATTTACAATGGAAAGATGATGAAACATTATTATTTCAATCTAATGATGGAAAAACGTTGCAAGAAATTACCAATGAAAAAAGTAAAGATGACGTAATTATTGTTGAAGATACCTTAAGCTGGAAACCTAACCACGTTTATGCATTTAATCTTGAAAATAAAACTACAAGCAAGCTTACATTTAATAAAAAACCGCTAACAAGTTATAAAGTATCTAAAAATGGAAAATGGTTAATTTATGGTATGCAGCGTAATATTGCTTATGCTTCAGATGCGCAAAAAGATCCGTTCCAGTATTTAAAAAACCTAGAAACAGGTAAGGTTGAAAAAATACTTGCAGAATTTGAATATCCAACATATAGCTTTCAGTTTACCAATAATTCCAAAGGCTTTTATTTTTCTTCGGCCTATGGTTCTAACCCAAAATATAATGGCGCAGGAATTAATGAGTTGTATTATTTCAATTTAGAAACCATGACGCACACTAAAGTAAATTTAGATTGGAGTTTAGGTCATGCAGGCGGTTATAATGTTGTTGGTAATGATGTTATAGTTTCTCTAGCAAATAAAGCAACAAGACGTTTAGCATACTATAAAAAGAATGATAACTTTTGGACAAAGAAAAAAATTGATTTAAATGAAAAGAATGATCACGTATCTGTAAATGCAGTTTCTATTGATGGTTCAAAAATGGTTTATACCTATTCAACAGCATCAAAATTACCAAGTTTTCTTATTTCAGATATAAAAGAACATAAAATTTTAAATGAAGCAGAATTAGTTAAGTTGAATAAAAATTTACTAAAAAAGCACATTACCAAAAGTGAAGTTATGGTTTGGAAGGGCTATAACGATGAAGAAGTTACAGGTATTCTTTATTATCCTGAAAACTATGTTGAAGGTAAAAAATATCCGTTAATGCTTTCTATTCATGGTGGGCCAGCAAGTCAAGATTTAGATTCGTGGTCTGAACGTTGGAGCACTTATCCTAATTTATTAGCCCAAAAAGGCATGTTTGTTTTAAAACCTAATTATCACGGCTCGTCAAACCACGGGCTGTCGCATGTAGAGAGCATAAAAGAAAATTATTATGTACCAGAAATGGATGATATTATTAAAGGTATAGAAGTATTGCACACTGCTGGTAAAATAGATAAAAATAAATTAGGAACAATGGGCTGGTCTAATGGTGCTATACTTAGTACCATGCTTACGGTAAAATATCCAGATATGTTTAAAGTAGCAGCTCCGGGCGCGGGTGATGTTAACTGGACATCAGATTACGGAACGTGTAGGTTTGGTGTAAGTTTTGATCAGCATTATTTTGGTGGAGCACCCTGGGATGATGTTAATGGCAAAATTTACAATGAAAACTACATACTTAAATCACCGTTATTTGAAATTGAAAAAATTAAAACACCAACCATAATATTTCACGGTAGTGCAGATAGAGCAGTGCCTAGAGACCAAGGTTGGGAGTATTACAGAGGCTTACAACAAGTTGGTAAAGCACCAGTGCGTTTTCTTTGGTTTCCTAATCAGCCACACGGTTTAGGTAAAATTACGCATCAGTTACGTAAAATGAAAGAAGAAATTACTTGGATAGAAACCTATTTACTTAAGAAGCCTAAAACTAAAAATGAAGCATTTAAAAAAGAAAGTCCTTTGGGTGATATTTTAAAGCTTCAAACTGTAAAATCTCAAAATGGTTTATATGGTGAATTAAAAGATAATAAATTAATCCCTGAAACAGTTAGCATTAAAAAAGATTCAACGTCCATTGGTCGTTTTGAAGTAACTAATGCCCAGTTAAAAGCATTTAAACAAAATCATACTTTTGCAGTTGGTCATGAAAATTATCCAGCGGTTGTAAATTTAGAAACAGCTAAAAATTACATTACGTGGCTATCAAATTTAACCGGAAATGTTTACAGATTACCCAATAAAAAAGAAGCTAAAGCTTTACATAAACATGCCGTAAAAGTGGCTTCAAAAGAAAATATTATAAACTATTGGGCGGGTTATAAATTAATACCAAGCGATTATGAAAAATTACAAGAAAAATTAAACGATGTTAAAGTGTCATTATTAAAGCCCGTAGGAAGTTTTAAAGCTGTTAAAATAGGTAATGCTGAAATTTATGATTTAGGTGGTAATGTAGCAGAATTTTACAGCAATGGCATTTACGGATACAGCGCCTATGATTATTTTGATGTAAATAGTACGGAATACTTAACAAAAAGTAATTACACAGGAATTAGAATAATAAAAGAATAATTTCCTGTGTTTCAATGTAATTATATTTGTGAAATTATTATAAATCCTCATTCTTAAAGTGGGGATTTTTTATGTTTAAAACTAAAGTTACTTAGTGTAATGTATCCTCAAGCACTACTTCAAAATCAAGCAACCATAACATTTTCTTATGCCTAAATAATTTTTGTTTAACTAAAATAAAAATAAGTTAAACAAAATATTGTATCTTTGAAGTAGATTACCTTTTTAACCTATTAAGTTTTATCATGGCAAAGAAAAAAAATATTACAAAAACAGACATCATTTCCATGTATATGGATTATGTTTTAGAGCACAACGAAGACCCAAAATCTGTATACAAATTCAGTAAAAACAACAATTTTGATGAAGCATTGTTTTATCAAAGTTTTACTTCATTTGAAACCATAAAAAATGAAATATTCACCGTTTTTTTTGAAAACACTTTAGGTTTACTTCATAAAAGTGATGAGTTTGAAAGTTTTGATGCCAGAAATCAGCTTTTAAGTTTTTATTACACGTTTTTCGAAATTCTTACGGCCAACCGTAGTTACGTAGTGTATGCTTTAAACCAACAAAAAAACAAATTAGAAGTCATGAAAAGCTTGAAAGGTTTAAAGTACGGTTTTACAAAGTTTATTGATGGTTTAAACATAGAAAAGTTAGATGTAAAGCAAGAGCGTTTAGAAAAAATTCAAAACAAAGCATTAAGTGAAACTGCTTGGTTACAATTGGTTTTAACTATTAAGTTTTGGTTAGATGATAGTTCTGCTGGCTTTGAAAAAACAGATTTGTTTATTGAAAAATCAGTAAATGCCAGTTTTGATATCATAAATATTACACCTGTTAAAAGTGTAATTGATTTAGGTAAATTTCTATTTAAAGAAAAAATGAAAAACTAATGAAAACAATAGATAATATTCCAACATCAAAAATACAACGTGCTTCAAAGCTTGTGCAAACAGGAGCAAAGGTTGGTGTAAACTACCTTAAATATTACGGTAGTAAATTGGTTAATGGTGAAGATGAAGCTAAAGAACAATTAAATAAAGACAATGCTGAAGATATTTATGATGGCTTAAAACAGCTTAAAGGTAGTGCCTTAAAAGTTGCCCAAATGCTTAGTATGGAAAAAGGTATTTTACCACAAGCGTATGTTGAGCAATTTTCATTATCGCAGTTTTCAGTGCCACCATTATCGGCTCCTTTAGTAAAAAAAACCTTCAAAAAATACTTTGGTAAAAACCCAAATGAATTGTTTGACACCTTTAACTTAAACGCAGTTAGTGGCGCAAGTATTGGGCAAGTTCACATTGCAGAAAAAAATGGTAAAAAATATGCAGTTAAAATTCAATATCCTGGTGTTGCAGAAAGTATTTCTACAGATTTGGCTTTGGTTAAACCCATAGCTATTAAAATGTTTAATATTCGTGGTAAAGACAGCGATAAGTACTTTAAAGAAGTTGAAAATAAATTAATTGAAGAAACAAATTATGTGTTAGAGGTGGCACAAAGTCAGGCTATTGTTGATGCATGCAAGCATATACCAAATTTACAGTTTCCAAATTATTATGAAGATTTGTCTTCTGATAGAATTATTACAATGGATTGGATGAATGGCATTCATCTATCAGAATTCACAAAACAAAATACCAACAAAGAAGTAGCCAATAAACTTGGGCAAGCCTTATGGGATTTTTACATGTACCAAATGCACGTACTCAAAAAAGTACACGCAGATCCGCATCCAGGAAATTTCATGATTTCTAAAGACAATCAATTAATAGTTTTAGATTTTGGCTGTATGAAAGAGGTACCAGAAGAGTTTTATGTGCCATATTTTGAGTTGGCTAAAAAAGAAAATATTTCAAACCCAGACCTTTTTGAACAAAAGCTTTACGAGTTAGAAATTTTAAGAACAGATGACAGCAAAGAAGAGCTCACATTTTTCAAAGAAATGTTTCATGAAATGTTAAGCTTATTTACTGAACCTTTTAATAATGAGGTATTTGATTTTTCAGATGAAACATTCTTCGGAAAAATAACAGAATTAGGTACTAAATATTCTAAAAACACAGAGCTAAGAAATATGAATGGCAACCGCGGTTCAAAGCATTTCATTTATATAAATAGAACATTTTTTGGCTTGTATAATTTAATGCACGATTTAAAAGCAACCAACGTAATTATAAATAATTTCAAAACATACGCATGATTTTTTTTAATACCGAAGATATAAAGGGTTTTGATAAAATTTACAGAATTAACCTAATGAATAGTTTATCGGGTTACAAATCTGCAAATTTAATAGGAAGCATTTCAAACAGTTGTAAAGAAAACGTGGCAGTATTTAGTTCTGTAATTCATTTGGGCTCTAATCCGCCACTATTGGGGTTTATTTTACGCCCTAACACCGTGCCAAGAAATACCTATGAAAACATTAAAGAAACGGGTTTTTATACTATAAATCACATAAATGAAGCCTTTATTGAAAGTGCTCATCATACATCGGCAAAGTATCCTAAAGATGTGTCTGAGTTTGAAATTACTGGTTTAACACCCGTTTATAAAAATGAATTTAAAGCACCTTTTGTAAATGAATCATCTGTACAAATTGGCTTAAAGTATGTTGAAGAATATCATATTAAAGCTAACAACACCATTTTGGTGGTTGGTGAAATACAGTGTTTTTATGTGAATGATGATATGCTTGAAGCTGATGGTTTTTTAAATCTTTCAAAAGCAAAAACGGCAACAATTAATGGTTTAGATGCATATGCTATTCCAGAATTAAAAACCCGTTTTGAATACCAAAGACCCAAAAGTTTAGAAAATAAGTTATAAATGAAAATTTTAATCACAGGAACAACCGGTTACATTGCCAAAAGGCTTGCTTTAAAATTAATTGAAAGCGGGCATGAGTTGGTATGTTGTGTGCGTGATTTAAATAGAATACCCGATGAAATTGAATTTAAAGACCAAGTTGAATTTATAAAAGTAGATTTCTTAAACGATAATTTACCAGATTTACCAAAAGATATTGATGCCGCATATTACCTCATACATTCTATGGCAACAACTGCCAGTAATTTTGAAAATCTAGAACATAAATGTGCTCAAAATTTTAAGGCTCTAGTTAATAAAACGCATTGTAAGCAGGTTATTTATTTAAGCGGTATTGTTAATGATAAAAGCTTATCAACACACTTAAAATCTAGATTACAAGTTGAAAATACTCTACATTCTAATAATTATGCTTTAACCACGTTTAGAGCAGGTATAATTGTGGGTAGTGGTAGTGCTTCATTTGAAATTATAAGAGACATCGTTGAAAAATTACCAATAATGATAACACCTAAGTGGCTTAACACAAAAACACAACCACTTGCTGTTAGAGATGTATTATTGTTTTTAGAGCGTGCGTTGTTAAACCCTAAAGTGCTTAACAAGTCTTTTGATATTTGCGGACCAGAAATTTTAACTTATAAACAAATGCTATTGCAGTTTGCAAGCGTTAGAGGTTTTAAACGCTATATAATAACGTTGCCTGTTTTATCACCCAAAATGTCGTCTTACTGGTTGTATTTTGTAACGTCAACATCGTTTAATTTGGCAAAAGCGTTGGTAGATAGTATGAAAGTTGAAGTAGTTGCAAAACCAAGCAATATCAACCAAATTTTAGGTGTTTTTCCTATTACTTATAAAAAAGCAGTGTCTTTAGCATTTCAAAAAATAGAACAAAATGCTGTAATTTCAAGTTGGAAAGACGCCATGAGTAGTGGTGTTTTTAATTCACAATTAAGTAAACATATACAAATACCGCAATACGGATGTTTTAAAGATTTACGTTCTGTACCCGTTAACGATGAAACTTTTACATTAAACAAAATCTGGTCTATTGGCGGAGAAAACGGTTGGTACAGTTTCAATTGGCTTTGGCGTATAAGAGGGTATATAGATAAATTGTTTGGTGGTGTTGGTTTAAGACGTGGCAGAACGCATAATACTTATTTAGAACCTGGTGATCCAGTAGATTTTTGGCGTGTTTTATTAGCCGACAAAGAAGAAAAACGCCTATTGTTATTTGCCGAAATGAAACTGCCTGGTGAGGCTTGGTTAGAATTCAAAATAGTTAAAAACCAATTATTTCAACGTGCCGTTTTTAGACCCAAAGGTATTTGGGGGCGCCTGTATTGGTTCTCGGTGTTGCCGTTTCATGCTTTTGTTTTTAATGGTATGATAAAGGCTTTAGTAACCAATGACAAGTAGAAAAAAACAACATTTACCCAGTAAAATATGTCCTGTTTGCGAACGACCATTTACATGGCGAAAAAAATGGGAGCGAGACTGGGAAAATGTAAAATATTGTAGTAAAAAATGCAGCAAAACAAAACAGCCATAGTATGGTTTACCACTAATTTACGTGTTCAAGATAATGAAGCTTTATATCAGGCTTGTGCTAATTACGAGCAAGTAATTGCAGTGTATTGTTTTGATGAGGAATTATTTACAAAAACACAGTTTGGATTTAAAAAAATTGAAAAATATAGAGCACAGTTTTTAAGAGAATCGGTTATAGATCTTCAAAAAAACTTACAATCTTTAAATGTTCCTTTTTCTATTTACTATGGGTGTCCGCAACAGGTGGTTACAAGTGTATGTTTAGAATACAACGCAAGCGCCCTCTTTTTTCAGAAAGAGTTTACTAGTGAAGAAAACAAACAAATAGATGCTGTATTAAAAAACTTGCCAAAAAATGTAACAACTCATAGTTTTTATGATCAGTTTTTATTTCATCCAGATGATGTGCCATTTTCTATCAGAAAACTACCAGAGGTTTTTACAATATTTAGAAAAAAGGTTGAAAAATTATCAGAAGTAAGATCAAGGTTCTCACTTCTCCCTAAAAAAGAAACAAAAGTATCAGTTCCTGAATCTAAAGTACCATCTTTAAAAACATTAGGCTTTGATTCATTTGAACTTCCTGTAAATACTGCTTTTCCTTTTAAAGGAGGAGAAACAGCCGCGTTACAAAGGTTAAATGATTATTTTTTTAATACTAAAAAGCTAGCTTTTTATAAGAAAACAAGAAACGGACTTATTGGAACAGATTATAGTTCTAAATTTTCATCATGGCTAGCAAACGGAAGCATCTCAGCAAAAACCATTTACTGGAAAGTTAGAGAGTTTGAAAATGAATTTGGAGGAAATCAATCTACTTACTGGATGATTTTTGAGCTTATTTGGAGAGATTATTTCAAGTTTATTGCTTTAAAACACCAAAATAAGCTGTTTAAATTTAGTGGTTTAAAAAACATACACTATGATTGGAAAGAAAGTCAAGCTCAAATAGATCGTTGGATTAACGGAGAAACTCAAGAGCCATTTGTAAACGCTAATATGATAGAGTTAAAATTAACTGGCTGGATGAGTAATAGAGGAAGGCAAAATGTAGCATCTTATTTTGCTAAAGAATTGCTTTTAGATTGGCGAATTGGAGCTGCATATTTTGAGAGTATGTTAATAGATTATGATGTACACAGTAACTACGGAAATTGGCAATATGTAGCAGGTGTAGGGAATGATCCAAGAGATAGAAAGTTTAATGTTCAGCTACAGGCAGAAAGGTATGATGCCAAAGGTGCTTTTCAACGTATGTGGTTACAACCAACACTTTTTTAGTTATGAATGAAGTTACTGTTATATTTCCGCATCAATTATTTAAAAATACTGAGTTTTTACCTTCAAAAACACCTGTGTTTTTAGTAGAAGAATACTTGTTTTTTAGTCAATATAATTTTCATAAACAAAAAGTAGCTTTCCATAGAGCAAGTATGAAATTTTATGAAAGCTTTTTAGCAGACAAAGGTTTCAAAGTTACCTATGTAAAAGCTTCAGACAAAAGAAGTGATGTTAGAAAGTTATTTTCTTTTTTTATTGATGAAGAGATAACAACAGTTCATATAATAAACCCTACTGATAATTGGCTGGAGAAAAGAATAAATACTTTTTCAGAGCAAATATCAATTCAGTATTATGAAAATCCGTTATTTATAAATTCTAAAGAAGAATTAAGTTCATTTTTCAAACCCAACAAAAAGAAATTTTTTCAAACGTCATTTTATAAAAATCAACGTACAGATAGAAATATTTTAGTCACAAACGGTGAACCCGTTGGTGGTAAATGGACTTTTGATGCAGATAACAGAAAAAAATATCCAAAAGATAAAACACCTCCAACTATTACGTATCCGAAGGTTAATAAACATTTTAAAGAAGCAGTAGATTATGTAAATGCCAACTTTAAAAATAATATAGGTGAGGTAGATTTAATCCAGTACTATCCTACAACTTTCAAAGAATCCGAAGATTGGTTACAAGATTTTTTTAAGGTACGTTTTCATGATTTTGGTGCTTATGAAGATGCTATTGTAAAAAAAGAACATTTTTTAAATCACAGTATTCTATCTCCTTTAATTAATGTTGGATTATTATCGCCTTTATATGTAATTGAAGAGGCTATAGATTTTGCTGCTAAAAATGACATTCCTATTAATTCTTTAGAAGGTTTTGTTAGACAAATTTTGGGGTGGAGAGAATTTATAAGAGGTGTTTATGAAGTAAAGGGTACCGAAGAACGTACAAAGAATTTTTGGAATCATACTAGAAAAATACCAGCTTCATTTTATACCGGAACAACGGGTATTGATCCTATAGATACTACAATTAAAAAACTATTAAAAACAGGATATGCGCATCACATAGAACGTTTAATGATTTTAGGAAACTTTATGTTGTTGTGTGAGTTTGACCCTGATGAGGTTTACAAATGGTTTATGGAGTTGTTTATTGATGCGTATGATTGGGTTATGGTACCCAATGTATATGGTATGACTTTGTTTGCAGACGGTGGTTTAATGTCTACAAAACCCTATATAAGTAGTAGTAATTATATAAAAAAAATGAGTGACTATCCTAACGGAGAATGGCAGCAAATTTGGGATGGTTTATTTTGGAATTTTATGGATAAAAACAGAAGTTTTTTGAGTAAAAATCCACGTTTAAATATGTTATTGTCCAATTTAGATAAAATGGATAATTCTAAAAGAGAAACTCATTTTAAAAACGCTGCTATGTTTTTTGAACAATTAGAAAATCCTACAAAAGAAACACAGCTTAATTTATTATAAATGAGTAAAAAAGAAAACATATCTGTTGTTTGGTTAAAACGAGATTTGCGTTTACATGATAATGAAGCAATATATAATGCTTTACAGTCAGGAAACAGAGTGCTTTTTATGTTTGTTTTCGAAAACTTACTACTCCAAGATGCACATTACAGTGAGCGTCATTGGAACTTTATAAAACAATCTATTCAAGATTTAAACGAAGATTTAAAACACTATAACACGCAAGTTTTTTGTGCAACTGGGGAAATTTTTGCCATTTTTAATCAGTTGCTTACCAATTTTGATGTAACACAAGTATTTTCTCATCAAGAAACAGGATTACAAGTTACTTTTAATAGAGATAAAGAATTCGCTAGATATTGTAGAAACAATTCTATTGAATGGATAGAAAATATAAATAATGGTGTATTAAGAGGTTTATTAAATAGAGAAGATTGGTTTGATAAGTGGGAGAGTTACATGTATTTACCACAAATCCCTTTTGAAGCTTCTTCAGAAAACTTTATCAGTATTGATGAAATCCAAAACATAAGTAAGTATTTTCATATTACAGATTTATCAACAGAAAAAGACGTAAATTTTCAATATGGCGGAACAAAAATGGCTTGGAAGTATGCAGATTCTTTTTTTAATGAACGATATGAAAAATATATGTTTCATATATCTAAACCAGAAGCGTCTAGAAGTAGTTGTAGTAGATTATCACCATATATAGCTTGGGGAAATGTATCTATTAGAACCGTATTTCAAAAAGCCAAAGAAGTTAAAGGTCAATCAAAAAATAAAAGACACTTAAGCGCTTTTATATCTCGATTACGATGGCAAGCGCACTTCATTCAAAAGTTCGAAATGGAGTGTACTATGGAAAATGCAAGTGTTAATAAGGGATATCATAAGCTAAAAAAATCTATATCAGAAACATATAAAACTGCTTGGGAAACAGGATATACAGGTTTTCCTTTAGTAGATGCTTCTATGCGTTGTTTAGCACAAACAGGTTATATAAATTTTAGAATGCGCGCTATGTTAGTATCTTTTTTTACACATATTTTATGGCAACCATGGCAAGAGGCAACCCATCATTTATCACGTTTATTTCTTGATTTTGAACCTGGTATTCATTTTCCACAATTGCAGATGCAAGCAGGTGAAACAGGTATTAATAATTTACGAATTTACAATCCTGTTAAAAATGGACAAGAGCATGATCCTGATGCTGTTTTCATAAAAAAATGGGTGCCTGAATTAGCTCATTTACCAGTTCCGTTTATTCATGAACCCTATTTATTGACTCCTTTAGAGCAACAATTTAATAATTGCATTATAGGGGAAGATTATCCAGCTCCAATTGTAGATATTAAAGAGAATAGAAAACGTGCTAGTGATATTTTATGGAATATGAAAAAAGATCCTGAAGTACGAAGAGAAAGCTATAGAATTTTAAAAAAACATACGATTGATAATAGAAGTAGAATGTTAAGAGATGAATAATGATATTTAATACTACATATACAAACGAAGATTTTCTAGTTTACAGTAGAGAATTTCTAGGTAAACCATTCTCATTACTAAATAAAGTTAAACTGAATGGTGTAGGTTCTAGTCGTTTTATTATTGCTGAAGTAAGTCAGAAATTAAAATCAAATAAAGTTCAATTTTCAGAATTAAATTACGGAAATATAGAAATGCGTCCAAAAGGTATTTTAGTTCATTTTACTAACAGGCTAGAGCGTTTTTCTTGGTGTATTCCTTACCACAAATTAGTAGTTTACAATGCTTCGTTTTTCAGCATTCATGCCGAAGGAAGTTTCATAAAATTTTTAAAAAACAAGAATTATTCAGAGAATAAAAAATTCATTTCAAAAATGATTGATTATAAAAATGAATATTTAAATCTAGATTATTATGACGGATAGACAAATTGATAGAATTATTGAAATGGCTTGGGAAGATAGAACCACTTTTGATGCTATTCAGTTTCAATTTGGTTTAAAAGAGCAGGAGGTTATTAACTTAATGCGAAGAGAAATGAAGCCCTCTAGTTTTAGAATGTGGCGCAAAAGAGTTCAAGGTAGAGCTACAAAACATGAAGCTAAAAGAGCATTTATAAAAGGTCGTTTTAAATGTTCAAGACAAAGAAATATATCTAATAATAAAATATCTAAAAGATAAAATATGAAAACAATTATAGTAGTAGGAGGAAGTAAAGGTATTGGGGCTGCCATTATAAATAGCTTAAAAGATACTCATAAGGTTATTAACATTAGTAGAACAGCAGCAATATCACATGCTAATGTTACCAATTACAACGTAAATGTTTTAGAGGATGAGCTGCCAGAAATAGAATCGACAATTAATGGATTAGTGTATTGTCCAGGTAGTATTAATTTAAAACCTATTAACCGATTAAGTTTAGATGATTTTAGAGCTGATTTTGAGATTAATGTTTTAGGAGCTGTTAAGGTTATTCAAAAATATGTTAATAATTTAAAGAATAACAACGGTAGTGTAGTATTGTTTAGTACGGTGGCTACTAAGTTAGGAATGCCTTTTCATGCAAGTGTTGCAGCAAGTAAATCTGCCGTAGAAGGTTTAACAAAATCACTGGCAGGAGAATTTGCTACCAAGGTACGTTTTAATTGTATTGCACCTACTGTTACAGAAACATCATTAGCAGACAAACTATTAAGAAACGACAAACAAAAAGAAAACATGGAGAATAGACATCCATTAAAAACCTTTTTACAACCTACTGATGTTGCGAGTTTAGCAGACTATTTGTTATCAGATGCATCTGCAGCTATCTCAGGACAAGTTTTCCCAATAGACGCAGGTATTGTTAGTTTAAAGTTATAATAATATGATGTTCCTTTATCTTTTAAATTTATTAATTATACAAACACATGTTATGATAGCAGATTTTTCAAATTCATACCCTATAGAATCATGGAATATTACTAATGATGTTGTTATGGGAGGGCTATCAAATTCTTCTATGAGTTTAACTAGTGATGGTCATGCTTTATTTTCTGGAGATGTTTCTACCAAAAATAATGGAGGTTTTGCTATGACAAGACATACAGAATCCATCAATTTTGATAAAAGTCATTCTAAAATAGTTTTAAAAGTTAAAGGTGACGGAAAAAAATATCAGTTTAGAATAAAATCTAACGCGCAACAAAATTATTGGTATATTCATACTTTTCAAACCTCAAACAAATGGGAAGAAATAACCTTGTCTCTCAATGATTTTTATCCATCGTTAAGAGGTAAAAAGCTTAGTTTTCCTAACTTTTCATTTAATAAAATTGAAGAAATGGCATTTTTAATAGGAAATAAAAAAGATGAAAGTTTTAAACTTATTATAGATACAATCTTAATAAAATAATCTGTTATGAATAAGCCATTAGTACGTTTTATTATTTTTTTAATTGCTAATTTTTTGGCATTGTACATTGGTACTTTATTGATGAATGACGGACCACAAACTTCTTGGTATCAAAATTTAAATAAAGCTCCGTGGACGCCACCCGGTTGGGTTTTTGGTGCAGCATGGACTACCATAATGGTTTTATTTGCGCTTTATATGACCAAACTAAGCTTTCAATTTTATCTTTTTGATAAAAAACTAATTCTTCTATATTCTTTACAATGGGTTTTAAATGTAAGTTGGAACTTATTCTTTTTTAACAAACACCTTACAACTATTGGTTTAGTAATCATAACACTGCTTTGGTTATTAATAGGATATTTTACGTTTAAGTTTAAAAAAGACCTTAACTATAATACGTTATTTATTTTACCTTACTTAATTTGGATGACTATTGCAACTAGCTTAAATGCATATATAGTTTTGTGTAATTAATGAAGCTAAGTTTGTTATTGTTTGATATTTTTGTGCTATGAATGATAACTTTGTTAATGAGTTTTTTGGAATTGGTATTTTAAACGGTAAAACACCAGAAAACTTGGGTGTTTTATGGCGTTCGGCACAAAATATGGGCGCTAGTTTTGTATTCACAATTGGTAACCGCTATGCAAAACAAGCGTGCGATACGCACAATGCTGTTAAATCAATGCCATATTTTCACTACAATACTTTTGAAGACTTTTTTAATAATTTACCCAAAGGCACACGCATTGTAGGGGTAGAATTAGATGAGAGTGCCAAAGATTTAGAGACTTTTAATCACCCAAGACGATGTGTGTATTTATTAGGAGCAGAAGATCATGGTTTAACCAAAGAAGCTATTGAAAAATCTCATTTTTTAGTAAAATTTAAATCAACTTTAAGCTTAAATGTTTCCGTAGCTGGCAGTATTGTTATGTATGATAGGCAATTAAGAAAACCCCGTAGCTAATTAATATTAAGCTCTGTTTGTATTCTAAAACAACGCTCGGTTCCTAAATAGTTTGGATCTCCATAGGTTTCAGACCAAAATCCTTCTAAAATATCTTTGGTTAAGCACTTATAAACTACTACACCTTTAAACGTATCATTATCAACTCCTAAATATTCAAAATTAATAACTAAAATATGGTCTTTAAAAAAGCCATATCCTGTTTGTTTTTGTTGGTTATTAATAAGCCACTTAGCGATAACTCTGTTATAGTCATCGGTAGTAAGCGTTAGTGTGCCTTTGTATTGTATATTCGTTTCATTTTGGTTAGTTCCAATAATGTTGTATGTGCCTTCTAAATCGTTAACCGTCATTCTGCTTTTATACTTTGCTGCAAAGTAATGCTATTTTATTATTATCAATATCTGTTGTGAAGAAAATATAGGTACCACCTCCATCTTTTATATTAAGTTTTTTACGTATTTGTTGTACTGTTTCAGGGAAATTTCTGGTGGTAATATTCGCTTTTGATATGCCTAGTTTTTTAAAAACCTTTTTGTTGTAAGCTATTTTATTTTCTATTTTAAAAATGCGCCCGGGAAAGGTTTTTAAAACGGTTTCATTAGTATATAAATGTGAATGTTTGTGTAATTTAAAAACAGGTAATTGTTGGGTAATTTCATTAAAAGCACCAGATTTTAAAATAGCGGCATTAGGTTCATATAAAAAAGAAAGTGGTTTACTAAATTTAGCAGTTGGTAATGTGTTTATTTTGAAATTAAAATGTTCGTTTTTGTCTTTTTTTATGTTTACCGTTTCAATAGTAATAGCTTCATTATAATTATGTTGTAAAACCCAGAGCAGTTCTTTTACCTCATTATTTACAGCAACTACATGTATGGTTTTAACATGGTTTAACTCGTTAATACCAATTGAAATATCTAGCAAAGGCGATGTTTTTATAAGAATGCGTTTTGCTGTTTTAAAAAGTAACTCTAAATGTTCTGGTACATTAGGTAAACAATCTTTTAAAAAAAAGACTTTGCCTTTACTGTCATGCCTGCGAGACGGATCAATATAAATCCAATCATAAGTTTTTTGCTCAGTTTTTAAAAACGCAATACCATCGGTTTTAACCGTAATTATATTTTTTATTTGCAGTTGCTTAAAGTTATGCGCTACTATTTTTGATAAATTTTCATTTATTTCGCAGTGCGTAACGGTTTCAAAGTGTTTAGAAAAGTAGTAACAATCTACCCCAAAACCACCGGTTATATCAATTATAGAATTGCCCGAAATTAATTCAGCTTTATATTTAGCTGTGGCTTCTGATGATGTTTGCTCAATATTTAACTTATTTGGGTAAAAAATACTAGCGGTATTAAACCACGTACTAAGTTTGGTTTTGCAACGCGTTTTAGCTTCAATTTGCTCAACAATTTCTTTAGTATTTACAGCTTCAAAATTTGTACCTTTTAGTAGTATTGTGTTAATATCTGTTTGAAGATTTTCTGAAATGAATTCTTGAACTACAGTATTTAAAATGGCTAAATTCAATAGTAATTATAAATCTTTTGTAAGTTTTTTAACTATTTTATTTTCAGATAAAAAGGCTTTTAAAATTACTTTAATAGCAGTATAAGCAGGTACCGCAATTATGAGACCTAAAACACCAAATAAAATACCAGCAATTAAAATAATCAAAAATATTTCTAATGGGTGCGATTTTACACTTTTTGAAAAAATTATTGGTTGGCTACCAAAATTATCAACCAATTGGCCAATGGCAATTACAAGTAATACCCAAAGTGTTTTAGGTAATATAACGTCACTAAAACTTTGCCCTAGTGAGCTTGTCATGGTTAAGGTTACCATTAAAAGTCCGCCAATTAATGGGCCAACATAGGGTATTAAGTTTAGTAACGCACACAAAAAAGCAATAACAACAGCGTTTTCAACACCAATAATTAGTAGCCCAATCATGTAAATAATAAACAAAATAAGTATTTGAAAAATAAGCCCAACAAAGTAACGAGATAGTAAATCTTTTATTTTTTCTGAAGATGCTTTCCAGCGGTTTTCTTTGTTATCTGGTATTAGTGTAAGTATGCTGTTTTCAAACAAACGACTGTCTTTTAAAAAGAAAAACGAAATGAATAATACCGAAAAAAGCCCAATACTAAAGCTGCCTAAACCACTAATTACCGAGTTTAAAAAGTTAGGAATTACCGAGAAATCTAACTTTGAAAATAGGTTAGAATCTTTTAATGATTGCTCAACATCAATTTGATGTAAATCAAAATACGTAATAATTTCAGCGTAAAGCGTTTCAATATCACCTTGTAATTCATTGATGTTTAAAAGCGATAAGTTTTGACCTTGTTTTATTATTAACGGAATAAACAAGCTAATTAAACCCGCAAAAATACTTAAAAGCAGCGCCATAGTAACTACTACAGCAATGGTGTTTTTAAACTTCAGCCGATTTTCTAAAAATAAAACAATAGGCCTGCCAATTAATGATATTACTGCAGCAATGGCAACATAACCTATAACCGATTGAATTTTGTACAAAAACAAAAGTACCAAAACCACACCGCAAATTATGGCTATAGCACGTAAAATACCGTTGGCAATTAATTTAGAGTTCATTTAGTAAATATATAATAATAAGACTTTTAAGCACAAAAAATGTTACAATAACTGCTTGGTAATTTCATAAAGCGCTATGTTTGTGGCTTGTACAACATTCATACTACTGTTTTGCCCAAACATGTTAATATGAATGGTGGTGTTAGACATGGCTAAAATTTCATTTGATACACCAAAATTTTCATCGCCAATAATTAAAGCAATTGGTTTTTTTACTTCGGAAAAATTAAACGTATGCAATGGTTGGCTACTGTTAGTTATTTCTAAAGATATTATATGATAACCTTCTTTTTTTAATGTTGAAATGGTGTTAGTGGCATTTGATTGTATTTCAAAATGCACTGATTTTTCGGTAGCTCTGGATGTTTTTGTCATTTTACGCCCAAACGGAATGTTTTCACCACAAAGTATGAGTTTTTCAACACCAAAAGCATCACAAATTCTAAATAAACTTCCAATATTAGGCGCATTGGTTACATTGTTACAAACTACTGTAACCGGAAATGTATGTTTTGTAAAGTTGGTATTGTAGTGGGTGAGTTGCAAGAGGTTTTTGGGTTTTAAGTTTACTTTTAATGTTAGTTTTCAAAAGCATATTTAATAATATTTGCGCCCATTTTAAGAGCTTTTTCTCTAACATTAATGGGGTCATTGTGTACGGCTTCGTCTTCCCAACCATCACCTAAATCGCTTTCAAAAGTAAATAATAATACAAGTCTATCTTTTTCAAAAATACCAAAAGCTTGTGGGCGTTTACCATCATGTTCATGTATTTTAGGTAAACCATTTGGGAAATTATAAACATTATTAAAGATTTTATGATTAGCAGGTAATTCTACTAACTCTTTATCTGGAAATACCTTTTTCAATTCTTTAGTTATAAATGGTTGCATACCGTAGTTATCATCAATATGCAAAAAACCGCCCGATGTTAAGTAATTCCTTAAGTTTTGGGCATCATCATCACTAAAAAAAACATGTCCGTGACCCGTCATATGTACAAACGGGTACTGAAAAATATCGGTACTACCAACTTCAACATTTTGTACGTTGGTTTCTAGTTGGGTGTTTATATGAGCGTTGCAATAGTTTATAAGGTTTGGCAGTGCGGTTGGGTTACTGTACCAATCTCCACCACCACTATATTTTAAAACGGCAAGTTCTTGCGCGTTTACTTGTAAAATTGAAAATGATATTGTTAAAAGTAGTAGTAGGTTTTTCATAGTTATTCATTAACAAAAGCAACAGAATGGCATGCAACAATAGCAGCGGTTTCTGTTCTTAATCTTGTGTTTCCTAAAGTTACTGGAATACATTTATTTGCTAAAGCCATTTCAATTTCTTTTGAGCTAAAATCGCCTTCAGGACCAATTAAAATAGTAATATTTTCATTTGGTTTTAGTTCACTTTTAAGTGATTTTTTATCGGTTTCTTCACAATGAGCAATGTATGTTTTGCCTTCAAAATTTTGAGTAATAAAATCTTTAAACGTTACAGCGTTATTAAGCTTAGGCATGTAACAGTGTAAAGATTGTTTCATGGCTGCTTGTAAAATACGCTCAAAACGCTCGGGCTTTATTATTTTACGCTCACTATGTTCACAAATAATAGGCGTGATGCTATCAATACCAATTTCTGTAGCTTTTTCTAAAAACCACTCATAGCGGTCGTTCATTTTGGTTGGTGCTACCGCTAAGTGCAAGCTATAAGGGCGCTTATCTTGTTTTTCTTTGTAAATAATATTAGCAATACATTTGTTTGTATTGGGCATTGTTATTTCGGCTTTAAACAACCAACCATTACCATTTGTAATGTTTAAAACATCGCCGCTGCTTTTTCTTAAAACTTTAACAATATGTTTGCTTTCATCTTTTGGAAAAATGATTTGTGCGGTAGTTTCGGTAATATCAGGATTGTAAAATAGTTGCATTTAAAACGCCTTGTTTTACGCAAAGGTATTTAAAAATGATAAGTTTTTTATAAAAGTAGAAAAACAAAAAAGCTGCGTTAAACTAAACGCAGCTTTTTAACTATTTGAAAATGTTATATTATGAATATGTAATGGTTTTACCAATTTGGGTTCTGTAGTTTGAAGATAAAATAGTATCAACAAAAATCCATTCAGATTTTACTTCGGTACTAGTAAATGTGGCCATTAAAAACCCGCGCCTTGAGGCATCAAAATAGTTTAAACCATCAATTAAAACAGTTAAAGCTTGCTCAAAACTAGCCACTGTAGTTGGGTCTGTACCAATAAAACTTTCAAAACCAGGAGAACTTACGCCGGCAGTTGCTAATTCTATACCAACTTCAGTGTTAGTTGCGGTTGTTAACGTGTTGCTCCAAGCATTGTGTGTATCACCTGCAAGTGTAATTATTTTTTTACCATTAAGGGCATTGTAAATAATTTCGCGTTCTGCAGGGTAACCATCCCAAGCATCTAAATTATAAGGTAAAACAGTGGTTACTCTTGCTT
This sequence comes from Seonamhaeicola sp. ABD4_175, assembly GCF_056160885.1. Taxonomy (NCBI): domain Bacteria; kingdom Pseudomonadati; phylum Bacteroidota; class Flavobacteriia; order Flavobacteriales; family Flavobacteriaceae; genus Seonamhaeicola; species Seonamhaeicola sp. ABD4_175. Next base: position 246,018 of record NZ_JBSWYC010000003.1, read on the forward strand.
TTTCTTGCTCAGTTAATGTTGGGTCTCCTTGTAAAAGTCTGGTTTTTATAGTAACCAGTTCTGTTAGCACTTCAACAAAATTTGAAGCGCCAAAGGCAGTAAGCATTTCTGCAGGAACATACATTTTTCCCATTAGAACTTGTTGCCCTAAAACTTGCCATTTAGCGTTGCTAGTACTTATTTGGTTTAGTAACCAGTTGCGTTGCGTTGCGCCTAAAATACTTCGGTTAGGGTTGCTTATATCTGTTTGAAATGAAGCAGCATCAAAACCAGAAGTGCCAAAGTAACTAAAAATATCAAGTTGTTTGTCTCTACCAATTAATCGGGTATCTAGCATTATGAGGTTAACAAGATTTCCAATATTTATGTTTCTGTAAATTAAACTATTATCATCTTGTTGTAATCTAGAAAAAGGTAAAAATTCACTATATGCTTGTAAAGCATTTTGTTTTCTAACCTCGAAACTACCTTCAGTAGCTTCGTCATGGTTTTCGGCACCATTTTTATAGGTGTCGTTGGCTATTTCATGATCATCCCAAACACAAATAAAAGGTTTTTTTTGATGCGCTAATTGCAATGAAACATCAGATCTATATTGTTTAAAACGTGTTCTGTAATCTTCTAAAGCAATAACTTCTTTATCTGGTTCATGAAACCTGTTTAAACTGGCATTTTCTGCTGTAGCGCCATATCCGCCAGCGGCATATTCATAAAAATAATCGCCTAAATGAATAATGATATCTGCTTCAGAATTAGCCATGGCATCATAAACATTAAATAACCCAGCTTGATAATTTGAACAAGAACACACAGCTAATTTTGTACTAGAAGCATCTTTGGGTAATGTTATGGTTTCACCTATAACAGATACTTCTTCATCTTCAATATTAACAAAACGGTAGTATAATTTTTGGTTTTCGTCTAGTTGTGTAACTTCAATAGCAACAGTAAAATCTCTAGAGGCATCTGTTGTAACTTTACCATCTCTAATTTTATTTTTAAAGTTAACATCAGAAGCTATTTCCCAAACAATTTCTTGCGTTGGCCCACTGTAGCGTGTCCAAATAATTACTTTAGAATCTGATGGATCAAAACTAGCAACACCTTCTTTAAAATTTGTAGTGGTAAAGTTAGTGGTGTCAAAATTAAAACCTAAATCGTCATCACTTTTACAACTAATAAAATTAGGAGCTAAAATAATGCCACCTGTTGCAAATAGTGCTTTTTGAAGAAAATGTCTTCGGCTGTTATGTTTGTTCATAGTATCAATTTATTTGTATAAAATTGAAGCTATTTTAAATATTAAGCGTTATTTAAAGTTTAATTTTATATTACGCTTTTTCAAAAAAAATATTTAAGCTTTAGGCTCTACAATTTTTAATACGTCAATTTCTGGAATTTCTTTAGGTTCTTCAGTTAAAAGAACTACATAAAACCAGTTTTGTGATGGAATATCTAGTGTGAAAGCTTCACCAATAGTATGGTTGGTTTTTAAAATTTCTTGTTCAAAATCTGGGTGTAAATCGCCTTTTGTAAACCAACCTAAATCGCCACCTTTTTTAGCATTATCATCCATAGAATATTGTTTGGCTAAAAAATTAAAAGTTGCCCCGGCATTGTAGCGCCCAATGATATTTTTTCTTAAATCATTTATACTTTTAAGGGTGTATTTTGAACCATCTAAATAAATATATGAAGCACGGTAATACGTTTTACTTTTTTTAGCAACTACTTTGTAAAACGTTTTTTCAAATTCGTTTTCAACTGTTTTTGTTCTACCTGTTCCTAATTTAAAAAGTTCTTTAGCTAATATGGTTTTGTGTTTTTCTTGGTTAAACGTAATAAGTTTATTTTTTTTAGAGTTTTTAGTAGCTAAATAACGTTCAATTTGCTGGGGTGTTTCAATACTATCAAGCTCTTTTTCGGTAGTACTTTGTGCAAATAGTTGCGTTTGTGAAATAATAATTGATAGTAAAATAAGTAATGTTTTTTTCATAATGTAATTTGGGGTTTTTAAAATTAAGTGTTTTATATTTTTAATCGGGCAGAAGCCATAATGTTTTGTTGTGTTGAGTAGCCCTCTAAATATTTTAAATACCCAACAATAGCAATCATTGCAGCGTTATCTGTGGTGTATTCAAATTTAGGTATGTAGGTAGACCATCCAAATTTTTGTTCGCCATCTTTTAAAGCCTGACGAATTCCTGAATTAGCCGAAACACCACCACCAATAGCAATATGTTTTATACCGGTTTCCTTTGATGCTTTTTTCAGTTTATCAATTAAAATACCAATAATAGTGTATTGAATAGATGCGCAAATATCATTTAAATTTTCTGTAATAAAATTAGGGTTTTCTTTTGTTTCACGTTGAATAAAATACATAATACCTGTTTTTAAACCAGAAAAACTAAAGTTTAAACCATCAACCTTTGGTTTAGTAAATTTAAAGGCTTTTGGGTTGCCAAGTTTAGCACGTTTATCAATTTCTGGACCCGCAGGATAGCCAAGACCTAAAATTTTTCCGCTTTTATCAAAAGCTTCACCAACAGCATCATCAATGGTTTCACCAATAACTTCCATATCAAAATAATGGTTCACTTTTACAATTTGAGTATGGCCGCCAGAAATTGTCATGGCTAAAAACGGAAAAGGCGGTTTTTCAAAGCCTTCTTCATCAATATAATGCGCTAAAATATGCCCTTGCATGTGGTTAACATCAATTAACGGAATATTTAATCCATAGGCCAAAGATTTAGCAAAAGATGTACCCACAAGCAAACTACCCATTAAACCTGGGCCACGCGTAAAGGCTACAGCGTTTAAATCTTTTTTTGTAATTCCTGCTTTTTTAAGCGCTTGGTGCACCACGGGCACAATGTTTTGTTGGTGTGCTCTAGAGGCTAATTCTGGCACAACACCACCGTAAGCTTCGTGTATTTTTTGGTTAGCAATAACATTGCTTAAAATTTTTCCGTTATGTATTACTGCAGCAGCGGTATCATCGCATGATGACTCAATTCCTAGAATGTAAATATTTTGTGAATCCATTAATAAATATTAGGCACAATAATTGTTAATTTTGGCATTAATAAACGTTTAAAACTATTTTAATAAACGTAAGCACAAAAATAGTTTATTCTTAATAATATCAATAATTTTATAGCGTATCAAAAAAGCACTTAAAATAGCATTAAAAATAGCGGGTATTTTCCTGCTTTTGTTCATCATTTTGGTGTTGGTGTTTTCTATTCCTTCAATTCAAACAAGCTTAGGTAATTACGCTACTAAAGAACTCAATAAAGAGTTTGGCACAAAAATAAATATTGAAAAAGTTGGTTTACAGTTTAATGGCGATGTAGAATTTAAAAATATTTATGTTGAAGATTATAAAAAAGATACCCTAATTAGTATTGCAGAACTAAACACTTCTATTTTGAGTTTTAGAAATTTAGTTAACAATAAAATGACCTTTGGTGATATTGATATAATAGATTTAATATTAAATATTAAAACCTACAAAGGCGAAACAGATACTAATTTGGATGTTTTCATAGCCAAATTAGAAGGCGATAATCCTAAAAAAGGCGATGGCACTTTTCTTTTGTCCTCAAGTGATGTATCAATTTATAACAGTATTTTTAGACTTATTGATGAAAACCGCGAAACACCAAAACGGTTAGATTTTTCAAACTTAAATATTAACGGCACCAATTTTTTAATAAAAGGAAGTGATGTTAGTACCAGAATAAATAAACTATCGTTTGTTGATAGCCGAGGATTAGTGGTTAAAGATATGATGACTAATTTTGAGTATACTTTAACCAGCATGACTTTTGATGATTTATTGCTAAAAACACCAGAATCTGTTTTAAACGGTAACATTAAATTTACCTACAACCGCCAAGATTTACAATACTTTACAGATAAAGTTCAAATAAATGCCAACTTTACAAACTCAAATATTCTACTAAATGAATTAAATATTCTTTACAACGAATTTGGAAAAACTCAAAGAGCCTTGTTTAGTACAAATGTTTCAGGAACTTTAAACAACTTAAAAGCCACAAATTTAGATTTAAGTACAAGCCAAAGCACCAAAATACGCGGTAATATAGCTTTTGAAAACCTATTTAATAGTGAAGAAAACAACTTTTACATGAATGGGCGTTTTTCAAACCTAACCTCTACATATCAAGATTTAACCGCTTTGTTACCCAACGTAATTGGTGATGCCATACCATCAACATTTGACAGGTTGGGGCGTTTTACAATAGTAGGAAATACGCAAATAACATCAACACTTATAAATGCCGATGTACAAATTGATACCGATATTGGTTTAATAGATTCTAACCTTGAAATAAATAAAGTAAACGATATTGATAACGCCACATACAAAGGCAACATTGCATTAACAGATTTTGATTTTGGTACTTTTTTAGACGAACCCAAAATTGGCATAGGTTCGCTTAATTTTGATGTGAATGGCAACGGTTTTATTACCGAAAATTTAAACACCCAACTAAGTGGTGATGTTTTTAATGTAGTTTATAACAATTACAAATACAACAAAATAAAAGTAGCAGGTAAAGTAATTAATAAAATTTTTGATGGTAATTTAATTGTGAACGACAGAAATTTACAATTAAACTTTAATGGTTTAGTAGATTTTTCTGAAGACGTAAAAAAATATGATTTTGAGGCTAAAGTAGATTACGCCAACCTAAACACCCTAAACTTTGTAAAAAAAGATAGTATTTCAATTTTTAAAAGTAGGGTTAAAATGAATATGAATAGTAGTAATTTAGATGATGCAAAGGGAGTAATATCATTTAGTAATACTACTTACAAAAACGAACACGATACGTATTATTTTAAGAAATTTGATATTTCATCACGTTTTGAAAATACCACGCGTTATATTGAGTTTAAATCACCCGATATTGTTGAAGGTAACTTAAAAGGCACCTTTGTATTTAAAGATTTAAAAAAGCTTTTTGAAAATTCAATTGGGCATATTTACACCAATTATCAGCCTCATAAAGTAAACATAAATCAAAGTATAGATTTTAACTTTAAAATTTATAATAAAATAGCCGAAGTTATTTTTCCTGAAATAGAATTGGGTAAAAATACTTTTATTAGAGGCCGTGTTGAGAGTGATGAAACCAAGTTTAAACTCACGTTTAAATCGCCACAAATAAAAGTGTATAATTATTTTGCTGATAATATTGAGCTTCAGGTAGATAACAGCAACCCGCTATTCAATACATATGTTGAAATTGATAGTTTAAATACCAAGTTTTATAACGTTTCAAAATTTAATCTAATTAATGTTACCGTAAATGATACGCTGTTTATGCGTTCAGAATTTAACGGCGGTAAACGAAATGATGATAATTTTAACCTAAGTTTTTATCACACTATAAATGAAAATAAAGAATCTGTTTTAGGATTTAAAAAATCAGATTTCACCGTAAAAAATCGTAAATGGTTTATAAATGAAGCAGGCGATAGGTTTAATAAAATTTCGTTTGATAAATCATTATCAAAATTCAATGTAGATAATTTTAAAATCAATCATAAAAACGAAGAAATTAAACTTTCCGGGTTTTTAAAAGATTCTACTCAAAAAGACATAAAACTTAATTTTAAAAACGTAAATCTTGCAAAAATAACACCAGATATTGATAGTTTATCTTTAGGAGGAAACGTAAACGGAAAGTTAGATATTCTTCAAAAAAACGGCAGTTATTTACCTAATTCAACCATAGTAATTAATGATTTTGCAGTGAATAATTTCCCCTTAGGAGATTTTAATGCACAAATTACCGGAAACGATAATTTAACGCATTATTTGGTTGATGCCACTATAAAAAACAACATATCAAAATCGTTTACAGCAAAGGGTGATATTGTTGTAAACAGGCGGCAATCTAACCTTAATGTAGATTTAACGTTTGATGATTTTAAACTAGCGCCATTAAACCCTTTACTTTATGATGTTTTATCTAATATTAGAGGCGAAGTATCAGGTAAAGTAAAACTTATTGGTGATGCAAGAAAGCCCAATATAAATGGCAATTTAACCTTAGCAAATGCCGGTTTTACAATACCTTATTTAAATGTTGATTATGCTTTTAAAAACGAAGAAAAAGTAACCTTAAAAGCACAAAGTTTTATTTTTAATAATATTGAATTAACCGATACGCAGTTTAATTCTGGCGGCACTTTAAACGGCACTTTAAGCCATAATAATTTATCAAAATGGGATTTAGATTTAGATATTAATACCAAACGGTTATTAGTTCTAAACACGCAAGAAACTGAAGATGCCTTGTATTACGGACGTGGTTTTATTGGTGGTGAAGCTAAAATTTTTGGTCCTACAGATCAATTAACCATAAGTGTTGTAGCGCAAACAAAACCAGGTACCGTATTTAAAATTCCTTTAAATGATACCGAATCATTTGGTGATAATACCTTTATAAGGCTAGTTTCAAAAGAAGAAAAAGAAGCCAAAAATAAAAATAAAGCTTATGTTTTTGATGATATAAAAGGGTTAGAATTAGATTTTGATGTTGATATTACAGAAGATGCAGACCTAGAAATTATAATAGATAAAAGCACAGGCCACTCATTAAAAGGAAATGGTCGTGGTGGTATTTTAGTTGAAATAAATACTAACGGTAAGTTTGATATGTGGGGAGATTTTTCGGTATTTAAAGGTGTTTACAATTTTGCTTACGGAGGTTTAGTACAAAAACAATTTATAGTGCAACCAGGTGGTTCTATTAACTGGGAAGGAGACCCGTTAAAAGCAAGAATAGATATGCTAGCCATATACAAAACACAAGCAAATCCATCGCCGTTACTTGATAATCCTATAAACCGCAGCATTCCCGTAGAACTAAATATAGCGTTAACAGGTGAGCTTGAACAACCAGACCCAGAGTTTAGTTTTGAGTTTCCAAATGTAAATTCAGCAGTAAAATCTGAGCTGCAATACAGGTTAGATTCCCCAGAAGATATGCAAAACCAAGCACTGTACTTAATATCTACAGGTTCGTTTTCACGAGGTTTAAATGAACTTAATTTCTCTGGTACCATTGCCGAAAGGCTTAACGGTATTATAAACGGTATTTTTTCAAACGGAGATGGTAAAATTAACTTAGGTTTAAATTATGAAGCTGGCCAAAACAGACCAGATTATCAAACAAATGATAGAGTAGGCCTTACGTTACAAACCCAAATTAGTGACAGAGTACTTATAAACGGTAAAGTAGGTGTACCTATTGGCGATAGTAATGCGACTAACACAGTTGTTGCTGGCGATGTGCAAATAGAATTTTTATTAAATGAAGAAGGTACACTAGTAGCAAAAGTATTTAATAGAGAAAATAGCATTCAAAATTTTGGAGAACAAATTGGATACACACAGGGTGTTGGTTTATCGTATAATGTAGATTTTGATACCTTTAAAGAACTACTTCAAAATTTATTTAAAAGTAAAAAAGAAGAAAAGCCAACAGAAGAAATTATAGAAGAAAATACCTCGCCAGATTTTATTACTCACAAGCAAACTTCACAAAATTAAAGTATCTTCTTTTTAGTTGTTTTTTAGGTAATTATAAAACAATTATTAACTAAAACGTTATAGTATTAACAATGTATTAAAAAGCGCTAAATGCTATGTTTTTTAGGTTTTTGTTTATAATTTTACAAGCAAATACAAATAAAGTATATGTCAAATAAAATTACAAGAATAGCAGTTTTAACTTCTGGAGGAGATTCACCCGGAATGAACGCAGCTATACGCTCTGTGGTTAGAACATGTGCCTACCATAATGTAGAATGTATTGGTATCTACCAAGGATATCAAGGAATGATAGATGATGAGTTTACCCCTTTAGATGCACGTAGCGTTAAAGGTATAATTAACAAAGGTGGTACGTTTTTAAAATCTGCACGCTCACAAGAGTTTCGCACCAAAGAAGGCCGAGAAAAAGCACATAAAAACTTATTAAAGCATAATATTGATGCCTTGGTAGTTATTGGTGGTGATGGCTCTTTTACAGGAGGTTTAGTGTTTAATCAAGAATTTGGGTTTCCAGTAATAGGCATTCCAGGTACTATTGATAATGATATTTACGGTACAACACATACCTTAGGGTTTGATACCGCTTTAAATACCGTTGTTGATGCTATTGATAAAATTAGAGATACAGCAAGCTCACATAACAGGTTGTTTTTTATTGAAGTTATGGGGCGTGATGTTGGCCATATTGCACTTAACACAGGTATTGCAGGTGGTGCCGAAGAAATTTTAATTCCTGAAGAAGATTTAGGATTAGATAGATTAGTAGATTCGCTTAACAAAAGTAGAAAATCTGGAAAATCATCAAGCATTGTTGTAGTTGCCGAAGGCGATAAAATTGGTAAAAACATATTTGAATTAAAAGAATATGTTGATCAAAATATGGAAGGGTATGATGTACGCGTATCTGTTTTAGGGCACATGCAACGTGGTGGTGCACCTTCATGTTTTGATAGAGTTTTAGCAAGCCGTATGGGTGTAAAAGCAGTAGAATCTTTACTAGAAGGCAAAACCAATTATATGGTTGGTTTGTTAAATAGTAAAATGGAACTTACACCATTAGAAAAAGCCATAAAAGGAAAAACAAAAATAAATTTAGAATTATTACGAGTGTCAGATATAATGACTACTTAAAACACTTATTAAATAAGAGATTATGTCAAAATTAAAATTAGGAATTAACGGATTTGGTAGAATTGGTAGAATTGCATTTAGAGTTGCAGCTTCAAGACCAGATGTTGAAATAGTAGCGATTAACGATTTATTAGACGTTGAACACTTAGCATATTTATTAAAATACGATTCTGTTCACGGAAGATTTAACGGAACAGTAGACGTTAAAAACGGTAACTTAGTAGTTAACGGTAACGAAATTAGAATTACTGCAGAGCGTAACCCAGAAGATTTAAAATGGGATGCTGTTGGTGTTGAAGTAGTTTTAGATTGTACAGGTATTTTCACAACTTTAGATAAAGCGCAAGCGCACATTAAAGCAGGTGCTAAAAAAGTAGCAATTTCAGCGCCTTCTGCTGATGCTCCTATGTTTGTAATGGGTGTAAACCACGATAAAATTACAAATGCAGATACAATTGTATCAAATGCTTCTTGTACAACTAACTGTTTAGCGCCTTTAGCTAAAGTAATTAACGATAAATTTGGTATTGCTGAAGGTTTAATGACAACTGTTCACGCTTCAACTTCTACACAGTTTGTTGTAGATGCGCCTTCAAGAAAAAATTACAGATTAGGTCGTGCAGCCATTTCAAACATTATACCATCTTCAACTGGTGCAGCTAAAGCTGTAGGTAAAGTAATTCCTGAATTAAACGGAAAATTAACAGGTATGGCTTTTAGAGTACCAACGCCAGATGTTTCTGTTGTAGATTTAACGTGTCGTTTAGAAAATCCAGCTTCTTTTGATGATGTTAAAGCTGCTTTAAAAGAAGCTTCAGAAAATGAGTTAAAAGGAATTTTAGGTTATACTGAAGAAGGTGTAGTATCTCAAGATTTTGTTTCAGAACCAAGAACAAGTGTTTTTGATGCTGGTGCAAGTATTGGTTTAAATGATGGTTTCATTAAATTAATTTCTTGGTATGATAATGAGTTTGGTTACTCAACTAAACTTGTTGATTTAGCACAACACATTGGTTCTTTATAATATTTAAATAACTTTAAAGCTCCGCAATTTTTTGGTTGCGGAGCTTTTTTATTCTTAAACTTATGATTTTAATTGTTGATAGTGGTTCTACAAAATCAGATTGGTTAGCAGTAGATAAACAAGGAAATAAACTAATGGATAAAGTACGAACTAAAGGACTTAATCCAGCTATTTTAAGTGAAAAAAAACTTCACAAAACAATTTTAAAAAGTAAAGAATTAAAAGAAAATATAGAACAAGTAACACATGTGTTTTTTTATGGCGCAGGTTGTGGTACAGAAAACGCTAAAGAGTTATTAACTTCTGTTTTAACCCAAATTTTCCCTAAGGCTCATGTTGAAGTTAATGAAGATACTTTAGCAGCTGTTTACGCAACAATTAATCATCCAAAAGAAGCTGCTGTTGTTTGTATTATGGGTACTGGTTCAAATTGTAGTTATTATGATGGAGAGGTGTTGCACCAACGCGTTAAATCTTTAGGTTATACATTAATGGATGACGCCTCAGGTAATTATTATGGCAAACAGTTAATTAAAGATTATTACTTTAACCACATGCCAGAAAATGTAAAAATAGCTTTTGGCGCTAAGTATAATTTAGATGCCGATTTTATTAAATATAATTTATACAAGCAACCAAGCCCTAACGCATATTTGGCAAATTTTGCAGAGTTTATGTTTTTGCACAAAGACTCAAACTACACCATTAATTTAATTAAAAATGGAGTAAGAGAGTTTGCTAGAAATATGATTTTTCAATACAAGGAAGAACTTAAAACAGTTCCTGTTCATTTTGCAGGTTCTATAGCCTTTTTTGCTCAAAAAGAAATTAAAGAAGTAGCTGAAGAAATGGGTTTTAAAGTTGGTAATTTTGAACGCAGACCCATTGATGGTTTAGTACCATTTCACACTAAAAATTTATAGTAAAACCATACAATAAAATTTATAACCTTTAAGCAGTAACACTATTGTTTAAAGGTTTTTTATAACTAATTATTAAGTAATTTGAAAACACACGTAGCCATATATATATCAAGCAAACACGATAAACAATTACTAGTAAATAGTATAATTTCTGGTAAATTATTACCAAGTTTGAAAGTATTAAAAGGCGCCATTTTTTCTGAAACTATTATTAACGAACATATTGATTTAGAAAGACAATACGGACAAGTGTTTATTACGGCAGCCAATAAAAATAGTTTAGCTAAAGCATCCGAAGGTGAGCGTAAAAAAGCACTATTAAAACACATAATTTCAAAAAAGCCTGAATATATAATAGCCGATAATATTTTTGGTAATTTAGATGTTGAAGCCCAACAAAATATTAAAACACAATTCAAAAAATTAAGCAATAGCATACCAATTATTCAAATTACTAACCGAAAACAAGATGTTTTAAGCTTTATAAATACTGTTTTTTACTTTTCAGAAAACACATTAAAACCTTTAATACATACTGAAGATATAAAAAACACCCAAAATTACTTTATAAACACCTTGCCAAAACCACACAAGCCAATAAGATTAAAAACTAAAACACTTGTTAAGTTTGAAAATGTATCAGTAGCATATTTTGATAGAATGATAATTAAAAATATAAATTGGGAAGTAAAACAAGGTGAATTTTGGCAATTAAAAGGCGCTAATGGTTCAGGTAAAAGCACCATTTTATCATTAATTTCAGGTGATAACCCTAAAGCGTATAATCAAAATATTTATCTCTTCGGAAATAAAAAGGGTAGTGGTGAAAGTGTTTGGGATATTAAAAAGCAAATTGGGTTCTTTGGCTTTGATATGCTAAGAGGTTTTAAAAAACACGAAAGCATTGAAAATATGATTCTATCTGGGTTTTATGATTCTGTAGGTTTGTATAAACACCCCAATGAATCTGAAATTACTTTAGCACAACAATGGTTAGCGCTTTTAGGCTTAGAAACAATTAAAAGTAAAAGTTTTCAAACATTATCATCGGGTCATAAGCGTTTGGTTTTAATAGCCAGAGCAATGGTAAAACATCCTCCTTTGTTAATTTTAGATGAGCCCACAAATGGTTTAGATGATGCAGACGCATTAATTTTCACAAGCTTAATTAATAAAATAGCCAATGAAACTAACACGGCTATTATATACGTATCTCATAGAGATGAAGTGGGTTTAAAACCAAATTTTATTTACCAATTATCACCAGATAAAACAGGTTCAACGGGTAAACAAATTACTTAGAGTATACTGTGTTTTCTTGTTCAGCAACTCTAATAAACGTTGTGCGCTTTGTAAGTTCTTTTAAACGTTGGGCACCAACGTAAGTACAAGTGCTTCTTAAACCACCAAGAATATCTTGTAAAGTAGATTCTACTGCACCACGGTACGGTACTTCAACAGTTTTGCCTTCACTGGCTCTGTATTCGGCAACGCCACCAACGTGTTTTTCCATAGCTGTAGCAGAACTCATACCATAAAATTGCTTGTAGGTTTTGCCATTTTTTTCAATGGTTTGTCCGCCACTTTCATCATGGCCAGCAAGCATACCACCAAGCATTACAAAATCTGCACCAGCACCAAAAGCTTTAGCAACATCACCAGGTATGGCACAACCACCATCACTAATTATTTGTCCGCCCAAACCATGTGCAGCATCGGCACATTCTATAATGGCAGAAAGTTGTGGGTATCCAACGCCGGTTTTAACTCTGGTAGTGCAAACAGAACCAGGACCAATACCAACTTTTACAATATCGGCACCAGATAATAATAATTCTTCAACCATTTCGCCAGTAACAACATTACCTGCAATTATTACTTTATCAGGATATTTTTCACGGGTTTGCTTTACAAAATCTGCAAAATATTCTGAGTAGCCATTGGCAACGTCAATACATATAAATTTTAATTGCGGATTATACTTAATTATTTGTGCAAGTTTATTAGAATCTTGTTCGCTAATACCTGTACTAACAGCTACATAATTGGTGTAATTTTGTGGTAAATTAGCAGAAAAAGCGTTCCAATCGGCTACAGTGTAATGTTTATGTATTGCGGTAAATAATTGTTTATTTGCTAAAGCATTAGCCATTTCAAAAGTACCAACTGTATCCATATTTGCAGCTATAATAGGTATGCCTGACCAAACTAAAGGACTGTGTAAAAATTTAAATGTTCTTTCTAAATTTACTTCCGACCTGCTTTTTAAGGTAGATCGTTTAGGGCGAATCATCACATCTTTAAACCCTAATTTAATTTCATATTCTATGCGCATCCTACTTAAATTTTGTTAAAATAAAAGTACAATAATTTATATAATTATAGCATCTTTACAAAGCCTAATAGTACTATTAGTTTGATATTTGCTATATTTATAAATATGTTTGCTTAACCCATACATTAAATGAATATTCTCCTAAAATTTATGAGATCTAATACCAAAAAGGTATTGTCGCTTTTAATCTTTGCCTCTATAGTTTTAATCCTTTTTTTAGGGTTTGCTTTTATAAATGGTTTTCTAGGTTTAAAAATTATAATAATAACACTTTTTGTTTTAGCCATCATACAAGTTTTTACACTGCAATACTTTTTTAAAAATCAACTAAAAAATAATTTTACTCGCGGAAACTTATTAACTCGTATTAAGGAATTAAAAGCAGCGCTTAATGAAAGCGAAAAATTAGCCGACCATAAGTCTATTTACTTAGAAAACATGAGTTACGAGGTTAGAACACCTTTAAGCACTGTTATGGGCATGCTAAATATGCTAATGCAAACAGAATTAAATACAGACCAGCGTGCGCAGGCTGAAATTGCTTTATATTCATCAAAATACTTATTACAATTGGTAGATATGGTTACCAATAATGCAAATGTTGATACAGGAAATTTACAATTAAATGAAACGGCAATAGATTTAAAATTAGACCTAACACGCTTGTTTAAAGTTTTTGAATATCAAGCGTGGGAAAAAGGTTTAGAATTTGAATTTAAATTTTTATCAAAAGAAACAGATAAGTTTTTGGTAATGGCAGATTCTACGCGTATACAACAAGTATTAATAAACCTAATTAATAATGCCATTAAGTTTACTAATTCAGGTAAAATATCAGTTATTGTAGATCAAACTGTGGGTATAGATAATGAACAAATAATAACATTTTATATTAAAGATACAGGTGTTGGAATGCGCCCACAAGAGGTACGACGTGTTTTTAAAAATGCTGAAGCATCTCAAGGAAATATTTTAGCCACAGATTATAGAGGTGGAGGTATTGGTTTGGCAATTTCACACCAATTGGTACACGCTATGGGTGGCGAACTTAAATTAGAAACCAAAGAGAATGAAGGCTCAACATTTTATTTTAGTTTACAACTTAAAAAAACACTAAACATTAAAAACGAGGCTACTAATTTTAAGCCTATACTAACTAATAAATTTAATGTTTTAGTTGCTGAAGATAACCGCATGAACCAAAAGGTTATTAAATTTTTATTAGAACGTTTGGGTGCCGATTGTACTTTTGTGAAGAACGGTTTAGAAGCTTTGGAGCTTTATAAAATTTTAGATTTTGATATGGTGTTTATGGATATTTATATGCCAGATATGGATGGTTACGAAGCTACACAATTAATTCAAAAAACAGATAAGTATTCCAAAACCAAAACACCAATAATTGGTGTATCAGCAAGTGCTTTTGAAGCCGATATTAATAAAGCTAAACTAGCAGGAATTGATGCGTTTTTAGCAAAACCTATTGACGTTGATGAGTTAAAAGAATTACTTATTGAATATGCTAAAAAGTAAGCTGCATTAGTTGTTTATTTAACAGCAATCATGCTAATTTCAACATTTACATTTTTGGGTAATTTAGCTACTTGCACAGTTTCTCTTGCAGGAGCGGTAGCTTCATTAAAATAACTGCCATAAACGGTATTAATAGCATTAAAATCGTCCATGTTACTTATAAAAATTGATGATTTAACAACATTTTCAAAAGTCATATTAGCAGCTTTTAATACAGCTTCTAAGTTTTTCATAACTTGTGTAGTTTCAGCATTTATATCTTCTAAAACAAGTGCGTTAGTTTGCGTATTAATAGCTATTTGGCCAGAAATATAAAGGGTGTTGCCACTTAAAATAGCTTGGTTGTAGGGTCCAAGAGGAGCAGGGGCATTTTGTGTAGTTATAATAGTTTTCATGTGCTATAATTGTTGGTCTGGTTGTCTTCGTTTTTCGTATTTCAGGTCTTTCAAAATACTAGATTTTATACCAATAAAGAAATTCCAAGAAGTTCTATCGCTAAAAGGTATCCAACTAAAGTTCATATTCCAACTTTCTAAATCTCTTTGAAACCTAAACTGAGTGTAAGTAAAGCCTTGGTTTTTAATATCGTAACCAGATGAAGCACCAATAGACCATTTACTAGTTAACTCAATATCGCCAGAAAACATGAGTGAGTGCGATGAAATTTCATTTTGCCTTCGTGAATTGGCATAATTTACGGCATAGGCTAAACGCACATTCCAAGGTATTTTATGATTGAAGAATTTTGATGGTGCATCATCTTCATCATTATTACCCTTTTTGGTGTCTTTATTATTTTGGTATTCGTTTATTTGGTCATTAGAGAAATCCATGTTTTTGGGTAAAAAATCTTCAGGATTATCACTGGCCGTAGTATTGCCTTTGTCTTTACCCTTATTTTTGTTTGATAAAGACCAACTAGCCGTTAAGTTAGCGCTTGTTAGCCTAAATAAACTACCGCCATTATCAATATTAAATTTGTTAATACGTGTATTATTGTTGTCTAGCGCATAAGGATCTAAAGTTGCACCGAAATTTATACTCATTTGGTTTTGAAAAAGTTGCGTGCTACCACTCATTCTAACCGGACTCCATTGTAAAGAATCTGCGGCAAAATTATAGGCCGATGAAAAGTTTAAACTGTTTAGTAACTTAATTTTTTTAGGCTCGGTTGCTGTACTGTCACGGTCTTTTACTTTAGCTTCAAAATTATTAGCTAAAGATATACCCATTGAACTTGAAAAATTTTTGTTTGGTGCACCAAAAATAGCATCTTCAAACCTTGAAAACTCAACGTCTCTGGTTGTTAAACCATCGGCAGTAATAACTTCTTCTTCGTATGTATTGTAATACTTATCAAAAGCCGGATTAATATTATAGCTAATAGAAGGCCGCATAACATGCCTTATGGCTTTAAGCTTGGTATCTTTACCTTCTTTTTCAAAATTAAACATACCATAAACGGTGGTACCAATACTGGTACTAAAATTGTAAGTTCTGTAAGCATCAAAGCCATTAATGGTTTCAACTTCTTCTTCACCTAAAATAGAGTTAAAACGTTTATCAATGGTTTTAAACGTCCAAACCTCATTGTAATTGGCACCAGCACTTACACTAAAATATTTAAATATTTTGAAGTTTGTACTAATTGGTATTGTATGCTGAAACCCAGCGCGGGCATCATCAAACATTTCTTTTTTAAAGAAAAGCGAATCTACAGTGGCAATTCTGTTTTCACCACGCACGTTGTATTGAAGATTTATATTTTGAATAATCCCTTTTTTAGAACCCGATTTTGATGAAAACGGATACATTCTACCAACACTACCTTGAAATGTTGGTAAAGTCATGTTTATGGTTTGAGTATTGGTGTTTTGAGAATGTGTTGCGGTTAAACTGTAACTAACTTGAGGTTCACCTTGAAATGTTTTTGAGTATGAAACCGAAGATGATAACGTGTTTGTTAAGTAATTACTACCAGAATTTATTTGGTTTATAGAATTTCTGTAATAGGTGCTACTACCTAAATTTACCGATGCTGAAAAGCGTGAACTTGGGTTGGCTTTAGAGTCTTGACTATGAGACCAACGCAGGTTATAAATAGTGTTTCGGGCATAATCTGGAAAACCACGTTCACTAGTAATAAGGTTTTCATACCTAAAGGCTAAATTACCTCTAAATCTGTAGCGTTTGGCATAGGTGTTTTCTAAGCGTAAACCAAAACTACCATTGGTGTAATAATCTCCTAAAACGGCTAAATCCATATAATCACTTATAGCAAAATAGTAACCACCGTTTTGTAAAAAGTAACCTCTATCATTTTGTTCGCCAAAAGTTGGTATTATAATACCAGATGTATGTTTTTCGCTTTGCGGAAAAAAACTAAAAGGCAACCAAACAGGTGTTGGTACATCATAAATATAAATACCTGCAGGCCCTGTAACTATTTTTTTACCAGGTACAATTTTGGCCTTTAAAAGTCTGATGTAATAATCTGGGTCTTCAAGATTTTCTGCAGTGGTGTATTTGGCGTTTTTAATAAAGTAAACAGAGTCGTTTTCCTTTTTAGTAATTCTTGCAATAACGTTGCCTTCGCCTTGTTCTGTAACAGAGTTGTAAATTAATGCTTTTTGAGATTTAGTGTTAAAAACAATAGAATCTGGCTCAACAACATTACTACCTTGAGTAAACACTGGTTTTTGTATGTAGCCATCAATAGTATCTGTAATTCCGCGAGCATAAACTGTATTTGTACCATAATCTACAGTAATACTACCTGCGGAAATATTCATATCACCATAATCAATTTTAGCATTGTTATACAAGTACAATTGTTGTTTTTTATTGTTGAATTTGGTGTAATCTGTAGCGCTGTATTTTACAATATGTTCAAGTAATTCTTTAGGTTTAACACTATCTGTAACAGTGGTGTCTGCAATTTTTTCAGAGTTTAAAGCTTCGGGTTCAGTAGGTTTATCAATATTAACCACCACAGAATCTTTCACTGTTGCGCCAATAGATTTACCTTTGTTTGGAATATCTTGGCTGTAGCTTAACGTGTTAATAAACACTGTAAAACTTAGCACAAAAAGTATTTTAAAGTTGTTTGTATGCAACGCTTTTAATGTATTTTTGTAAAAGTATGGCTCGGTTTTTGAATTGCCAAAATTACATATATTTTTTGTGTGATTTATTAAAATTTAAAATAAAAATCTGCACAGTAAAAAACCAAAGCAATAATTCAATTTTTTAGTTGTTTAAACATTTATGCAAACGTACAGAATATCCTTTTTCGTATTTATAATTTCAGTATTAACATTTTCTTTTAATAATGTACAGGGGCAAGCTGCTTCAAATTCATTTGTAATAATGATAGATCCTGGGCATGGTGGTAAAGATTCTGGTACACCAGGAACTGGAAGATATAAAGCCACTGAGAAAGATATTGCTTTAGATGTATCATTAGATTTGGGTGAAATGATAGAAAAAAACCTAGATAACGTTAAAGTATTATACACAAGAAAAAATGATACGTACCCAACGTTAAATGGTAGAACCGTTTTAGCAAATAAAAAGGATGTAGATTTATTTATTTCTATTCACTGTAATGCGCAACCAGGAAAAACAGGTAGTGCTTACGGCTCTGAAACCTATGTTTTAGGTTTAACAAAAAATAAACAAAATTTAGAGGTTGCCAAGCGTGAAAATAGTGTTATTGCTTTAGAAGATGATACAGAGGTTTATAAAGATTTCAACCCAAATTCACCAGAATCTGTTTTAGGTTTAATGATTGCGCAAGAAGAATATTTAGACCGTAGTATAAAGTTAGCCAGATATATTGAAGATGAGTTTCAAACAACTGCTAAACGCCGCAGTAGAGGTGTAAAGCAAAATATATTTTATGTATTAGCATACACATATATGCCTAGTGTTTTAGTTGAACTTGGGTTTTTAACACATAAAAAAGAAGAAGATTTTTTGAATTCTAAAAAAGGAAAAGCTTTAATGACAAAATCTTTATACAACGCTGTTGAAAACTATATTAAATACTTCAATTTAAATAAAAAAAGTGTTTCTGTAAGTGCCAATTTACCTGAAATTGAAACTACAGAAACAACTACCAATACTTCAATTGAATATAAAATTCAAATAGCAGCTAGTTCAAAAGCTTTAGAAACTAAACCCTATAATTTTAAGGGTTTAAGTGAGATTTCGCGTATTAAAGAAGGCAATCTCTACAAATATTATTACGGTAGTACGCATAATTATGATACTACAAAAAAACTTGAAGAAGAGGCCAAAAGTAAAGGGTACAAATCTAGTTTTATAGTGGCTTTTAAAAACGGCAAAAAAATAAGTTTAGCCGAAGCTTTAAAAACAACAGCCAATTAAAAATTTCCTATTCAAAATTATTCTAAATTTGCTATAAACGGTAAATTGTATTTAATTGCAATATAGTTTCCTTTATATTTATGGCTTAAATAATAGCCCAAAATCAATAAAACTAAACCAACCCAATGAAAATATCTAGAGAAGTAAAAACAGCTTTATTAGTAATATCAGGTATTGTACTGTTAATTTTTGGTTTTAATTATTTAAAAGGTCAAAATTTATTAGATAATTCCAGAACATTTTATACAGAATACAATAATGTTGAAGGTTTAACACCTTCAATGCCGGTTACAATAAATGGATTAATAGTTGGTAAAGTAACCAATATAAGTTTTAAAGGAGATGGGTCTGCAAAATTAAAAGTAACATTGTTGGTTGATAGTGATTATCAATTTTCAAAAAATAGTAAAGCTGAGTTGTATGAAGCTGGCTTAATTGGAGGTAAAGCCGTGGCTATTGTACCTGCTTTTGATAATGCTGAAATTGCTAAAAATGGAGACGATTTACAAGGCACTGTAAAAGCCGGATTAAGCGAGCTTGTAAACCAAAAATTAACACCATTGCAAGAAAGCCTTGGCGGTACTTTAATTCGAGCCGAAGAACTTTTAAAAAATATAAACGAAGTGTTTGATGCCCAAACAAAAAACAATTTAAAAAGCAGTTTGGCTAATTTAAATGCGGTGCTTGCTAATTTCAAGCAAACATCTGGCACATTAAATAACATAGTTACAGAAAACAAAACCAAATTAGATAACACACTTAGTAATGTAGATAATATTTCGGCAAACTTTTCAAAAGTGTCAGATTCTTTAGCAAACGCCAATATAGGTGCTACCGTTGCAAATTTAGAAGCTACTTTAAAAAACTTCAACAATATTTTAGCAAGTGTTGAAAGCGGAAAAGGCTCAATGGGCAAACTTTTAAAAGACGATGGTTTGTATAATAATATTGAAGGTGCCACTGGCGAGCTAGAAGAACTTTTAAGAGACATTAAACTACATCCAAAACGTTATTTTAGAATTCTTTCTAAAAAAGAAATTCCTTATTCTAAAGAAAATTAATAGTAATAGTATGCAATACCTACCAAATATCATTTTTGCTATCCTGCTAATTGTAGCCATAGGATATTTTGCAAAAAACGTTAAAAAACTAATAAGAAACATAAAACTGGGGCAAGATGTAGACGTTTCAAACAATAAAAAGGAACGTTTAAAAAATATGGCAATGATTGCCTTAGGGCAAAGTAAAATGGTAAAACGGCCCATAGCTGGTGTTTTACATATTATTGTTTATGTAGGCTTTATAATAATTAATATTGAAGTTTTAGAAATTATAATTGATGGGCTTTTTGGTACACACAGAGCGTTTTCGGGTATTGGCCCCATTTATGGCGTATTAATTGGCATTTTTGAAATTTTAGCCTTTTTAGTTTTTGTTGCAGTTGTTATTTTCTGGATAAGACGAAATGTTATGAAACTAAGTCGTTTTTGGAAAAGTGAAATGACCACATGGCCTAAAAATGACGGTAACTTCATTCTCTATTTTGAAATGGTATTAATGACACTATTTTTAGTAATGAATGCTACCGATGTTACCTTCCAAAACATGAATAACGGTAACGTAATTAGTCAATTTATAGCACCATTATTTAATGGCATGCCAGAAACCACATTACACATAATTGAAAGAGCCGCTTGGTGGTTACACATAGTGGGTATTTTAATATTTTTAAACTATTTATATTTCTCAAAACACCTTCATATAATTTTAGCATTTCCAAACACCTATTATGGTAGCTTAAAACCTAAAGGAGCGTTTAATAATTTAGAGGCGGTTACAAAAGAGGTTAAAATGATGATGGACCCTAACGTAGACCCTTTTGCACCACCACCAGAAGGCGCTGAACCAGCAATGCCAGCTAAATTTGGAGCAAGTGATGTGCAAGATTTAAATTGGGTACAACTTTTAAGTGCCTACACTTGTACAGAGTGTGGTAGGTGTACATCGGCGTGTCCTGCTAACCTAACAGGTAAAAAGTTATCGCCACGAAAAATTATGATGGATACCAGAGACCGTCTTGAAGAAGTTGGTAAAAATATTGACGCTAACAATGGCGAATTTAAAGATGACGGAAAACAACTTTTAGGTGATTATATTACAAACGAAGAACTTTGGGCATGTACCACTTGTAATGCCTGTGTAGAAGAATGTCCTGTAAGCATCAATCCATTATCAATTATTTTAGAAATGCGCCGTTACCTAGTAATGGAACAAAGTGCAGCGCCCGTTGAATTAAATAATATGATGACTAACATTGAAAACAACGGCGCCCCTTGGCCATATAACCAAATGGACAGATTAAACTGGAAAGACGAATAAACAAACAACCCCAATACATACATGAAAACCTTTTTTAAAACCGTAGCATTTTTAATAGCATTTTTCCCATTGTTAATGCACGCGCAACAGGCCGAAGTTAAAGCAATGGCAGACAAAATGTTTACCGATGTTTTAAACAAAGATTTTGAATCTTTGTTAAACATGACACACCCCAAAGTGTTTGATTTAGTACCAAAAGAACAAATGCTACCAATTATAAAAGGCACGTTTGAAGGTAATGATGAGTTTTCAATAGAACTACCAAAAGAAACTCCTTCATATAAAATATCTGAAGTGTTTAAAGGCGAAAACAACAATTTAGTTTACGCTTTTGTAACCTATGATATGGCTATGAATATGACCTTTAAAAAACAAGAGTTTGACGAAGAATCAAAAAAAATGATGATTCCAATAATGAAAGCTCAAGGCATGGATGTAGAGTTTACATCAAGTAATAGCATGAATGTTTTAATGCGCGATAGAATAACCATTTTCTTAAAAGAAGATGCTACAAATAATGAATGGGTTGTTGTAAATTATGATGCTAATTCACCTTTATTTTATCAAGTATTATCGTCTGATTTGCTAGAAGCAGCTAAAACTTACAAGCAAGATTTAATGCTTGAAAGTAAAAAGAAAACAGAGAACTAATAAAAACCATTGAGTATGATAGTTAAAACAATGGCAGAATTTATGGCCGAAGGCAAACAACCAGAAATTTTATTTTGGGTTGGTTCTGCAGGAAGCTATGATGATAGAGCAAAAAAAATAACAAAAGCATTTGTTAAAATTCTTAATAAAGCCAATGTAGATTTTGCAGTTTTAGGCACCGAAGAAAGTAACACGGGCGATGTTGCAAAACGCGCCGGAAACGAGTTTTTGTTTCAAATGCAAGCAGTAATGAATATTGAAGTTTTAAACGCTTACCAGGTTAAAAAAATTGTAACTTGCGATCCGCATTCATACAACTGTTTAAAAAATGAGTATCCAAGTTTAGGTGGTAATTATCAAGTATTGCACCATACGCAATTTATTCAACAACTAATACAAGAAGGCCGTTTAACGCTACAAGGTAACTTGTATAAAGGCAAACGCATTACATTTCATGACCCGTGTTATTTGGGTAGAGCAAACAATGAGTTTGATGCACCTAGAAATGTATTAAAAAATACGAATGCTGAAATAATAGAAATGAAACGCCACAAACAAACAGCTTTGTGTTGTGGAGCTGGTGGTGCACAAATGTTTAAAGAACCTGAAAAAGGAGATAAAGATATTAATGTGTTAAGAACCGAAGATGCGCTTGAAACCAAACCAAATATCATAGCAACGGGCTGCCCGTACTGTAATACAATGATGACTGATGGTGTAAAAGCTAAAGAAAAAGAAGCCGAAATAAGCGTTTTAGATATTGCTGAACTTATAGCAAATTCTGAAGAATTATAATTTAGGTAAATTCACAATTTATACAATGTTAGTAGATTTTAATACATTACCAGAATCCTCAAGAGTCTGGATATATCAAGCAAACCGTTCGTTTACCGAAGATGAAATTGCTCAAATTTCATCAAAACTAAACACGTTTATAGAAAACTGGACTGCACATGGTTCAAATTTACAGGCGGGCTATCAAATTAAATACAAACGATTCATAATACTGGGGTTAAATCAAAATTTAAATGCAGCTACAGGCTGTTCAATTGATGCTTCAGTACATTTTATTCAGCAGTTAGAAAAAACCTATAATGTTGATTTAATGGATAAAATGAATGTGTCTTACAAACAAGGTGAATTTATAGCCTATAAATCATTAACAGATTTTAAACAAATGGCAAAAGACAAGGCCGTGTCTAAAAACACCATTGTTTTTAATAACCTTGTAGCAAATAAAGCAGAGTTTGAAGAAAATTGGGAAGTGCCTGCAAGTGAAAGTTGGCACAACAGATTTATTAAATAATTAATTCTGCATAAAATCACTTTCATATTTCAATTAGAATATTCATTTTTACAACCGTAAAAGTGAAACAACTAAATTATGGCTAAAGAAATTTTTTTACTAAATATTTCCGGACAAGATAAACCTGGTTTAACATCGGCATTAACAGCTGTTTTAGCGCAATACAATGCCAAAGTTTTAGATATTGGGCAAGCAAACATACATGATACACTTTCTTTAGGAATGATGTTTGAAGTGAAATCTAAAAAAAAATCGGCAGCCGTATTAAAAGATTTACTTTTTAAAGCCTATGAGTTAGGTATTAACTGCAAATTTACACCAATTTCTCTTGAAGATTATGAAGATTGGGTAAACCAACAAGGAAAAAACAGGTACATAGTTACCATTTTAGGAGAAAAACTAAAAGCCGAACAAATATCTAGGGTTACAGAAATAATTTCTGAAAAAAACCTAAATATTGATGCTATTAAGCGTTTAACTGGGCGTTTATCTCTGGTTAAAAAAGACGATTATCCAAGGGCATCAATTCAATTATCTATTAGAGGAAGAATTGATAATAAAGCTGAATTTACAGAGAAATTCATGCAAATATCGCAAGAATTAGATGTTGATATTGCTTTTCAAGAAGATAACATTTTTAGAAGAAACAGACGTTTAGTGTGTTTTGATATGGATTCTACCTTAATTCAAACCGAAGTTATTGATGAATTAGCAGAATTAGCAGGTGTTGGTGAACAGGTTAAAGCCATTACCGAAGCAGCAATGCAAGGCGAAATTGATTTTAACGAAAGCTTTAAAAGACGCATGAAACTCTTAGAAGGTTTAAGTGAAGATGTATTGCAAAATGTTGCTGTTAATTTGCCTATTACAAAAGGAGCCAGACGATTAATAGATACCCTAAAAAACTACGGTTTTAAAACCGCTATTTTATCTGGTGGTTTTACATATTTTGGGCATTATCTACAAAAAGAATTGGGTATAGATTATGTGTATGCTAACCAATTAGAAATAAAAAATGGTGCTTTAACAGGTAACTATTTAGGTGAAATTGTAAATGGCGAAAAGAAAGCTGAATATTTAAAACAAATAGCCGAACAAGAAGGTATTGATATTAGCCAAACCATTGCTGTTGGTGATGGCGCTAATGATTTACCAATGCTAAATCTTGCCGGTTTAGGTATTGCATTTCATGCAAAGCCAAAAGTAAAAGACAATGCACAAAGCTCAATATCTAGTATTGGGTTAGATGGCGTACTGTATCTTTTAGGTTACCACGATAGGCATATCGATTTAATAGAGTAACCTAAAACGTGGTTAATTTCTTATTTATAAAACTATCTTAAAGTCTTTTTATCTTGTTGCTAAAAGTAGTATTTTGGCATGATTATTAGTGTAAATAAAACAAAGCTAATAAGCCAAAAAATACACCTATGCGTCAAATCTTTATATATAGTTTTTTCTTATTTATATTCAGTGCCTTATATGCACAAAATACACCAAATCCGTTATTAACAGATGATGCTGAATCTCAAAAAAAATGGGTAGATAGCATTTACAACAACATGTCTTTAAAAGAAAAAGTAGGGCAGTTGTTTATGGTGCAGGTAATGTCTAACCAAAGTTTAGCTGAAAAAAACAAGGTAGTACAGCTTATTCAAAAATCGCATATTGGAGGTGTTATTTATTCAACTGGCGGTCCTGTAAGGCAAGCAAAACTTAATAACGAGCTACAATTTGCAGCCAAAGTACCATTATTAATTGGTATGGATGCAGAATGGGGTTTAAGCATGCGATTAGATTCTACATATGCTTTTCCGTGGAATATGACTTTAGGTGCTATTAAAGACACAAAACTTGTTGAACGCGCAGGCAAGCACATAGGTGAGCACAATAAAAGGTTAGGGGTGCATTTTAATTTTGCGCCTGTTGTAGATATTAACACAAACCCCAACAACCCAATAATTGGAAATCGTTCTTTTGGTGAAGATAGAGATAATGTTACGGAAAAAGCATTAGCCTTTATGAAAGGTATGCAAGACGCCGGTGTTTTAGCAAATGCAAAACATTTTCCAGGACATGGAGATACTGAAACAGATTCTCATAAAACCTTACCAAGTATTAATTTTGATGAAAAACGTATAGATTCTATAGAGCTTTATCCATACCGAAAGTTAATAAAAGAAGGCTTATCAAGTGTTATGGTGGCTCATTTGAGTGTGCCAAGTTTAGAGCCTCGTACAAATTACCCTTCATCTCTATCAAAACATATAGTTACTAATATTTTAAAAGAAAAGTTAGGATTTAAAGGTCTTATTTTCACAGATGCTTTAACCATGAAAGGCGCTGCAAATTATGCCGAAAAAGCGGTTGATGGTATTGCTCCTAAAACCTTACCTAAAGGCGGTGAGGTAGATTTGCTTGCTTTTTTAGCAGGTAATGATGTCATGTTAATGTCTGAAAATCCAGAACAAGCTATTAACAGATTTGTTTATGCTTATAATAATAAAATAATTTCTGAAGATAGATTAGCACATTCTGTTAAAAAAATACTTCAAGCTAAGTATAAAGTAGGTTTAAATAATTATAAACCTATTGGTATTCACAATTTAGTTGAAGATTTAAACAGGCAACAAGACGACATATTATATGAAGAACTTACTGAAAATGCAGTTACCGTTGTAAAAAATAGCAATAATTTATTGCCTTTAATGCAGTTAGAAACTAAAACGATGGCTTATGTGCATTTGGGTGATGATGATGGAAGTGTTTTTTATAATGAACTAAAAAAATATAATAAAATACATCAAATAAAATCTAATAATTTAGATGACTTAATACAAAAGCTAAAATCGTATAATACGGTAGTGGTTGGTTTTCATCGTTCCAATGCTAACCCTTGGAAAGCCTATAAATTTACAAATCAAGAAATTGTTTGGTTACAAGAAATAGCAAGAAATCACAATGTTATTTTAGATGTTTTTGTGCGCCCCTATGCACTATCAAACATTAAAAGTATTGAAAATATTGAAAGTATTATTGTGAGCTATCAAAACAGTAAAATAGCTCAACAAAAATCGGCTCAAATAATTTTCGGTGCTTTGGCCGCTAAAGGAAATTTACCGGTTTCAGTAGGGCATTTTAGTGTAAATGAAGGTATTCATTACAATCAAATTAGTCGTTTAGGTTATACCGTTCCAGAGCGTGTGGGAATGAGTTCAGAAAAATTAAAAAAAGTAGATTCTATGGCAAACCTAGCTGTTAAAGGTAAAATGACACCAGGTATACAACTATTAATTGCCAGAAAAGGTAAAGTTATTTACAATAAAAACTTTGGAAAACACACCTATGAAGGCAACCAAAAAGTAACTTTTGATGCTATTTATGATGTAGCTTCACTAACAAAAATATTAGCTACATTGCCCTTGTTAATGGAACTTGAAGAGCAAGGTATTGTGTCTTTAGATACCAAGCTATCAGAAATTTTACCAGCATATAAAACCAGTAATAAAGCCAATATTACAATAAAGCAAATGCTATCACATTATGCAAGATTACGCCCTTGGGAACCTTTTTATTATCATACGCTAGACACCATAACAAAAAAACCAAGTAAAAAATATTATCGATCAGAAAAGAGTGATCAGTTTAATATTGAAGTTACAAAAAACATGTATTTAAGGTCTGATTATCAGGATTCTATTCAGAAAATTATAAAAGATTCAGAACTATTAGATAGATTACGTTACCGCTACAGTGATTTTCCTTATTACATTTTAAAGAAATTTATTGAAACACATTACGACAAACCTCTAGACGAGTTAGTGCAAGATCATATTTATCAGTCTTTAGGGGCAAATAACACGCTGTACAATCCATATTACAAAATAAGCAGTAAAAAAATTGTACCTACAGAAATTGATGACTATTACCGCCATCAAAAAGTGCATGGTTTTGTACATGATATGGGTGCTGCAATGCAAAATGGTGTTGGCGGGCATGCAGGTATTTTTAGTAATGCTAATGATGTTGCTAAAATTATGCAAATGTTTTTACAAAAAGGGTTTTATGGCGGTAAGCGTTATTTTAAACCAGAAACAATAGATAAGTTTAACACCTGCTATTTTTGTGAAAATAAAAACAGACGCGGTGTTGGTTTTGATAAACCGCAATTAGACGAAGAAGGGCCAACATGCGGTTGTGTATCTATGTCAAGTTTTGGGCATTCTGGTTTTACAGGAACCTACGCTTGGGCAGATCCTGAAGCCGATTTAGTATACGTGTTTTTAGCTAACAGAACGTATCCAAACGCAGGTAAAAATTTGCTGCTAAGAGAAAATATAAGAACAGAAATTCAACGCTTTATTTATGAAGCCATTGAAAATTAATAAAGCATAAAATAAAACCAATGAAAATAGGCATAGTTTGTTACCCAACATTTGGTGGTAGTGGCGTAGTTGCAACAGAGTTAGGGTTAGAACTTTCTAAACGCGGGCATGAAATTCACTTCATAACATACAATCAGCCCGTTAGGTTAGAGTTAATAAGTAATAACGTGCATTATCATGAAGTTACAGTACCAGAATATCCATTATTTCATTACCAACCTTATGAGTTGGCTTTGTCAAGTAAATTGGTAGATATGGTAAAGCTTCACAATATTGAAATTTTACACGTACACTATGCAATACCGCATGCTTATGCTGCATACATGGCAAAAAAAATGTTAAAAGAAGAAGGTATTCATGTGCCTATTGTAACTACTTTACACGGTACAGATATTACACTTGTAGGTAGTCATCCGTTTTACAAACCAGCGGTTACTTTTAGCATCAACAAATCTGATGCGGTAACAGCCGTTTCTAAAAGTTTAAAAGATGATACATTAAGGTTATTTGATATAAAAAGAAGTATAAATGTAGTACCAAATTTTATTGATTTAGAAAAATATAGTAACCAAGGTTTTACAGATTGCCAACGCCATATTATGGCAAATGAAGACGAGAAAATAATTACTCATATTAGTAATTTACGCCCTGTAAAACGTGCGCATGATGTTATTAGTGTGTTTTATAATATTCAAAAGCAAATTCCGGCTAAATTAATGTTTATTGGAGAAGGCCCTGAAAAAGAAAACATTGAAAAACAATGTGCAGATTTAGGTATTTTAGATAGGGTTATTTTCTTTGGAAGAAGTAATGAAATAGACAAAATATTGTGCTTTAGTGATTTGTTTTTACTGCCCTCATTAACCGAAAGTTTTGGGTTGGCGGCTTTAGAGGCTATGGCATCGGGTGTTCCTGTAATTTCAAGTAATACAGGCGGCATACCCGAAGTAAATGTACATGGTTATTCAGGATTTTTAAGTGATGTTGGAGATATTGATGATATGACTAAAAATGCACTTCATATTTTAAGTGACAATGAAAGATTGAAAACATTTAAAGATAATGCCAGAAAAGAATCGTTAAAATTCGATTTACATAAAATAGTACCGCAATACGAAGCTATTTATCAAGATACTTTAAGTAAATGTTTGGTACTTTAATAATTTAAAAAACACATACATGGCCGTTTTAGGAAGTTTAATTAAAGGTTTTATTGAGTTGTCTGATACGTTTTCTTCGGAAACAAATCATGTAGAATCTCAAAAAAATGTATTAAAAGAACTTTTAGAAACAGCCAAAAACACAGCATTTGGTAAACATTACAATTTTGAGGATATTTTAGCTTCAGAAGATGTTCAAAAGGCATTTTCAAAAACAGTTCCTTATTTTGATTATCATAACATGCACCAAGCATGGTGGCACAAATTACATGAAGGTGAAACCAATGTAACATGGCCGGGAGATTTAAACTATTTTGCCTTAAGCTCTGGCACAACAGGTAAAACTAGCAAACGAATTCCAGTAACCAATGCTATGATAGCTGCCATTAGGCAATCTGGAATTAAGCAGGTTTTAGCACTTAAAAACTTTGACTTTCCAGCAGATTTTTTTGAAAAAGAAATCATGATGTTAGGAAGCTCAACCGATTTAAATGAACATAACGATTTTC
The DNA here is from genome assembly GCF_056160885.1 of Seonamhaeicola sp. ABD4_175. NCBI lineage: Bacteria > Pseudomonadati > Bacteroidota > Flavobacteriia > Flavobacteriales > Flavobacteriaceae > Seonamhaeicola > Seonamhaeicola sp. ABD4_175. Next base: position 275,349 of record NZ_JBSWYC010000003.1, read on the forward strand.
TTGAAGGCGAAATTAGCGGCATAAGCGCTAGTAATATTCCATTTTGGTTTAAAAGCTACTATAAACCGGGTGAAAATATTGCTAAAATTGACGATTGGGATGCACGTGTTTTACAAATTGCTAAACGTGCTAAAGATTGGGATATTGGTGCATTAAGCGGTATTCCGTCTTGGATAGAGTTAATGCTTCAAAAAGTAATAGAATATCATAATTTGAACAATATTCATGATATTTGGCCAAATTTGATGGTTTATACATCTGGTGGTGTAGCTTTTGGGCCTTATGAAAAAAGTTTTCATGCCTTAATGGGAAAACCAGTTACAGTTATAGATACTTATTTGGCTTCCGAAGGTTATATAGCAACACAAACCAGACCAGAAACTACGGCTATGGAATTAAATACTAACCACGGTATTTATTTTGAATTTGTGCCTTTTAAACCAGAATTTATTAATCAAGATGGTTCTTTAGCTCAAAACGCACCCGTTGTAACGCTTGAAAATGTTGAATTAGAGCAAGATTATGTGTTAATTATAAGCACCGTTAGTGGGGCATGGCGTTATTTAATTGGCGATACCATTGAGTTTACTAACATTGAAGGTGCTGAAATTAAAATTACAGGCCGTACAAAATTTTTTTTAAATACGGTCGGTTCTCAATTATCTGTTAATAAAATGGATGCTGCAATGAAGAGTTTAGAAGATACGTTTTCTACTAAAATTACAGAATACACCATTTGTGCAAAACGTGGTGATGATGATGAGTTTTATCATTTTTGGTATATAGGAGCAGACAATACAAATTTAGATAAAACAGATGTTGCAAATGCTTTAGATGAAGCATTAAAAACAGCTAATAAAAACTATAAAGTAGCCAGAAGTAAAGCATTAAAAGGCGTAAAAGTTACATTGGTAAGCCCTGAAATGTTTTACGAATGGAACGCAAAAAACAAGAAAAAAGGTGGGCAAGTTAAAATGGAACGTGTAATGGGTGAAGACACCTTTACAGCTTGGGAAACTTTTGTAAAATCACAATAACATTTTAACTTTTTAAATTATTTCGATTATTAACCAATTCCATGATTTCTTCGGGTGATAAGTAATAACGTTTTATACGTTTTTTATAGCTTTCAGTAATATCAGCATGGTTTAAAATAAAGTTTTTCGTTTTTAAAATATACTTATCCATACCGTTGTTTACAGCAAAAGTATCAGCGGTTCTTTCAGCTTCTACAATATGTTTTTCAAACAGTAAATATTTAATACCAAATTGAATTAAGTTGAAGTTACTGCGTGTTTTATAATCCATAATATGACCTAATTCATGACCAATCCAACCTATGAATATATCAGAAGGTATGTGCTTTGTTAAAAACTTTTTATCAGCTATTTTAAAAGATTCACTAATTAAAATAATATAATGTCTTTTGTGTTTTGGTTTAAAAAAACTACCCAATTTAGGTTGTGCCTGCATAGTAGATTTTTTTATATTTTTTTTGAATTTAAATTCAATAGGTGTTTTAGCTAATTCAGGAAAAAAACTTAGCGCTGTTTTTACTTCTTTTGTTATGCTTTGAGGAATTTTATGTAGCAATGTGTTTTTTTATAAAGATACTATTAAATACCAAGAAAGGGCAAATGTTTTACGTTATGATATGTTAAAGCAGCTACAATACAAGGTTGTAAAAGGTTTTTGGGTAGTGATTCATTTAAATTTAAAACTATGGCTCGGTTACCGTTAAAACTTAGCATATTTTTGTACAATAACCTAAATGTGGTTACTAATTTGCTATTGCATTGAAAATAAATACAATATGTGTTGGGGGTTTTGGCTTTCCAGTCTATTCTTAAGGTGCTTCCGTGTTTGGCTATATAGCTAGGTTCTCCCCATTTTAAGGTTTCTTCTAAGGTATCTATATCTTCAATATTTTTTGCAACATCAATTATAAATGTTCTTAAAGCATCCATTTTAGGTTTTACATGTTCTGGGTAGTTATTAAAAACAATGCTAACATTTTTGTTAGTAATTAGCTTCATTCTACAAATAAATTAAGGTTTATAAACCCACTTTCTTACACTTGTACTGTCTGCCGTTGGGAAATCTTTAGGTATCTCTTGAGTTACTTTTCCTGTAGCAGCCCACTCAGCACCGCGTTGAAATGTGGTTATAAAACCAGCACATTCAAACGAATAATCCATGTGCCCAAGAGCAGAGTGAAATATTCTGCCTTTACCGTAATTTATAGCCATTAACATAGGCTCATGCCTTCCAGTTCCAGTTACGTCTTTTTTCCAAGGTGGTGCATTTTTTTTAACATCAGAATAGGCTGTAGCTAAAATAGTCATGTTGTTACCAGGACCACGCATTCTATCATAAAGTTCGTCTTTTGTGTGTAGCCATAGTTTTGGTAATCCTTTCATTATAGGATGATTTTCAGCTCTGGTTTGAATTTGAAATTCATATTGAGCCCCATGCGAAGCGCAGATACCTTCAGATGGGTCATGTTCAACTTCATTAGCATCATTATAAAAAATGTACGGGCCTGTTTGTGCATTTCTATCGCCCCAAGCACCTAAGCCAATCATTTTGTTGTATGCATCCCATTGCCCCCAAGCATTATTAGCTGCGTGCACAACCACCAAACCACCACCATTTTTCATATAGTTTTCAAATTTTGTTTTAGTGGCTTCTGGCCAATTTGAAGATTTCCAACCTAAATTATTTATAACAACATCATAGTTTTCAAAATCTGGATTAAAATTGGGGTCTTCCCTAGGTTCTTCAACAGCTGTTCTTTTTACACCATCATTTAAAGGGTAGAGCGTTAGTAGTTTATTAATATCTGTAACGCCTTCAATTTCATTGTAATGTGGCCCAATCCAAGTGTATGTTTTTCTGGTAATATCTACTTCAAAAAGGCCAGTTTCTTCTAAATAACTTTTCATCATAAAGGTTGTTTTTGGCCAGACACCGTGGTTGTTTTCGCCATCTAAAATGAGCGCTTTTAATTTTTGCTTTTGTGGTGTTTCAGGTTGTTTTTTAGTGTTGTTTTTACAGTTGAAAAGCAACATTGAAAACATAAAAAAATAGCAAATGTGTTTAATATTCATGGTGTAATATTTAGTGTAATTGATTTTTAAAGATAATTAATTGAGTTTAAGTAATGGTTCAAAATATTTCACCGTAAAAATTTATACAATAAAAAAAGCGCCATTATAAGGCGCTTTATGATATTTTTTTGTGTTTTGTTAGAATTGATAACGGATGCCAAGAGCAATATCAAAATCTAAATCGTTGTTATCATAAACATCATCACCAAAACCAATTTCTGGTCTGAAGTCTAATGATAACTGCAGCGGAATGTCAAAATCATATTCAATACCAATATCACCAGCAGCAAAAATAAACGTGTCTGTTACATCATTACCTGGTGTATCAATACTAAAAGAGCCAATACCACCACCAGCACCAACGTACCAGTTAAAGTTACCATCTAAAGGCATAACCCATTGGTATAAACCAGCTAGTTTAAAACCATCGTAGTTGTTTCCATCTCTCCAGCCTAAATCAAACTCTAAGCGATTGCTATCACCAAGAGCTCTTTGGTATGAAATTTCGGCACCAAAGCCGTCGCTATCACCTAAGCGTAAACCTAAAGCATTTTCAGATATACTTTGCGCGTTTGTTGTAAATACAAATGATACTAGTGCTATTACAGCAATACATAGTTTTTTCATAAAAATTAATTTTTTGTTTTAATTGATGTTCTAAAATAAAGTACGTTAAAATACCTTGTTTAGATTTTTGTCAAAAATAACGCCAAAAACTATGTAATATTTATTTTTTGTGCTTAAAAAAACAATATAATAGGTAAGTGTTTGTTTTTTAAGTAGTTGTTGTGATTTAGTTTTTTTCGTGTTTGTCTACAATGGTAATGGCAGCAATTAAATCTTTAACTTCTAAGTCTTCCATAGAATCATCAATATAAAAAGGCGCCAGTTTGTCTTTGTTGTAGTTGTAAATTTTCCAGCGTTTAAATTGATACTCTAAAGCGGTAAAGTTTTCTACCCAATCACCAGAATTTAAGTACATGGTTTTTCCGTGTTTATTTTCTTTGTATTCCATTTTAGGTTGATGTATATGGCCGCAAACCACATAATCATAACCGTTTTCAATGGCTAAATCAGATATTACGGTTTCAAAATCATTAATAAATTTAACCGCTTTTTTTACACTGTTTTTTATTTTTTTTGAGAAAGAATAGCGCTCTTTACCACGTTTTTCTAAATACCAATTTACAAGTCTGTTTATTAAAATAAGTAAATCGTACCCGTAACCACCTAGTTTAGCTACCCATTTTGCTTGCTGTATAGAGACATCAAAAACATCACCATGAAAAAACCACCCTTTTTTTCCATCTAAATTTAAAACAAGCTTATCAACAATAGCAATATTACCAATACTTGTACCACTAAATTTACGAAGCATTTCATCATGATTTCCCGTGATGTAGAAAATTTCAACGCCATCAGAAGCCATATCCATTATTTTTTTAATCACCTTTAAGTGTGATTTTGGAAAATAACGTTTACTAAATTGCCAAACATCAATAATATCACCATTCAATATTAATTTTTTAGGTTCAATACTATTAAGGTATGTTAACAAATGTTTAGCATGGCATCCGTATGTTCCTAGGTGAACATCAGATATAACGGCAATTTCTATTTTTCTTTTTACTTTCAATATTAGGGAGTTAATGGTTTATACAAATAACAGTTTTTACTATTATGTAATCATTACCACATAATTATTTATATATGAGAATATTGTTAAGCTATTGTTACCATTTTTTGTGTTTATATAGTTTGTTTCAGGCAATTTCATTTTTGTTTTTGTGATATAACATTTACATTAGCACAAAATTTTTGTTATGGCAGGAAATTCCTTTGGAAAACTATTTAATTTAACCACTTACGGAGAGTCTCACGGGTCCGCTTTAGGCGGCGTAATTGATGGTTGTCCATCTGGTGTGGCTTTAGATTTAGATGCAATTCAACACGAGTTAAATAGGCGTAAACCAGGGCAATCTGCCATAGTAACACAACGTAAAGAGCCCGATACAGTTAAATTTCACTCAGGCATCTTTGAAGGAAAAACTACAGGAACACCAATTGGTTTTGTAATTGAAAATACCAACCAAAAATCTCATGACTATTCGCATATAAAAGATAGCTACAGGCCAAGTCATGCCGATTATGTGTACGATAAAAAATACGGTTTTAGAGATTACCGTGGTGGCGGACGTAGTTCTGCAAGAGAAACCGCTTGTAGAGTAGTAGCAGGTGCCATTGCCAAACAATTACTTAAAGGTATTGAAATAACAGCCTATGTGTCTGGTGTAGGAACCATGAAACTTAATAAGCCTTATACAGATTTAAATTTGGCTAAAGCCGAAGAAAATATTGTACGTTGCCCAGACCCTGAAATGGCAACTCAAATGGAAAATTATATTAAAGAAGTGCGCAGTAAAGGAGATACCGTTGGCGGTATTGTAAGCTGTGTTATTAAAAATGTACCTGTTGGTTTAGGCGAGCCTGTTTTTGATAAATTACATGCCGAATTAGGTAAAGCAATGTTATCAATAAACGCTGTTAAAGGTTTTGAATACGGTAGTGGCTTTCACGGTAGTACCATGTATGGCAGTGAACACAATGATGCATTTAATAATGATGGTAGTACAAAATCAAATTATTCAGGTGGTGTACAAGGCGGTATAAGCAATGGTATGGATATTTACTTTAATGTAGCATTTAAACCGGTAGCCACATTAATTCAAAAGTATGAAACTATTGATAAACATGGTAAAACCGTTGAAATGCAAGGTAAAGGGCGTCATGACCCATGTGTTGTACCACGCGCCGTACCTATTGTAGAGGCTATGGCAGCTTTAGTTTTAGCAGATTACTACCTAATAAACAAAATGCATTCTTAATAGCTTTTTGCATTGTAGTAAAATCAAAATTCTTTTTTGTTTAGCATAAAGCTTAACATCTTTGTTATTGCATCACTCTTAAAATGATGCATTAATAATTTAAGAGGTTAATTTGCTGTGTTTCTTATTAAATAACTATTAAAAGTAGGCAAATTTAGCATGTTATTAAAAGCAGGTTAAAAAAGTGCTTTGGCTTTATGTAACTAAAAAAAATGGTTAACTTTAGCTATCAATAAAATTAAACACCCTAAAATATAACAAACATGAATGTTTGCTTTTTAATGTACCCTTGGGAAGAAATAGACCCAGAAAAAGATTCAACATTAGCATTAATTAAAGAATGTGTAAAACGTAACCACGGTGTAGCCATGTGTGTTCCAGCAGATTTAACCATACGAAACAGTGTTACAACAGCAAATTGTTCGGTTATTAAGCGTATGGAAAAAACACCAGCAGCGCTAAAATCGTTTTATAATAAGGTTGAATTTAGAAAAGAAATGTTACCGTTAGCGGGGTTTGATGTTATATTTTTTAGAGCAAATCCGCCGCTAGATCCGTTAATGCTTAATTTTCTAGATTCTGTTAAAGATGATGTTTTTGTAATGAATTCTTTAGAAGGACTTCGCGAAGCAAATAATAAACTCTATACTGCAGCCTTTGGTGATGCGCACAGCAATATAATACCTGCCACGCATGTTTCAAAAAGTAAAAATTATTTGATTAGGCAAATTAAAGAGTCTAAGGCAGATAAAATGATACTGAAACCTTTAAATGGCTATGGCGGATCTGGCGTTATTCTTATTGAAAAATCGGCAATGAGTAATATTAATTCGCTGTTAGATTTTTACATAACCAATAGAGATGGTACTAAAAACTACGTGATATTACAAGATTATATTGAAGGAGCCGATAAAGGCGATGTTCGTATTCTACTTTTAAACGGAGAACCCATTGGCGCTATGAAACGTGTTCCTGGTAATGAAGATCACAGATCTAATATTACCGCAGGAGGCAGCGTACAAAGGCACACACTAAGTAAAGAAGAAAAAGCATTGTGCAAACAAATTGGACCTAAATTAGTAAATGACGGGCTCTATTTTGTGGGTATTGATGTTATTGGTGGTAAACTGGTAGAGGTTAATGTAATGTCTCCCGGAGGTATTACATACATAAATAAAGTATATAAATTAAAAACTAAAATTGAAGAAAAAGTAGTAGATTTTCTAGAAATGAAAGTGCTAGATAAATTACAAGCTTTTGATAGAAGACAACGCTTACGTAAAGCCGTACAAGACGCTTAAAATTTTAAATACCAATGTACAGAAAATTAATAATAGCTATTGCTTGCTTGGGGGTGTTTTTAATTTCATGTAAAAAAGAAAAAACACCAAAAAAAGAGCTTTTAAGTATCATGACAAAATTGCAAAAAGATACTGATTATTCTTTTTTTAAAACATTTGAACCCACAAAAGCAGATATAAAATTTATAGCAAAAGATAGTTTAGTAACAGAACAATTATTTAAATACTCAAAAAGTAGGTGGGCTGTGGTTGATGAGATGCCAAAAAACCTAATGCTATTAGATAATAAAACCGACAAAATAGCCATTGTGTCATCAAATAAAATGCAGTTGGTAGAGTGGCGTCATTTAGGAGGTGTCCCACAAAATTATAGCATGTTACATGAGTTTATTAATAATGATGTTGTTGTTTACGGCATTCAATTTATTAATAATGAAGGTAAATTAATAAAAGGAAGAGATGCCTTTTTTAAAGTTAACAATAAATGGATTTTTATACCAGAAACATATAAAGCATTTTATTAATAATTATGAATAATCAACTAACACTATTACATCCGGTTGTATCGGTAACATGGCTAAATAATAATATTAACGCCTCAAATTTAGTGGTGTTAGATGGCACCATAGCAAAAACATTAAACGCAGATTCTATACAAATTCCTAAAGCCCGGTTTTTTAATATAAAAGAAACGTTTAGTGATATTAGTGGCGCGTTCCCTAGTACATTTCCTTCGGAAAAACAATTTCAAACCGAAGCTCAAAATTTAGGCATCAATAATAATAGTGCCATTGTGGTTTATGATGATAAAGGTATTTATTCTAGTGCCCGCGTATGGTGGTTGTTTAAAGCATTTGGTTACAATAATGTAGCAATTTTAAATGGCGGTTTTCCTGCTTGGTTAAAAAGTAATCTTCAAACAGAAAAAGCAATGCCTTATACTGGTGAAAAAGGTGATTTTATAGCTAATCTTCAACCAGAATATATGATGTTTTTTAATGATGTAAAACAAGCTTCAAACAATAAAACACATACAATTATTGATGCTCGTTCTGAAGGCAGGTTTTCAGGAAAAGAACCAGAACCTAGAGCAGGTTTGCGTTCGGGTACCATTCCAAATTCTGTTAATTTACCGTTTACTAATCTGTTAAAAAATGGTGTTTTAAAAGATGAAGAAACAATTGCTAAAGCATTTTCAAACGTAATTAAAAGTAAAAACGAGCCTGTTATTTTTTCATGTGGGTCTGGTATTACAGCTTGTGTATTGGCTTTAGGTGCTGAAATTTCAGGATATAAAAATGTAGCTGTTTATGATGGTTCTTGGACAGAGTGGGGCACATTAGTACCGGCAAGTATGGAGCACCCAAGCACATGGACAAAGCAACAATTATTAGCTTATATTTTACTTTATGTTGCGCATTCAGATTTAAATGAAAGCAACAAAGAAAAAGACTATATTTTAAATAGAGTTGATAAAAATGTGTACAAATTGGTGCATGATCGTTTTGAAAAAGATAACGATTACCAAAGCATTGAAAATATTATTGAAGCAGTAAAAGCACATGAATATTTTAGAAATGATTTGGCCGATTTATTTGCCGATATTAAACTCATGGCATTTGCCGATGGAGATTTTAACACCATGGAACAAGTAGTTTATAATCAATTACAGCATATTTTGAAGCATGAATAAGCTTAGTGTTGAAAATATAATTACCAATATTGCCAATAAAAAAACATTTCATGCCGTGGCTTCAGATTATAGTTTTACTATAAAAATTGAAAGCTATGTGCCTTATGCTTGTGCAGCTATTCATAACGGACATCAATTTAGAAAAGACCTTTGGAGTAATTGTTTACATACTGCTTATGAACGTTGGTATGAAGAAGACCCCGAAACAAAAACCATGATACAAAGTCACCCAATTGTTATTGCTGGGTGCGATTCTAGGTTTGAATACGATTTAAACCGTACACCAGAAGAAGCCATTTTTACAACGGCTTGGGGTAAACAACTCTGGAAAACACCATTAACTGAAGCTGCTAAAAAACAAAGCCTAAATAAACACACCAATTTTTACAAAGTAATACACACACTTATTGAAACTTTAGAAAAAACTTTTGGTTTCTGTACGGTTTATGATATCCATAGCTATAATTGGATGCGTTGGGATAGGGAAGTGCCCACATGGAATTTAGGTACAACAAACCTAGATAATAAACGATTTGGAGAGGTTATTGAGTTATGGAGACAAAATCTTGAAAGCATAAAACTACCAAACGGAATAGCACAAACTGCTAAAATAAACGACACGTTTTTTGGTAATGGTTATTTTTTAAAATACATAACCAATCACTTTAATAACACCTTAGTTTTAGCCACCGAAATAGCCAAAGTATATTGTGATGAAACAAATCAAATTATATATCCAGAGGTAGTTACTGCCGTTGAAAACCAATTAAAAACACATATTGAAACACATGCCAACCATGTTTACAATGTAATGTGTTAAAACTATAAAGTGTTAAAGTGGCTTACATTTAAAAATAAACTTTGCAACACTTTAAATTATTTTCAAAAAAACATCATGAATATAGATAGTAATATAGATAACAAAGCACTTATAACAATTGATGCTAATATTGATAAATTAGTAAAACAAATAGAACTTTTAAGCTTTGTTAATCCTGTTAATATTGAAGAAGAAAAACAACGTTTTTTTGCTTCAAAATATTTAACCGATCCTGTTTTTAAATACCCAAACATAAATTTTGACAGGTACAAACTTCATAGGAAATTATTTGAGAATAATTTAGAAGCTATTGAAAATAATGCCATTAGAAAATTATATGAAGATATTATTTACCAATATTCAGGTTTAATTCAGTGTATTGAAAACATTGGTAGTGGTAAAAAGTTTTATTATGATTGTTTACGTTGTTTTTGTACACCTACAGAGCAAGATGTTGAAAACGCTAAGTTTATTTTACATTTTGAAGAAGAACCTGCTGATGTTGGTATGTTTGAACCAAAGTATAGTGCACAAGCTTCTGAAACGTTTTTTAGAGACTACTCAAAACGATATGATTTTGATTATAAAATTGCACATTCCAACAAAATATCAGCCATTGCAATGGTATTAAATAATGTACAAACATTAGTTTTAAATAGTAATTACACCTATTCTGATAATGAAATAGCAGTGTTAACTAATCATGAAATTGGTGTACACATGGTAACCACCATGAATGCGCAATTGCATACACTAAAAATATTTTCGCATGGGTTTCCAAATAATGAAGAAACACAAGAAGGATTAGCTGTTTTTTCAGAATATATGAGCAATAACCTTACAATAAAACGCTTAAAAGAGTTGGCTTACAGGGTTATTGCTGTTGATAGTTTAGCAAAAGGGTATTCGTTTTCAAAAACCTTTAGGCTATTGCATAATCAATATGATTTAGATAGAGAAAAGGCATTTTTTATAACGCTTAGAGTACATCGTGGTGGTGGTTTTACTAAAGATTATTTATATTTAACAGGTTTAAAAAAAGTTTATGACTACTATAACCAAGGCAAAGATTTAAGTTTGTTGCTAACAGGTAAAGTAACTTTAGAGTATGCAAATCAAATACAAACACTTATAAATTTAGGTTTAGCTACACCTGCAAAACATATTACCGATGCTTACGCGGTTAATAATAATACCAATAAAACGGTAGATTTTATTTTACGGAATTTAAAGTGATGCTCACTAAGTTTTATGTTTAATTAGTAAATATTGCACCATACTTTATATTGTAGTTACTAATTTGATTTAACTTAAAGAGTTTGAAGTGAATTTTTGAGGGGTGTTTATATACGTTGTTGTGCAACTTACTTTATCTCAAATAAGCAAATGACTGTGGCGGGTTTAACCCGAAATTTTGCTTGATACAAAGTCCGTTTTTATATTTTTTCGGATTTTTAACTTCTATAGCATAACCACTTTGTTTTCCATTAAAGTACTGCATATAATAATCTTCTGAAATTCCTGAGAATTTTGATGTTTGATTCCATAATTGGTCTAATTCGTCGTGAAAGATTCTATCAATCTCAAATTCGCCTATTACTTTGCTAATTGGTGCAGATGCATAAACAACAATCTTTTTAACCTCTTTATTTTTAAACAATGTTCGGCGAAATTCAAATTTCTTGGTGCCATTAAATATTTTATCTGCAAATTCTGGTTTAATCGATAATATAACTTTCATTAGCTCTTGCTGCTTTTAGTATTTGTTCAAATTTAGCATCACTTATTGGTTCAAAACCTCGTGGTGCATCTTGTAAAATGTTTAAATCTCTCAATTTCTTTAAGTTAACTTTTGGCATTGGGAATGACTCAATATATAAAAAATTTACAATAAATGGCCTACTATATTTATTCCAATTCCAATGCTTTTTCAGTTCATTATTGTCAAAAACACTTCTTTTTCGACAGAGTTCGATAAAATGGTTTTCATCTCTAATATCAGTTATGACATTTTCTATCACTCCAATAGTCGAAATAACTGACGTGTGATGAGCTGGACCGTTATACTTGGTTCTATAAAAAAGGACTAAATCACCCCCATTCAAATTTCTATTAATAGAACGTGAGATATAAACTTTTTTAATAGCGTTTCTATAAGGCTTATTTTCGGTGAAATCCTGTGGTGATTCGTTGTTTAGAATTGAATCGGGAAATAATTCCGTATGATATGCTGGATAAATTGGAACAATCCATTTTGTCGTATTCTTCGATACAGCAGGAAATGATAATTTAGGTTGTTGAAGATTAGGTGTTGGTTTACATTCTCTAACATAGACTTGTTCAATACCATTATCAGTTGTTTTTGTTCCCCAATGTTTAAATCCCCAATCTTCAAGCAAATAAATAAGTCGCAGTTGCTCATCTCTTTTATCAAAAATTGTAACATAAATTTCTTCTACATCGTATTGTAGTGCATTGTCAAATATTACCTTAAGAAATCTTTCTCCTAATTTATATCCTGTAGAAGTTACTTTAAACGTTCCAATTTTAAGTCTTTTCTTTTGAGGAAATGAAGGTTCGATGTCACTATAAATTTCATCGGTGTTTTCTTGTTTCAAGTATAGAAATGCTTTTACATCTCCATCTGTAATACATACATAAGAGATGTTGTCAGCTTTCTTATTGAACCAGTCTGCAAATTCATCGTAGTCTTGTTTAAAAGAGTCAAAAAATGTATCATTTATGTTGATATTACCAAAGTATTCTTTCTTTACTGCTAATACCTGATAGCTTTTTAAATCAGGATTTTCAGCGATGCATTTCTCCAAAAAGGCGTCGATTTTGAAAACCTTTTCTGCGCAACCCAAATAGTTGGCTTTTCTATGGATTCCTCTGTCTTCTGTTATAAGATAATCAACACGATTATTGTAAACTTCTTTTACTATACTCGTATCAATAAAATCATTACATGAATTGTCGGTTTGTCGTATTTGAGCTATTAGTTGGTCATCTGCCGATTCTGTTTTTAATAAATTGTAGTTAGCAATTTTAATTTTCATTGTCTTGACTACATTCTTGTCTTGATAACCAGAAATTTCTTCAATGGAAAGAGGATGAACACATTTTTCAAATTTTAATCTATCGAGCCAGTTGAAAAGTAAACCAATATCTTCGTTTACAACTCGATTAGCTTCTCGATGAATAATTATGTTGGTGTCAATTAGTATTCTCATATTTTTTTAAATGCTCCATTATTGAACTCGTATTTCCATCGATAACAGTAAACAAAGGTATTTGTAACTTTTTTGAAATGTAGTTAGCGTTCTCGATTTCCATTTTTTGCATTTTTTCGAGAATGCTTAACTTGTATCTCGTATCATCTCTTTGTTTTAATCTTTCAAAGATTATTTTGGGTTCACAAGTCAATAATATTATAGATTCTGGTTGTATTCCAATATATGTAGATTCATCTATTTTTTCAGGTTCTCCGTTTGAATTTAGCAAAGTAAAGTGTCCGTCGAGTAAATACTTTTTATTCGGATTAATAATTCTATTTAGGTTGGTCAATAATCTTTCCTGAGTAGTCGAGAAATTTTGAACTTTTTTATTCTTAGAATCACTTATTTCATTCCATTTAAGTACCTGACTTGCTGACAAATGTTCAAAATTGAATTTTTCTGCCAATTCTTTGCAAACAGTTCCTTTTCCAACTGCGTGTATTCCTCCGACAAATATTATTTTCTTTTCATTCATAGTGCTGGTTCAGTATGTTGCACAACGATTAAGATATAAATCCGTTTTATTAATTTACATCTACTAATAAACGAAGTTATTATTTAAAAAATGAAAAGCCAATATTTACAACGTGTATTGAAAGAAAAGTTATCAACAGGTGTTAGCTTAAAAACTTACTTTTTAACTCAGGTGTAGGAATCATGCAAGCCTCTTTTTTGCCATACCATTTATAGCGGTTTTTGGCAATAAAATCATAAACAATATTTCTAATAAACGCCGGAATTATATAAAAAACAGCCAGTAAGTTTCTAGGAAAACCCAAATGTTTAGCAATAGCTAATGCAGCAGTTGACTTATAAACAATACCTTTTTCTGGAGTATAGAGTAAAACAGAATCAATAACCTTAGTGTCTAAATTATGCGTATTAATAAGCGCCTGCCCAATGTTACTTTGTAATGGAGCAAATAAAAACACGTTATTTTTATCATGTTTTATAACATACTGCACAGCATTGTTGCAAAGGTTGCAAACACCATCAAATAAAATAAGTTGTTTGTTATGTGGTATTGGGGTTTTCACACTACAAAAATACGGCTTTTAAAGGGTATTTAAAAAGGTATTTAAATCGGTTTCTTTATCTAGTTTTAGTTTCTTTTTTAGGCGGTATTTACTTTTTAAAACACTTTCGGGTAATACATTAAGCATTGAGGCAATCTCTTTAGTGGATAAGTTCATGCGTAAAAAGGATGCTAGCCTAATTTCCTTTTCGGTAATATCAGCATAAATGGCTTTCAATTTGTTATCAAAATTATTGTGTACTTCGGTAAAGTAGCTTTTAAATATCTCCCAATCTTTATCTTCAGCACTTTCTTTTTTAAGTAGCATAACTAAACGGCGGAATTCAACTTTAAAAAGTTCTGGAGATTTTTTTATCTTCTCTAAATTCTCTTTTAACTCTTGTATAAAGGTGTTTTTTTGAACCAAATGTAGCGTTTGTGAAGCAAGTTCTTTCTTTTTAAAAGCAATCTCCTGTTTGTAGATTTCTTCTTGTTTTTTTCGCTCAATTTTATTTTTTTTTATGCGTTGTTTAAACCCGAAATATAACAAACCAGAAACTGCAAGAAATGTAAACATACCACCGGCATAAAGCCCTTTTTTAAGATTGCTAATTTCAACTTTTTGGTTTAGAGTTTCTATTTCTTTTTGTTGAAAAGCAATTTCAGCTTCTTTTTTTTCGGTTTCATAAATGGTTTGTAGTTCAGATAATTTTTGTCCGTTTTCAATATTGTAAATACTATCGCTTATTTTTTTATAGAGCTTATGATAAAAATATGCGTTATCGGTTTGGTTTAATTTTTCATAATTTTTATAAAGTAAGTTGTAAGTGTTTAGCTGTGTTTCTAATAAGTCTTTATGTTTTGCAAGCTTTAAAGCTTTTTCTGAAAGACTAATGCTTTTGTTGTAGTTGCTTTCTATAAAGGCAATTTTAGCCATTTGAATTTGATTATCGGTAACTCTAGCTGTTTCTTGAAGAGAATCTGCGATTTTTAAAGATTTGTTAAAGTATTTGTTCGCTTCTTTATATGTTTTTCCTTTTTTATGGTAAAGGCCTAAACCGTAATAAACCATAGATAGTCTACCGGGGCTTTTCATTTCAATGGCAAGATTTTTGGCTTTTAGTAGCATTGTTTTAGATGTATTGTAATGTTCTTTGTTGCTAAGATTAAGAACACCTAATTGTGTGAGTCCAAAAATAACCCCAAGCTTATCATCTCTTTCTTTGTATTTGTTGAGTGCTTTTTCATAGTACTTGATTGCCATTGAAGTGTCCTTCATTTTTAAGTAGTTATAACCAATAGCATTTATAGCACTAATGGTACTTCTTATGGCTCTATCATCTGAATATTGTTCATAAATTCTCATGGCTTTTAAGTTGTTTTCTAACGCCAATTTAAACTGTCCTAAATCATTATAAACAATAGCTTTCTTTTCAAGTGCTCCTGCATAACCTGTAGTATCATTGGCAATTAAAAAGTGTTTTTCAGCCTTACTTGCATGAAATAAAGTGCTATCATGTTGATTTATAAGAGCATGGTTTAAGGATAAATTTAAGTGCATTGCAGCAATACAGCTATGTTCTGCATGTTCAATACTTAATTTTAGGCCTTTTCTGTAATATTTATTAGAGTTTTCTAAGTCGTCTGTATAAGAATATGCAATAGCCATTCTTTGGTAACCAGTATAGGTGGTAGGCACATCGTTTAGTTTTTTGCCTAAATCTATAAGTTGTTGTGCATATGCAAATGCTTTACCGCTATTTCTATTTATATGGGCTCTCCATAAATTTGTTAAAATGGGTGTTCTTTCTGTGGTTTCTGGTGTGTTGTTTAAAATATTTATAAGGCTATCAATTTGTTTTGGTGTAGCATCATATTGTGAAAAACAGAAAGAAGTGCTAAATAAAAGAAGAAATAAAGTGGTTAACTTTTTCATTATTAGGATTGTTAATTACACAACTAAGATAGTTAATAAACCTTTTGGTTTCTATATAAGAAGTTTTCTTAAAAATAGTCTTGTTCACAATAAATCTATGTTTCTGGTTTGGGTTTTATATTTTTATTGAAAATTAATTTGCTGATAATCAGTTTTTTGTGGTGCTTTTAAAAATTATATGTTACGGCTTTGTCCATGTGTGTTTTTAGCTGTTTTTGGTAATGCTGTCCATGGTTTGTCCATGCTAAAAATTAGTTTTCACTTCCATTGGTGTATAAGTTTGAACTGTTGAATCACAAAAATTAGAAATCATGAAAACACAGCTATTAACAATCAAGCCAATTTTATTGGTATTAACAACCATTATACTTTCATGCAACGCATGCAGTTCAGAAAGTGTAGAAACAAATCCAAACAATCAAGTATCGGGCGAAGCACTTTTAGAAGTAAACAATCTTCTAGCAAGTTTAAGTAATTTTGAACAACCAGATGAAGACGCCAACCAAAAATTTGTTGAAGAAGTAAGTAAAGAGCGCGAAGGCCAAAAAAACGAGTGCGTAGTAAACAAATACAAGTTATCACCCGGTTTTAGTGAAATGATTTTACTAGACCCTACAAGCGATGTTATTTACCCTGGCGCTATGCTAAAAGGAGAATCTATTCCCACAGGAGAATATATTGGTATTACAGGTAACAGAGCGCCCATAACTTTATCGGTTTCTTTAGAAAATTTAAACGGAAAACCATCAGCGTATATAGAAAACCCTAATGTAAACACTGTAAGAACAGGTGTAAAAAATATGCTGCAACAAGGTGTAACGGGGTCAGCATCAGCAAAAGTAAATTTTACTACAGAAGAAGTATATTCAGAAGAGCACTTAGGGGTTGCATTAGGCGCTAGTTATTCTAAAGGAAAAAATAGTATTTCGGGGTCTTTCAATTTCAATAGTTCAGAAAAAAAATACAAATACGTTATTAAATATTTGCAAGTGTATTATACCATAGATTTAACCATAGAAGACAGTGAAAACCCCGGAAAACTTTTCGCTTCAACACCTAATTTAAACAGTACAAGTCCTGTAATAGTATCTTCTGTAAAATACGGACGAATGTTAATTTATACTGTAGAAACCAACTCAAAATTTACAGATACTCAAGCGGCATTTAATGCGGCATTTAAAGGTGGATCTGCTGGTGGTAATGGAGAGCACCAAGCATTTTGGAATAGCTCTACCGTAAAAGCGCTAGTAATTGGTGGCTCATCTGGTGATGCGGCACAGGTTGTAAGCGGTCCGCAAGGTGTATATAGTTATATTACTGAAGGTGGCGAGTATTCAGCAAATTCTCCTGGTGCTCCTTTGGGTTATACATTGCGTTATATTAGAAAAGGCTTTCCGGTTGCAAATGTGGTGTTATCTAGTGAATATAATATTAGAACATGTTATGAAGCCTATCATAAATTTGGTATTCAGCTTTACGGTATAAACTTAGTTAAAAATAACGGAGGCAGTATACGTTTACACGGTAATATGAAAGCACAAGTTTTTCAAAATAATAATGTTATGGCGTCAGAGTCTTACACACGTACTAGAAATAATTACATTATACCCGAGGAAGGTAAGTTTTGGCCCATACCAATAGATAAAACTCAAGAAATTGAATTGTATATGCCAGATTTAGAGAATGATTATATATTACTTTCTGCAGAGTTTACCGAAGATGATGCCATTGGAGGCGATGACTATTTAGGAAAAACAGAAATGAAAATTTTACTAAAAGATGTGCAAAATGGTAAAGATGATGATAATGATGGCAGCGACAAAGACGATTATGTCAGATTACTTCTAACAGAAGATAAAGATATTGATATGCGTACCTACTTTTATGCGTGGCGAGTTTACTAATTTATTTATTAAAAGCAGTCGGCACCTTAAAGTTGTAGATTCAACAACTTGGTGTTGGCTGTTAATTAATTCCTTAAAACTTTTAAACTATAATTTTTTATGGTGTTACCCTTCTTAGGTCGGGTCGGGCTTTCGGTAGTCGCTCTCTCCTGCGTCGAGGAGCTCCAACAAATACCTCAATCCCTAACACAACTACCAGCAATAACAGTTAAACACACAAAAAAAATTACTGCCAGCCAATGCCTAATGCCTTATTTCTTCACAGCTTCAACCAATTCCAATTGTTCTAAGCTCACATTGGTAGTAAAAATACCGTAGTTAACAACAGCTTTGTTTTTTTCAATTTTGTCAATAGTACCAATAGCTCTGCCATCTTCCATTCTAACGCGGTCTCCAAGTTTTAAAATAGGTTTTGGTTTAGGTGGTTGTTTGGCTTTTAGTTCTTTTTCAACCTTTTTCTTTTTTCTTATAACGTTTACCTTTTTTTCAACCTCTTGCTTTACCTGTTTTTCTTTGGCTTTTTCTGCCTTTTTCTGTTTAGCCGATATGCGCTTACGTTTCGAGTTTTCAATTTGCACCAACTTAAAAAGTTCGCTCATTAAATCGCGCTTTTGTTTGTTGTTAAAATATTTTTCAGCTAAATCATCAACTTTTTGTCCTAAATAAATTAAGCGTTGGTTGCTATCGTATAGTTCTTGGTAGCTTTCAAGCTTTTTCTGTATTTTGGCATTAATCTCTTCTAACTTATCAGCTTCTTCACCTTTTTTCTTTTCATTTTGTTTAAGCGATTGCCCTGTTTTTTCAAGCTTAGAGCGTTCTTTTTGTAGTTTGGCAATAGTAGCATCAAAACGCACTTTACTACGTTCAATTTTCTTTTTGGCACGGTTAATTAAACTGTACGGTATACCGTTTTTCTGGGCAACTTCAAACGTAAAACTACTACCAGCTTGCCCAATTACTAGTTTAAACATGGGCTCTAATGTGCGCTCATTAAACAGCATATTAGCGTTTTCCATAAAAGGCAATTCGGTAGCTAATATTTTTAGGTTAGAGTAGTGGGTGGTTATAATACCAAAGGCTTCACGGTGGTAAAACTCTTCTAAAAACGTTTCGGCTAAAGCGCCACCAAGCTCTGGGTCACTACCTGTACCAAATTCATCAATTAAAAAAAGCGTGTTTTTATTACACTTTCTTAAAAAGTAATTCATTTGTTTTAGCCTGTAACTGTAGGTACTCAAGTGATTTTCTATAGATTGGTTATCGCCAATATCACTTAAAACCCTATCAAAAATACAAACTCTACTGCGCTCATGCACCGGAATTAATATACCACTTTGCAGCATAACTTGCAGTAAACCAATGGTTTTTAATGTAATACTTTTTCCGCCAGCATTTGGCCCAGAGATAACAATAATTCTACTATCTTGTTTTAGTTCAATAGTTTGCGGAAAGGTTTCTTCATTTTTCGCTAAATTATTTAAATATAGCAGCGGGTGGTAGGCGTCTCGTAAAAATAGGTGGCGTTCTTCGGTTATTTCAGGTAAAATAGCATTCATAGAGCGCGCATATTTAGCTTTAGCTGCAATTACATCCATGGTTACTAAAAACGCTTGAGAGTCTTTTAAATGGTTTGCAAATGGCCTAATAAAGTTAGTAAGTTCCTTTAAAATTCTTATAACTTCTTCTTGCTCTTCGTATTCTAAATTATTAAGTTCTCGGGTATGTTGTAAAGTTGTTTCGGGTTCAATGTAAACAATACTACCGGTTTTACTGCTGCCCATTATAGAACCACGTACTTTGCGCCTGTACATGGCTTTTACTGCTAAAACGCGCTTGTTTTCTATTACGGTTTCTCTAATATCATCTAAATAATCCTGACTACTGTATTGGTTTAAAGCCGATGTAAAACTTTGGTTTATTTTCCCTTTAATAATGTTTATAGATTGCCTTAAATTATAAAGCAATGGCGATGCATTGTTTTTAATTTCACCAAATTTATCAATAACACTTTCGGTTTTTTCAATAATTATTTTGGTAACTTCAATGCGTGAACTTAAATTATTTAGTTGTAAATAGTACTCTTTAAACTTTTCTAAAAACAGTACAATGTCATTGGTAGTTGCAGATAGTGATGCTATTTTTTTAAAACTGTAAACCTCTAAGTATGTGTTTTCTATGTTTAGTAACTTTAACTCTTTGTTTATGTCTTCAAAACTATGATTTGGTATCCGGTTGTCGTTATAAAATGATGATACATACTCATTGGTTAATGCTAATGAGAATAGAACAGCTTCTTTGGTTTTTAGCGGATTTGATTTTAAAACACGTGCTGTACCAAGTGGCGTAATACAGTGTGTGCTTACTTGTTGTAAAACCGTGTAAAACTCTAAATCTTCTAATGTTTTTTTGTGAATGTTTATCATTCTTAAATGCTAAATAAGGCTACAAATTTAAGCATTATGTTTAAAGGTTTGTGTGGTTTTGTTTAGGTTAATTACTGTTAATTAACAATGCGGTGTTGTTTTTTAACACAGTTATAACGTTAACCTGTTGATTTTGTGTGTACTTTGCACTTGTTAAAGTTAATTAATTATCCAAAGCAAACATTAATCAAACATCGAACAGTTAAGTGAAAAACCCAATTGGAAGCAGTTGGGTTTTTAGCTTATGTAATTCCAAATGTTTTTGTATTTAGATAAAGCTTTGTAAGTATTTAAAATATTAATATTACTTGGATGTAATAATGAGGGGTCTTCTTTAAGTACTTTTTTAGCGTAGTAGCGTGCATGTTGCAATACATCTTTATCTTTTACAATATCGGCAATTCTTAGGTTTAAAACACCACTTTGTTGGGTTCCCATAACATCACCAGGACCTCTTAGTTTTAAGTCAACTTCGGCAATTTCAAAACCGTCATTGGTTTTAACCATGGTGTCTAATCGGGTTTTACTGTCGTCAGATAATTTATGCCCTGTCATAAGTATGCAGTAGCTTTGTTCTGCACCTCTACCAACGCGTCCACGTAATTGGTGTAGTTGTGATAAGCCAAAACGTTCGGCGCTTTCTATAATCATTACCGAGGCATTAGGCACATTAACGCCTACTTCAATTACAGTTGTAGCAACCATAATTTGTGTTTCGCCTTTGGCAAAGCGTTGCATTTCATAGTCTTTATCGGCGGGTTTCATTTTGCCGTGAACAATAGAAATTTGGTAATCTGGCATAGGAAAATCTCTCGAAATGCTTTCATAGCCATCCATTAAATCTTTATAATCCATTTTTTCACTTTCTTGAATTAACGGATATACCACGTAAACTTGACGCCCTTTTTTTATTTCATCTTTAATAAACTTAAAAACATTAAGGCGGTTTTTATCAAACCTGTGTACGGTTTTAATGGCTTGTCTCCCTGGAGGTAATTCATCTATAACAGAAATATCTAAATCACCGTAAACAGACATGGCTAAGGTGCGCGGAATTGGAGTCGCGGTCATTACCAAAATATGGGGCGGATTTGAGGTGCCTTTATCCCAAAGTTTTTTTCTTTGTGCTACTCCAAAACGGTGTTGCTCATCAATAATAGCGAGTCCTAAATTTTTAAATTTCACTTTGTCTTCAAGTAAGGCATGAGTGCCTACTAATATTTGCAAATTACCGCTTTCAAGCGCTTGATGTATTGTTTTTCTGTTTGAAGTTTTAGTTGAACCTGTCAATATTTCTATATTGATATTCAGTTTATTACACCATTCTAATAATCCGTTATAGTGTTGAACTGACAAAATTTCAGTAGGCGCCATTAGGCAGGCTTGAAAACCATTATCTAAAGCCATGAGCATACACATAAATGCCACAATGGTTTTACCAGAACCAACATCACCTTGTAGTAGTCTGTTCATTTGGGCATTGCTTCCTAAGTCGGCTCTTATTTCTTTTAAAACTCGCTTTTGAGCATTGGTTAATTCAAAAGGTAAATGGTTGTTGAAAAAGGTGTTAAAATAGGTGCCAACTTTATCAAAAGTAAACCCTTTAATTTTTGTTTTGTGAATGAGGTTTTTAATTATTAGTTGTAGCTGAATAAAAAATAATTCTTCAAATTTTAAGCGTAATTGTGCTTTTGCTAATAGTTCTTGGCTTTTTGGAAAATGAATATTTAAAAGCGCTTCACTTTTATTTAAAAGGTGTAATTCTGAAATGAGTTCAGAAGAAAGTGTCTCGGTAAAACGTCCTTTTGTTTCTAAAAATAATTGCTGCACAATTTTACTAACAACCCTATTACTAATGCCTTTATTTGTAAGTTTTTCGGTTGATGGATAAATAGGTTGGATACCCGCGTTAAGTCCTTTTTTGTGCTCTTCAGTCGTTTCAATATCGGGGTGTGGCATGCTAAATTTGCCGTTAAACCAATTGGTTTTACCAAAAATAACATAAGGGGTATTTAATTTTAAGCTGTCTTTTATCCATTTATGACCTCTAAACCAAACGAGTTCCATAGTGCCAGTTTCATCTTGAAAAGTTGCCACCAAACGCTTGCCTCGTTTTTGTGCCACCTCTTTAAAGCTTTTAATAACACCAACCACTTGTATTTCGGCATTACTTTGCTGTATTTGGTTTATTTTGTAATACCGCGTTCGGTCTATGTAACGGTTTGGGAATAGGTTGAGTAAATCTTGAAATGTGTGGATACCAAGTTCTTTACGAAACAAATCGGCTCTGTTGGGGCCAACGCCTTTAAGGTAATCTATGGGTGTTTGTAAAAAAGCGGTATTCATAGAACTAAATTAATTCTTTTGAAACGAATTACAAATGGTATTTTGGACTAAAGTTTGCTATATTCACTGTATGAAAAATATATTCATATTATTTCTGTTTTTTTTAACGCTAGTCTGTTATGGGCAACAAACTGATAGTGTTGATTTTAAAACTTGTAAAGCAAGTATTAGTTTTAATGTTGCTAAAAATGAAGTAATAGGCAAGGTGGCTTATACTTTTAGTATATTAAAAAAAACAGATTCGGTTTTTTTAGATGCACAAAACATGCAGTTTAAAAATGTTAGTTTGTTTATAAATAATAAGCAACAATTTTTAAATATCGTAAATTCTAAAAGTAAACTCATACTTCATCATACATTTAAAAAAGGGAAACAATACACTGTAACGTTTAATTATAATGCTACTCCAAAAAAAGCATTATACTTTATTGAAAGAGATAATGAACCTCAAATTTGGACACAAGGACAAGGGAAGTATACAAGTAATTGGTTGCCAAGTATTGATGATATGAATGATAAAATAGTGTTTAACTTAGCTGTTACTTTTAATAAAAATTACGCAGTTATAGCCAACGGTAATTTAATAAACAAACATGCAAACCAATCTATAACTACATGGCACTATAGTATGCAAAAACCCATGTCTAGCTATTTGGTAGCTCTAGTTATTGGTAAATATGATAAAAAGGTAGAATATTCTAAAAGCGGCATTCCTTTAGAAATGTATTACTACCCTGAAGATTCTTTAAAAGTTGAACCAACCTATCGCTACACGAAACAAATATTCGATTTTTTAGAAGAAGACATTGAAGTACCGTATCCATGGCAAAATTACAAGCAAATACCAGTAAAAGACTTTTTATATGCCGGTATGGAAAACACAAGCGCAACTATTTTTGCTGATAGTTTTGTAACAGATTCTATTGCATTTACAGATAAAAATTATGTAAATGTAAATGCCCATGAGTTGGCACACCAATGGTTTGGTAATTTGGTAACAGAAACCAATGGTACGCACCATTGGTTACAAGAAGGTTTTGCTACATATTACGCCTTATTAGCTGAAAAAGAAGTGTTTGGAGAAAATTACTATTATTGGCAACTATATAAATACGCAAAAGAATTACAACAACAAGATAAAGCAAAAGCAGGTACAGCGGTTTTAAACCCTAAGGCAAGTAGCACAACATTTTACAAAAGAGGCGCATGGGTGTTACATGCGCTACGAAATAAAATTGGAGATACCGCTTTTAAAAAGGCCGTTAAAAACTATTTGCAAAAACATCAATATAAAAATGTTGAAACTAATGATTTTATAAGTGAAGTAGAAAAAATAAGCAAGCAAAACTTAAAGGGGTTTGTTGAAACTTGGTTAAAGCGTGAGGTTTTTAATTTTGATGAGGCTATACAACTTTTAAAAACATCAACATTTATAAGCAATTATTTAGAAGTTGACTGTGAAACTAATGATTTGAAATGTAAACAGTTGTTAAATACTAATAGTTCAGATGAGGTAAAAGTGAAAATAATTACAGAAAACCCACAGCTAATAACTAAAAATACATTTAAAAATTCTATAAAAGTAAGGCAAGCCATTGCTCAAAATTTAATAGAAATTCCTTTAGAATTAAAAGAAGATTATGAGTCGCTTTTAAATGATAAATCATATGTAACTATTGAAACGGCGTTGTTTAATTTATGGCGAAATTTTCCTGAAAGTCAATCAAAATATTTAAAAGCAACAAAGGGAATAATTGGCTTTCAAAATAAAAATATAAGAACGCTTTGGTTAACATTAGCCTTAATTACTAATGGTTTTGAAACCGAACATAAAAAACAATATTTTGAAGAGTTAACAGCTTATACAAGTGCCAAATATGGTTTTGAAGTTAGGCAAAATGCCTTTCAATATTTAAGTGAAATTCAAGCTTGTGCAGCCCAATGTAAAGAAAACTTAAAACAAGCTACTAAACATCATAACTGGCGTTTTAAAAGTTTTGCAACTACTTTACTTAAAGCGTTAAAAGCAGAATAATTATTTTCTACGTTCTTTATTTGCAGGATTTCTACAGACTAAACAAGTTGCTAAGTAGGTTATAGAAAGTTCGTAAACACCATCGGTTCTTCCAATATTTGAAGTGTTAAAATCATAAGAAAAACCAAAGCGTAAACGTTCAAATTCTACACCAACCAATGCATTTATTGATGTTAGTAAATGACTGTTACCACTGTTTTTAGCAGGATTTGTAACAGCCATAGCGCCTAAAAATAGTTTGTTTAGTTTGGCTGTGGCGGCTAAATCAAACCTGTTAAACTCGCCTTGTTGCATATAATTTGCAGAAAGTATCATGTCATTATAATCAAAATACGGAAACTTATAATTGGCGTGTATAGTGTACAGAATATCTAATGGAACATTACCATTGTTTAAAAACGAAATATTGGGTCTATTTAAGTGTTTTACGGCGGCACCAAGCCATAAATCGGTATCATTACTTCTGTTTTTCTTATCGAACACAAAACCAGCTGTAAAATCTACAAATCCAATATTATCATTGGCATTAGCAGCAAACGGATCACTAGAATTTGCGTTTACAGTACCAGCATTTATATTAATTTGATCTGATAACAATAAATTTCTGAAGTTAAACGATTTCATGCCGTAACCAATTTCAATGGCAGGCCTAAAAAACCAATCGTTATGCAAACCAACAATATAGGTAAAGTTAGCATTAAACTGAAAATGGTTGTAACTAGTGCTGCTTTCTCGCTGATTTAAAACACTAGCACCAACACCAATGCCATTACTAGCAGTTTCTAACCACGTGTTAAAAAAGGCATAATTAGTGTCTACTTGTAAGTCTAAATAAGGCCATTGTGTACGGTGTAAAACTCCAAAATAGGTAGCTTGTTCAAAACCTGAAAATGCAGGGTTTATAGTTTCAGACACCATGAAATACTGACTAAAAATGGGGTCTTGCGCATGTGCTTTAAAACAATAACATGCGGTTATTACAATAACATATAATTTTATTTTCATGAGTTTTATCTAATTAGTACAACAACACCTTTGCTAGTAATGGTTTTCCCGTAAAACGTATCACCTGAAAAGGTGTAGTAATAATTGCCATTTTCAGCTTCGGCATCGTTTATTTTGCCGTCCCAACCACGTATGCTTTCGCCTTCTTCAGAATAAATCATATTGCCCCAAGTATTGTAAATTTCAAATTTCATGTTTGAAAGCGCAATTTGTGAAGGCAAAAAGAAATCGTTTAAAGCATCTTTATTGGGTGTAAAAGCATTTGGTACAATTAAACTGTAGCCTTTTTTTATGTGAATGGTAATACTTTTTGTATAAACGCAATTAAAAGGATACGTTACTGTTTGTGTTATGGTGTAAATGCCTTCGGTTTTGTAGGTGTGTATAGAATTTTCATTGCTAGAAAAATTGCCGTCTCCAAAATCCCATGAAACTCCAACAAAACTTCCTGTAGAGGTATTTGTAAATGTTATGGGAGATTCTATAGAATAAAAACCAAAGGTGTTAAAAGCTTCAGCGTTTATTGTGAAATCGGCATCACCCAACACAGGAATGTCAACATTGTATGAATATGAAATGGTGCAACCCGCAGCATCTGTAACATCAATAATTACAAGGCCGTTTTGTGTAGTTTGCATTGTGTTATTATTGCTACCACTTACCGTACCGCTAGACCATGATATTTGATACGGAGGAACACCTCCAGAGGGTTGTGCTATAAATTGCTGATTAATTTCTTTGGTTTCGCAATTATGGGTGGTTTCAGTAACAACCTCAACTGTTAGAGGTTCAAACCTGTTTATGGTAAAGGTTTCAGAAACGTTACAATTATTAGCATCTGTAACTGTAAGGGTGTAATTTCCAGGCGGTAAGTTAGTTATATCTTCGGTAGTTGCGCCGTGAGACCAACTATAGGTTAATGGTAAAGTACCACCTGTAACAATTGCGTTTATTGCTCCAGAGTTGGCATTATCACAATCTAAGGCATCTGTTTTAGTACCCGAAATGGAAAGCTCATCAGGTTCTATAATGGTAAATGTTTCGTTTATGGTACAGGGTTTACCATCAGTAATAGTTACGCTATAGGTTCCTGGCCCTAAGTTGTTACGCTCAACACCTGCGCTAGGGTCATCATCCCAAACTAAATAAACAGGTGCTATGCCGCCTTCAAAATTTAAAACAATGCGTCCGTCGTTTTCACCAAAACAAGAGATATGTTCCACTTGTGGTGTTATTCTAAAAAGAGGGGCTTCATCAATAATAATAGTAGCTTGCTTTTGGCAATTAGTAGCATCGGTTACCGTAATAACATAAGTGCCAGCAGATAAGTTTGTTTGCGAATTACCAGTGCCTAAATTGCTCCAAGCAACAGTATAAGGTGCATTGCCACCAGTTATAGAGTTAATGGTAATTGAAGCATCATTATCGCCATAGCAGGCAATTTCGGTGGCAGTATAATCAATGATAATTTCATCAGATTGATTGATTACAACGTCTAGGGTAGTGGTACAATTAGAAGCATCGGTTACAGTAACTGTATAAGTGCCAGCAGATAGGTTTGATATGTTTTGGTTTGTGCTTGTAAAACTATTTGGCCCTGTCCATGTGTACGTATAATTAAAAACACCAGGACTTGTTTCAATTTGTCGTCCGCCAGTAGCATCAATATAAATTTCACCTGTAGCATCACCAAAACAAATAACATCTGCTTTATTATTTAAGGATGCAATAAGTTTTGCAGGTTCAACCACAGTAAAATTTTGTATAATAGAGGGGCAGTTATTAGCATCTGTAACAGTAATTTCGTAATTGCCTGGTGAAAGATTTGTTAAATCTTCATCGGTGCTGTAGGCCATACCATTTCTAGTCCAGTTATAGGTATAAGGTTGTGTGCCGCCGCTTACATCAATTGCAATTTCACCATTATTAGCTTGAAAACAACTAATGGTATCAGGATCAAAATCAATATTACTAAACACCAGTTCATCAGGCTCGGTAATAATAAATGTTTCTGAAAAAGGGCAACCACCATCATCTAAAATAGACACGGTGTAGTTACCGGGTGCTAAGTTTGATATGTCTTCATTATTGCTTGTAAATCCGTTAGGACCTGTCCAAGTAATTTGATACGGATTTCCTGTTGAAAATGGCACACCTCCAGTAATAGTGATGTTTAATGCGCCCGCATTAGCACTAAAACAATTACTATTTATTTGTGATGAAGTAATACTTATTGATGGATTTACAGTTATTTCTGCCTCAAAACTTGCACCCACACAATTACCTAAGGTTGGCGTTATGGTATACGTAACTGTAGCGGGGTTGGGTGTTGTGTTAGTTAAGGTTTGACTTATAGAAGATTGCGGTGTGTTTTCTTCGGAAGCACCAGTAATAGATCCTGAAGGATTAATAACAGGGTTGCTCCATGTATAAGTTGTTCCGTTGGGAGCTATGTCACTCATCGTAGGTGTTATTGTAAAACTGTTACCGCTACAAATAATAGCTGTTTTATTACTGATATTGGGGGTTTCATTAACCGTTTGTTCTGAAGGCACCGATGCAATTTCTGTACATCCACCCGTAGCAAAAGTTAATACTACATAGTAATACACAGTGCCAATAGTTGTTGAACTAGGTGTGAAGTTAGAGCTCGTTTCACCACTAATTTGTGTACCCGAAGTATTGTTGTTTATGGTATTAGAATACCACTGATAACTAGGTATGCCAACACCATTTGTATAGTTAACAGATAAGGTGTTAAAACTGTCACCAAAGCAAATGGTTTCAGAAATTGGCTGATTGGTAATGGTAGCAGCTTGATTGATAATAACTTCAGATGTGTTGCTAGTAACAGCACAATCAATACCGGCTTGAGTTACTTCAACATAATAATAAACGGTTCCAACAGCAGAATTTGGTGGTGTAAAAGTGGCGTTTGTAGCATCTGTTATAGCTGTACCTCCAATATTTGTATTGGAACTATTGGTGTACCATTGGTAGTTGTAGCTATTCCCTAAACCACCTGAAACACTAACGCTTAAATTTGTAACTGCAGTGCCTTCACAAATAGTTTGGGTTGGTAAGGGTTGGTTGTCTATAACGGGGTCTGTAACCACTATAACTTCAGAAACATTGCTGGTTACAGGATTACAACCACTACCAGTTGCGGTAATAATGACGTAAAAATAGTAATTACCAGCTGTATTGAATGTTGGCAGATTATAGCTAGAACTTGTAGCACCTGCTATAGCTGTTCCACCAGTATTGCTATTTGTGGTGTTAGAATACCATTGATAACTTAAAGTGCCTGTGCCGCCTGTATGCGTAACCGATAAGCTGGATGATAGAGCACCTCCAACACACAAGCTTTCTGTTGGGGTTGGTTGGGTGGTTATTTGTAGGCCTTCAACAACTTCAACGCGTGCTGTATTTGAAGTAATTTCATCACAACCAGCACCCGATGTGAATGATGCAATTACATAATAATATGTAAAGCCTATTGTATTGTTTGGTGGTGTAAAGCTATCACTGGTTTCACCGGTAATAGCAGTACCTGTAGTAGTGTTATTTGTAGTGTTTTCATACCATTGATAGGTTGGTGTACCCGGACCGTTAACTGATACTGATAGGGGTGTAGAGCTACCGTTTAAGCAAATGGTTTCATCTTGTGGCTGATTGGTAAATGCTGGAGCAGGATCTACAGTAATAACTAGGTTTACAGGTGCACCATCACAACTTCCATTAAATGGTGTTATGGTGTAAACCACGTTTTCTGAAGTGGTATTGGTGTTTGTAATTGTTTGTACCGGAATAGCATTGGTAGTGCCACTAGTTGTGTATCCTGTAACCCCTGTTGGAGCTGTGGCAGACCATGTATAAGTAGTGCCAGCAATATTAGATGTTAAATTAACCTCGGTGGTTTGTGTGCCAGAGCAAATGGTTTGTGCTAAATTGGTATTGGTAAGCGTTGGCACTTCATTAATAGTGAAATCTTCGGTAGTAGTTGTAGTGCCACAACTAGAGCTTACACTCAAGCTAATTTGATAGTTTCCTGGGCTGCTATAGCTTATAGTTCCGGGGTTTTCGGTAGTTGCAGTAGCTGGTGTTCCGTCGGGGAAACTCCAATTGTAACTAATGGTTTCTGTAGCGGGCGCACAGGTATTTATAATTGCTGAAGGGTTTAATGTGGCAGTTCCGCAGAAATCATTTATGGCATTAATAGTAACGGTTGGTGGCTGTTTAACTTCTATGGTTTGTGATGTAGTATTGCTTCCGCAGCTATTGGTTGTGGTTAAAGTAAGCGTGTATGTACCATCTGTTGTGAACTCTAAGGTTGGTGATTGTGAATTTTCGTCTGTGCCATTAGTAAATTGCCATTGGGCAATACCTGTATTACAAAATCCTGAAGTATAACTCACTTCCCAAAGGTATTGCTCACCGCCACAACTATTGGTTAAATTGGTATTATTTGTTGTTTGAACAGTTAAAGGCGCACAACCATTGTTTGTATCTAAAGTAAAGGCAGGTACTATTTCAGGTTCTATGCAAATAGTGTTTGTTATGGTATTTGTTGTGCCGCAAAAGTTTTGAGCATATAATGATACGGTGTAAGTACCCGGTGTAGTGTACGTATGCAAAGGGTCTCTTAAATTTGATGTATTACCATCACCAAAATCCCAAAAATACCCTGCAGTAGTATCACAGTTTTGGTTATAGCCTGTTTGTGATGTATTAGTAAACTGTACAGCCGTATTAACACAGCCTGTTGCCGGATTTTCAAAAGCCACATCAGGTTTTTTTAATATAATTATGGGGCCTGCTGTTAAATTAGTAGCTCCACATGAGGTTGTTATGTACAAAAACACCGTATAACTAAAGTTTGGGCAGTTAGATTCTGTATATTCATGAGGAATAGGGAAATCTTGAGAATTCACTGGGTCTCCGCTATTGTAATATGTTGAGCTTTCTAGTTGTTGTTGGGTGTAAGTTTCAATAGTACCATCACCAAAATCAACTTGGTAATTGGTATCTGGCGGATTTGTACCCCATGAACCAATGGCAAATTCAATAGGCGCAATGGGTGTACATAAATTAACTGTATTACCAGGGTTTACAATAGCGCCTGTAGGGTTACTTGAATTTTTTATTAAATAGGTTACGGTATTGTTACAATTTGTGCCATTACCTGTAATGCGCATATTGTAAGACCCTAGTTGTGTGTAGGTGTGCGTTAAAGGAAAACTTACGTTTGTTTCAGTGTTGCCATCACCCCAATCAATATCATAAGATGTTATACAACTTCCGGTTGATCTGTTTCCTACATTTACAGTGTATGAAGGGTCTGATGTATTATTTCCACAATTATCAAATTGAGGTGTAAAATTAGCTTCGGCATCAATATCATAAAAATTTAAATTGGGTGTTTCAAGTACCGGAACAGCTTTGGTTACAGAAGCACTTTCGCCATTGGAGTCTGTTACTGTAAGTGTAACATTTACGTTTCTAGTACCGCAACCCACTACATTAAACCTATGTGAAGGGTTGTTACTAGTGCTAGTGCTGCCGTCATCACTAAAATTCCATAAATAGGTAAAAGGACCATCTCCAGAAACCGATGAAGTAAAATTAACTTGAGTACCAGAACAAGCCCCACTATTATTAAACGTAAAATCTATTACAGGTGGTGGTAAAGCATGTGATGAACTATTTAAAAACGATGACGCTAACAGGTTTTCGTTAGATTTTAGAGCAGATAATGATGCAATAATTACAACAGAAAACACTGCAAGAAGAAAGAATTTCTTAAGCATACGCAGGGTTAAGATTTTAGTTAATAGCTGATACTAAAATAGATATTCTTTTTTGGCCTGCTAAATTAAATTAGAGGTATAACCTTTTTATTCTATAAACTACCAACCTATTTAAAAAAAACAGAAGGCTTGTATAAATGTGATGCCATAATCATTATATTTAAACCTTATTTTACTTTATGAAAGCATTAGTAATTTCTGGCGGTGGTAGTAAAGGCGCTTTTGCGGGCGGTGTTGCTCAATATTTAATTGAAGAAGAAAAAAACGATTATGATATGTTTTTGGGTACTTCAACCGGAAGCTTGTTAGTGCCACATTTAGCAGCGGGTAGAATTGATAAATTATTTGATGTTTACACCAATGTAAATCAAGATAGCATTTTTAGTGTAAACCCTTTTGTTATAAGGAAAAAGGGCGATAGAAACTTTGTATCTATAGATTTTATAAATACCATTTGGCAGTTTATAAAAATGAAACGCACCTTTGGTGAAAGTAAAAACCTAAAAAAACTAATTAAGCGTAAATTTACTGAAGAAGAGTTTAACTTAATTAAACAAACCAAAGATGATGTGGTTATAACGGTATCTAACCTTACAAAAAACAGTGTTGAGTATAAATCTATTAACGATTATTCATACGAAGAATTTTGTGAATGGATTTGGATTTCATGTAATTACATACCATTTATGTCTTTAGTTAAAAAGAATGATTTTGAATATGCCGATGGCGGTTTAGGGTGCATTGTGCCTATACGCGAAGCTATTTTAAGGGGTGCAACACAGGTTGATGCCATTGTTTTAAAAGCAGAATCTATGCAAGGTAATAAAGTGTTGGGTAAAAATCCGTTTTCACTAATGATTAGTTTGTTTGGACATTTATTAGACAGAATGGAACGTAACGATGTTACCATAGGTAAATTAGCTGCTATAGCTAAAAATGTAGACCTTAATTTATATTACACACCATCAAACCTTACAGAAAACTCATTGATTTTTGATAAAAAACTAATGCGTATTTGGTGGCAGCAAGGTTTTGAGTATGCTAAAAATAAATGCGCAGAAGCTAAAAATAATGAACTTCGTTTAGAAGAAGATTAAGAGGTTACCAAAGGCTAGAAACTTCATCTTTAATAAACATAAGCGCCGTGTCACTAGGTGCTTTTCGCTCCATCATTTCAGTTAAAATAATCTCACGTAATTTACTTGCCGTATCTGTTTTTTCAGAAAGGTTTGCTTTTCTAATTAATTGAATAGTAGCGTTTTTAGCCGCTACAATAATACTCCAGCATTTATCTGTAACGTAAATTTGTTGTGATAAGTTATGTTCAAATTCCTGTTCAATACTCTGTATTAAAAGTGCTTCATACATGTTTTTATCGTCACTGTTTGGTGCAACTCTTAGCAGTAATTTAGAAGGCGTAATACGTTCTAAAAAAAGTGCCATACGCTCATAGGCTTGTAATCTAGAGGGTAGTGCGCTTACTTGTAAATCTTTTTTCAATAAAAAGCGCCTACGGCCATCTTCATTTTTAGTATGCGCTTTAAAAAATTTATAGGCAATTATACCAGTAATTAATGTTGGTATAGCAAAAAGAAATAAATCAAAAATTCTGGTTAATTCCATGATGTTTTAAGCGTTTTGTTTACCACCCAAATATAAACAATCTTTTAAATGTTGCATGCCAGAAAATGGCACTGGGTCTTTTTCGTACATGTACGTGCGGCTTAATTCTTTACTCAAGTTGTGATCATCAACATTTACTTCAATATCAGTCATTTTAAACTGGCAAGGGTGCTCATAACCGGCAGCATGTGTTATTTCAATTAATTCTTTTTTAAAGGTTTTAAAATACTGTGCTAAACGTTCAGATTTTAAAGGAATATTAATACCATTTTGTAGCCATTTATTTTGGGTAGCTATACCAGCAGGACAACGGTTTGTATGGCAAACTTGCGCTTGTATGCAGCCAATACTCATCATAGCTTCACGGGCTACATTAATACAATCTGCCCCCATAGCAAAGGCCATAGCAGCTTTGGCAGGAAAACCTAATTTTCCACTACCAATAAACACAATACGGTCTGTTAAGCCTTTATTTTTAAAAAGTTTGTATAAATCACTAAAACCATATACCCAAGGTAATGATACGTGGTCTGCAAAACTAGGAGGTGCAGCTCCTGTACCGCCTTCGCCACCGTCAACAGCAATAAAATCGGGGCCTTTTCCTGTTTTAAGCATAATGTCGGCTAATTCTTGCCATTGATTTAATTTACCAATAGCGGCTTTAATACCAACAGGTAAGCCGGTTGCTTCGGCAATGGCTTCAATAAAATCTACCATCTCTTTAACATTAGAAAACGCCGAATGATTTGGTGGTGATAATACGTCTTTACCAATTTCAACACCACGAATATCTGCAATTTGTTTGGTTATTTTTGCGCCTGGTAATACACCACCTTTTCCTGGTTTTGCACCCTGTGAAAGTTTAATTTCTATGGCTTTAATAAACGGATTATCTTTAACCAGTTGCTTCATTTTTTCCATAGAAAAATTACCATCATTATCACGCACACCAAAATAACCCGTACCAAAATGAAAAATAACATCGCCACCGTTTCTGTGGTAGGGCGATAGGCCACCTTCGCCTGTATTATGGTAAGCATTGGCAATTTTAACACCTTTGTTTAAAGACTCTACAGCTTTGGCAGATAATGAGCCAAAACTCATAGCAGAAACATTAATTATAGACGCTGGTCTGTAAGGTTTTTTGCGTTTGTTGTAAGCACCCATAACTTTGGCGCATGGTAAAAAACTTTTATCAATGCTATTAGGGTGGTTTTTATCAATTTTATAAGGCATCATAGCATTATTTATAAAAATATGCTGATGTTCAAAAATATCTCTATCTGTACCAAAACCTTCGTAGTTATTTTCGTTTTTAGCCGAGGCGTAAATCCAACCACGTTCAATACGGTTAAATGGTAATTCTTCGCGGTTATTGGCCACAAAATATTGGCGCATTTCGGGGCCTATACTTTCTAGCCAATAGCGTAAATGCCCAACAATAGGGTAGTTGTGGCTTATAGTGTGTTTTTTTTGTATAAAAATATCACGAATTGCCACTAAGGCTAAAACAATAAAAATCCATAACCACCAAGGTATATTTGAGAGGGTATTAAAAACAGTATCCATGTAAATTAAATTGATAAGTATTTTGTAAAGTTAAAGATATTTAAAATTTAAAACTTATAATGTTAACACAACCTTAAGTATTGCTTTTATGAAATGCTGAGGTTTTAATAATATTGTTTATAATTATTAATAAATAGCTATAATTAAAACCGAAACAATAGTTATTTTCACATGATTAAAAATGATGATGATTTGGAAAAGTATTTAAGCCAACTAAATGACGCACAATTAGAGCCTACCATACAAGTTGATGGGCCTATGATTGTTATTGCAGGAGCAGGTTCTGGTAAAACCAGAGTGCTTACGTATAGAATTGCATATATGATGAGTAAAGGTATTGATGCCTTTAATATTTTAGCCTTAACATTTACCAATAAAGCAGCGCGCGAAATGAAAGAGCGTATTGCTAGTATTGTGGGAACTACCGAAGCCAAAAATTTATGGATGGGTACATTTCACTCGGTATTTGCTAGAATTTTACGTAGTGAGGCCGATAAGTTAGGCTACCCAAGTAATTTTACTATTTATGATACGCAAGATTCAGATAGGTTAATACGCGATATAATTAAAGAATTACAGCTAGATAAAGATATTTATAAATACAAACAAATACGCTCTAGAATTTCATCATACAAAAACAGTTTAATTACGGTACGTGCTTATTTTCAAAACCCGGAACTTATTGAAGCCGATACCATGGCGCGCAGACCCCGCATGGGCGATATTTACAAAACCTATGTAGAGCGCTGTTTTAAAGCTGGTGCTATGGATTTTGATGATTTATTGCTTAAAACCAACGAACTTTTAACGCGTTTCCCAGAGGTGTTAGCTAAATACCAAAACCGTTTTAAATATATTTTGGTAGATGAGTACCAAGATACCAACCATTCACAATATTTAATAGTTAGAGCCTTATCAGATAAGTTTCAAAATATATGTGTTGTGGGTGATGATGCGCAAAGTATTTATGCCTTCCGTGGCGCAAACATTAATAATATTTTAAATTTTCAAAAAGATTATGATGATGTAAAAGTGTTTAGGTTAGAACAAAATTACCGCTCTACCAAAAACATTGTAAATGCCGCTAATTCTGTTATTGATAAAAACCAAACCAAACTAGATAAAGTAGTTTGGACAGCCAATGACGAGGGTGGTAAAATTGTAGTACACCGCTCTTTAACCGATGCCGATGAAGGGCGTTACGTGGCTAGTACTATTTTTGATACTAAAATGAATAATCAATTACCTAATAGTGATTTTGCTATTTTGTATAGAACCAATGCCCAATCGCGCTCCATTGAAGATGCGTTACGCAAACGCGAAATTCCTTATAGAATTTACGGTGGCTTGTCGTTCTATCAGCGTAAAGAAATTAAAGATGTACTATCATACTTAAGGCTTGTTATAAACCCTAAAGACGAAGAGGCTTTAAAGCGTGTTATAAACTTTCCACCACGCGGTATTGGGCAAACTACTATTGATAAATTAATGGTGGCAGCCAATGGGTACAACCGCTCTATCTTTGAGGTTATGAAGAACATTGATAAAACCAATGTTAAAGTAAATTCAGGCACCAAAAATAAGCTGCTAGATTTTGTAACCCTAATAGAAAGTTACCAAGTATTAAACCAAACTGCCGATGTTTTTGAGTTAGCTGAACATGTTACCAAAAGCAGCGGTTTAATAAAAGAATTTAATAAAGATGGTACGCCCGAAGGTGTTACCAGAATGGAAAATATTGAAGAGCTTTTAAATGGTATGAAAGATTTTGTGGAAGGCCAAAAAGAAATTGCCGATGCCAGAGGATCTTTAGCAGAGTTTTTAGAAGATGTTGCCTTAGCTACCGATATGGATAATGATAAAGATGATGGCAATAAAGTAGCACTTATGACCATTCACTTAGCCAAAGGTTTAGAGTTTCCGTATGTGTATATTGTTGGTTTAGAGGAAGATTTGTTTCCAAGTGCAATGAGCATGAATACCCGTAGCGAGTTAGAAGAAGAGCGCCGTTTGTTTTATGTAGCTTTAACCAGAGCCGAAAAGCAAGCCTATTTAACCTATGCCTTATCACGTTACCGTTGGGGAAAATTAGTAGATTCTGAACCAAGTAGATTTATTCAAGAAATAGACGAGCAGTATTTAGATATACAAACACCTATAGAAGAACAGCGTATTAACCCTATGCTTAGTGCCGATATTTTTGGTGA
Source organism: Seonamhaeicola sp. ABD4_175 (assembly GCF_056160885.1). Lineage (NCBI taxonomy): Bacteria > Pseudomonadati > Bacteroidota > Flavobacteriia > Flavobacteriales > Flavobacteriaceae > Seonamhaeicola > Seonamhaeicola sp. ABD4_175. Next base: position 312,309 of record NZ_JBSWYC010000003.1, read on the forward strand.
TGTTGATGCTAACGGACACAAAACAGAGTATAACAAAGTACGTTTTAAACCCGCAAAACAACCAACTTTAAAAAAGGGACAAACCAAACAAGCACCAGAAAAATACCAAGCACCTACGCCTAAAAATTTAAAACGCGTATCTAGCGCCACAAGTAATGCCGGAAGCACCAATTTATTTGATGGTAAATTAGTAGCAGGTAATATGGTTAAGCACGAGCGTTTTGGAACAGGCGAAGTTTTAAAAATTGAAGGCGTTGGAGCAGATACCAAAGCAGAAATTAAATTTACTGGTGTTGGTGTTAAAAAACTATTGCTAAGGTTTGCTAAGTTAGAAGTAGTAGGGTAGTATTTCTCACTGTATTAAATTTGAGTATACAAGGGTTAGGTAGTATGGGTAGGCCGCGTTTTTAAATGCTGTTATTTCACCATACAAACAGAATTTACATTACCAGAATCATCATATTCTTTAACGCTGTTATTGGGGTCTGTAATCCATTGCCCATCAACAATAAATTTGTAATGGTGTTTACCGCCAGAAAGCGGCACTACGTATTTCCAACCATAATCAGTTTTGCGCATTTCATATAAATACGTATTCCAGTTATTAAAAGAGCCTGAAAGTATCACTTTTTTAGCATTGGTATGGCCTCTAAGTTTAAAAGCGGTGTAGGCTTTTATATCTATAACCGAGTTGAATTCACCATACTCATTGGGTGTTTTATTAGGGTTGTGCGGGTCTTCTATCCAGTGGCCATCAACAATAAAGCGGTATTGATACACATCGGGTTTCATTTGTAATGTAAGTTCCCAACCGGTTGGTGTGGGTTTCATTTTAAATAAACTTTCATGCCATTTATTAAAAGAACCTGCTAAAATAACACGCTTCGCATTTTTATAACCATCTAATTTAAAATGTACGTTACCATTATCGTCTGGGTAGGCGGTGTACATTTTTAGGTTGTAAATACCTTTTAATTTTATATGGTGCTTGCGGGCTTTTGCTATATTTGGGTCTTGTTTTGTAGGTTCTGCCCAATAGTTGTTGTTTATTACAAACTTAAACTCGTAAGTAAAATTATCAGAAAAATCTAAAATACTTTTTTTAAGTTGATACACGTATTGGTCAACTTTTGCCATTTTCCAATGGTTTCTAGACCATAAATTGAAGTCGCCAGCAACCACCACATTTTCAATATCAAAATCTTGAAACTCTAAAATTTGTCCTGTATGTTCTTGTGTAAATTTTTGGTAATCTCGCACATCAAAAGTAAACACCACCGTATCACCTTCAATTTTATAGCCTTTAAAGGTGTTTTTTTGGGCAAACATGGCTAAAGAAAAGGTGGTAATATAAATAAATATAATATGTGTAACTACTAGTTTCAATGTTGGGGTAACGGAAAATCTATGAAATATAACATTTCTTTTTTGTAATTAATAATAGTACGTTTTTGGGCAAAAAAGGCGTACCCTAAAATACCGTCTAAATCTGTGCCAAAAGCAGCATTCATGTTATTTAAATTTGTTAAAATAGTAAGCATGGGGCCAAAATAAATGCGCTCACTTAGTTTTACACGGTGTAATTTGCCTGCCAATACTTCAATGCGCCTGTGTTTACTAGCTCCGGTTAATATAAGTCTTTTTTTAGGAATAAAATATTGTAAAGCCTTTTTGTTAATGCGTTTATTAATTTGGTTAAACTCGGCAGCACTATCTATACCAAGTTTTACAAAGTGGTTATTTATAAAACCATTAACAACAATACTGTGTTTTTTAAGAGTAAAGTTAAGGCTATCAGTAATCTTTTCTAGGTATACGTGTTTGTTTAAGGTATTACCTGCGTGGTCTGTTTTTGTAAGTGTTATTTGGTTTAAGTACATATCAATAAACACTTCATAATCTTTAAGTATGTTATAGCCAATAATGCCTAAAATTTGGGTTTTTTTGGTTTTTTCAATATGCGATAAATCAATAACATCCGATGTTTTATTTTCTAAAGTAAAGCCTTGTAGCGCTAATTTTTTAATTTGTTTTTGGTGTAAGTTTTCAATATTGTGTAATACGCCACTAGTGTTGCTTTGTTTTTTATTAAAAGCATATACGTTTTTAAAATGTACTTTGTTTAAAATTAGGCTTTCAGAACCAGTATCAATAATAAAATTGCCTTTTTTATTAAGCAGTTCAGCTTCAACCACCATTAAATGGTCTACTAGTTTAAACGGAATTCTGGTAGTATATTTGTTAACATTTTCGGCTTTTGAAAACCTTATAGGTGGCACTATACCAGTATTTGCAAGAGCGTTATTGCCTATTAAAATAAACGTAATAATGTATAAAAGCTTTTGCATATACTATAAAAGACGCCTGTACAATGTATATGTTACAAGAAATTGTTTTAAATTGTTATTAATTACAAAAAAAATGAGGTGTTATGGCAGTATTATTAAGAATATATGAAGAAAACCCCAATGCTAAAGACATTGAAAAAGCAGTAGCTGTTTTAAAACGCGGTGGTTTAATAATTTACCCAACCGATACCGTATATAGTTTAGGGTGCGATATTACTAATATTAAAGCCTTAGAACGTGTTGCACAAATAAAAGGCGTGAAATTAGAAAAGGCTAACTTTTCATTTGTGTGTCATGATTTAAGTAATTTAAGCGATTATGTTAAGCAAATAGATACGTCTGTTTTTAAAATACTAAAACGTGCGTTACCAGGGCCATATACCTTTGTGTTGCCAGGAGCAAAATCATTACCCAATCCGTTTAAAAAACGTAAAACCGTAGGTATACGTGTGCCCAATAATGCCATAACTTTAGAGCTGGTAAAGCAATTAGGTAACCCTATAATTTCAACCTCTATTTATGATGAAGATGAAGTTATTGAATATACCACAGACCCTGAACTTATTCACGAAAAATGGAATACTACAGTAGATTTGGTTATAGATGGTGGTTATGGTGATAACGTACCATCAACCATTATTGATGTATCAAAAGATACGCCCGAAGTAGTACGAGAAGGCAAAGGCGATTTATCAATTTTTTAACCTTTTCAACCAAACTTAATAAATAAAAATGCTGTTCTTAATTTGAAAATCAGCATTATGAATGGTTTCAATTAACATATAATTTCTTCTGAATATAAAACGTTTTTAAAACAACTATTTATCTTATAAAAAAGCACTAAAAATCAGTGTTGTATAAAAAATATTACGTATTTTTAATATGTCTTTTGAAGGTTGTTTATTGCTAGCTTCTAATATTCATAAGGCAACGTGCTCTCACAACAAAAAGCAACGTTTCATGTAATTAAGCGTGTGCTTTAATTTCTAATGTATAATTGTGGAATATGGAGCATTATTTAAAACAAGAACTTTATGATTTAATAAAAACGGATAGTAACATATTCAATTTTATTGAAAAAGGATCGCTTGATGGTATTTGGTATTGGGATTTAGAACATCCTGAAAATGAATGGATGAGCGAAAAATTTTGGACTGAGCTTGGGTACAATCCTGAAGACATGCCCCATAAAGCCTCTGCATGGCAAGAGATTATAAACCAAGACGATTTAGCTGTAGCCATAAATAATTTTAATAAACACTGTGCAGACTCGTCACACCCATATGATCAAATTGTGAGATACGCTCATAAAAATGGTTCTATAGTGTATATACGTTGCCGGGGCTTAGTAATTCGTGATGATAACGGAAAACCCCTAAGAATGTTAGGCGCTCATAACAACATCACATCGGCTATAAACTATAATTTAGAAAAACAAGTAAACCAAAAATTAGCAGACACCAATAAACTTCTTGCTAGTAAAAATAACGAGCTTGAGCAGTTCTCATACATTACCTCACATGATTTGCAAGAGCCTCTTAATTCCATAATTTCATTCTCAAATTTATTAGAAAACGAAAAAGCCAACATGGGCGAAGTTGGTATTAAGAGTATTGAAGTTATTAAAAGTTCGGCATACAGAATGAAAGATTTTATTGTGTCTTTGCTTGAATATTCCAGAATAGGAAAACAGAAAGAAAAAACAATAGTTGATATTGAAACCATTATTAATAACCTAAAAATAGACTTGCACGATTTAATTAAATGCAAACAAGCAAGTGTAAATTATGTAGGTAAGCCTTTAAAAATAAGTGCTTTTGAACATGATTTAATAAAAGTATTTCAAAATTTAGTAGTAAATGGTATAAAGTACACCAAAGAAAATAAGCAACCATTTATTGTTATAAATGTAGAAGAAGACACCAAAGTGTATAAATTCTCGGTAACCGATAATGGTATAGGCATTCCAGAAAACCAATTTGATAAAGTATTTGAAGTATTCCAAAGATTACATGCACGAGACAAATACTCGGGTACAGGCATAGGGCTATCGCACTGTAAAAAAGTTGTAGAATTACACGGTGGTGATATGTGGTTAACATCCCAAGTAGGAAAAGGCAGTACATTTTATTTTACAATAGCTAAAACATAACAAATGAAAACTTTAGAGCGTATTATGTTGGTTGATGATGACCCCAACACCAACTATTACAACAAAATTGTATTAGAACAAAAAAAACTATCAAACCACATTGTTATTTTTGAAAGCGCACAAGAAGCTTTAGAATATTTAAAACACGGCAATGATAAAGTAGATTTAATTTTGTTAGACATTAATATGCCCATAATGAATGGGTGGCAGTTTTTAGAGCATTATGAGGCTTTAGATGCCAACAGAAAAGCAACCATAGTTGTTGTTATGCTAACATCATCAGTTAATGGTGATGATAAAGACAAAGCCGAAAAGTTAGGTACGGTTAAAAAGTTTATTAATAAACCTTTAGTGCCAGAAACCATTGATGAAATACGAAGCCTTTTTGAATAATTACGCGTAGCACTTTAAGAACTTTTTATAGGCTAAAAACCCCTGAAAAAACATTGTTTTACCATATCCAAATACGTTCTATTTGTGATTTATTTCTAACTTTAGCGCTTAAGCAAAAAATAAACTTTACACAAACTTTTGGTAGTAATATTATATAAATGAATAATTCTGCTTCATATTTTATTAACTATTTAGAAAAATCAATTACCCTTTCAAAACAAGAAGAAGCAATTGTTTTATCTAAAGTCAGTACGAGAAAGTATTTAAAAGGTCAATACATATTACAACAAGGAGATTCGTGCAATTTTATAAATTTTATTATTTCAGGAACAACTAAAACTTTCCATATTGATGACGATGGAAATGAGCACATATTTAGATTTGCTATAGAAAACTGGTGGGCTGCAGATTTGCCTAGTTTTATGAATAAAGAGGTTTCAAATACTAACATTCAATGTTTAAAGGACACTATGGTTATTCAAATTTCTCGTGAAAATTTAGAAAAACTATACCTAGAGATTTCTGAGTTAGAACATTTTTTTCGTGTTCTTTTTCAAAATGTTTCAATAACTTTAGAAAAACGTATAATTACTAATTTGAGCTTTTCTGCTAAAGAAAAATATCTATTATTCACAGAGGAATATCCAGAATTTGAACAAAGAATTCCACAATATATGGTTGCCTCATATTTGGGTGTTTCTAAGCAATATTTAAGTGAAATACGTAATCAATTAACTAAATAATTAAATGTTCAGCTATATGAACATTATTTCTTCAGATATCTGAATTCACAATAATCTTTATGTTCTAATCTTTGTGTCATAAATAAAAACACAAAGAATTATGAATACAAATTCTAAAATCAAATTTGAAGTTCCTATACGGGAACAAATGTCTAAAACCAATGCACCTGTTTACGATGCTATTGTAAAATCTGTAGGCTTTATGCCCAACTTGTTTGCAACTCTTGGCTTGTCTGATAATGGCTTGAATAGATATATTTCATTCCAAAATGCCAATTCATCTTTAACCAATAAGGAAAAAGAAGTTATCAATCTTATTGTAAGCGAAGTAAATGATTGTAACTATTGTAGAGCAGCTCATACTGCAATTGGGAAAATGAATGGTTTTACAGATTCTGAAGCTATAGAAATTAGAAGCGGACAAGCTTCTTTTGATAGAAAGCTAAACGCTCTGATAAAATTAAGTCAGGACATTGTAAATACTCGTGGAAAAATAAACCAAAAATATTTGGAGCTATTTTTTAATGAAGGCTATAATCAAGGTCACTTAATTGATGTTATCCTACAAATAGGTGAAAAAACAATCACAAATTATCTTCACAATATCACTCAAATTAAAATCGACTTCCCTGAAGTCCCAAAAATTTAAAAAAAATGAAAGCAAATAAAACAACATCGATTTTTGACTTTACAAAATCATCTAGCGCTACAAAAACCATACTTTGGTCTGGTTTAGTAGCTGGAATATTAGATGCAATAGCAGGCGTAATTGTCTATTATATATTCTTTGGTTTAAATCCGTTGCAAGTATTACAATTTATAGCATCAGGAATACACGGTCCAGAAGCAATCAATAGTGGTTTTCTAATGATATTAGCAGGTACTATTTATCATTTTATAATAGCATACGTATGTGCTATTGTCTATTTTTTCTTATTTCCTAAACTTTCATTTTTAAGAAAAAACGTAGCATTAATGGGGTTGCTATTTGGCTTAGCTATTTGGCTAGTGATGAATTTGATTGTATTACCTCAATCAAATATACCTAAAAGTCCTTTTGATATAAATTTAGCAATTGTTGGAATAATTTGGCATATGGTTTTAGTTGGGCTTCCAATTGCCATTATTACTTCAAAAAATTATACTAAAAAAGAAAATTAAATTTACAAATTAGGTAAAGAGAATATATAGACTTCATTCAAAAAATAATAAAAATTATGGAACGAATTAAATTTAATCAAATTCCCAAAGAAATGGTAGAGACATTAATGGGAATAGAAAAATATCTTAAAGAATCAACATTAGATTTTCAACTTTTAGAGTTAATGCGTTTAAGGGTGGCACAAATTAACAAGTGTACTTACTGCATTGATATGCATTATAAAGAGTTAAGGCATAAAGGGGAGACGGAATTACGTTTGTCAACTATTAGTGTTTGGAATCATACCTCTTTCTTTACTGAAAAAGAAAGAGTAGTCCTTAAATTTACAGAAGCCTTAACAGAGTTAAGTGAAAAAGATATATCGGATGATATTTTCAATGCTTTAACCAAATATTTTAACACAGAAGAAATTTGTAACTTAACGTTTGCTGTGTCTCAAATAAATACTTGGACAAGGTTAGTTAGAACATTTAAGTTTCCAGCAGGAAATTATCAAGTACAAAAATAATACTGTTAGTAAAAAAATGTTTAGCTTTTAACTGCTATTTTTAGTGTTTTTATTAAAAGTTTTATTTTTATGTTAAAGGCAAAAAAATGCCTTGTAAAGCCCAGTAAAATAAGGGGCTAAGAACGGTACTGATGAATAAATTGATTCGTCAGTACCGTTTTGCGCATTCATGCGTACGAATAAAATGATTCGTACGCATGAATTTTTACACTCGTTTGGATGGTGCTTTTTTTTAGGCTTTTTTTATGGTTTTACTTACAGAGAAAAGCTAAAATATTTATACATTTAAAAATTAAATTATACACCAATCATAAATGCCAAAAACAGACACCAGTTTCGAGAAGAAACTATTTAAAGCTGCCGATAAACTGCGTAAAAACATTGATGCTGCCGAATACAAGCACGTAGTATTGGGCTTGATTTTTTTAAAATACATTTCAGAATCTTTTACAGAATTGTACCACAAATTAGAAGCTGACGAGTGGTCTGACCCAGAAGATAGAGACGAATACATTGCCGAAAATACCTTTTTTGTTCCTAAACTAGCGCGTTGGAGTCATATTCACGCACAAGCTAAATTGCCTTCTATTGGACAAACCATTGATGAAGCAATGGAAGCAGTAGAAAAAGAAAACAAGGAACTTAAAAATGTATTGCCTCAAGTTTATGGAAAAGCCAATTTAGATAAGACTTCTTTGGGTGAACTGATTGACTTAATTTCTAACACCGAACTACAAGCCGAAAACGAAAACTCTAAAGACCTTTTTGGTCGTGTGTATGAGTATTTCTTGGGCGAATTTGCCAATGCCGAAGGTAAAAAAGGCGGACAATTCTACACACCAAAAGCCATAGTAAAATTAATGGTAGAAATGATAGAACCCTACAAAGGGCGTGTGTACGACCCTGCAAGTGGTTCTGGTGGAATGTTTGTAATGAGTGATAAGTTTCTAAAATCTAAAAAAGGAAACAATAAAGACATTACCGTTTACGGGCAAGAAAGCAACCAAACCACTTGGAAACTTTCTAAAATGAACCTTGCCATACGTAACATTAACAGCAAGTTTGTAGCTTGGAATACAGAAGGTACATTTTTGAAGAATGCTCATCCAGATTTAAAAGCCGATTTTATACTTGCCAACCCACCATTTAACCAAAAAGAATGGGGAGTTGATATTTTACAAGAAGATGCCCGTTGGAAATACGGCACACCACCCAACGGAAATGCCAATTATGGTTGGATGCAACATATGCTGTACCATTTAGCACCCAATGGTGTAATGGCAACGGTGTTGTCTAACGGTTCTTTAAGTTCTAATACTTCTGGCGAAGGTGACATCCGTAAAAATTTAGTAGATAATGATTTGGTAGAGTGTATTGTGGCATTACCAAAACAACTGTTTTACAACACAGGTATTCCAGCCTGTATTTGGTTTTTACGTAGAGAAAAAAGTAATACAAGTAAAGAAGTCTTATTTATTGATGCTTCTGAAATGGGCTTTATGAAATCTCGTGTGCATAGAGATTTTACAGAAGAGGATATTGCTAAAATACGAGACACTTATCTCAACTGGAGGTCGGAGGCCGACAGCCAATTATATAAAGACATAAAAGGTTTCTGCAAATCTGCAACCCTAAAAGCTATACAAAAACACAGTTACGTACTCACACCTGGGCGTTATGTGGGCATACCCGATGAAGAAGATGACGGCATCCCGTTTGAAGAAAAAATGCAGTCATTGACTGCTTTGTTAAAAGAACAAATGGATAAGGAGCAAGAGTTAAATAAAGAAATTGCTACACAACTGACTAAAATTGGGATGAATTTATGAGTAGTCTAAATGAAATTATTCCAAACGAATGGGAAGAAACTACTTTGGGAGAAGTTATAAAAATTATTGGTGGAGGAACACCCAAAACAACTGTTTCTGAATATTGGGATGGAGAAATACCTTGGCTTTCAGTAGTTGATTTTAACAACGATAACAGGTGGGTTTCTGATACAGAAAAATCAATCACAGAGTTAGGTCTAAAAAAAAGTTCTACAAAGCTATTAAATGTTGGAGATATTATTATTTCTGCAAGAGGTACAGTTGGAGCAATGGCTCAACTTAAAAAAGAAATGGCATTCAATCAATCTTGCTATGGCATAAGAGAAATTAAGAATGTTTCTGATAAAGATTTTTTATTCTATTTGACTAAACATAGTTTAAAGCAAATTAACAGAAACACTTATGGTGCTGTTTTCGATACGATTACTACAAAGACTTTTGGTGTAATTAACATTAACCTTCCACCATTACCAGAACAAAAAGCCATAGCCAACATCCTTACGGCTTTTGATGATAAAATAGAAAACCTACAAGCTCAAAACAAAACCCTAGAGCAAACCGCACAAACTATTTTTGCAGCATGGTTTGGTAAATACCAAGTGGGGGATGAATTGCCTGATGGGTGGGAAATATTTGGAATGAATGGATTAGTTGAAACAGTAAATGGATATTCTTATAAGGGAAAAGAGTTAGTACAAGAAAGTAATGAAGCACTAGTTACTTTAAAAAGCTTTGATAGAAATGGTGGATTTCAAACAAGAGGTTTTAAACCTTTCAAAGGAAAACCAAAGGAATCACAAGAAGTAGAGATTGGTGATTTAGTAGTTGCTCATACGGATTTGACACAAGATGCAGAAGTATTAGGGAATCCTGCCTTTATATTCGATAATGGTGGTTTTAACAAGATGTATATCACAATGGATTTAGTGAAAGTAAATTCAATACATAAGGACATTTCTTCCTCATTTCTTTATTATTTGATGAAAGATAGACGTTTTAAAGGTCATTGCGTTGGATATTCTAATGGAACAACAGTTTTGCATTTATCTAAAAAGGCAATCCCAGATTATGAAATTCCATTACCTTCTAATTTTGACTTGGTCAAACAGTTTTCAAGGATAGCTAATTCAACTACAGATAAAATATCACTAAATAAAGAAGAAATCCAAACCCTCAAACAAACCAGAGACACGGTATTACCAAAATTAATGAGTGGGCAATTGCGGGTAAACATATAACCTAAGGGTAGGCTTACGGATCTAGTATCGTAACGGCGAATTGCAATTCGCCCTAACAGATGAAGGATACACCCCAACGGATGAAGGATTCACCCTAACAGATGAAGGATTCGCCTCAACAGAAGAAGAATTCACTCAAACAATAAAAAAATGAACAAATACAATCCCAAAATACACAAACGAAAATCTATCCGATTAAAAGGATACGATTACGCACAGGCAGGATTGTATTTTATAACTATTTGCACACAAGATAGAAAGCATTTATTTGGAGAAATCATAAATGGAGAAGTTCAGCTTAATCCAATGGGAAAAATAGCACAGCAAGAATGGATACATACAGCAGAAATTAGAAAAAACTGCACATTAGGCGCTTATATTATTATGCCCAATCATATGCACGCTATTATTTCTATTGATTATGCCATAAAGCAATCCGAAAATAAGAGCGATTTCAAATCTCCATCTCAAACAATTGGAGCAATTATAAGAGGCTATAAAGGGGCTACAACAAAAAAGATTAAAGAAATTATCCGATCAAGTACGGGCGAATTGCAATTCGCCCCAACGAATAAGAGATTCGCCCCAACGAATAAAGGATTCGCCCCAACGAATAAAGGATTCGCCCCAACGGATAAGAGAATCGCCCCAACAGATAAAGGATTCGCCCCAACAGATATCGATTTATCCAAATCCATATGGCAACGCAATTATTACGAACATATCATAAGGAACGATAGGGCTTTTAATAACATAGAAAATTACATTATCAACAATCCCCTAAAATGGGAAAAAGATAAATTTTATAAAAATGGCTAAACTGAACGAAAACACCGTAGAACTCTCTTTGATTGATCAATTAGTCAATCAAGGTTACACGTATTTTAATGGTACTGATATTTCACCTATTGGTTCAAGTCCACAACGGGAGAGTTTTAGTTCGGTATTGTTAGAAAATCATTTTAAAGATTCACTAAAAAAATTAAACCCTACACTACCAGAATCTGCTCTTTTAGAAGCCTACCAAAAGGTGATCAATTTAGGTACAGAAGATATCATGGAAAACAACGAACGTTTCCATACCCTTCTTACCAATGGTGTAACTGTAGAGTACACTAAAGAAGGCCGAACCAAAGGGATTAATCTAAAATTGCTAGATGTTGAACATCCAGACAACAACAACTTTTGGGTAGTTAATCAATTGGTAGTTAAAGAAAACAACAACGAAAAACGTTTTGATGTTGTTATCTATATCAACGGTTTGCCTTTAGTGTTTATAGAGCTTAAAAGTGCCACAAGTGAAAAAGCTACCTTACGTAAAGCCTACGAGCAAATAAAAAATTACAAAAAAGCAGTACCAAGCATTTTTTATTACAATGCCATTTGTGTGATTTCAGACGGTATAGATGCTGGCACATCAAGTGTATCCGCACCATTTTCGCGTTACTTATCTTGGAAAGCACCAAAAGAAGTAGCTAATGAAGTAAGAACAGAATTGCAGATACTAACCGAATATATGCTCAACAAGAAAACATTGGTTGAGCTTATTCGATATTGCACCGTTTTTGAAAAAGAAGAAAAGAAAGACGAGAAAACAGGAATTATATCTCAAGTAAACATCAAAAAAGTTGGTGCATATCATCAGTATTATGCAGTACAAAAAGCAGTTGCTCAAACTTTAAGAGCTACTGGTACATTAGATGCCTGCACTGAGCGTAGTCGAAGTGGAGATAGAAAAGTTGGTGTAGTTTGGCATACACAAGGTTCTGGTAAGTCCTTATCAATGGTGTTTTATAGCGGGCAAATTATTACGCATTCGCAAATGGAAAACCCAACTATTGTCATACTAACAGACCGTAATGATTTAGACGACCAGTTGTTTGGTACGTTTGGTAATTGCGTGGGATTATTAAGGCAAACACCAGTACAAGCCGATAGTAGAGAGCATATAAAAGAATTATTAAAAGTTTCTGGTGGTGGCGTAATATTTACCACCATTCAAAAATTTGCACCAGCAGAAGGTAATGTATACGAAACCTTATCAGACCGAACGAATATTGTTGTAGTAGCAGATGAAGCACACCGTAGTCAATATGGTTTTTCAGGTCGTGTGGTAGAAACAGATGATGGTTCAGAAATAAGATACGGTAATGCCAAGTACTTACGTGATGCCTTACCGAACGCCTCTTATATTGGGTTTACAGGAACACCAATTGAAAAAGAAGATAAATCAACACCACAGGTTTTTGGAAATTATATTGATGTTTACGATATAAAACAAGCTGTAGATGATGGTGCAACCGTTCCTATCAGTTACGAATCTCGTTTAATAAAAATTAAATTAGATGAAAAAACAACCCAAAAATTAGATGATGAAATCAATAACATTTCAGACGCTACTGAGGAACAACTAGAAAAAGCGAAAAAGAAAACGGCAACTATAGATTCTGTAGTTGGGCATCCAGACCGTTTAAAAGATGTGGCGAAAGATATTGTTTTTCATTTTACAGAAAGAGATAAGGGACTAGATGGAAAAGCAATGATTGTTGGAATGACACGAAATATCTGTGTTCGATTGTACAATGAAATAATTGCTTTAAAACCAGAATGGCACAATGACGATTTAGACAAAGGAACCATTAAAGTCATTATGGCAAGTGCTACAGACGACCCAGAACATTTTCAACCGCACCACACCACTAAAAATCAAAGAAAGGATTTAGCCACAAGAATGAAAGACACCAATGATGAACTTAAATTGGTGATTGTTCGTGATATGTGGTTAACTGGATTTGATGCTCCTAGTATGCATACGTTGTATGTAGATAAAAAAATGCAAGGTGCAAATTTAATGCAAGCTATTGCACGAGTAAATAGAGTATATAAAGATAAACCTGGCGGTTTAGTTGTAGATTATATAGGGATTGGTCAAGACTTACGTAAAGCAATGGCTACCTATTTACAAAGTGGTGGCGAAGGTTCGCCTGTTGTAGATATAAAAGAAGCGATTGCAGGTATGAAAGAGAAGTTTGAAATCGTAGAACAAATGTTCAACGGTTTTGATTTTAAGCAATATTTTAAAGTTGATACAGCACAAAAATTACAAGTGTTATTGGGTGCTCAAAATTTCATTTTAGCAGACCAAAAATTAAAAGACCGATTTTTAAAAGAAGTGACTTTGTTATCAAAGTTATTTGCAATGTCAATTCCAAGTCCAGAAGCAGAAGTATTGAAAGACGGAGTGGCGTTTTTTCAAGCCGTAAAAGCACGATTAAATAAGTTTACAGGAAGTGGTGTAAAGTCGGATTATGAGGTAGAAACAGCTATTAAACAAATTGTTGATGATGCGTTGTCAAGTGATGGTGTGATTGATGTTTTTGAAGCAGCAGGAGTTGCCACACCATCTGTAAGTATTCTTTCAGATGAGTTTTTGTTGGAAGTAAAAAATATGCAACAAAAAAATATTGCTTTTGAATTGCTTAAAAAATTATTGAGTGATGAGGTAAGAATAAGAAAAACAAAGAATCTAGCACAAGGAAAGAAGTTTTCTGAAATGTTAGAATCGGTTGTAAAACGCTATCATAACAATCAAATAGATTCAGCTCAAGTACTAGCAGAACTATCTGAAATTGCAAAAGAAATGCGATTAGAAGATTCCAAATCAGAAGATTTAGGCTTAACACCAGAAGAATATGCATTTTACAGTGTCTTAAAACAAAACGAATCAACCAACTTTTTAGAAGATGATAAAATGAAGGAGTTGATTCACACCATTGTTGATGTTATTAGAAAAAATGCCACAGTCGATTGGAGTAAACGAGATGATGTAAGAGCAAAATTAAGATTAACCGTAAAGAAAATACTAATGCGCTATGGTTACCCACCAGATATAGCAAAAATGGAAGCAGACAAAGTGTTAGCCCAAGGTGAAGCTTTAGCTGAAATGTTTTCAAAATAAATAATTAAATAATAAAAAAGACAAGCCTAAATAGCTTGTCTTTTTTATTAGGCCATAAATAATTATTTTTTTGCCAATGCATACGCTTGCTTGTATGATAATTGCTTAAGGTCTTGTTTTGAAGTAAGCGTGTTTGATGCTTCTATAATAAAGTATCTTATTTCTGATATGCTTGCATTTACAACATCACCATTTTTTAATGCGTATACTGTAATTACATTGGGTTTATAGGTAAAAGCAATAACTTGTTGCCCTCCAGAACTATATGGAAAAGAATAGGTTATTGGGTACCAAGCATCATCAAAACTTAGCTTAAAGTACATATGTATTAGCACATTATTAATAGTTTCTTCATTTAAATCAGGGTCATTTATTTCAAAAACGTTTGCAGGAGCGCCTAAATAGAATCCTTCTGTCCAACTAACGTTGTTTACCGTTTTCATTATAACATTGGCATTACCAGGAGCACCTTGAGGGCCTTGTTCACCATCAGCACCGTCTTCAGGGGAGCAAGCTATTGTAAGTGTTAAAAGTAAAAGGGTGCATAGGTAAGTCATTTTTAATTGTAATTGTTTCATGATAATAATTTTTAATTATGGTTTTATGTATTTATGACCATTTTTAAAAAAGGTTAACATTAATTTTTAAATAATTATTTTACCATCACCAAAGCAGTATCACCAAAATGTCTTAAACAAAAAAGCCCAACAATGTTGGGCTTTTAAAATATATGTATTGTTTATCTACTAGTTAGTAGCAGATAAGTTTTTCATTTCTTTTTCAATCATGTCGTAAAACTGATCAATTTTAGGTAATACAACAATACGCGTACGTCTGTTTTTTGCTCTGTTTTCAGCAGTATTGTTATCAACTAACGGAACATAGTGGCTACGTCCTGCTGCAATTAACTGGCTTGGGTTAACACCTAAATCTTCTAATACTCTAATAATAGATGTAGAACGTTTAACACTTAAATCCCAGTTGTCTAACAATGGCTCTTTTCTGTAAGGTACGTTATCAGTATGTCCTTCAACCATACACTCAAAATCAGGCTTGCTATTTACTACTTTAGCTACTTTAGCTAATACATCTTTAGCTTTTGATGTTACAATGTAGCTACCGCTTTTAAATAATAATTTATCGGCAATAGAAATAAATACCACACCTTTTTCAACATTTACTTCAATGTCTGGGTCGTTAATACCAACTTCGCGTTTTAAGCTAGTTACTAAAGCCAATGTTACACTGTCTTTTTTAGTAAGGGCATCTTGTAAGCGTGTAATTTTTAAATCTTTTTCTTTAATGCTTTCTAATGTTTTTTCAACATTGCTAGCACCTTTAGCAGATAATATTTGAAGGTTATCATTATACTTACGTAAATCTGCTACTTGCTCTTCTAAGGCTTGTGATCTTGCCGATGCCGATGCTTTTTCTTCTAAACATGAGTTTAATTTAACGGTAGCAGAGTTAAGCAAATCTTGAGTTTCTTTTTGTTTTTCTTGTAATGCCGTGTACTCTTTTTTAGATACACATGAGCTTAACAATAATACTGAAGATAAGCTAAATAATAAGAATTTTTTCATAAGTTATTAAGTAATTTATAAGGATTAATTTATCTAGTTGTGTTGCAAAAGTATGTAAAAAAAACTGTTCAAAGTTGTTAGTTAACAAAACTTTTACTAAGTGCTTTTTATAATTGGTTATACGTGTTTTTTCTTAAAACAAAATATTGAAATACTATAGACTTTACATGGTTATACGTTTTTTTTGGTGTCATGGTTGTTCGTTTTTTTAATAATTGGTTTAATTGCGCATAATAATGTAAATGCGCTTTAAGTATGGCTAAAGTGTGTTGGGGTTTTAATTCGCATAAAAACTTAACAGCAGCAACACCATCTAGCAATAACCTAGCCAAAATTACACCAAAAAGTATGCCATGTGTGTTTTTTGTGAGTGTAAATAAGCTATTTCTAAAATTTAAGTACGTTTTTTTGGGGTTTGTGTTTTTTAGCGTAGCACCACCAACATGATACACGGTTGATGCGCCTACGTATTTTACTTGGTAGCCCAAGTTTATAGCACGCCAGCATAAGTCAATTTCTTCCATGTGCGCAAAAAAGGAAGCATCAAAGCCGTTTAAGGTGTTGAATACTGTTTTGCGTATAAATAAACAGGCCCCCGATGCCCAAAAAATTGAAGCGGTATCATTGTATTGCCCAACATCTTTTTCAATGGTATTAAAAATTCTACCACGGCAATAGGGGTAAGCAAAGGCATCAATAAAACCACCGGCAGCACCAGCATATTCAAAATGGTCTTTTTGCTTGTAATCTAATATTTTGGGCTGAATAATAGCCGTGTTAGCATCTGTTTTAAAAGCAGTAATAATGGGTTCTAACCAATGTTTTGTTACTTCAACATCACTATTTAAAAGGCAAAAAATGGGTTCTTCAACATGTTTTAAAGCATCATTATAACCTTTGGCGTAGCCGCCATTTTCTGTGTTTTGAATAATTTTTACTGCAGGAAAATGTGCCTTTACATAAGCTACCGAAGCATCTGTTGAGGCATTATCTGCCAAATAAATACTGGCTTGGGGCGAGTGTTTTGTTACCGATGGTAAAAATTGCTCTAGTAATTGTTTTCCATTCCAGTTTAATATAACAACGGCTATTTTCATACTTTGTAATTAGGAATGTCTTTTAAAAAATTATAACGCTCATTATCAAAATCCATTTGGCAATAATAATGATTTAATCCGTTTGTAACCATTAAATAGGTAGCGTTAAGCGCTAGGTTGTATTGTGCAACTTGATCAAAAGTAGTTTGATTAATAGTAATTTTAGGCGCTTTGCATTCAACAATTAAAAAAATTGAACCGTTGGGGTTAAAAACTACAATGTCGTAGCGTTTTTTTAATCCGTTTACAGTCAGTTCTTTTTCAACATTTATAAGCGATTTAGGGTATTTTTTTTCCAACATTAAATACTGCACACAATGCTGGCGTACCCATTCTTCGGGCTGTAAAACCACAAACTTTTTACGAATACTATCGAATATAGAAATTTTATTTTCGTTACTTTTGAAACGAAACGTATATGAAGGGAAATTAAGTTGTTGCACGCTGCAAATTTATAACTATATAATGGCACTTTAAATTATTTTTAATAGAAAATAGTTTTGAAAATAATACCATAAATAGTGCTTAAATATTAGCAAGGCAACATATACAATAAAAATAATTACACTTTTGGACGAGGTTAAACAACTGGTAACAGCCATAAAAAATAAGCAATTAAAACCCATTTTCTTTTTAATGGGAGAAGAACCGTATTACATTGATAAAATATCAGATTTTATTGAAAGTACTGTTTTAACCGAAGAAGAGCGCGGGTTTAACCAAATGGTATTGTATGGTAGAGATGTAAGTGTTGAAGATATTGTAAGTAATGCCAAACGATTTCCAATGATGGCCGAATACCAGGTTGTTATTGTGAAAGAAGCCCAAGACCTCTCTAGAACCATTGAAAAATTGGCGGCTTATGCACAAAATCCGCAGCCAACCACCATATTAGTTGTAAATTATAAATACAAAAAAATTGATAAGCGCAAAACCCTTTACAAAAGCCTAAAAAAAACAGGGGTTATTTATGAAAGCAAAAAACTTTATGAAAATCAAGTAGCTGATTGGATTAGGCGCGTGCTTTCGCCAAAAGGCTATCAAATAGCTCCAAAAGCAGCGCAAATGTTGGTGGAGTTTTTAGGAACTGATTTAAGTAAAATTAATAACGAGCTTGAAAAACTTCAAATTATTTTACCTGAAAACACCCAAATCACACCAGAGCATATTGAAGAAAACATAGGTATAAGTAAAGATTTTAATAATTTTGAGTTACGCAAAGCCATTGGTGAAAAAAATGCGGTTAAAGCTTATAAAATAGTAAATTACTTTGCCGAAAACCCTAAAGACAACCCTATGGTGGTTACCGTTGCGCTGTTGTTTAATTTTTTTTCGCAGTTATTACAGTTTCATGGCATGACCGATAAATCACCCAGAAATGTAGCGGCTGCACTTAAAATCAATCCGTATTTTGTAAATGAATATATTACAGCAGCAAAAAACTATCCTATGCGAAAAGTTAGTGCTATTGTGGCACTGTTAAGAACGTTTGATGTAAAAGGAAAAGGGGTAGGTGCTAATGCTGTTCCGCAAGGCGATTTATTAAAAGAATTACTTGCAGGTATTTTAAATTAACATACTATTATTTTGAATGAACGTTGATATTCACCATAGTTGGAAACCTTTTTTAGAACCCGAATTTAATAAACCATATTTTTCTGAGTTGGTAGCCTTTGTAAAACAAGAGTATGAGCAACACACGTGTTATCCGCCAGGGAATGCCATTTTTAATGCTTTTAATTACTGCCATTTTAATGATGTTAAAGTCGTTATCATTGGTCAAGACCCCTACCACGGACCAAACCAAGCTAACGGATTATGTTTTTCGGTTAATGACAGTGTAGCACATCCTCCATCATTAATAAATATTTTTAAAGAAATAGAAACTGATTTAGGTGTGGCGTATCCTAAAAGTGGTAATTTATTGCGTTGGGCGCAACAAGGGGTTTTGCTTTTAAATGCAACACTTACAGTAAGAGCTCACGAGGCAGGAAGTCACCAAAAGCAAGGTTGGGAAACCTTTACTGATGCTGTTATAAAAACCGTTAGTACTCACACAAATGATGTGGTGTTTTTATTATGGGGTGGCTTTGCTAAGAAAAAGGCTAAGTTAATAGATGTAAAGAAACACCATGTGTTAACTTCAGGGCATCCTTCGCCATTAAGTGCAAATAGAGGGTATTGGTTTAATAATTCACATTTTAGTAAAACCAATAGCATATTAAAAAAGGTGCATAAAGCACCTGTTAATTGGTAGTTTTTAGCTTCCTGTAGGTGCTAAAACTTGGTTGCCTGTAGTTGTATGTGCTTTACTAGCGTTTAGTACAACAATTCTTTTGTCTTTATTGCTTTTATTAACTTTATTAACACTAAAAATTAGCAATAAAAAGTTAATTAAAACTAAAGAAGCAATGGTTAGGGTAATTGTTAATAGCATAGGCGACTGAGTTTTAAGTTTACGGTAAAATACGCTTTTTGGTTGATAAAAAGCATAAATTACTATTAAATTTACAATTATACTGCAAACATAATACATAAAGTACTACAAAACAATACGTGCTTATACTAATCTATTATAATTAACAAATGTTTAAAATACCTCTAACATAATATGTAATATGTTAATTTATTAACAAGAAAATTATCTAATTCTAGATGCACTATTTGTTTAAAAAAATTATTTTTGAGAAAAATATGAATTATGAAGAAAGCAAATTGGGTAACAGCTAAAGAATATCAAGATATAACATATAAAAAATGTAACGGTGTAGCACGTATTGCATTTAACAGACCAAATGTTAGAAATGCCTTTAGGCCAAAAACAACAAGTGAGCTTTATGATGCCTTTTATGATGCTAATGAAGACGTTAATATAGGTGCCGTTTTACTATCGGCCGAAGGACCTTCAACCAAAGATGGCGTGTATTCGTTTTGTAGTGGTGGCGACCAAAAAGCGAGAGGGCATCAAGGCTACGTTGGTGAAGATGGATACCACAGATTAAATATTTTAGAAGTACAACGTTTAATACGTTTTATGCCAAAAGCGGTTATAGCCGTAGTACCAGGATGGGCTGTTGGTGGTGGCCATAGTTTGCATGTGGTGTGCGATTTAACACTAGCAAGTAAAGAACACGCTATTTTTAAGCAAACAGATGCCGATGTTACTAGTTTTGATGGTGGTTATGGCTCAGCGTATTTAGCTAAAATGGTAGGGCAAAAAAAAGCCAGAGAAATATTCTTTTTAGGTAGAAATTATTCGGCACAAGAGGCTTATGAAATGGGTATGGTAAATGCCGTTATTCCGCATGATGAACTAGAAGATACAGCCTATGAATGGGCACAAGAAATTTTAGCAAAATCGCCCACATCTATAAAAATGCTAAAGTTTGCCATGAATTTAACTGATGATGGTATGGTTGGCCAACAAGTATTTGCAGGTGAAGCTACAAGGTTAGCTTACATGACCGATGAAGCTAAAGAAGGGCGTAATGCATTTTTAGAAAAACGAGCGCCTAATTTTGAGAAAAAATGGATTCCTTAAAATATGAGTAAATTTTCTATTTGGGTGTCTTCAATGCGGTTGCGTACGCTACCGCTTTCAATTTCTGGTATTATAATAGCATCGTGTTTAGCAGCAAAAAAAGGTGTATTTAGTTGGGGTATTTTTACACTCGCTATTTTAACCACGTTGAGTTTGCAAATTTTATCTAATTTGGCAAATGATTATGGTGATGGTGTAAAAGGCACAGATAATGATGATAGAATAGGGCCTGAGCGCGCTATTCAATCGGGTAAATTAACACCTAAAGAAATGCTAAAAGCCATTAAAATAAACGTGTTTATAGCCATTGCACTTGCTTTAACACTCATTTTTACAGCTTTTGGTACACAAAATGTTTTATTATTACTTACGTTTTTTATTCTAGGTTTAGCCAGTATTGTAGCTGCCATAAAATATACTGTTGGTGGTAGCGCTTATGGTTACCGTGGGTTGGGTGATGTGTTTGTGTTTATATTTTTTGGCTTGGTAAGTGTATGTGGTTGTTATGTGTTATACGCCAAAGCTTTACATGCTGTAGTTTTTTTGCCAGCATGTGCAGTGGGGTTATTAAGTGCGGGTGTTCTTAATTTAAATAATATGCGCGACATCATATCTGATGAAAAATCTAATAAAATAACCTTAGCAGTAAAATTAGGAAGAAAAAAAGCAAAAATATACCATTATACACTTGTTGTATTTGCAATAATATTATCGGCTATATTCGGTGTGCTTTATTATACATCACCTTTAAATCTTATTTTTATGGTGGCTTATGTGCCTTTATTACTTCATTTAAAAACCGTTAAAAATAACAAAGAACCCAAGATTTTAGACCCTGAATTAAAAAAACTAGCATTAACAACCGTTTTGTTAGCCATTCTTTTAGGCGTAGGGCATTTATTGTAAGCATAACTTTTTGTAATTTTAGCTAGTTAATTTTTTAATACAAACATCATGAAAATTACATTTTTGGGTCACGCCAGTTTAGCCATTCAAATTGGCGATATTGATATTTTAGTCGATCCGTTTATTACAGGAAACCCTAAAGCGTCACACATAAAAATAGAAAACTTAAATGCCAACTATATTTTAGTAACACATGCGCACCAAGATCATATTTTAGATGTTGAAGCTATTGCAAGACATACAGGGGCCACAATAATTTCTAATTATGAAATTGTGAATCATTATAGCGCTTTAAATCTAGAAGGACACCCAATGAATCATGGCGGTTCATGGGATTTTGAGTTTGGCAAAGTAAAATATGTAAATGCCATACACACATCATCTTTTCCTGATGGTAGTTACGGCGGGCAACCCGGAGGTTTTATAATTGAAGGCGAACATAAAAATATTTACATAGCCGGTGATACCGCTTTAACTTTTGATATGAAATTAATACCCATGCAAACCAATTTAGATTTAGCCATTTTACCAATTGGCGATAACTTTACAATGGGTGTTGATGATGCCATTATTGCAAGTAATTTTTTAGAATGTAATAAAGTTTTAGGCTATCATTATGATACCTTTGGTTATATTGAAATTGATCATGCTGCCGCAAAGAAAAAATTCTTTGATAATGATAAAGATTTAATGTTGTTGAATATAGGAGAATCTATTGAATTGTAAATGATTAAAGCCAGTTACCAACAATACATTTTAAATTTTAAACACCCCAGCGGAACTTCACGAGGTATTTTAAAAACCAAAGAAACGTGGTTTATTTTTTTAACTTCGGAAGGAAAACAAGGCATTGGCGAATGTGGTTTATTTAGAGGTTTATCTATTGATGATAGGCCAGATTATGAAGAAAAACTACAATGGGTTTGCAATAACATACATTTGGGGTTGCCCAAACTATTAGAAGCTTTAACCGAATTTCCCAGCATTCAATTTGGTTTAGAAATGGCTTTTAAATCTTTACAAGCAAGTGATACTTTTACCTTGTTTCCTTCACAATTTACAAAAAACGAAGCGCCAATACCAATTAATGGTTTAATTTGGATGGGGTCTGAAGCCTATATGAAACAGCAAATAGAGGCTAAAATTAAGGAAGGTTTTACATGCATAAAAATGAAAATTGGAGCTATAGATTTTGATGCCGAATGTAAACTACTAAAATCTATAAGAACATCATTTTCAGCAAATGATATTGAATTACGTGTTGATGCCAATGGCGCTTTTTCACCCGGTGAAGCTTTAGAGAAATTAAAAATATTATCAGATTTCAATTTACACTCCATTGAACAACCCATAAAACAAGGCCAAATAGAAGACATGGCACAACTTTGTGATGTAACGCCGTTACCAATAGCTTTAGATGAAGAATTAATTGGTGTATTTTCTGTAACAAATAAAGAAACTTTAATACAAACCATACAACCGCAATACATTATACTAAAACCCAGTTTAATTGGTGGTTTTAGCGGAAGTGATACTTGGATACAAATTGCTGAAAATCATAATGTTGGTTGGTGGATTACCAGTGCTTTAGAAAGTAATGTAGGCCTTAATGCCATTGCACAATATACCTTTAATAAACAAAGTATTATGCCTCAAGGATTAGGCACAGGCAGTTTATTTACAAACAATTTTAGTAGTCCATTGCAAGTAAAAAATGGTACATTGCAATACAATAAAAACAAAACGTGGAATTTAGAATTTTTAACAAATAAATAATAGTATGTATATAGCACAAGCATTTAATGTTTTGCATGATTGGTGGCGGTATGTAATTGGCGTGGTAATAGTTGTATTTGGTGTTATAGTTGGGCAGTTGCCATTTACAGCAGCCGTTATAGCAAAAGCATTTAGTAGTGGTGAAGATATGGCTAATTTAGACCAAACTAAAATGCTTGGATTATTAGAGCCTAATTTAAGTCTGTTTTTAATGTTATTATCATTCGCGGCAGGTTTATTAGTAGTTATTTTAGTATCAAAATACTTGCATAAGCAATCATTTACGCATTTAACCACCAGCAGAAAAAGAATAGATTGGAAACGTTTTTGGTTTATTTTTGTGATTTGGGGCGTTATTTCTAGTGCTTTAATAGCGGTTGAATATTTTGCTGCACCAGAAAATTACCAACTAAATTTTAAGTTAGTACCATTTTTAATTTTATGCGTAATTGCCATAATAATGGTACCACTGCAAACCAGTTTTGAAGAGTACTTATTTAGAGGTTATTTAATGCAAGGTATTGGAGTTATTGCTAAAAATAAATGGCTACCACTATTAATTACATCTGTAGTTTTCGGCTTGCTACATATTGCAAATCCGGAGGTAGAAAAATTAGGCTATCTTATAATGGTTTACTACATTGGTACTGGTTTATTTTTAGGTATTATAACGCTCATGGATGAAGGTATGGAATTAGCTTTGGGCTTTCACGCAGCCAATAATTTATTTGCTGCTTTATTGCTTACAGCAGACTGGACAGCGTTTCAAACGCACTCTATTTTAAAAGATATTTCAGACCCCGAGCAAATTGGGTTTACGGAGCTTATTTTGCCTGTTTTTGTAATTTTTCCAATACTACTGTTTATACTTTCAAAAAAATATAAATGGACCAACTGGAAAGATAAATTAGTAGGCACAGTTACAGAACCACCTAAAGAAGATTACAAAGTTTTAGAAGATATAGATTTTCAACCATAAATACACAACACAATGATTCCTACTTACACAAACGTACACTTAAGGTTTAAGTTAAATAACTATCATTATTCATTTGAAGACCTCATGGAAGTAGCCTACAGTTTTACCAAAGAAGGTATACCGTACCAGCGTGAGTTAGGGTTATTTCTGTTAGATTGGTTAGATAATAAAGATTATATAGAAGTACAAACCTCAGGGTCTACTGGCAAACCCAAAAAACTAAAAATAAAAAAACAGGCTATGGTAAATTCTGCCATTGCTACAGGTAACTTTTTTAGTTTAACTCCAGGAAAAAAGGTGTTAAACTGTTTGCCATCAAACTTTATTGCTGGTAAAATGATGATTGTTAGAGCCATAATTTTAGGTTTAGAATTAGATATGGTTGAACCATCTGTTTCACCAAGAATAGATTTAAAAAAGCACTATGATTTTTGTGCTTTTACACCCATGCAACTTAAAAACTTTGCAAAACACCTAAAATCTTTAAAAACAGCTATAGTTGGCGGCGGTCGCGTATCTGAACCCATAAAAGCTTTAATTCAAGATAAACCAACGCAGGTGTATGAAACCTATGGCATGACAGAAACTGTTACGCATATTGCCGTTAGAAAACTTAACCATTTTACAGATGAAGATTCTAAAATATGTTTCACAACACTACCCGATATTAAAATTTCAACAGATGAAAGAAATTGTTTAGTAATTGAAGCACCTCACATATCAGATGATACGGTAGTTACCAATGATATTGTGAAAATTCATTCTGAAAACGAGTTTGAATGGTTAGGGCGTTTTGATAATGTGATAAATTCTGGTGGGATAAAATTATATCCTGAACAAATTGAAGAAAAACTGCAAAGTAAAATAAAAGAACAATTTTTTGTTACTTCAATGCCCGATGATACTTTAGGAGATAAATTAATTTTAATTGTTGAAGGTGAAGAAAATTGTGTAGATCCTTCTGTTTTTAATGGTTTAGATAAATATCAAGTACCTAAAAAGGTATATTATTTACCTAATTTTGCCGAAACACTTTCAGGTAAAATACACAGAGAAAATACTTTAAAATTGATACAGTAAAAAATTAGTTTTAGTGTTTTCACAACAAATACAATCTTTATACAAACCGAAACGTTTAGCGGTAAAACTTAGTGCAAAAGGCGAGCAATCTGTTTTAAAACAGCACCCATGGGTGTTTTCAAATAGCATAATAAAAATTAATAATAATGCTAAAACAGGCGATTTAGCTATAGTTTTCAGTAAAAATAGCAACAAACCCATTGGCTTGGGTTTATTTGATGCTAATTCACCCATAAGAATTAAAATGATGCATTTTTCAGCAGAAACCATCAATGCATCTTTCTTTTTAAAAAAAATAAAAACAGCCTATTCAAAACGCTTACCATTATTAAAAACTAATACCAATAGTTACAGATTGCTGTTTGGTGAAAATGATGGGTTTCCGGGTTTAATTGCTGATGTATATGCGTCTGTTTTGGTTGTAAAATTATATTCTGAAATTTGGTTACCTTATTTAGAAACTGTTTTAGAAAGTTTGCAAACTGTAACGCAGGCAAACACCATTGTAATACGGTTAAGCAGAAGTTTGCAACAAGCTAATAGTCATCATTTAAATGATGGCGATGTTGTGTTTGGTACTTTAGAAAATGAGGTAGTTAATTTCGTGGAGCATAACGTAAACTTTTCAGCTAACGTTATAAAAGGACATAAAACGGGCTATTTTTTAGATCATAGAGCCAACCGAAAACAAGTAGGGCAGTTGAGCAAAAATAAAACTGTTTTAGATGTATTTAGTTATGCTGGCGGTTTTTCGGTGCATGCCTTAGCCAATGGCGCAAAAGAGGTTACCAGTTTAGATATTAGTAAACAAGCGCTAAATATTGCCGTTGAAAATGGTAAATTAAATAACTACACTGGCAAACATTTAACCATGGCTGGAGACGCTTTTGAAACTTTAAATACGCTTATAAAAAATGGTAAAACTTTTGATGTGGTGGTAATTGATCCGCCTAGTTTTGCCAAACAACAATCTGAAATTGTATTGGCTAAAAAAAAATATGCACAATTAGCTAAATTAGGTGTAAAACTAACCGCTAAAAATGGTTTGTTAGTGTTAGCGTCATGTTCATCGCGTGTGTTAGCACAAGCTTTTTTTGACATTAATTTGCAAGTATTAACAGCCCAAACAAGACCTTTTAAAAACATATTAAACACATACCACGATATAGATCATCCTGTGGCATTTCCAGAAGGCGCCTATTTAAAATGTGGTTATTACAGGTTTAGTAATTAAATAAATTGGCCCTTTTCATTTGTTTTTACTTCAATAATGTCATTATTATATTTTAATATTACGTGATATTCTTTTACTGCCAATCCTTTTTTAGCTATGTATTTAAGTTTGTAAACATCTTCAACAAAGCAGCAGTTTGGATATTTTTTACAAATGGCTTGCGAAACTTCTAAAGGTAAACGTACGTTATTAAATGTTTCATAAGCACGTACAATAGTTCCTTCTTTTGTAAAATACGCTACAATGTCACCATGTTCTGTACTAAAATTTACGCTATATACATCATCTTTTCTATCATACAATTCTGCTATAGTTTCATTATCAAAATTAGAAACTATTTCTTGTAACTTTTTTATGCACAATGCATTATCTTCTTCAAAAGTAGAAGTATAATCTGTGTTAACAGTTATTACTGTGTTAGGTAACGTAATGGTTTGGGCGGTAGTGAAGCCTAATGCAAATAGGGTTAAAATACTAGTAACGAGAGTTTTCATGATATTGTTGTTTTATTTCAACTATAAAATTAACTATGCGCGCATAATAAATTTATGATAAATATCATGTTGTCAGAAATTTAAGTTCAGATTAAATATAAATTTGTTATGCATGCATAATATTTATTATATTTGTTTAAATTGAAATAGTATGTCTGTAAGTATCACCAATATTTTAAATATAAAACACCCTATAATACAAGCACCTATGTTTTTGGTATCTAACGTTGCTATGGTAACCGAGGCTATGAAAAGTGGTATAGCAGGTTGTATACCAGCATTAAATTACCGTACGTTAGTAGAATTACGTGAGGCTATACAAGCTCTTAAAAAGGCAAAAGTTGAAGGTGGTTCATTTGGGTTTAATTTAATTGTAAATAAATCGAATGTAAAATACAAAGCGCAGTTAGAAGTTTTGTGTAACGAAGGTTGTGATTTTATTATAACCTCATTAGGTAGTCCAGAGGAAACCATAAAACAAGCTCACAAAGCAGGTATAAAAGTATTTTGCGATGTAACCGATTTAAAATTTGCAAAAAAAGTTGAAGCTTTAGGTGCCGATGCTATTATTGCTGTAAATAATGAAGCAGGTGGCCACCGAGGCAATATTTCACCAAAAGATTTAATTACAGAATTGGTAGCAAATTGTAATATTCCTGTTATTTCGGCAGGTGGTGTTGGTTGTAAGGCAGATGTTGATAAAATGTTAAGCTACGGCGCTTCAGGCGTATCAGTTGGCAGTCCGTTTATAGCATCTGTAGAAGCTGGTGTAACCAATGAGTACAAACAAGCTTGTGTAGATTATGGTGCAGATGATATTGTAATGACAGAACGTATTTCTGGTACACCGTGTACTGTTATAAATACACCTTATGTAAAAAAAATAGGCACAAAATCTACGTGGATTGAAAACATATTAAATAAAAACCGAAAACTTAAAAAGTGGGTGAAAATGATACGTTTTTCAATAGGCATGAATGCCACTAAAAATGCGGCTACAAAAGCTACCTACAAAACAGTTTGGGTTGCTGGCCCAAGTATAGAGCACACCAAAGCTATTTTACCCGTTAAAGCTATTGTAAAAGGTTTAGTTAGTTAATTGTAAAGCTTTTTTTTGCTTTTTAGCCTTATTTTTGCCTGTAAAAATACTTAAGGTAAAACTAGCGGCTAGTCCACCAAGTGCGCTACTAGCAGCTTCAACAGTATCAAATTTGTTATTGGGTTTTCCGCTATCTAAAAGTTCTTTAGTAATACCAGCGGCTGTAGCCATACCAAAGCTATACCAAAAGGCTTTTTTCTTATCTTTTGTTTTAATATAAACTACGGTATAAATACTTGTTGAAATAACTGCACCTGCAATAATATGCAATTTATCATCTTCTGAAGGATATTGTGCATGAGAGACGGCACAAAACATACATGTTAATAATAGCAAAAAAGATTTCATAATTGGTTGATTTACTTTTAATTATTCAATTTTAAAACCTTTTTTTTATATTAAAGTTTATAATAGTTTAAAAGTGAATTTTAATAGATAAAAACATAAAATAGTGCAGTTTGTAAACTCAAAAAAATATAAACCAACAAAAACAAAATAAATACTAATGCTTTAAGTTTTGTATTTTTGCAAACTAAAAATTATAAAACTATTCAGCATGCAACTATCTAAAGAAATGGTATTAGAACAAGCAAATAACGCTACCAAAAATACTTTAATGGAAACCTTAGATATTAAAATGATTGATTTTGGTGACAATTTTTTAATAGCCCGCATGCCTGTTACACCCAAAGTACATCAACCCGATGGTGTTTTACACGGTGGCGCTACAGCAGCTTTAGCTGAAACCGTAGGTAGTTTTGCATCGCATATTTTTATTGATACAGAAAACATGTTTGTGCGTGGTTTAGAAATTACTGCAAACCATTTAAAAAGCGTAAAATCTGGTTTTGTGTATGCCAAGGCTACGTTTTTACATAAAGGCCGTACCACACAACTTATTGATATTAAAATTACTGATGATGATGAAAACTTAATATCAGTTTGTAAATTAACTACCATTTCGCTTCCAAAAAATAGATAAATAATGACTTCGGAAGTGTTTTTCAACCATATTGAAACCCAATACAAACAGCAGTTACCATTTGTAGTATACCGTAAGCCAAATAAAACAAAAGTTAGCGGTTTATTACAAAAAACTGATGAATTGCATACAACATCAAATTTTACAGAACAAGGCTTTGTGTTTTCTCCTTTTGATGATTCTCAAAAAACAGTTTTATTTCCTTTTAAAGCTTGTGAAACCATAGCATTAAATGATTACACTGAAACTAGCAATTTTTCAAGTAATACAAATGCCAAATTTGATGACGTTTCAAAAAAACAGCATATAGCATTAGTTGAAAAAGCTGTTGAAGTTTTAAAAGAAGACACTTTAAAAAAAGTAGTATTATCACGGGTTGAAAGTATAGAAATAAACACCGATAATCCGTTTTTAATATTCAAACGCTTACTTCAAAACTATCAAAAGGCATTTGTGTATTGCTGGTATCACCCAAAAGTAGGGTTGTGGTTAGGCGCTACCCCAGAAACTTTAGTGAAAATTGAAGGTAGCAGATTTTCTATAATGGCCTTGGCCGGTACACAAGTGTATAATGGCAGTTTAGATGTGGTTTGGCAAAATAAAGAATTGCAAGAACAACAATACGTAACAGATTATGTAGTTAAAAATTTAAAATCTGCCGCCCAAAGTATTCAGGTTTCAAAAACAAACACAGTTAAAGCAGGTAGTTTACTACATTTAAAAACCATAATATCTGCACAGTTAAAAACTACTGCCAATTTAAACGATGTTATAAAAACCATGCACCCAACACCAGCTGTTTGTGGTGTGCCCAAAGAAAAAGCTAAACAATTTATTTTAAAACACGAGCCTTATAATCGTGAGTTTTATACAGGTTTTTTAGGAGAATTAAACTATGAAACTACTTTAAAACCACGATCTAGCAAACGCAACATAGAAAATAGGGCATACAGCACCACTAAAAAAAGCACACAATTGTATGTTAACTTGCGTTGCATGCAACTTAAAAATAACCAAGCGTTAGTGTATATAGGTGGCGGTATTACAAAAGGATCTAATGCCGAAAAAGAGTGGGAGGAAACCGTTTCAAAATCTTTAATAATAAAATCGGTTTTATAAAAGTATTAACAGTGGTTTTGGCATATATTTAAAGCACTATTTTGTAATTTTGTATTACATTTTTTAGTTCTATGATGTATCCTAAAATTCCGTTAGCCCAAACCGTTATTCAACTTTGTAAAGCTAAAGGTATTAAACATATAGTTTTATCTCCTGGTAGCCGTAATGCACCATTAACCATTGGGTTTTCAAATAACAATTATTTTAAATGCTATAGCGTTGTAGATGAGCGTTGTGCGGCATTTTTTGCACTTGGTATTGCACAAAAATTACAAGAACCAACAGCTGTGGTTTGTACATCGGGTAGTGCGCTATTAAATTATTATCCGGCAGTTGCCGAGGCCTTTTACAGCCATATTCCGTTAGTAGTTATTTCGGCAGATAGACCTAAGCATTTAATTGGTATTGGTGATGGGCAAACCATTAATCAGCCCAATGTTTTTGAAAATCACATTCATTATTCGGCCAATTTGAAGCAAGATTTAAATGAAAATGAAGCAGATAATCAAACCGAAGATGTGCCTATTTTTCAAAATTTAGAAAATAAAATTGAAACATTATTAGGTTTAAAACAATCTATTCAAACTTATAATGAAACTGAAATTAACAAAGCCATTAATGTTTCAATAGAAAAAAAAGGACCTGTACATTTAAATGTGCCTTTTAATGAACCATTATACGAACGTGTTGAACATTTATCTGTACAGCCAGAAGTTCAATTACCTAAAATAAAAGATGATACGGTTAATGATGATGTTTTAAATACTTGTGTTGCAGATTGGAATAACGCAAAACGTAAAATGATTTTAGTAGGCGTAAATCAACCCAACGACATTGAGCAGCATTGGCTTGATGCATTAGCTAATGATAAAAGCGTTATTGTTTTTACAGAAACGACTTCAAACATTCACAACAATGCTTTTTTTCCAAGTATAGATCAAATAATTGCGCCATTAAATGGAGATGACTTCAATAAGCTTCAACCAGAAATATTACTCACCTTTGGCGGATTAGTAGTATCAAAAAAAATAAAAGCATTTTTACGCCATTACCAACCTAAACAGCATTGGCATATTGGTAATACTAAAGCTAACAACACGTTTTTCAGTTTAAATAAAATTATAGAAACCACACCAAATACATTTTTCAACGTATTTTTACCTAAAATAAATGCCGTAAAAAGTAACTATCAAACGTATTGGGAAAACGTAAAAAAGCATAGAGTTTCTAAACATAGTGCGTACTTAAAAACCATTCCATTTTCAGATTTCAAGGCTTTTAACACACTATTACAAGCCATACCAAACCATACGGTTTTACAACTAAGCAACAGTTCAACCATACGTTATGCGCAGTTGTTTACATTAAATAATACTTTAGAGGTGTATTGTAACCGTGGTACAAGTGGTATAGATGGTAGTACAGCTACAGCTATTGGGTTTGCATCAGTTTCAAACAAACAAACAACGCTCATTACAGGCGATTTAAGCTTTTTTTACGATAGCAATGCTCTTTGGAACAACCATATTCCTTTAAATTTTAGAATTATAGTAATAAACAATCAAGGAGGTGGTATTTTCAGGATTTTACCCGGCCACAAAAACACCGAAAATTTTGACACCTATTTTGAAACCACACACCACTTAACAGCAAAACATTTATGCGCCATGTATGGGTTTAACTATGAAAAAGCACATGATGATACATCATTAAAAAGCGTTTTAAAAACATTTTTTAATGAAGACGATACTCCAAAATTATTAGAAATATTTACCCCAAAAAATACTAATGATGAAATCCTTTTAAATTATTTTAAATTTATAAAGTAAAAATGTGACTTATTTTTTACAGCTGTGTCTAAAAATTGTATCTTTAAAAAAGTTATCAATTAAAATATTTTACTAACACTTAAACACTAAATTAATCATGAGTAAACGTGACGAACTTATTGCAAAATACGCAGCAGATTTAAAAGAGAAATGTGGAGTTGATGCAGACATGGATTTTTTAACCAAAGTAACAATTGGTTGTGGGCCATCTATTTATAATGCAGATGCTTCAACCGTATCTGGTTCAGACCAAAAAGAATTAGACACCGTAAAAAACAACTTCTTAATTAAAAAATTAGGTTTAAGTGAATCTGATGATTTAGACGGTGCAATTGCCAGCGTAATTGAGCAATACGGTAAATCAAACAGAACAAAATACAGAGCTGTTGTATACTACTTATTAGCCAAACATTTTGGTAAAGAAGCTATTTACTCATAAATAGATATTCTTATAAAAAAAATATTAAGCGCTGCACATAGTAGCGCTTTTTTTATGCGGTAAACTTAAAAATATATTTGGGCGTTACCCCGATGAAAAATCGGGGTCAGGCTTTCCACGTTACACGGTAACTTGCTTCAATCCTTAACGCAAAACACAATTTGTTAGTTTATATTACTACCTTTGCCACATGATGCAATTAGGAAAAATAAATACCTTAGAAATACTACGCGAAACAGACCACGGCGTCTATTTAGTAGATGAAGAAAATAACGAAGTTTTATTACCAAACCGTTATGTGCCAAGTACATTTAAAATTTGGGATAAAATTGATGTTTTTGTGTATTTAGATAATGAAGAAAGACTTGTAGCCACCACCGATGTGCCTTACATAACTCTGGGCGATTTTGCTTTACTGCGCTGTAGCCAGGTAAATGATTTTGGTGCGTTTTTAGATTGGGGTTTGGTAAAAGAACTCTTTTGCCCATTTAAAGAACAGGCCTTTAAAATGAAACCAGGCGGTTGGTATTTGGTACATTGCTATTTAGATGAAAAAACCGAAAGACTTGTAGCTTCAAGTAAAACAAACCATTTTTTAAGTAATAAAACATTAACAGTAAACCAATTTGATGAAGTAGATATTATAGTTTCGCATCCGTCTGATATTGGTTGGAATGTTATTGTAAATAAGCAACACACAGGCTTAATTTTTAAAGATACCATATTTACCGATGTAAACGTAGGTGATAAGTTTAAAGCTATTGTTAAAAAAATACGACCTGGTAATAAATTAGACATTGTTTTAGGCCAAATAGGATATAGAAATATAGAGCCTAATGCTAAGCGTGTTTTAGAAATGCTAGAAGATAATAGCGGCTTTTTAAATTTAACCGATAAATCTGACCCAGAAACAATTAAAGACGTATTGCAAATGAGTAAAAAAAGCTTTAAAAAAGCTATTGGAACTTTATATAAACAACGCCAAATAGATATTAAAACAGATGGTGTTTACTTATTAAATAAGTAAACACTTGTTTTCATTCACACAGCTTTTAACCCATTCAATAGCCAAATCTAAATCGGTAAAATTTTCTTTATTAAACTTAAAAAAGTGTTTTTCTAGGTCAAAAAGTTTATTGTTAATTACATTGTAAATTACAGTAGCGTAGGCTTTTAAGTTGGTGAATTCTTTGGTGAACAAAGGGCCGTCTTTTAAATCAATGGCGTATGAGTTTACTCTATTACCAATAAAACCAAAAGGCTTATTACCGTAAAATTCTTTTATAAGTAGCGTTGCTTCTTTAAAATTTTCAAAGTTAACAACAACCCCTTCCTTAAATTCTGCTATTAAAAATATATCAAAAAAATATAATTTACCTATAGGTATAATTTCTTCTTTTATACATTCATTTTTTAATAATGATGATTGTACTTGCATGGTGTTTTTGTAAAATGGGGCGCAAATATACTCTATTTTAATGTATTAAAACAATAAATTAGTTATCTTCTAATTTCCATGTTCTTACCCAGTCGTATGAGGTTGTTCTTTCTTCTTTTGTGCCATTCATTCCGCCACCATTTGGCACAGGATTCCAATCATAAGTTTCAACAACCATTTTCATATACATGGGTAAATCAAAGTTTGAAGGCGGTGTAACAGTACCAAC
This sequence comes from Seonamhaeicola sp. ABD4_175, assembly GCF_056160885.1. Classification (NCBI taxonomy): domain Bacteria; kingdom Pseudomonadati; phylum Bacteroidota; class Flavobacteriia; order Flavobacteriales; family Flavobacteriaceae; genus Seonamhaeicola; species Seonamhaeicola sp. ABD4_175. The sequence continues at coordinate 346,465 of NZ_JBSWYC010000003.1, forward strand.
TTTAACACCATCTAAAAATAGTTCTACTTCAGTTGGGCTTTTCCACCAACCAGCATATACATGAAATTCATCATACACTTTTGATGAAGTATCTTCAGAGTTTCCGTTTGAACCTGTAGGTGTTTCAGTACAGTCTGCATTTCTACTATGCGTGTTAGAGTGCATACTGTTATCAAAGCTTTGAGCCCAAGCAGCATTGGTTGTTATTTCTCCAACACATTCTTGTATATCAAATTCAGTAACACGCCTATTGCAACCACTTCCTTCATTTCGTTTGTTTATTAACCAAAAAGTTGAAGACATAAATGTTTTACTAGCTTTCATACGGCATTCAAAATAATGTCCTGGTCCAATTGATGTTAATGAAGTTATGTAAGAGCCAGCATGGGTAAATTCGTTTCCGTTTACAGTTTCAGGTTGGGGTAGTATGTTGGCAATTAATTTAAGATACCCATCTTCAAGAGAAACTGTATTCTGCTTAAAAAGACCTGGTGGTCTTCCAATCCATTGGTTTGGGTCTGTATTTTTCCATTTAGTTTCATCTAAACTTACAGTGTTAAACTCATCAGACATAGCATCAACCTTAACCCATTTTTTCCCGTTGGGTGTATAATTGGTTTCAACAAAAAACGGCATATTTTCAGAGGGTGCATTTTGAGAAACAACAACATCAAAACTACATGTACTGGTGTTTCCAGCAGCATCTTTAACTTCAAAAGTATTGGTGGTAGTTCCTATTGGAAATAATTCACCCGATGCAATACCGCTAATTTGTGTTGTTATAGCACCATCATTATCATCTGTACCAACAGGTGTTGTGTATGTTACAGCGGTTTCAGTAGTAAAATTATCAACAGAAATATTTATAGTTTCAAGGCAGTTAATTGTTGGATTAATAGTATCGGCTGTTGGTGTGTTGTTATCATCATTACCGCTACTACAATTTGTAATTATTAAGCCAGCAGTTAAACAGCCTATAAATATCAGTTTTTGTTTAATCATTGTGCAATTGTTTAGTTTAGTATCACAAATTTTAACTTTATTATAATTTTTTAATGCTTCAAATGGTTATATGAATAAAACAAATGAGCCAAAGCACTAAATAATATTATATTTTTGCAGCATGATTAATAATGATACTATTGTAGCTTTGGCAACACCTTCAGGAGCAGGTGCCATTGCAGTTATAAGACTTTCTGGAAATGACGCTATTACTATTGCCGAAAAACAATTTAAATCTGTTTCTGGCAAGCAATTAGCAAAACAGCCAACGCACACTATACATTTGGGACATATAATTGATGATAATAGAACTTTAGATGAAGTTTTGGTATCTGTTTTTAAAAACCCAAATTCTTATACAGGAGAAAATGTAGTGGAAATATCTTGTCATGGATCTAATTATATTCAACAAGAAATAATACAATTATTTTTAAGAAACGGGTGCCGAATGGCCACTGCGGGCGAATTTACATTGCGTGCTTTTTTAAATGGGAAATTAGATTTAAGTCAAGCCGAAGCCGTAGCCGATTTAATTGCTAGTGACAATGAGGCATCGCACCAAATTGCTATGCAACAAATGCGTGGGGGTTTTTCTAGTGAAATAGCCAAATTACGCGAAGAGTTATTAAATTTTGCTAGTTTAATTGAATTAGAATTAGATTTTGCAGAAGAAGATGTAGAATTTGCCGATAGAACCCAGTTTAAAGATTTAACAGCTAGAATTTTAACGGTTTTAAAACGTTTAATAGATTCTTTTGCTGTGGGTAATGTTATTAAAAATGGTATTCCAGTAGCTATTGTAGGAGAGCCCAATGTTGGTAAATCTACATTATTAAATGCACTTTTAAATGAAGAACGTGCTATAGTAAGTGACATTGCGGGTACTACACGCGATACTATTGAAGATGAAATTTCTATTGGCGGCATAGGGTTTAGGTTTATAGATACAGCAGGTATAAGAGATACCAAAGATGTAGTTGAAAGCATTGGAATTAAAAAAACCTTTGAAAAAATAGAACAAGCACAGGTAGTTATTTATCTTTTTGAAGCTGATGTGTTTGTAAATGACACCGAAAAATCAAAACTACTGAAAGTTGAAATTGAAAAAATTAAAAACAAGTATCCGCAAAAACCGTTATTAATTATTGCAAATAAATCTGACAAAATTTCTGAAGTACAATTTTCAGAATTAAATAAAGCACTTACAAATATATCCAAAACAGGAGCTAAATCTCAAGCTCAAATGTTATCGGCTAAAACAAATGACGGTGTAGAGCAACTAAAAAATACACTTTTAAGTTTTGTAAATACAGGCGCTTTAAAAAATAACGATACTATTGTAACAAATACAAGACATTATGATTCTTTACTAAAGGCTTTAGAAGAAGTACAAAAGGTAAATTATGGGCTTGAAACTGGCTTATCAGGCGATTTGTTGGCAATAGATATTCGTCAGGCTTTATATTATTTTGGTGAGATTACGGGAGAAATATCTAATGATGATTTACTTGGTAATATTTTTTCTAATTTCTGTATTGGGAAGTAACTTACTTTCTTTTATTTGTTAATCACTTGTTATTGTTGTTTTTATAGGTTTTTATCTTCTTTTATTTGTTGCTTTATTGCTCTTTTTTGATTAAATTTGTTGTATATCTGTTGCCTTAAATACGGATTTGTTGCCCAAATCTGTTGGCGAAAATAAAGGCGAAATGATGCACCATAACGCACCACGTTGCACCATTACGCTACATAAAGCACCATTTATGAGCAGTAATTTATTCATTCCTAAAACTTGTAAGCATTGCGGTAATGCCTTCACAGCACGTACAACAGTTACTAAATACTGTGGCGATACTTGTGCAAAAAGAGCATATAAGGCACGTAAGCGTAAAGAAAAAATCCAAGCTACTCTTACTGAAGATATGCAACAGCAAAAACAAGTTGTTGAAGTTCACAATCCTAATGCTGTAAATAACAAGGATTTTTTAAGCGTTACAGAAGCCTCACAACTTATTGGTGTGAGTAGATGGACCATTCAAAGAATGATTCAACAAGGACGTTTAAAAGCAGTTCCTTTTGGTAGAAAGCGTATTGTGGCCAGATGGCAAATAGAAAACCTCTTTAATTAATTCCATTATGAAAGTAACATTAAGACAACGCAAGAAAAACGACAAAATAAGCCTGTATTTAGATTACTATCATAAAGGTAAACGTAAAACCGAATACTTACGCTTATACCTTACACCAAATCCTAAAACCAAAACGGAAAGAGAGGTAAACAGGAAAACGAAGCAACTTGCAGAAACTATTTGTGCACAACGACAGATTGAAATTCAAAACGGTATTTATGGCTTTCAAGATATTGAAAAGCTAAAAGGCAGTTTTATTACTTACATCACAGCTTTAGCAGAAAAGAAAAATACAAGCTCTGGCAATTATGGGAATTGGAATAGTATGCTAAAACATTTAAAAAAGTTTTGTCCAACTGATGTTAGTTTTCAAGATATAGACAAATCATTTGTTGAGCGTTTCAAAGAGTATTTAGATAAAGATGCAATAGGTAGAGCAGGTAAGCAATTGTCTCAAAATTCAAAATATTCATATTTCGGGAAATTTTCAGCAGCATTAAAACAGGCTGTAAAGGATGGTATATTAAAAGTAAATCCTGCAAATGGTGTTGAATACTTTAAACAAGGCGAACCTCAACGAGAATTTTTAACGCTTGATGAATTACAAAAGGCAGTTAATACAGAATGTGAACTACCTATTTTAAAAAATGCTTTTATTTTTTCAGCTTTAACCGGATTACGTTGGTCAGATATTGAAAAACTAATATGGTCAGAAATCCAGCACTCTAAAGAAATGGGATATTATATCCGATTTAGACAAAAGAAAACTAAAGGTGTAGAAACCTTACCAATATCAGACCAAGCAAGAAATCTATTAGGAGAAAAAGGTAATCCAGATGATAAAGTGTTTGATGGCTTACATTATAGTGCCTGGTCTAACTTAAAGCTACAACAATGGATGATGAAAGCAGGTATTACTAAAAATATAACCTTCCATTGCGCGCGCCATACCTACGCTACCTTACAATTAACATTGGGTACAGACATATATACAGTATCAAAATTATTAGGTCATAAAGAATTACGCACTACACAGATATATGCTAAAGTAATTGACGATAAAAAGAAAGAAGCTGCTAACCGTATTCAACTGGATTTATAATGAAAGGAAGTGTATTTTCAAGTTTGGTTTCTATAACCAATGGCTTACATAGAGATAATAGACAAAAAAAGGATTTTAAATACCTACTGTCTGATTTTAAATTGAATCCAAAAGCCAATAATGCAGTTTTTAAAGTAAACTTTAAAAAGCCTTTAAATGCGAAAAAAGAATACTACCAAAAGCTAATCTTTATTGAAACAGAAAATACAGTAGCATCATTTTCAAAAGAATTTCCCGTAAATGCAACTACACCGGAAAATAAATATAGCTATACTATTCTACTTAATAAATTTGATAAGTACTTAAATGACATTGCAACTTATATCAATAAGAGAGGAATAACAGCAGATTTAAATAATGATGATAATTATATCATAAACTACTTAAAAGTGTCTGCTATAAGATTGTATGCTGAACTACAAGAGCAATACGGTCAGTTTTCAGAAAACACAACATTTTCTATTTCAGAAATTGCAGAAAAATACTTTAATGATGAAACTTTTGATGTTAATGTGATAGAAAAGAGCACCACTAAAAAAGTTGCTACCAAAAAAACATCAAAAACGAAAGCAAAACCAAAGACTTCTTTCGGATATAAAAGTAATGACACTTCAACTTTGCTAACTGTGCTCAAACTGGTAAATCTAAAAATAGATTTGTTAGATAACCGTACAACTGTAGAACAGTTGCACGAACTCTTATTAGCAAAAGATTTCACAAATACAGAATCGCAAATTTATCTTCAATGCGAGACGACACAGTTTAGTTACCTTGTAACAAAACTTAAACCATTTTTTATTTATTTCAATCCTACGGCAATAGAACGTTCTGGAAAATTTGTTACCAAAACAGGTACGCTATTAAAGGCTAATAATCTTCACAAAAACAAAGTTCATAACCCAAAAGAAAAGGAAGAAATAGATAAAATTATCCAACAACTGCAATAAAAAACAGTAAGAATAGTAAGAAACCTTACTGTTGTCTTACCCTTGTTTTACACTCTTACTAAAATCGAGAAGCCAATTTTGAACCTTTGTCCTGTTCTTGAAAACCAAGAATGACATTTGGCCAGATGTCCTCATTTATTTAAAACAAAATAAACGATGGACACAAATATCATCGAAAAGTTAGACCGCATTGAAAAACTCTTGTTAGAGCAACAAACAATGCAAAAGCAAGTATTAAACTTTAATGAAACTTGCAAGTATTTAGAATTATCCCAATCGCACTTGTATAAACTTACAAGTACGGGAACCATTCCACATTATAAACCGAATGGTAAAAAGATTTATTTCCAACGAGAAGAGTTAGACCATTGGTTACTACGTAACCGTATGGACTCAAGAGATGAAATCGAACAGCAAGCTGCCGATTACCTAATTAAGAAAGGAGCGGTGAAGTTATGACAGAAATAATCGATTTACTCTTAACGCTCTCGCAAGATGTTAAGGACTTAAAAGCACGTATCGAATTGTTGCGACAATCGAGAGCAGAAGTATTAAAGGATACGTGGATAGACAATCAAGATGTATTGCAGACTTTACATATTAGTAAGCGTACGTTGCAAACTTTAAGAACCAATGGCACTTTGCCTTACAGCAAAGTAAAAGGTAAATTTTACTATAGAGTTGCTGACATAGAGCAATTGCTTCAAGATAACTACTACAACCATAATTTCAAGCAAGATGGAAATAAGTAGAGAAGCAATTTTAGACAAAACACATTATGGCTTAAAGATTTATGCCTATGTGTTAAGACAGTATTATCCTGATACAACAGTCCTTTCCGTAAAAGGAAGGGACTGCGGGATAACTCGTAACCCATTTAATGGTGGAAAAGAAACTTTACGGATTCATATTGATGGAGTGATTGCAACCCATAGAGATACCGAACTAAAAACCTTTAACGGTGATGTATTTGAATTTGCCAAATATCATTTTAAAACTATTGATGAAGCTGATTTATTGCAGAAAATAAATGAAGCAGTACATCTGAATTTAGAAATCAAAGAAAATGACGAGTTAGAATGGTTAAACGAACCAGACGATACCTGGTATGCTTACTGTAGCTTTTTCAAAGCACCTGTTCGTAATGTATTTCCTGCGGAAACATTGCGACTGCATCAAATATTTGCATTAATCACAAGTGATAAATACAAAAGGATTACTGAAGAATTAAGAGCAATTACCAATGTAAAAGAAGCACGTAAATTCAAAGCAAATCGCTTTGATTACGTAACACTTTCAGGAATATTTGAAAAACGAGGCGATAAAAATTTGCTAAAGCATTCTAATTTATTAACCATTGATTTTGACCATTTAGAGAATCTACAAGAGTTAAGAACACAGCTCTTAAATGATGAATATTTTGAAACCGAAATGCTATTCATATCACCATCTGGTGATGGTTTAAAATGGATTATTAGAATAGATATTTCAGAAGTATCACATTCAGAGTATTTCACAGCAGTTGCAAATTACATTAAACACAATTATAACATTGAGGTTGACCAGTCAGGTAAAGACGTTTCCAGAGCGTGTTTTTTACCATACGACCCAACAGCCTTTCTACATAAAAGACATCAAGCATTATGACTAAAATATTTAACCCAAAAGATTGGTTAGAAGTTCCTAAAGAGCCAACAAAACCAAAAAGCAACACAGCAACAACCAATGTTGTTGCTGTTGCTGATAACGATATTGAATCCTACATTTCAGCAATCGAGCAATCAAGCACAGACATAACAGGAAGTTATGCAACTTGGAGAGATTTAGGCTTTGCTTTAGCAGAAGAATATGGAGAAATAGGAAGGGATTATTTTCACCGTATAAGTAAAAATTATGCAGGTTACGATACCAAAGAATGTGACGCACAATTCAACAAATGCCTAAATGCAAAAGGACACGGAATTACTATTGCTACCTTTTACCATAACGCACATCAATCAGGTATCAAACCGACCAAACAACAGTACAACAACGAAGTTGCAACAAACGTTGCAACTATTGTTGATACACCCAACCAAGCAATGCCAACAATACCGGATGAGGTATTTAATACCTTACCGCAGTTTTTACAACAAGTTGTAAATCCAGCGAGCAGTCAAGAGGAAAAGGACATTTTGTTGTTAGGAGCTTTAACGGCTTTTAGTGCCTGCTTTCCTAAACTCTTCGGAATCTATGACCAACGTAAAGTGTTTTGTAATTTATATCTATTTGTTACAGCACCTGCATCTGCAGGTAAAGGAAGACTTAACCAAATTAAAAATTTGGTAGAACCTGTTCACAAGTTAAAACGGGAACAAGCCAAAGTATTAAAACAGCAATTTCAAGCAGAAACTGCTACTTACAATATGAACAAAGGCAAAGATGAAAACTTGGAAAAACCGAGTAAACCACCAGAACGAATGCTGTTTATTCCTGCTAACAATAGTGTAACAGGCGTATATCAATTAATTTCTGATAATGATGGTAGAGGATTAATTTTTGAAACCGAAGGAGATACATTAGCACAAGCCTTTAAAAGCGATTATGGTAATTATTCCGATGGATTTCGTAAAGCCTTTCATCACGAAACCATAAGTTATTATCGTAGAACCGATAGAGAATATGTAGATATTGAGAAACCGTGTTTATCAACAGTATTATCAGGGACACCAAAACAAGTGGCAACCTTAATACCTAATGCAGAAAATGGCTTGTTCAGTCGCTTTATGTTTTACTATATGAATATTAAACCAACTTGGAAAAACGTGTTTCAAAATAGCAATAAAGTAGGTTTAGACGATTACTACAACCAATTGGGTAGTGAGTTTTTAGGACTGTATAAAACCCTGAAAAACAATCCAGAGATTGAAATACGGTTAACCACAACCCAACAACAGCAATTCAATACGTTTTTTGAATCTTTACAGACCAAATACATCAACCTACAACCCGAAGAGTACATCGCAACGATAAGGCGTTTAGGCTTAATTGCGTTTAGGATAATGATGCTATTCACAGCATTTCGCATTATGGAAGATGGTGATGTAAACGCAACTAAAGAATGTGAGGATATAGATTTTAAAAACGCACTAACCATAATTTCAATTTTAGTAAAACACAGTAGTAAAGTTTTTAACGACTTACCTATTGAGCAAAAAGCAACAAAACGATTAAATAGAAAGGAACGCTTTTTAGAAAGTTTGCCAAAGCAATTTACCAGACAAGAGTATTTAGATTTAGCCACAAAACAGAGCATCCCACATAAAACAGCAGAAGGTTATATTACCAAATTTGTTGATGCAGGTTTAATACACAGAGAAGCGCACAACAACTATTCAAATCCTGCAAAGACATAGTTAAGGATTTTGAGGATTTAAGGATATGATTAAACTAACTTCCTCAAATCCTTAATATCCTCATCCCCTGTTAATAACTGTTTATATCTTTTTCTTTTCTTTTATTTTCCTTTACTTAAATTAGACAAATATTGACAAGTCTAAATAATTCTATTATGGAATTTGGGGAATACATACGCTCATTGCGTGAAAAACGCAATTTGCTATTAAGGGAAATGGCTGCAAACCTAAATATGGACGTTGCCTATTTAAGCAAAATAGAAAGAGGAAATCGGATGGCAAGACGCGAACAAGTAGTTGCTTTTGCCAAAACATTAAAAGAAGACGAAAATGAATTAATTAAGCTATGGATGTCCGAACAAATTGTACTAATGCTCAAAAATGAAAAGGAACATACGGAAATCCTCAAAATAGCGGAAGAAAATTTAAATAGATTGACAAAAAAATAATAGTCTATGCAAGAACACCTCAAAACGAACATACTCAACTTTAAATGGCCTGATAGTGCGCCTACCATTTATTTAACTTTAGAAGAAATTGAAGGCAGTCATCCCATCCATAATTCTAAATTTTCAAGGCAGATTAAAGAGGTGTTTCCAGATGCAGACTTATCTAACATAGACCAAATATTTACAACATTTACAACAGAAATACCAGATGCACCAAGCATTAAGCTAAATTTAGTAGATGGTAGAGAATTAAGAATATATAAGCAATACCTTAAACACCAATTAAGAAGCTATTTTAAATCTAAAGACTATTATATAGTAGTAAAAAACTTCGTTGGTGATGTACAAGTGTGGATGCCTTCCAAAAAAGGAAATACAGCAGACTATAACCTCTACTATAAATTTTCATTTAAAATACAGTTTGCAAAACTCACAGACCTACCAGAGTTAATTGTTTCATACGATGGCACATCAAAAGTCCTTACAACTTCGGTTAAGGATATAGAGGATTCAGAGCTAATAAAACGTTGTGTATACGGTCAAAAAACGTTTAATTACCAAATGGACCTCGATACAGAGGAAAAACAAGAATTTCACAATGCTATTCAGTTTGACCAAGCATTCCCTATTTTTAATTTGCCATTAGCACGAGCATTAAACATACCTATTGAGGAACCTGTAAGACCAGCCAACAAATACCAAAAGTATGTAGCACTTATTAATAATTTCGCTACCAATTATCTGTTTACAGAAGATTTTAAAACCATATTTCCTTTTAAGACTGATGCTTTTATTGATGTGCCTCTCAATCGTATCAATCACATTGACCCACAAGTAGGATTATTAGAATTTGGTAAAGACCAATACGGTAACAAGAAAACCCATTTAGTGCCTAAATTGGCAATGAATAATCTTAATCCCTATAAAAGACCAAACAACCAAAACATTAAGTTTTTCTTTGTGTACCATACGTCACATAAAGAAGCTATTAAGACCTTTTATAACAACCTTAAATTTGGTGTTACCTCTCAAAAAAAATATTTTAAAGGGATTGAGGCTTATGTAAATATTAAGGCTTCAACGTCTAAAGAACATTTTATAGAGTTTACCAACGAAAACAACCCAATACCAGATATAACAGAGCAGTTAGAAAACCTTTCGTTTGACCACGATAATGTACGTTATGCAGCGTTCTATTTAAGTCCTTTCGATAAGTTCACATCAAATCCCGAAGACCGAGACATCTATATCCAAATCAAAGAACTCTTTTTAAACGAAGGTATTGTTACACAGGTTGTAGATTATGAGAAAATGGTAGTCAATATCGAGAACCAATATAACTTCCAATTCTCATTACAGAATATGGCATTGGCAATTCACGCCAAATTAGGTGGTGCACCTTGGAAGCTCGCAGTAACTGACAAAAAAGAGTTAGTAATAGGTGTTGGTGCTTTTACCAATCAAGGCGAAAACAGACGGTATATAGCAAGTGCCTTTAGTTTTCAAAACAATGGCTTGTTTAGAAAGTTCGAATATTTCGACCAAAGCGAAACAGACCTATTAGCAGGTAGTATATGTAAAGCCATAAGAGATTTTACATCGGTTGCAGAAGCAGATAAAGTAGTGATTCACTTTTATAAGGAAATGAGTTACGAGGAACTAAAACCAATTATTAGAGGGATGCATACATTAGGGTTGAAAATTCCTCTTTACATTTTAAATATCAATAAAACAGAAGCAGAAGATATTATTGCTTACGACCTCAATTGGGGTAAAAAGTTAATGCCTGTAAGTGGCACATACATACGTATTAGCGAAAATCAATTCCTACTGTTTAATAATGCACGTTATCCTAATTCACAGCGATATGCAGATACAGATGGTTATCCGTTTCCAATAAAAATTAAGGTAAGCAGTCCAGATGAAGATGCTTTTGAAGATGCAGACGTGGTTTTAGAGTTATTAACACAGGTATATCAATTTAGCAGATTGTATTGGAAATCACTTAGACAACAAAATGTACCTATTACCATAAAATACCCAGAAATGGTAGCACAAATAGCACCACGATTTAATAATGGTGTTCCAGACGATGCTAAAGATGCCTTATGGTTTTTATAAAATAATGATATGTCAAGATTAAGAAGAAAAGAAACACTTGCATCTATAATGGGATTTGGTTTTATCCATTTTGAGTTTCATTTAATTGAAGATTATATGAATCATATGGAAACTCATTTCGAAAGGGAATTAAAAAATATTGAGGTTGAATATGATAATTTTCAAAGTTCCAAAGAGATAGATAAATCAGAATATTCAGAAGAATATTTAGACCACATACAAGATTCCTTTATTGACAATGTGTTTATGTTTAATGATGTTTACATCAAAAATTACAGAAACGCTCAAGTCATACAGCTGTATTCTTTTTTTGAAGATGTTTTAAAACGTGGCTGTGATAGGTTCGCATCCTATAAACAAACAGATTATAGAGTAGATGATTTAAAGGGTAATAATGATATTGATAAAGTAAAAAAGTTTTTAAAGCAGTCTGCTAAAGTAGATTTTTCTATCCTCAATCCTGAATGGAGTTTTATTGATAATTTTAGACAAGTACGTAATTTAGTTGTGCATCACAAGGGTATAATTAAAAACAACGATTCTGTCAATAATAGCGATAAAAAGTTCAATAAAATTAAGAGTTTTAGCAAAGGTCGGTTTACGCTAAAGGAATATGTGTCTTCAAAAAATAGATTTGAAATAATATTTGATAATCCACAGTTTTTTAAAGAAATAATAAACAACATCGAAAGTTTATTAGATAAAATAGGAAGTAAAGAAATGCCTTTAAACGAAGTAAAGTAGAGTATGTCAAACCCAATAAAACAACATTATATCCCACGTTCATATTTAAAGAACTTTGGAATTGAAGGTAGAAAAAGAAATTATTTTGTTGATGTTTACAAGTTAGATGATGATATATTATTTGAACAAATAAGTACAAAAGATATTTGTTTTGAGAAGAACATTTATACAATACCGGCAGAATCAGATGAGGTTAAATATGCTTTAGAAAAACATTACGCTGAAAATGTAGATAGTGAATTTCAAAAGGTCTATTCCCTGCTTATTGATGAAAAAGTTTTAACGGTAACCCAAGAACAAAAAATACAGATACTCTATGTTTGTCTCTCACTATATTTTAGAACACCAAGAATTCTAAATCTTCAACGGAGTATGAATAATCAAATTTTTGATAGAGCAACTCATACAGCAGATGAAGAAGGAATGATAAAAATGAACTTATATGGCGAAAAAATAAAGTTTCACATTGATGATATTGAAGCTGTAAAAAAAGAACATAACGAACGTTCAAGAACGGTTTTTTTAGTAAACCATTTAGAACAATGGGGAAATTTTGTAAAATATAAATATGACTGTACTATTAATGTTATTAAAATTAATGATGCGAATGCACCTCTCATAACTTGCGATAATCCTGTATCCATCAGGCATTTTGAAACAAATCGTTTTCAAGGGTTATATGACCCAAGAGCAGTAATAACTTTACCATTAGACCGCTCACATTATTTAGAAATTCATCCCAATGACTATGCAGATGGCCAAACAAGAATTAATCGACTTACACAAGATAGAGACTATGTATTCACTACAAATGGAGTAACCCAACAGAATGCAGAAAAACTATTAATTGGTTATAAAGGCGATATTGATAAACATTTCGATATTCAAAATCATTATGAAAAACCAGAAAATGGTGAGGAATTTCTCAAAAAAGCTAAATATAGAGCAGAACAAGCACTTATTTTGTTTGAAATTTTAAAGAAAAAAGGATTTGTCTCAAAGGAATTTATTGGTAAACTTAAAGAGCTGTTAGAGCATCCTTATTGTAAGGATGATATTCAAATGCTGAAGTATAAAAAAGTACTTTCTAAAATGGGTAAATGGTGATTTGGTTAATAATAGAATTTCATAAATCTTTTGCACAACTATTGCATCATTAAATTTTTATCTTTGTAATTGTGAAATTTATAACAATCATATTATCCTTAATCATACTATTGCTTTCAGCAAAGCCTTGTTCTGATGGTCAAAATAAAGAAGACCAACACCAAGACGAGATAAGTGTTAATCACAACCACCAAGAAGATAGTGACGATTCTTGTCCTGTAACTTGTATTTGTAATTGTTGTGGTATGGCAATTACTTATGAACCAATCAAGACATTTGATTTAAAACTCAATATTGAAATCTCATCGGAGTTAATTTCTACATATCAACCTATTTATAGGTTTAACTTCCTTTCCAATATTTGGCAACCGCCACAAGTAATAAGCTAAAACGTTTCGATTTTAAATCAATTATTTAGTTAATTACAATTATAATTCAATGAATAAATACCTATTGAGCCTAAAGTTCATATTAATACTTTGCCTATCGTTAAAGGCACAAACATCAGACATACAAATTAAAGTCATAACAGAGGCAGATAACGAACCTTTAATGGGCGCTACTGTTTACTTTGAAGCATTAGAAAAAGGAGCAGTCACCAATTTTGATGGTATTGCAGAATTTACAGAAATACCAGACGGTCAGCATCAAATAATAATTTCCTTTTTAGGTTTTGAAACATTTGAGACAACAATTCAAATTCCAAGTAATACAGAATTAGTGTTTAAACTAAAAGAGGGTGGCAATCAATTAGATGCTGTAGTATTGCAATCTACAAGAAGCACAAGAACAGTACGAAAAATACCAACACGTATCGAGTTTATCGGTGCAGAGGAATTAGGAGAAAAAGCAATAATGAACCCTACTAATATTTCTATGGTGCTTCGTGAAAGTACAGGAATACAAATGCAACAAACATCATTAAGTAGTGGGAGCACCAACATTCGTATTCAAGGATTAGATGGTAGATACACACAACTTTTAAGAGATGGGTTTCCATTATATGGTGGTTTCTCAAGTGGATTAAGTATTCTACAAATACCACCTTTAGACTTACAACAATTTGAAATTATAAAAGGAAGTTCATCAACCCTTTATGGTGGTGGTGCTATTGCAGGATTGGTAAATATGGTATCTAAAACACCAGACTTTGAACCTGCTTTAGATATAATGCTTACACAAACACAAGCATTAGGAAGTACTGCCAATGTATTTTATAGTAAAAGAAATGAAAAATTCGGTGTATCACTTTATGGTTCTGGTCATTATCAAAAAGCATACGACCCAGAAGATGATGGCTTTAGCAACCTACCAAAAACAACATCAATTTCTTTTAATCCTAAACTGTTTTATTATCCATCAGATAAAACAATGCTCTGGTTTGGGTTAAACGGAACGTATGATGATAGAATTGGTGGAGATATTACCAAAATTGAAAGTGGTGCGGATGGTATTCATCAATATACAGAAGAAAACAACTCAAAACGATTAAGCAGTCAATTTGTATATCAAACACAATTAGATTCCGTTAGTTCATTAGAGTTTAAAAATAGTGTCTCTTTTTTCGATAGGAACTTAACTGTTCCGGATTTCAATTTTGATGGCAAACAAACAAATACGTTTACTGAAATATCTTATAATACAGCATCAGAAAATACGGATTGGATAGTTGGAGCTAATCTATATACCTCAAATTTTGATGAAAATGATAACGTACCATTACAGCGAGACCAAAAAGATGTAACCTTTGGTGCATTTGCAAATAATATCTTTGACATATCAGATAATTGGATATTGGAAACTGGATTAAGAGCAGATTATAATACGGATTTCGGTTTCTTTCCACTTCCAAGAATTTCATTACTTTATAAAAACAATAGTGGATTTTCAAGTAGAATTGGTGGAGGTTTAGGGTATAAGATTCCTGATATTTTTACAGAAGAAGCAGAGTATATTAACTTTGAAAATGTGCTTGCAATAGATAAATCTACAGTAGATGCAGAACGTTCTTATGGTGTTAATTTTGATTTGAATTATCAAACTCGTCTATCTGATGAGATTGGTTTTTCGATAAATCAATTATTCTATGTTACCGCTATTAATGATGGATTGCTTTTAAATTCAACAGATAACGGATTATTTCAGTTTGAAAATGCACCAGATGAAATCTTTAGTAAAGGAGCAGAAACCAATATAAAATTTACATACAAAGACTTTAGATGGTTTTTAAACTATGCACTTATTGATACCAAACTAAATTATTTACCTGGTAATCCACAAAAGCCATTAACAGCAAAGCATAACGCAGGTAGTGTTTTAATGTACGAATCTGAAAAATGGCGTATTGGTTATGAAACCTTTTATACAGGAAAACAATTCTTATCCAATGGTACAGAAACTACAGACTTTGTAACTATGGGTTTATTGGTGATGCGTAATTTTAAATTAGGAAGTGTATTTGTGAATTTTGAGAATTTTACAGATAGAAGACAAAGCAGGTTTTCACCTTTAGTTTTACCGCCACACGACAATCCTGTTTTTCCAGAGATTTATGCACCTACAGATGGTTTTATATTTAGTGTAGGTCTTATTATTAAACCATTTGGAAACGAAGACCACGATTAAATATGGAAACAATAGAACAAGTATTAGAGTCAAAAAATATTCGTGTTACAGCAATGCGTATGTTAATTTATAAGTTTCTTGCAGAAAAAGAGATAGCGGTAACATTAAGTGACATTGAAAATGCTTTTGAAAAAGCAGATAGAACTACCTTATACAGAACTATTAAAACTTTTGAAGAAAAGGATATTGTACACCAAATTGATGATGGCACAGGAATTATCAAATACGCATTATGTGAACCAGGTTGTAGTTGTGATATAAAAACGGATTTGCACTTACACTTCCATTGTAACAATTGCAATGAAACCATTTGCTTAACAGACCATAAAATACCCCAAATTAAAGTGCCTGATGGCTTTGTTTCGGAAAATGTAAACTTGGTTGTAAAAGGTATATGTGATAAGTGTAGTGGATAACAAATGCACTTCCATTGCACTTACTATTAAATTACTTTTATCCAAAATTAGTGGATATGAAGTTTAATACTAAAATGCCTAAACATCTTAAACAGGCTTATAACGAAGAATTAAAACAATACAGTTTCTGTTTAGAAAATAAGCGGTTTGGTAATGCTTGGTTTCATTTAGAACGCAGTCATATAATAGGACAGTCTTATCCTATAGAACATACCTATTCACATTGGCTAATGCTAAAGTTTGGATTTAGACAAAAAGATACTAAAGAAGTATTCGGTCAAATTATTAGATTGCTTGTTGGTGGTTGGAAATCATTTATAAATCACGTTCCTCTTGGTAATACAGGTGGCGCAAACGTACCACCATTAAAACGTATGCCTATTCCAAATGACATTGAAAAAGTATTAGATATAGAATGAAAAATAAATTAGCGGTTACAAGTATCCTAACAGCAATCACAGCTTCATTGTGTTGCATCACACCAGTTTTGGCATTAATTGCAGGAACAAGTGGTGTAGCTTCAACTTTTTCTTGGATAGAACCATTTAGACCTTACTTAATAGGGCTAACTATATTAGTTCTTCTCTTTGCTTGGTATCAAAAATTAAAACCAGAAAAAGAAATCGACTGTGAATGTGAAACGGATAAAAAACCAAAATTTATTCAGTCAAAAACCTTTTTAGGAGTTGTAACAGTATTCGCAATAGTGATGTTGGCATTTCCATACTACTCAAGTATGTTTTATCCAAATTCAGAGAAACAAATTGTTGTCGTTGATAAATCAAATATCAAAACAACAGAGTATAAAATAAGTGGAATGACTTGTCCCAGTTGTGAAGCTCACGTAAACCACGAAGTAAATAAACTTAACGGAATTGTGAACTCAAAAACATCATACAAGAATGGTAACGCAATCATTGAGTATGACCAAACTAAAACTAATGAATTAGAAATTGAGAAAGCAATTAATTCTACAGGTTATAAAGTAACTGATAAAAATTAAAATTGATGCAAACTATATTAAAATCTGAAATCACTTGCCCAACCTGTGGTCATAAAAAGGAAGAAGATATGCCAACAAATGCCTGTCAATTCTTTTATGAATGTGAGAAATGTAAAACAGTTTTAAAACCAAACAAAGGAGATTGTTGTGTGTATTGTTCTTATGGTACAGTTCCTTGTCCACCAATTCAACAAAACAAAAGTTGTTGTTAAAACTAACTTGATGAAAAAAAAGAAAATCAATTTAAAAGATTTAAAACCAAATTCAGAAGCACAACATTCTCACGATGATGGTCATAATCACGGTAATGGAAGTGCATTCAAAACATACATTCCTGCTATCATAAGTTTTGTTATGTTAATGGTAGGTATCGCTGTAGATTATTTTGATGCGATTCCTCAATTTCAAGGATGGATTCGAGTAGTTTGGTACACTTTAGCATATATTCCAGTTGGATTTCCTGTAATTAAAGAAGGTTGGAAAAGTCTTATAAAAGGCGATGTTTTTACCGAGTTCTTTTTAATGTCTATTGCCACCATTGGTGCGTTTATCATTGGTGAATATCCTGAAGGTGTGGCAGTAATGCTATTTTATGCAGTAGGAGAATTATTTCAAAACGCAGCAGTTAATAGAGCAAAAGGAAATATTAAAGCCTTATTAGATGTTCGACCAAAAGAAGCCAATGTATTTCGTGATGGTGATTATGTTAGTGTGTCGCCAGAAGCTGTAAATATTGGTGAAAAAATACAAATTCGAGTAGGTGAGAAAATACCGTTAGATGGGATTTTATTATCCGAAAAAGCATCTCTAAACACCGCAGCGTTAACAGGCGAGAGCAAACCAGATTCCATTCAGAAAGAAGCAAAGGTTTACGCAGGTAGTATCAATTTAGAAAGCGTTATTGAAGTTGAGGTAACTAATAAGTTTGAAGACAGTTCTATTGCGAGAATATTAGATTTGGTTCAAAATGCTACAGCTCGTAAGTCTAAAACAGAACTATTTATTAGACAGTTTGCTCGTATCTACACACCAATTGTTGTGTTTTTAGCTATTGGTGTTACTTTTATACCTTACTTTTTTGTAGATGATTATGTGTTTAGAGATTGGTTATACAGAGCATTAATTTTCTTGGTAATATCTTGTCCTTGTGCCTTAGTGATTTCAATTCCATTAGGATATTTCGGTGGATTGGGAGCAGCTTCAAAAAATGGAATATTATTTAAAGGTGCTTCATTTTTAGATGCTATGACCAAAATAAATACTTTGGTAATGGACAAAACAGGAACCGTTACCAAAGGTGTTTTTAAAATCAAAGAAGTAAAAGCAATTGGTTGGAATGAAACCGAATTTATGCAATACTTAATGGCGTTGGAAGAACAATCCACGCATCCAATTGCTAAAGCCATTTTAGAGTACAAAGCTGAAGGAGAAGATTTTGAAGCACAAGACGTTTCTGAAATTGCAGGTAAAGGTTTAAAAGGCGTTGTTAATGGTAAAACAGTTTTAGTAGGAAATAAAGCCTTAATGACTGCGAATAATATAAATGTTCCATCTGAAACGGAATCTATTGTAGAATCGATAGTATTAGTTGCAATCGATAATCAATTTGCAGGTTATGTAGTCATAGCAGATGAATTAAAGGAAGATGCAAAAGAAACTATTACAGCATTACACAAAGTAGGCATTAAAAATATTATGATGCTTTCCGGTGATAAAGATTCCATCACGCAACAAGTCGCTAAAGAGTTGAATATCGAAAATGCTAAAGGTGGTTTACTTCCAGAAGATAAATTAAACGAAGTTGAAATTTTAAAGAAAAATCCTGAAAACAAAATAGCCTTTATAGGTGATGGTATTAACGATGCACCTGTTTTAGCAGCAAGTAACGTTGGTATTGCAATGGGTGGTTTAGGTAGTGATGTAGCTATCGAAACAGCAGACGTTATCATTCAAACCGACCAGCCTTCAAAAGTAGTTAGAGCCATTAAAATAAGTCGTTCTACAAGAAAAATTGTTTGGCAAAATATCATTTTAGCGTTTGGAGTTAAAGTTATTGTCTTGATATTAGGAGCAGGTGGTTTAGCCACAATGTGGGAAGCTGTTTTTGCAGATGTAGGAGTAGCATTATTAGCAATTTTAAATGCAGTTCGATTGCAGAAAATGAAATGGGATTAAGCAGATTAATCAATTAAACTTCTGTTAAACAAAATCAATAGTTGTTAAAATTTCGTAACTTTGCAATCAATATGAAGCAGATTTTCCATAAAATAATGTCTTTAGCAATGACTTTTGTAGTGTTATTCTCTACAATGTCATTTACTGTGAATATGCATTATTGTGGAGATACTTTGGTAGAAACTGCTCTTTTTCATAAAGCCAAAGGTTGCGGTATGGAAATGGAAAAGCCTTCAACCGAAGAATGTTCTATTACCAAGAAAAATTGTTGTGATGATAAACAATTAGCAATTGAAGGTCAAGACGAATTACAATTGCAAGTTGACAAAATCACGTTTGAGCAACAAGTATTCATCGCTTCATTTGTTTATACTTACATTAACCTTTTTGAAGGTTTAGACAGTAATGTATCTACCTACGAAGAATACAAACCACCACTCGTCATAAGGCAACTCTACAAGATTGACGAGACTTATTTAATTTGATTTTTAAACAATAGACTCTTTTATCCTATGACTGCAATGTCGTAAGGATAATTTGCTGTATTCGGTGTTTTCTTAACGCCAATGTCTAACTGTTTAATAATCAAAGCCAATGCTCAATAAAAGCATCAAATTTTTAATAGAAAACAAACTCGTAGCAGTTCTGCTACTCGTCCTTTTCGTAGGATGGGGAACTGTTAATGCACCATTTAATTGGGATACAGGTTTTTTACCAAGTAATCCTGTAGCTGTAGATGCAATTCCAGATATAGGTGAAAACCAACAAATTGTATTTACGAAATGGGACGGTCGTTCACCACAAGATATTGAAGATCAAATTACTTATCCATTAACCACATCATTGTTGGGTATTCCTGGAGTAAAAACCATACGCAGCTCGTCTATGTTTGGCTTTTCAAGTATCTATATCATTTTTGAAGAAGACATAGAGTTTTACTGGAGTAGAAGTCGTATTCTCGAAAAACTCAATTCATTACCAAGTGGTTTATTGCCTGAAGGTGTTAATCCAGCGTTAGGTCCAGATGCCACAGGATTAGGACAAATATTTTGGTACACACTTGAAGGTCGTGATGAGAACGGTAATGTAACAGGTGGTTGGGATTTACACGAATTACGTAGTATTCAAGATTACTATGTTAAATATGCCTTGTCCTCTGCAAGCGGTGTTTCTGAAGTTGCATCAATTGGTGGTTATGTTCAAGAGTACCAAGTGGATGTAAACCCAGAACTAATGCGTCAATATAACATTGGGTTACATCATATTGTTAAAGCTGTAAAAGAAAGTAATAAGGATATTGGCGCACAGACTTTGGAAATTAATCAAGCAGAATATTTAGTTCGTGGTTTGGGTTATGTTAAATCCATTTCAGACATTGAAAATGCAGTAGTCACTTCAGAAGATTATACTTCAATTAGAATAAAGGATATAGGTAAAGTTTCATTAGGTCCTGCAACAAGACGTGGATTATTAGATAAGGAAGGTGCTGAAGTTGTTGGTGCTGTAGTTGTGGCTCGTTATGGTGCTAACCCAATGGAAGTCATCAATAATGTGAAAGAGAAGATTAATGAATTAAGTGCAGGATTACCTTCAAAAGTATTGGCGGATGGTAGAACTTCCCAAGTAACAATAGTCCCATTTTATGACAGAACAGAACTGATACAAGAAACTTTAGGGACTCTAAATGAAGCATTGACTTTAGAAATCTTAATTACCATTCTTGTCATTATTATTATGGTGTTTAATCTTCGAGCTTCAGTACTAATTTCTGGACTATTACCAGTAGCAGTATTAATGGTATTTATAGCGATGAAGCTATTTGGTGTCGATGCCAATATAGTCGCCTTGTCAGGTATTGCTATTGCTATTGGTACAATGGTCGATGTTGGTGTTATATTATCAGAAAATATAATTCGGCATTTAGATGAAGATGATGGTACACAATCCATTAACACGGTAGTTTACAATGCAACAGCTGAAGTGTCTGGTGCAATCGTAACCGCAGTAATGACCACCATTATTAGTTTCATTCCTGTATTTACAATGATTGGAGCAGAAGGAAAACTATTCAGACCATTAGCCTTTACAAAGACTTTTGCATTAACAGCATCCATTATTGTAGCGTTATTTTTAATTCCGCCTTTTGCTGCATTCTTATTCCGAAAGAAATCCATTAAAAACACTTTTAAATATGTTTTAAATGGCGTTTTAATAGCATTGGGAATCGTAGCCATAGTCTATGGGTATTGGTTAGGATTGATTTTGATAGCTTTTGGTATTACAGCATTGTTAAGTACTCAAAACAAAATAACCGAAAAACAATCCAACTTAATTAATATCATAATATGTGCAACAGCAATAGTATTTCTGTTAGCGGAATATTGGAGACCTTTAGGAGTTGATAAAAGTATCTTCTGGAACCTCATTTTTGTGAGTGTCATTTGCTTTGGCTTATTGGGTGTTTTCTCATTGTTTATCAGGTATTATACTCGAATTTTAAGATGGTGTTTAGATAATAAATTACTATTTCTTTCAATTCCAACTGCAATTGTCATTGCTGGTTTTTTCATTATGAAAAACACAGGCAAAGAATTTATGCCATCGTTAAATGAAGGTTCTTTTTTATTGATGCCTACTTCTATGCCACATTCTGGTGTAGAAGAAAATAAGCGTGTTTTACAGCAGTTAGATATGGCAGTTGCCAGTATTCCTGAAATCGAAACTGTAGTTGGAAAAGCAGGTCGTACAGAATCTGCATTAGACCCAGCACCACTATCAATGTATGAAAATGTTATTCAGTATAAGTCAGAATATATGCTGAATGAAAACCGAGAACGTCAACGCTACAAAGTGAATAATGATGGCTTGTTTGAATTAAAAGATGGTCGATTTATCGCAAATCCAAATAATACAGAAAATGTCACCTTGAGCACAGTCGAAAGGTCTCAACTCATTCCAGACAATAATGGAGAGTTCTATCGAAATTGGAGACCTGAAATACAATCACCAGATGATATTTGGAACGAAATTGTAAAAGTGACCAAATTACCAGGCGTAACGTCTGCACCAAAGCTACAACCTATTGAAACCCGATTGGTAATGTTGCAAACAGGAATGCGAGCACCAATGGGTATTAAAATAAAAGGGCAAGATTTAAAGCAGATTGAAGCGTTTGGAATGCGATTAGAAGATATTTTAAAACAAGCTGAAGGTGTAAAAGATGAAGCTGTTTTTGCAGACCGTATTGTAGGTAAACCCTATTTGTTAATTGATATTGATAGAGAGAAAATTGCTCGTTATGGCGTAACCATTGAGGAAGTTCAAAATGTTTTGAAAGTGGCTGTTGGTGGTATGGTATTAACACAGACAGTAGAAGGTCGTGAGCGTTATGGTGTTAGAGTTCGTTACCCAAGAGAATTAAGAGCAAATCCAACCGATTTAAAACAAATCTATGTGCCTGTTGAAAAAGGAAGCCCTATTCCTTTAAGTGAATTAGCGACTATAAAATATGAACAAGGTCCACAAGTAATTAAAAGTGAAGACACTTTTTTAGTTGGCTATGTGTTATTTGATAAAATGGATGGTTTTGCAGAAGTCAATGTGGTAGAAAATGCACAAACCTTAATTCAAGAAAAGATAGATAGTGGCGAATTGGTAGTCCCAAAAGGTATCAACTACCAATTTACGGGAACGTATGAAAACCAATTAAGAGCAGAAAAAACCTTGTCGGTTGTTGTGCCTTTAGCGTTGGCAATCATTTTCTTAATTCTGTATTTCCAATTTCGTTCAGTAGGGACATCACTAATGGTATTCACAGGTATTGCAGTTGCTTTTGCTGGTGGTTTTGTAATGATATGGCTCTATGGTCAAGATTGGTTCTTAAACTTCAATGTCTTTGGTGAAAATCTGCGCGATTTATTTCAAATGCACCCCATTAATTTAAGTGTAGCGGTTTGGGTTGGGTTTATTGCACTATTTGGTATCGCAACCGATGATGGAGTTGTAATGGCAACTTATTTAACACAAACATTTGATAGAAATACACCAGAAAATAAAAAAGAAATCAGAGCATCAGTAGTAGAAGCAGGAGAAAAACGTATTAGACCTTGTTTAATGACAACTGCTACTACCATATTGGCATTATTACCAGTATTAACATCTACAGGAAGAGGTAGTGATATTATGATACCTATGGCAATACCAAGTTTTGGTGGAATGTTAATCGCTTTAATAACACTATTTGTAGTCCCTGTTTTATATAGTTGGAAATCAGAAGTTAAACTTAAAAGAACAGTATAATGAAACATATAAAATCACACATAAAGTCAGTCATTTTTCTTTGTTTTTTAATCTTTGTTCTCAAAGGAAATGCGCAACAATTAGATGTGCTCATTAATGAAGCATTAGATAACAATCCTGAAATTCAAAAATTTGAATTGCAATACAAAAGGGTTTCAGAAAAAGTAAATGAGGTTAATACTATTCCTAATACCGAATTTGGAGTTGGTTATTTTGTAAGTGAACCAGAAACACGAACAGGAGCACAACGCTTTAAAGTATCGGCTAAACAAATGTTACCGTGGTTTGGTACAATTACGTCAAGAGAAAATTATGTGAGTTCGTTAGCGAATGCTAAATATGAAGATATTGTAATTGCGAAGCGAAAACTAATGTCTTCAGTTTCACAATCTTATTATAGACTATATGCTAATAAAGCAAAACAAAAGGTATTAACAGAGAATATCAATCTGTTAGAAACTTATGAAACAATGGCTTTGACTTCTGTTGAGGTTGGTAAAGCATCAGCGGTTGATGTATTGCGTTTACAAATGCGTCAAAACGAAATGCAACAACTCAAAGATGTGTTGCAACAACAATTTTTAGCAGAACAAACTAACTTCAATAATCTATTGAATAGAGGTAATGATGTTACCGTGAATGTGGTAGATAGTTTAATGATACCTTCTGAAGACTTTGATATTACTTTTGAAAAATTAGTATTACATCCTGAATTACTAAAATTTGATAAACTCTATCAATCCATAGAGCAATCAGAATTATTGAATCAAAAAGAAAGCAGTCCAATGATTGGTTTTGGGTTAGATTATATCAATGTTTCCGAAAGGCCAGATATGAATTTCTCGGATAACGGTAAAGATATTGTAATGCCTATGGTATCGGTATCAATCCCAATTTTCAATAAGAAATACAAGTCTATTTCCAAACAAAACGAATTGGAACAGCAAGAAATTAATTATCAAAAACAAGAGCGTTTAAACAGTTTAAAAACCGTGTTAGATAAAGCTATAAACGACCGAATTTCAGCAAGAATAAGTCATAAAACAGCAATAAAGAACCTGAAACAAGCTAAAGATGCAGAACAAATTCTTATCAAAAGCTATGAAACTGGCACGATTGATTTTAATGATGTTTTGGATATTCAGGAATTACAATTAAAGTTTCAAATCAATCAAATAGAATCGGTTAAGGGTTATTATTTACAGAGTACTATTATTAATTATCTAATTCAATAAAAAATGACACATACATATAAAATAACAGGAATGACCTGTGGCAGTTGCAAAGCTTCTGTAGAAAAAAGTTTAGAAAGCATTGACAATGTTACTAATGTTGAAGTTAATCTCGAAAAAGGAGAAGCTGAAGTTACAATGAGTAGCCACGTTGCTACAGAAACACTGAAAAAAGCGTTATCTGAAAAATATACACTATCTGAAAAGAAAGAAAAGAATGTGTTTGCTTCTTCAAGTATGTCGGCAATGCCAATGGAAGAAGAAAAAAGCAAACTACAGCAATTAAAGCCCTTACTACTAATCATCTTTTATATAGCAACCGCAAGTGTATTATTGCATTATAAAGATTGGAGTTGGAGTGCTTTTATGCTCGATTTTATGGGCTTATTCTACATCGTGTTTAGCTTTTTCAAAATGTTAGATTTAAAAGGCTTTCCAGAATCATTTAAAATGTACGACCCATTAGCAAAACGAGTCCCTGCTTATGGTTGGGTATATCCTTTTATCGAAACAGCTTTAGGATTAATGTTTTTAATGCGCTTTAAAGTAGAAATTGCTTTAATAATAACACTTGTTGTTTTAGGTATTACAACTGTTGGAGTTACTAAAACATTATTGGATAAAAAATCGATTAGATGTGCTTGTTTAGGTACAGCTCTGAAACTTCCTATGACAGAAGCCACTTTTATTGAGAATGCCATTATGATTGTAATGGCAGTATTAATGCTAATAAATTAAATAATAACCACTAAAATTTTAAAAATATGAACACGCAAGAACACAAAAACAACGAAAATGGAATGAGTAATTACACGAAGTTTTTTTTAATGTTAGGCTCATCATTCATAGCAATGTATATCACAATGTATTTAAACACCTATGAATTTGACCACGTATGGTTTAGTCTCACACGTTTTTATATGGTTTGTTTGGGTATTGCCACAATGGCTTTGATTATGTTCTTTTTTATGAAAAATATGTACAAGAATAAAAAGAAAAATATGGGTATAGTCATAGGTAGTATTGCACTATTTGCAATTGCTTTAGGATTAGTACGTGACCAAAAATCAACTGTTGGAGATGTTCTATGGATGAAAGCTATGATACCACATCATTCCATAGCAATATTAACAAGTGAAAGAGCAGACATAAAAGACCCAGAAGTCAAGAAGTTGGCAGAGGATATTATTAAAGCACAGAAGAAGGAGATAGAAGAAATGAAAGTAATGATAAATCGTTTACAGAATGAAAAATAATAAAACGGTCATATACATAGGATTACTCGCAGTAGGTTTGCTTTTGGGTTGGTTACTTTTTGGTAGTTCATCAAACGAGGAGACAGAACATAATCACAATGAAGTTTCAGAAACCAATCAAATGTGGACCTGTTCAATGCATCCACAAATTATGCAACCAGAACCAGGTGATTGTCCTATTTGTGGAATGGATTTAATTCCTGCCGAAAGTGGAAGTGATGGCCTGTTAGCAGACCAATTCAAATTAACCGAAAATGCGATGGCTTTAGCCAATATTCAAACAACTGTTGTAGGCAAAGGAAATGTTGATGGCAACACCCTTAAATTATCTGGTAAAATTGCTGAAAATGAAGAAGCTAATGCAGTACAAGTCAGTTATTTTTCGGGTAGAATAGAACGTTTGAATATCAGTTTTACAGGAGAAGAAGTCCGTAAAGGTCAATTACTAGCAACCATTTATTCGCCAGAATTGTATGCAGCACAACAAGAGTTAATTACAGCATCGTCTTTAAAGGAATCACAACCTGCATTGTACAAAGCGGTTCGTAATAAATTGAAGTTATGGAAGCTATCTGAACATCAAATCAATCAGATTGAAGAAACTCAAAAAATAAAAGAAAACTTTCCAGTTTATGCAACCGTTTCAGGTACAGTTACCGAAAAATTAGTAGAACAAGGCGACTACATCAAACAAGGTCAACCATTGCTTAAAATTGCAAATCTCAATACGGTTTGGGCAAACTTTGATGTATATGAAAATCAAATCGATTTATTTAAAAAGGGACAAGAAGTTTTAGTGACTACAAACGCTTATGCTAATAAGGAATTTAAAGGGAAAGTCGATTTCATTGAACCAATATTAAATACCAAAACAAGAACAGTAACCTTACGTGTGGTGCTTAATAATAAAAACGATGTATTTAAACCAGGAATGTTTGTAACCGCCAATATTGAACGAGTTTCAAGAAGTAATGATGAGGTATTAACAATCCCAGCATCTGCTGTACTTTGGACAGGTGAACGTTCTGTTGTCTATTTAAAAACCAATCCAGACCAAACCGTTTTTGAAATGCGTGAAGTTGTTTTAGGGAATCAAATTGGTAATGAATATGAAGTTTTAGAAGGATTATTTGTTGGAAATGAAATCGTAACTAACGGAACATTTACTGTAGATGCTGCTGCACAACTACAAGGCAAAAAATCAATGATGAATAAGCAAGGTGGTAAAACAATGACAGGTCACGAAGGTCATTTAGGTATGGATAATAATTTAAAAAATGAAAGCGACCATACTTATATGAATGAACGCTTAAAAGTGTCAGGGAAATTTCAAGAGCAATTAAAAGAGGTATACTATGATTACATCAATTTAAAAGATGCTTTAGTAAAAGAAGACTCAAAAGGTAGTTCAAAAAATGCAACTACTTTACTATCAAATTTGGGTAAGATAGATATGAAATTGCTTAAAGATGAAGCACACAATCATTGGATGTCATTAATAGATGAGATAAAATCTTCTACAACTTCAATAGCCGGTTCACAAGACATTAAAACCCAAAGAAATCACTTTAAACACTTGTCTTCACATTTAATTAAAGCGGTTCAAATATTTGGTGTAAAAGAAAAGGTATATGTAGAATTTTGCCCTATGGCAGATAACAATAATGGTACTTATTGGTTAAGCAAAGAAGAAAAAGTAATCAATCCATACTTTGGCGAAGCAATGCTAACCTGTGGTGAAGTAAAACAAGTAATAGAATAATAAATCAAGTAATAACAATTAAATTTTAAACAATGAATTTTTCAAAGAAAAATCACGAACACAAAAACAAAAATGTAATCGACGTGAGTAAAAAAGTAATTTTAAGTGTAGCTGTAATAGCAGCATTAGGTTTAACAAGTTGTAAAAACGAAACCAAAAAAGAAACAGAAACCACAACTACTGAAATGTCAAAAGATATGGCAATGACAGACCTGTCTTTTGGTGTAAGAGGAAATTGCGGAATGTGTAAAAACACTATCGAAAAAGCAGCTAACGGTGTTGAAGGTGTTGCAAGTGCTAATTGGGATGTCGATAAAAAGAAGATTGATGTGTCTTTTGATGATACAAAAACCGATGCAATGGCAATCCATAAAGCAATCGCAGCTTCAGGATATGATACCGAAAAAGTAGCAGGTGATGAAGAAGCATATGATGGTTTACCAGGTTGTTGTAAATACGACCACGAAATGATGATGAATCAATCTGGTGAAGAAGAAAGTGATGACCATTCAAATCACGACCATTAAGCAATAATGAAAGAGTCTTTTTCGGAAGGCTCTTTTTTATTCCCCACAACCCAAAACCCAGTTTTTTCGCTTGCCTTGTCTTGAGCCTGACGAAAGTTCAAAATCCTCTGTCTTTTGTGTTGTTCCGCTCACCTAACAAGTTTAGCGTTTTTTTGTCTTTAAGGTAATAGCATATTACAGCTTTGGTTTTCATAAAATCAAACCAAACTGCAAAAAGCTATTCTGTTATTATTTTATCATAAAACCCTAAACTCACCCAAGCTATGTTACATAATACAAGTTATAGTAGCAAACGGCACTTTTCAAAGGTTTGCTATCGCAGTATTAATGCATTTTGTAGCTATAACTGGTATTATGTAAAATATCCGCTATTCCAACGCGCACTTCCGTACATTAAACCACATTTTGAACTAACATTAAACATTTGAACATTTTAAGGTTTCCGTTAATTGATAATAATATTCGTTACCTCATTCAAGCTGCACAAAACCATCGTTAAGTCCAAGTATTCCTTACCTCAAGTCTTTGTTTGTTTCATTTCGTTAACAAATATAAAAGTCCACTTTTCCCCACCACCCAAGTCAGCGGTTATAAAAAAATAGGTTTATAAAGTGTAGTAATACCCCATAGCATATTGCTTTTTCTCGTGCCTCAAAAAAACAAAAAGCTATTGCCTAAA
The DNA here is from genome assembly GCF_056160885.1 of Seonamhaeicola sp. ABD4_175. Taxonomy (NCBI): domain Bacteria; kingdom Pseudomonadati; phylum Bacteroidota; class Flavobacteriia; order Flavobacteriales; family Flavobacteriaceae; genus Seonamhaeicola; species Seonamhaeicola sp. ABD4_175. The sequence continues at coordinate 375,435 of NZ_JBSWYC010000003.1, forward strand.
AGTCCTGTATAAGTAGCTTGTTTAAATGCTGTTTTATCAAACAAATATTTAAAACGCTACCCATACAAACGCTTCACCCCACGCTCAAATTGGATGTAACCTATTTTTTTAAGAGTTTATGCCCCAAAAAGTGTTGTTCAATAAATTAAATACATTTCAATATGATTACAAAAACAATCCAAATTACAGAAGTCACAGTTGATGAATTAGCGGATAAGGTAGCAGATAAATTATTGTTTAAAATTGAAGATTACCTTAAAGAACTATCAAAATCAAAAAATGATGAATTACTAACAAGACAAGAAGTAGCCGAATATTTAAGAATCAGTTTGGTAACAATACATTCTTGGAATAAACACGGTATTTTAAATCCAATTCGTATGGGCAACAGAATCTTATATAAAAAACAAGATATTTTAGATGTTTTAGAAGAACAGTCAATAAATAAAAAAAGGTAGCAAATATATGTGGCTACCACAGCCAACGCGCAAGGCTATAAAGGTCAAGCCCTACGGGTTTTGAATAAAACTTTTTTCAATACCTTTTTTTTTGATTTAGTCATTCAATAAAAAAACTTTTATCCAAAAACCTTGACAGCCTTACCCACGCCACAACAACTATGGCTATCTTTTTTCTTTTCAAAAAAAAATAATGGCGCGAAGCGTAGCGAAGCAATTTTAAATTGGATAGCTATGTCAACTTTTGAACTAAAAACACACCAAGTCGGAAAAGCTTACTCAAACCCTCATTTTTTTATACTAAACAAAGGGCTAAACAGCGGAAAACCACTCTTAAAATCCTGTGCTAACTGTTTCGTTGTCACTACTACAACAGAAGAGGTAAAACACACACTTTTTAACTTATCTATGATGTTGCAAATAGGCGGGTTTTATGCTTACTATTTAAAAGGAAGTGTTATTCCATTTATTTCAAGAGATGATTGCAGAAATACTCTAAAAAATAGTTTTATATCATTAATAAATAACGAATTTCAATTGCAAAAGCATATTAATATAGTGTCAGCGATTAGTAAAAAAGAAGACGAACTTCAAAAAGTCATTTCAAAAATGGCAGATTTGAAAGTGTCATACATTCAAAGTTTATTTTCTAAAATGCAAAAAGAAGCAATCTAAAGCAACAAAATCCATATCTAACGAATAGCATAAAACTTGCCATATATTCAGTCGGAAGGTACAACTTCGTGTTAAGTCCGTACCAAGTCCGAAGAAAAATAAGTTTCATTTAAATTATTTATGTTATGGGTAAAATTTCCCAAGGTATTTTAGGAGGGCTTTCAGGTAAGGTTGGAAACGTTATCGGTGGAAGCTGGAAAGGAATTGATTACATTAGAATTAAACCCTCAAGTGTAGCCAATCCAAGAACTGTTGGTCAAGTAAACCAAAGAACAAAGTTTACTGCCACTTTAGAATTTTTACAGGCTGTAAAGCCTTTTATTAAGTTAGGGTATAAAGGATTAGCAGTTAAGAAAACAGAATTTAATGCTGCAATGTCGTATGTGTTGAATAATGCGATTACAGGTACAGAACCTAACTTTGTTGTTGACTATCCAAACGCTTTAGTAAGTCGCGGAGGTTTATCTGGTGCGTTAAACCCGACGACTGATTTAGCAACTGCTGGAGAAGTAACTTTTGGGTGGGATGATAACTCTGCCGAAGGTAACGCAAATGCAACTGATAAAGCGATGTTGTTGGTTTACAATCCCTCAAAAAAGGAATCTATTTCTTTACTTGATGGAGCAGACAGAACAGTAGGTTCTCAAATTGTTTCAATCCCAACAACTTATGCAGGAGATACGGTAGAGTTATTTATGGCGTTTATTACTGCTGATGGTAGTCAAGTATCAAACAGTATTTATTTAGGCTCTGGTACAGCTAATTAATGCTTGGTGTTTTTATTTGGAAACCGCTCTAATCGAGCGGTTTTTTTTGTGCTATATTAGTAGCTCAATTTATTGATGTTTACTCTTTATTTATTCTTTTTATGTATTTTTTGCACCCTATTTGTTGCCCAAATGCCTTAACGTCAATAGACATAAGGATAGTTAAATATTGTATCGGGAAGTAGTATTGTCTTAAAGTAACATTTCATTTTTATCTTTAAATTGCTCATATAATTCTGGGTAATTTTTTTGAAATGTTTCTTTGATAAAAATGAAAGGGACATCTTCAAAATGGCCGTAATCTTCTAAATATGTCATGAATTTATGGTCATCTTTATTATATTCTTGTAAAACGGCATCATGAGTACCATCAAAATCTAAAACATCAACATTGTAAATTTTACAAAGCTCTATATTGAATGCTGGTGAACATTTTACCCATTTTTCGTTGTAAAAAACATCAACTAACCCATGTGGTGCTAATTCATTAGTACCAATTATTTTTTCTAAACGTTCAGTAGCTATGTGGTTTGATACTTTAGCTAAATGTAGGCGGGCAGGAATATTAAATGAGCGTAAACAAGCAATATATAAAATAGCCTTATCAATACAATGTCCATGATTTTTTTTGGCAATATTACTAGCTTTAAAATGTGTTTTAGTTAAGCCAATATTAAAAGGTGTATAACGCCAATTGTCACGTATTTTTATATATAAACGCTCAATAATTTTTTGTTTAGAATGTAAATGCTCAAACTCTTTTGTTATATTTTTTATAACAGGGTTTTCATAATCAAAATAGTACGTGTTTGCTGTGTAAATCATAAATTAAAATTACAAATTTTACGTAAAACATTACATTATATTATTGTAAAGTACATTTCAAGTTTTCTACAATATCATTTCCTTTTGTATTTGTTATAAATTAATTCATATTTTTATTATTAAATAACTTTTCAAATTTAGTGCAGATAAACAAAAAATCCATAGCTGTTCTACCTTTTGTCAATATGAGTAATGATATTGATAACGATTACTTTTGTGACGGAATTACAGAAGAAATTATTAATGCTTTAACCAAAATTAAAGGTCTAAAAGTAATTGCTAGGACTTCTTCTTTTGCTTTTAAAAACAAAAGCATTGATGTTAGACATATTGGTAGTCAATTAAGTGTAGCAACCATCTTAGAAGGTAGTATTAGAATATTTAAAGATAGAATCCGCATTAATACCCAGTTAATACGAACAAATGATGGATTTCAAATTTGGTCACAAAATTTTGATAGAAAATTAGACCATATTTTTGAACTTCAAGATGAAATAAGTTTAATTATAGCAGAACAGATTAGGGAAAACTTTGGACACTTACATATACATAATCATATCTCTATAATTGGAACTAAAAATATTTATGCTTATAAATTATATTTAAAAGGTAGAGCTTATCAACTTAATTGGGTTTTAGAAGATTATCTTAAAGCAATAGATTATTATAAAAAAAGTATAGCAGTTGATACAAATTTTTATGATGCTTACTTTGCATTAAGTAGATCCTATGGTATTTTATCTAGTTGGGGATTTATAGATAAAACAGAAGGAGAAAGATTAGCTAAAAATTATTTAAATAAAGGCTTAAAAATTAATTCATCATCTTATTTAGCATATTTTTCACAATCCTCATTAAGTTTTTGGAACCAATGGAATTACACTAATGGCATAAATTTATTAAAAGAAACATTACATAAAAACCCAAACTATGCTATAGCTTATGAGGGTATTGCCGAAATATATATGGCTACTAATCAGTTAGAAAAAGCCTTGCTAAATATTAATAAGGCTATAGAAATTAGTCCATTATCACCTAATCATCATTTTACTAAAGGAAATATTTATTTTCTAAAAAAAATGTATAACGAATCTATTTTACATTTAAATGAATGTTTAAGAATAGATCCAAATTTTAGTTTAGCAATTGAAACTAAATTAGCATGTTATATATTTTTAAACGACGTTTCAAAATTTGAAAATTTTATAGCTGTAATGCCACAACTAAATAATCCTGAAATTTGCAAAGCGTTATTTAGTTTGATTAATAAAAAGCAAATAAAAAGACCTATTAACATTGCTACTATTGATATAGATGAAAGTTTTAAAAATATATATCCTTGGCATTTTTATTTACTGATACATTATGGTAATCAGAAAAAGCACTAGATGTTTTTGAAGATAAAATGAAATTAAAAGTAGGTCAATTAGTTAACTTTCAATTAGATCCTTTTTTAGATTCTTTGAGAGAAAACAAGCGCTTCCAATCAATAACAAAACAAATTATTTCTTCAGAATCTTTCTCAGAACACAAAGAAGTTATAAATAAAATTGAAAGAGAAATTTCAAAACCTTTTAATGATTCTGAGATTAAGGAATATAAGTTGATTTTAGAGAATTTTATAAAAAACAATAAACCATTTTTAAACCCAAATCTTTCATTAAAAGAACTAGGTGAAAGTATTGATTTACATCCTAATAAATTGTCTTGGTTACTTAATACTGAATTCAATAAGAATTTTAATGATTTTATAAACTACTTTCGTCTTAATCATTTCAAAACTATAGCCTTAGATCCTAAAAATTCTCATCTTACTATTCTTGGGTTGGCTTTTGATAGTGGTTTTAATTCAAAAAGCGTATTTAATACATACTTCAAAAAAGCTGAAGGCATTACACCTAGAGTTTGGATGAAGCAGAATTTGTAGTAAATTATAATCAGTTCGTTTCAGATTATAATTTAGCACGACTCATAACTGTTTATACTTCAATTTTGCAGTATCAAACAATCAATTAAAAACGAACAGTTATGAAAATTTTACACAAATTATTAGTCGCATTTATAATAGCTATTGTAATGCTTTTTACATCATGTTCTACAGATGATGACAACAACACAGCTTCCATTAATTACACAACCGCTGAAAATTTATTAACCGATATCAACTTTCAAGGTTATGCCATTATCACAAAAAATGGAAGCGATTTAGTCCGACAAGGTTTTGGTTTAGCTAATAAAAACACAGCACTTCCTCAAGATTACGAATTAGCTTACCGCATTGGTTCGGTATCTAAAACCTTAACTGCAGCTGCAATTATTCAGCTAAAACGCGATGGTTATATTTCTAATTACAACCAAACGTTAAACGAATTTGATCCTGAGTTTCCAAACGGAAATCAAATTAGTATTGCACAACTGTTATCGCACCAATCAGGTATTCCAGATTATCAATTTGTCGTTGAAGACGCTGCAGCACAAGGTGAAATTCTAGATGAAGAAGACATCTATGAAGTTATTATGGAACTAATTACAGAAAACGGACTCAACTTTACACCTGGTGCAGGGAAACAATACAGTAATTCTAACTACCTTATCGCGGCGTTGTTGGTTGAAGAACTTACAAATATGTCTTACCACGAGTACATTCAGCAGAATATTTTTAATCCTTTGCAAATGACAAACACATACAGAGGTACAGATATCATTGACCAAAATACACATGCCGAAGGCTACAACAATGGTAATGCAAACAGTGTTTACCCGATGAATTTAGCGTTTGGTGCTGGTGATTTTAGTAGCACACCAAAAGACATGGAAACTTGGACAAATGCTGTAAAAACAAACTGGTTTACAGCTGCCGAAAAAGAAGACATATTTGCTCAAGATGTGCCAAGTGGTTATGTAGATTTTGGTTTAGGTTGGTTTACAACACAAGAAGGCAACACTACACTTTATTGGCATGGAGGAGATATAGATGGGTATTGGACTATGATAGGCTTTATACCAGAATACGATGCTACAATTGTGCTATTAAGCAATAAGCAAGATGATACTGGCACACAACGTAATACCATTATTGAACAACTATTAACAAACGAGTTTAACCAATAAAATACAACCATGCAACATACCAACATTTTATTGGCAGGTGCTACTGGTTATCTCGGTAGGCATTTATTAAAGGTTTTAATAGAAAAACAAAACCAGGTGGTTGCTATTGTCCGTAAGCCAAATCAGATAGATAATCCTAATGAAAACTATCTGGAAATTAAGCAAGCCGAAGTTACCAAACCCGAAACCTTAAGAGACATTTGTAAAGGGATAGATACGGTTATTTCAACCGTTGGCATTACTAGGCAAAAGGATGGTTTAACGTATATGGATGTCGATTATCAAGCAAATATGAATGTACTTGAAGAAGCTAAAAAGTCTGGTGTAAATCACTTTGTTTACGTTTCTGCTATTAATGGTGATAAACATCGACATTTGAAAATTTTTGAAGCAAAAGAAACGTTTGTTGATGCTTTAAAAGCATCAGGATTAAATTATACCATTGTTAGACCTAACGGTTTTTTCTCAGATATGAAAGACTTTTTGCAAATGGCAAAATCAGGTCGTGTATATTTATTTGGATCTGGAAATCAAAAATTTAATCCAATTCATGGTGAAGATTTAGCTAATGCAATTATTGAGAATTTGAGCGATTACAACAAAACAATAACCATAGGCGGTCCTGATGTTTTGAGCCTTAATGATATTAGTAAACTAGCATTATCATCATTAAACAAGCCAATTAAAATTACACATTTACCAGATTGTTTAAGGCGATTCACTATTTGGACGTTAAGAACATTTACCAGCGTTAAAACCTATGGACCAATTGAGTTTTTCCTAACTTTAATGGCAGACGATAATATCGCACCAACCTATGGTAAACACCATTTAAAAGACTATTTTAGAGAAGAAGCTAATACACTAGAGATATGAACATACCAGATCCAAATACCGTTTTTCCGTTAGCTAATTATGATAAGTTATGTTTTTTGAAAAACTACATTAACAATCCTAATATTGAAGTTGGTGACTACACCTATTACGACGATTTTGAAGATGTTTCTAACTTTGAAAAAAGCGTCAAATATCATTTTGATTTTATAGGTGATAAACTCATCATTGGTAAGTTTTGCATGATTGCTTCTGGCGCAACTTTTATTATGAATGGTGGTAATCATTTAACCGAAGCCACATCTGCTTACCCTTTTGCCATTTTTGGTGGTGCATGGCAACATGCAATGGATGGCAAAAGCTATCCAACCAAAGGGAATACTATAATTGGTAATGATGTGTGGATTGGTCACGATGCTACCATTATGCCTGGTGTAGCCATTGGTGATGGCGCTATTATAGCCACAAAAGCAGTAGTAACGAAAGATGTTGCTCCTTACACTATTGCTGGTGGCAATCCCGCAAAATTAATTAAAAAGCGTTTTTCTGACGATATCATTTCTAAATTATTGGAACTTAAATGGTGGGATTGGGAGATTGAAAAAATCACTAAACATATAGATAAACTCACGTTGCATCCTGAAACGTTGTTTTAAAATAAACTTTAAAAATTAATTAAAGGTTTAGCACTAATTGTGTTAAGCCTTTTTTTATTCAAAATACTTTAAATTGAATAATAAGTACTGAATTTCAAAAAGGTTTGAAATCATAATTCAGGACGATTAACATTCACTTCTGTCTCATCTTTGTCACATCAAATAATCAATCAAAAAACGAACAATTTAAATATCAATCACAATGAAAAAATTAATAATTATTTGCTTAACACTATTCACAATTCACAGTTATGCTCAACAGATTTCAAAACAAGGAAAAAACCATGACACAGATTTAAAATACAGAGTTAGTTTTCCGGCAATTATTTTAGGAAATATTGGAAAAGGTGGCGAAAGAACCAACACACAACACATTGAATTACACGTTAAACGTGAGCTTGATGCTAAAAATATTGTAGGTGTAAAATTCGCCACTTGGCGCTTATTTCAACCTATGGGAATTCAATGGTGGAATGGACTTACAGACAAAATAGATTCTGAAACCGAATTTTATCCTGGTTATTTACGCGAAACAGGTATTGGTATCTCTTATCAACGTATGCTTTGGAAAGGGTTATTTGCTTCGGTTGAAGTGTTGCCATTATACAAAACCTATTTAGATCTTAATGACAAGAAAATAGTTAACGGATTTAAGCTCTACAATTCCTATCATATTGGTTATCACTTTGCTTTTGGTAAAAAGAAACAGTTTTTTGTAGAACCACAATTTCATTGTAATGTTTGGCATTTTGACACTAATACGCCAGAATCATTTAAGCAACTCGACAATAAATGGGATTCTTATTTTCTATTTGAACCTAATCTTTATATTGGTATAAAAATTTAATTTCTAAAACTATCTTAAATTTCTAAAACTAACATTATGAAATATCTATTTCTAGGTTTAATATTTTTAGTTGGATTATCAGCTATTGCTCAGAAAACAACAGAATCTATAATTAAACAATGCTTTAAAACCGAATTAGAAAAGGAAAATATTAAAAGTGGAATACTACACGTGTATTCTGAATCTCGTGGTGTCGATATTCAGTTAGCTGAAAGTAAAGAAGATTCTATTTCAATAAATCATCCATTTTATACAGCTAGCATTACCAAGATGTTTACCGCAACAGCAATTGGTATTTTAAAGGATCAGAATAAATTAAATTTTGAAGATAAGATTGCTGGATATTTACCAGATTCATTGATTACTAATCTTCATGTTTTAGGAGGTAAAAACTATTCTGAAGAATTAACCATAGCAAATCTATTACAACATACCTCTGGTTTACCTGATTATTTCACCGATGAAACAAATGACGGAAGTCCGAATATCATCAATCAACTATTAATGAAACCCAATAAATTGTGGTCTACTGGAGAACTGATACAATTTTCTAAAGAAAAAATGACACCTCATTTTGTTCCTAGTAAAGGTTATCATTACACAGATACTGAATATGTGCTTTTAGCTTTGATAATTGAAAATGTAAGTGGTTTATCGTTAGATGAGTTTTTTAAGCAACATATTTTTCAACCTTTAAACAAACATAGTTCATATGTTAACTTAAAATCGTCTTCTATAAAAAACAAACTTCCAATCGTTAAGTTTTATGCGAGTCAATATGAATTATCGTCTCTTAAAAGCTTAAGTGCCGATTGGGGCGGAGGCGGTTTAGTCTCAACCACTCACGATTTAATAGCATTTTTAAAAGCCTTTAATACCGATAAAATTGTAAAGAAAGAAACACGTTTAGCCATGCAAAATTGGGTAACTGAAACAAAAGGAATGGAATACGGTTTTGGGATAAGACAAGTGTCTATTGATGAATTAACTAACACAGAATCTGACTTGCAGCTTATTGGTCATTCTGGATCTACAGCGTCGTTTTTATGGTATTGTCCGCAATTAGATACTTATATTTCGGGGACTTTTAATCAATTAGAAGCTTCAAAAAGTGCTATGATTTTGGTAAATAATGTAATCAATCTAATTAAAAAGAATTAATAAAAAATCTTAATAATTTAAAAATACGTTACTCAAAAATTATTACATCTTCGAAAACTATTGATGTTTTATATGTATTAAGAGTTAGAAAATAATTGTTAGTTTGGTGTTATCTTATTTTTTGAAAAGAAAACATCACGTGTTTTTAAAACCACTTGTTTGCCTTCAATGTTAATGTTTTTAGATAATTTAATATCTAAAGAAGAAGCTCCAATTTTAAATTGATATACTCCAGGATTAATAATCCATTTTTTGTTGTTATAATAAGCCAATTGTTGAGGTGAAACTAGAATTTTAATAGTTTTTGTGGCGCCTTTTTCTAAATACACTTTAGCAAAACCTTTTAATTCAATAGGCTCTAAATGTGTATTTTCTTTTGGTGGTGTTACATATAATTGTGCAATTTCTGCCCCATCAAATTTACTGTTATTTGTTATTGTGAATATTAGTGGAATGGTTTCATCGTTTATTGAAACCGTAGCAGGTGCATTTAAATTATTATAAATAAATGACGAATAACTTAATCCGTAGCCAAAAGGGTACATGGGCATATCATTTTCATCATAACCTTTACTGTAAACAATAGGTGCTTGCCCATTGTGTTTAGGGTACGTAACTGTTAATTTTGCTGACGGATTTACCTTTCCTGTAATAATATCTGATAATGTGTTGCCACCTTCTTCACCTGGAAACCACGCTTGTATAATGGCAGCGCATTTTGGAGCTAACTCTGTTATAATTTGTGGTCTGCCTCCAAAAATAACCAAAACCACAGGTTTGCCAGTAGCTTGTAATTGTTTAACAAAAGCCGCTTGCTCTCCAGGTAAATGAATGTCTTTTCTGTCTCTACCTTCGCCAACTAAATAGAGGTGTTCTCCCATAGCGGCAATAATTACATCGCTTTCTTTAGCTATTTTTAAAGCACGTTTTGTATTTGGTTCAGGAAAATCTTTAACACCTATATATGCAAACTTTTTAATGCGCTCATCACCAATTTTTTCATTGGGTTGTTTGTTGTTAATTTTAGTCCAATCACAACCTCTTTCAAAATTAATTTCGGTGTTATTACCTAGTGTATTTTGTAATCCTTCAAGTAAAGTAACAAGTTTAGGGCTATTTGGGTCTACAGGCTCCGATCTAAAAAAGGTGGATAAAGATTGGTGTGTGTAGTCACCTAATAAAGACTGAACAGCATTGGCATTAGGGCCAACAACAGCTATTTTTTTTGTGTTTTTTGAAAGTGGTAAAATACCATTGTTTTTTAGTAATACTATGGCTTCGCATGCGGCATTGTAAGCTAAAGTTCGGTTAGTAGGTGGATCTAAATCTACAGGTTTTATTTCTGGTCGTTTATAGTCTAATAAACCAAGATTTCCTTTTGATATTAACACGCGCTTTAAAGCTTTATCTATAACGCTTACAGAGATAGAACCTTTATTAATTTCATTTTTTAAATAAGGAAAACTCATGCCAAATGGCAGTTCAACATCCAAACCAGCTTTCAAACTTAAAACACCAGCTTCAGCTTCTGTTTTAGCATGTTTGTATCTTGAAAACACTTGTTTTACAGACCAAAAATCTGATACAACAACGCCGTTAAAACCTAATTCTTCTCTTAAAATAGTGGTGAGTAATTCAGGGTTTGCAGAACAAGGAATATTTTTTATTTGGTGATAACCAGCCATGGCATTTTGCGCATTACCTAATTTTATGGCAACTTCATGTGGTAAAAGTGTTTCTTCGTAAAAGTTTTTCTCATCAAAATCACCTTTATATCCGTAACCAGCAAAATGCTTAATTGTAGTAGCAACGCCCTTGGTTAAATCATCAGTTTGCATTCCTTTCACAAAAGCTAAACCCATGCTAGCAGTTAAATAAGGCTCTTCACCAAAACTTTCTTCAATTCTTCCCCAATGTGAATTTCTACATATATCTAGCATAGGAGACAGCACATGTGTAGCCCCAACGCTGCGCATTAATTTTGATGTGTTATTACTATTACGTTCAATTAAATCAGGATTCCAAGAACAGCCCATGCCAATTTGTTGAGGCAAAGTTGTAGCACCTTTAGTAGAAAACCCGCTAATGGCTTCTTCTGAAAAAATAGCAGGAATCTTACTTTTAGTTTCATTAATTAAATAATCTTGAAGATCTGCAATTGCAATTTTTAATTCTGTTGGATCTGTTTTTAAATTACCCGAAAATTGTGCTAAATAGCCAATACCATGCGGAATTTTTTTTCGGCAAGAATCTAAAGATAATTTTGTGCCATCCATTAAATCTTTCATCCAAATACCTTGAAGTTGTGATATTTTTTCTTCTAAAGGCATACTTTTTATTAATGAATCAACTTTAGCTTCAATTTGTATTTTAGAAATATCAATATCAGCCAATGGGTCTTTTTTCCCTTTAGAGGAGCAAGCCCCTAATAACATTATGGCTGTAATAAGAAGAAATTTATGCATGGTATTTTTTTGTGTTATAAGTACAAAATTAGGCATGCTAAAACGCTAAGGTTACAACAAATGTTTTTTTTAAAGAATCAAACAGTTATTTACGCTTATTTCTGTTGGTTGAGTTTCTAATAACTAATTCAGATTTTAAAATGCGTTGCGTGTAAGTGGTATCTGCTTTATTTTTTATGTTATTAAATATTAGTTGAGCAGCTTCAAAGCCCATTTGGTAAGCAGGTTGATCTATACTTGTTAATGAAGGCTCTAAAAGTTCGTTCACAGGTTCATTGTTAAAACCAATAATAGCCAAATCTTCAGGAATATTTAATCCGCGTTCTTTGGCTGCAAGCATTGCAGAAATAGCTACTTGGTCACTAAAAGCAATAATGCCATCGGGCGGCGTAGGAGCGTACAATAATTTTCTGGCAGCACTTAAGTTACTTTCTTTAGTAAAATTACAATACTCAATAAGTTTGTTGTTTTTAATAATATTAGCGTCTTTTAAAGCTTGTTCATAGCCTAATTGCCTCATGTTACTAATTTGTAAAATTGGCGGACCACCAATAAAAGCTATATTTTTACAGCCAATTGATGTTAGGTGTTCTGTAGCATCATATGCTGCTTTAAAATTATCTATTACAACTTTATGGGTGTCAACTTCATCACATTGTCTGTTAAAAAAAACAAGTGGAATTTGTTTCTTTTTCAACTCTAAAAAGTGCTCAAATTGTTTTGTTTCACTGGCTAAAGAAATTATCAAACCAGAAACACCAATTTCTATAAGTTCTTCAGTTAAACTTTTTTCACGTTCAAAAGATTCGTTAGACTGACAAATAATGAGGTGCATACCGTTTTCTTCGGCAACTTTTTCAATTCCGCTAATGGCCATAGCATATAAATGATAACTTATTTTAGGCACAATAACACCAATAGCATTTAATTTTCTAGGAATAATAGTTTCAGGAAACTTAGTTTCAAAATAATTTAGTTCATTAGCTACTTCTAATACTTTTTTACGCATACTATCACTTATTCTAGGGTTGTTTTGTAACGCCCTAGATGCTGTAGAAGTAGATATGCTTAAGGCCTTTGCAATGTCTTGTAATGTAGCTTTCTTTTTCAAAATATTGAATTTAAATAGTTTTCAAAATTAAAACTAAAATTTATTTATGCAATAATTTGCGCATATTTTTTAGTAAAAAATGTGTTTTTATCATGTTTTATTATGTTTTTTTTCTATTTTTGAAAACAAATTAGATAAAACAACTAACTTAGCGCAATAATTTGCGCAAAAGAAAAATTAAAATTAAATGAGTAAAAATTACAAAATAGCGGTTGTTCCAGGTGATGGTATAGGTAAAGAAATTGTGCCTGAAGGATTACGCGTTATAAACGCCGTAGCAAAAAAACATGGTTTTTCAATTAATACTGAAACGTTTGATTGGGGCGCTGGTTATTACTTAAAAAATAACGAGTTTATGCCAGCAAACGGTTTAGAAACTCTTAAAGCTTTTGATGCCGTATATTTTGGCTCAGTTGGTTTACCCGAAGTTGACGACACTTTACCTGCTAAAGATTATACATTTAAAGTACGTACAGGTTTCAATCAATATGTTAATTACAGGCCAGTTAGAACGTATCCTGGTGTGCAGCGCCCATTAAGAACCGACAAGCATATAGACTTTGTTATTGTTAGAGAAAATACAGAAGGTGAATTTGTGCAAATGGGCGGACAATATTTACCAGATGAAGCCAACGGTATGGGTACAGATACCAGTGTATTTACAAGAAAAGGCATTGAACGTGTTGCGCATTACGCATTTAAATTAGCACGTACAAGACGTAATAAAGTAACCCATATTACAAAATCTAACACTTTAATTAATAGTTTAAGTTATTGGGATAGAGTTATTAAAGAAGTAGCACAGCAATACCCAGATGTAGAGCACGAACAAATGTATATTGATAACTCTACGGCTATGTTTGTTTTAAAACCAGAAATTTTTGACGTGGTTTTAACAACCAATTTATTTGGTGATATTTTAAGTGATTTAGGTGGTGCTGTAATGGGAAGCCTTGGTTTAGGTGGTAGTGGAAATATTAATCCGGAAAAAGAATTTCCATCAATGTTTGAGCCTATTCATGGTTCTGCACCAGATATTGCTGGTAAAAATATTGCAAACCCTTACGGTCAAATTTGGTCTGCCGCAATAATGTTAAATCATTTAGGCGAAACCGAAGCTGCCAATAGTATTATGGAAGCTATTGATAAAACAACATCTTCTGGCGTTTTAACGGTAGATTTAGGAGGAAATGCTAGTACTTCTGATGTGGCCGATGCTGTTATTAAAAATTTATAATCATCCATGAATATTGTAGATCTTACATTAACATACTCCAACAGTTTTAGTGGTTTTTCAAAACAAACTGCTAAAACTGTTAAAAATGATGGCTGGAATGCAAGCACGCTTACATTTTATTCGCATTGTGGTACACACATGGATGCGCCCGTTCATTTTAATGTAAGTGAGCAAACAATTGATGCAATACCAGTAAAAAACTTTGTTGGGAAAGCATGGGTAATTGATGTAGCACATGTAGGTGCAAAAGGTGTAATTGAAGTATTTCATATTCCTGAAAACATACTCAAAGCTTTTGAAAAAGGAGATAGCTTAGTTTTTAAAACAGGATGGTCTCAATTTGTAAACACACCTAAATACCGTGATGAATTACCACGAATTAGTGAAAATTTAGCGCATTGGTGTGTGGATAATAAAGTTAAAATACTTGGTGTTGAACCGCCATCTGTTGCCGATGTAAATAACATTGATGAAGTAACAAAAATTCATAAAATATTATTACAAAGTGTTGTAATTGTTGAAGGCTTAACCAATCTTAACCAATTAACAACCAACTGCGTAGAGCTTATTGCTTTACCACTTAAAATTGAAGGAGGCGATGGTGCACCCGCAAGAGTTATAGCTATTGAAAAATATTAAATGAACATTTCTTTTACTAACATATTAGCTACATTACCAAAGCCTGAAACCACCAATTACAGAAGCTTAAACCAACAACTATTCAACAAACTAAATAAGGCTTGTATTGTAATTGATGATGATCCAACGGGTAACCAAACCGTTTACAACATTCCGTTGCTAACCACTTGGAACGAAACGGTTTTTATTGAAGAATTCACAAAAGGCACACCTGTGTTTTTTGTATTAACTAATTCTAGAAGTTTATCAGCTAAAGAAACTAAAAGGGTGTATACTGAAATTGCTCAAAACATCTTAAAAGCTTCTGAAATTACAAAACGTGAATTCACAATTATTAGTAGAAGTGATTCTACATTACGTGGCCATTTCCCGTTGGAACCTTCAACTTTAAAATCACATTTAAAATTACAAGATGCCATTACAGTGTTTTTACCTGTTATGTTTGAAGGTAATCGTGTAACGGTTAATGATACACATTATATTTTAGATAATGATGTTTTAACACCTGTTAATAACACACCATTTGCACAAGATCATTCGTTTAAATATTCAAAAGCAAATCTTAAAGAATATATAGAAGAAAAATCTGAAGGACGTATTAAAGCGTCTAGCGTAATTTCTTTTTCTTTAGAAGATATTAGAATTAAAAACACTAAAGAATTAGCAGCAGCTATTTTAAGTTTGCCTAAAAACTGCTATTGCATTTTTAATAGTGTTAATTATCATGATTTAGATAAAGTATCAAACGCATTACTTATAGCTCAAGAAAACGGAAAGCAAATAATTTACAGAACATCAAGTTCATTTGTACCGTCGTATATCGGACAAACACCTCAAAACTTATTATCTGCTGAAGATTTATTAACCACCTCAAAAATAAATGTTGGCGGATTAACCGTTGTAGGTTCTTATGTAAAAAAATCATCAGATCAACTCAAAGAAGCATTACAACTTTTTGATGCAACCACCACCTTTGAAGTTGATGTAGAACAGGTTTTAAGTGAAAATTATAAAACATATCTACAACTGTTTGTAAATAAATTGGATGGCGTTTTAAAATCTGGAAAAAATTGTATTGTTTTTACAAGTAGAAAATTAGTAACAGGAAACAGTGAAACAGCAACAATAAATATTGCGGCAGCAATTTCAAATGCATTGGTAAAAATAGTTGAAGGATTAACCACCCAACCCAAATATTTAATAGCCAAAGGCGGTATTACATCACATGATTTGGCCACAAAAGGCTTAAAAATGAAACGCTCAAAAGTAATTGGGCAAATTCAAGCAGGTATTCCTGTTTGGCAAATGAACAACCAAACTAAATTCCCCAACTTACCTTACGTTGTTTTTCCAGGTAACGTTGGTACCATACAAACTTTAAAAGACGTAATAACTAAATTAAACTAAATAATGAGTAAACCCATACCAAAAAAAAGATATTGGTTTTTTGCTGGTTCTTTTTTAATTACCCTTCTTTTGTATATAGATAGGGTGTGTATTTCTTCAGCAAAAGACGCCATTAGTTCAGATTTAAACTTAACCGATATACAAATGGGTTGGGTACTTAGTGCTTTTGCTTTGGGCTATGCATTATTTCAAGTACCTGGAGGTACCATGGGCGATAAATATGGTGTTAGAAAAGTAATGACTAGCATTATGGTGTTATGGTCAATTTTCACAGCATTAACAGGTGCTGCCTGGAATTATGTTTCCATGCTTTTCTTCAGATTTATTTTTGGTGCTGGTGAAGCTGGTGCATTTCCAAACATATCAAGAGCAGCCTTTTCTTGGGTGCCCACTAAAGAGCGAGGTGTTTTTCAAGGTATAAATTTTTCAGGTTCCAGATTAGGAGCTGCTTTTGCATTGCCTTTAGTAGCGTATTTAATTGATGCTTGGGGTTGGCGTAGCATATTTTATTTTTTTGGTGCTGTTGGGCTTGTTTTTGCAGTTTGGTTTGTAATTTTCTTTAGAAACAAACCTGAAGAACACAAAGGATTATCTAATGAAGAAAAAGAATACATCATTAAAAACAGGCAGCATGAGGTTGAAAAAAAAGG
This sequence comes from Seonamhaeicola sp. ABD4_175, assembly GCF_056160885.1. Lineage (NCBI taxonomy): Bacteria > Pseudomonadati > Bacteroidota > Flavobacteriia > Flavobacteriales > Flavobacteriaceae > Seonamhaeicola > Seonamhaeicola sp. ABD4_175. The sequence continues at coordinate 392,278 of NZ_JBSWYC010000003.1, forward strand.
TGGTAACTTACCATTAAAAACGGTACTTACCTCAAAAAATGTAATTCTAGCAATGGTCCAATATATAGGTAGTAATTTTATATTTTTCTTCATGTTAACATGGTTGTTTCCGTACATTAAAGATAAATATGAATTAAGCTTGGTAGCCACTGGTTTTTATGCCATGTTACCATTATTGGCAGGAGCTTTTGGAAATTGGACTTCTGGTTTTATGGTTGATAGTATTTATAGAAAAGGACATTGGAAACGTTCAAGGCAATTACCCGCAACCATTGGTTTTGTTTTAGTGGTTATTGGTATTTTGTCTAGTCTTTACATGAATACCGCTTTAGGTGCAGTATTATGTTTATCTGTAGCTATTTTTGGTGCAGATATGACGTTAAGTCCGTCATGGTCATTTTGTATGGATATTGGTGAAGAAAACTCAGGAAAAGTATCTGGTATGATGAATATGGCCGGTAATTTAGGGGCGTTTACAACCGCGTTAGCATTTCCGTATTTACAGGAATGGACAGGATCTAACGAACCATTTTTTTACGTAGCGGCCGTTTTAGGTATTGTAGCCATTTTTTGTTGGTCTTTTATGAATCCGAATAAAAAATTAAATAATGCAGAATAAATTAAAAGGTGTTGCCATTGGCGCAGGGTATTTTAGTAAATTTCAATATGAAGCATGGACACGTATTCCTGATGTTGAGATTACAGCCCTTTGTAATTCTAATTTAGAGCGTGCCAAAAGCATTATGGAACCTTACGGTGTAAAAAAACATTACACCGATTATAAGGAAATGATTCTTACTGAAAAACCAGATTTTGTAGATATCATAACACCACCAGAAACACATTTTGAAATGTGCAAATTTGCTGCAGATAACGGTGTGCATATTATCTGCCAAAAACCATTAGCACCAACGTTTGAAGAGTCTAAAAAAATAGTAGACTATGTTTCTAAAAAAGATGTACGTTTTGTAGTGCACGAAAATTTCAGATTTCAACCTTGGCACAGAGAAATAAAAAAAATTATTAATAATGATGGTATTGGTAATGTTTTTAGTCTAAATTTCAGGTCGCGTATGGGCGATGGTTGGGGAGACAATGCTTATTTGGCCAGACAACCCTATTTTAGAGATTATAAAAAACTACTTATTTATGAAACGGGCGTACATTTTATTGATACGTTTCGTTACCACGCAGGTGAAGTAACCAGTGCTTACGCCATTTTAAAACGCTTAAACCCAGTTATAAAAGGTGAAGATTCTGGGTTAGTGGTGTTAAATTTTGAAAACAATGCACATGCCATTTGGGATGCTAACCGCTACAATGAAAATAACTTTAAAAAATCTAGATACACCTTTGGAGAGTATTTAATTGATGGCTCTAAAGGCTCAATCCGCTTGTATTCTGATGGGAAAATAACCATTCAAAAATTAGGTGAGTCTGAACAAGAACATGAATACACACACAATGATGTAGGTTTTGCAGGAGACTGCTGTTTTATTTTTCAACAAGATTTTATTGATAAATTATGCAGTGGTGAACCTTTTGAAACCAGCGGAAGCAACTATTTAAAAACATTGCAAGTGCAAGAAGCCGTTTACAAATCGGCCGAAATTAATGCACCTGTAACCTTGTAAATCATAATCAAAAAACAAACTATTTACGTATTAAATTACTATAACACATGCAAAAAATATCCGTTTTATTAGCAATAATGCTTTTCACAATATTAAACGTAAAAGCGCAAAAAATAGATGGGCCTTTAAAAAAATGGCATAAAATAACTTTAAGTTTTGAAGGCGATGAATTAAGTGAAAGTGAAGAAGAAAATCCGTTTTTAAATTACAGACTAAATGTAATTTTTAAACACAAGAAAAAAACAATGGTTATTCCAGGTTTTTTTGCTGCCGATGGTAATGCTGCCGAAACAAGCGCAAAATATGGAAAGGTTTGGCAAGTTAGGTTTATGCCAGATGAAGTAGGCGAGTGGGCGTATGAAGTATCATTTAGAAAAGGTGAAAACATAGCCGTAAGTGATGATTTTTATGCAGGTAAACCTGTAAGTTTTAATGGTACTAAAGGTAGTTTTACAATTGCTGAAGCAGATAAAACAGGAAACAATTTTAGAACCAAAGGAAGATTAAAATACACCGGAGATAGATATTTAAAGTATGCTGATACAAATGAAGCATTTTTAAAAGGAGGCGCAGATAGTCCTGAAAGTTTTTTAGGGTATTATGAATTTGACCAAACACCAGCTTCACATAAATACGAAGCGCATGCCAAAGATTTTAAACAAGGTGACCCTACATGGCAAAACGGAAAAGGCAAAAACATTATAGGCGCTTTAAATTATTTAGCATCTAAAGGTATGAATTCTGTATACTTTTTAACTATGAATATTCAAGGTGATGGTAAAGATGTTTGGCCTTGGACTAATGAGCATGAGCGTTTTCGTTTTGATTGTAGTAAACTAGACCAATGGGAAATTGTTTTTGATCATATGGATAATTTAGGTTTAATGCTTCATATTGTTACCCAAGAGACTGAAAACGAGTTGTTGCTAGATTTAGGTGAAACTAAAACCATGCGTAAATTATATTACCGCGAGTTAATTGCACGTTTTGCACATCATTTAGCAGTTACTTGGAATTTAGGAGAAGAAAACGGGCCGTTGGTTTGGACACCTAAAGGACAAACCGATAAAGATAGAAAAGAAATGGCTAAGTATATTAAAACACATGATCCTTACCATAATTTTGTGGTTTTACATACGCATGCCAATACCAATGCTCAAAATTTATTTTTAACCCCACTTTTAGGGTATGAATATTTAGATGGCCCTTCAATGCAAACACATCATCCGCATGATGTGCATGATATTACAGTTAATTGGATTAATGAATCTGCTAATTATAACAGGCAATGGGTGGTTTGTCAAGATGAAATTGGGCCAGCACACACAGGAGCAAAACCTGATGCTGATGATCCGGATCATGATGATATTAGAGCTGAAGTTTTATGGGGCAATTTAATGGCAGGTGGCGCCGGTGTAGAGTGGTATTTTGGGTATAAATTTGCGCACCACGATTTAACTTGCGAAGATTGGCGCTCTAGAAACAATGTTTGGGAGCAAACTAAACATGCTTTAGATTTTTTTAATACCTATTTGCCTTTTGAGCAAATGGTGTCTGCAGATGATTTAACAGCAAACACACATGACTATGTGTTTGCAAAAACAGGTGATGTTTACGCGGTGTATCTTCCAACAGTTGAAGAAACTAAATTGCATTTAGCTGGTAATAAAGCTAAATATTCCGTTAAATGGTACAATGCTAAAACGGGTGGTAATCTTCAGACGGGAACTATAAAAACTGTAAGATCTGGAGAAAATGTTTCAATAGGTTTACCGCCGTCAAAAACTGGCGATTGGGTTGCTTTAATTCAAAATACATCTAAGAAAAAAAATACGGCTAGCACTAAAAATACAGTGGTGTTAAATGCTATTCAAGATTTCATAATAGATGAAACTTCTGAAGCCACTTACTACAAAGAAGAAAAACGCGGTACTTTTGCTATAAATGCAGGAAAAAAAGACCAAAGAGACAAGCAAGCCAAAGCTTTTACAGTGTTTAAAGGAGCTACTGGTTTCTACACGGGTATTTTAAACACAGTTGCTGAAAATGATGGTGAATCTACTTATGAAATTAGAATAAATAACAATGGTTTAAAAAAGGTTAAAAACCCGCAAGCGCCAGAATCTTTTAAAAACACCCGTTTAGCAATAGGAACACTGCATTTAAAAGAAGGAGATACTATAACAATAGGCTCTAAAGCTCTTACAAATGGCAGAATACCTGAAGGTGATGAAACAGCTTGGGCAAGAGGACGTTGGAGATCTTTAGAGTTAACTCCTAAAAACTTCACGTTAAAAGAAACATTAAAATCTGTTACTCCTTTTGAAGAAAAAAATGGTGTTTTAGAAGTTGAAGGAGAAGCTTTTCACCATAACACAAATAACGGTAGCCCAAGAAAATTTTACATTAATGCTTATGAAGGCGAGTTTCCATTTACAACAAGGCATGGTAATCATGCTAAAACTGCAAGTGGTAAAGCGTATATTGAGGCTATGCCAGATACAAGAGTAACTCATAAAGATAAATTGATTGTAGGTGAAAACTTTTTTCCTATACCAGGTACGGGTGGTGTTGTGTCTTATAAAGTAAAAATTAATACACCAGGTACTTATTATGTATGGGTTAGGGCGTTTTCAACGGGGCCAGAAGATAATGGTTTGCATGTTGGTGTTAATGGTGAATGGCCAGAAAGCGGTCAACGCATTCAATTATGCCAAGGAAAACATAATTGGACATGGTCATCGGCTCAACGTGTGCCAGAAAACCATTGCGGATACAAGCAAACTATAACTTTAACATTTGATAAAGCCGATGAATACATTATTTCATTTTCAATGCGTGAAGATGGTTTTGAGCTTGATAAATGGATGTTAGTTATGGATAAAAGCTATATACCAGAATAAAAAGAAGTTTTAGTAGTTAAATTAAAGGCGTTAAGTTAATTTTTAATTTAGCGCCTTTTTCCTGAATACTCCATAGCTTCACCTTTACCAAAACCATAACTTATGCCAATTGTAATAAAGCGTCCGCGTTGGTTTTCATTGTATAAATAAAAATCGGGTTGAATGGTTTAGCTTTTTTCAATTCTAGAAGCAAAAACATCTCTTACACTTAGGTTAATAACACCTTTACCTTTAATTACTTTTTTGCGTAAACCTAAATCGGCAAAAATAACGTTGGCTTCATTACCCTGTACCGTTTCGGTTTCAGATCTGTAGTTTCCTGTAATTTCAAAATCTATATCAGCGGGTAGTTTTAATTTACTGGTAAGTTTACCTGTCCATTGGTCTGCATCAAAATCAATTGATGTGCTATTTAAATTTCCATTAAGCTTAAAAGCATTATAATTAATATCACCATTAAAAATTAACCAATTGGTTATTGGGTATTTGCCGTTAAACTCAACACCAACAGCGTTTGTTGTGCCTAAGTTTAAAGGTTTAAATGTGTTTACATTGTTTGTAAAAGTTGAAACACTACGCTCAATGGCATTGGTGGTGTAACGATAATATATGCCAAAATTTATAGAGGCTTTCCCTAGGTTATAAATATTTGTAAGTTCATAAGAATCTGTAAATTCAGGTTGTAAATCTGGATTTCCGGTTCTAATATTAAAATTGTTTCTTATGTTGAAAAACGGATTTAAGTCCCATAACCTAGGCCTATAAACGCGTCTGGAATACCCAATTTGTAGTGAGTAATTACCAGTTATTTTATATGATGCATGTATGCTAGGAAATACGTTAGAATAGTTTTGTTTGTTTTGTTCGTTGGTATTTTTAAGTAAAGTTTCTAAATCGGTATTTTCAAGGCGTAAACCAACTTTAACGCCCCATTTTTCGGCTTCGTAAGCAGCAGTTCCGTAAATACCTAAAACGTTTTGGTTAAAATCAAAAATATTAGTTTGGTTAGCATCGGTAACATAACTACCATTTTCAAAGTTTTGAACTTCATAATCGTTACTAACATTATTTAATACATATTGTGCACCAGTTTCAATGGTAAATTTGTCATTAAAAGGTTTGGTGTAATCTAACTTAAAGGTGTAATTTGCTTCATCAAAATCTGTTCTGGTTTTTTGTAAGTTATCACGATTATCTCCAGCAATAGTAACATCTTCAAAATTTGAAGACTGTTCTTTACCAAAAAAGCGGCCTAAAGCACTAAATAAAAGCATGTGGTCTTCGTGGTCATCAAAATCTTTTTTGTATTGAAGTTCATATTGGTATTTAGGGTTTGTGGCATCTGTTTCTTCGGTGCGTTTCCAAAGAGACGTATTTGCTGTATTAGTTTCATCTGTAAAACTAAAGTTTGTTGTTGAGGGCTGATCTTCTACTTCATAAGCATAACTACCAGATAACGTTAAAATATTATTATCGTTTATATGATAATCTGTACCTAAAATAATGTTATAAAACTTTTCATTTCGGTATTCGGTGCCGTTAGAATTTAGGGTGGTGTTATTAACCAAATCTTTGTTAATGCTTAATCTGTCATTTGGTAATTTACGGTAACCAACACCAAATTGGCTAAATAAGTTAAACTTTTCGGTACGCCTGTTTAAACTTAAGCCAAAGCTATGATTTGTTGGTGTGCCTAAATTTAAACTGGCAGAACCATTTAAGCCTTTACGTTCATCTTTTTTTAATACAATGTTAATTATACCGGCAGTTCCTTCGGCGTCGTATTTAGCTGAAGGGTTTGTAATAACTTCAATACGCTCAATCATATCGGCAGTAATTGTTCCTAAGGCATTACCACCATCACTAGCAATGACCGATGGTTTACCGTTAATTAGTATTTGCACACCTTGACTACCTCTAAGGCTAATGGCGCCTTCAATATTTACGTTTACAGACGGTACATTGTTTAAAATTTCAAGAGCACTTGCGCCTGTGCTACTTAAATCTTTACCAATATTAAAAATACGTTTATCTAGCTTAAATTGTGTTTTTGAAACTTCAGCTTCTACAACCACTTCACTTAATTGCGCTAAATCTTCAGTTAAAAATATAGTACCAAGATTTATACTGTTATTTTTTATAATATACTCATTAATTACTTTAGTTTTGTAACCAATAAAGCTAATTTCAATATTAAATTTTGAAATATTAGTAGATAAATTAAAGGTGCCATCTTCACCAGAAGTAGTGCCGCTAATGTTCTTTTTTGTTTGAGCATCTACAATTAAAACCGATGCATAGGCTACAGGTTGTTTGCTACTATATTCTAGAACTTTTCCTGTAATATCTATGGTTTTATTTTGACTTAATGTTGGTATTGAAACACAACAAAACAGACATAAAAAAACAACATGCTTTATTAGTTTATTTGTATGCATTATAATTGATTGAAAAATAATTAACTGATTATTAATTTAGCTAACAAATTAATTAAAAAACAGGCCTTAAATTCTATAATTTTACAATTAGTTTAAAATTTTAACATTTTTTTAATAAGGGAAAATAAGAAATGCAGCGTCTAACTTAAAAACACATAAAATTATCTATAATTACATGAAAAAATTTTCAACATTATTATATCTATTTGTAGGCTTGTTAACATTTGGGCAAGACTTAAATAACGCACTTCCGGTTGATGAAACTATAAAAAAAGGTGTTTTACCTAACGGTTTAACTTATTACATTAAAAGTACAGATGTTGTAAAAGATGCAGCAAGCTACTACATAATACAAAATGTAGGTTCTGTTTTAGAAAATGATGACCAACAAGGGTTAGCACACTTTTTAGAACATATGGCTTTTAATGGCACTGAAAATTTTGAAGGAAAAGGTATTTTAAATACGTTTCAAGAAAAAGGATTAGTTTTTGGTAGAGATATTAACGCCTACACTAGTTTTGATGAAACGGTTTATAACATTGATAATGTACCCACAAACCCAGAATTAATAGATAAAGGTTTGCTAGTATTGCATGATTGGTGTAACTATTTATTATTAACTGATGAAGAAATTGATGCTGAAAGAGGTGTGATTAAAGAAGAATGGAGATCACGCCAAAACGGACAAATGCGTTTGTTTCAAACCTCATTGCCTGTAACCTTTAACAATTCTAAATACGCAAAAAGATTGCCAATTGGTTTAATGAGTATTGTTGAAAATTTTGAATACAAAGCGCTTAGAGATTTTTATCATGATTGGTACAGAACAGATTTACAAGCTATTGCCGTAGTTGGTGATATTGATGTTGATGTTATTGAATCTAAAATAAAAGCATTGTTTTCAAAAATACCAGCTGTAAAAAATCCAAGAGAACGCTTTATTGTTGAAGTACCCGAAAACCAAGAAATGCTTTATAGTTTGGGTATGGATAAAGAAATATCTACAGCTAGAATAGATTTTGGTATTCGTCATAAAAAATCATTAGAAAACCAAACTGTATCAGATTTACAAGAATCTTTACTACAATCAATGGTAACCACAATGTTATCATCAAGAATATCAGATGAATCTCAAAAGCCTAACGCTAGTTTTTTAGGAGCTAGAATTGGTTACCAATCTTTAGCAAGGGCTAACAACGCATTTTCTATTACTGTTGTACCAAAACCCGGGCAACAAGAAGCTGCTTTTAAAGCAGTGTTAACAGAGGTTGTTAGAGCCGTTAAATTTGGTTTTTCACCATCAGAAATAGCGCGTACCATCAAAGAGTTTTCAAACTATTATGAAACTGAAATAGCTAAAAAAGACGATAAAAGTCATGGAGCCCTAATTAATGTTATTAAAGCTGATTATTTAGATAACAAAACCATTACAGATATTGAGAAAGAATATAACATTGCTAAAACATTATTTGCAAGTTTAACGCCACAAACACTTCACAATACAATAAAAAAACTATATACAAAGCATAACAGGTTTTTAAACGTTACAGGCGTAGAAGGGAAAGAAAACTTAACCCAAGAACGTGCTTTAGCTGTTATTAATGAAGTTGAAAATGATACTAGTTTAAAAGCATACACCGAAGCTTTTGAAGGCAAAACTTTAATTTCTGGCCTAAATATTGCTACAGGTAAAATAGCTAATAAAAATGTTAGTAAAGAGCTAGCAGCTACAACTTATACATTAAGCAACGGTATTAAAGTGCACTACAAATTTGCAGATAAACAAAAAAACACGGTAGCTTTTGAAGCTATTAGCCACGGTGGTAAATCTCTAATTAGTGATGCTAATTTACCATCGGCAGAATTGTTAGGGAACTTAATTCAAATGTCTGGTTTAGGTGATTTTTCAGCCACTGAATTACCAAAAATTTTAGCAGGAAAAACGGCATCAATGTCACCAAGCTTAGGTGAAACCACAGAGTCTTTAACCGGTACTTCAACAACAAAAGATGTTGAAACTATGTTGCAACTTGCACATTTGTATTTTGTGAAACCACGTTTTGATGAGCAAGCTTTCAAAGTTTTACAAAGCGGTATTGATAATTATGTTATTAGAAGAAGTAAAGATATAAATGAGCAAATAAAAGACAAAATTACAACCACATTATACGGTAATAATAACCCAAGAAAACGTGTGTTTAATCAAGATTTTGTAAATGATGTATCATTTGAAAAAATAAAAGAAGTGTACTTAAATAGGTTTGCTAATGCAGCAGATTTTGAATTTTTTATTGTTGGCGATGTAAAAGCTGAAAATTTAGAGCCTCTTTTAACCAAATATATTGCAAGTATTCCTGTTACTTCAAATAAAGAGCAATTTAAAGATGTAGTACCAAAATGGAAAAGTAATAAGGTTGATGAAGATGTTACTTTAGCAATGGAAGATCCTAAAACAAACGTAAATATTGCTTTAAAAATTGAAACAGATTATACAGTAAAAAATCAATTTGTAACAAAAGCGTTAGGTGATATTTTACAATTAAGGTTAGTAGAAACGCTTAGAGAAGAAGAGGGTGGCGTTTACAGCCCAAGAGCAGGCGCTTTTTTAGTAAAAGAACCTAAAGTATTATCATATGTAACTATAAAGTTTGATTGTAACCCAGCTTTAGCTGAAAAATTAGTTGGCATTGTACATGCTGAAATTTCTAAAATAGCTAAGGGTGAAATTAAACAGGAAGATTTAGATAAAACTTTAACTAGTTATAAAAAATCTAGAGAACAATCAAAAAGTAACAACGGGTATGATATGACACTTTTAACCACTTTTTATAGAGATGGTTATAATATGGAAAACCCAAATAATTTTGAAAAAGTAATTAATAATATTAATAAAAAAGACATACAAAACTTAGCTAAAAAATTGCAAACAAACGGGCAATCGTTTGAAATTGTTGTAAAACCATTAGCTAAAAACTAAAAGCATCTTTTTTAACGTTTATTTTAGTTGTTTTTTTGATTTTGAGTTAGTCAACCACCAAAATTAATAAAGATGCCCAATAAGGGTTATTTGTTAAAAATAACCCTTATTATTAATAAAAATTAAACACACAAAAACATGAAAAAATTAATAGCAATTGCATTACTAGTTTTAACTACTAGCGCCTATTCTCAAATTTTAGAACCTGTAAAATGGAGTACATCTGTAGAGAAAGTTTCAGGCACTGAATACAAATTAATAAGTAAAGCAGTTATTGAAAAAGGTTGGCACTTATACTCACAAACAGTACCAGAAGGTGGTCCAATTGCTACTAGTTTTACTTACAACAGTAATGGGGCTTACCTTAAAAAAGGAAATACTAATGAAGGCGACGTACATGTTGTTGATGATCCTATTTTTAATATGAAAATTAAATATTTTGAAATAGAAACAGTTTTTGAACAACGTATAAAACTAAAAAGTTCAGATGCCTTTCCTATAACCGCAACAGTAACATTTATGGTGTGCGATGACAGCCGTTGTTTACCTCCAACCGATAAAGAATTAGTTTTTAAATTACAATAACTTTCGCTAAACTAACCTAATGAAAAAGTTTTTATTCCTACTAACGTTATTAATTGTAACGTATAGTAATGCACAAATATTAGATCCTGTAAAATGGACAACTTCTGTTGAAAAAATTTCAGAAACCCAATACAAATTAGTGGCTAATGCTAGTATTGATGCTGGTTGGCATTTATATTCGCAAAATGTTCCTGAGGGAGGACCAATAGCCACTAGTTTTATTTTTGATGATAATAACGGTGCCATCACCTTAGTTGGTAATACTACTGAAGAAAAAGGACATACAATTAACGACCCTGTTTTTGATATGGTTATTACTTTTTTTGAAGATAATGCCATTTTTGAACAAAACATAGAAGTTAAAAACAATACAAACACTGTTAATGGTTTTGTAGAATTTATGGTGTGCGATGATACACGTTGTTTACCACCAAAAGAAGTAGAGTTAACGTTTAATTTAAATAATACTAAAACTTCTGAGGCAGTAGTACAAACCGTAGATACATCATCAAATAACTCTAATGATGCCGTAAATTCAACTTTAAATGATGGGGCTGAAACATCAAAAAGAGGTTTAATAACCTTATTCTTTTTAGCCTTTTTATCTGGGTTTGCAGCATTGTTAACACCTTGTGTATTTCCAATGATACCCTTAACAGTAAGCTTCTTTACAAAACAATCTGATAATAAAGCAAAAGGTATTAGAAACGCTATATTTTACGGTGTTTGCATTGTGGTAATCTATGTATTATTGGGTGTTGCAGTATCTGCTATTTTTGGGCCTGCAGCTATGAATGCTTTAGCTTCTAACGTTTGGTTTAATTTAATTTTCTTCTTAATTTTAATAGTATTTGCGCTATCATTTTTAGGTGCTTTTGAAATTACATTACCGCAATCATGGGCCAATAAAGTTGATGCACAATCTAACCGTAGTGGTTTAGTAGGCATATTTTTTATGGCATTGGCTTTAGCAATAGTATCATTTTCATGTACTGGGCCTATTGTTGGTACTATTTTAGTTGAAGCGGCTTCTGGTGGCGATAAAGTAGGACCCGTAATAGGTATGTTAGGTTTTTCACTAGCAATAGCATTACCATTTGCTTTATTTGCAGCATTTCCAGGTTGGATGAACTCATTACCAAAATCTGGCGGTTGGTTAAATACCGTAAAAGTGGTTTTAGGATTTTTAGAATTGGCCTTAGCATTTAAGTTTTTATCAACAGCCGATTTAGTATTACAATTACACATTTTTGAGCGCGAAATTTTTATAGCCATCTGGATAGCTGTTTTTGGCGCCTTAGCCATGTATTTATTTGGTAAAATTCAGTTACCACATGATTCGCCATTAACACACATTTCTGTGGGGCGTTTAGGTCTAGGCTTAATAGTTTTAGCATTTACAGTATACTTAATACCAGGATTATGGGGTGCACCATTAAAATTAATTAGTGGTTTTCCTCCGCCATTAAATTATAGTGAATCACCTTACGGTGTTGGTTATACAAAACTAGGGTCTGGTGGTTCTGTAGCCCATGAAGCTTTACCCGAAGATGCGCATTATGGCGTACATGACATAGTAATGTTTCATGATTACGATAAAGGATTAGCTTACGCGAAAAAAGTTGGAAAACCTGCTATTATAGATTTTACTGGATGGTCTTGTGTTAATTGTCGTAAAATGGAAGAATACGTTTGGTCTGATCCTAAAGTACTTGACGTAATAAAAAACGACTATGTAATGATTTCTTTATATGTTGATGAAAAACGAGCACCAACAGAAAGTGAACAAGGTATTTCAGAATATCTATACCCAGGAAAACCCTTTAAAAAAATAGGTGATAAATGGGCAGAATTACAAATAATGAGATACAAATCTAACGCGCAACCGTTGTATGTTTTAATAGATCATAATGAAGCTAACTTAAATGCGCCAGTAGCCTATACACCTAATGTAGATGATTACTTCAATTGGCTGAAAGACGGTGTAAAAAAGTTTAAGAAATAATAAAAAACTAGGTTTTTGTTTTAGTGAAAAAACTGCCTTGGTTATGTTGTTTTTCCAGGGTGGTTTTTTAAAAAATTAATGCATATGAATGCTATAATAAAAGGAATGAATAAGGTTTTTAAATCTAAACCTAACACTGCTGTTTCAAATCTTGAAACATATTTTAAACCGTTTAGAGATCGTGTAGTGGGTAATGATGAATATTTTGAATCGCCTTACGGAAGAAAAAAAATTATTTATGCCGATTGGACTGCTAGCGGAAGACTATACGAACCTATTGAAACAAAAATATTAAATGATATTGGCCCTTTTGTTGCCAATACACACACTGAAACCTCTATAACTGGTTCTGCTATGACGCATGCCTATCATGATGCCAGAAGCATTATTAAAAATCATGTAAATGCATCGGCTAATGATGTTTTAATAACCGTTGGAACAGGAATGACGGGTGCCATTAACAAGTTTCAGAGAATTTTAGGTATAAAACTTAATGAGAATTTAAAAGATCATACCAAAGTTCCTGAAGAAAAACGCCCTATAATTTTTGTATCGCATATGGAACATCATTCTAACCAAACATCGTGGTTAGAAACCATTGCTAGGGTAGAGGTAATACCATCAAACGCTCATGGTTTGCCGTGTACAAATGAGCTTTTAAAACTCATAGAAAAATATCAAAATTGTCCTATTAAAATAGCTGCTATTACGGGATGTTCAAACGTAACTGGCATTAGAACAAATTACCATGAAGTAGCCAAAATAATGCATCAAAATAATGGTTTGTGCTTTGTAGATTTTGCATGTTCTGCACCCTATGTTAACATAAATATGCATCCTGAAGATGATGAAGCGTATTTAGATGCTATTACATTTTCTCCTCACAAGTTTTTAGGTGGCCCAGGATCATCAGGAGTTTTAATTTTTAATAAAAAATTATATAAAAATTTAGTACCCGATAATCCTGGTGGTGGTACAGTTTCGTATACAAATCCGTGGGGTGATCATGATTATATTGATGATATTGAAACACGAGAAGATGGCGGAACTCCAGGGTTTTTACAAGCCATCAAAATAGCCCTTTCTATTAAGCTGAAAGAAAAAATGGGTGTTGCTAATATTTTAAAACGAGAACATGAATTAAACACCATTGTTTTTGATAGGTTAAATAAGATAAAAAATCTTAAAATTTTAGCACCAAATCACACAGATAGGTTAGGAGTGTTTTCATTTTATATAGAGAATGTTCATTATAACTTAATTGTAAAACTTTTAAATGATAGGTTTGGTGTACAAACTAGAGGCGGCTGCTCTTGCGCAGGTACATATGGCCATTATTTACTTAATGTAGACCAAAATACATCAAAAGCTATTGAAAAAAAGATATTAGACGGTTGTTTAATTGAACGTCCAGGTTGGATTCGTATGTCTATTCACCCTACAATGACTAATACTGATATTGAATTTATTTGTGATGCTATTAAACAAGTAGCTAAAAATTATGAAACTTGGGGTAAAGATTATGAATATAACGCCTTAAAAAATGAATATATTCACAAATCAAACATTAACACAGAAAAGGAAATAACAAAAAAATGGTTTAGCTTGTAGGCTAAACCATTTTTTTTATTCAACAATTTCAATTTCAAACAACTTGTCCCAGCGTTTTCCGGTTACAAAAATAGTTTTGGTTTGTGGGTTGTAAGCAATACCGTTTAAAACATCTAATTTTTCATGTTGCGTAACACGTTTTTTTAATGGCGAAAAATCTATTACACCTATAACACCACCATTTTTAGGGTTAATTATGGCAACGCCATCCTTTTGGTAACGGTTGGCAAATATTTTTCCATCTATCCATTCCATTTCATTAATTTCAACAATTTTTCCTTTGTTGGTAAACACTTGTATAAAGTCTTCTTCAACTAGCGTTTCAGGATTTAAAGTCCAAATTTTTTCAGTACCGTCACTTTTGTAAATAACATTATCGTGGTTGCATAACCCCCAACCTTCTTTACTATTTCCATATTTAAAACTTCCCGTTTTTTCTAAAGTTTCAGCATTATAAACAAAACCAGTACCTGCTTTCCAGGTTAATTGATACACTTTGTTATTTAATACGGTTAAACCTTCACCAAAATATTGATCGGCTAAATCTATATTTTTTAAAACGTCTCCTGTTTTATAGTTTACAGTTCGTAATTTAGATTCTTTGTATTGCCCTGTACTTTCATACAAAATACCATTAAAAAACTCTAAACCTTGTGTGTATGATGTGATATCATGCGGATATTCATTCACAATATTATATTTAAAAATTTTAGGCGCTTCACTGTTTAAAATTGTAATTGGAGTTGTAGCTGTTTGCCTATCGCCTTCAAAATAAATGGTAGCTTCAATGGTTTGTTTACCAAGTTTAAAATTGTTTAAGGGTGTGTTTTCAGTGATTAGTTTATTATTTAGTTTGTACACAACAGAATCTATAGTTGCATTTTTTTTGTTTATTAATGATACTTTTAAGGTTTCATTATTACTAATATTGCCTTTATTAGCATTTGTTTTAATTAAAAAATTTATTTTTTGCTTACCAGAATTAGAACCGCATGAAGCAAAAATTACTGCTAAGAATATGATTGATAGATATTTGAGTGAACGCATAATTTTATATTATTTTTAGGCAAGATATTTATTTAAAATCAGTTTAAAAAATCATTGTTATATTTTTAAAAGATTGTATCTTTGCAGCCGGCAAGTCCTACACAACCAGCTCCTGTAGAATCCTCCAGGGCGGGAACGCAGCAAAGGTATACGGTTGTAGCGGTGTGATGTAGGTAGCTTGCCTTTTTTTATGCGCTAAAATTAAATTTTCTTTTCGGTAATCTATATTGTAATTTGGCGCTTTGTTTTCAAAAAAATCTTTAAATATGTCTAAAGTTGTTTTAATAACTGGAGGTTCTTCAGGAATAGGAAAATCTATTGGTGAATTTTTAAATGAAAAAGGCTACATTGTTTACGGTACTAGTAGAAATCCGGAAAAATACGCCAACAGTAAATTTCCAATTTTAGCTTTAGATGTTAAAGATGTTGCATCTATTAAAACATCAGTAAATACAGTAATTAAAAAAGAAGGTAAGTTAGATGTTTTAATTAATAATGCAGGTGCAGGTATTACCGGACCTATTGAAGAAACACCTGAGGCAGAAATTAAAAATAATTTTGATACTAATTTTTTTGGACCAATAAATGTAATAAAAGCCGTTTTACCGCAAATGCGCACACAACAAAGTGGTTTAATTATAAATATAACATCTATTGCTGGTTATATGGGATTGCCTTACAGAGGCATTTACAGCGCCAGTAAAGGTGCTTTAGAATTAATTACAGAAGCTTTTAGAATGGAGCTTAAAGACTTCAATATAAAAATGACAAACGTTGCACCTGGTGATTTTGCAACCAATATAGCGGCAGGAAGATATCATGCGCCTTTGTTAAATAATTCGCCTTACAAAAAGCCTTACGGTAACACTTTAGATTTAATGAATACTCATGTTGATGCTGGTAGTGATCCTAACCAAATGGCTGAAGCAGTTTATAAAATAATAAATACTAAAAACCCTAAAGTACACTACAAAGTGGGGGCGTTTATGCAAAAATTTTCAATAGTATTAAAACGTATTTTACCAGATTTGGTTTATGAAAAGTTATTAATGAATCACTACAAACTTTAGGTTTATTGGTTAATTACGCCTAAAAGTTGTTCTTCAAAATTAATAGAGAAAATATTAGCGCTAGCACTTACAACCTTTTGGTTTTTATTTACTATAATGGTTTTAGTCATTGGGTAAATGGCTAGTGTTTTTTTACTGGCTTCAGGGTTTTTAAACACATATTGATTTTTATAATTAAACCTAGATGTTTTAAAAGTTTGTTTAGGTTTTTCTACATCCATTTCGTCAATATTTATGTAAATAAAATTCACTTCAGGGTATTTTACCTTTAGTTCTTTAATTTTAGCATAACTCTTTTTAAAATGGTTATAATACATGTGAGACCAAAAACTTACTACCGTTGGCGTATTGTTTACAAGGTTACTAATATTGTATTCATTGTTATTAAAATCTAAAACTTCAATAGCAGGTAAATTAGAGCCAATTTCTAGATTTTTTAAAGATTTGGTATAATTTATAATTGCAGTTTTAGCTTTTTCATCAGTAGTTTTTTCTAAAAATGAGTTAACAAGGCTATCTGTTTTATTAGCGTTATTATTAAATGAAATAAACTTCATTGTAAAATTATAGAGTAATTCATTTTTTATTTTGGGGTTGGTAACTAAACTATCAACTAAATCAAGCCTATCTAAATTGAAACGTAAAACATTCCATTTGAACGACTTGTAATCAGGGTAGCTTGTGTATTTTTCTAAAGTTAAGGTATTAATGTTGTGTTTTAAAAACCTAAGGTAATTATGGTAACTTTCAAAAAATGTATCATTATAATTTATGTCTTTTCTAAAAGCATAAAAATCTTTTGGAAGTGATTTTAAAAAAGCACCTTTATCTTGCCCATAATGCATAAACGGGTAAGCCTCTTTACTTGAATAGTACTGGAAATCTATGTTAGCCTTTGCTATTTTTTTAAATAGTTTTGATGCGCTACATTTTTTAGTGTAAGGTTCTAGTTTCTTTAATTTTGCATTTCTAATAGAATCTAAACTTTTTTCAAACGCTTTTGGAGGTAATTGGCATAACCTTAAAATTTGTTTTTCAATATATTCATTATCTAAAAACTCATTAATAAAATAATTATTTTTTTTAGCACCATTGCCTGTAAACACAAGTGATTCGTCAAATTCTAGGGTGTTTAGTCTAACTAAAATACTATCTTCGGGCTCTAACAAAATTGTTTGATATTCGCCACCATGCTTAAAGGTGTAAACGCCTTTTTTTAAGTTTTCTATTTTAAAAATAAAGCGGTTTCTGCCGTCTAATTTTATAGTATCCGTATGGTGTTCACTATCTGTAATTGTAACAAAACGGGCGTTTGGGTTTATAACTTCACCACCAAAATAGGCATAGTTTTCCTTGATTTTTTCGCTGTTATTGTTGCAGCCAAAAAACACCAACAAACCAAGTATTGTGCATAAGTAAAATTTCATAAAATCCCCCTGTTAACAGTAAATTGTAAACAAAAATACTTTAACATATTAACAAGTGTTGTTAATGCGTTGTTAAATGTTGATTTTTTAGGTAAAACAGAATATTTAGTGGTTAAAAATAGCAGTTATAAGTTTCGGCTTACCAATTCATTTTTCTACTTTTGCAAAAATTTAAAGTAAGCATATGTTATCAGTATCAAATCTTTCGGTTCAATTTGGAAAACGTATTTTGTTTGATGAAGTAAATACCACTTTTACACAGGGTAATTGTTATGGTATAATTGGAGCCAATGGCGCAGGAAAATCTACTTTTTTAAAGATTATTTCTGGAAAAATGGAAGCAACCTCCGGACACGTATCGTTAGAATCTGGTAAACGCATGTCTGTATTAGAACAAAACCATAATTTATATGATGAGCATACGGTTTTAGAAACGGTTTTAATGGGAAATAAACCTTTATTTAAAATTAAAACTGAAATTGATGCGTTGTATGCTGATTATTCTGACGAGAATGCCGATAGAATTGGCGAGCTTCAAGTGCAATTTGAAGAAATGAATGGTTGGAATGCCGATAGTGATGCCGCAGCCATGTTATCTAACCTAGGTATAAAGGAAGATTTTCATTATACATTAATGAGTGATTTAGATGGTAAACAAAAAGTACGCGTGTTATTGGCGCAAGCTCTTTTTGGAAATCCGGATGTGCTTATTATGGATGAGCCTACTAACGACCTTGATTATGAAACCATTTCTTGGTTAGAAAACTTTTTAGCAAATTATGATAACTGTGTAATTGTAGTATCACATGACCGTCACTTTTTAGATGCAGTTTGCACCCATATTTCAGATATTGATTTTGGGAAAATAAATCATTTTTCTGGTAACTACACATTTTGGTACGAGTCATCGCAGTTAGCAGCACGCCAAAGAGCACAACAAAACAAAAAAGCCGAAGAGAAAAAGAAAGAGTTAGAAGAATTTATCCGTCGTTTTTCAGCTAACGTTGCTAAAAGTAAGCAAGCCACTAGTAGAAAAAAGATGATTGATAAACTAAATATTGAAGATATTAGGCCATCATCTCGCCGTTATCCTGCCATTATTTTTGAACGTGAGCGTGAAGCAGGTGATCAAATTTTAAACGTTGAAGGATTAACAGCTTCAATTGAT
The DNA here is from genome assembly GCF_056160885.1 of Seonamhaeicola sp. ABD4_175. NCBI lineage: Bacteria > Pseudomonadati > Bacteroidota > Flavobacteriia > Flavobacteriales > Flavobacteriaceae > Seonamhaeicola > Seonamhaeicola sp. ABD4_175. The sequence goes on from NZ_JBSWYC010000003.1 coordinate 411,143, forward strand.
GGCGAATTACTATTTAAAAATATAGACTTAAACCTTACAAAAGGCGATAAAGTTGTTGTTTTTTCTAGAGATTCTAGAGCAACTACTGCTTTTTATCAAATTTTAAACGATAAAGAAAAAGCCGATGCCGGCACATTTGCTTGGGGTATTACTACAACACAATCATACTTACCATTAGACAATAGTGAGTTTTTTAAAAACGATTTAACTTTAGTTGATTGGTTACGCCAGTGGGCAAAAACAGAAGAAGAACGTGAAGAAGTAAATATTAGAGGCTTTTTAGGAAAAATGATTTTTAGTGGTGAAGAGGCTTTGAAGAAAAGTAATGTACTTTCTGGTGGAGAAAAAGTACGTTGCATGTTAAGTAGAATGATGTTACAAAGGGCAAATGTTTTAATGTTAGATGAACCAACAAACCACTTAGATCTTGAAAGTATCACTGCATTTAACAACTCTTTAAAAAACTTTAAAGGCACAATTTTATTTACAACCCATGACCATGAGTTTGCGCAAACTGTAGCCAACAGAGTAGTGGAGTTAACTCCAAATGGTGTAATAGACCGTTACACGACGTTTGATGAGTACATGCAAAACCCAAAAGTGAAAGAATTAAGAGAAAAAATGTATACAGTAACTGCTTAGTTTACTATACGTTATTTAAAATAAAAACACCCGTTAATAATTTTTTAACGGATGTTTTTTTATGTTTTTACTTTTAGTATTAAACCTTAAACTGAGCGTTTATAGTTTCAATTATTGTAACAGCTTTATCAACTTCATCATTATGAACATAAATTTCTTGTAAGTCTTGTATAGCTGGACCAAAACCTGCTAACCGCGCAGACTCTGCCTCATCTTTAACCACTGCTTTAATATTAACAGTTTCAAGTTCATTTACCATACGTTGTACGGTTATAAAATCTCCGGTGAAAACTTTAATATATTTTGAATCTATCATGTTATTCAAATTTAAATGTTCTTTTGAAGATACAAAATTTTCAGCAGAAAGCATAATAAAGCATCATACTAAAAAACACCAACAATACCTATTTTATTAGCGCCAAAAGATAAATTCCAAGAAACTGTTTTAGGTTTTAAAGATTTTGTAATGTTATGAGCTTCATTTTTAAACAAAAATTTATCAACACCATCAACCACAATAATACTAACAGCAGCACCAAAAGCAATGTCTGTTAGCCAATGGGCACCGTCTATTAATCTAGACACAGGAGCAATGGCACCAACGCTATAAATACCAGCTTTTGTCCAAGGGCTTTTAAATTGTTTAGCAATTGCATGCGCCATAGTTATAGATAGAACCGTATGGCCAGAAGGAAAAGAATGATGGCCAGCTTCTTTTGAAAAAGGTTTGAAAAAATAAGGCCCCAAACCAGTACCTGGTCTAGCTCTACCAAAACCATTTTTGGCTATGGTTTGTATTAAACCTGTAGTTACAGATGATGTTATAATTAATACACTTGTACGCCTAATTTTGGCATTTTTAGTAAATAAACCAAAACCATACAAACCTGCATTGGCCATGAAATAGTTTTGCGGACTCCCAAAATACCATCCAATATCTCTTAAAAGCTTTGGGTAACCTTCCCGTTGATGCCCCATAAAGGTTTCAACACTTCTATCAGTAAAAGATAGAGCTGCTGTACCCGCTACTAAGCCACCAAATTTTAAAAAGTCTTTTTCTTTCCATGAAAGTGGTTTAGTTAAAGAGTATTTAACACCATGCCAAGTGGTATTTACGTCATATTTAAAAAGCGTCCAAGTGGATGATGTATCTTGCTCTATTTTATAAAGTAAACTGTTGTTTTGTGCTATACTTGTTTTGAAAAGTAAAACACATAAAAGCAACAAATAAAAGTATTTTAATTGCATAACTATCTACCTTAACTCTGCACCCAATTGTTTTTCAAAATTAGTTTGCAATTTGTTCATTATTTTATCAATTTGTTTGTCTGTAAGTGTTTTGTTTTCATCTTGAAGTGTAAAACTAACAGCATAACTTTTTTTGCCTTCAGGAAGATTTTTACCTTGGTATACATCAAACAAATCAACATCTTTAAGTAATTGTTTCTCGGTTTGTGATGCTATTCTATCTATTTCTTCAAACGTTACAGTATCATCTAACAATAGTGCAAAATCTCTTCTAACAGCAGGATATTTAGGAATATCTTTAAACTTAATATTGTTATGTTTTGCCATGTTTAAAACAGTATCCCAACTAAAATCTGCAAATAATACGTTTTGTGAAATACCAAAGTGCTTTAGTATTTTTTTGTTAACCAATCCAAAATCAACTAATTTATTTTTGCCTAATGATAAGCTAATACCTTCACTAAAAATATCGTTTTTAACAGGTGATACTTTATATCTTGATAATCCTAATCTATTTAAAATACTAGTAATGGTACCTTTTAAGAAAAAGAAATCACTTTTTTGTACAGTATTAGTCCAGCGTTCTTGTGAGCGGTTACCAGTTACAAAAACAGATAGATGTTTAAATTCTTCTCTAGTATCATTGAATTGATGATATGTTTTACCAAATTCAAAAAGTTTTAAACTATCTTGTTTTCTATTTATGTTGTATGCAACAGCCTCTAAACCAGAAAACAATAAACTTTGGCGCATTACACCCAAATCTGTACTTAAATGGTTTAATATTGAAATATTATGTTCTTCTTTTAACTGTTCTGTTAATGTAATGTATTTTGAAGTTGTTAAAGAGTTTGCCATTATTTCATAAAACCCTTGTGCTACCAGTTGATTACCAACAATGTTTTGAATTTTATAGTCATCAAATTTTGATGTGCTTGAAATAGAGGCATTTAACTTTTTAGTAGTTTTTATATTGTTGTAGCCGTAAACACGTAAAATTTCTTCAATAACATCAGCTTCACGCTGTACATCATTTCTGTACGCAGGAACGGTAAGACCTAAACCAGCTTCGGTTACATTATTTACTTTAATTTCTAAGGATGTTAAAATACTTTTAATGGTTTCTTTAGGAATTTCTTCTCCTATTAATTTTTTAGCATTATCAAAGGCTAATCGTACTTGAAAATCTTCAATTTTATTAGGATAGAAATCTGTAATATCACTGGTAATTTCACCACCTGCTAATTCTTGAATTAAAAGTGCCGCTCTTTTTAAAGCGTATTTAGTAATATTAGGGTCTATTCCACGCTCAAACCTAAAAGAAGCATCAGTGTTTAAAGCATGACGTTTAGCTGTTTTTCTTATTGAAACGGGATTAAAATAGGCACTTTCTAAAAATATACTTGTTGTACTTTCTGAAACACCAGAGTATTCGCCTCCAAAAACACCCGCAATACACATTGGTTTTTCGGCATCACAAATCATTAAATCATCTTCGTGTAATTCTCTCTCAACACCGTCTAAGGTTGTAAATTTTGTACCTTTTTCTAAAGTTTTTACTTCAATTTTACTGCCCGCAATTTTAACAGCATCAAAGGCATGAAGTGGTTGCCCTAATTCATGTAAAACATAATTAGTAGCATCAACAATATTGTTTATTGGTGCCAAACCAATAGCTTTTAACCTGTTTTGTAACCATGCCGGCGATTCTTTTACTTTTGCACCTGTTAATGTAACACCGCAGTATCTTGGAGCAAGATCTTTGTTAATAACATCTACATCAATTTTTAATGTTCTATTGTCAACATGAAATGCGCTTACAGATGGTGTTATGAGTTCTTGTTTTATATCTTTTTGTTGTAGGCCTGCTTTTAAATCTCGTGCTACACCAAAATGGCTCATGGCGTCGGCTCTGTTTGGTGTCAGGCCAATTTCAAAAACAGCGTCATTTTCAATATTAAAAATTTCGGCACATGGAGTTCCAACGGTTAAGTTTTCATTTAAAACCATGATACCGTCATGAGATTTTCCTAAACCAAGTTCGTCTTCAGCACAAATCATTCCAAAGCTTTCTTCGCCTCTAATTTTACCTTTTTTAATGGTCCAGCTTTCACCTTCAGGCGTATATAGTGTTGTACCTATAGTAGCAACAGGCACTTTTTGGCCAGTAGCAACATTTGGTGCACCACATACAATTTGTACAGGTTCATTGTTACCAATGTTTACTGTGGTAACTTTTAATTTATCGGCATTAGGATGTTTTTCACATGTTAAAACTTCACCAACAACTACACCTTGTAAACCGCCTTTAACGGATTGGTATGTTTCAATGCCTTCAACCTCAAGTCCTAAATCTGTAAGTAATTCACCTGTTTTTTCAGGTGTCCAATCTATTTTAATAAACTGCTTTAGCCAATTGTATGAAATCTTCATAAAGTGTACATATAGTTAAGAGGGCAAATATAAAACTATTGAAACAAGCAGTCAAAAAAAGTACATCTATTTGTATTCATTTTGATTATGCTTCAATACGTATAAAATGAAAGAAAAAGAACATGTTTTCTGTTTTTTATCTGTTAAATTTGCATTTAAACTATATTAATTATATGTTTGAAATAGCTATTATTAACATTTTTTTAATATGAAAAATTTTTATTTAATAATTTTGATGTTGTTTTTTTCAATTATTAGCAGTTTTTCTCAAAATGAAGCGGCTATAGTTAAAGAAAATAAATGGTTAGAAATTTGGACAGATTTTAATCCAACAAATAAAAGTTATAATGAAGCTTCACAAATTATTAGTGGAGAAATAACTGAAGATACCAAGTTATACAAACGAGAAACTTATTTATTAGTAGGCAATGTATTTGTTAAACCCGGTGTAACTTTAACTATTGAACCAGGAACAGTAATTTTAGGTGACTATAAAACTAAAGCCACTTTAACAATTACTAAAGGCGCCAAAATAATTGCTAATGGTTTAGAAACAGACCCAATAATATTTACATCTAATAAAAGTGTAAAACGAGGTGGAGATTGGGGTGGTATTATTTTATTAGGCGATGGTAAATTAAATACTTTTGGCATAGGCACAATGATGCCTTTTTATAAAAATTTAGAGCCTAAATTTTATAGCTATGTTAATTACGGAGGAGGCAATACAATTAATAGTTCTGGAATTTTAAACTATGTAAGAATTGAGTATGCCGGTAAAAAATCATACAGTAGTGCAGGCGGTTTAAGCGGTTTATTATTAGCAGGTGTTGGTAACCAAACTACCATAAAAAATGTTATGGTTAGTTACTCAGCTGGAGATTCTTTTAAAATTTTAGGAGGTGAAGTAAACTTAAAAAATGTTGTTTCATATAAAGCTACTGCCAACGATTTTAGTTTTAATACTGGAACTTTTTCAAAAATTAATAATGCTATTGCTCTTAGATATCCTTATGCTTCAAGTAGTACGGGTTCTAGGTGTATAAGTGTTAAATCTTACAATAAACGAGAAGACATAGATTTTTCAAAAGAAGGTACTAAAGTATTAGCTGAAAATTTAAAACTCATAAATAATAGTGATAATATAAAATCTGACATTAAATCTGGTTTAATTAAAGAAGCTGTTTACATTGGTGAGCATACTAAACTAGCTTTAAGCAGTGGTTTAATTAAAGGTTTTAAACCTGCAATTATATTTGATGAAAAAATTAATACAGAAGTTTCAAACTTAAAAAACATTAATTTAACTAATATGTTATTTAAAGATTGTGATGGCTATGTTAAAACCTTTAATAGTAGTAATACAAGTTTAGTTGATTGGTATGCTAATGGAAGTTTTTTGAATAGTTTTTCAAATGATAATGAACCAATTGTATTAATTGCCGATGCCAAAAAAGCAGCTATAGAAAAAGAATTAGCCGAAAAAGAAGCTGCTAGAACTCAAAATGTTGCCATTCCTTTTGAACTCATTGAAATAGCACCAATATTACCAGGTTGCGAAAGAAACAATCAAAGTAAAGCCTGTTTTAAAAATAAAATTAGTCAACATATTTCAAGTAATTTTAAATACCCAGAAGAAGCTATAAAAAATAAAATTGAAGGGCGTGTTTTAATTATGTTTGATATAGATAATAAAGGCTTTGTAAGCAATGTTAGAACTAGAGGAGCGCATGAAATACTTAACAACGAAGCTGAACGCATCATTAAATTGTTACCAAAAATGCAACCTGGAAATCATGCAGGTAAAGCAGTAAAAACTGTGTACGGATTACCAATTGGGTTTAATAATTTAGATAATGACTAGAATTTTACTATGCGTTTAAAGTTTCTATTATTACATTAAAATCATATTGTAAATCTTCATGTAATGTATTTATTTGCTTTTTAGCTAAAAGCAGTTGTCTATTATACATATTTTGAAGCTGCACACTTTTATTAATACTAGGCTTAACTTTTTTAAGTTTCTCACAAAAGTAGAGTAGTAGTTCAACTTCGGTTTCTTTCTTTTTAGAATACCTAATGTATTTTTTTATGTTACGAAGAATTTTTCTTACGCTTTTTTTAATGTAATATAAACTATCAGTATTTATAGTATCAAATTCTGTATCAATATAGTTTTTAACACTATCAATATAAGCAGCTTCATTATTAGCTTCAAAAAGTAAATACGTGAGTAATTCTTTGTTTTCTTTTTTAAATCTTGAAAGCCTTAAACAAAGTTCTTGAATTTCTATGTGTGATAGTGTACTAAGTTCTTTTTTTATTTCTCTAATAGATACGGCTTTCAATATTAAATATTTTTTAATAACTGTAATTCATTTTTAACTTCGTCAACTAAATCATTCCAATTTAAAGCACCAGGGCGCGCTAACATTTGAGTTTTGTAGTTTTTATTTGAAATAGTTGCATATTCTGTAACGGCTAATAGCCCTTTTTCCATGTTTTTTATAGCATCAGCTTTAAATTTTTTTTGCTTGGTTTGTTCATAAAAAGCAAGATTAGTTGCTGCATCAATTTTAAAGGCATAATATAAACCTAAATTAGCCATAGCTTTAATGTCTGAAATTAAAGCTTTTGTTTGTATTGAAGCGCTTTGTAAATTAATGTTATTAATATTAGTAAGAGATTCTAAACTCCATGATTTTAAGTTTTTAGAAACCACCACAGGTGTTATTTCTTTTATAGTATTTTCTGCTAATGTGTTTTTAACGTATTCAGTACAATTTATTAGTTTTTCATTAGGCATTGTGGGATTGTTTACAAAATCAAAAACATCTCTAAAGCCACCAAGCTTTTCTCTTGCCCTAGATGATTCAACAGACCAATCTGCATCCCAATTACGCCAATGAAATCTGTTTACTTGAGGTATTATTTCTGAAACGGTTTGCCACGTGTGGTATAGTAGCTTAGGATTATTAGACTTGTAATATTCTTTAAAAGTTTTAAAAATAACAGTTTCTGATAAATTATTGTTGTACCCTAAACGTCCCCAAAGCATAAACCTAAATTTATGTTTATTAAATTCATATTCACCCGATAATTCAGGAATTTTACTTATAAATTCTTTAGCCCAAACATATCCATCGGATCCCATATAATAGCCTTTAGTGCTATTTTTAGGTAGGTTTTTTATAAACTCTCTTACATATTTTGTGTTAGCCCACCTGTATACAAAAATGTCATCATTTCTAAGGTTCCACCATGATTTTAAGTTATAGTTTTTCATGGCTTTAATATGCTCATCATAAAAATTAATTTTTGGTGAGGAGTATAATCGAGCTTTTGCATATTTAAAACTTACATCAAAGTTGTCTGGATATTTTCCCCAGTATTTTATTATTTGATCCATATCAGAGTGCCAAACCCTGTGAATTAAATCTATTGATCTGTTTGGGTTTTCTTTTTTATAATCTATTATACCTTTGCCATAGGTATTCCATACCCATTCTTCTCTATTTGAACCTTCCCATTTTAATGGCATATGTTCACCTGATGTTATACCAATTCCTTTTACAAGTGGGTATGTTTTTAAAAACTCTTTTATAGCGGCTCTGTGGTAGGCTATAGTTATTGGGTTATCAATTTGGTGAGTTATGCCATGTTTTCCTGGTGTTTCATCAGTCATGTTTATTCTGTAGGTTTTGTACATTGGCTTTACAGGTGTAGCCACACTATTGGGGCATATATTCCAGTTAACCCAATAAATATCAATACCTCTGTTATTAGCGTATTGCATCACTTTTTTCCAAAAGGCAATTTTATCATCAATAGATAGTTTTTTTACTAATTTAAGGTTATCAAATACTACCGATGCTACTAAACCAGGATCTCCCATTTCATTTTCTAAACCATTTGGTTTATAATTAGTAGTGTAAACATCATTTAAGGCGATATCAGGGTAATTTTCAAGTTTTATCATTGATGGGAATGGGTGCGGATTCCAAAAAGATAAAACATTATACCTATTAATAGCCATTTGGTCTAAGTAGTTTTTCCAAAAACCCCAATCCCAAACAGTTTGTACATTTTTAATAGCTGAATCACCAGAATCATCATAACTTGGTGTTCTAGCATCTAATGGAATATTCATTTTTAAACCACGCTTTAAAATATATGGCTCATGCGTAGTATTTACAACTTTACCATTTAATGACAATTGCTCAGCTACTTCTAACCCCCCATACATTAAACCATGGTAATCACCTCCAGATATATTTACATTGTTATCGGTTACTGTTATTTTATATGATTGTGTTTTTAAATTTGTACTATCAATTACCCAAGAAACATTAATATTATTTATGTTATTTTCTTTTGTAGATTTTAAAATATGTTCTTTAGCAAAGTTTACAAGAGGAGATTTAATTGGTGTTGCATTTGAACAACTAAATACCATAGCACTAACAATTAGCGTTAGTATAAAAAAGATTTTTTTACACATAATTTTAATTGTATTGAAATTCTTTGCTAAGGTTTACATTTTCAAACTCTTCACTTAAAGGTAAATCAAATGCATATTTTGTTTTGGTGTCGTAGGCAACTTCTAATATACCAGTAGATTCAAATTCCATTACATGACCTCCCCATTTTTTATCATCACTAATAAAATGAAAATGATGTCCTTTAGCATTAATATGTCCAATATATTCAGGACAATAAAAACCTACTAATGTGCCAGAAATATTTTCAGTTTCAAATACCGGTCTGTTTGGTATTAATACATCTAAACCATCTTTAAATGGCTTTTTTACTTTTGGTACTCCTCCAAGTTTTATTCTTTTAAAATTGCCATGTATTTTATAAATATAAAAGTAGTGTGGAGATTTCTTTTTTACGTCTAATTTACTTGCTAATTCAGTGAACTTTATTGATTCTTCAATATTAAAACTTGCTTCTTTTTTAAAAAATGCAGCATCAGCGTATACTATTTGGTCATTATCTTCTCCAATACTAATTTCACCATTTTCTCTAATGCGGTAAGCAACACCGTCTAACATTACTAGCTCTCCATCTAAAAAATCAAAGGAACCTAAACCTACATTTCCGTGTTGTTTTAACTCCTTTACTGTTAAATGACCATCAAAAACTTTATTTACAAAAGCAAACCAAATAGAGTACTGATAAAAAGTGTCTTCATTCGTATTCGAACTTTGTGGTTCAGGATTAAGTTCTTTGTTTTCAATAGTTTTGTTGATTTTTTGTTTTGTTTTTTCATTACAATTATAAAGAATGATAAGAACTACTAATAGCGTAAGTTTTAAGGTTGATTTCATGTTAATAGTGTTTGTTTAGTAAGATTTACGAATTTAATTATTTTTTAGCATAAACATATAAGCTTTTATTGTTTGTGTTTTATACAAAAAAAAGCCTCTCTAAATGAAAGGCTCTTGGTAATATATTATTGAGTTTTATCGCAATTTTGGATAATTTGAAGGGCTTACTTCATGCATAACATCATAAATAGCTTCAAAAATATCTTCGGCTGATGGTTTTGAGAAATAATCACCATCATTACCATAAGCAGGTCTATGAGTCTTAGCTGTTAGTGTTTTTGGTTCACTATCTAAATACTGAAAAGCTTTTTGCTTATTTAAAATTTCATCTAAAATATATGCCGATGCACCACCAGGAACATCTTCATCAATAATCATAACACGGTTTGTTTTTTCAATACTTTTTACAATATCATGATTAATATCAAAGGGTAAAAGAGACTGAACATCAATTACTTCAGCGTTAATGCCAACAGTAAGTAAATCTTTGGCTGTTTGTTCAACTAAACGTAGGGTAGAGCCGTATGAAACTAAAGTAATATCTGTACCTTCTTTTACGGTTTCAACAACGCCAATAGGTGTTTTTAAACTACCTAAATTACTTGGCATTTTTTCTTTTAACCTGTAACCGTTTAGGCATTCTACAACAATGGCAGGGTCATCACCTTGCAACAGTGTGTTGTAAAATCCTGCGGCTTTAGTCATGTTTCTTGGCACTAAAACATTAACACCGCGAGCTAAATGCAATATGCCACCCATTTGAGAGCCTGAGTGCCAAATACCTTCTAAACGATGACCTCTGGTTCTAATAATTAATGGCGATTTTTGTTTGCCTTTTGTGCGGTAATGCGTTGTGGCCAAATCATCACTAATGGTTTGAATGGCGTATAAAATATAGTCTAAATACTGAATTTCGGCTATTGGGCGTAAACCGCGTAAAGACATGCCAATACCTTGCCCAATAATGGTAGCTTCCCTAATTCCTGTGTCTGCAATTCTAAGCGCTCCAAATTTTGCTTGTAAACCTTCTAAACCTTGGTTTACATCACCAATATTACCAGTATCTTCACCAAAAACTAAGGCTTCTGGGTAGTTGGTAAATATGGCATCAAAATTATCTCTAATAATAATTCTACCATCAACTAGTGGTGCATTATCATTATAAGTTGGTTTAACTTCTGATATTTTTGTGTTAGCATGAGCCGTTTCAGAGTATAAATGCGAACTGAATAACGGTTGCGTTTGGTTTATAATAGTATCTATCCAGTTGCTTAGCTTTTGTTTTTCAGCAGATGTATCTGTAATAGTATATCTGAGCGCTTTTCTAGCAACAGATAATATGTCTTTTCTTGCAGGCTCATCTATTGTTACCAAACCATCTTTAAGTTTATTAATAAAAACACCGTTGGCCGATTTTGCTGCCAATTGTGTTAAAATAGCAATAAGCTCTGTTTTTTCTTTTACTATTGGTTTTAAAAAAGTGTTCCAAGCATTCTTTTTTGCTTCACGAACTTCTCTTTTTATCACTCTATCAATATCGGTTAATTCTTCATTTGTGGCAATACCACTTTCAATCATCCAATTACGCATTTTTAGGTTACAATCATGCTGCCTTTCCCATTCTAAACGTTCAGGACTTTTATAACGTTCATGAGAACCTGATGTAGAATGCCCTTGAGGTTGTGTAAGTTCTTGTACGTGAATTAAAATAGGTACATGTTCTTCTCTTGCAATGGCACTTGCTTCTTGGTATGTTTCAATAAGGTTTGCGTAATCCCAGCCTTTAACGCGTAATATTTCGAAACCTTTATTATCTGAATCACGTTGGAAACCTTTAAGTATTTCAGAAATATTTTCTTTAGTGGTTTGATGTTTAGCGTGTACTGAAATACCATATTCATCATCCCACACACTTACAACCATTGGAACTTGCAAAACACCTGCGGCATTTATGGTTTCAAAAAATAAACCTTCACTAGTACTGGCATTACCAATGGTTCCCCAGGCTACCTCATTACCGTTTACTGAAAAATTTGACGTTTTAATACCATCTACATGTCTGAATATTTTAGAGGCCTGTGCTAAACCCAACAAACGGGGCATTTGGCCTGCTGTTGGTGAAATATCGGCACTAGAATTGTACTGTTTTGTAAGGTCTTTCCAGTTACCATTTTTATCTAAACTGTGGGTTACAAAATGGCCACCCATTTGACGACCAGCAGACATGGGTTCTAACTCAATATTTGTGTTAGCGTATAGGCCTGCAAAAAACTGTTCAGGAGTAAGTTCTCCAATAGCCATCATAAAGGTTTGGTCTCTGTAGTACCCAGATCTCCAATCGCCTTTTTTAAAAGCTTTAGCCATGGCAAGTTGTGGTACTTCTTTACCGTCACCAAAAATCCCAAATTTTGCTTTACCTGTTAGAACTTCGCGTCTTCCTAATAAGCTACATTCTCTACTTCTAACAGCAACTTTATAATCATTTATAACTTCGGTTTTGAAATCTTCAAATGAAATGTTTTTTAAATCAGGAATACTTTGCATAATTAAGAACGCTTTAGTGCTTTTGCAAAAGTAGTAAAAATTTGTCTTTTTAGCAATATTTTGAAATGCTAAGTTGCTGCTTATTATTAAAAAATATTCATTTTAAAGTGTTTAAAATTAAAATTATTCACTTAAAATTATGTTTTAATGAAAATACTTCAAAATAATTAAAACCAACGTCTTCTAAACAGTCCAAGAAGTACCTGTGGGTCTACAGTGAATTTAAAGCGTATTTTTTGGTCGTAATTAGGTTGCCCAATTTCCCAGCCTAAATTAGAATACACGGGGAAATATATTTCAAAATAATCGGTTACCAAATTGAGTCTTATACCAGAATCATACATAAAATGCTCAGACTTGTGTTTGTTTTTCACAAAACCAATATCACCGTAAGCTAAAATGTATTTCCAAAGTGTTGTACTTACATTCATGGTTGATATCCATTGGTTGGCATAAGGTATTTCTAGTTTAGATTTAAAACCACCTTCGGCAGTGATGTATTGCTGACTAAAAATTCCGGTACCTTCAGATCGTCCTAAGTAGTTATAATCAAACAAATAATCGGTTGGCCTATCTAAAGCAAAACTAAAGTAGTTTGAAGCTGGATTATTGTTATTCTGCAAAAACATACCTCCAAAAAACCTAACGTTTAACTGCCTGTTGCTTTCAAAAAGCTTTCTATATTCATAATTAAAAGCTACTTTGCTAAACTTTTTACCTATTTGAAAATCGGCGTACCATTTATTGAAATTTATTAAATTATCGTTTGAATTAACGTATCGGGCGTTAAAAATACTGTAGTTTGGCTCATCAGATGTTAGTGCGTTATTAGCATCTCTATCTCTATGAATATCAATATATCTAAATGTTAAAGAAGCCCGTTTGTTTGATCTGAAATCACTATCATCTCTAAAGGAAAATGATAACGATGGTGTAATTCTTCTAACAAATAAATCTTCAGCGTAAGATGCATAACCTCCATTAATACCGTAATTTATAGCGTATAAATTGGTGTTTTCTAAATAATGAACATTAAAAATTGAAGCAGAACCCGTTATGGTTTTAGATTTTAAAGCGTAACGTGGTTCAAACTTATAGTTAAAAAGCTTTTTTAATACGGTTTTATTGTAAGCTTTAACCCCAAGTGTTAACCCGTCATATATATTATTAAACTCTACCACAGGCATAAAAAACACTTGATTATAGTGTGGATCTTCAATGTCTTTAAAAAGTCTAAATTGTAATGGTTTGTTATTGAAAAAGAAGCCTTTAAGTGATTTCCAGTTGTCTCTTATATTAATTTCTGGTATTACCTCATTGTAATTTAAAACCAGTTTATTAGCATCATTACGCGGTATAGTTAGTGTTTTGTTTAGGTTTATATTTTGAACCCAGGTTTTTGAAACAATACTATCATCTTTTAACGTATATAAAGATACTGGCATACTATTATTACGTTTATTTTTAATGGTAATAGTTACAGAATCTTTAGTTTTTGAAATCTTTTTTATTTTGAAATCAATTTTTTTGCGTGTGTTTATGTAATCTGAAAAAAACCAATCGACATTTTTTGATGTTTTAGATTTTATAAGCTTTTGAAACGCACGTGTGTTTGTTTGTTGTAGTTTGTTTGTTTTTACAAATTCAGATAAACTATTTTCAACAACATTACTATTTACAAAATCATCTAAATATTTTAAACCAATTCCTGCTTTATATTTATTAGCAATATTGGTGTTAAATTTTAATAATGAATCTTTGGCCATGGTTAGTTTTTGGTCTCGGTTTGTTCTGGCCATAAACATAAAAACAAGATTGTATTTATCGTTGTAACTCATGTCTGCTGCATGAAAAGACCTAACACCCCAAATATTAGCAAAAGATCCTAAAAATTTCATATCAGGGTATTGTTCATCAACATATTTCATTAAGTAATACACCATAATTCCATCAATTAACCAATGGTCTTTTCTAGGGTTAATTAAAAGCGTATTTTCTAAATAGTTTAGTAGTGAAATTTTTAAAAGCTTTAATTCATATTGAAAGCTTTTAGGGTATGGTTTTAAAAATTTAGGCAAAAAATTTAAACCATAAATAGGGTTTTTATCATAATCTACATGTGTGAGTAATAATTTTTTATGCGGATATTTACCTAAATTATTTTCAATAAAACGTAATATTTTTTCTGTTATTAAAACCTTATCAACAACCTCTAAATTTTCATCATTAATACTAGAAACTAATGAAATGCTTTCATTTTGAATGGTATTGAAAACTTTGCTTTTTGTTAGAAAAAGTTTAGAGTTAACCCTGTTTTTTCCTGAAAAATTAATTAATTGATTTTTAGTATTTTGCGTGAGATTATCTACGTTTAATTCTGAAGTAATATAATAGCCTTTTGGATATTCAATTTCCATTGAAATATTGGCTGTAGGCACATACAAATCATCTAAATTTTTATTACTGTAATATTGCCACTCGCCGTTATAAATAGCTGGTGTAATGTACCAATAACGCAAGTTTACATCGCCAGTATTTGTAATACCGTATTTTGTGAATTTAGCATCTGGAATTCTAACAATATAATTTAAATCTATATTATAAGATGTGTTTGGTAAAAGCGGATTTTGCAAATCTACTTTAATAACATCAGGATGTTTTTCAAGTTCGCAATAGGTTATATCGTTATTGTTTTGGGTTATTGATGTTACAACACTATAACCTCTATCTGTACTTTTTGCTAGATGAAAATCGTTAATATATTCATCTGCAATACGCTTAGCTAAAGGTGTTTTTTTTGTGGCGTAACTATTGGCCCAATTGTTTAAATATACCGTTTTTAATGTGTCTTTTGAAGTGTTTAAATAAGTTATGCTTTGTGAAATTTTTATTTCTCTATTATCAACATCAAAACTAGCTTTTAAGTCAATACTATCTTGACTAAAACTGTGTAATGAAAATATAAGTGATATTAAGAATAAATAATTAAAGTGAAACTTCAAATTTAGCAAACATTAAAGGTTTAAAAAGTACATTTAAGGGGTTGCAATATAGCAAAATAAGTAAACTACAAGATTAATAGTACTTTACGTAAGCATTATTAAGCTTGTAGTTTTAAGGTTTTATTAAAAATTAGGACTAAGCTGCGATTGTTTGTAGAAATTGTCTAGAATGTCGGTGACTTCTTCAGCAGTATCAACAAGATGAATTAAGTCTAAATCGCCTGGGCTAATATTATTAAACGTATCTAAAAGTGTTTTTTTAACCCAGTCTAGCAAGCCTTCCCAAAAATCTGTACCCACTAAAATTATTGGAAACTTTCCAATTTTATGTGTTTGAATAAGTGTAATGGCTTCAAAAAGTTCATCAAGTGTACCAAAGCCACCAGGCATAACTACAAACCCTTGTGAGTATTTAACAAACATAACTTTGCGCACAAAGAAATAATCAAAATCTAAATTTTTATCGTGGTCTATGTACGGGTTATCGTGTTGCTCAAAAGGTAATTCAATATTTAACCCAACCGATGTACCGCCACCAAGGTGTGCACCTTTGTTACCAGCTTCCATAATACCTGGGCCACCACCAGTAATAACACCATAGCCAGATTGTACAATTTTTTCGGCAACATCAACGGTAAGTTTGTAATATTTGTGGTCTGGTTTTGTTCTTGCAGAGCCAAAAATAGACACACAAGGTCCTATTTTACTCATTTTTTCAAAACCATTAACAAATTCTCCCATTATTTTAAAAATTGCCCAAGAATCGTTTGTTTTAATTTCGTTCCAACCTTTGTGGTGCAGTTCTTTTCTCATATAATTTTTAATATTTTATTTAATTGTTAGGTGTTTTTATTTTAGAATTAACACCTGCAAAATACATAGTTTTATTTTGAAAGTATAACAGACTAATTTAATTCTTTTTTAAGAAATTTGGCAGTATAACTTTTTTTATGTTTTGCTACTTCTTCGGGTGTGCCTTCAACAACTAGTTGTCCGCCGCCTTTACCACCTTCATAACCAATATCAATAATATGGTCAACGGTTTTAATAACATCTAAATTGTGTTCAATAATTAAAACGGTATTACCTTTGTCTGCCAATTTGTTTAAAACTTGCATAAGTACTCTAATATCTTCAAAATGGAGCCCAGTTGTAGGTTCATCTAAAATATAAAATGTGTTTCCGGTATCTCGTTTACTAAGTTCTGTGGCTAATTTTATACGCTGTGCTTCGCCACCAGATAGCGTAGTACTTTGTTGGCCAAGTGTTATATAGCCCAAACCAACATCTTTTATAGTTTTTAATTTTTTGAAAATTTTTGGAATGTGCTCAAAAAAATCAACCGCTTCATTAATAGTCATTTCTAAAACATCACTTATAGATTTTCCTTTGTATCTAATTTCAAGTGTTTCTCTATTAAAACGTTTACCTTGGCAAGTTTCACATTCAACATAAACATCGGGTAAAAAATTCATTTCAATAACACGTAAACCACCGCCTTGGCAAGTTTCACAACGGCCACCTTTAACATTAAAACTAAAACGCCCGGGTTTGTAACCACGTATCATGGCTTCGGGTGTTTTTGCAAACAGGCTTCTAATTTCACTAAATGTACCAGTGTAAGTGGCAGGATTACTTCGTGGTGTACGGCCAATGGGCGATTGGTTAATATCTATAACTTTATCAATATGCTCTAAGCCTTTAATGCTTTTGTACGGCATTGGTTTTTTAACACCATTAAAATAATGTGCATTTAAAATAGGGTAGAGCGTTTCATTAATTAATGTAGATTTACCACTACCCGAAACACCCGTAACACCAATCATTTTTCCTAAAGGAAATTTTACCGATACGTTTTTTAAGTTATTACCCGTACAACCTTTAAGCTCTAAAAAATTACCATTACCTTTTCTTCGTTTTTTTGGAACTTCAATTTCTTTTGTGCCATTTAAATAATGTGCCGTTAGTGTGTTGTGTGTTTTAAGTTCTTTTACATTGCCTTTGCTTATAATTTCGCCACCAAATTTACCCGCTTTTGGGCCAATATCTATTACATAATCGGCACGTTCAATCATGTCTTTATCATGCTCAACAACAATAACAGAGTTACCAATATCTCTTAAGGAAACGAGTGAATTTATAAGTTTTTCGTTATCGCGTTGATGTAAACCAATGCTAGGTTCATCTAAAATATAAAGCACACCAACTAGTTGAGAACCAATTTGTGTTGCCAAACGTATGCGTTGTGCTTCGCCACCCGATAAGGTTTTAGAGCTTCGGTTTAATGATAAATAATCTAAGCCAACATCTAGTAAAAATTGGAGTCTAGATTTTATTTCTTTTAGAATTTCCTCAGCTATTTTAAGTTGTTTTTTAGAAAGATGCTTATCTATATTATTAAACCAATTTGCAAGCTCCACAATATCAGTATTGGCAAGTTCAGCAATATTTTTATTGTTTATTTTGAAGTAAAGTGATTCTTTTTTTAATCTGGAGCCTTCACATTCCGGACATTTAATTTTGTCCATATATTCTTTTGCCCATCGTTTTAATGATGTAGACTCGGCAGTTTTGTATTGGTTTTCAATAAAATTGGCAACACCTTCAAAATCTATATTGTAATTTCTAGTTACGCCTAATGTTTTACTTTCAATGGTAAACTTTTCGTTTCCACCAAAAAGAATCATTTGTTTTGCTTCTTCAGGAATGTCTTTGTAAGCATCGGTTAATTTAAAATCAAAGCGTTGCGCAATGGTTTCAAACTGTTTAAAAATCCAACTTTTTTTCTCAGGGCCATGGGGCGCTAAAGCACCGTTTTTTATTGAAAGTGAATCATCTGGTACTATTTTACTTGGGTTTACTTTGTAAAGTTCGCCAATGCCATTACAATTTGGGCAAGCACCTTTTGGTGAGTTAAACGAAAAATTATTGGGTTCTGGGTTTGGATATGAAATGCCTGAACTTGGGCACATTAAATTTCTGCTAAAATAGCGTGCCTTTTGAGTGTCTTGATCAATAACCATAAGCACATCTTCGCCATGATACATGGCTGTATTTATGGTTTCGGTAAGGCGTTTATCATTATCAGCGGTATTATTTACAACCAATCTATCAATAACTATTTCAATGTCATGTGTTTTGTAGCGGTCTAGCTTCATACCTTTGGTGATGTCTTTAATTTCACCATCGGTTCTAACTTTAACAAAGCCTTGTTTTGCTATTTGCTCAAAAAGCTCACGATAATGCCCTTTTCTAGAACGAATTACAGGCGCTAAAATGTTTATGCGCTTACCTTCAAAATCTTTTTTTATAAGTTCTTTTATTTGCTCATCACTGTAGCTTACCATTTTTTCGCCAGAATTGTAGCTGTAAGCATCACTAGCACGTGCAAAAAGCAGGCGCATAAAATCATAAATTTCAGTAATTGTGCCAACGGTTGAACGTGGTGATTTGCTAGTTGTTTTTTGCTCAATAGCAATAACGGGTGAGAGGCCGTCAATTTTATCAACATCGGGTCTTTCTAAACCACCTAAAAACTGGCGTGCATAAGCCGAAAAAGTTTCAATATAACGGCGTTGTCCTTCGGCATAAATAGTATCAAATGCTAAAGACGATTTTCCACTACCAGACAACCCCGTAATAACTACAAGTTTTTCTCTTG
This sequence comes from Seonamhaeicola sp. ABD4_175, assembly GCF_056160885.1. Taxonomy (NCBI): domain Bacteria; kingdom Pseudomonadati; phylum Bacteroidota; class Flavobacteriia; order Flavobacteriales; family Flavobacteriaceae; genus Seonamhaeicola; species Seonamhaeicola sp. ABD4_175. The sequence goes on from NZ_JBSWYC010000003.1 coordinate 430,006, forward strand.
GTATTGCAACATCAATATTTTTAAGGTTGTGGGCTCTAGCACCTTTAACTTCAATAAAATCTGTAAACTCACTCATAAATTTGCAAAAGCGCTAATTTACAACATTCGTTCTTAAAATTATAGCTTGCAGTTTATGTTAAATATTAAAAATTGTTAAATAAAAAAGCCGCATAAAATGCAGCTTTTTGTGAGTTAGTCAAAAAAAATATTTTAAAACTATTACATTTTTGTTAGCTCTCCAGAGTTTAAAGAGTAGTTATAGTTTGCTTTAATTTGTTTAACATAGCCAAAGAATTTGCTATTATCTTTTTTCTCTAAAATTACGTAGGTGTTTCCGTTTTTATTTTCCACATCTTTAACAACTACTTCGGCACCGTGTACTGGTTTGTAAGTTGCTAAATTTCCTTTTTTCACAATGAAATTTAATTTAGGAAAATAAACATGATTGTACTTTGTATTTGAGGTAGCATTTACAACTAAAACATCACCAACCTTTGGTTCATTTTGGGATAATGCGTTAGGGTTTGTGTTGTTTGCAAATGAAATTCCAAAAACAAATAATAAGGCAAAACTTAATTTTTTCATGATGTTAATTTTTATAGTTAATACTGATCTTTAACGTGAAAATAACTGATGAAAATCATATAAAAAATAGCTTTTGAAATCTTTAACTTTTACCTTTTTTCAATAGTTTTTAAGCAAACCCCTTAGTTTTATAGGGTGTGTTTTTATTTTTATATGTTCACTTGTTTATTAAGGTGTTTTTTGTGAATGTTCTTATTCTTTTTTACTTAAATAAAAGCGCGAATACCGTATAAATTAAGGGGTTGTTATTTTAATGTTATTTTTAAAATTTTAACGTTTTATTAAGAAAACAGAATAGCCAAATTTAAGCAAGTAACTATTTTGATATAAAAAAGGTTATTTTATTTTTGAAATTATAATAACAACTAAAAACAAGACAAATGAAATTATTAGGAATAGGCTCTAGAATTAACCATAACGAATACGGAAAAGGTGTTATAACCAATGTAACATCTCAACATTATTGGGTAACATTTATTGAAAACGGATTAGAAACTATTGATTTAAATAGTGATTTTGAAGTTATAGAAGCTGCGCATGATGATGTTGATACAGTTAGTTTTTTAGATGTTGAAACAAGTTTGGTAAATATTTTAAAAAAATGGAGTGATGCTACAGAAGTTGTAACCATTGCCGATAAATACAAAGGAGGTACACTAATTTTACAACCAGCAGATGAAAATTTAAAACCGTATGAATTACCTATTGATAAGTTTTTTCATAAAATAACAATGGTAAGAGATAGATTGCGAGTTATGGAACAACGTGTTAATGCCAGCGATTTAGATGCGCAACAAAAAATAGATTTACAACAATATATTACAAGAATTTACGGTAGTTTAACCAGTTTTAATGTGCTTTTTAAATCTGATAGCCATAAGTTTGTTGGCCAAAAAAGTAAGTAATTTTACTTTACACCTTCAATATCGGTAATTTCAATACCTAAAAATAATAATTTATGAAACGTGGGCACTTGTGCGCCACTTTGTGTGGTAGTCCAATCTGCCCATGAAGCTTCTAAGCCATCAATGGGTAAAATGGAAGTCCACATTTTAAAGGCTTTGGGTTTGTAATTTGTATCAAGTATCCATAGGTAAGAATCACCTGGTGTGCTGCCGCCTGTTGTGTAAGTAACTAACAAACCTTTTTTATTATTAGGTAATGTTACAAGTTTGCGTTGTACACCTTCATCAAAAACTTTGTATGGCGCAAAAACCCAAAAAGAATCGTTATTGTAGTATTTAACTGCTTTTTCAATAAGATCGTTGGCTAAATCGCCATCAACTTTAAAACTATGTACGTAAGCTGTATGTTTTTTAGGATTATTTAAATTTAAAACAACTTTGTATTCTTGCCACAATACAGCACATTCATTAGTTGTTTTATTCCATTTGTAATGGTGTCTTTGTTTAAAAGTCCATTCAAAATTAGCGGTATTTTTATAAGCTTCAAAATTTAAAGCTTTAAGCATTTTATGGGCTAGGGCATCAGCTTCAACACCTGTTGTTCCTTGTGGTAAATCTTCATTATACTTAAAGTATAAAAAGCCAAAAAGAAGTAAACTTGGCAGTGTAAAAAATATAATGACACCAATAATGATTTTAAATAATTTCTTTAATTTCACTGTAGAATAGGGAGTTAAGTGATTTTTCTTTAAAACTAATTTATTAAATACATTTCATTTTAAAAAAGAAAAAAGATAAACGGATAAAATAAAGGTGCTAAAAAGCTATTTTGCAGCTTGAAATTGTATTGATATTTCTTCAAGTTTCTCTTCTGAAAAAATAATTAGCTCTTTAAAAAAAGACGTGAATTCAACTTCAAATTCATTGTAAAACATATTTAGTTCAACAATAGCTTCGTTCATTTTTGCCCTGTTTTTAGTTCTTTTATTCATGCCATTTAAAACCTTAGCAATGCCATTGGTGGTAGCATAGCTTAACAACCAATTATCTGTTGTTAAATAAGGCATCATATTTTTTATTCGAGTGGGAAGTAACTCATAATGTTCATTCAAATTATTGTAAAAATTGGCTGTATAAATTTCAAGAGGTGTGTTTGAATAGTTACTCCAGTTTTTTGCTAAAAAATGATCATAAAGTATATCTACAATAATACCAGAATATAAACCATATTTTTTTTGAAGTTTTTTTTTGCTGGTTTTTACAGTTTGGTGCGTATCAGTAAAAAAATCAATTTGTCTGTGCAGTAAAATACCAATTTGTATGGGTGTTGGGTATGTAGTGTATTTTTTTCCTTTAATACTATCGGCCATAAAATTGCCAATTTGTACAAGATTGTTGTTGCCAGATAGGTAGATGTGGGCTAAATAATTCATTCTTTAAACTTACAAATAATTACACAAACTAATTATGTAATGTTCTGTAAATATCATGTTCTTATTTTTTTAAGTTTAATTAAAATACAAGCTAAAAAAATTATGTACGTTTGCAAAAACTACTAATAATTATGACATTAATAAAATCAATATCAGGAATTAGAGGCACTATAGGCGGAGCAATAGGTGAAAATTTAACCCCAATTGACGCTGTTAAATTTGCAGCAGCTTACGGTGCTTGGGTAAAACAAAACAGAAAAAAAGACAACTACACAGTTGTGGTTGGTAGAGACGCAAGAATTTCTGGTAAAATGATACAGAATTTAGTAATGAACACATTAATAGGCCAAGGTATTAATGTGGTTAATTTAGGTTTGTCTACCACACCAACAGTTGAAGTTGCTGTACCAATGGAACATGCCGATGGCGGTATAATACTTACAGCAAGCCACAACCCAAAACAATGGAATGCACTTAAGTTATTAAATGAAAAAGGTGAATTTTTAGATGCTGATGAAGGCGCTAAAATACTTGAGTTAGCCGAAAGTAACACCATTAATTTTGCTGATGTAGATAGCTTAGGAAAAATAACTAAAAACGATGCCTATGTAGATTTACACATTATTGAGGTGTTAGATTTACCTTTAGTAACCGTAAAACCTATTGAAGAAGCTAATTTTACAGTTGTTGTTGATGGTGTAAACTCAACCGGAGGTATTGCAATACCTTTATTATTAGAACGATTAGGTGTTGAAGTTATTAAACTATATTGCGAACCAAACGGGCATTTTCCACACAACCCTGAACCTTTAAAAGAACATTTAACCGATTTATCTGAGGCTGTAAAAAAACATAATGCCGATTTTGGTATAGTGGTAGATCCTGATGTTGATAGATTAGCCTTTATGGATGAAAACGGAAATATGTTTGGCGAAGAATACACTTTAGTAGCTTGTGCAGATTATGTTTTGAGTAAAACACCAGGAAACACAGTAAGCAACATGAGCTCAACGAGAGCTTTACGCGATGTAACCGAAAAACACGGAGGCACCTATGAAGCAAGTGCAGTAGGCGAAGTGAACGTTGTAAAACTAATGAAAAAGAATAAAGTAGTTATTGGTGGCGAAGGTAACGGTGGTATCATTTACCCATCATCACATTACGGGCGCGATGCGTTGGTTGGTGTAGCGTTATTTTTAAGTTTATTAGCCGAAAAGAAAATGACGGTTAGTGAGTTAAGAAACACGTATCCTAGCTATTTTATGAGTAAAAAGAAAATTCAATTAACACCAGAATTAGATGTTGATGCTGTATTAAAAACCATAGAAAACAGATATAAAAATGAACAACTAACAACCATTGATGGTGTAAAAATAGATTTCCCTGAAAATTGGGTGCATTTACGTAAAAGTAATACAGAGCCTATTATTAGAATTTATACCGAAGCAAAATCTCAAGATGAAGCCGATGCTTTGGCCAATAAATTTATTACTGAACTTAGTGAAATAGCAGGTATTTAAAATGTTGTATTAGTAAAATAATATCGAAATTATGTAAATATTGGTCGTTTGTAAAAACGGCCTTTTTTTATGTTTAAATTTACCTAAACCATCAATATTACTATGATTTTTAAAAACTACTTATTTTACATTATAACTTGTTTTACAATTGTTTTCACATCGTGTAATTCAAAAAAAAATACATCACAAAAAATTGAAAAACCAAACATAGTTTTAATAATTGCAGATGATGTTAGTTGGGATGATACACAACCTTACGGCCACCCCAATGTAAAAACACCACATTTAAATAAAATGGCTAATGAGGGCATGCTTTTTACAGAAGCTTTTTTAACAACAAGTTCATGCAGCCCAAGTAGAACAAGTATTGTTTCAGGGTTATACCCGCACAATACTGATGCCGAACAATTATCATGGCCTCTGCCAGAAAACAAAAACACCTTTGTGCAGGCTTTAAAAGACGCAGGATATTGGACAGGTTTAGCTGGTAAATATCACATGGGTGATCCTGTGAGAGATGATTTTGATACACTTTTAGAAATGCAGTGGATTGATGCTCCAATTGGATTAGACAGACGATTAAAAGGTGATGGTAGCGGTTGCGATGAATGGATTAAACTTTTAAAAGAAAGACCAAAAGACAAACCATTTTTTACGTGGCTAGCTTCTTTTGATGCACATCGTCCGTTTTACGAAGGTATTAGCGACAATCCATACAGTCCTGATGACGCCGTAATCCCACCTTACATGCCAGAAACTGAAGCATCAAAAAAAGATTTCGCTTTATATTATGATGAAATTGCTAGAATGGATGATTATATTGGAAAAGTAATGGCAGAACTTGAAGCCCAAGGCGTTGCTGAAAATACGGTTGTATTATTTATTTCAGACAACGGAAGAGCTTTTCCTAGAGATAAAACCACCTTGTATGACGGTGGTATTAAAACACCATGGATAATTAAATGGCCAGCAAATATAAAACCGGGCACCGTAAACACTAATTTGGTTAGTTCGGTTGATATTGCACCAACATTTTTAATGATGGCAGGAATAAACCCACTGCCAGAATTTGAAGGTGTTAACTTATTGCCAACATTAAAAGATACTACTAAAAAGATTAGAGATTATGTGTATGCTGAAGATCATTTTCATGATTTTGAAGATTATACACGTGCTGTTAGAAACAAAAAATACAAGTACATTAAAAACTATTATCCAGATTTACCAAACACACCTTCTGCTGATATTATTAGAGATTTAACATGGAAAAGTATGAAAGAAGAACGTGATAAAGGTACTTTAACTGATGCGCAAATGCATTGCTTTAAAATACCAAGACCAGAGGAAGAACTTTATGATGTAGAAAAAGACCCTTATGAGCTAAATAATTTAGCCCAAAATAAAGATTATGATTTTATTTTAAATGATATGCGCATGAAACTAAAAACCATGCGTGAAACCACAAAAGATTTTTTACCAACTCAAAGAACACCTGATGATTTTGTAAGAGAAACAGGCTATCCTACAAAATATAGAATACGTCCAAGACCATCAAAAGCAGTGTATATGAAAGCTAAAGAAGAAGGACGTGTTTTAATGAATCCAGATTTTGTAGATACAACACCTAAATAATTATTATTTAGGTTCTTTGCCACGGTGTTTCCATCTTCTATGTGTCCATAAATAGTATTCAGGAGCTTCATGAAGTTGTTCTTCAACACGTTCTAAAGCAATGTCTGTAATTTCATAATTTTTAAGGTCTTTTGGGTTGTTTGTAATTGTTGAAAAAGTAGCTTCATAATATCCTCTTTTTATCTTTTTCACCTTTAAAAACACAGTAGCCATATCTAGTTTTTTTGCTAGTATTTCGGCACCCACATGTACAGGAACTCTAATACCCATAAATTCTTTCCAATGTAGGGCTTTACGTAACAATGGAGATTGGTCAAAAACAAAACCATTAAGCGTTAATTCATTATTTTTTTTAGCCTCAATAAGTGTTGTAAATGTTTTTTTAGTAGTAATTAAGTGGCTATTATATTTTGCTCTAATGCGCTTTATCAGTTTATCAAAATATTTATTACTTAAAGCTTTATAAACGGCGTAACCTTTGTGCTTAACATGTGTTTGCAAAATAAAAATCCATTCCCAACTAGCATAATGTCCCATTAATAAAACAATACTTTTATTCTGTTTTTCAAGTTGATGAATTATATCTAAATTGGTAAAAACATAGCGTTTTTGCATCTCAGCTTCAGAAATACTTATAGATTTTATAGCCTCTACCATCATATCACATAAATGATGATAGAATTTTTTTCTAATTGTAGCTATTTCTTTTTCTGATTTTTCAGGGAAAGCAAGTTTTAAATTATTTGTAACAACCTTTGTTCTGTAGCCAAAAATACGATAGAGTATAATATAAATACCGTCTGAAATTAAATAAAGTAATTTAAAAGGCAACTTAGAAATAAACCATAATAGCGGATAAACAATAATATAAATTATAAATTGCATGAATTAATTTTACATTTGTAGCCGCAAAAGTACGTGTTTTTGTTTTTACAAAATAAAAATAAAGTATTTTCATTTTAAACGTTATCACATTATGAATTTAGATATAATAACAATTGTAATTATTGCAGCCAATGTAGTGGTATCATTAAAAGGTTTTAATGATTATGGTTTTTTTGATAAGTATAAATTTCATGTTGGCGGTATACAGCGTGGTGAGCAAATACGCATGTTTAGTTCTGGTTTTTTGCATGTAGATATGCAACATTTACTTTTTAACATGATTACGCTGTTTTTCTTTGCAAACATTGTTATAGATTTTTTGGGTAATGGTGGTTTTATTTTAGTGTATTTAGGCAGTTTAATTTTAGGGAATTTACTATCACTTTATTTTCATAAAAACGAATACCATTATAGCGCTGTGGGTGCTAGTGGTGCAGTAACAGGTGTTTTATACGCAGCTATTTTATTAAGACCCGAAATGAGTTTGCATATGTTTTTTATTCCCATACCAATTCCGGCATATGTTTTTGGTATAGGCTATTTATTATACTCAATTTATGGTATGAAAACACGTTTGGGAAACATTGGGCATGATGCGCATTTTGGCGGAGCCATTGGTGGTTATATACTCACGTTATTTATGGCATCGTGGTTGTTTGAGCGCAATTTACTCATGGTAATATTACTGGCTGTACCAATTGTATTATTATTTGTTTTAAAACGTGCAGGTAAGCTTTAATACTTCAAAGTTTTATATCTAGTTATAATGAATGGCATAAGTATTGACCTTATAACTGTGTAATATCAATAAGTGTTTTGTTAAGTAATTGATATTTAAATAATTAATAGTTTTTGCTAATTAAAAAAATGAAGTTAATGTGTTTAATTATGACATATTGACTTGAAAATATATATGAAAAAATCTAATTTTATAACACTAGACAGTTTGTCATTTCAGGAATTCGATGAAAATTCAGAGTTAATTCCACTAATGACACCAGAAGATGAAGAGGCCATAAATAATGAAGCGTTGCCAGAAACACTTCCTATTTTATCTTTAAGAAATACCGTATTGTTTCCTGGTGTAGTAATACCTATAACTGCTGGCAGAGACAAATCAATAAAACTTATAAACGATGCCAACAAAGGCAGCAAAGTTATTGGTGTTGTGGCCCAAAAAGACGAATCTGTTGAAAACCCTTCATCAAAAGATATTCATGAAACAGGTACTGTAGCGCGTATTTTACGTGTTTTAAAAATGCCCGATGGCAATGTAACTGTTATTATTCAAGGTAAAAAACGTTTTAAAGTAGCCGAAGTGCTTACTGAAGAACCTTACATGAATGCCACTATTAGAGACTTACCAGAGGCAAAACCTGCGGTAAACAATGAAGAGTTTACAGCCATTATAGAATCTATCAAAGATTTAGCTTTAGAAATCATTAAAGAAAGCCCTAACATTCCAAGTGAGGCTTCTTTCGCTATAAAAAATATTGAAAGCAATTCGTTTTTGGTAAATTTTGTGTCTTCAAACATGAATTTATCGGTTACTGAAAAACAATCACTTTTAGAAATAAACGATTTAAAACAACGTGCTTTGGCTACATTAAAACATATGAATGTAGAATTCCAAAGACTTGAGCTTAAAAACGATATTCAGTCTAAGGTGCAGATGGATATGAGCCAGCAACAGCGCGAGTATTTTTTACACCAACAAATTAAAACTATTCAAGAAGAATTGGGCGGTGTAAGTCATGACGAAGAGATTGAAGACATGAAAGCCAAAGCCCAAGAAAAACATTGGGATGACAAAGTAGCTAAGCATTTTGAAAAAGAAATAGCCAAACTACAGCGCATGAACCCGCAAGTGGCCGAATATTCAATTCAACGTAATTACTTAGAGCTGTTTTTAGATTTACCTTGGAATGAATTCAGCAAAGATAAATTCGATTTAAAACGCGCTAAAAAGATATTAGACAGAGACCATTACGGTTTAGATGATGTGAAAAAACGCATTATTGAATACTTAGCGGTTTTGAAGTTAAGAAATGATATGAAATCGCCAATCCTATGTCTTTATGGTCCTCCAGGAGTTGGTAAAACATCTTTAGGAAAATCTATAGCCGAAGCGTTAGGGCGCGAATATGTTAGAATTTCTTTAGGTGGTTTACGTGATGAAGCTGAAATTAGAGGTCACAGAAAAACCTACATAGGCGCTATGCCAGGGCGTATTATTCAAAGTTTAAAAAAGGCAGGCACATCAAACCCTGTGTTTGTTTTAGATGAAATTGATAAATTATCAAACTCGCATCAAGGAGATCCTTCTTCAGCAATGCTTGAAGTTTTAGACCCTGAACAAAATAGTGAGTTTTATGACAACTTTTTAGAAATGGGCTATGACCTCTCAAAAGTCATGTTCATTGCTACATCAAACAGTTTAGCAACCATTCAACCTGCGTTGTTAGACCGTATGGAAATTATCAATGTAACAGGTTATACTATTGAAGAAAAAGTAGAAATAGGTAAACGTCATTTACTTCCAAAGCAATTAAAAGAACACGGTTTAAATACCGATAATCTTAAAATAGGAAAACCACAACTAGAAAAAATTGTTGAAGGTTATACCAGAGAATCGGGTGTACGTGGTTTAGATAAACAAATAGCTAAAATGGTGCGTTTTGCAGCAAAAAATATAGCTATGGAAGAAGATTATAATATAAAAGTAACAAATGACGATGTTATTGATGTACTTGGAAGCCCAAAATTAGAGCGTGATAAATACGAAAATAATAATGTTGCTGGTGTTGTAACTGGGTTGGCATGGACACGTGTTGGTGGTGATATTTTGTTTATTGAATCTATTTTATCTAAAGGAAAAGGTGCTTTAACAATTACCGGTAACCTTGGTAAAGTCATGAAAGAATCGGCTACCATTGCCATGGAATATATAAAATCTCATGCTGATGAATTTGGTATAAACCCTGAAGTTTTTGATAAGTATAACGTGCATATTCATGTGCCTGAAGGTGCTACACCTAAAGATGGGCCAAGTGCGGGTGTAACCATGTTAACATCATTAATTTCATTATTTACACAACGTAAAGTAAAAAAGAGTATAGCCATGACAGGCGAAATTACTTTACGTGGTAAAGTACTGCCAGTAGGCGGTATAAAAGAGAAAATTTTAGCAGCAAAACGCGCAAGAATAAAAGAAATTTTACTTTGCGAAGATAATAAACGTGATATTGAAGAAATAAAACCTGAATATTTAAAAGGTTTAACATTCCACTACGTGCAAGACATGAGTGATGTTATTAAAATAGCACTCACAAACCAAAAAGTAAAAAATGCTAAAAAACTTTAGTAAGTAATATTTAAAATTAAAAATGTCATTTTAAACCTATTGTTTATAATGACATTTTTTTATAAAATAAAAAAAACATAGTATCGTTTTTAAGATAGATTTACGTTATTTGTACGGTAAATATATGTTTAGAAAAATAATCACGTTTAATTGTTTGTGTTTTTGCTCTTTAATTTTTGCACAAATTGGAGGCGAACACACGTATCAATTTCTAAATTTAATAGCTTCTCCAAGACAAGCTGCTTTAGGCGGAAAAGTACTAACTAATGTAGATTATGATGTAACACAAGCCTTATTTAACCCAGCAACAATTAATGTTGAAATGGATAACCAATTGGCCGTAAATTACACCAGTTATTTAGGCGGCATAAGTTATGGTACTGCTGCATATGCTTACACTTTAGATAGAAGAACACAAACATTTCACGCAGGTGTAACATATATAAATTATGGCTCTTTTGATGGGTATGACGAACAAGGAAATGCCACAGGAACTTTTTCAGGGGGCGAAGCCGCTTTGTCATTTGGTTATGCTCGCCAAATTGGATATTCAGATTTTTATTTAGGCGGTAATTTGAAATTGATAAGTTCAAAATTAGAACAATACACATCATTTGGTGCAGCCGTTGATGTTGGTTTAATTTATATAAATGAGTATTTAGATTTTAATGCCGCTTTAGTAATTAGAAACCTTGGCACACAAATTACAACATATGCTGGCTTGCAAGAAACATTACCTTTTGAAGTAAGCTTAGGCTTATCACAACGTTTAGAAAATGTGCCAATTCGTTGGCATGTAACTTTAGAAAATTTGCAGCAATGGCCCATTGCAGCATCAAATCCGGCAAGATCTACAAGCGATTTAAACGGTAACCAATCTAATGAAAAAGTGGGATTTCTAGGTCAGGTTATAAGGCATACTATTTTAGGAGCCGAATTATTTCCTGAAGGCGGATTCAATATTAGATTAGGCTATAATTTTAGAAGAGGTGAAGAGTTGCGTATTGTAGATCAGCGTAATTTTTCAGGTTTATCTGCTGGTATTTCTATAAAAATGAATAAAATGCGTTTTAGTTATACACACGCTAAATACACAAGTGCAGCCAATTCAAATTTCTTTGGCTTACAAATAGATTTAAATTAATAAACTCAGTTAAGTACTTTGGTTATTTATTTTTATAAAATTGAAGTATTTTTGCATTTCAAATCTAAAAAATGAACAAAATAACCATTGCAATTGATGGGTTTTCATCAACCGGAAAAAGTACGGTAGCTAAACAAATAGCAAATCATTTAGGGTATATTTATGTAGATTCTGGAGCCATGTATAGAGCTGTTACGCTTTATGCAATGCAAGAAGGGCTAATTTTAAAAGATGATTTTAATGTTGAAGCATTAATTTATCAATTAGATAAAGTAAATATTAGCTTTACTTATAATGAAGATTTAGGTTTTGCTGAAGTTTATTTAAACGGAATTAATGTTGAAAAAAAGATAAGAACTCTTGAAGTTTCAAGTTTTGTTAGTAAAGTGGCTGCAGTATCTGAAGTCAGACAAAAATTAGTAACAATTCAGCAACAATTAGGCAAAGATAAAGGTGTTGTTATGGATGGACGCGATATTGGTACCGTAGTGTTTCCTAATGCTGAATTAAAGTTATTTATGACAGCATCTGCCGAAACTAGAGCGCAAAGGCGTTACAAAGAACTTACAGATAGAGGTGATGATATAACGTATGAAAACGTACTTAAAAATGTGCAAGAACGTGATTATTTAGATTCTACAAGAAAAGACTCACCATTAATAATAGCAGATGATGCTATTGAAATTGATAACTCTAATTTATCACTTAAAGAACAGTTTGAAAAAATTTTGATGTTAGTTAAAATGACTTTAGAAGATACGGAGTGATTTTATATAATAACTTTAATAATAAGAAATAAAAAAGGCGAAGTTTTTAATCTTCGCCTTTTTTACGTTATTACTTATTTACTAATTTATATTGTGTTTCTAAAGGCACACCAAATAAACCTTCTAATTCGGTTTTAATTTGTTTATAAAATTTGGTGTCTGGAGGCATAACTAAATTGTTCCAAAATTCAGGGTTGTATTTTACATCTAAATCATTAACATCTTTTTCTACGCCATAAGGAATTACTCGTATTTTCTTTTTATCTGTTTCAACGTTTAGTACAAAAGCTTCAGATTTATATTGTAAAGTTTCTGCTGGTGTACCCAGTAATTCTTTAGGAATTTTATCTTTTGGAAATTTCCATGAATTTCTGTAATAGCTTAATACCATTTTTCCATTAGTATGTTTTTTATATATATAAAGTGAGTTTCCTCGTTCTATTCTATAAACGTTACTATTGTTTACACCAATGTATAATTTTATTCTTTCCCAATCGTAAACATTACTTTGCCCTTGCAGTATTACAACATCTTCACCATCATAAGAAGAATCTCCAATTTTTTTCCAAGAAAACTTTTTTAAATTTCTGGCATGTTGAGAAGCCATAGGCCTAAATGGGTTAAGCTCAAACATACCTTGTATGGGGTGTCTCCATTGTTTTCTCTTCCAGTATCTATAATCGGCAGATTTTCTTGCTTCTGCTATCTCAACTTGACCCATGTAATATGCAGGACCTCTATCTCTAATTTTTATATAATTTTCAACAAAAAATTTGGCTTTATTTTCTTCAGTTGAAGAAGCTCTATATAAAATCTCTAATAAATGTGGCTTACTAATTGTGTTGTCTTTTAAAGATTTAATAGCATTTAGTGCGTAATCTTTTGGTGCTAATAGTGTAACTGCATCAAGTTCTGTAATAGTTTCAACTAAAATAATTTCTTTTTTTTCAAGCTTTAAAAAATCTTCAACAACTATTTTATAAGGGTTATAACCTAAACTAGATACAGATATGGTGTCTTTAAGTTCATTTTGTGTTATAGAAAAAGCAAACTCACCATCTTCGGTACTTGCTGTACCAATGTATTTTTCAACAATACCAACAGCAACAAAGGGAACCGGTTCATTAAATTCATCTAAAATAGTACCTTTTATTTCTGTTTTTTGTTGTGCTTGTATATTTATAAAACCTATTAAAAACAAGGTTAGTGTGTAAAATATTTTTTTCATATAATTTTTAATTATTAATTAATTCGTATTGTTTTTCTAACGGAACACCGTAGGCAGCCTCTAAACCTTCTCTTATGCTTTTGTAAAATTTAGTGTCTGGTGGTAAGCTTAAATTTTTCCAGAAATTGGCATTGTAAGGTAAATCAATTAAGTGAGCATCTACGTTTATTCCGTAAGGAACAACTTTAATATTCTTTTTATCTGTAACAACATTATACAAGAATGCTTCACCTTTAAAATGTGAGTTTATTACAGGCGTGTTCCAATACTCTTTAGGTATACGGTCTTTAGATAAGTGCCAATCATGTTTATAATAACTTAAAACTAGTTTTCCGTTTTTATAATTTTTGTAAATAAATAAAGTATTACCTCTCTCTATCCTATAAATTTTAAAGGTGTCTACACCTATAAATAGTTTAATTTTTTCCCATTTTTTCTTTGGGTTTTGACCTTCAAGAATTACAACATCTTCACCTTCATATGATGAATCCCCAATTTTCTTCCAAATAAACTTTTTAATGTTTCTAGCATGTCCAGAATCATTTGGTCTTATAGGATTAATATGCGCTACAACATTAATTTGATGCCAATTATGCTTAGGTTTCCATATACGATAATCGGCAGATTTTCTACTTTCAGCCACTTGAACTTCTCCAAAATAAAAAGCAGGACCTCTATCTTTAACTTTTATATAGTTTTCAACTAAAAGTTTAGCTTTATCACCTTCAGTAACTGCAGTTCTAAACAAAAATTCCAATTGATGTGTTTTGCTTATTGTATTTTCTTTTAGCTTTTTTAAAGCATTAATTACATAATTACTAGGAATTAGTAATGTAACTTCGTTTAATTCAGTAACGGTTTCTTTTAAAATTATTTCTTTTTTTTCTAATTTTAAGAAATCTGCCACTTTAATCTTAAAAGGGTCGTATCCTAAACTTGAAATGGATAAGGAATCTTGAAACTCATTTTGAGTTATAAAAAACGAAAACTCGCCATCTTCAGTACTTGCTGTTCCAATGTATTTTTCAACTATACCAATAGCAACAAAAGGTACAGGTTCATTAAATTCATCTATAATAATACCTTTAATTTCTGTTTTTTGTTGTGCAAATAGTATAAAGGGTAGCATTAAAAATAAATACGCAATTTTTCTCATCATAAGTAATTAGTTTTAGTGGTTTTATGTTCAAGTAAAAGAAAAGTTTTGAGAAAAAAAAATGCGTACTTCAAAAAAAAACATTTTTAAAGCACGCATTTATATAAAATTTATGTTTTTGTATCTACAATAAATATACTTTTATTATAGGTTTGGTATAACCAACTCTTGGTCTGGGTGAATTACATCTGGGTTTTTTAAAATGTTTGTGTTTGCTTCAAAAATTTCTTTGTATTTCATGGCATCTTTGTAGTAATGCTTAGCAATTTTACCTAAAGTTTCGCCACTTTTTACTATATGTCTGTGGTACACAGTTTCATCAGCCACTTTAATATCGGCCATGATATCTGTTGGATTTTCACCTCCAATTTCTTTAATTTTATCCCAAATTAAGTTTTTTTCGTATTGGGTGTTTGCTGTTCCAAAAACTTTAAGAACATCACCTTCAATTTGTACATCTCCGTTTTGAATGTTTAAAGTTTCTCCTAAATCTAAAACGTCTTGGTATTTTGCTTTTACTGCCATGTTTAAAAAATTTGTATTAATGTTAAGGTTAAATATAATTAAATTTATTAGGTATAAACCAATTTTAAATTTATGTTTCTATTAAATAAGACACATTATTTTGTATTAAGTCACAAAATATTATGAGTTCATTTTTAGGTAATTAGGTTAAAAATAGTTATTTTTGCACTCCTTTTAGCGAATTGTGAAAAGATAAAAGGGCTGAAACACTAGTAAAATTAACACTTCTGTGTGTTATTTGCTTAATTCTTTTCAAGCATACAGAATACAAATTACAATGTGTATTTATTTACAATAATAATAAATAAAACCATTGTTTACTTATTAAATGGCTGAAGAAGCAAAAAATCCTGAAGTTGAAACTCAAGAAACTTCAACTGTAAAAGAAGCTCCAGTAGTATCTGAAGCACAAGCTAATCCTGAAAAATTTTTAAAAGAGTTTAACTGGCACAATTACCAAGAAGGTATTGATGAAGTTGACGGTAAACAACTTGAAGAATTTGAAAAATTAGTAGCCGAAAACTTTGTAGACACTTTAAATGATGAAGTTGTTGAAGGTACAGTAGTACACATTTCTGATAGAGATGCAATTATTGATATCAACGCAAAATCTGAAGGTGTAATTTCATTAAACGAGTTTCGCTACAACCCTAACTTAGCAGTTGGTGATAAAGTAGAAGTATTAATTGATGTACGTGAAGATGCTACAGGACAATTAGTATTATCTCACAGAAAAGCAAGAGTAATTAAAGCATGGGACCGCGTAAACGCAGCGCATGACACTGGTGAAATTGTTAACGGTTTTGTAAAATGCAGAACTAAAGGTGGTATGATTGTAGATGTTTTTGGCATTGAAGCATTCTTACCAGGATCTCAAATTGACGTAAAACCAATTAGAGATTACGACCAGTATGTAAATAAAACTATGGAATTCAAGGTTGTAAAAATCAACCACGAGTTTAAAAACGTTGTTGTTTCTCATAAAGCACTTATTGAAGCTGATATTGAAGAACAAAAGAAAGAAATTATTGGTCAGTTAGAAAAAGGTCAAGTACTAGAAGGTGTTGTTAAAAACATAACGTCTTACGGTGTATTTATTGATCTTGGTGGTGTAGATGGTTTAATTCATATTACAGACTTATCATGGTCTAGAATTAACCACCCTAACGAAATTGTTGAGTTAGATCAAAAATTAAATGTTGTAATTCTTGATTTTGATGAAGATAAATCTAGAATTCAATTAGGATTAAAACAATTAAGCAAACACCCTTGGGAAGCATTAGCTGAAGAGGTTAAAGTAGGTGATAAAGTAAAAGGTAAAGTAGTTGTAATTGCAGATTACGGTGCATTTATTGAAGTTGCTGATGGTGTTGAAGGTTTAATTCACGTATCTGAAATGTCTTGGTCTACACACTTACGCTCTGCACAAGATTTCGTTTCTGTAGGAGATGAAGTTGAAGCAGTTATCTTAACTCTAGATAGAGAAGAGCGTAAAATGTCTTTAGGTATTAAGCAATTAACTCCAGACCCATGGACAGATATTACTACTAAATACCCATTAGGCTCTAAACACACAGGTATTGTACGTAACTTTACTAACTTTGGTGTATTTGTTGAATTAGAAGAAGGTATTGACGGGTTAATTTATATCTCAGATTTATCTTGGACTAAGAAAATTAAACACCCAAGTGAATTCTGTGCTGTAGGAGATAAGTTAGATGTTGTTGTTTTAGAATTAGATGTTGAAGGACGTAAATTATCTTTAGGTCACAAACAAACAACTGTAAACCCTTGGGATAAATACGAAACTGAATTTGCTTTAGATACAACACACTCTGGTGCAATTGAAGAATTAGTAGACAAAGGAGCAACAGTTAAGTTTAACGAAGATATAGTAGCATTTGTACCTTCTAGACATTTAGAAAAAGAAGACGGAAGCAAATTATCTAAAGGTGAAACTGCAGATTTCAAAATTATTGAATTCAACAAAGAATTTAAACGTGTTGTAGCATCGCATACAGCAATATTTAGAGAAGAAGAAGCTAAAAATGTAAAAGCTGCCGCTAAAAAAGCTGCCGCAGCTGCTGCTGAAGCTAAACCAACTTTAGGTGATGCTAATGATGCTTTACAAGCTCTTAAAGATAAAATGGACGGAAAAGCATAATTAAATAATGTTTTTCATTTCTGTAAAAACAGAAATTCATTTATAAATTTTAAAAAGCCTTCAAGAAATTGAAGGCTTTTTCTATTTAAAACATATAGTTTCTTAAACAATATAATCTTTCAACTTCTAAAATTTCAACTTCTAAAATTTTACACTACATTTGTTCTCCAAACCGTTTGGATTAGTATATGAGTCAAAAAGTTTTACTAAACACAAAAGAAGTAAACATCATTCTTCACCGATTGGCTTGTCAACTTATTGAAAAACATAACGATTTTTCAAACACCGTTTTAATTGGTTTACAACCAAGAGGCGTTTATTTGGCAAACAGAATTTCTAAAATACTTAAAGATCAATACAACGTAAAAAACGTAAAACAAGGCCAATTAGATATTACATTTTATAGAGATGATTTTAGAAGAGGAGACAAACCGCTAAAAGCAAACACAACTCAAGTAGATTTTCTTGTTGAAAATAAAAATATTGTGTTCATTGATGATGTTTTGTATACAGGCCGAAGCATAAGAGCCGCTTTAACAGCTATACAATCATTTGGCAGACCAAACGAAATTGAGCTGCTAACCTTAATTGACAGGCGTTTTAGTAGGCATTTACCAATACAACCTAACTACAGAGGCAGGCAAGTTGATGCCATTAATAATGAAAAAGTAATAGTACATTGGCAAGAAAACGAAGCAGAAGATGCCGTGTATTTAATTGAAAAATAATACGTTTTTGGTTTTTATTGTGAAGCATTTTAAATTAAAAACATTAAAATTTAAGTAAATAAAATGAGCGAATTAAGTGTAAACCACTTATTAGGAATAAAATATCTTAACCCAAAAGATATTGAGCTAATTTTTGAAACGGCAGATCATTTTAAAGAAGTAATTAATAGGCCTATAAAAAAAGTACCTTCGCTTAGAGATATTACCATTGCAAACTTGTTTTTTGAAAATTCAACCAGAACAAAATTATCGTTTGAATTAGCCGAAAAACGCTTATCTGCCGATGTTATAAACTTTTCATCAGGGCAATCTTCAGTAAAAAAAGGAGAAACACTTATAGATACAGTAAACAATATTTTATCAATGAAAGTTGATATGGTTGTTATGCGTCACCCCAATCCGGGAGCAGGTATATTTTTATCTAAACACGTAAAAGCAAGCATTGTAAATGCAGGTGATGGCGCACATGAACACCCAACACAAGCCTTGTTAGATTCGTATTCTATAAGAGAAAAATTAGGCGATGTAGCTGGTAAAAAAGTGGTTATTGTGGGCGATATTTTACACAGTAGAGTGGCGCTTTCAAATATATTTGCTTTACAATTACAAGGTGCCCAAGTTATGGTTTGTGGCCCAAAAACACTATTGCCTAAATATATTAGTGAATTAGGTGTAAAAGTAGAAACAAACCTGCGTAAAGCGTTAAATTGGTGTGATGTAGCCAATATGTTGCGAGTGCAAAATGAACGCATGGATATTAGTTATTTCCCTTCAACCAGAGAATACACACAACAATTTGGTGTAAACAAAGCCTTTTTAGATTCTTTAGATAAAGAAATTACAATAATGCACCCAGGACCAATTAATAGAGGTGTTGAAATTACTAGTGATGTGGCAGATTCTAATCAATCCATCATTTTAAATCAAGTTGAAAACGGCGTAGCCATAAGAATGGCCGTAATCTATTTGTTAGCCTCAAAAATAAAACAATAGCTATGATTTTTGATCAAAAAGAAAATACAACCATAATAACACAAGAAAAAGCTACCGTTATTGAGTTGGTTAAAAAAATTCAGGCGTTATACCCAAAGTTTAAAAATAATAACGTAATTATTAATTTAACAACGTTAAAGCCCATAAAGCTAGAAGAACTTATTGAGTTTTTACAATTATCAAACACGCACAGAGCTGCCAAACATTCGTTTATAATAGTTACTAATAAAGTAAATTTTGATGAAGTTCCAGATGAAATTGTTGTAGTGCCAACATTACAAGAGGCTTATGATATTATTGAAATGGAAGAAATGGAACGCGATTTAGGCTTTTAACCTTATGAAATTAACTATTTTAGGCTGTTACAGTGCCACACCAAGAATTTTAACCAATCCTACCTCTCAAGTTTTAGAGATGCGCGGAAATATGTTTTTAATTGATTGTGGTGAAGGTACACAAGTACAACTTAGAAAACATAAAATAAAGTTTAGCCGCATAAAACACATATTTATATCGCATTTACACGGCGATCATTTTTTTGGTTTAGTTGGCGTAATTTCAACGTTTAGGTTGTTAGGTAGAGAAGCAGATTTGCATATTTATGGCCCTAAAGGCATTAAAGAAATAATTACCTTGCAAATGAAGTTGGCAGATTCTTGGACCAATTATAAGCTCATTTTTCATGAACTTACAGAAACCAATTCGCAATGTATTTTTGAAGATGATAAAGTTGAAGTTCATACCATTCCTTTAAATCATAGAATATATACAAACGGTTTTTTATTCAAAGAAAAAGAAGGCGACAGAAAGTTAGATATTAACGCTGCAACAGATGCTAATATTAATGTTGCATACTACCGCAAACTAAAACAAGGTTTTGATATAGTTAATGAAAACGGTGATACTATTAAAAATGAAACGGTAACCAAACCTGCCAAAAAACCTAAAAGTTATGCCTTTTGTAGTGATACTATGTACAAAGAAGATATTGTACCTATAATACAAAATGTAGATGTGCTGTATCACGAATCTACTTTTTTAGAAACACAAGCACATTTAACAGAGCGCACCAAACATTCAACAGCTAAAGAAGCGGCAACCATTGCTAAAAAAGCAAATACCAATACGTTAATTTTAGGGCATTATTCAACACGATATAAAGATATAAACGACTTTAAATTAGAGGCAGAACAAGTTTTTAATAATGTTGTGTTGGCTCAAGATGGTAAAGTTTTCAACTTTTAAGCACCACAAGTTCTTTTAAATTTGAAATCCATTCAATAGCTTCATTTAAACTTTCGCAACGTTTAATACTTTTATTTGTAATCATTTTTTCAATAGAAGCATTACCAAAAGCCAAATCACTGTATAAAACAAAAGCACTAGCGGTAACAAAATTATATTCAGCATCAATTTTATTAAAACATTGCGGGTTAGTAGAGTATGAGTTAATTCTGTTAGCAATAAAACCTATTTTTGAATGTTCACCATAAAAACTAACCAAATCTTCCATTAACGCTTTTAACAAACTATAATCAATATGTACACCTTCATTAATTTCGGCTACATAAAAATTTTCACAAAGGTAAAATGTACCAAAAGATAAAACATGTTTATAGCTGTTGTTGTTTTTAAAATAATTAGTAGTTTCGAAGCGCATAATACAAACAATTAATTTGAGTATTTTTAAAATTTGAGAAGAGGTTTATAGCAATAATGGCTTCAAAAAATAATCCTATACACTAATATACAATATTTTACATTAATATTAATTATAATAAAAAGTAAAGTTTGTGTTAATTTAATTTATGGAAAACGATTTAAGTAATTACAGAAAATCTTATGAAAAAGGAGCTTTACTTTTAGCCGACGCTCCAGAAAACCCAATGGAATTATTTCAAAAATGGTTTTTTGAAGTTGATGCCTTTTTTACAGAAGATGAAAATAATGCCATGACAATTTCAACAATTGGTTTAGATGGTTTTCCAAAAAGTAGGGTAGTACTACTAAAAAAATATACTTTTGAAGGCTTTATTTTTTATACCAATTATTTAAGTGAAAAGGGCAAAGCCATTGAAAAAAATCCAAATGTATGTTTATCTTTTTTTTGGCATAAAGCCGAAAGACAAGTTATAATTAAAGGAAAAGCCAGTAAAATTGCCGAAAACCTAAGTGATGGTTATTTTGAGTCTAGACCAAGAGGCAGCCAATTAGGGGCATTAGTTTCAAACCAAAGTGAAGTTATAGAAAGCAGGAGTTATATTGAAAACAAACTTATAAACTTAGAAAAAACCTACAAAGGTAAAGAAATACAAAGACCAGCACATTGGGGTGGTTATATAGTTAAACCTGTTGAAATTGAATTTTGGCAAGGTAGACCAAACAGATTGCATGACAGAATACGATATCAATTACAGGAAGATTATAACTGGCTTATAAATCGATTATCTCCTTAAAATATCGTTTAAAAGCTTTTTTTTAACATTTTAGACTATTTTTAATCGATTAAATGCATGTATTTGCGATTAAAAACATGCTTTTAATAGATTTTAACATTTCATTAACACTTTATAAGTAGGTTAACCTTAAATTTATAATACCAAATCTAAATTTACCTACTTATGAAGTTATTAGCTAAACTGCCAACATTGGCATTGTTTGCTGTATTGTGCGTTTCTTGCGCCACAGACAGTATTGACGATAAAGTTGAATTGTTAGAATTAAGTACCGTAACCCCACAAACTAAAACTATAGAAATTGAAGTTTTAGAACACATTAACAATCACCGGTTATCTATAGGCTTAAATCCTTTACAAGATTTACAAATTATTAAATCTGTTGCTTTTACACACACAGATTATATGCTTGACACAGGCGATGTGTCTCATCATAATTTTTTTACTAGAAGCGATTATTTAAAATCTAATGCTGGCGCAAAATCTGTTTCCGAAAATGTAGCTTATGGCTATAGTTCTGCCGAAACTGTTGTTAAAGCTTGGTTAAAAAGTGAAGGCCATAGAGCAACAATTGAAGGCGATTTTACAAATTGTGATATTTCAGCTGAACAAAACGACAAAGGGCGTTGGTATTTCACCAACATCTTCATTAAAAAATAACGTTGCATTATACCCTATAATGGTTACGTAAACCCATAACCTTTTATGTTTAAATAAGCGTATGGCAAATAGGCACGCTATACGTTACGTTTTATTCATTTTAAGTGTTATATTAATAACTACAGGTTATTAAATTTAGCTTTAGGTATATAAATCCTCTCTTTAAAGGGAGGATTTATTGTTTTATTTATGATGATTAAAAGAATAATAAAAAGCCTTTGTATTAATTTACAAAGGCTTTTAGTGAGAAATATATAGAATTTCTAATTGGTTTTAGTTTGATGTAATAATAGTAAACTGCGTACGTCTATTTTGTTGATGTTCAGCTTCAGTACATTTAGTATTATTGTTACAATTATTTACTAATTGTTCTTCGCCATAACCTGTGTAGCCTTTAATTCTACTTTCAGGAACACCTTTATTAATTAAGTATTTAAACGTAGCATTAGCTCTTTTTTGAGATAACATTTTATTGTAATTACTAGGGCCTCTAGAATCTGTATGCGATGCAATACTAATTTCTATATTTGGGTATTTAACTAGTAATATCTCAGCTATTTTATCTAATGCTTCACCACTATCTTTTCTAATGTTAGACGTATCAAAATCAAAATAAATAGTACTTAAATTATCTAAACTAGGCGCTTCTTCAACTGCTTTGGGTTGTAAAGAAACGTTGTTAGTTATTTTAGTTGTACTTTTTTCTATGTTTTTTGTAGAGACTTTTATTGATTTGTCAATAAAGTTTTCTTTTAAAACTTCAACAATATAGTCAGTGTCTCTTTCTAAATTTATTTCATAATTACCATTTTCATCAGTGGTTAGTTCTGCAATTTTAGTACCATTTAAATCTTTAAGAATAACTTTGGCATTTTCTATTGGGGCATTAGTTGAAGCATTGGTAATACTACCTTCTAGTGTTAATTGTGGTATTCTATCAAAAGCATAAATATCATCACTACCAACACCGCCATGTCTGTTTGAAGCGAAAAATCCAGTTAATCCATCATCATCCAGAAAAAAAGAGAAATCGTCTTTACTAGAATTTACTGGCACTCCTAAATTAACAATATTAAAATTATTATTACTGTTTTTTACAGCAGCAAAAATATCTAACATGCCTAATCCTGGGTGACCATCGGAAGCAAAAAATAAAGTACCTTCAGTGTTAATAAACGGGAAACGTTCATTTTTATAGGTGTTAATAGTGTTTCCAACATTAACAGGTTTGCCGTAATTACCATCATTAAGTATTTCTACATAATAAATATCTGATCCACCGTTACCTCCTGGCATATCTGAAGCAAAATACAGTTTTGTTTCATCGTGGTTTAAAGCGGGGTGTGCATTAGAGTAGGCATTATTATTAAAGCTTAATTCTTCAATGTTGGTCCATGTGTCATTAACAAGCGTCGCTTTATATATTTTTAAATTACTTGTGCCTTTAGAGTCTTTATCTAATTTATTTTTTCTGAAAGATGTTCTAGAAAAATACATGGTTTTACCATCTTTAGTAATAGTAACAGGGCCATCATGATACACCGAATTTACTTTCCCTTTTAGCCTAGATTTATTGTTTACAATACTGTCAGTTATATTATTTGTAGTGTATATATCTAAAAAAGGCTGGTTATCCCAACCGTAAACATGTTTTGTTGAGGCGCCTTCTGTTCTTGATGATGTAAAATATATTGTACCATTGTGTTTATACGCTCCAAAATCACTGTATTTAGAGTTAAATTTTACATCTTTTAAAAAGTATTGCTGCTTAGCATCAAATATATTGTTTAAGAAAGTACCATCATTATTTAGTAAGCGAGAGTTCATTACGCCACCAGCTTGCTTAAATTTTTGTAAATATGTTCTAGATTCATTGTACTTACCAACTGCACGTAATGCTTGTGCATATTTGTATAAATACTCTTTAGGAGCGTTATTTTGCTGTAAAACTTTTTCGTAATAGACAACAGCACTATCTGCATTACGCATGTAAGCATAACTATCGGCTAGTTGCCTAATAGCATATTCTGTATTGAAATTTTTATCAATAAGATTGTGGTATACCTTTGTTGCATTGGCAAAAGAAAAGGTATTAAATAGTTTGTCTGCCTTTTTTTGCGCACCATATTGTGAAAAAGCACTTATGCTAATTAGTATAGCAAAAGCATTTAATATGTATGTTTTTAATTTCATAGGGGCGGTAATTTAAATTAAAAAACTACTAGTAAGATAGTAAATGAATACAAGTACTAGCTTTTTGTTTATTCCATTTTTACAACAATAAATTGTGTTCTACGGTTTAATTGATGATCTTCTTCTTCACAATTTTCACCATCTTCACATCCGTTGGTTAATCTACGTTCACCAAAACCTTCGTGAGCAGTAATTCTATCAGGATGTATACCTTTTGAAATTAGGTATTCATATGTTGAGTTTGCTCTATCAATAGATAATTTATCATTGTAAGTTAAAGATCCTCTAGAATCTGTGTGTGATTCAATTCTAATTACCATTTCAGGATAATCATTTTGCATGAGGTTTACAATTTTATCTAGCTCTAATGCAGCGTCTTCTCTTATGTTATGTTTGTTAAAATCAAAATAAATGGTATTTAATTCGGCTAGTTTAATAACGTCTTGTACCGGATTTAACAGCATGTTAGCATCAATGGTAACAAGTTCTGTTTGAATATTTTTTGATGTAAAGTTTCTATAATCATCAATATATTTATCTTGACTGGCAACTATTTTATAATCTTGATTTCTATCAATATTAATTTGATAAAAGCCATTTTCATCGGTTTCCATATAGGCTATTTCATTGCCTTTATCATCAAATAAAGTAATTTTTGCACCTACAATGGGGTTCATATTAATAGCATCATTTACAACACCTTCAACATGCAAGGTTGGCTCTCTATGATAGGCATAAATATCATCACTACCGCGACCGCCTTTTCTATTTGAAGCAAAATATCCTGTAATGCCGTTTGGGTTCATTGTAAATGAAAAATCATCCTTATTAGAGTTTATAGGAATACCTAGATTTACTACATCAACAAAATCATCATTTTCACCTTTAATAGTTGCAAAAATATCAAGTAAACCAAGTCCTGTATGCCCATCGGAGGAGAAGAATAATACATCTTCTTTATTTATAAACGGAAAACCTTCAGCACTTTCAGTATTTATAACACTACCTAAATTTTGGGGTTCACCTAAAGAACCATCAGGTTTTATATCAACCACGTAAATATCAGATCCGCCGAAGCCTCCAGGTCTATCGGATGCAAAATATAGTTTAGAATCGTCTTTATTTAATGCGGCATGTTGTGTAGAGAAATCATCACTATTTATTGAAAGATCTTCAATATCTGTCCATGTACTATCGCGGTATGTTGCACGGTATATTTTCATATTAGTCATACCTTTACTATCTTTTTTCTCAATATCATTTTGAAAATTATTACTTGAGAAATACATGTGTTTACCATTTTTTGTGATAGTAACTGGGCCATCATGGAAAATAGAATTAACATCACCTTTAAGTTTTCCTGAATGATCTACGTTTCTTCTAGATTTAACATCAGTTACGTACACATCAAGAAAAGGCTGCTCATTCCATCCATATACACGCTTTATAGAAACACCTTCATCTCTAGATGAGGCAAAGTAAACTTTACCATTATGTTCAAAAGCGCCAAAATCACTGTATTTAGAATTAAATCTAACTCTGTCTAAAAAATATTGTTTTTTAGCACCAAAAACACTTGAAATAAAATTGATGTCTTTTGAAAAATCGTTAGCGTTTACAACACCACCAGAATCTTTATAACGTTTAAGCCAAATATTAGATTCTTTGTACTTTTTTATACCACGTAATGCTTGGGCGTAACTATAGTAATATTCTACCGGAACATTTTCTTGCTTTACAACGCTTTTATAGTATCTGGCAGCATTTTTTGGGTCTCTTAAATACGTATAGCAATCGGCTAAACGTCTTGTTGCATAATCTTTATTATAATTTTTTTGAATAAGTTCTCTGTAAACTTTAGCAGCTTTTACAAATGAAAACTTATTAAAAAGTGTATCGGCTCTTTTTTGCTTGCCTTGTTGTGCAAATGCAGATAGACTAAGCGTTAGCGTTATACAAACTAATATGTAATGTTTTAATTTCATAAAATGCCTTAATTAGAAATAACGTGGTGATTTTAGTTTAGAACTTAAGAATTTGAATTCATAAATTAATAGAATTTCATGTGTTCCCGAAGTGTAATCTGCTATGTCTGAAATGGGTTTTTCATAAGCATATCCAACACGTAATTGTCTTGAAATTTGAAAATCTGCAATACCACCAATAGCAGCAGTTTGCTCATTAATTCTGTAAGAACCACCTAACCATAATTTTTCGTTAAAAAGAAAGTTTGCAGTTAAATCAAAAGATAAAGGCGCACCGTTTGTAGCTTTTACTAAACCTGCGGGCTTAAATTTTATGCTGTTACTTAAATCTATAACACCACCAAGCGTGAAATAATAACTTATACGCTCTAAAGCTTCAAAATCATCATTTTTGTTGCTAAAATCGTTATTAAGAATTCTTGGAGCCGATAAACCAGCGTAAATTCTATCTGTACTCCAATAAATACCTGCACCAAGGTTTGGTGTCCATCTATCTTCAGTACCATAAATTAATGGGTCGTTTTGGTTATCTGGGTCTAATCTAAAATCGGTATCAAAGCTAAATTGTGTAAAACCAGCTTTTAAACCAAAGGCTAGTTTACCTTTATAACCTGTAGGAATTGCATACGAAAAATCGCCATATAAATAGCTAAAATTTTGCGGACCTAAATCATCTTCAATAAACGATAAACCTAAACCAATTCTATCATTACGTAAAGGTGTATGAACAGAAAGTGTTTGTGTAATTGGGCCACCTTTAAAACCAACCCATTGGCTACGGTGTAAACCTACAATGCTTAAAGCTTCTCTACTTCCTGCGTATGCAGGGTTTATAGATATAGTATTGTACATGTACTGAGTAAATTGCGGTAATTGTTGCGCAAACCCTGATGTACTACCAAACAATACTAATGTTATTATTAAATATTTAATACGTGTCATAATAGGTTAAGGTTTTATTTGGTTCCAATATAAAGAGGTCCTGTAAATGGAGGTAAACCACTGTCTTTAATTTTTATGATGTAATAATATGTTCCGTTAGGTACTTTACCAGCTGCACCAACAGCAGATTTTGAGCTAGAGCCATCCCAATCATTTTGGTAATCGTCAGATTCAAAAACTAAGGCACCCCATCTGTTATAAATTTGAACTTGATAGGTAAATCCGCATAAATCAATACCTGCAATTTCAAATGTTTCATTATAGGCATCACCATTAGGTGTAAGAGCTGTTGAAATTTCAACGTCTTTTTCTCCACAAGGTAATACCACACAATCTGCGTGTACATTCATGGTTATTTCTGTAATATTAATACAGCCATCATGTGTTGTGGTATACCTAAATAGGTAGTTTATACCACCGCTATCTGGTAAAAATTCTAGACTTAATTCTAAAGTAGAAGGATCAAAAATATTTTGAGTTAATGTAGCATTTGTATCACCTTCAATCATTTCCCAAGTACCATTTGTGTTAATATCACCAGGTAATAATGAATTCATATCAATAATGCCTTCTTCAAAACACCAATCTGGAGCAACAATATCTAAAATAACTTCATCTAAAATTACATTTAAAGTTTGGGTGTAAACAGCTTCATTGTTGCACTCATCTCTAACAGTCCAAGTTCTCACTATTTGGTAGTCTTCAAAAACACCTTCTTCATAAGTACTAGTTTCATTGAAAACTACAATAATGCTAGATTTTGATGAACAATTATCTTCAAATTCTAATTCAGGAATTTCAGGAATATCAGTACAGCTAACTTCTAAAGTTTCCTCAAATGTCGTGGTTGGTAACGGTGCTTTTGTGTCTTGAACAGTAATTAATTGCGTGTGTGTTGCTGTTAAACCACACTCATCAGTAGCCGTCCAAGTACGTGCAATAATATAATTGTTAGGGCAGTTGCCATTTGTAATAGCATCTGCATGTGTTACTGTTGCATCACCACAATTATCAGTTGCAGTAAGTGTTTCTGCATCAGGAATTGCATCACATTCCACTGTAATGTTGGTAGGCAAATCTGAAGTAAATGTTGGCGCAGTTGTATCTTGAACAGTAATTATTTGTGTGTGTGTAGTTGTTAAACCACATGCGTCAGTTGCCGTCCAAGTTCTTGCTAATGTGTAATTGGAAGCACAATCGCCATCAGTTCTAACATCTTCAACAGTTACAGTAGCACTACCACAACTATCTGTAGCAGTAAGTGTTTCTGCTTCAGGAATATTGTTACATTCTACAACTACATTAGCTGCAGGTAAGGTTTCAACAAATGTTGGAGCAGTGGTATCTTGAACTGTTATGGTTTGTACATGAGTTTTTGTAATTCCGCAATCATCTGTAGCGGTATATGTTCTGGTTATTGTGTAGTTTGAAGGACAATCACCATTAGTAATATTTTCTTCAAAAGTTACAGTAGCATCTCCACAATTATCGGTTGCAGTTAATGTAACAGCTTCTGGTATAGCATTACATTCTACAGTTATGTTTTCTGGTAATTCAGACTGATCAAATTCTGGAGCAGTTGTATCAGAAACGGTTATAATTTGATCTGCAGCAAAAGTATTTCCACAAGCATCAGTAGTAGACCAAGTTCTAGTAATTGTATATGTACCTTCGCAATCACCCTCAGTAATAACATCTGTAAATGTTACAGAAGGATTATCATCACAATTATCTGTTGCTGTAGCTGTTCCGTATGAAGCTGGTGATAAATCGTCACTACATTCAGCTGAAACATTAGGAGGCAAAATTAATTCAGGCGCTGTAAAGTCAACAACTGTTATTGTTTGTGTAAAACTTTCACTAGTATTTCCACAAGAATCAGTGAAGTTCCAAGTTCTAATTTGAACATAACCATTAGGGCAATTAGAATCTTGATTAACCACATCACTTACTAAATTTAAAACAGTAGCACTACAATCATCTGTAGCTTCAGGAACTAAAGAAAGTGCAGCAGTTAAAGCGCTCGCATCAGAACATTCAACTGTTCTGTCTAAATCACCAACAGTTGTTTCAACAATTGGCGCTTCAGTATCTTTAATTAAGTATGTAGCAGTTGTTGTAGCAGTAAGTCCGCACTCATCGGTAGCTGTAAAGGTAACTGTAACAGCACCGTTATCACATTGCACAGAATCATCAGCACCGTAGTTGTTAGACCACGTAACGTTACCACAATTATCAGTAGCAGTGGCGCCAGCGTTGTTATCTAACCAATCTTGTAGGGTAGTGGTAGTATCACCAACACCACATTCAATTTCTATATTTTGAGTGTTTGTGTTATCTATTACTGGAGCAGTGGTGTCTTGAACAGTAATAGTTTGATCTTGACTAACGGTGTTGTTACATTCGTCTGTAGCCGTCCAAGTTCTAGTAATTACATAAGTTCCCGGACAAGCACCAGGTGTTGTTACATCAGAAGATGAGATAGTTATATTAGCTTCAGCAGAACAATTATCATTAGCGGTAGCAGTACCTAAAGCAGTGGTTGATAAATCATCACTACATTCAGCAGTTACATTGGCAGGTAAGGTAATTATAGGTGCTGTATTATCTTCAACAGTAATAATTTGATCTAAACTAGAGGCGTTATTACATTCATCTGTAGCTGTCCAAGTTCTTGTAATAACATAGCTATTAGCACAAGTACCCGGAGTTGTTACATCAGAAAATGTAATAGTAATATTAGCTTCCGCAGAACAATTATCAGTGGCAGTAGCAGATCCTAAAGCTGTGGTTGATAAATCATCACTACACTCAACAGTTGTATTACTTGGTAAAGTAATTACAGGAGCTGTAGTATCTTGTACTGTAATAATTTGATCAAGGCTAGTGGTGTTGTTACAAGCATCGGTAGCCGTCCAAGTTCTTGTAATAACATAACTGTTAGCACAAGTACCCGGTGTAGTAACATCGGTGAAAGTGATATTAACAGCAGAACAATCATCAGTAGCAGTAGCGTTACCTTGAGTAGCAGGAGTTAAATCGTCATCACATTCAGCAGTGGTGTTACTAGGAATTGTAAGCGTAGGCGCTTCAGTATCTTTAATTAAGTATGTAGCAGTTGTTGTAGCAGTAAGTCCGCACTCATCAGTAGCGGTAAAAGTAACCGTAACAGCACCGTTATCACATTGCACAGAATCATCAGCGCCGTAGTTGTTAGACCAGGTAACGTTACCACAATTATCAGTAGCAGTGGCGCCAGCGTTGTTATCTAACCAATCTTGTAGAGTAGTGGTAGTATCACCAACACCACATTCAATTTCTATATTTTGAGTGTTTGTGTTGTCTATTACTGGAGCTGTGGTATCTTGAACAGTAATAGTTTGATCTTGACTAACGGTGTTGTTACATTCGTCTGTAGCCGTCCAAGTTCTAGTAATTACATAAGTTCCCGGACAAGCACCAGGTGTTGTTACATCAGAAGATGAGATAGTTATATTAGCTTCAGCAGAACAATTATCATTAGCGGTAGCAGTACCTAAAGCAGTGGTTGATAAATCATCACTACATTCAGCAGTTACATTGGCAGGTAAGGTAATTATAGGTGCTGTATTATCTTCAACAGTAATAATTTGATCTAAACTAGATGCATTATTACATTCATCGGTAGCTGTCCAAGTTCTTGTAATAACATAGCTATTAGCACAAGTACCCGGAGTTGTTACATCAGAAAATGTAATAGTAATATTAGCTTCCGCAGAACAATTATCAGTAGCAGTAGCAGATCCTAAAGCTGTGGTTGATAAATCATCACTACACTCAACAGTTGTATTACTTGGTAAAGTAATTACAGGAGCTGTAGTATCTTGTACTGTAATAATTTGATCAAGGCTAGTGGTGTTGTTACAAGCATCGGTAGCCGTCCAAGTTCTTGTAATAACATAACTGTTAGCACAAGTACCCGGTGTAGTAACATCGGTAAAAGTAATATTAACAGCAGAACAATCATCAGTAGCAGTAGCGTTACCTTGAGTAGCAGGAGTTAAATCGTCATCACATTCAGCAGTGGTGTTACTAGGAATTGTAAGCGTAGGCGCTTCAGTATCTTTAATTAAGTATGTAGCGGTTGTTGACGCTGTAAGTCCGCATTCATCGGTAGCCGTAAATGTAACTGTAACAGCACCGTTATCGCATTGAACAGAATCATCAGCACCGTAGTTGTTAGACCACGTAACGTTACCACAATTATCAGTAGCTGTGGCACCAGCGTTGTTATTTAACCAATCTTGTAGGGTAGTGGTAGTATCACCAACACCACATTCAATTTCTATATTTTGAGTGTTTGTATTGTCTATTACTGGAGCTGTTTGATCACTACCAGAATGTGTAATAGTTTCGCCATTTATAGTATTACCACAATCATCAATTACGTTGTAAGTGTAGGTTAAAGACCAACTACAATTATCTCCAGTTAATTCAGTATTGGTAAGGTTTACCGAAACACTTCCGCAGTTATCAGAATAACTAGAAGCTACTGTGTTAGCATCAAAACTATAAGTAGATTGCGCATCAGCATAACATGCATTGGCATTGGTATTTCCTGTTGGTGCAGTTCCTGTAGGAGCTGTTTGATCACTACCAGAATGTGTAATTGTTTCGCCAGTTAAGGTGTTACCACAATCATCAACTACGTTGTATGTATAGGTTAAAGACCAACTACAATTATCTCCAGTTAATTCAGTATTGGTAAGGTTTATAGTAACACTTCCGCAGTTATCAGAATAACTAGAAGCTACTGTGTTAGCATCAAAACTATAAGTAGATTGCGCATCAGCATAACAAGCGTTTACATTTGTATTTCCTGTTGGTGCAGTTCCTGTAGGAGCAGTTTGATCACTACCAGAATGTGTAATTGTTTCACCTGTTAAGGTATTACCACAATCATCAACTACGTTGTAAGTGTAGGTTAAAGACCAACTACAATTATCTCCAGTTAATTCAGTATTGGTAAGGTTAACCGTAACACTTCCGCAGTTATCAGAATAATTGGTGGCTACTGTGTTAGCATCAAAACTATAAGTAGATTGCGCATCAGCATAACAAGCGTTTACGTTAGTATTTACTGTTGGTGCAGTTCCTGTAGGAGCTGTTGTATCAGTAACTGTGATTACTTGAGTAAAATCAGAAATTGTTACACCACAAGCATCAGTAAATGTCCAGGTATTGGTATAAGTTCCAGCATTAGCACAATTAGCATCAGCAACAAAACTACCTGATGTTTTAACAGGAGTTAAATTACATTTATCGGCCACCGGCGCTAAGCTTTGAGCATCATTTAAATCTGTTGTATTACCACATTCAACAGTTCTATTTAAAGCATTTGGTAATGTTTGCCATGAAATTATAGGCTGGTTAATAGTAATTGTTAAAGGGTCTTTATTTCCAACACCACATTCGTCTAAAGTTGCAGAACTATTGGTTGTTTGAGGCGCTGGGTTTTGATCTCCTGTGTAATTAGCCTCTAACTGTAAATCGAAATCAAGATCACAATCATCTTCTAAGAAATAACATTCATTATTAATTTGAATATCAAAATTTACAACTAATTCATCATCACCAGCTTCAACAACACTATCATCTATAACAAACTCTAATAATCTTGTAGTTGCATTATAATTATAAGTAACTCCAGATGGTAAGGCTGGTGAAATAGGTTCTACTAAAGAAACTTGAGGAGGTAATGTTGTAGACACTTCTAAACCTAAAGCATCATCGTTACCAGTATTTTCAATAGCAAAACTAACACCTAGAGTGTCGCCTGGGTTTGATGTTGTAGTAGGCGCATCTAAAACAAGTTCAATTGGGCTTAAGTTAGGAGCCCAAACATCAACAGATAAACCTAGTAAATATAAACCATAAGCTTCTTGGGTAGATGTTAGTCTAACCGTAGCTGAAGTTTGATTATTACCAATTATAGAATTCCCAGGGTTTGATAATTCAAAAACAGCAGCATCAAAACCTAACGTATTTTCACTAGCAGGTCTTCTATCAGTAAAATTGTTATTATCAATAGTAATTCTACTATTAAAGAAATTTAACGGTGATCTTATAGGGAATAAAGGAGCTGTAGATAAATCAACAAATACGTTTGATGTGTTTTGTATTTGTAATCTATCACCACCAATACCTCTATCGCCTTCTAAGGCACCTATAAGTATATTTGCATTAACATCACCCGTTGGAATTGTTTGAAACCCACTAAAGTTAATATCATAATCTTTAGCGCCATTTTGGTTTAAAACATGAGCGTAACCATCAAAAATAGTTACATTTTTAGCAGGAAGTGTTGGCGATTCATAAACAAAAACTATTTGCCAACCACCTGAAACACCTGTAGCTAACCCGTTTTGATGATCGTTTAACGACCCTATTTTACCTTCAACGTTAGCTATTTGATAAGTACCAAATGGGTTTGTTAATGTGGCAACATCAGTAGTAATATCCTTAACACATATATATGGATCATAACTAAAATGTGTATCTCTACCTCTGTAAATTACTTCATCGGCTGTGTATGTTGTATACGCTGCTTGAGAAGGAAGCATTAACTTAACATCATTAAAATTCCAATTAGGTTGATTATCTCCTCCAGGAGTTGGTTCTTGATCTGAAGCTGCCCAATATAAAAGTACTTTTTTAAGTGTTAAACAGCTTGCCCCTGGTGCAGGGTTTAAAAAGTCTGCGCTACTAGAATTGAATGTAGTTGGATCTGAATCTATATCTACATAAACAAGGTTGGAAAGGCTATTGTTATCGGCTGTTCCATTGTAATCACCAGTGGCTGTTGTAGAAATTGTATTGTTTGCAATAATTGTAAAATCACCATTTACAGGCTCATTAAAACGCGGAGTAAAAGGTGTTTGTAATTGTGCGTTAGCAAAGGCGCATAGTAAAAATACAACTAGCGGTAAAAGTTTTTTACAATTAATAAAAGGTGTAGAGATTTTCATAAGCCTTAAGTTGATAGTTTGTTTTATTAAACTTTAAAGTTTAATTGCCTAAGCTGTTTTGGTTAGCAATTACATTTTTAATTATTACAGATTTTGAAATTAAATCTGAACTCTGAGCTGAAATTTTGAAAAATTTAGTTTCACCTACTTCAGTATTATTTATGCGTTTCATTTTAACATAAAACTTTAGTTCTTCGCTTGGGTTTAGTGTAATAGTATTTAAATTTTTAGTTTTTGTACCATCTACAAAAGAAACCTCAATGCTATTGGCTATTTGTTTAGTATTTATTTTAGTAGTTTTACCAAAGGTAGTAGCATCTTTTTTTCCGTGTTGGTTTTCAACCACGTTTTCATAAGCTTCTTTGTAATTAGTTACATCACTCTTTAAACTATAACTAGTTTGTTTGTTGCTAGTGTTTTTTAAAGAAAGTATGTGAAAGTGTTCTAAACTAAAATCTGGTTGATCACTGTAACTAACAATTTCTAATTCAAAGGTATTGGCTGAATCAAAATTATTAATTTGTGCATTTAAACTTAAAGTTATAATACACATAAAAATAACATTAAATGCTATATTGCTTGTGTGTTTCATGATTCGCTTATGTTGTGTTTTTTTTCTTAATAATATTTCATTTAGTTTAATAAGGCTAAAAAATAGTCACACTATTTCAATCTAATATATTTCATTAAATTAAACAGTAATAAAGTTTTTGAGGGGAAAAACAATGAGGGAGTAGTACCGTTAAACAATACCTTATTTATATGTGAAATCAGATTTGGGGTCATAATTCTTTAATTAAATAGGTTCCACAAAAAAAACAAGCAATTGCAAAGGATTCAAAAATTTGTGCTAAATCACTTATAAATTCGTTTAAGCGCAGCATATGTACTTTTAATCGGGTTTTAATGTTTTTTTAACGGTTACAGTTAATAATTAATAAAAATTTAAATTATTAAGCTTTAATAATGGGTAAATATTGTACATTATATTAGATTTACAAAGTATAATAATTGATTTTAATCGATAAAAATAACTTTTTGTCGATTTAAAAAGTATTTAATCGACATAATGAAAACACTTATTTTAGTTAGGCACGCTAAGTCTTCTTGGGAATTTGATGTAACAGATCACGAAAGACCATTAAAAAAAAGAGGTGTAAATGATGCCAAACTTGTATCTAATACCTTAAAACATGAAAATTTTAAATTTGATAAAATATTAAGCAGCGATGCCACTAGAACAAAAGAAACGTCTAAAATATTTTTAAAACATTTAAAAATAGATGCCTCAAATATTCAATATCTCAATAAATTATATGATTTTTCAGGTACAGATTTAACAAACGTTATTAAAGGTATAAACAATAGCGTTGATAATCTTTTAGTGTTTGGACATAACCATGCTATAACCGCTTTTGTTAATTTATATGGTAGTACATATATAGATAATGTACCAACAAGTGGTGTAGTTGTAATAACATTTAATGATAATGATTGGAACTCAATTAAAAATGGAGAAACGGTTAAAACTATTTTTCCAAAACATTTAAAAGATTAAAACACATACCTTTATACTATAATATTTGTAAGAAAAATAAATAAAACAGGTTTATTTTGTAAAAAAACCGATTAAATGATTGTTTTTTACGATAAAATGTATAAATTTACCGCCAGAACCACAAATCTTAATATAAATGAAAACAAAATTAATCCTACTTGGTTTTGGTTTATTCTTTGTAACTACCGTTAGTTTTGCTCAAAAAGGCAAATCTAAAAGTATCATTAGTGATCAAGTTGCTATTAAAAAATACCATAGTAAAGAAGAGTTAGACCGAAAAGCTAAAGGTGAGTTATTGGTACTTTACATTGAAAGAATAGAAAGTTTAGTGCAACTTATGCCTTACATAGCTTTTGCAACTAAACCTGGTGTAACGCTCTCAACTTTGGGTATACCTGAAAATAATGACAATAAAAAAGTTCTTGAAACCAAATTTGAAGCAACTGATGAGTTTTTAGAGAGTAATAGAGAATTTCAAAAAACAATTCTCCCATATTCTGATACAAATAATTTAGTTTCTGCAATATTATTTTTTGAAGACACACTCAAATCACTACATGAATATAGCGAATTTCATTAGTTAGAAACATGAAGTTATAAATTATAAAGCAGCCTAAATTGGTTGCTTTTTTGTTACAGTTTACATTAAAGTCTTAGTTAGATAGATTTTTCCTATAAAACATCGATGAAATACATAAAATTTTAACAAACAACAGCATTTTATCGATTTATTTGGTATTTCGTGGATTTTATTCTATATTTGACTTGTTTATTAGAAACCCCATTTCTACTAACAACCTAAATGCTTGATTATGAAAATATTTAAATTAGTAACCTACCTATTTTTTCTTGTAGCTACAACAGGTTTAGCACAACAAGAAAAAGGAATTGTTGGTAAAAACAATTGGTTAGAAAACTGGACAGAGTTTAAACCAAGTCAACTTACCTACCGAGAGCCTACTCAAATTATTACTGGAAACATTACTGAAGACACTAAGCTTAACAAGCGCGATACATATTTGCTTGTTGGTAGTGTATTTGTAACCAATAATGCCACACTTACAATTGAACCCGGAACTGTAATTTTAGCAGATTATACATCAAAAGCTTCTTTAACAATTTCTAAAGGCGCTAAAATTATGGCTGAAGGCACAGAAACAGATCCTATTGTTTTTTCATCTAACAGAAGTATGAAATACCCAGGAGATTGGGGTGGCCTTGTTTTATTAGGTAATGCACCTTCTAATAAATTTGGCAATGGTTCAGTTGCAAACTTATATTATAATCTAAATCCTGCAAATTATGCGCATGTAAACTTTGGAGGAGATGATAATTGTAGTAGTTCAGGAACATTAAAGTATGTTAGAATTGAATATGCAGGAAAACGCATAAGAGGCGCAGGATACCTAAATGGCCTATTATTAGCAGGTGTTGGTAATGAAACAGCAATAAACAATGTAATGGTAAGTTACTGTGCTGGTGATGCTTTTGAAATATGGGGTGGTGAGGTTAATATAAACAAAGCTATTTCATACAAAACAAGTAGTACAGATTTTAAACTTAATTACGGTGCGCAATGCAAATTGAATAATTCCTTAGCTATTCGTTCACCATATATATCTAGTAGTGAAGGGTCTCGTTGTTTAAAGGTACTTTCATATGATAAAAAAGAAGAAGTAGATTTCTCAAAAAAAGGCACATCATTAGTTGCTACAAATTTAACTTTACTTAATGATAGTGAAACATTAAAAGACGATATTAGCAAAGGTTTAGTAAATGAAGCTGTTTTTATAGGTAAAGATGCGTCTCTAGACATGAAAACAACTGTAATTTCAGGTTTTAATCCTGCTGTTATTTTAGATGATGATATTGTAATTGGTCAAGCAAGTTTAGAGCAAATACAATTTTCTAACATGTATTTTAATAACTGTAATGGTAATATTTTTGAAGAAAATAATACTAATAATGACGATTTAGAAAATTGGTACGGTAACGCTGCTTTTTTTAATGTGTATTCTAAAAGTTCAAATGTTGAAACGTTTATAGATATACAAAATGAAAGAAGGCCAGATTACAGATTGAGAATTAATAAAATTATAGCAACAAACATTGATGATATAAACGATTAGTAATTTTTCCTTTAAATCATTTAGGCAATAATTTCTCTCTTAAAACTAAAAACACAGTGTCTAATGAAACATATTTATGCTATAGTAATTTGCTATTTATTTACTGCTTTTACGGTAAACGCACAACTTGTTATTGGTAAGCCTAACTTAGGTTTTACACAAGCTTGTGCTAGTGAATCATTTAATAGTTACAAAGTTACATTTTCATTTTCACCAGAAATAGCATTAACAGCATCAAATAGTTTTATTGTAGAGTTATCTGATGAAACAGGAGATTTTACAGATGCAACCCCAATTTACACATCATCACCGGGTAGTGTAACAAGTTCTCCAGCAACATTAACATTTGCAATTCCTGAAACAACTAGAGGTGAGGCTTTTAAAGTAAGAATAAAAAGTACATCGCCTGCTGCAACTAGTTCGCCTTCAAATGCTTTTGCGGCTTATTATAAAATTCAAGATTCTCCTTTCACAATAAATAATTTAGTTGAAGATGCTATTTTTTGTAGCGGCGAAAGCTATTTATTAACTATTGATAATCCTGGGAGTGACATGAATGATTCTCCGCTTCAATATCCATCATTAACATATAATTGGTATAAAGAAATTACAGAAACAACATCTGTTTTTGTGGCATCTGGTAATAGTTTAGAGGTTTTTGAAGAAGGTACGTATTTTGTTGAGACAGATTATGGTACATGTACTTCAAACTCGTTTTCAAACAGAGTAACGGTAAGCGAAGTTGATGCAGATGAAATAGATATTTCTATTGAATCATCGTTAGGCAATCCATATTGTCATCAAAATGGGCCAACAGTATTGTCAACTATTAATGGTAATTCATACCAATGGTTTAAAGACGGTGTTGAAATTACTGGAGCAACCAATCAAACATTAGAAACCAACGAAGCGGGTGTATTTTCAGTTATTGTAAGTTTAGGAGAGTGTTCTGCAACAGATTCAATAGATTTAGAGAATAGTGGCTTTACAAGTAGCATAGATTTTGAAGGTACTTATGAGTTAGAAGAAAATGAAACATTTACAGTTACATTAACAACATCTGCAACTAATCCTGTTTTTCAATGGTATAGAGATGATGTTTTAATTAACGGTGAATCAAATAGTTCTTTAGATATTACAACATCTGGAAATTACACAGCAACTATTACGCAAAATGTGGGTTGTGAATCTACTAAAGCCTATACGTTTGAAATTACCGAACAATTTCCTGATGTAGCCAATATCCCCAATTTAATAAGTCCTAATGGCGATGATATTAATGATACATGGATAATTCCAAAAGAATTTATTATAGGTACAAATACACAAATAACCATTTTTAATTCGCAAGGAAAAATAGAATTATCAACCAATCAATATCAAAATAACTGGCCAGAAAATTTAGAGTATAAAGATGTAAATCCTGTTTACTACTATATAATTACCACATCTAATAACCAAACCTACAAAGGCTCTATAACAGTAGTAAAGTAATATGTTAAAAACGTTTCAATATATATTTTTGTTTTTATGCTTCGTGCAATTAATCCATGCTCAAGAAACTGAAAATGGTGTTGTAGCGTTAGATTTACCTGTTAGAAACTCACTAAAATTTAATAGATATGTTGTAAACCCAACATTTAGCTTTGTTCGTGAACAAAATAAATACATTAGTTTTAGTAACAAAAGGCAGTGGATACAATTTGAGAATCCGCCGCAAGCATATTTATTTAGTTTCTCAGGCAGAATAAAAGAAAATATAGGTGCAAGTATTGGGTTATTTCAGCAAGATTATGGTGTGCAAACTGTTTTTGGCGGAATTTTAAACTTTGCATACAATGCGGCCATAAATAGAGATAACAATTTAACGTTTGGTTTAAACATTGGTGCTTACCAAAGTGGTATTAATGAAGGTAAAGTTGTAACAAACACACCAGAACCGGTTTTAAATAATATTCCAAACAATTTATTATTAACTATAAATCCGGGTATAAATTATGGTACAGAGTTTTTTGACTTCGGGTTATCTATAAATAATTTAGTATCATACAATTTAAATTCATCTAAAATAATTGAAGACAATCCGCAACAAAGTCTGCAAGCACACGTAATGTACACTGGTTATATGGATACACGTGGCTTTTTTGACGAAAGTAAGTTTTCTACATTAATAACATCAGAATTCAAAAAAGAAGAAACTGTAATTTCAGGGTTGGCCATGTTAACTGTTCCTAAAGGTATTTGGGCTCAAGTTGGATATAATACTTTGTATGGCGCCTCAGCAGGTTTGGGGGTAAATATTACCGAACAAATTGCTTTAGAATATAATTTTGAAAAATCTATTGGCGATTTATCTGAATTTGGTACATCACATGAATTTTCAGTAGCATACAGATTTAAAAATAATAACAGATACGTTTACAGTGGTGATGATGAAGAATCTGCACTATTAGCACCA
Source organism: Seonamhaeicola sp. ABD4_175 (assembly GCF_056160885.1). Taxonomy (NCBI): domain Bacteria; kingdom Pseudomonadati; phylum Bacteroidota; class Flavobacteriia; order Flavobacteriales; family Flavobacteriaceae; genus Seonamhaeicola; species Seonamhaeicola sp. ABD4_175. The sequence goes on from NZ_JBSWYC010000003.1 coordinate 470,423, forward strand.
AAACGAAAAAAACAAACGGTAGCAAAACGTAAACCTTCCAAAAAGAAAAAGGAAAATAAGCCAAGTACTACCATAAAAAATAATGAAGCAAAAGACGTTGCCGAAAACACAAATAATGAAGAGGCAGAAGCTAAAGCACAAGAAGAAGCTGCACGATTAGAAGCCTTAGAAGCTGAAAAAGCTAAAGCAGAGGTAGCAGCTAGATTAAAGGCAGAACAAGAAAAACAGAAAGCTGAAGAGGAAGCTAGAGCAGAAACATTACGCAAACAACAAGAGGCAGAGGCTAAAGCACAAGAGGAAGCTGCACGTTTAGAAGCCTTAGAAGCGGAAAAAGCTAAAGCAGAAGAAGCGGCCAGATTAAAGGCAGAACAAGAAAAACAAAAAGCTGAAGAGGAAGCTAAAGCAGAAGCATTACGCAAACAACAAGAGGCAGAGGCTAAAGCACAAGAGGAAGCTGCACGTTTGGAAGCCTTAGAAGCGGAAAAAGCTAAAGCAGAGGAAGCAGCCAGATTAAAGGCAGAACAAGATAAACAGAAAGCTGAAGAAGAAGCAAGATTAAAAGCAGAGCAAGAAAAAACCGAAGATTTAAGTAATTTAGATGCAGAAACCGTTGCTGAAATTGAAAAATTAAATACTGTTTCAGATAATGCTGCACAATCTCAAGGTGCTTTAATTGATAAATTAACAGAAAAGGTTGCTGTTAAACAAGAAGATTTAAATGCACTTAAAAAAGAAAATGACTTAAGTGAACGTGGTATTGTTGTTGCGCCAAGACCTTTTAAAAGTATAGCTGCTGAAAATGCTGAAATTGAATCTATTAAAGATGAGTTAGACCAAATTATTGAAGAGCAACGCTTTAAAATTGAAGAATTAGAAGCTGTTTACATTAGCAGAAAACGTAAAGTAAAAGATGATAATGATCCTTTAAATGCTGCGTATTTAAAAGCTATAGAGCAATTGAAAGCAGAGCAATTAAAAACAATAAATGCAAAAGCAAATTTAGAAACTACATTAAAAGATATTAAACTAGCTACCGATGTTGAACGTAGACGCAGAATAAAACGCGCCGTTTATGATAATCAAAAAGATAGATTTGTAAAAGATAGTAATGCACTTTCTAATATTAAAAAATTCACAAATCCATCAATCGAACCTATAACGGTTTCAGATTTTGACTTCGGTGAAAAAGCAAATAACAATATTCAAATTGTTAAAAATGTGCCGTATGCAGAATCTGGATATTATATGGTTTTAGCGGTACACAGTAGTGAAGAAAAACGCGATGAGTTTTTAAGAAAAGCTGTTGCAGCTGGTCAAAAAGATATTAACTTCTTCTTTGATGTAAATACTAATAAATATTTCATTTATTATGATAGGTTTGATTCAATAGAGCAGGCTCAATATACACTTCAAAACGAGTCTAAAGAACCTTATGATGCTAATAGGTCTATAGTTAAAATTGAAAACTAATAAAAAAACATAATTTAAAGCACTACTTTCTTGTAGTGCTTTTCTGTTTTACATGTTAAGAAAACAGGTTTAAAGGTGTTAAAATTTCGATGAAATGCAAAAAAATACGCTTTTATGTTTTATTCTTAAGAAATTTTAACGATATTTACATCGATAAAAGACAACAATAACACCTTAATTGTAATTTTTTTATAGAATAATCTTACAGTTAATCATGTTTAGATTTTAATAAAAAATAGACATTTTCATTTTAACGCCCCTTAAAGTGGATTAAAACGCCAGCCCATGAAAAAAACTACTTATGTAAAAAGTATTGGCATCTTTGTAATTCTTATGCTGTTTTCTGCAAAAATATTTGCACAAAATTACCAGCCATTTACTCCAAGATTTAACCAAGATTTAAAAGGCGATATTGTTTTAATTGGTAACAATATTTTAGGGCCAGATAATAATGCGTTTAATAACAATTCTACATACAATCATAACGTTAACATGCGTTATATTGATATTGATGGAGACCCATCAACATTCAGTTCTTCAAGCGCAGACCTCGTGATTGATAATGCAGCTTGTTATAATATTATTCATGCAGGTTTATATTGGGGTGCAGTAAATAGAGGTAGTGCACCTATAAATCAAGTAAGATTAAAAGGTCCTACGGGAAATTATCAAGATATTACGGGTACTGTAGTTTATAATGCCGGTACATCATCAGTTGATGGAGGTGATAGTTATCCTTACGCATGTTATGCAGATGTTACTAATTTAGTTACAAGTTTAGGAACCAATTTAGGTACGTACACAGTTGCTAATGTTTCTTCTGCACAAGGAAGAACACGTAATTTTGGAAATAACACAGGGCATTCTGCTGGATGGTCTTTATTTATAGTTTATGAAGATCCAACGCTTACAGGAAAATCCATTACAAGTTTTGATGGGTTTAGCGCCATAAGTGTAGCAGGAGGAAACCCAACTTTAGATATTCCTGTTTCTGGTTTTAGAACTGTTCCTGCGCCAACACCTGTACGCGCAAATTTTGCCTTTGCAACTTTAGAGGGTGATAAACCAATTAGAGGTGATAGATTAAGACTTAATGGCTCTACATTATCAACAGTAGATAGAGGAGCTAATAACTTTTTTAATAGTTCAGTTACACAACTTAGTGCTACTCCTGTAAATAACAGGGTGCCTAATAGTACAAATACCTTAGGTTTTGATACAGGTATAATGGCTGTGCCTAACCCTAGTAACTCTGTAATAGCCAATGGTGCTACTTCGGCAACTGTTAGGTTAGAAACATCAGGTGATACTTATTTTCCGTATTTCTTCGCTTTAGCAGTAGATATTATTGAACCCAATATTGTTTTAACTAAAATTGTTGAAGATGATTCTGGAAATAACATTGGTGGGCAGGTTGTAAACTTAGGTGATGAACTTAACTACGTAATTGGATTTCAAAATACAGGAAATGATAATGCTACAAATTTAACTATTAGAGATGTTTTACCTGTAAATATTGTGTTTGACTATCCATCAGATATTGTTTCATTACCACCAGGTGTATCAGTTCAAAGTTATGATCCTGTAACTAGAGAAATAATTTTTCAGGTAGAAGATTATGTTGTTGAAGAATTTGATCCTGTTTCAGAAATTAGATTTAGAGTAAGTGTAGTTTCAAATTGTAGTCTTTTAAATGATGCGTGTTCAAATGTAGTTAATAATCAGGCTTACGCAACGTACGCTGGGACATTAAACCCTAATTTTACAATTTCTGATGACCCAAGTATTAATTCTAATACGGGTTGTTTATTAACCCCTGGAGCAACTACTTTTTTAGGCGATTTAAATTGTGAGTTTAGAGAAGAAGTTATTTTATGTGGTGATAATGTTGTTTTAACAGCAGGTGATGGTTATGATAATTACACATGGTCTACAAGTCCATCAGGAACGCCTGTTATAGGTAGAAGTCAATCAATTACAGTAACAGATGTTGGTACGTATTATGTATATAATGAAGCTGTAGCACCATGTCAATCTATTGATCAAATTTTTGACGTTATAACTTACGGAGCAGGTGTGCCAAATCCTGTAATACCGTTTGCAGACCAAGTTGTTACATGCCCAAATGATGGTAAAGAACTACCAAACTTCTTTTTATGTGGTGCAAATGATTTTAGAGATATTGAAACAGGTATTACAGATACCTCATCTATGATTTGGGAACGCTTAGATGAATCAAGCTGTTCTGCAGTAATAAATCAAAACTGTGCCAATGAAGATGCTGCTTGCTCTTGGATACAAGTAGCTACAGGGCCAGATTACGCAGTAGATACCGTAGGTCAATATAGATTAACATTAAATTATACAGGTGGTTGTTTTAATCAATATTATTTCAATGCCTATGAAAATATACTAGAACCAACAGTGAACTCAAGAGATATTATTTGTAATACGCCAGGTGAAATTGTTGTTGGCGGTATACCAAGTGGTTATGAGTTTAGTATTGATAATGTTAACTATCAATCAAGTAATACATTAAGCGTAAATACAGCAGGTATTTATACAGTATACATTAGGCAAGCAGGTGTTTCGCCAAATCCATGTATTTTTGAAGTACCTGATGTTCAAGTAAGAGAACGAAATTTTTCAGTGTCAACAACAGTTACACAGCCACTATGTCATGATGATTTAGGAAATGTAGTATTAGCAGCAAACGATGCTAGACCACAATATTTCTTTTCTATATACCAAGGTGCAACTTTAGTTAATAGTGTTGGCCCAATAACTGAAAATAATTACACATTTAGTAATTTAAATCCTGGTACTTACACTGTAAATGTTTCTACCGAAGATGGTTGTACACACACTGAAGATATTGAAATTATTCAGCCTCCATTATTAACAGCAACGGCAGCAATAACACAACCATTAACATGTACCAATGGCGAAATAACAATATATCCAAACGGAGGAACAGCACCTTATTTCTACTTTATAAATAGTACTACAGATTTTCAAACAGTACCAACAATTGATGTTGATACGGCTGGAACATTTAATATTACAGTTGTAGATTCTAACAATTGTACCGCTGAAGTTTCTATTGATATTGATGCAATATCGCCTCCTGAATTTACTATAAATACATCTGATATTTTATGTGCTGAAGATGTAAATGGCGGAAGCATAAATATAAATGTAACTAATGCCAATGGAAACACATTACGTTATAGTATTGATAATGGTTCAACGTATCAAAATTCACCAACATTTTCAGGTTTAGCCGCAGGTTCTTATGATGTAATGGTTGAATACACTTTTGGAAATGATGTTTGTGAAACCATATCACAAAACGCTACAATAAATGCTGTAAACGCTATAGATGGCATAGCAACACTAACAACTAATTATACTTGTACTACAGATGGTGTTATAACAGTTTCTGGTGTAGCAGGTGGTACAGCACCATATATGTATAGTTTAAATGGTGTAGTATACCAAACAGGCAATACTTTTAATGGATTAACTAACGGTAGCTATACAGTAACAATTAGAGACGCCAACAATTGTACTTTTGTTACATCACCAGTTAATATAGATCCTTTAGATCCTCCAACAGATTTAGACTTTAGTCATACAGCATTAAGTTGTCCTGCAAATACAAGTACAGTAACTTTAACAGCCACAGGAGGAACGCCTGCTTTAGAATACCAAATTACATCACCAGCAAGTGCAGCTACAGCATATCAATCTGGGAATTCATTCTCAGGTCTAGCTCCAGGTTCGTATACTTTTCAAGTTAGAGATGCTAATAACTGTGAGTATTCTGAAACATATATTATAGATCCGTTACCTCAGTTATCAGTTGTGGGTCAGGTTATTGAAAATATTAGTTGTTTTGGCGCAGCAGATGGTGAAGCGCAGTTTACAGTTTCAAATACTACATCATTTACATATACAGTTAACGGAGGAACTGCCGTAGCAGGAACTTCTCCAATAAATTTAACAGGATTAACAGCGGGTAATTACACTGTTGAAATTACTGATACTGTAACAAATTGTACAGCTTCAGATACCGTTACAATCAATGGACCAAGTGCTGCATTGTCAATGTCTTTAAGTACAGATCCGCTTACCTGTGTGTCTGGTGGTAGTGTAACTATAACAGCAACTGGTGGTTGGGGTAATTATTCGTATCAATTAGAGCAACCAAACAGCACTGTAGTTGGCCCACAAAATAACAATACATTTGCTAATTTAACACTAACAGGTACTTACACCGTTAGTGTTACCGATGCTAACAACTGTACAATTACAGATACGTTTAATCTAAACGCTCCAATAGGTCCAACTGCTACTATTGATACGAGTTCAGATTACTGTTATGACGCTAGTAATAGCGCAACTATTGTGGTTAATGCTTCAAGTGGAAACCCACCATACGAATACAGTGTTAATAGCGGACCTTATACGACTAATAATACGTTTAATAATTTAGCTCCTGGAAGCTATAATATTGTAGTAAGAGATGCTTTTGGTTGTGTGTTTGCATTACCAACACAGGTAATAGCTGATGAATTGGCTTTAAATGCAAATTTAATTAAAGGTTTAGATTGTTCTACAACACCTGATGCATCAATTTCTTTAGCTCCAATAGGCGGAACTGCACCATTTACATATGAAGTTAATTATAATGGTGGTGGTTTTACAGCTATTACAGGAACACCTTCACCGTATACAGCAACAGCAGCTGGTACTTATGAATTTAGAATTACAGATAATTTTGGTTGTGAAGCCACTTCTACAGTTACTGTTAACGCTATAAGTAATCCAACAGCAACTGAAACTATTGTGAATCCTACTTGTAGTGGAGATGCTAATGGATCGGTTCAAATTATTGCATCAGGAGGTGTTGGTCCTTATGAATATAGTTTTGATGGCAGTAGTTTTTCATCAACATCATTATATGATAATTTATTAGCAGGTACATATACGTATGAAGTTAGAGATGCTAACCAATGTATTGGCACAGGTTCTGTAACATTAACAGCTCCTTCAGCATTAACAACAACAGCTAGTGCTACATCATTTAGTTGTAATACTTCAAACGCACCACAATCAGCTACAATTACGGTAAGTGTTCCAACTACGGGAACAGCACCTTATCAGTACAGTTTTAATGGTTCAGGTTTTAATTCAAACAACACATATACTGTAAACGATAATGGAAGCACTCAAACTATTAACTATACAGTTAGAGATGCTCAAGGATGTACCTTTACAGATTCGGTTACTTTATCACCTTTAGATCCTCCAACAGCATTAACATTAACTGCAAGCGCTGTTACCTGTTCTGCAACAACTAGTAATGTTACTGCAGTAGCAACAGGAGGTTTAGGAACTTTAACTTATGAAATAATAGCGCCTACAGCTGCAGCAACATCAAATACTACAGGTAGTTTTACTGGCTTAGCTCCAGACACCTACGTGTTTAGAGTAACAGATGCTAGTGGTTGTTATTTTGAAGAATCATTAATTATAAATCCGGTAGTAAATATTGGTGTAATTGGTGTTTTAGATAGTGATGTAAGCTGTAATGGTGGAAATGACGGTGCATTAACATTTACTGTTTCCGATTTTTCTAGTACATATAGTTACACAATTAATAGTGGAACACCCATAACAGGTCAAACTGCTACAACAATACCTTTAACAGGTTTAACTGCAGGCACATACACTATTGATGTAACTGATGAAACTACAGATTGTACAGCTACAGCAACAATAACCGTTAGTGAGCCAACATCAACTTTATCATTTACAGCAACAGCTACTAATGTATTTTGTACAAATGATCAATCTCAAATTACTGTTACAGCAACAGGAGGAACTCCAAATTACAGATATGCAGCTGTAGTATCTGGTGCATCAGCACCTTCAGCGGGCGCCTATACATCAAGTAATGTAATTACTGTTGATACTAATTCAGCCACCGATTTAGTTTGGGATGTTTATGTAAGAGATATAAACGACTGTGAATTGATGCAGTCTGTAACAATAATTAATGATAATCCGCCAACTTTAGATCCAATACCACAACAATGTTATGATGGAAGTAGTTTTAATGTAACTCTATCAGGCACCGTATTTGTTGGTACAGCAGAATACAGTATGGGAAGCGGTTATCAAGCAAGCCCAACTTTTACAATAATAAGTGCAGGAACCTATACATTTAGTATTAGAGACGGAAATGGATGTACTGCTACTCAAACATTAGTAGTTGAGCCAAATTTATTAGCCAGTGCATTATTAACAAAAGATTTAACCTGTTCTGTTCCTGTTGATGCTACAATAGATGTAACTATCTCAGGAGGTACGGGTACTTACACTAACTATGAAGTATCAACCGATGGTGGTACAACTTACAATCCCGTAATTCCAGCACCAGCAGGCGCATCTTTTACTTACACAACAACAACTGCCGGTAACTATCAATTTAGAATTACAGATTCAAATTCATGTCAAATAACAACAAACAGTGTAACAGTTGGTGCTCCTGTAAATCCAAGTATAACAAACGTTACTCAAATAGCCGATGTATTATGTAGTGGTGAATCGACAGCATCTATAGATGTTGTTTATGATAACACACAAGGTATACCACCATTTACAATTAACGTGAATAATGATACTACAGGTACTAATTACGGTACACAAACCAGTGGTCTACCTGCGGGTACATATACAATTACATTAACTGATGGCAACGGATGTACAGATACAGATACAATAACAATTAGTGAGCCTAATCCAATATCAGTTTCACATACAGTAACTCCTATTACTTGTGGTGCAGGAGGTGTATCATTAGGAGAAATTGTAATTAATTCTGTTACAGGTGGCACACCTAATTATAGCTATCACGTAACAGGTGTTAACGGTTATGATGTTGAAAGAACAAACCAAACTGGAACAACTTCAGTTTTTGAAGTAGTAGATTTTGGTATATATGAAATAATAATTACTGATGCTAATGGGTGTACAGCTATTGTACAAAACATATTAGTTGCATCTCCGCCAGATGATTTAGATATTACTGTAACCTCTCCGCCAGCAGATTGCTCAACGGGTGGTGAAGCTACTGTTGGAATAGGAACAGCAACAACGGTAACAGGTACAGGGCCATTCTATTTTGCAATTTACACAGGGCCTGGAATGACTTGGGATGGTATTGTTGGAGGTTCTGCTACTTGGCAATTAGGAACAGGATCACCTGCATCAACTACATTTACAAATTTAATTCCTGGTGCCTCATATACATTTATAGTTTATGATGATGATACAAAATGTTATTATTTTGAACAATCAACTATTCCGGTACCAACTAATTCAACATTAACAACAAGCGCAGTTGCATCAAATAACGTTACTTGTACAGGTAGTGCAGATGGTAACGTCAGTTTTGAAATAAATAGTATTTATGGTACTGATACGCCAGTTAGCTATGAAATTTATGAAACACTTTCTTTAGCCACTACAGGTGTAACAGGTACAGGTCTTGTTCCTTCAAATGGTACATTAACAGTAAGTAATTTAGGGCCATTACCTTTTGGTGATTATATTGTAGTTATTACTGAAACTGGTACAGCAGAAAACGCTGGTTGTAGCGTGGTTACAACTAACTTCCAAATTACAGAGTCAGCTATTTTATTAGCTGTAACTGCCAATGCTACTAGAAATGAAAATTGTAATGAATTAGGAGTTATTAGTGTTACAGCGCAACACGGTACAGGACCATATGAATATCAAGCAGTAGCTACAGGTAGCGGTATACCAACTACTTGGGTAGGTACAAATTCATTTAATTTAGCAGCAGGAACTTACGATCTTTATGTTAGAGATGCTTACGGTTGTATACAGTTTGATACAGAAACAGTTATTAGAGATGCTGATCCAACATTAGACCCTATTCCTCAACAATGTTTTACAGGTTCTCCGTTAAGTATAACGCTTTCAGGTACAGTATCGGTAGGGCCAGCTTCATACAGTATGGGTGGTGCTTTTCAAAATAGTCCAACCTTTAGTATTACAACGCCAGGTACTTATACATTCACAATACAAGATGCTAATGGTTGTACTGCAACACAAAATTTAGTAGTTGAACCACAACTTCAATTATTAGCAGAATTAACAAAAGAATTAGATTGTACTACAACACCAGACGCAACCATTACGCTTACACCATCTGATGGTACAGGAACTTATACTACTTTTGAAGTAGATTACAATGGTGGTGGATTTGTAGCTATTGGAGGTTCGCCTTATACAGCTGTGGCTGCAGGAACATATCAATTTAGAGTTACAGATAGCCAAGGTTGTACCGCTTTATCAAATATAATAACTGTTGATGCAATAACTAATCCAACAGCTTCAGAAACACATATTGATGTAAGTTGTAATGGCGGAAGTGATGGTAGTATAACAGTTACGGCTTCCGGTGGTGTTGGTCCTTATGAATATAGTATTGATAATGGTGGTACTTATCAAACATCAAATACATTTTCTGGCTTAAATGTTGCTGGCAATACATACAACGTAATAGTAAGAGATAGTAAAAGTTGTACATCTAACGTTATTGCTGTAGATTTAATAGAACCATCAACAGTTACAGCAAGTTTAACGCTAACACAAGGCTTAACTTGTGGTACGTCAAATACAACACAAGCAGCTGTTTTAACTGCCACAGGTAATAATGGTACACCACCGTACATGTATAGTTTTAATGGTGGTACATTTACATCAACCAACACATTCACAACAAATACAGCTGGTTTAGTATCTGTTGTAGTTAGAGATGCTAATGGTTGTTTAAGTGTTGCGGCTACAGAAACTGTACCGGCTTTAGATCCGCCAACAGATTTATCATTCTCGTCAACGCCTATAACATGTTCTGCTACAACAAGTGATGTAACAGTAACAGCTACTAATGGTGTAGCGCCACTAAGTTTTGAAATTATTTCTCCTGCTAGTGCAACATCTAACACTACCGGTGCATCATCTGGTGTATTCACGGGATTAGCACCTGACGTTTATGTATTTAGAGTTACTGATGCTAATGGCTGTTATTATGATGAGTCGTTTACTGTTAATCCAGTTGAAAATATAGCTGTAATAGGAAATTTAGATACTAATGTTAGTTGTAATAGTGGAAATGACGGATCTGTTACATTTACAGTTTCAGGTTTTTCAGGTACTTACAGCTACACAATTAACGGAGGTACAGCAGTAACGGGTGTTTCTGGCACAACAATTCCTTTAACAGGTTTAGTTGCTAACACGTATACCATTGTTGTTACAGATGAGGTTACTGATTGTACTGCAACAACCAATGTTGTAGTTACAGAACCTACAGTGTTAAACCTTACTGAAACTTCAAACATTAATGCAAATTGTAATATTGATGCCCAAGTTGCTGTTGAAGCTACAGGAGGCACAGCACCATATACTTATGCATTTGTTCAAGACGGTGTTGCGCCAATAGCTACCGATTATACATCGAGTGATTCTAGAGTATTAGATCCAACAACAAATACAGATTGGGATGTATATGTTTTAGATGCTAATAATTGTATGTTCATGATAGATGTAGTTGTTGCTACAGATCCGTTACCATCGGTAACAGTGCCAACATTTGCTTCAAATCAATGTGATCCATCTGGTCCTTACTCGTATACGGTTACAAGTCCTACGGGAATTGCTCCTTTTGAATATAGCATTGATGGCGGATTGTCATATCAAACTAGTCCAACATTCTCTGTGAATACTGCAGGTACTTACACTGTAACAGTACGAGACGGAAATGGTTGTTCAATTGACATGCCAACAACTATTGAAATTTACAATGGTTTAAATATAACACCAACAGTTACAGCATTACCATCATGTAGCAATAATGATGGCGAAATAACAGTTACAGGTGCAGGTGGATCTGGTACATACTCATACAGTATAAGCCCGAGTACAGGTATTACTTTAACAGGTAATGTATTTTCTGGTGTACCATCAGGAACATATACCGTTACAATTACCGATCTTGTTACATCATGTACCACAAATGTAAATGTAGAATTAGAAGCTGCTACACCAGTAACGTTTACAACAACAGCTACTGATGTGTCTTGTGCTTCAGGAAGTGATGGTACAATTACAGTAAATTTAGATGCTACAAATGATAATCCAACATATTCATATGAAATTACAGCGCCAATTACAGTAGCGCCTCAAAGTTCAAATGTATTTACAGGTTTACCAGCAGATACTTATACGGTACAGGTCACATCAGGAAGAAACTGTGTTGCTACAGCAAATGTAATTATAAATGAACCCGCTATATTAACAGCATCAGGTACTGCAACAGATTATAGTTGTACAGCTTCAAATGTTGTAAATACGTCTACATTAACAATTACAGAAACAGGAGGTACTGCACCATACATGTATAGTATTGATGGTTCAAACTATTTCACATCAAATACATTTGATATTATTGATACCGGAAGTGTCCAAAATATAGATGTATATGTTAGAGATACTAATAATTGTATTGCTACAAATACAGTAACTATAAACCCGTTACCAACTTTAACAGCGGCTACAGTTACTGAAGCAACCCCAATAGACTGTAATAATACAGGAAGTGTAACAATTAATGTTACTGGTGGCTCTGGTAGTTTTGAGTATGTTATGTTACCAAGCGGAACACCTCAAGCATCAAATACATTTAGTATTTCAGCTCCAGGAGACTACTATTTTGAAGTACGTGATTTAACTACTAGTTGTACAATAACAACAGCAGCTTATACAGTTGCACCTTACAATACTATTGAAGCTACTGCAACAGCAACAGCATCTGTTACTTGTTTTGGTGATGTTAATGGTACTTTTGAATTAAATGTTACTAATTACACGGGGAACTACACGTATGAAGTTTTTGATAGCAATGATGTATCTGTAATTGCAGCAACTCCTGCAAATACATCAACAAATCCACTTTCTGTAACAGGACTAGCTGGTGGTAATTATTATGTAGAAGTAACAGAAACAGATAGCCCATTTTGTAGTACAACAACTAATGTGTTTACAATAAACTCCCCTGCAAGTACACTAACATTAGTAGCTTCAGAAGATGCTAATGTAACATGTGATAATGATAAAGGTGCCATTACAGCAGTAGCTAGTGGAGGCTGGGGAAGTTATGAATACGAATTAACAGGAACTGCTACAGTTGCATATTCATCAAACCCAACTTTTACAGGGCTTTCAGCTGGGGCTTATACTGTTAATGTTCGTGATGCCGGTGGGTGTATCGCTTCATTCAATATAACTTTAAATCCTCCAACTCCAATAAATGGTACTATTACAGCAACACCATCACCATTAGCGTGTTTTGGTGATGATAATTCAACAATTACAGTAAGTGGTGTAACTGGTGGGCAAGGAGCAAACTATTCATATACATTAAATACTATAGCGCCAACAGCAAGTAATTCTGGTCCGCAATCATCGCCAGTATTCACAAATTTAGCAGCTGGTACGTATAATGTAACAATAACTGATGGTTATAACTGTACGTTCACAACAACAGATGTTGTTATAGCACAACCACCAGTAATTGAAACTAGTTTAGTAAAAGCTACCTCGCAAACATGTACAACCAATGCTACTTTAACATTAAGTGCAAACGGAGGAACCGGTTCTTATGAGTATAGTGATACAGAAACCTTTGCAACTGTAATAGGTACGTTTACAAGCTCAGTAACTTTTGCGGTAACGCCTGGTGATTACATGTATTATGTAAGAGATGCTAATGGATGTATTTCATCAGTTTCAAACCAAATAACTATTGATCCGTTACCTCCTTTAACACTAGCGGTAGATGATACTAACGCAACCATTAATTGTGCAGGTGACACAACGGGTGTAATTGTGGCGGTAGCCGAAGGTGGTTTAGGTAATTACGTTTACACGTTACAAGATACTATGGGTAACGCTATACCAGCAACTCAAGATAGCCCAGGAGTATTTACCAACTTAGGTGTGGGAGATTACCAAGTACATGTTGATAGTGGCGATTGTTTATACACTTCTGCAACTGTTAGTATTACTGAACCAAGTTTACCTTTAGAAGTTAGTTTTGATGTTACAGATGTAACCTGTAATGGTGAAAACAATGGTATTTTAGAAATTATTGCAACGGGTGGTACAGGTATTATTAAATATGCTATTTCACCACAATTGAATCAATTTTTTGATGAGCCAATTTTTGAAAACTTAGCCCCAGGAAATTACCAAGCAATTGTACAAGATGAATTAGGTTGTTTCGTGTTATTTGATTATGTAATTAATGAGCCTGCTCCAGTTTTAATTTCAATAGTACCAAACTCTTTATCTCCTGAGGTTTGTGAAGGCGATATGGATGGTGAGTTTAGTATAGACATTTCTGGTGGTACCTTGCCGTATAGTGTAGCTTTAGATGATATTAACGGAACATATACCACAGGAAGCGCAACACAAACACGATTTGATTTTACAAATTTAGAAGGCGGAGACCATATAGTTTACATTACTGATGCCGAAGGCTGCCAATCTGAATGGAATATAGCGTTCCCAGAATCTGTAGCATTAAATCCTGAAGCAACTGTTGCATATTGTACTGATATTGCTGATGCTACAAGCAATACTGTAACCATAACAATTGATGAAAGTGTTGATGCTAATGAGGTTGATTACTCACTTGACGGTGTAAACTTCCAAACTAATAACGTATTTGTTGATGTTGCTCCAGGAACAAATCAATCTATTACTGTTAGGCATTCAAACGGTTGTGAGCAACTTGTTTTCTTTGATGTTAATGACTATGATCCTTTAGAAATAGCTTTATCTGATGGTGAAATTAACGAAATCATTGCCCAAGCAAGTGGTGGTGCTGGAAACTATGAATACGCTGTTAGACGTGTAAATGAGGTAGATTATGAACCTTTTCAAAACACAGGCTCATTTGTAATTTATGAATCTGGAGAATACACTGTAACTGTTACAGATAGTAACGGGTGTGTTGCAACAGCTACTAGGTATTTTGAATACATTGATATTTGTGTACCAAACTACTTTGTGCCAGCAAATGGTGGTTGGGGTCCTGGTTGTGTTACACAATACAAAAACTTAACCTTTGATATTTTTGATAGATACGGACGTAAAATAGCTACTTTAAATGTAGATGACACATGGGATGGTACTTACAATGGTAAAGAATTACCAACAGGAGATTATTGGTACTTAGTTAAGCTAAATGATCCTAGAGACGATAGAACTTTTGTAGGCAACTTTACATTATATAGATAGTTTTAAAAACAAAAAACATGCAAAAATTATTTACATATCTGTGCTTTTTACTAGTAACGTTTACTTATGCGCAGGAGCTTAATTTACCAGTATTTACCCAATATTTGGCAGATAACAACTTTGTGGTTTCGCCAACCTATGCCGGTATTGGTGATAATGTAAAGCTTAGAGCTAATGGTTTAACACAATGGGTTGGTATTAAAAATGCCCCAGACAACCAATCGTTTTATGGAGATGTTAGAATAGCCGATAGGTCTGGTGTTGGTTTATCTTTGTATAACGATAGAAATGGTAACACTATACAAACTGGTGCTAAATTTTCGTTTGCTCACCATTTAGTACTAGATTATTATGCAAAAATGTACTTGTCTTTAGGTATTTCATATAACATTAATAATTTTAGAATTGATATTAACAACTTTAATACAAGTTATGAAAACCCAACAATAGACCCTTTTGTTACTGATGATAGAAGAACAACCAACCATAACTTTGACGTTGGAGCATTATTTAGGCATAAAGGCATGTTTGTAAGTTTAAATGTGAATAATATTTTAGAGAAAAAACTTGAAGAATCTGAAAGAGTTTTTGAGCCTAACTTACTTTTAAATTATCAAATATATGCGGGTTACACCATTCCTGGGCCAAAAAAGAGTGGTTTAGAGTTTGAGCCTTCTATTTTCTATCAAATGTTTACAAGTGATAAACGTTCGGCTACCGATGTGAATTTTAAAGTTAGAAAATATAACCGTAAAGAAGATTATATTTGGGGTGGTATTAGTTACCGTTTTTTAAACGATCAGTTTTTTAAGCCACTAAATGTGGGTCCAATGGTTGGGTTTAAAAAATCTATGTTTTACTTTGGTTATGCTTACCAGGTTACTACTAATGATTTATCGGCTTATAATTCTGGAACACACGTTGTTACAATTGGTATAGACTTTTTACAGGGTATAAGCAATTGCCCTTGTACGCAAGACCCTGTACACCACTAGTAAGCGCGTTAGGGATAGCAGCGGAAAGCCCACAGCGGTAGCGAGGACTTGCAGCGTATAGCCCGCCAGCACCATAGGTGGTGGAACGCCAAAATTTTTGTAGTATATTTAAAGGAAATTTAAAGCTAGAGTCTTTATTTTTTATAGTTAAATAGAATATATTTGTTTGCTGTTACATCCTTAAATATATAATTCTGCAAAAATATGATAGCTACCGAAACCGAAAATAACTTATATATAAACCGTGAGATAAGTTGGTTGCAATTTAATGCAAGAGTACTTCAAGAAGCTTCAGATGAGCGTGTACCTCTTATTGAACGTTTAAGGTTTTTAGGTATTTTTTCTAATAATTTAGATGAATTTTTTAAAGTACGTTATGCTACCGTTAAGCGTATTGTTGAGGTTGGTAAAGATGGTAAAAACCAACTTGGTGGTATTAAAGCCAAAGAATTGCTTGAAATTATAACCCAAATTGTAATTAAACAACAAGCAGAAAGTATAAAGGTTTTAAATGATATTGATGCCAAATTAAAAGAAGAAAATATTTATGTTATTGATGAAACGCAAGTTGATAGCCAGCAACATGAATATATTAAAAAATATTACTACCAAAATGTAAGTTCTGCTTTAGTTACCATTATTTTAAATGATTTGGTTCAAATACCAAATTTAAAAGACAGTGCTGCTTATTTAGCTGTTAAAATGGAAATGAATGATGATACTAAGCAGTTTGCACTTATTGAAATACCAAAATCTGTTAAGCGTTTTATTGAGTTACCAAATCAAAATGGGCATAGTTATATTATAATGTATGATGATTTGTTAAGGTATTGCTTAAGTGATATTTTTAGCATTTTTGATTACAAAACCATATCGGCTCACATGATTAAAATTACACGCGATGCTGAGCTTGATTTTGATAGTGATTTAAGTAAGAGTTTTATTGAAAAAATATCAGATAGCGTTAAACACCGCGAAATTGGTGATCCTGTGCGTTTTGTTTTTGATAAAACTATTGATGATGACACGTTGCACTACCTTATGGAAAAAATGAATATTGAAAATACAGATAGTATTATTCCAGGAGGCCGTTATCATAATAAAAGAGACTACATGGGATTTCCTAGTTTAGGAAGAACCGATTTGTTATATGATAAAATTGAAGCTTTGCCCATAAAAGGTTTAAGTTTAGAAAGCAGTAGCATTTTTGAGGCTATTGCTAAAAAAGATTATTTACAACACGCACCATACCAAACGTTTTCATATATTATTAAGTTTTTACGAGAAGCCTCTTTAGATCCTAAAGTAAAAACTATAAAAATTACCATTTACAGGTTAGCACAAATATCGCACGTTGCAAGTGCCTTAATTAATGCTGCCATTAATGGCAAAACGGTTACGGTTTCCATTGAGCTAAGAGCTCGTTTTGATGAAAAAGCCAATATTAAATACGCCGAACAAATGAAACGCGAAGGCGTAAATTTAATTTTTGGAGTGCCTGGTTTAAAAGTACACAGTAAAATGTGTGTTATTGAGCGTGAAGAAGGCAAAAAAATAAAACGTTACGGATTTATTAGTACAGGAAACTTTAATGAATCTACAGCAAAAATCTACACAGATTACACATTATTTACTGCCAACCAAGGCATATTAAAAGATGTGAATAAAATATTTAATTTCTTTGATGCTAACTATAAAATATTCTCATATAAGCATTTATTGGTATCACCACATTACACACAAAAAAGCATTTTTAAATTAATTGATAAAGAAATTGAAAAAAGTAAAAATGGTAAAGGTGGTTACATTAGGTTAAAAATGAATAGCGTATCAAGCTATGAAATGGTAGATAAATTATATGAAGCCAGTAACCATGGCGTTAAAATTGATATGATTGTGCGTGGTATTTGTTGTTTAATACCTGGCGTTGCGGGTATGAGTGAAAATATTAACGTAATTAGTGTAGTTGATAAATTTTTAGAACACCCAAGAGTTTATATTTTTGGTAAAGAAGAAGATACTAAAGTTTACATATCTTCAGCAGATTGGATGACAAGAAATATTGTGAATAGAGTAGAGGTAAGTTGTCCTGTTTATGATGAAGATACTAAACAAGAAATTATTGATACCTTTAATATTTGCTGGAGTGATAATGTAAAGGCTAGATTAATTAATACGCCTAATGAAAATGAATACAGAAAAAATGATAATCCAGAAGTACGCTCACAAATAGCAATTTACGATTATTATTTAGAGAAGCTTAAAAACTAATATGCTTACAATTAAAAAATATGCAGCCATAGATATAGGTTCTAACGCTGTAAGACTACTAATTTCAAACATAATAGAAGAAACCGGCAAACCAGTTAAGTTTAAAAAAAACTCATTGGTAAGGGTGCCAATACGCTTGGGTGCCGATGTGTTTATAAACAAAAAAATTTCCGATGAAAATAAAGAGCGCATGGTTGATACCATGTTAGCTTTTAAATTGCTTATGAAATCTCATAAGGTTGAAAAATACAAAGCCTGCGCAACATCGGCCATGAGAGAATCTAAAAACGGAAAAGCCGTTGTAGAACTCATAAAAAAGAATGCAGGCATTAATATAGATTTAATTAACGGTGAAGTTGAAGCTGAAATTATCGCAGCAACAGATTTAAATAAATTTATAGACCCCAATAAAACTTATTTATACGTTGATGTTGGTGGTGGAAGTACAGAGTTTAGTGTTATTTGTAATGGCGAAAAAAAAGCCTCAAAATCATTTAAAATAGGTACAGTACGTATTTTAAATGACATGGTGAAAAATAATGCTTGGGAAAAACTTGAAAAATGGATTGGCAAACATACAGCCGGTTATGATAAAGTGTATGTTTTAGGTTCTGGTGGTAATATTAATAAAATATTTAAAGTATCAGGTAAAGCAATAGGAAAGCCTTTAACGTACTTTTATTTAACTAATTATTATAAGTTACTACAAAGCTATACCTATGAAGAACGTATTACAGAGCTTGAACTTAACCAAGACAGAGCCGATGTTATTATTCCAGCAATGAAAATTTATTTATCTGCCATGAAATGGAGTAAATCTAAACATATTTATGTACCAAAAATAGGATTAGCTGATGGTATTATAAAAAGCATATACTATGATACCGTTTCAAGTAATACACAGTAAAATTATGCACTTTAGCCTGTAAAATATTGCTTTTTAATATTATAGCATATATTCGTATTAATATAATTACAACTACAAGCCCAAATTTATTACTTATGAAAAAAACAGTACTTTTTACCTTACTTCTTGTTTTTTCAGTATATGGTTATTCTCAAGAAAAAACACAAGACACAACAAAAGTAGTTGCTGCAAAAAAACAAGATAATTACGTTTATAAAGGCGCTAAATACGGTATTAGAGGTGGATATAACATTTCAAATTTAGATTTTGAAGATACACCACCAATGATTAACAAACACCGCAATAGTGTTTATTTTGGTTTTTTTGCTCAAATAGGTTTTTCAAAAAGCATTGCTTTAGCACCTGAGTTACAATTTTCTGCAGAGGGTGCTAATGATGAAAAAATTCATTTAGATTATATACAAGCGCCAATACTTTTAAAAGTAAGGTTAAGCGAAAAGTTTCATATTGGTGCGGGTCCGCAAGTGGGTTTAAAAGTACATAAAGAAGATGATGGTGTAAACAACTTTGCATACTCTGCTGTTGGTGCTGTAGAATATAAAATCAACTATGCATTATTTGCTGATGTAAGATACACTTACGGTATTAGAAATGTTTTTGAAGATGCCACAGGGTTATCAGCTAAAAACACTAACATTCAAATAGGTGTAGGTTATAAGTTTTAGCCGTGTACGGTTTCGTTTTTTCCTAAATCAGACATAATTTTTGCTTCAAACTCTAAAAGTTGTTGCCATTTGGTGTCAACTTCTTTTTTATCACCATATTTTCTGGCAAAGCCTAAAAACATGGTGTAATGGTTTGCTTCACTTACCATTAAATTTCTATAAAAAGTAGCTAATTCTTGGTCTTTTAATTCTTCAGATAATAACCTGAAACGTTCACAACTTCTAGCTTCAATTAAAGCAGCATAAAGCAACCTGTGCACTAGTTGTGTTGTACGGCTTCCTCCTTTTGGAAAAAATTTCATTAATTGAATTACGTATTCATCTTTTCGGTCTCTACCTAAAGTCCAGCCACGTTCTAAAATTTTATCATGTACCATTTTAAAATGGCTAATTTCTTCTTTAACCAAAGCAACCATTTCTTGAACAAGTTCAGTATATTCAGGAAAACTAACAATTAATGAAATAGCAGTACTGGTTGCTTTTTGTTCGCAAAAGGCATGGTCTGTAAGTATTTCTTCAATATTTTTTTCAACAATATTTACCCATCTTGGGTCTGTTGGTAACTTAAGTCCTAGCATAGGTATTTAAATTTTCTGTTGTAAAATGGCCATTTTCATCAATTATAATATCAAATGATATACAATCTGTACTTTTTGGTTTGTATAATGAAGCCGTTAACACAAGTTTATTAAATTTTAAAGTTGCTTCTTGGTTTATAGTTATGGTATTACCTACAAATTGACTTCCATTAATTAGATTTGGAAGGTTATTGACAATAAAATCTGTATCAATTTTTTTATTGAAGATAATGGCGTTGTTTTTTGTTACCAGAACATCAGATTCTATACATCTAAAATGCGCTGTATTAATAACCGAATTATTTTTAACAACTTCAGTTATCGCTTTTTCCATGTTGGTATAAGTTTTTATACTAACGTTATAGCCATTGCTTAAAATGGAATCTTGCACAACCTCATTATAGTGTTTTGGTGCAAAACTTTCAATTTCAATAGGTTTAGAAGTTTTATTGAAATCTGTAATAGCATCTTTCAATAAATCGGTTTTATGCTTTCGGCCATCACAACTTGATAGCATTATAAAAACTCCTAAAAATAAGAGCAATGTTATGTTTATAATTTTTTTAAACATCTAGATTAAAAGTTTTTCTTAGTAACTCAATATTAGGGTTTTTTTCTTTTAATTTTTCAAACTTTTCTAGCGTTGTATAAGCATATTGTTTTTCTTTAATTTCATTAACAGAAATAGATAATTCAATATCAAAATTTTTTAAAGATTGCCTAATAAATGCTAATAAATCGTATTGATTACGCTCAATTTCAACTTTATTTGTTGCATTTGGATATTCTAAATACGCGGTTGTTCCTTTAACTCTAGGCGTATCAATGGAAAGAATTGATGCCAAATTACGTTTTCCTTGCTCTAAAAGTTTTTCAATATATGTGTGCCATACTTTAAGAAAGGCTTCTTCTGTAAATGGTTCTTTTGGTAAATTTTCTTCATCAACAACAACATTCATTTGCTTAATTTGGTGCTCTTTTTTCGCTTTTAAACTACTTAAAGATAGACCAGAAGTTCGCTTATTAGATTGTTTTAAAACAATTTTTTGAGGTTGCGTTTTTTTAAAATCATTACCTGTTTTGTTGGCTTTTAAATCTGTTTTTTCAGATTCAGTTTCTGGTGTTGCCTTAGGTTTCTTTTCTGGCACAGAAACTTTTACAGGTTTAATACCTTTACTTTTAAAGTAAGCTGCCGGAATTATGTAATGTTTGCTATTTTTTTTTTCTCCATCAAAAGTGATAGAGGCAAGTTGCATAAGGCAAAGTTCAACCAGCAATCGCTGATTTTTACTGGTTTTATACTTGAGGTCGCATTCATTAGCCAAATGAATACCTTGAATTAAAAACTCCCTATTGGCTTTTCTAGATTGTTGTAAATACTTTTGTTTGGTTTGTTCTCCAACTTCAAGTAAAGCTATGGTATTTTCGGTTTTACTAACCAATAAATCTCTAAAATGAGAAGCTAAACCTGCAATGTAATGGTGTCCATCAAAACCTTTAGACAGTGTTTCATTGAATTGTAGTAAAAGCTCTGGTATTTTATTATCTAAAATAAGATTGGTGCTTTCAAAATACGTTTCGTAATCTAAAACATTTAAATTTTCGGTTACGGCTTGTCTGGTAAGGTTTTTTCCAGAGAAACTTACCACACGATCAAAAATTGAAAGCGCATCGCGCATAGCGCCATCAGCCTTTTGCGCTATAATGTGCAATGCATCATCTTCGGCAGTAATGCCTTGTTCTTCAGCAATATATTTTAAATATTCTTTTGCATCGGTTACTGTTATGCGTTTAAAGTCAAATATTTGACAACGCGATAAAATAGTGGGTATTATTTTATGTTTTTCAGTAGTTGCTAAAATAAAAATACAGTGTTTAGGTGGTTCTTCTAAAGTTTTTAAAAACGCATTAAAAGCAGCCTGTGAGAGCATATGAACCTCATCAATAATATACACCTTGTATTTACCAACTTGTGGCGGAATTCTAACCTGATCGGTTAAATTTCTAATATCATCAACAGAGTTGTTTGATGCGGCATCTAATTCAAAAATATTAAATGCGAAATCTTCATCTGTATCAACACCATCACTATTAATCATTTTGGCTAAAATACGTGCGCAAGTAGTTTTACCAACACCACGCGGCCCTGTAAAAAGAAGCGCTTGGGCTAAATGGTTGTTGTTTATGGCATTTAATAATGTATTTGTAATAGCCTTTTGCCCAACAACGTCTTTAAACGTTTGGGGTCTGTATTTTCTGGCTGATACTACAAAATGTTCCATTAAAAATTATTAGAATAACAAATTTAAAAATTCAGTTATTAATTATAAAGTTTGAAGGTGATTTTTAAAAGGAGTTATTAACAATTTGTTTACTTTTGCGGCAAAGTAGACCGCCTTATCGCTTTTTAACGTTGAACTTGTTTCAGCGTAAAAGAGAGGAAAGTCCGAACACCGTAGTGCAATATAGTGGTTAATGGCCACCAGTTGTAAAGCTAGGAAAAGTGCAACAGAAAGTATGTACAGGTAATGCTGTAGTGAAATCAGGTAAACTCTATATGGTGCAATGCCATGTATACCAACGTTTAAGGGTTGCACGCCCAATGTTGGAGGGTAGGCAGCTAAAGTGTACTGGCAACAGTACATTAAGATAAATGATAAGGGTGTTTTTTATTGTGAATGGTTTCATTCTCAATTTTAAGCATACAGAATTCGGCTTATAGGTTTACTTTAAAATAAACAAACCCTTCGTATTGAAGGGTTTTGCTTTTATTTATTTTCTATAATTTCAAAAAAACTAAATACGTTACCACCATAACTTTTGGAGTAACTGAAGTGTTTTAATTCAGATAAGTTAGTGTGTTTTGAGTGTTCTACTATTAAAACACCACCTTCTTCTAATACATTATTTTGAAAAACTAACTGCGGAATGGTTTCAAAAAGCTCCGTAGAAAAATCATAAGGCGGGTCTGCAAAAATAACATCATATTTTAAGGTGTTATTTTCTAAAAATTTAAACACATCACTTTTTATAGTTTCAATAGGCATTTCAAAAGCTGTAGCCGTTTCATTTATAAACTTTATACAGTTGTAATTTTGGTCTACGCTTGTAATATTTTCAGTGCCACGAGATGCAAATTCATAACTTATGTTGCCTGTGCCCGCAAATAAATCTAGCACATTTATGTCATCAAAATAGTATAAATTGTTTAAAATGTTGAATAGTGATTCTTTGGCCATATCTGTAGTTGGGCGCACCGGTAAATTTTTGGGAGCTACTATTTTTCGTCGTTTGTATGTACCTGATATTATTCGCATTAAAAACTCTTAATTAAAGTGAAAAATGAATGTTTATGTTTTGGTTTTTCGGTGAAATTATAATTAGCAATGCTATTGCCAAAAGAAACATTTCTTACGTATTTGTATGTTATTTTGTAAAACTCATCGGCATCATCTATATCACCAACAAATACTAAATTAAAAACCTCTGGATTTAATTCTAATTGTTCTGCAGTAAACAATATATAGTAAATAAAATCTTGTTTTGTAATGTATTCAAAAGTGTTATAAAAAACAAGTTTGTTATTATTTACAATTACAAGTTCAAAATTATTTGTGTTTACATTAACATAAACTTTGGGTTCTTTATTGTCTTTTTCCGTTTCTAATATATTTTCAATTAGTACTGTTGAGATATGTTTAAATGTAAATGCGCCAAATTTGTCATAAATATAATTGTTTATGTTAACGTAGGGTACATAAACGCTTATTGCTTCAGTGTTATTTATTTCATCAAAAGAAATAAAATCTGTTTGTAATATTTTAGCGTTAAACTTTAAATAATCAGCCAAAGCATCTTCATTAAAAACATGTTTTGGTACGAGAGTGGATAGCTCGTTTTCGTGAATTACCGTTACATTATTAAAAGTATCTTCTTGCAAGCTTTTTTCTGTTTTAAAAAGCGTTTCTACCTGCTCTAAAAGTTTAATAGGGTTTAGTTTTTTACTAAAGTCTATTTTTTTTAATGCAGTAATAGTGTTTGTGTCTTGATTTAAAACACAAAAAGAAAGTCCATTCAAACTAATTTGAATGGACAGTTTCTTGTTAGTTAGTTTATGTACTGTATTACTCGTTAGAGCCATAAGTTTTAGGCCAGTTTCCTATAGTTTTAACTTCTTCCATAGAACCTACTTTTAGAGCGTTACCATTAACACCATCAACTGATATTACTTGGTTTTCTTGCACTAAAAGGTCTTTGTTTTGGTCAAATAAAATAACGTCTTTTTTAACTGAAGCTTCAAAAACAGGAATGTTTAAATTGTTTTGCTCAATAAAACCTGCATCCATTTTAAATTTAGCTCCAGGTTCTCCAACAGGTACATTCATCATTGATTTGTATCTGTCAGAATTTTTGAATAATGAATCTTTAACAGATGCATATCCTAAGGTATCAATAATTACAATGTCTTTAAACATATCAACACCGTAACGTTTTGTTTGTTCAACATCTAAAACACTAGAATCTCTTCGTTGTGTAATTGTAAATTTAGCAGTATCTAAAAACTTAACTAAACCATCAAAATCTTTTGAGAATTTTCCGGTAACTGTTTTGTGTGCTAATTGTGAGTCTCTAATATCAATTAAGCTTTTAATTACTTTAGCGTAACGTTTTTGCTTTGTTTTATTAAATTGAATTGGCTCGTATATAGACATGTAAGTTTGGTAGCCCAAAAATCCTATTAATACCCAAAGGATGATGGTTAAAAAAGGTTTAGCTTTTGTTGGTACAAATTTGTCTATTAATTTTACTAATACTATGGTTAGAAGTATAACACCAACTGCAATAAGAATAAATTTTAGCATTGTTATTTTTAATTATTAAGTTATCAAAGGTCTTTCGCAAATCTACAATTTTTTTTTATTCGTTAAAACCTACAAACAAAAAAATCATTTCTATATTTGAATAATTTTTTTCTTGGTAATTAATTCATGACGTCTTCAGAATTTTATTCGCTTATAAAACAACATTTTCCTTTTCAGCCAACGCTAAAGCAAGATGTTGTATTACAGCAACTTTCAAATTTTATTTTTAGTAAAACGCCTAACAGTCTGTATGTTTTAAAAGGCTATGCGGGTACAGGTAAAACAACTATTGTTGGTGCTATAGTTTCTAACCTTTGGAAGGCAAAAAAGAGCGCAATTTTAATGGCACCTACAGGAAGAGCAGCAAAAGTTATAGCAAATTATTCTAAAAAAGAGGCATTTACCATTCATAAGAAAATATATTTCCCTCGAAAAGAAAAGGGTGGTGGCGTTAAATTTGTATTACAGCCAAACAAACATAAAAACACTATTTTTATTGTAGATGAAGCCTCAATGATACCAGATACACCTGGCGATTCAAAATTATTTGAAAATGGCTCATTACTTGATGATTTAATGCAATATGTATATTCTGGTCACCAATGTAAATTACTTCTAATTGGTGATACAGCACAATTACCACCAGTAAAATTAGATTTAAGTCCTGCTTTAAACGAAGATACTATTAGCTTAAATTACAACAAAGAAGTTAGTGTAATGGAACTTGATGAAGTTGTAAGGCAAGAATATGACTCCGGAATATTATCTAATGCCACAATTTTAAGAGAAGCTCTTGCTAATGAAGTGTATGACTATTTTAAGTTTGATTTAAACGGCTTTAAAGATATTGTAAGGCTTGTTGATGGCTATGAAATTATGGACGCCATAAACGAATCTTACAGCAATTTAGGTAATGAAGAAACAGCTATTATTGTACGCAGTAATAAACGAGCCAACTTATATAACCAGCAAATACGCAGTCGTATTCTATTTAATGAATACGAACTTTCTTCAGGAGATTATCTTATGGTTGTTAAAAACAATTACTTTTGGGTAAAACCAAACTCTGAAGCAGGTTTTATTGCCAATGGTGATATTATTGAAGTGCTTGAAATTTTTAGAATTGAAGAACTTTACGGTTTTAAATTTGCATCGGTTAAAATTCGCATGGTAGATTACCCCAAAATGCAACCCATTGAAACCATGTTACTATTAGATACTATTACTGCCGAAACGCCTTCACTATCTTATAACGATTCAAACAGATTGTACCAAGAAGTAGCTAAAGACTATGAAAACGAAAGTAATTATAAAAAGTTTTTAAAAATAAAAGCCAATAAACATTTTAATGCGCTACAGGTTAAGTTTTCATATGCTATTACCTGCCATAAATCTCAAGGTGGACAATGGAATACCGTGTTTGTTGAGCAACCATATTTACCAGATGGAATAAATAAAGATTATTTACGTTGGTTGTATACCGCTGTAACCAGAGCCAAAGAAAAATTGTATCTTATTGGTTTTAAAGATGATTTTTTTGAAGAATAACGCATATGAATTCAGAAACATTAATTAGTATTTGTTTAGGTATTGGACTTTCAGCATCGGTTGGTTTTAGAGTTTTTTTACCATTATTTGCATTAAGTCTTGCTGCTTATTTTGATGTTTGGCAACTCAATGAATCATGGCAATGGGTTGGCAGTACAACGGCTTTAGTAACCTTAGGTGTGGCAACAATTGCCGAAATTACAGCATATTTTATTCCATATATTGATAATTTGTTAGATAGTATTGCGGTGCCATTAGCAGGTGTTGCAGGTACCGTGGTAATGCTTTCAACAGTAGCTAATCTAGACCCTGTAATTACGTGGTCTTTAGCTATAATTGCTGGTGGTGGTACTGCTGCAGCAATTTCTGGAGCTTCTGGTACAACACGTTTAGCATCAACAGCCACTACTGCTGGTGTAGCAAATCCATTAGTTTCTAGTTTAGAAACAGGTACCTCATTAATTATGTCTGTTTTATCCATATTTATGCCTATTGTTGCAGTTATTTTTACGGTTTTTATTTGTTATATTTTTTTCAAATTGTATAAAAAGTTAAAGAAAACCAAGCATACTGCTCCATAAAAAAGAGTATTTTTGAAGACGAATTGATTAATTAATTTATGAAGATAATTTCAATGATTCCGGCGCGTTACAGCGCAACAAGGTTTCCTGCAAAACTAATGCAAGACCTTAATGGTAAACCTGTAATATTACGAACTTACCAAGCCACAGTTGCAACAAATTTATTTGATGATGTGTTTGTGGTTACAGATAGTGATATTATTTATAATGAAATTGTAAATAATGGCGGAAAGGCCATAATGAGTAAAAAAGAACATCAATCAGGCAGTGATAGAATTGCTGAAGCAGTTGAAAATATGGATGTAGATGTTGTTATAAATGTTCAAGGTGATGAACCTTTTACAGATAAAGAATCACTATCAAAACTCATTCAAATTTTTAAAAATGACAATGATAAAACGGTTGATTTGGCTTCGTTAATGGTACATATTACTGATGAAGACGAAATAAATAACCCTAACACGGTAAAGGTAATTATTGATACTTTCAACTTTGCATTATATTTTTCTAGAAGCCCAATTCCGTATCCAAGAGACACAACTGTTAATGTTAAATATTACAAACACAAAGGTGTTTATGCTTTTAGAAAACAGGCGCTTATAGATTTTTATAACTTACCAATGCTAACTTTAGAAGCTTCAGAAAAACTAGAGCAACTTAGGTATTTAGAATACGGAAAGCGCATAAAAATGGTTGAAACAAACGTACAAGGCATAGAAATTGATACACCTGAAGATTTAGAACGGGCTAAAAAAGCTTGGAAATAGTTAGTAAATATGAGTGAATACAAAAACATAAAAGTTATTGGTTTTGATGCAGATGATACACTTTGGGTTAACGAAACCTATTTTAGAGAAGCCGAAGAGGCATTTTGTAAATTATTGTCTGAATACGAAACACCTAACAAATTAGACCAAGAACTTTTTAAAATGGAAATGGCTAATTTAGAGCTTTACGGTTATGGAGTTAAGGCTTTTACACTATCAATGGTGCAAGCTGCTCTAGAACTTTCAAATTATAATATTTCAAACAAAAAGCTGGAGCAGGTTTTAAATATAGGTAAAACCATGCTCAATAAACCCGTTGAATTACTTGATGGGGTAGAGCAAGTTTTAAAAACACTATCAAAAAAATACAAACTAATTTTAGCTACTAAAGGCGATTTGCTAGACCAAGAGCGCAAGCTTGAAAAATCTGGTTTAACATCGTATTTTCATCATATTGAAGTTTTAAGTGATAAAAAAGAAGCTAATTACAGCAAACTTTTAAATCATTTAGATATAAAGCCAGAGCAGTTTCTAATGATTGGAAATTCTTTAAAATCTGATGTGCTTCCGTTAGTAAATCTAAAAGCGCATGCTATTCATGTGCCATTTCATATAACTTGGGCGCATGAACTTGTAACCGAAAACGAAACCAACGGAAAAGAATACAAAACAATAAGTTCACTAAAAGAACTTTTAAACTTACTAGATTAGTGAAAATTATAGATATTGAAAACTGGAACAGAAAAGCGCATTACAACCATTTTTGTGGTTTAAAAGATCCGTATTTTGCATTAACCATACCGTTTAACGTTACCAAAGCATATCAGTTTTCAAAAGACAATAACATTAGTTTTTTTGCAAAATATTTACATGATTGTATGAAAGCTATTAATGCCGTTGATAATTTAAAATACAGAATAGAAAATAACAATGTGGTACAGTATGATGTTATAAATGCATCGGCTACTTTAATGCGTAGTGATAATACATACGGATTTTCATTTATAGATTTTGATGCAGACTTACAAACTTTCATAAAAAATATTGAAAGCGAAAAACAACGCATAGAAAATTCAAATGATTTGTATCCTCCAAAAAATACTTTAGACTGTATTCATTGCTCTGCATTACCTTGGGTGTATTATTCGGGTCATAAAGAGCCAGTTTCGGGTGTTTTAGAGTCTGTTCCAAAATTATCATTTAGTAAGGCAATTAAAAATCAATCAGAATTAACCATGAATATATCTATAAATGTAAATCATGCATTGGTAGATGGTTATCATGTTGGGCTTTTTTCTGAGAAATTTCAACAAAATTTAAACCAATAAACGTAGAAATAGTATTATTTTTACATTTCGAAAAAGAAATTAGAGTAAATGAGTTATAAAAACTTTCCAATGGTGCCAAGAGTTGTTTTTGGCAGAGGTAGTTTCAACCAATTAAGCGAAATATTAGACCCCAAACGCTTAAGTATAAATGCTCCATTTATATTTTTAGTAGATGCTGTTTTTAAAACAGATGGTAAATTAACTTCAAGAATACCGTTATCATATAATGACAAAATAATATATGTTTCAGCTAAAGAAGAACCAAAAACAGAGCAGGTTGATAACATTGTTAAAGATATCATTTTAACTACAAAAGAAAGACCTTCGGGCATTATAGGTATTGGTGGTGGTACGCTACTAGATTTAGCTAAAGCGGTGTCTATTATGCTTACAAATGAAGGCGAAGCTAAAGATTACCAAGGTTGGGATTTGGTTAAAAACCCAGCCATTTACCACGTTGGTATTCCAACAATTTCGGGTACAGGTGCCGAAGTTTCAAGAACAACCGTTTTAACAGGACCAGAAAAAAAATTAGGAATAAATTCAGATTTCACACCTTTTGACCAAGTTGTTTTAGATTCTGAATTATTACAGGGCGTAGACAAAAACCAATGGTTTTACACAGGTATGGATTGCTATATTCACTGTATAGAATCGTTAAACGGCACTTATTTAAACGCCTTTAGCCAAAGTTATGGAGATATTGCACTTTCACTTTGTAAAGAGGTGTTTTTAAATAATAATTTATCGCAAGTTGAAGCCGACGAAAAGCTTATGATGGCTTCATGGCATGGTGGTATGAGTATCGCATATTCTCAAGTTGGCGTAGCGCATGCTATGAGTTATGGCTTATCTTATCTTTTAGGAACAAAACATGGTATTGGCAACTGTATTGTTTTTGATCATTTAGAAGAATTTTATCCTGAAGGCGTAAAACTTTTTAAAGAAATGAAAGCTCTGCACAACATAACATTACCACAAGGTATTTGTGCAAATTTATCTGATGCAGATTTTGATACTATGATTGATATTTCATTAGATTTAAAACCACTTTGGGAAAATGCTTTAGGTAAAAATTGGCAAAAAATAATTACCCGCAAAAAGTTAAAAGCGCTTTACCAAAAAATGTAACATGCGCTGGCTATCAAAATTTATTTACTTTAAAATACTACGCTGGAAAGTTGTAGGCAATGTTACGCTTTCCAAAAACACCATAAAAAAAGCTGTAATAATAGCAGCACCTCATACTAGTTGGCACGATTTTTATATTGGTGTGCTTTTACGTTCTGTAATTAACGTTAAAACAAATTATATTGCAAAAAAAGCATTGTTTAAATTTCCTTACGGATGGTTTTTTAGAGCTTTAGGTGGTACACCTGTAAATAGGTTTTCAAATGAAAATAAAGTATTAGCCATTGCCAATATTTTTAAAAAGCATAATGAATTTAGAATAACCATGGCCGCCCGAAGGTACCAGAAAAAAGGTTAACCATTGGCGTACTGGTTTTTATTATATAGCTAAAGAAGCCCATGTGCCCATTATAATGATTACGTTTGATTTTAAAAACAAACAAAATAAAATTTCTGAACCTTTCTATCCAACAAAAAATAAGGAAGACGATTTTAAATTTATGCGAAACTTTTTTAAAAATGTTGAAGGTAAGATACCCGAATATTCTTAAATATCAGGTAATTAATAAATTATGGCATACATTTTGATTATTATTTGTTGTACTTAGTTAATGAAACATAAAGTAAACAATTAGTCCCTAAAAAGAAACATAAACTAATACACTGTAAAAAAACAAAAAAGCTATTTCTAAAACGAAATAGCTTTTTTTTAATAGTCAACATTTTTAGGTATTACTTTATTTCTTTTAAAGCATTATCTATTAAGGTTCTTAAATGTTGTTTATGAGCTCTAGATGCCGTATTGCCACTTGTATTAGCCATAGCTCTTACACGTTTCAAATTATATAAAGCCATAGATTTTGATGTATTTGTAAACTTACTAGATTGTTTACCTGTTAACATATTTATTAATCTATTAGTATATTCAATTTGTAAATTTTGTCTAAACGAATTTACATTACCATAAATATCTGCTTTAAAAATTGCATCATTTAAATCTGTCATGAAAGTAGATAAACTATACTGGTTTCCATAAAGTTCAGAATCTGTTATACGTTGTAAGGTGTTAGGGTGTAGTATATGATTTAACACATTTTTTTGATAACTTAAAACTTGACTATGAATTTTAGGGTCTTCAGGTCCACTCATAAAATCAAAACCACGACGTTGTTTAGCTAAATAGTTGAATAAATCATTGGGTGTATTAAAAGCATTTGGCGCAAAAACATATTTTTTTAAGGCGGTCATTGCTCGTTTTTGATCTGCTAAACTAACTGGTGTATAAGGTTGTGTTGCGCCTTGTTGTCCTGCCATAGCCCTATCAACATACACACCGCCTATGTAACGAGAAATTATATTAGCAGCGCCACTTCTTTGTCCGCTTAATAAGCCATAAACACGTCTTAATTCTTCGTATGATTGTCCATCTTTCACAAATTTTTCTTTAGCTGTTTGAAGTAAATTATCAGAAAGTTCTATTCTATCAATAGCATACTGTATAGCATCACTAGATTGATCGTTGGTATTCACTCTTGGGTCAATGGCTTTACCTGGAGCGCGCATATCATCAGCATCATTGCCAAAAATTAATTCTGGTTCAGTAGATCTGTTCAATAATAGATTTTTTTCAGCCTCATTTTTAAAAGGTGTATAACCAAACTGAATAGCCCAAACGTCATACGGACCAACAGCTACGTCATCATATTGCCCTTGTTTGCTTCTGTCTTTGGTAATATTAAGTGTGGCATAATCCATTACAGATGCTGTTAAGCATTTACCTTCAATAAAATCAGGTGTTGCCAATTGTTCCGGAGAAAATAATTGACTCGCTTTCATGTTATGGTTTAGCCCAAGAGTATGCCCAATTTCATGCATAATTAAAGCCATCATAGACTCTTTTTTTATACGCTCCATTTCTAAATCTGATGCGCCCGTAGCACTAGCAACAGCATTTGCAAACATGATGTCTTCATGCATGGCATCACCAAACGAACAGTAATTATGATTATGTTCATCATGCGAGTTGTTTTCAAAGGCTTTATTTTCACTAGCTAATTCGTAAACCTTGTCATAAAACACACGGTTTGTAAAATGTACATATTCTAGCATAATATCTGCTCCTAAAATTTCACCTGTTCTAGGGTTAACAAAACTTGGTCCGTAACCACCAAAAGGAGGTTGCGGAGATGAAGTCCATCTCAACACATTATACCTAATATCACCAGCATCCCAATCTGCATCATCTGGCTGTTGTTTAACAACCATGGCGTTTTTAAAACCAGCTTTTTCAAACGCTTTATTCCATTGTAAAACAGCTTCTTTAATAGTTGCTCTCCACTCATGAGGTGTTGAGTTTTCCATCCACCAAACAATTGGTTTAACAGGCTCAGAAATTGCGGCATTAGGATCTTTTTTTACTAAATTCCATCTGTGTACTAAATCTCTATATGCAATAGTTTTTGTAGTAGTTTGGTCGTCAACTTGCGTGGTGAAATACCCAACTCTTGGGTCGTCAAATCTAGGTTGGTAGTCATTATCAGGCATTGCAATTAAACTGTGAAATACTTTAATGCTTACGTTTCTACCATCAGAAACCGCACCCGAACCTCTGTTTAATGCATAGGGGTTAGAGTAAACATATTCAATTTTTAAATTAGTATTTTCTGGGTAGTTTTTAATAGCATTTACTTTAGTTTTGTTTTTATCTAAATTACCAAGTTTAAAGGCTAGAGGAGATGTGCCTGGTCTAGATGCAGGTTTTACTGTTGCAAATGTTTCTTTTAAAAATAAGTCGTTAGCTTTAATTAAGTATAAGCCTTTCTTTTCATCATGTGCTTCTATTTTTAAGCTTGCCATTATGCCTTCACTTATATTGGCAGATTCAGATTTTGAGATAGGGTTTGTTGGATCAAAATAAAACGAAGTGTTTTGATAAACAAATTCAATTTTATCAAAATACTTATTAATTTTAAATACTTTTGAACCTCTGTAAGAACCTCTATTAATTCTACCAGCATCCATTACACCATCGGCTATTTGGCTAAAATAGATAAACTCTTTACCTAATTGCTCTTCAGAAATTAACATTTGTAAAGCTCCATTTACTGTATCTTGATAAATGGTAAATAAACCTTCCATTTTTTTGCTTCGCTTAACAAAGTCTGCAATTTGTTTCTTTTTTGGAGCTTTTGGTTTTGGAGCTTCAGTTTTAGCCTGATTTTTTTTCTTTTTCTTCTTTTGTGCCGAAATATTTAAGGGCGACAAAAATGCTACCAAAACAAAAGCAGCCAATAGCATTTTAATTGGTTTTTGTAGTTTGATTTTCATGTATTGAAATTGATTATTAAGTATAAATGATGTCATTTTTTAAAAATGATACCAAATTTAACCAAACAATAACAAAATTGTTACAATAAAATGTTAAATTGAAATGTTTTGAAAGCTGTAAACTAGAGTTTTCCTAATATTTTATCCATAACCCAATTAGTGTGTAAAGCTGTTTTTCCTGTTGAAGGATGCTTGTAATTGTTGTAAAGTAATTGATTGCGCATACCTTCAATATGAAATTGCTGTATGTGTTTAGGGTTTTCTATTTCAATTGCTGTGGTTTTAGAGGCTGTTGTTAAAACCAATGGCTTTTCATGAAAAACTGCAAAATTAATAGTGCCTTTACTACCATAAATAGTAACAGTATCTAAATGTAAACTTGCAGCAAAGTTCCATGAAGCACAACCTGTAGCACCATTAGCATGCAACCAACTTGCGGTAACGGCATCTTTTGCGCTGTATAAATTTTGTTGATTAGTAGCAAAACCTGTAGCGTTAACAATGTTACCTAAAAGTTGCGAAAATAAATCTAAGCCATGACTAGCTAAATCGTCAAAATAACCGCCAGGAGCAATGTTAGCATCGGTGCGCCAATTATATTCACCAGATAAATCAAGTGCACTTGCAGGTTTGCATTGTTGCCAATTTATGTGCCTTACAATACCAATTTCACCGGCATCAATCCATGTTTTAATTTGTTTAAAACGAGGCAAAGAACGCCTGTAATATGCCACAAATAAAGGAATATTTTTGTCTTTAAATGTGTTATAAA
The DNA here is from genome assembly GCF_056160885.1 of Seonamhaeicola sp. ABD4_175. NCBI lineage: Bacteria > Pseudomonadati > Bacteroidota > Flavobacteriia > Flavobacteriales > Flavobacteriaceae > Seonamhaeicola > Seonamhaeicola sp. ABD4_175. The sequence goes on from NZ_JBSWYC010000003.1 coordinate 505,047, forward strand.
TTTCTAAGCTATCTTGGTAAGATGGTGTCATTGGTTTTTCAACACAACAAATTTTACCCGCATTAGCAACTTTAAGAGCGTAAAACTTATGTGTATCGGGTGGTGTAGCTATGTAAACAGCATCAACTTCGGTATCATTAATTAAAGCATCTGCATTCGTGTAATATTTTTTTACCTGATGGCGCAGTGCATAATCTTTTACTTTAGCTTCATTACGACGCATTACAGCAACTAAATCAAAACCATCAGTTAATTTATAGGGAGGACCGCTTTTTATTTCGGTTACATTACCGCAACCAATAATACCCCATTTAATAGTTTTGTTGGGTTGTGTTGCGGTTTCCATAATTTAAAAATTGAAGTATTATTAAGCAGATTCTTCCATGGTATGATATACGTTTTGTACATCATCATCTTCTTCAAGTTTTTCTAAAAGTTTTTCAACATCGGCAACTTGTTCTTCGTTTAATTTTTTTGTTACCTGCGGAATACGCTCAAAACCAGAAGATAGAATTTCAATATTATTTTCTTCTAAATACGCTTGTATTTTACCAAAACTTTCAAAAGGTGCATAAATCATAATACTGGTTATTTCGTTTCCATCGGCATCTTCATCAGTATCTTCAAAAATTTCTTCAACACCAAAATCAATCAATTCTAATTCTAATTCTTCTAAATCTAAATTTTCACCTTTTACTTTAAAATTGCAGGTATGATCGAACATGAAAACAACAGATCCTGAAGTGCCTAAACTTCCGTCGCATTTATTAAAATAGCTACGTACGTTGGCTACAGTTCTTGTATTATTATCGGTTGCTGTTTCAACTAAAATAGCAATGCCGTGTTGCGCGTAACCTTCAAAAAGTACTTCTTTATAATCGCCTTGGCTTTTATCGCTTGCACGTTTTATAGCGCGTTCAATATTATCTTTTGGCATGTTAACAGACTTTGCATTCTGTATAACAGCGCGTAAACGGGAATTACTGTCTGGGTCTGGGCCACCTTCTTTTACAGCCATAACAATATCTTTACCAATACGTGTAAAGGCTTTACTCATGGCAGACCAACGTTTCATTTTTCTTGCTTTTCTAAATTCAAAAGCTCTTCCCATAATACTATTTAAGTTAAAAGTTATTTTGCGCTTTAATGTTGTTGTTTTTAAAGCGTTGCGCAAATTTAAAAAATTATTGCATTTTTAGTAGTTTTTGTACTCTGTGATGTGAAATTTATTCATCAACCGGTTCTACAATGGCTTCAATGGCCTCGGCAAGTTTAAAATCTTTATCGGTTACGCCATTAGCATCGTGTGTTGAAAGTGATATTGTTAATACATTATAAACGTTGCTCCAGTTTGGGTGATGGTTAAGTGCTTCGCATTCAAAGGCTATACGGCTCATGGCGCTAAAGCAGTCTCTAAAATTATCAAATTCAAATTCAGCATGAATAGCATCATCAAAATATTCCCAATCTGGGAAACGTAAAAGTTTTGTTTCAATGTCTTGTGCCGATAGTTTACTCATTTTATTTGTGTTTTTTGATTAACAGATTAAAAATACTGATTATTGCTGTTTAAATCAATTATTTTTTTAAATCTTCTAAAACATTTGTACTATAAATTTGTAAATGTTTTGGTAGCTTATTGGTTTTTGGTAAAACTGCTAAATAACGCTCATCATTTGTTGTAAAAACTCTTTTTATAAGCGCTTTTTTTGGTGTTATAATTTGAATCATTTCATTAATAAAGTCGTCATGATGTACCAAATCATTACTACCTAAATGAAAAACGCCATATTTGTTTCGGTTTATTATGTAGTGTATTTGTTGTGATAATTTATCAATATTTGTAACATTCATAATTAAATTTGGAAACACTTCAACGGGTTCATTTTCATTGATGTTTTTGAGTATTTCAAGCACTCTAGGAGATTTAGCACCAAAAACCATTGGCAGCCTTAAAACAGCTACTTGTTTTTTGGGCAAACGCAATAAATTATTTTCTATTTTTATTTTGAAATGCCCATAAATACTATTGCTAAGCGTTTTTTCATCTTCGTAACTTGGGTATTTACTATAAGCGTCAAAAACGTTTGCTGATGATAGGTATATTATTTTTATTTTATGGGCTCTTATGTATTCAGAAAGATGTAAATGAAGTAGTACTTGTTTGGAGAAATCGCCTCGTAGTGCCGAAATAATTATTGTTGGTTTTACAATTTCCAGAATTTCATATAAATCATCTTCTTCAAAATTATAATGAAAAAAGTGACGATTTTTTTCTAATTGAGTATTTGGTGTACAATAAGTGCCAAAAGTTTTAAAATAAGAGCATAGTTCTTTATAAATGGCATTGCCTATAAAACCACTAGCGCCAAGTATTAATATGCTATGTTTTTCATCTTTCATTTTTAATGAGCAACAACAATTTATCCCTTATAAAAAGGTAATTTAACTACAGTTGCAGGAATGGCTTTTTTTCTAATTTGAATGTTAATTTTACTATCTACCGCTGCAAAAACTTTAGGCACATAGCCTAAACCAATACCAATACCTAGGCTAGGAGACATGGTGCCCGATGTTACGTTGCCTATAATATTGCCGTTGCCATCTACAATGTCATATCCTTGGCGCGGAATACCACGTTCATCTAACTTAAAAGCTACTAGTTTACGATTTGCACCACGTTCTTTTTCGGCTTTTAAAGCTTCAGAATTAGTAAAGTTTTTAGTGAATTTTGTAATCCAACTTAAGCCAGCTTCAATAGGCGATGTGGTATCATCAATATCATTACCATATAAACAATATCCCATTTCTAAGCGCAAAGTATCTCTAGCAGCTAAACCAATAGGTTTTATGCCAAAATCTACTCCGGCTTCAAATACTTTGTCCCAAATTTGTTTTACTTCAGAGTTTTTACAGTAAATTTCAAATCCGCCACTACCTGTATAGCCAGTTGCCGAAATAATAACATGATCAATACCAGCAAAATCTCCTACAATAAAGTTGTAAAAGTTAATGGCCGATAAGTCATGACTACTTAAACTTTGCATAGCTTCAACGGCTTTAGGGCCTTGAATGGCTAGTAAAGAATAGTCATCACTTAAATTTCGCATGGTTGCACCAACATCATTTTTACTAGAAATCCAGTTCCAATCTTTTTCAATATTACTGGCATTAACAACCAATAAATACGTGTTTTCTTTAACTTTATAAACAATTAAATCATCTACAATACCGCCAGTTTCATTAGGTAAACAACTGTATTGTGCTTTACCTATTGTTAGTTTTGAGGCATCATTACTTGTTACTTTTTGTATTAAATCTAAAGCTGTTTCTCCTTCAATTAAAAATTCGCCCATGTGGCTAACATCAAAAACACCCACAGCATTTCTAACGGTTTCATGTTCAGCATTTACACCTTCGTATTGTACAGGCATATTAAAACCAGCAAAAGGCACCATTTTAGCACCTAAAGCTTCATGAGTTGATGTTAAGGCGGTATTTTTCATAATTTCAACAACTATTTAGATTAAATTTTGGCAAATGTATCGAAAATTGTTCGGTTTTATAAACCTATGCTTAACATTAACTTTATATGAATTCCATAAGGTAATGCAAGTGTTTCTGTTTTAAATTGTTAGTGATTTGTAGTTGTTAATACTTGTTAAACTCAGGTTAATTAGCGTTAAATTGTTGGAAATTAATATGTTTGAAGTTATACTGTATATATGGAAAATATATTAGTAGCCGGTGCAAATGGCACCACAGGAAAACAAATAGTAAATTTATTAAACGCATCGCAATACTTTAAGCCTATTGCTATGGTTAGAAAAGAAGAGCAAAAAACGCAATTTGAAAATGAAAATATAAAAACTGTTTTAGGCGATTTAGAAGAAGACTTAAATCATGTATTTAACAGTGAAACAAGCATAGATAAAGTGTTATTTGCTGCTGGTTCTGGCGGTAAAAATGTATTTGCTGTAGACCAAGATGGTGCAAAACGATTAATTGATGCATCAAAAGCAAATAATATTAAAAAGTTTGTTATGTTAAGCTCTATGGGTGCTGATAAACCCGAAGAAGCTAATAAATTACAAGACTATTTAAAAGCAAAACATAATGCCGATGAATATTTAAAAAGTAGCGGATTAAATTATAGTATTGTGCGCCCCGGAACATTAACAAATAATGCAGCTGAACATAAAATTAAGTTAGAAGAAACACTAAATGAGCATGGTGAAATTAGTAGAGCAGATGTGGCACAAACTTTAGTTAAAGTGCTTAATGATGACACAGCAAATAAAGCAACTTTTGAAATAATAAAAGGCCACATCTTAATAGGTGAAGCCTTAGATAAATTTTCAACGGTTGTATATTAACGGTTAAGTAAATACAATTTTAAATCATTGTAGCTGCCAATTTTGGTGACTACTTTTGTTTTACCCATTACAGCCTGAATTTGTTCTGGTAAAGGTTGTTTTTCTTTTACAACGTCTTCAACTACATCTAAAAACTTAGTTGGGTGTGCTGTTTCTAAAAATACACAATGTGCATTTGGGTTAGTTTCTAAATGTTTTTTACAACCTAAATACCCAACAGCACCATGCGGATCTGCAACATAATTATACTGAGTATACATTTCTAACATAGCTTCTTTAGTTGTTTCATCTGTAAACCAATATGAAGATAGGTTTTCTTTTAATGTTTCAAACTTGTTTTTATATATTTCTTGTATTCTAATAAAGTTACTTGGCGCACCAACATCCATAGCATTGCTTATTGTTTGAATAGATGGTTTAGGCTCATACAATGCAGATTCTAAATAACGTGTTACAACGTTATTAGCATTGTTTGATGCTATAAAGTGTTTAATTGGCAACCCTAGTTGTTGCGCCATCATACCTGCACAAATATTACCAAAATTACCACTTGGTACAGAAAATACAATATCGTTATGCGTTTTGTACAATTGTTTGTATGCAAACATAAAGTAGAAAAGTTGTGGTAACCAACGTGCTACATTAATAGAGTTTGCAGATGTTAGCTGCATTTTATTAGTTAAATCTTCATCTAAAAAAGCTGTTTTAACCATGGCTTGACAATCATCAAAAGTGCCATTAACTTCTAAAGCTTTTATGTTTTGTCCAAGTGTAGTTAATTGCTTTTCTTGAATATCACTCACTTTTCCGCTAGGATAAAGTATGACTACATTTACACCCTTAACTCCTAAAAAACCATTTGCAACAGCACCTCCAGTATCACCAGATGTTGCTACTAAAACAGTTACTTCATTATTATTGTTTTTATTAAAATAACCTAAACAACGCGCCATAAAACGTGCGCCAACATCTTTAAATGCCATGGTTGGACCATGAAACAATTCTAATGTTGAAATGCTATCATTTAATCTTACTACAGGGAAATCAAAAGACAAGGTTTCTTCAACAATAGTTTTCAAAACGTCTTCTGGAATTTCTGGTGATACGAATTGTTTAATAGTTTCAAAAGCTATTTCTGCATTTGATAATTTGTCTAAATTTTTAAAAAAATCGTCTGATAATGGCGTTATGCTTTCAGGAAAATATAAACCTTTATCTGATGCTAAGCCTTTAACAACTGCGTTTTCAAAGGTTGTGTTTGGTGCTTGTTTATTAAGAGAATAATAATTCATGGTTTGTTTAATTCAATATTTTTATCCCTTTTGTATTAATTTTAGATATGTGAATATCAAAATCAATTCCAGTAGAGTTGTATACGTTTTTAATAGCTTCTGCTACTTTTTTTGCAGTTTCCTCGCCTTTGCAAAGCGAAAAAATAGATGGTCCGGAACCCGAAATACAAGCGCCCAATGCTCCGGCATTTAGCATGCTGTTTTTAACCTCTTGATAATGCGGAATTAGTTTGCTTCTGTGCGGTTCTATAATAACATCGTGAAGAGAATCTTTAATCAAATTATAATCACTTGTATGTAAGGCATGAATTAAACTACCCACATTAGACCATTGTGTTATAGCATCATTTAGCGAAACTTCATTTGGTAATACAGCTCTTGAGTCTGATGTTTTTATTTCTATTTGTGGATGAATAATAGTTGCAAACAAATTATCTGGACTCGGAATTTCCAAAATTTGCAAAGGCTTGATGCCTTTTACTAAAGTAAAACCACCAAACATAGCAGGAGCAAGGTTATCTGCATGTTCACATTTACTTGCTAAAGCTTCGCCTTTCATGGCAAATTCTGTGAGTTGTGTTTTGTTAAACGGACGGTTTAAAAGCTCGTTCATACCAAAAACACTACCCACAGCACTGGCTGCGCTACTACCAATACCGCTGCCAGGTTTTATGTTTTTATAAATTTCAATTTCAAAACCAAAATCTATATCTAGAGCTTCGTACATGGCTAGTGCTGAAACACCAGCTACGTTTTGTTCGGCTTCATAAGGCAAATTGAAACCTTCAATATTTGTTATTTTAATACCTTTAGTTTCAACCTTACGAATAACCATGGTATCACCAACAGTATCTAAACAAAAGCCTAAAACGTCAAATCCACAAGCAACATTTGCTACTGTAGCAGGTGAAAAAATTTTTATTTCGTTCATGTTTTCAATTAAATAATTTTCTGCGGCACTAGAGCATGAAATATCACTTTCTTTGTGTAATTCCATAATTTTTTAATTGTTTGCTAGTCTAATAATATCTGCAAACAAGCCTGATGCTGTAACATCGGCACCAGCACCAGCGCCTTTAATAATCATAGGTTGTTTTGGGTAACGTTCAGTATAAAACATTACTATATTGTCACTACCTTCTAAATTATAAAACGGGTGACCAACAGGAATTTCTTGTAAACTCACGCTTGCTTTACCGTTATCAAACTTTGCTACATATTTTAGTTGGCAACTGTTAGCTTTTGCAGAAGCAAATAAGGCCTGGTAATGCGCTTCATCTGCTATAAGAGTTTCATAAAAATCATCAACCGTGTCACTTTTTAATCCTGCTTGAGAAAGGAATGATGTGTTTTCAATATCTTCTAAATTCATTTCAACACCGCTTTCTCTGGCTAAAATTAAAATTTTTCTAGCCACATCTACACCACTTAAGTCTATTCTTGGGTCTGGCTCAGTGTAACCTTCGGCTGCTGCTTGTTTTACAACATCATAAAATTTAGTGGTATCATTAAAATTGTTAAAAACAAAGTTTAAACTTCCGCTTAAAACGGCTTGAATAGATTTAACTTTATCACCCGAAGCTACTAAGTTATTAAGCGTATCAATAACAGGTAAACCTGCACCTACGTTGGTTTCAAACAAAAAGGGCGCGTTATATTTTAATGATAAACGTTTTAACTCTTTGTAGTTTGAAAACGCACTAGAGCAGGCAATTTTATTACATGCTACAACAGCAATACTTTCACGCAAATAATGTGCGTAAAGGTTAGCAACATTTTTGTTGGCAGTAACATCAACAAAAATACTATTACGTAAATTAAGCAATTTTGTTTTTTCCAAAAAGCCTTGTAATGTTGCTTTTTCTCCGTTATTTAGTTGGTCTTTCCAGTCTTTTAAATCTAAACCACTTTCATTAAAAACCATTTTTCTTGAGTTTGAAAGTCCGGCAACACGTAGGTTTATTTTTAAATTTTCTTTTAAATATTTACGTTGTTGTTTTATTTGTTCAACTAAACGTTCACCAACATTACCAACACCAGTAATAAATACATTAAGTTGCTTTGTTTTACTTTCAAAAAACTGTTCGTGTAGTACGTTTAATGCCTTTTTTACATCACTTTCGGCAATGACAACAGATATGTTTTTTTCTGAAGCACCTTGAGCAATGGCACGAATATTAATGTTGTTTTTACCAAGAGCGCTAAACATTTTACCACTAATACCTTGGTGGTTTTTCATATTATCGCCCACTAAAGCAACAATAGACAAATGTTCTTCAACAATAATAGGTTCTATTTTATTAAGTGCAATTTCGTTTTCAAAAGTAGCATCAATAGCTTCTTTTGCTAACACAGCATCTTTAGCTTCAATACCTAAGCAAATAGAATGTTCAGATGATGCTTGGGTAATTAAAATAATATTAATTTTTTCTTGAGAAAGTGTTTCAAATAAACGCTTAGAAAATCCAGGAAAACCAACCATTCCGCTACCTTCTAATGTTAATAAAGCAATGTTACCAATGTTGCTTATTCCTTTTACAGGGTTAGCGCCATTTGTAGCTTTATTTGATATTATTGTACCAACAGCTTCGGGCTCTAAAGTGTTTTTTATATGAATAGGAATTTCTAAATTTAAAACAGGTTGTACCGTTGGCGGGTATAAAACCTTAGCGCCAAAATGCGATAATTCCATGGCTTCTTGGTATGATATTTCGCTAATAGGGTAGGCTTGTTTTACCATTTTTGGGTTGGTGGTAAACATACCGCTAACATCTGTCCAAATTTCTAATTGCTCAACTTTTAAAGCTGCTGCAATAATTGCTGCTGTAAAATCTGATCCGCCACGACCTAAAGTTGTTTGTTCTCCATTTAAAGATTTTGAAACAAAACCAGGTAAAATGGTAATTGTTTGTGAGGCCGATTTAAAGTAATTTTGAATGTTTTCATTGGTAATTTTGTAATTAACTTCGGCTTTTGTAAAGTTAGCATTAGTAATTACAAGCTCTTGAGAATTTTTTCTTTCAGCAGATATCCCTCTACTTTTCATGGTTTCAGCAATAATGAAAGACGATAAAAGCTCACCAAAGCTCACAAGTTTATCTGATGTTTTTGGTGATAACTCGTTTATTAAAAAAATACCATCTAATAAATTTTTTAATGCCTCAAGTTTTTCTTCAACATAAGCTATAACCGTTTGGTTATTTTCTGGTATTAACTCCTTTACAATGGTAATATGCGTTTGCTTTATAATATTAAAAACATTGGCGAAGTCTGCTTCTTTATTTTGTGCTTTTTTACCTGCTAATAACAATTTATCGGTAATGCCTCCAACAGCAGACACAACACATGCTACGTTGCTGTTTTTTGAGGTGTTTTCTAAAATGTTTATTACGTTATTTATGTTTTTTGAAGAACCTACAGATGTTCCTCCAAATTTTAAAACCTTCATTTTTTAATGAAATTGATTATGTAAATATTTTATTGAAACGTGATTTGTTGAAAAAATCACACGATAGCCCGAAGTATATATAATTAACAACCCCAAAGGGTAGTTGTGTTTGTAGTTGTACCAATAATAGAAATGATTCTTTTAGTAGAAAAAGAACGTGTAAACATCGTATTTTGGTTCAAATGAATCATTATAAGCTATTATAATATTACCCAAAAGTATTACATTTAACCAAATTAAAAAACTAAAACATTTTTTTTGTAGTATTCTTAAGCATAACACTTTTTATTTTAAGAAATTCAACGTTATTACAAAAGAATTAGAAATTCAATAAACATTACATTAATGAAAATATTCTCTAAAGAACAAATTTACGAAGGAGATAAACTTACAGCCGTAAGACAAAATATTACATCAACCGATTTAATGGAACGTGCGGCCACCCAAATTTTTAACTGGATGCACATGCGCATGCAAGGTGCTCAAGTACCCGTGTACGTATTTTGTGGTATTGGAAATAATGGTGGCGATGGTTTGGTATTAGCAAGGCATTTAATTACACATGGCTACAATGTGCACGCCTATGTTGTAAACTACAGTGATAAACGTTCAAAAGATTTTTTAATAAATTATGATAGAATAAAAAATGTAACTAAAAATTGGCCCACTTTATTAAAGTGTGAAGAAGATTTTCCTGAAATTCACCCTGATGATATTATTGTTGATGCTGTTTTTGGTATTGGACTTAACAGACCTGTTGTAGATTGGGTTAAAGCCTTATTTGTTCATTTTAGAAATACAAAAGCTTTTACATTATCGGTTGATATTCCTTCAGGATTACATACAGATAAAGTTCCCGAAAATGAAAATGATGTTGTACATGCTGGTTATACCTTAAGTTTTGCAACCCCAAAACTAGTGTTCTTTTTACCTGAAACCGCTAAGTACACAGTACAGTGGGAAGTTTTAGATATTGGTTTAGATGCCGAATTTGTGCAAACTACTAACACCGAAGTAGAATTAATTGGTAAATATGAAGTTTTGCCAATGTACGTTCCGCGTGATAAATTTTCGCATAAAGGCAATTTTGGCCATAGTTTAATAATTGGCGGAAGCTATGGAAAAATTGGCGCTGTTACTTTGGCCAGTAAAGCGTGTTTATCTGCAGGTGCTGGCTTAGTTTCTGCATTTGTGCCTAAATGTGGCTATAATGTGTTACAAGCTTCATTTCCTGAAGCCATGGTGTTTACAGATGATAGTGAAACTCACATAACTAACATTGCGTTTGATGTTGAACCAACGGTTGTTGGCTTGGGTATTGGTTTAGGCACAAACACCAAAACAGTAACAGCTTTTGAAAAATTTTTAAAAGAAAACAAAGCACCTTTAGTTATTGATGCCGATGGCATAAATATATTAGCAAAAAACAAAGATTTACTAAAATTACTATCCGAAAACACTGTTTTAACCCCGCACCCAAAAGAATTAGAGCGTCTTGTTGGTAAATGGGAAGACGATTTTGATAAACTGAAAAAAACCAAAGCTTTATCAAAAAAATACAGAATTATTATTGTTGTGAAAGGCGCCAATACCATTACTGTTGCTGGCGATAAACTTTATGTAAACACTACAGGAAATCCGGGGTTAGCCACCGCAGGAACGGGTGATGTTTTAATGGGAATTATTACTGGTTTAATTTCACAAGGTTACAACCCGTTGGCTGCATGTATTTTTGGTGTTTATTTACACGGAAAATCTGGAGATATTGCTGTTAACGATTATGGTTATCAAAGTTTAATAGCAAGCCACATAATAGATTATTTAGGCGAAGCCTTTATTGATTTATTTAAACAGCCAGAACAAGAACAAGCGCCTAAAGAAGGCGATGAAGCAGCAGCACAACAGTAAACTAAATTTAGCTATACACTGGTTTTGTTTAAACTAAACAATACAAAAAACTAGTGTATAGTTTCATTACTTATTAACAAGGCATCTTTAACAAGTAATTTTTCACCATTTTTAGTAGCTACAATAAACGCATCCTTAAAACCAAGAGTTATTAAGTCTTTTTTTAAAGATAAAGCTTCATTATAGTTTCTAAAATTACCAACAGCATATTTGTAATTATTATTAACCTTGCTTTTGGTTATAACGCCAGCTTGATGTTCTTCTATTGTTTTTATATTAAACTTTTCAAAAGCACCTATTTGTACGCTGTATATTAAACCTTGATATGTGTTAGTGTTTAATGCTGTATTAAGCAATTCAGGTTGTTTTTTTATTACTATTTCATGGTTTACAATTTGGTTTTCATTATTAAAAGTATAGAAATAGTAAAGCGCGTAGACAAGGCCAAAAAACAGAATACAAGCAAGTATTATTAGCATTTTATTAAAAAAATAAGCGTTTTGTAACTTACTTGTTTTTGTTTTTATTTCTTGTGAAGCAAGATCTAAATCTTTTTCTCCTTTTTCAATTAATTTATGTAAGTTAACTAAGTTGGTTTCTTCAATAAAAGGCATCTTTTATAAAGTGTTTTTTGCATTAATAAATTCTTAAAAGAAAACTTGCTAGGGGAAAGTTCTGCTTAAAACAAATATAAAGTTTTAATATTTTTTTTCAAATAAGTTTTGGTATAAAAAAAAGCCTCAAAAAATGAGGCTTTACTTTATTTTATATTGAAATTTTTAAATACTTAAACTATTAAATAGTTCTATAAGTTTTGGGCTTGAAGGTCTTGGTGCATCTGCATTAACAACATTTCCTTCTGGATCAATAATAATGAATCTAGGAATACCCATAATTTTATAGCCTTGTACAAATTCTGATTTCCAAGCATTATCTGCTAATAACTGTATGCCACCCATGTTTTTATCGGCAATCATTTTTTTCCAACCTTCTTTAGCTGCTGCTAAACGAGCTTCGGGCGTATCGCCTTTATAGCCACGACCTTCATCAACAGAAATGCTTACAAACTCAATATTTTTATCGTGATATTTTGCTTCAACTTCCTTTAAAAACGGAATTTCTCTTTTGCATGGTCCGCACCAAGTTGCCCAAACATCAATGTATAAGTATTTTCCTTTTAAATCACTTAAAGATGTAGTGCCGCCTTTAGCGTTTTCATAGTTAGAAAAACTAGGTGATGGTTTTCCAATTAAATCATCATATTGGCTTGCCATGGCTTTTTGTTGCTTGTAAGCCGTAAGTAAACCCTCTTCCATTTTACTTAAATTAGTAGCTTCATTGGCTTGAATGGTTGAATCTAAACCTTTTGAATTTTCTAATAATTCAGTGAATTGCTTTTGCACTTCAGATACTTTATTTTTAAAAGCATCTTCTTCTAAATCTAACAAATCTGCAGTTAAAGCGGTTTCTTGCAATAATGCTTTTTTTGCTAAATAGGTACTAGTTTCTGCACCTTCACCTGTATAACTTATACTTTCATCAAATTCATCTGTATTTAAAGTCATTTTGATATCTACACCATTTTTTAAAAATAAATAGGTAGATTCTTTTCCATCAAATAAGTTGAAAACACCAGCTTCTACTTTAAGAGTATCTTTAAAAGTTCCATCGTCATTAACCTGTATGGTTTTAGTGAAATTTCTAGATCTAATTAATAGTGAGTCACTATTTTTATTAGTTATTTTACCCGAAAGTGTTGCGTAATCTTTAGGTTCTTGTTTGCAAGCAAATGCAAAACCAACTAAAGTAATTAATAAAATTTTCTTCATTATTTATATAAATTTTCAATTCAAAAATACACAATTAGTTATGTCTGCTATAAATTTTTCAATTTAATTAACAGTTGTTTTTTATATTTTATGAATTAATGTGTTGTAGTCTACTTTATTGGGTATTATGTTTAGTTTTAGCAGTTTGTTTTGTACGTTTTCAATGGTGTTTTTATCAATAACCTCTTGAGACCACTCTGTTAAAGTGAGCCATTCTTGTACATCTTCTAGTTTTTGTTCATAGCGGTTCGCTATGGTTTTATCAATACTTGGTATGTCTTTAAAATCGGCTGTGGTGTTATTAATGATATCTAGAATTGTTTTGAGTTCAGCTTCATTATTTTCAATAAAATCTTCTCTAACAGCAATAACAAAACAAGGCCACGGAGAAGGGCAGTTGCCAACACTTCTAAAAGTACCGTCATCTACCAAAGGCTTAGTTGTAAATTTTTCCCAAAGAAAATAATCGGCATCACCATTGGTTAAACCTTCAACAGCACCGTTAAGGTTTTTTATAACTTCAAAATTTAAATCATTTTCTAAATTCCATTGGTTATTTTCGGCATTTATGTAAGCCATTAAATGTGACCCAGAACCATATCTGCTAATTGCAGCTTTTGTTCCTTTTAAATCATTTACAGTTTTATATTTTGATTTTTCTGCTACGTGAATACCCCAAATTAAAGGTGTTTGTACAAAGGTTTGCACAATTTTGCTTGGATTTCCGGCAATGATATCTTTTATAATGCCTTCGGTTAAAATAACAGCTATATCAATATCTTTATTTCTTAAAGCTTTACACATGGCGCCTGTACCACCATAATAGTCGTGCCAGCGTAAATTAATACCTTCATTTTTATACTCACCATCTTTTAGCGTTAAGTACCAAGCTAAATTAAAATGCTCTGGTACACCACCAATGTTTACTTGTTTCATTAATTATTCTGCAATTTTATTAAGGGTGTATGTTATTAAATTCTCAACGGTTTTGTATGGGTTTTGACTAAAATTACCTGTTGCTCTGTTTGCTATAATAGCGTTCATAGAAACAGCATTATGCCCTAAAAGTTTACTAAGGCCGTAAATGGCCGATGTTTCCATTTCTAAATTGGTAACACGCAATCCGTTAAAATTAAAACTATCAATTTTTTTATTAAGAAGTTCATCTTGCAAAGGTAACCTTAGTACGCGACCCTGTGGTGCATAAAAACCGCCAGCCGTGGCCGTAACGCCTAGAAACGTTTGGTTGCTTTTTATTTTATTTTGAAGCGTTTCACTGTTTTTTATAACAATTGGGCGCGCTTTGTTAGCACTCCAATTAGTTTGGTTTACAAAAGCATTTTCAATATCTGGATGGCTAATATTTTCTATTTGATAACTATGGAGCATACCGTTTAAATCTAGAGCGTATTCACTTAAAACAAAAGCATCAACAGGAATATCTTTTTGCAGAGAACCTGATGTGCCAATTCTAATAATATCAAGACTTTTAAGTGTTTTGTTAGGTTGCCTAGTATCTAAATTTATGTTTACAAGAGCATCTAATTCATTTAAAACAATATCAATATTGTCAGGCCCAATACCGGTTGAAATAACCGATATTCGCTTGCCTTTGTAGGTGCCTGTTTGTGTTTTAAACTCTCTTTTTTGAGTTTCAAAATCTACAGTATCAAAATGTTTTGTTACTTTTTCAACTCTATTTTGGTCACCAACAAAAATAATAGTGTCTGCAATGTTTTCAGGTTTTAAATTTAAATGATAAACACTACCATCTGGATTTAAAATTAGTTCAGATTCTTTTATTGCCATAATATTGTATTAACCGCCAACGCGTTTTACTTTAAACCCTTTATCTTTTAAAATAGTCATTATTTTATCTCTGTAATCACCTTGTATTATAATTTTATCATCTTTAAAACTACCACCAACACTTAGCGTTTTTTTTATGTCTTTTGCTAGTATTTTAAAATCTTCGGTGGCGCCTGTGTAACCTTCTAAAATTGTTATAGGCTTGCCTTTACGTTTTTCGTATTTGCAAATTATAGGGTCATCTTGCATCCAAAGATTATCATTTTCATTGGAAGTTTCATTAATTGATTCTTCCGATACGTGGTCTGGAAACAGGTTTTTTAATTGATCTTGTAAATCCATATTAAGTTTAAATAAATAAGCAAACGGCTATTTTTTAATTAGGCCCAATTCAATTAAACGTTCGGTTAAAAATTCGCCAGCAGTAATATTATCAAACTGTTTTGGGTTATTTTCATCAATGCATTGCTCTAAAACATCTAATTTCATATCACTAATTGGATGCATAAAAAATGGAATTGAATAACGCGAAGTTCCCCAAAGCTCTTTTGGCGGATTAACCACTCTATGAATTGTAGATTTTAATTTATTATTTGTGTGCCTTGATAGCATGTCTCCAACATTAATCATTAATTCATCAGGTTGAGCAATAGCATCAATCCATTCGCCTTTATGATTTTGCACTTGTAAACCTTTACCTTGCGCACCCATTAAAAGGGTTATTAAATTAATATCGCCATGTGCAGCAGCTCTAACAGCTTCTTTAGGTTCTGCAGTTATTGGCGGGTAATGAATAGGCCTTAAAATAGAGTTTCCGTTGTGTATGTAATTATCAAAATATGTTTCTTCTAAACCTAAATGAAGTGCTAAAGCCCTAAGTACATATTTTGCTGTTTTTTCAAGCATTTGGTAGGTTTCTTTACCAACTTTGTTAAATTCTGGTAATTCTTCAACACTAACATTTTCTGGGTATTCGGCTTTTAAAGCGTCATTATCATCAACATACTGTCCAAAATGCCAAAACTCTTTTAAATCGCCTTCTTTTTTACCTTTTGCACTTTCTTTTCCAAATGATACATAGCCTCTTTGTCCGCCAATACCTGGAATTTCGTATTTCTGCTTAGTTTCTAAGGGTAATTCAAAAAAATTCTTTACTTCAGTATATAACCTTTCAACCAATGCGTCATCTAAAAAATGCCCTTTCAAGGCCACAAAACCTATATCTTCATAAGCCTTTCCTATGGCATTTACAAAGCTTTGTTTTTTTTCAGGATTGTTAGAAATAAAATCTTCTAAATTAACACTTGGTATACTATTCATGTTATTTTTTTTAATTGTGAATGTTACAAATGTACAAAAACATTACAAGTTTAGAGTCTGTTTAATTTAACTTAAATTTGTGGATTAAGCTTGCTTTTTATGGTATATTTGATATGTAATATCCCAAATTATGAGCGCTAGTTTTGCTAATAAAACCTTAGTTTATAAAAACAATTTAAAAACCAAAAAGTTAATAAGCTTATACGTAAACATGCTAAAATCTCGCATGATTGAAGAGCGTATGCTTTTATTACTTAGGCAAGGAAAAATAAGCAAATGGTTTTCGGGTATTGGGCAAGAAGCAATTGCCGTAGGTGTTACATTAGCATTAAAAAAGAATGAATATATTTTACCAATGCACCGTAATCTGGGAGTTTTTACTAGTAGAAACATACCATTAAACAGATTGTTTGCACAGTGGTTTGGTAAAGCTTCGGGTTTTACTAAAGGTAGAGACAGATCGTTTCACTTTGGCACACAAGCATATAAAATTATTGGTATGATATCGCATTTGGGCCCACAATTAGGTGTAGCCGATGGCATTGCATTAGCCAGTAAATTAAAAAATAAAAACACTGTAACTGCTGTTTTTACAGGAGAAGGTGGCACTAGTGAGGGTGATTTTCATGAAGCGCTAAATGTGGCTTCCGTTTGGCAATTACCCGTATTATTTTGTATTGAGAATAATGGTTACGGACTTTCAACTCCTACAAAAGAGCAATATAATTGTGAAAATTTAGCAGATAGAGGTTTAGGCTACGGTATGGAATCGCATATAATTGACGGCAATAATATTATTGACGTTTACACCAAAATTAAAAAAATAGCCAAAAGTATGCGCAAAAATGTGCGACCTGTTTTAGTAGAATTTAAAACTTTTAGAATGCGTGGACACGAAGAGACCAGCGGTATTAAATACGTTCCGGAACCTCTTTTAAAGACTTGGAAAAAAAGAGATCCATTAAAAAATTATGAGCAATATTTAAAAAGTAAAAATATTATAAGTGATGATTTTGAAGTTAAAATTAAAGCAGAAATAGATGCTGAAATAAAAGATAATTTAGCCATTGCTTTTACTGAAAATGACATTGATTTTTGTGAAAGTATAGAGTTAAATGATGTTTTTAAAAATTTTGATTTTCAATATATTAAACAAAAAGAGAACACAAATGAGTTAAGGTTTGTTGATGCCATTTCTGATGGGCTAAAACAAAGTATGGAACAACATGAAGATTTAGTTATTTTAGGACAAGACATTGCTGAATATGGTGGTGTTTTTAAGGTAACCGAAGGTTTTGTTGAGCTTTTTGGTAAAGAGCGTGTTCGTAATACACCCATTTGCGAATCTGCAATTATTGAAACCGCCATGGGTTTATCAATTGCAGGTATGAAAGCAGTTGTAGAACTTCAGTTTGCAGATTTTGTTAGTTCAGGTTTTAATCCTGTGGTAAATTATTTAGCAAAATCATACTACCGTTGGCAACAACACGCTCATGTGGTTTTAAGAATGCCATGTGGTGCAGATGTTGGTGCCGGCCCTTTTCATTCGCAAACCAATGAAGCATGGTTTACAAAAACACCTGGTTTAAAAGTGGTATATCCTGCATTTCCGCAAGACGCCAAAGGCTTATTAAACTCTGCTATAAATGACCCTAATCCGGTATTGTTTTTTGAGCACAAAGCCCTTTATAGAAGCATACGGCAACCCGTGCCAACTAATTATTACACCATTCCGTTTGGCAAAGCTTCGGTAATAAAACTAGGCACACAAGTTACTATTATAACGTATGGCGCAGCGGTTCATTGGGCATTAAACACTCTTAATAAAAATCCAGACATATCAGCCGATGTAATTGATTTACGTACACTTCAACCACTAGATACTGAAACTATTTTTAATTCGGTAAAAAAAACAGGTCGTGCTATTATATTTCAAGAAGATTCGCTTTTTGGTGGCATTGCTAGTGATATTTCAGCATTGATAACAGAAAATTGTTTTGAATATTTAGATGCGCCCATACAACGTGTTGCTAGTATTGATACACCAATTCCGTTTGCTAAAACCTTAGAAGAAGGCTATTTACCCAAAAACCGATTTGAAATGGCTTTAAAAACACTTATTAATTATTAGTATGAACACTTATTTAGAAGCTTTTTACAACGCTTTTGTTAATTCTGTTACATGGACTTGGCATTCAATAACTTTTAACGTACCAATACAACAAAATTACTTTTGGGGTTTAGTGGTCATTTCTTTGATTGTTTGGTTTTTAGAAATTGTATTTCCTTGGCGTAAAGAACAATCTATTTTCAGAAAAGATTTTTGGTTAGATGCTTTCTACATGTTTTTTAACTTTTTCATTTTCACAATAATTATTAGCGGTTTTTATAATGTTTTAGAATTGATTTTTGGCAACTTTGGTTTAACAGTAACATCGTTTCAGCTAATAAATTTATCGTATTTACCCGCATGGTTAGAGTTGATTGTGTTTTTCGTGCTATTAGATTTTGTACAGTGGTTTACCCATATTATGCTACATAGATTTGAGTTTTTATGGCAATTTCATAAAGTACACCATTCAGTAAAACAAATGGGTTTTGCAGCACATTTACGCTATCATTGGATGGAAAACATATTATACAAACCGTTAAAACTATTAGCTGTTATGCTTATAGGTGGTTTTGAGCCCGAGCAAGCTTTTATTGTGCATTTTATAGCAATAACCATTGGGCATTTAAACCATGCCAACATAAAATTATCATACGGGCCACTAAAATATATTTTCAATAACCCTGTAATGCACTTATATCACCATGCTTATACGTTACCAAAAACGCATAAACACGGTGTGAATTACGGTATTAGCCTAAGTATTTGGGATTATATTTTTAATACCAATTACATACCTGAAACTAGTGGCAAAATTACTTTGGGCTACAGTGGTGACAGTAAAATGCCTAAAAACTTCTTTAAACAGCTAGTTTATGGCTTTAAAAATGAAAAAAAGGAATAGTTTTTGTGTTAAAAGAAGTAAAAATGTATTTTAATTGTTAAGAATAAAAAATATATTTGAAAAAGTAACACAGTATTACATGATTAAAACACAACATTTCTATTATTTATTTATTGTGCTTTTGTTTTTTTCTGTATCAATGCAAGCTCAAATTGATTCTAAGAAAAAATCATTTGCAATACCCGCTGTTGAAACTAAAAAAGACTCCTTAGATGCGTCTCCTTTAACACCTTCAAAAAAAATAGATAATAAATCTAACCCATTCACAGGATTATCTGCCCCTAAACAAGTTCAAAATTTAAAAATGCCAAAAAAAGAATTATCTATGTTTAGTGAAGATTTTGGCGACCCTGGTGAATTGTATACAGACCGCATTAAAAAACACGAAAATACCATAAAACAACAAGAAGGTTTAGGTACTAAAGGGAGCAAGGTTGATGTGTTTTTTGGAGATCACAGGACAACATCAAAAGTGGTTAGAGTTATGTACAGAGATTATGGTTTAGAAGATGGTGATTTAGTGCGTGTTACCGTAAATGGTGAAATTATGGTTTACAGAGCAGGTTTATCAAATACTTTTAGTGGTTTTAAAATTGAACTAAAGCCAGGTGTAAACACCATTGAGTTTTTAGCTTTAGATGAAGGCTATGCATTACCAAATACCGCACATTTTAGAGTTGTTGATGAAAACAACAAAGTTATAGCATCAGATTTGTGGGCGCTTTCAATAAATGTAAAAGGCACCGTAAATATTATAAAAGAATAGCTGGTTAAACACCAACTATTCTTTCAATACTTTGTAATTCTTCTTCAGAAAACTGTAAATTATCTAAAGCTTTTAAATTTTCTTTTAACTGATTTGCAGAACTTGCACCAATTAAAACCGAGGCTACTTGTGGTTTTCTCAAAATCCAAGCAATAGCCATTTGTGATAATTTTTGTCCGCGTTGTTCAGCTATTTTATTTAAAGCTTTTACTTTTTTAATATTACTTTCAACAGTTTCAGTATTTAAATAACTTAAACTTTTTGCAGCTCTAGAACCTTCGGGTATTCCGTTTAGGTATTTATCTGTAAGCATGCCTTGAGCCAAAGGAGAAAATGCAATACAACCAACACCATTATCTTCTAAAGTATCTAACAGACCATTTTCTACCCATCTATCAAACATAGAATAACGTGCTTGATGCAAAATAAAAGGCACATTCAATTGTTTTAATATGGTTGCTGCTTTTTGAGTTTCTTCAGGTTCATAGTTAGAGATACCTACATACAAGGCTTTTCCTTGGCGCACAATATCTGCCAAAGCACCCATGGTTTCTTTCAAAGGCGTATCTGGGTCTGGTCTATGATGGTAAAAAATATCAACATAATCTAACCCCATACGTTTCAAACTTTGGTCTAAACTTGCTATTAAATATTTTCTAGAGCCTAAATTACCGTATGGCCCTGGCCACATATCATAACCGGCTTTGGTAGCAATAAAAAGTTCATCTCTGTATTGTTTAAAATCTTGCTTAAATATAGTGCCAAAATTCTCTTCGGCAGAACCATAAGGCGGGCCGTAATTATTAGCTAAATCAAAATGAGTGATGCCAGCATCAAAAGCACAACGTAAAATATCTCTTCCGTTTTGAATGTTATCAATAAAACCAAAATTATGCCATAACCCAATGGAAATAGCAGGTAAAAGCACACCACTTTTTCCGGTGCGTTTGTATGTCATTGAATCATAGCGTTGTTCATTAGCGCTGTAAGCTTTAACACCAGATTTATCGTTTATTTGCATGTTTTTTGTTTTAATGTATGTAACAAAAATATGAATAAGATTAAGTTTTATTCAATATTTTACGTTAAACATACTTTCAAAACTGCATAAAGATGTTATTTTTGCATTTGTAAAAAATATTACATGGCAGTATCACAAACAGAATTAGAAGAAAGAAAAACCGGTAAAGATTTATACAGTTACCAAAAAGGCGCAATTGATAAAATTTTTAAAAGTTTTGATGAATCTCCTTCTGATTATCATTTGCTATATCAATTACCAACAGGTGGAGGTAAAACCGTTATTTTCTCTGAAATTGTTAGACAATACTTAAAAACTCACAAGAAAAAAGTTTTAGTAATGACTCATAGAATTGAGTTATGCAAGCAAACATCAAGAGTTTTAACAGAATTTGGAGTTCATAATAAAGTAGTAGATAGTAAAGCAGATTTAAGTGATCAAGCAGACTATTCTTGCTTTGTAGCCATGGTTGAAACCTTAAATAATAGGTTAAATGATGATAAGTTAGATATTTCTGATATTGGCTTAGTAATTATTGATGAGGCTCACTACAATTCATTTACAAAACTATTTAAATTTTTTAGTCAAAGTTTTATTTTAGGTGTAACTGCAACACCTTTAAGTTCAAGCATTGAGCTGCCAATGACTGATAATTATGATGAGTTAATTGTTGGTGAAAGTATAGAATCTTTAATAAGTAATGGCTTTTTGGCAAGAGCCGAAATGTTTAGCTACAATGTTGGTTTAACATCATTAGTGGTAGGAGCAAATGGTGATTATACCGTAAAATCTTCTGAAGATTTATATACAGATGATAATATGCTCTCAAAATTATTAAGAGCTTATGAAGAACGTTCTAAAGGCAAAAAAACCTTAATTTTTAACAACGGTATTAATACATCATTACACGTGTATGATACCTTTAGAAGAGCAGGTTACCCAATAGCACACCTAGATAATACACACTCTAAAAAAGAACGTGCACAAATATTAAAATGGTTTAGTAAAACACCCGATGCCATTTTAACCTCGGTAAGTATTTTAACCACTGGTTTTGATGAACCTACCGTTGAAAGTATTATTTTAAACAGAGCTACAAAATCTTTAACACTTTACTATCAAATGATTGGTAGAGGGTCAAGGGTTTTAGACAATAAAAAAACATTTGCGGTTATAGACTTGGGTAACAACTTTCATAGGTTTGGGCCTTGGGGCGATAATTTAGATTGGCAACGTATTTTTAGGTCTCCTAACTATTATTTAGATGCTTTATTAAGTGATGAAGAGTTAGAAAGTAACTTTAGGTATGAAATGCCCGATGCTTTAAGAGAAGAATTTGGTAATTCAGACGAGGTGTATTTTGATATTCAAAAAACATATGTAGAGTCTATTAGAGCTGGCGAATCATCAAAAGTTGTGTTAGAACGTTCTATTGCTCAACACGCTAAAATTTGTGTTGAAAATAGCGAAGATGTTTATGATGCGCTTACACTAGCAAGAAAATTAGGTGATGACATTGATTTTAGAATTGGCCGTTACACAAAATGTATTAGTAAAAGTACATTTAATTTTGTTGAATGGTTAAAAGGTGAGTACCGCAAAAAACTAAACTCATACATTAGAACTAATTTTGATGAAGTTTTTGAAACCGTACACGGTTATCCTCCTGAAGATTAAAAGATAAACACACCCTTTAAATAGTTTTATTTGGATTATAAACAAGCTTTAAAGTTTATGCTTATTAGTACACTTTCATTTGCGTGTATGAATAGCATTGTAAAGCATTTAGTGCAATTTAGCGCTTATCAAATTGTATTTTTTAGGTCTTTTGGTACATTAATATTTACGTTTTCCATTCTTTTAAAAAACAACATTCCCATTTTTGGTAATAACAAAAAGCTTTTAATACTGCGTGGTATTGTTGGTTTAACATCAATGACATTCTTTTTTATGTCTACTAAATATTTGCCCATTGGTACAGCAGTTTCACTACGCTATATGGCACCTATTTTTGCCGCAGTTTTTTCAATTTTCTTTTTAAAAGAAACCGTAAAACCTTTGCAATGGCTTTGTTTTATAATAGCTTTTGTGGGCGTTGTTATTTTAAAAGGGTTTGATACTCAAGTAAGCACTTATGGGCTTGTGCTCATTTTTTTATCGGCTATTTTTAGCGGATTGGTTTACATTGTGTTGAGTAAAATTGGTAATACAGAACACCCTGTTGTGGTGGTAAATTATTTTATGCTAATTTCATTATTTGTTGGTGGTTTATTATCAATTAATAACTGGATTACTCCAAAAGGCATAGAATGGTTATTACTTTTAGCTTTAGGTGTTTTTGGGTATTTTGGACAAGTTTTTATGACTAAAGCATTCTATAAAGTAGCATCGGCAAGTCAAATAGCTCCTTTAAAGTATATTGAAACTGTTTTCACCTTATTGTTTGGTGTATTTATATTTTCTGAAGTATATACATTTTGGAGTTTATTAGGTATTGCTTTAATTATTATTGGTTTAGTTTTAAACGCAAGGTTTAAAGAAAAGAAATAGCAACTTTATGAATATTAAAAAAGCCATTAATAGCTTAAGATTTAAGGTAATGGGGCGTTTAACAAAAAACGTTGGCAAATCATACACCACACCAAATACACAATTAAAAAACGCTTCTCAAATAAAAAAAATATTGGTTAGTCGTCCTAATCATAAACTAGGTAATCAACTACTCTTAACACCTTTAATTCAAGAGCTTAATAACACGTTTCCTCACAGCAAAATAGATTTATTTGTAAAAGGAAGTGTAGCACATGTTATATATAAAAATTACAAACAGATAAATACCATAATAGAATTACCACGTAAACCATTTAACCAATTATTAAAATATGGTTTTACTTGGTTGAAGTTGAAAAAAACAAAATACGATTTAGTAATTAATGTGGACAAAAACTCATCTTCGGGCAAATTATCAACCAAATTTGCGAGGTCTACCTTTAAATTATTTGGCGATGTTGATGCGCAAATAATTAATAATTTTGATGATTATGAGCACCTTTCAAAATATCCTATTTACAATTTAAGACTGTATTTGCAGGTATTAGGTTTACCAACAAACCAAAGTGATGTTCCTGTTTTAAACATTAAACTAACCAATTCTGAAATTAAACAAGGTAAAACAATTTTAAATAGTATTACAAAAAACAACAAGCCAGCTATTTGTATTTATACAAACGCAACAGGTAATAAATGTTATGATGAAATTTGGTGGAACACACTTTACAAGCGCCTTTTGAAAGAATTTCCAAAGCATAATATTATTGAAATGTTACCCGTTGAAAATATTTCAAAAATTAATTTTGAAGCGCCTCATTTTTACAGTAAAGATATTAGAGAAATGGCTGGTGTTTTATATAACACCACTGCTTTTATAGCTGCAGATAATGGTGTTATGCATTTAGCTAGCGCATCATTAACACCAACAGTTGGTTTTTTTAAAACAACCAACGCTGCTATTTACGCGCCATATGGTAACGGTAGTTTTGCTATAAACACTAATAAAAATACCAATATAAATGATTGGATTATTAGTATTAAAAATGTTGTGAAAACTGTTTAAATTATTGCTGGTTTTAAAAGTAAATTACCTATTTCTTCCCAATTTGTTACACGTTTGTAACCTGTGTCTTTTATATTATGCGGATTAGAAAATAAAAGTGTGTCACCTTCAAAATTTTCTAAATTATATACTCTATCATCAATTAATAAATCGCCATTTAAAATAAATTTATGGCCACACATAATTTGATGTTCCCAGGTAATAAACGGCATGTATTTAGCCAACCAATCACTTTTTTCTTTTAATGAAGTAGGAAACTGCGTAGCTGCTGTGGCTATATAAACTTCGTGTTTATTGTAAAGTGCTTCCATAACTTCAATACTATTAGGCAAAGGTTCTAATTCATAAAAAAAGCCAGGAGTAAAGGCATGTTGTAATACACTTTTTTGGTGCTGTTCTGGTACATTTTGGTAAACTTCGCCACTAATTATATCTTCTCTTTTTAAATTGGCATTAAACTCTCTGTTATACCATGCAATGTGTTTACCAAACGTGTCGGCTAGCACATCATCCATATCTACAAATATTGTCATAAACTTAATTTTTCAACTAAGTTCGGCAATTTTCAAAATACAAAAAACAGCAAATTGTTAAATAAAGTTAATGTAACTGTAAGTTGTTTTGGTATAGGTGTTTAATCGGTGTTTTTTGCAAAAGAAATCAATTTATCGAGTTAATGTATTCATTGATATATTTTTTATTGCTGAACAGTTTAAAAAATATAATTTCAAACTAAATTAATTAACCCTAACCCTATGAAAAATTATGCTTCCCTCATGAGCATTATTACTATTGGTATGGTAATAATGAGTGCTTCAGTATTAGCACAAGAAAATAATACTGTTTTAAGTGATGCACCTGAAAATTATAAAAAGCGCAGTCCTGTTTATGATTTTTCTGAAAAAAACTTGAACAATACTGATACTATTCCAGATTTCAATTCGAAAAAAAATAAGTTAAAAATAACAGGAACTATTTATGAAGCCGATGGTGTTACACCCGCTAAAAATATAGTGTTGTTTGTGCATCAAACCGATGAAGATGGTAATTTTGAATTAAAACGCCACAATAAAAAACGCTATGTGCACCACAGAGGTTGGGTAAGAACTGATGAAGATGGCAAATACACACTTTACACATTTGTACCTGGTAGTTATTTTCATAGCAAAGAGCCCAAACAAATTTATCCAATTGTAAAAGAACCTAATAAACCTGAATATAAAATTGAAACTTTTTTGTTTGATGACGACCCATTATTAACAGAAAAATGCAGAAAAGAAGTTAAAGAAACAGATCCGCAAAGAATTTTAAAATTAGATTTAAAAGAAGGGTTGTGGGTAGCTAAAAGAGATATTATTTTAGGTAGAGAAATAGATTCTTACTAAAGAAATATACAACATAAAATTAAAGCAATCAAGTTAGTCACTTGGTTGCTTTTTTTGTTAATATACATTTAACTTATAGTATTTGTAAAATGTGTACTTTTAAACATCTCCTTAAACAAAATTGTTAGCCTAGTCTTATAAAATAAATAATATTATGTGGTATAACGATTTAAGACCCGATAGTGAGCTCACAACAGACAGGTATTCATTAATAATGCTAGATGCTAGTAATAATTTTGCTAGAGAAATGACTGATGTTGATAAACAACGAACTATCAGCAATATTTTAGAATTAAAAAATGGGCTTCAACAAAAAATTCCTAATAAAACAGTTGATAAAAACTTGCTTTTAGCTTCTTGGAATATTAAAAATTTCGGAAAACTGCTAAACAGAACCTCAGAATCGCTTTATTATATAGCCGAAATAATTAGCGCTTTTGATATTGTTGGCATACAAGAAATTAATAGTAACATTACACAGTTTAATAAGTTGTTGCAAATACTTGGAAGCCATTGGAAATATACTTTAAGCGATGTAACCGAAGGTGATTCTGGTAACGATGAACGTTTTGGTTTTATTTATGATTCTAGGCGCGTTACACACTCTGGTTTGGCTGGTGAGTTGGTTATTCCGCCAGAAATAGCAAATAACGACCCCATAATTAAGCAATTAAAACGAACACCAACTTTTACTGGTTTTGAAAGTGGTTGGCGAAAATTTTCTGTAGTTAGTGTACATTTACACCCAGGCGATGGTGACACTAATAAAAATTTACGCAAAGAAGAAGTTAAATTATTACTGAATTTACTTGAAGGTAAACAAAAGAGTACTTCGTACGAAAATCAAAATCTTATTATTTTAGGTGATACTAATTTATATGAAGAAGATGATGATATTGTAGATTTATTTACATCTAAAGGCTTTTTTGAAAGCGATGGTTTAAAAGGAAAATTTACAAACACCAGTTTAAATCAAATTTACGATAGGATATTTTTAAACGTTCATAAGTATTTTAAAATTGGTACAGATGCTAATGGCAATGAAAGAGGAGGCGTATTCAATCTTTTTGATTATGTGTATAAAAACACTGATGCTGAAATTGAAAAATATCACAGCTTAATGCTAGCGCATAAGGGTAATCCTTCAACATTAACATCAAATTCAGCTTTTAAAAGCTATTTCAATTCGTATTGGAAACGCAACCAAATAAGCGACCATTTACCTGTTTGGTTAGAAATTGAAGTAGATAGTAGCCCCAGTTTTTTGGCCAGCAAGCTTCATAAGTTTTAAGCTTTTTTAAATAGGTATTTGTAAAACATTAAAAATTAAACGCTTTAGGCAACATCACAAGCCCCACGTTTTAGCAACATATATTCACCTTTGTTTTTAAATTCTTTAATAGAAGTACCTGCGTAACGCTTAAAGGTTTTAGAAAGGTGACTAACATCAGTAAATCCTAAATCGTCTGCAATTTGAGTTAGTGTGAAATCAGAATTTAACAATCTAATTTCAACTAATTTTAGTTTTGCTTTTATAATGTACTCACGTAAGGACATTTTAGCTTGTTTTTTAAAATATTCGCTAACGTAAGTGGCAGACATATTAAATACATTGGCTAAATTATCAACTTTAAGTAATTCAGTTTTATCAATATTTTCATTTATATAGGTTAGCATTTTAGTTATTTTATCATCACTTTTATCTTTAGGCAATTCAAAATAATTAGCTTTTTTAATATTTCTAATTAAAATTTCTAAAACGCTGGTCATTAAGCTTGTAACCAAACTAATGGCATTAGCATTACTACTTTTAGATTCTTGTAAAATAATATTTATTAAGCTTTCAAGAAAATCTCTGTCTGCGGTTTCTTTTATAATATCACCTGGTAATTGGTTGTAGTTAGATAAAATGTAAGCTGCTTCTTTAAACCATTCATTTCTATCAATACTTATGCTTTTAGCGCTTCTAAAAAATGAATCTGTAAATTTTAAAAACACAAACTTAGTTGGTTTTTCAATAGTAAAAGAATGGCATTTTAAAGGTGGTAATAAAAAAATACTGCCTTTTTTGTATTTATAATGGTTATAATTAATACATTGTGAACCTTCGCCTTCCTTTATTAAAACTAATTCAAAAAAATTATTCTTTACAGGGCGTTGTTTCCAATCAGGTAATTCAATTTCTTGTATTTCAAAAGGTTTATAAGCTTCTATTACTTGCATAATTAGAGATTTATGTTTGGTTTACGCGCAAAATTAACCAAAAATAGGGGTGTGGTGTTAATTTTAACCTTTATTTATACATTTATACCACTAAATATCGAAAAATTAATGCTCACCTATCAATTAAAACACGCACTAAACTGTTAAAGAAAGCCTAAAAACACAGGGCTTTAAGAAAAGTTTAAGAGCAAAACCTCTTTTTGTACTAACATCACCTTTTTTTGTACCATTAAATAGCTTTATACCCTACATAACTTTGTGTTAAAATTAAATCAACTTATAAAAACATATACAAATGAATTTAAAAGAAACATTAAACTGGAGATACACAACTAAAGAATTTGATCCAACCAAAAAAATATCTAAAGAAGATATGGATCAAGTAAAAAGCCTTTTAAGAATGAGTGCTTCTAGTGTTAACTTACAACCTTGGCATTTTATTATTGCTGAAACTGAAGAAGGTAAAGCACGTATAGCAAAAGGAACGCAAGGTTTTTTCCATTTTAACGAACCTAAAGTAACTAATGCTTCTGCAGTGGTGCTTTTTTGTGCAAAAACCGATGCTAATGAAGATTATTATAAACACATTGCAGATGTAGATGATAAAAATGGACGATTCCCAAATGAAGACATAAAAAACGGATTTATAGGTGCTGTTAAAACATTTGCAGATATTCATAAATACGATTTAAAAGATTTAAATCATTGGATGGAAAAACAGGTATATCTTAACATAGGAAGCTTCTTGTTAGGCGTTGCGAGTTTAGGTATTGATGCGACACCTATGGAAGGAATTGATGTAAAAGCTTTAGATGAAGAATTCGGTTTAAGAGAAAAAGGTTACACAGCTTTAGTAGCCGTTTCTATAGGTTACAGAGCAGAATCTGACTTTAATTCAACAGATAAAACACCAAAATCTAGATTGCCAGAAAGTGAAATTTTTACAGAAATATAATTTCTAAAAACGTTTAAGCTAGATGTTAGTTGTAAAGTACAATTAGTTTTTACTAATGGGTATTAAAAAATCACTAAAAGATGTTCAACTTGATATTTCAGTAGTAAAAAAGTAAAATAGTTTTAGAAGGATTTTGGACTCAATAAGTCAGTTAATTTCAGAAGAATGAAGAATAAAATAATAGTTTCAATAGTATTGCTTTTTATTTGTTTTATAGGAGTTGAAGCAAGCGCACAAGTAACAACCATAGATTCTGTAGCCACATCAAAAGTGCAACATTTCAATTTTGATGAAATGGAATCAGAAACTATTGGTAAAGGCATAAAACGCAAGTGGTTCCACGGTGAAAAAGGACAAATGACCATTTTTAATCTTGAAAAAGGCGCGCATATTCCTTGGCACCAACACCCAAATGAACAGATAACATATATTATGTCTGGTAAGGTAAAAATCAAGACTATAATTGATGGCAAAGAAACCTTTGTAGAAGTAGGCGCAGGAGAAGTTATTGTATTTCCAGAAAATGTACCGCACGAATTTTGGGCGTTAGAAGAAACCGTAGATTTAGATGTGCATGTGCCTGTTCGTCAAGATTGGCTAAGCAAAGAATTACCTGCATATCTTAAGAAAACAAAAGAAGAATAATAATTTTTAAAACGAAATATTTTCGTTTTTAATCAATAAAACAAAAACTATGAAATCAATCACAACACGATTACTAATGCTGTTATTAAGTGTTACGGCTTTTGCCCAAACACCAACAACAGATGCTAGAAAATCTAAAAACGAAGTCGTAACGGCAGACAACGTAGAATGGGGATGGTTAAATCCATTACGCGGCGATAAAAGTCCTGCTGCAGGAAAACTTTGGGGCGACCGTACAAAAAATGAACCCGCTGGTTTTTTAGTAAAATTTAAAAAAGGATTTTCATCACCACCACATATTCACAACATCACCTATCGTGGTATCGTAATTAAAGGTTTATTGCATAATGATGATGAAAATGCCGAAAAACAATGGTTACCAGCCGGTTCGTATTGGCAGCAACCAGCAGGAGAAGCACATATTACAGCTGCTGATGCCGAAGATAATATGGCGTTTTTAGATATTCAAGAAGGACCATATTTGGTAAAACCAACATCTGAAGCGTTTGATAATGGCGAAAAACCAGTAAACGTAGATAAAACCAATTTAGTTTGGTTAAACGCCAATGATATTGAATGGGTTTCAGAAAAAAGTAATGTAGAAACTGCTTTTTTATGGGGAAGTCACGATAAAAATCAACTACGCGCATCATTAATAAAATTACCAGCTGGTTTTAAAGGAAGTATTAAAAATTTAAGTCCAAATTTTAGAGCTGTGGTTATTTCTGGTAAAGTAACGCATCAATTTTCTAAAAAGGATGCTAAAAATGTGTTGGAAGCCGGTTCTTATTTCGGTGCAGAAGAAAAAGCTTCACCACGTTTAAGTACAGATGTTGAAACGGTAATTTACATTCGCTCTAATGGCGATTATAAAATTAAATAGCAGCTATGAAAGCGTTAAAAATAGTATCTACTGTATGCCTTGCATTACTTTTTGGATGTAATTCAAAAGCGGATAAAACAGCCAAAAATAGCGAGTCAAAAGATGAACAAAAGAAACCAAATATTCTTCTAATATTGGCAGATGATATGGGATATGGCGATATTGGTGTTTACGGTAGCGAAATCAACACCCCCAATATTAACAAATTGGCAGAAGAAGGCACGCAGTTTACCAATTTTCACGTAAGTGCAGCTTGTTCGCCATCTAGGTCTATGCTGATGACTGGTGTCGATAATCATAGAGCAGGTATTGGTAATTTGGTAGAAATACAAGCCGATAACCAATTTGGGCAACCAGGCTACGAAGGTTTTTTAAATGATGACGTTGTATCTGTAGCCACTCGATTAAAAGATGGTGGTTACCATACTTATATGGTTGGTAAATGGCATTTGGGAAAAACCGAAACCAAAATTCCTTATGCCAGAGGTTTCGAAAAGTCTTTTGCACTTATGGAAAGTGGTGCAGATAATTGGGTTGAGCAACCGTATATGCCTTTAAACAAAGCGGTGCATTATTTTGAAGATGATAAACAAATTAGTTTGCCAACAGAAAACTATTTTTCTTCAAATTACTACACTGATAAAATGATAAGCTACATCGATTCTAGTAAAGAAGACAACAAACCATTTTTTGGTTATGTAGCGTATCAAGCGGTTCATTATCCGCATCAGGCGCCAAAAGAATTTATAGACAAATACAATGGTGTTTATGATAAGGGTTGGAAAGAACTACGCCTTAACAGGTTACAGAAACAAAAAGAATTAGGAATAGTTTCACCAGAAGTTACCCTTAATTTTGAAAATGCAGCAACAACAGTTCCTGCTTGGAAATTGTCCGATTGGGAAAACTTATCAGAAGAAGAACAAAAGTTCAATGCCAGAAGAATGCAAGCCTACGCAGGTATGGCAGATAATATGGACTATAATATTGGTCGTATCATCAATCATCTTAAAGACATTGGTGAGTATGAAAATACAGTGATTATTTTTCTTTCAGATAATGGTGCAGACCCAAATCAGTTACCAAAAAATCCGGCATTTAAAGATTGGTACAAAGACAATTACACTTATTCTTCTATGGAAGATTATAAAGGTGATTATTCGCAAGTAGGGTTAAAAGGTTCCTTTTCAGATTATGGTCCAAATTGGGCTTCAGCATCTAACACGCCAAATAGTTATTACAAGATGTTTTCTACTGAAGGTGGTGTCAGAGTGCCTTTTATAGCGTGGTATCCAAAGAAAATTAAAGCCGGAAAGATTACTCAAGAATTTGCATTTATTAAGGATGTAGTACCTACAATGTTAGAAGTTGCAGGATTAGAAGACACAGGAAGCACCTATAAAAACAAAGAAGTTTTTCCAATTACAGGAAAAAGTATGTGGGCATCTTTAACCACTGAATCTAATAAAGTTCACAGCGCAGAGGAAACCATAGGTTCTGAATTGGCAGGTAGTAGAGCGGTTTTTAAAGGCGATTACAAACTAGTGTACAACCCTAAAACTAAAGGTTTTGGTGAATGGGAACTTTATAACATTATCAAAGACCCATCAGAAATGCATAATCTAATTTCTGAAATGCCAGAAGTTGCAGAAGAATTAAAGAAGGCTTACGAAGTGTATCAAACTGAAAACGGTGTAATTCCAGTTCCGAGTGATTATGACGTATTAAAACAGTTGGTGAAAAATTCTGAAAGAGAGAATTCGCATTAAAAAGTATAATTGTAAAATAGCTATGAAACATTCCATATTAATATTTGCTTTAGCAATTTCGGTTATGACATTAAGTGCACAAAATTCACTAACAGAAGCAGAAGTATTTGCAACAACAAATCAGGCAGTTGGTAACATTACATTTACCAATAATGGCGATTTGGTTTATAGTCATCATCCCTTTTTTACACCAGAAAATCGGGTGATGATAATGGATGCAAAAACCAAAGAAAGCAAACCGTTTCCAAATAAAGCGTGGAATACACCTCGTGATACCGACGACAACTATTTAAGTAACGTTTTAGGAATCCGTAATGACGAAAATGGCATTATCTGGATGATAGATATGGCACAACGTAATAACGTAACACCTAAAATTGTGGGTTGGAATACAAAAACCAATAGTTTAGAGCGTATTTATTACTTGCCAAAATCGTCTGTTCCAAAGATTGCACAGCCCAACGATATGGTCGTAGATACCAAACACGGTTATTTCATAATTGCAGATGAAGGTATTGGTAATGGTGGTGACGGAAGTAAAGCGGCTTTCATCATCGTAAATATGAAAACAGGAAAAACACGTCGCATTTTGGAAGGTACACGAACCACAAAACCAGAAAATACACCAACAGTTATTAATGGTAAACATTTGGCAGTAAACGGAAATGATTTGTTGGTTGGTAACGACGGAATTACAGCAGATAAAGATTTTGAATACATCTATTACGGACCATTAAACGGAACAAAAATCTACAGAATTAAAACTTTAGATTTAGTAAATGAAGCTTTTACAGATGAAGATTTAGATACTAAAATTGAAACCTATTCTGAAAAACCTAACAATGGCGGAATGAGTATTGATATGGATGGAAATATTTACCTAACAGCTCTTGAGACGCAAAGTGTCGCAGTGGTTTCTGCAAAAGATAAAAGTGTAAAAACCATTGCAAAACATAAAAATATGGTTTGGCCAGATGGTGTAAGTTACAATCACGTCGATGGTTATATGTACGTTTCTGCAGCACAGGTTAATAATGGCGCTGTTTTTAACAATGGAAAGGATAAATCATCTACACCGTTTTATATTTTTAGGTTTAAACCTATTGTAAATGGTGTCCCTTACAGATAGATTTTAAGTTTAGTTTGATTGATTAATAGCAGAAAAAGCCACCAAATGTAAAACACATTCTGTGTGGCTTTTTCATTTTTTAAAAGGTTTAATTAATTATAATTATGGCAAGAACGATTTTAGAAAATATTGTTATACAACAGTACAAAGACCAAACATTTTTTTCGTTTTGTGAATATACAAACATCCGTTTTTTTGAAATTTTATATTTTGAAACGGGTAGTGGACTCATTAAAATAAACGGAAAAACGGTTAACTATACATCAAATAGTGTTTTTGTATTCATTCCTGATGATATTTATATTGTTGAGGCCGAAACTGCAACAAGTAGTATTGCTATTAAATTTTTGAAGAGTTTTTTTAGAAACACCAATGCGAAAAACCAAGAATTACCCGTAAACGATTGGTTTCGTAAAATTGAAGAAATTTTAAATAGCGAAAGCCATCAACTACGCGAAATGCAGTTTGAAACAACTTCAGACAGGTCGCATTTAGTGTCGTTAGTCAATATGGTAGCTACGGAATATTTAAATACCCAAACTCACGATATTTTCATTATTCAAAATTCATTGTCTGTAATTCTTCATTTAATAGCTCGTAATATTCAGTATGTAAACGCTTCTGAAGTCAAAGCAATAAAGTCTTCAAAAATTCAGCAAATCATTAACTATATTCATTCTAACATTTATAATTCGGAATTATTAACTACTAAAAGTTTAGCCAATGAATTTCATATGGCAGATAATTACATTAGTGAATATTTTAAAAAACATACCGATGTTTCTCTTAAAAAGTACATTATCAACTACAAATTAAAGTTGGTAGAAACACGATTAAAATACACCGATGCACAAGACTCTGAAATTGCATTAGAACTTGGTTTTACCGATTCTAGTCATTTAAATAAAACCTTTAAAACCTATAAAGGCATGAGTTTAAGTGCCTATAAAGCTAGTTTATAATAGTTTTTTACAAGAAACCTTATTTTTTACCAATACCACATTGTTTTCTACCAAAAAATAGCTTCATGTCTGGAATACCTTTGTAGTGTAAATAACAAACAATAAAAAATTTATTATGAAAACAATAGAATATACCAATGCATTACAACAAGCACTTGCTTTAGAAGTGCCATCAAGAGAATTATCATTAAGACGCGATCCATCGGTTTCTAAATTTTGGAACGATAACCGTGAATTATTAGAAGCTGCTTGGGCGGAATGGGAGCAAGAAAATAAAGACAATTTATTATTGCCAGATGAATCTTTACTTGATCCTAAATTACGTAAAGCCATTAACGATGCTTGGGAAAATCCAGAAAAAGAAGCTGCTGTTGCCGATTTATGGGAAGAAATTATTCCTGGTGTGTACGAAACACAGTTTTTCGATTTAGAACGTTTAGCCGATTTTAGAACGTATTTAGAAGATGTGGTTAATTCCGGAATTCCAAAACGTGCACCTTACGGTATTCAATTAAACCGCTACGGAATGATGTTAGACCCACGTTCTGAAGGGCATTTGGCAACACCAAGTTTTCAAGCGTTTTATAACGCAATTATGGACCGTTATATGCGCCCCATTTCTCGACTTTTATTAGGAACTTACGGATACGATAATCAGACTTTCGGGTTTTCAATACAGTACAATCCAGATAAAGACAAAGATTTACACGCGCATACCGATGCTTCGTCAGCAACTTTAAATATCAATACCAATTTACCTAATGAAGAGTTTACAGGTTCTATAGTAGATTTCTATGATAAAGCTTCTGGTAAAACCGTACAAACCAAGTTTCAACCAGGTAAAGCCATCATTCATAGAGGTAATGTACCACACGCCACACATCCAATAGAAAGTGGGCAACGTAGTAATTTAGTAGTTTGGTTGTATGGTGTCAATATGCAAATTCCTAGAGGAAGCACCAGTAGTTACGGAAATATCAGTGGCAACTCAATTAAAGATGTGGCATTAGAAAGTGTTACTGCTCGCCAACGTTGGAGTTTACCAGATGGACCAAAAGATATGATTGCTCCATTTTAAAAATTAGAATATTTTACAAATGAATTAGAAACGTCAGTTCGAGTGATTATTCTTCAGAAGACATTCTGAAGAAAAATAGTATCGAGAACTTCTCTTGAATTGAAGTTTTTTAAAAAAACATAAAAAATGAAAACCATATTAATAACAGGAAGTACAGACGGCATTGGGAAACTTACAGCCTTAAAACTAGCCAAAGAAGGACACCAAATATATCTTCACGGTAGAAGTGAAGACAAATTAAAAGCAGTAATTAATGAACTAAAAGAAGCTTCAAAAAACCAAAACATCAAAGGATTTGTAGCCGATTTTTCCGATTTGAATGCTGTAAAACAAATGGTTGAACAAATTAAAAATGAAGTTTCAAGTTTAGACATTCTCATAAATAACGCAGGTATTTTTAAAACAGCATCCAATAAAACAAAAGATGGTTTAGATATTAGAATGGCTGTAAATTATTTAGCACCTTACGTTTTAACAGAAAACATTATTTCGGTTTTAGAAAAAGCTTCAGAACCTAGAATTGTTAATTTAAGTTCAGCAGCACAATCTACAGTGCAAAAAGGGGTGTTAACTGGTGATGCTACCGTTAATTCAAGCGAAAGTTACGCGCAAAGTAAATTGGCTTTAACCATGTGGTCGTTCAATTTTGCAAAACAACATCCCAATGTTACGACTATTGCTGTAAATCCAGGATCGTTATTAAATACCAAAATGGCAAAAGAGGCTTATGGACAGCATTGGTCGCCTGCGGAGAAAGGTGTTGATATTTTATACTCTTTAGCTATGGATAGTATTCATGCTAATAAAACAGGTGCTTATTATGATAATGACAGAGGTGGTTACAACAATGCGCATCCTGATGCTTATGATACAGATAAAATTAATAATCTTTTAACTAATACAACAGGTGTTTTAACAAATGTTTAATGCTTTAAATTAGGGCATTAAAGCTTTATTTTTAGATTTATTACAGCACTAGTTTAAAAAATAAAAAAAGAAAAATTACTACATGAAAGCATCAGATTTATTTATTAAAGCACTAGAAAACGAAGGCGTAGAATACATCTTTGGTTTACCCGGTGAAGAGAATTTAGATTTCTTAGAATCTCTACGAAAATCAAAAAAAATAAAATTGGTGCTAACACGCCATGAACAAGGTGCCGGTTTTATGGCCGCAACTTATGGCAGATTAACAGGCAAACCAGGTGTTTGTTTAGCTACTTTAGGTCCGGGCGCTACTAATTTAGTAACACCGGCCGCTTATGCGCAATTGGGCGCTATGCCTTTGGTAATGATTACGGGGCAAAAGCCTATTAAAAAAAGTAAACAAGGTAAATTTCAAATAATTGATGTGGTTGAAATGATGCAACCACTCACAAAATTTACTAAACAAGTTACACATGGTGCTCATATTCCGTCAATAACGCGAGAGGCTTTTAGGTTAGCTCAAGAAGAAAGACCCGGAGCTGTACATATTGAATTACCCGAAGATATTGCCGAAGAACAGGTTGAAGATGCTAATATTTTTGAAGTTGTAGATTACAGAATACCACACGTAGATACCGAAACGATAACAAAAGCAGCTACCATGATAAAGGCAGCAAAAAAGCCTTTGTTGCTTATAGGTGCTGGTGCTAACCGCAAAAGAGCTAGTGAAGCACTCACCAAATTTGTTGATGTATTGGGTATTCCATTTTTTAATACCCAAATGGGCAAAGGAATTATAGATGAAAGACATCCCATGTATTTGGGTACTGCTGCCTTGTCAGAGTCAGATTTCCTTCATGAAGCCATCAGTAATGCCGATGTTATAATAAATGTAGGGCATGATACCATTGAAAAACCACCGTTTTTTATGCATACTGAAGATACCCGAAAGGTCATTCACCTTAACTTTTTCCCTGCCGAAATTGATGAAGTTTACTTCCCGCATCTCAATGTTATTGGAGACATTGCTAACAGTGTTACACAATTAACAAAGGCTTTAAAAGTATTTGCAAAAAGCTGGGATATTGATTTCTTTTTAAAAGTAAAACAAAATGTAAACAAACACTTATCAAAATACAAAGAAGACAATAGATTTCCTGTTTTACCACAGCGTTTGGTAAATATTATTAGAAATACTTTACCCGAAAATGGC
Organism: Seonamhaeicola sp. ABD4_175; assembly: GCF_056160885.1. Lineage (NCBI taxonomy): Bacteria > Pseudomonadati > Bacteroidota > Flavobacteriia > Flavobacteriales > Flavobacteriaceae > Seonamhaeicola > Seonamhaeicola sp. ABD4_175. The sequence continues at coordinate 542,612 of NZ_JBSWYC010000003.1, forward strand.
ATTGTAACCTTAGATAACGGTATTTATAAAATTTGGTTTGCACGTAATTACCCGGCATACCAACAAAACAGTTTAATTTTAGATAATGCTTTGGCAACCATGGGCGCTGGTTTAGCTTCTGCTATTATGGCCAAAGAATTAAACCCTAATAAAAAAGTAATTTCGGTAAATGGCGATGGCGGTTTTATGATGAATTCTCAAGAACTTGAAACTGCAGTACGATTAAATTTAGATTTGGTTGTTATTATTTTGAATGACAACGCCTACGGAATGATTAAATGGAAACAAGAAAACAATGGTTTTGGCGATTATGGTTTAGATTACAAAAACCCCGATTTCATTAAATATGCTGAAAGTTTCGGTGCCAAGGGCTATAGGGCTTCATCTGTAGAAAACTTTCAAAACATTCTAGAAACCTCTTTAAATTCAAAAGGTGTACATATCATAGATTTACCTGTAGATTATTCACTAAATCATGAAATTCTAAATGTACGCATAAAAGAATATTCACAAAATTTAAAAAAATAAAAAATGGCAAACGCAATAAGTATAAATCCTTCAAACGGAAAAGAAATAGCAACCTACAAACGTATAGATGAAGATGAATTAAATGATAAAATTTCAAAAGCACATAAAACCTTTAAAACTTGGAAAACACTTTCCTTTGATGAACGTGCAACATACATGCGCAAATTGGCCAATGTTTTAGAAACCAACAAAGAACACTACGCACAATTGGCTACTTCCGAAATGGGAAAAACAATTGGGCAGTCTAGAAAAGAAATAGAAAAATGTATCTGGATTTGTAATTATTATGCCGATAATACGAGTGATTTACTAGCTAATGAAACCGTTAAAACCGAAGCAAGTAAAAGCTATGTAGCATTTCAACCAATAGGCGTTGTTTTAGCAGTTATGCCCTGGAATTTTCCGTTTTATCAGGTTATAAGGTTTGCAGCACCTGCATTAATGGCGGGTAATATTGGGGTACTTAAACACGCATCAAACGTACAAGGTTGTGCTTTTGCTTTAGAAGATGCTTTTAAACAAGCAGGTTTTCCAGAATATACATTTACAAACCTAAATATAAGTTCTAAATTAGTTAAAAATGTTATTGAAAACCAAGCTGTTGCCGCTGTCACATTAACGGGTAGTGATCCTGCCGGAAGATCGGTAGCTTCTATCGCTGGCCAAAATCTTAAAAAAACAGTTATGGAACTTGGCGGCAGTGATGCGTATATTATTTTAGAAGATGCCGATTTAGATAAAGCCACAGATTTAGCTACATTTGGTAGGTTACAAAACAACGGACAAACATGTATTGCTGCCAAACGTTTTGTTGTTTTAGAAAGCATTTATGACGAATTTTTAGAGCGCTACAAAACTAAAATGGCCGCTGCTAAAATGGGAAATCCATTAGATGAAGATACCTATTTTGGCCCTATGGCACGAGTAGATTTAAGAGACGAGTTACATGAACAGGTAAACAAAACCATTGAGCAAGGTGGAAAATTAATTTTAGGTGGAACTATACCAGAAACAGATGGTGCTTTTTATCCAGCTACAATTTTAGCCGATTTAAAACCAGGAATGGAAGGTTTTGATAATGAGCTCTTTGGTCCTGTTGCTTCAGTTATTAAAGCCAAAGATGAAGCTGAAGCTATAGAACTTGCAAACAACTCGCAATTTGGTTTGGGGTCTGGTGTTATTACAAGTAACAAAGCACGCGGTGAAAACATAGCATCACAGCTTGAAGCCGGTAGTAGCTTTGTAAATAAATTAGTGGTTTCAGATCCAAGATTACCATTTGGCGGTGTTAAAAACAGTGGTTACGGTAGAGAGTTAGCAGGCTATGGTATCAAAGAATTTACAAATACAAAATCTGTTTGGGTAGATTAAAGTGCTATTAAAAGTTAAATTATTACTAACTTTAACATAGGCTATTACAAGCTTGTAATCTCTTAACATCAACCAATTTCAGCCAATGAAAAAAGTTCTCATTCTTTTTGCACATCCTAAATTTGAAAAATCTAGAGTTAATGCAACGCTTATTGAGCGATTAAAGGATAAAGCTCATGTAACATTTCACGATTTGTATGAGCATTATCCTAACTTTCATATTAATGTGCAACACGAACAAGAGTTGTTGCTTCAGCACGATATTGTAATTTGGCATCATCCATTGTATTGGTATAGTAGTCCAGCTATTTTAAAGCAATGGAAAGATTTAGTTTTAGAGTTTAATTGGGCATACGGACCACAAGGAAAAGTATTGCACAATAAAACCGTTTTTAACGTAATAACTACTGGCGGATCTCGCGAGGTGTATTGTACAGCAGGGTATAATACATACACTATCAATGAATTTTTAAGACCTTTTGAACAAACTGCAAAATTATGTGGTATGAGCTATTTACCACCTTTTGCGGTTATGGGAACGCACCATTTATCCGATGATGATTTATTGGATTACGCAAACCAATACGAACAGCTAATTGATTTGTTGCAAGGTGATTTTAAAGCAACCCAATTATCAAATTGCTTTTTCTTGAACGATTTAGAAATTTTAACCGCTTAAAATATGTCTGGAAGTTTATTATTTGAAGCAATTGTTTTTCTTGCTGGTGCCATTATTTGTGTATCAATAGCTAAACGATTAGGATTAAGTTCAGTCATTGGGTATTTATTGGCAGGAGTGCTTATTGGCCCGTATGTATTAGGTTTTATTGGTGAAGAAGGTGAAGATATTTTACACTTTGCCGAATTTGGCGTTGTAGTAATGCTGTTTTTAATAGGATTAGAAATTGAACCCAAAAACTTCTGGAACATGCGAAAGTCCATTCTCGGAATGGGTGGTATACAAGTGGCACTAACCATGGGGTTAACCTATGTGTTATTTGCTTTTTTAGGTTATGAATGGCAGGTTTCATTGGCCATCGGTATGGCTGTGGCGCTCTCATCAACCGCCATTGCGTTACAAACCATAAAGGAAAAAGGGTTGATGAACACCACCTTTGGTTCAAGTTCATTTTCAATATTATTATTTCAAGATATTATTGTGATATTTATGATTGGTATCTTGCCTTTATTTAGTAATTCATCTGAAGAAACAACAACTACAAATGCACATGCTACAGAGACTTTAATTGAAAGCTTACCAATTGGGTTACAAACTTTAGCCATTATATTATCGGTAGTTTTAATTGTTATAGCAGGTCGTTTTGTAGTGGTGCCCATGTTGCGTAAAGTAGCAAAAACAGGCGTGAGAGAATTGTTGATTGCGGCTGCATTTTTAATCGTTTTCGGAATTTCATACTTAATGGAATTTGTTGGTTTAAGTCCAGCGTTAGGTGCCTTTTTAGGCGGTGTTGTTTTATCTACTAGTGAATTTAAACATGAATTAGAAAGCACGCTAGAACCGTTTAAAAACCTTCTACTCGGTCTCTTTTTTATGGCGGTTGGTGCCTCTATTAATTTTGTGGTGATTGCGAATAGTCCGTTAACCATTGGTGGTATTTTAATAGCTATTATTGCTATAAAAGCGGTGGTATTATTTATTACAGGTCGCATCTTCAAATTAAAACTCGATCAGAATGTGTTGTTAACTTTCAGTTTGGCGCAGGTTGGTGAGTTTGCTTTTGTATTACTCTCATTCGCCTTTCAGCTTAAAATTTTAGAACAAGCACAAATGGATATGATGTTGGTAGTTACCGCCGTTTCCATGTCGTTAACACCTATTTTGGCAGTGGTAAACGAGCGTTTTATTCTTCCAAAAATTGGCACAAAAGAATCTATAAAACGCCCAATGGATCATATTGCTAAATCACAAAAAGTAATCTTAGTTGGTTTTGGGCATTTTGGTAGTACGGTTGGCCGATTTTTGCGTTCACACGGTGTAGAAGCCACCATTTTAGATTTCGATTCTAACCGAGTAGATTTTTTACGTAAGATGGGATTTGAAGTGTATTACGGCGATGCCACACGCGAAGATTTGTTAGAATCTGCAGGAATTGCCGAAGCTAAATTACTCATTTGCGCCACCAATAAAGTTTCTGTAGCTAAAGCCATTAGTAAAATTGTAAAAGAAAAATATCCGCATGTTGAAATGTTAGTTCGCACAAAAAACCGTTACGATGCTTACGAGTTACTAAACCTTGATGTAACTAATATTTACCGCGAAACCTTAGACACCTCGTTAGCGTTAGCCAGTGATGCCCTTAATAAATTAGGTTTTAGAAAATATACTTTAAACCGCCAAGTTCAAAATTTTATTAAATATGATGAAGCCAGTTTACGTCGTTTAGCTACCTCGCCAAAACGTGATGACGATTATATATTTAACGCCCGAAAAGAACTTCAACAACAGGAAAAACTACTTGAAGATGATTTTAAAAGAGGTATTGTAGCCTATGATAATCATTGGGATAGTGAGCATATTAGAAAGCAATTAGAAAAATCTAATGAAACCATAAGTTAAAATAGGGCAGAAGTGGCACAAAAAGACATTCCAAATATTGAGTTTAATGCCAAAAAGCCAAACAATTCTGGTATAGAAATTCTTACCATTGAAAGTTTAGCCACTCGTAAAGATTTGGTGAAAGACCATCACCCAGAAAAAGCGCATCAAGTCGCTTTTAATATGATTGTGTACTATACCGAAGGCGAAAGCCAACAACTAGTAGATTTTATATGGCATCCTGTGAAAAAAAATACTATTATTCATATTTCAAAAGGACAAATAAATGCCTTCAAATTTACCAAAAATTTAAAAGGGTATATTTTATTATTTACGACAGCATACCTTCAAAATCAAATAAATGTATTGCCTAAAAATGAAATCATAAGGTTGTTTAATGCACATTTATTCTCGCCTATAATTCAAGTACCAAATAATTCTAATGTTTTGAATTATTTCAATTTATTTTATGAAGAATACAGCAATTCAAAAGACGACTACAATCAAGAAAACACCTACAAAGCCTTACATTCAATCATTTTTTCAAAATTAGAACGCTTAAAGCAATATCAAACATTTCATCTTAAACAATCTGAAAAGCTTCAAACGTTTTTACAATTCAAATCACTATTAGAAAAGCATTATAAATTAAGTAGAAATGCTGATTTTTATGCCGAAAAACTAAACATTACCTATAAACACCTTAATGCTATTTGTAAATCTACTGTTGATGTTACAGCAAAACAGTTTATTGATCAGTTTTTGGTATTAGAAGCTAAACGTTTACTTATAAATTCAGAAATTAAGAGTACCGAATTAGCTTATAATTTAGGGTTTGAAGAGTCTACAAATTTTGTAAAATACTTTAAAAAACATACAGGATTAACCCCAAATAACTTCAAAAAAGAATATCTGTAAATACTTAGGTTCGATATTTACCATTTTTCTTCTGAAATCTATCTTAATACAAGTTAAGTTTCATAATAATTTTGCTGTGTAATTAAAACACAAACCAAAATGAAACATTTAGTAACAGCATTATCGCTAGTATTAGTTATAGCATCATGCAAATCTGAAAAACAAAACAAAAACACACAAAAAGAAGAAAAAAACGCTATGGAAACCCAAGTTAAAACAACAAACAAAGATAAAGTGGTAGCTCTTTTAAAAAGTATAGAAACTGGAGATAAAACACCAGCAAGCTACATTAATCCAGAAAAATACATTCAGCATAACTTAACTGTAGCCGATGGTTTAGCAGGATTTGGAGCAATATTGCAAAACGCACCTGAAGGCGGGTTTAAAGTAAATACTATAAGAGCTTTTGAAGATGGTGATTATGTATTTACACAAACAGAATATGATTTTTTTGGACCAAAAATAGGTTTTGATGTATTTAGATTCGAAAATGGATTAATTGTAGAACATTGGGATAATTTAATTGAAAAACAACCTAAAAACCCAAGTGGTCACTCTCAAATAGATGGTACAACAACTATTACCGATTTAGATAAAACCAAAGCTAACAAAACATTAGTATCAAACTTTGTAAACGACGTTTTAGTGAATGGGAAAATGGATAAACTACAAAGTTACTTTAATGGCGATAATTACATACAACACAACCCAAATATTGCCAATGGATTATCGGGTTTAGGGGAAGCGTTAGAAGCTATGGCAAAACAAGGTATTCATATGGAATTTGATTCCGTTCATAAAGTATTAGGTCAAGGTAATTTTGTATTAACCATTAGCGAAGGTCGTTTTGCAGGCAAGCCAACGTCATATTATGATTTATTTAGAGTAGAAGACGGTAAAATTGCAGAACACTGGGATGTTATGGAAACTATTTTACCAGAAACAGATAGAAAAAACACAAACGGAAAATTTAACTTTTAATAAAACCAACAATGAAATACGCAATAATTATATTTTTAAGTTTAACAGCTTTAAGCTTTAATAAAAAAGAAAAAAACATGGACACTTATGTGATAGAAATAACCACTTTCAAAATGAAATCAACAGTAAATGCTGATGAGTTTTGGATTGAAGATGCCAAGGTAGATACTAATTATACCAGTAAACAACCTGGTTATATTAGTAGAGAAAGTGCTTTTGATGACGATACCAATGAAGTATTAGTAGTAGCTAAATGGAAGACAATGACAGATGCAGAAAATTCTATGCAAAAATTTATGAAAGACACATCTGTTGCAACATATGCCAATATGATTGACGGAAAAACCATGACAATGAAACGATATATCGTTAAATAAAAATGGTATTAATTAATAGTAGAAAAGACTATCAAAATTGATAGTCTTTTCATTTTTATAATTTTAAAAACAAGAATATATGTCAGATGTAAGAACGTGCCCAACCTGTGGCGCAAAAGCCAAATATAAAGAAAAAGAAGGTGTAGAAACTTTTACAGCAGTGCAAAATGAAGAAGCTTTTAAGAAAATAGGACAGATGAAGAAAGCTATGGAAAAGTTTAAAGCCAAAGCAGAAACTTTAGAGAAGGAATTGAAAACTTTGAAATCATAAATAAAAACAGGACTTTATGTAAAATAAAGTCCTGTTTTTTTTAGGCTTATTATATTAAAACTATACTATTTAATACGCCATTGTTACTATTTTTTTTGCATCGTTAGGTAATAATTCTTGTTTTTCGCCCAATTTCCAGCCACGATCTTCAAAACGTTTTTCTACTTCTTCGGCAGTACCTTCAAACTTATCTGTGTAATCAGACAATTTAGTGTCAATACCTAACTTGCGGTAAAACGCTTCGGTTTTCTCGATTGCAGCGTAGGCTTTATCGTCAATACTACCTTCGGTTACATTCCAAACACGTTCTGCGTATTGCGCTAATTTTTCTTTTTTAGCTTCAAAATTATACTTGTAATGGCTTGGTGCAATTACTGCTAATGTTCTGGCATGATCTATTCCAAATAAAGCGGTTAATTCGTGTCCCATCATATGGATGGCCCAGTCACCAGGAACTCCTTGTTGTATAAGTCCGTTTAAAGCCATAGTACAGCTCCACATAAAGTTAGATGCTGCTTCATAATTTGCAGGGTCTTCTAATACTTTTGGTGCAACTTCTATTAAGGTTTGAATAATACTTTCGGCAAATCTATCTTGTAATAATGCGCCAACTGGATAGGTCATATACTGCTCTAAAACGTGCGTAAACGCATCGGCTAAACCGTTTGCTAATTGACGTTGTGGAATAGAGGTAATTACCGAAGGATCTAATATTGAAAACTGCGGAAATAAACCTGGTCCGCCCATAGCTAATTTCTCTTTAGTTTCTTCTCTAGTAATAACTGCGCCAGAATTCATTTCAGATCCTGTAGCAGGTAAGGTTAATACGGTACCAAATGGCATTCCTTTTTCAGTACGCACTTTGTTTATTAGAATATCCCAAGGTGTATCACCGTCGTAAACTGCAGCAGCCGATAAAAATTTTGTTCCGTCAATTACAGAACCGCCACCAACTGCTAATAAATAGGTAATGTTTTCTTCTTTTATGACTTTTAAAGCGTTCATTAAAATATCATATTCTGGATTTGCAGGAATACCTCCAAACTCGGTAACGTCTACGTTAGCTAAAGCGGTTTTTACTTTATCATAAATACCATTTTTTTTAATACTACCACCACCATAAAGCATTAATACTTTGGCATCTTGTGGTATTTGATTTTTTAGTTTTTCTATTGAATCCTTTCCAAAAATAATTTTGGTAGGATTTTTAAATTCAAAATTGTTCATTTTCTTTCTCTTTTTTTAATTAGTCAATTACGGTTACTAAATCTTCCATAGGTTTTCTAACCTTTACAAGATTTACCAACCAATCATTTTCTTCTTCTCTATAACCAAGTGGTAACAATACTGCACTACGTAAGCCTTTTTCGCGTAAGCCTAAAATTTTATCTACAGCTTCAGGATCAAAACCTTCAATTGGTGTTGCATCTACACCTTCAAAAGCAGCAGCTGCGATTGCTTGAGAAAATGCAATGTAGGCTTGTTTTGCCGCGTGATTAAAGTTTTCTTCTTCGTCTTTTTGCGGGTACGCGTTAAGTAACATTTGTCGGTAATTTTCCCAACCTTCGTTTTTAAAACCACGAATATCGTTGGTTAAATCGAACATATAATTAATACGATCTGCAGTGTAAGTGTCCCAAGCAGCAAAAACGAGTAGGTGAGAGCACTCTGTAATAACCCTTTGGTTCCATGCTATTGGTTTAATTTGTTCTTTGATGTCTTGGTTTTTTACCACAAAAATTTCAAAAGGTTGTAAACCACTAGACGTAGGTGCTAATCGTGCAGCTTCTAAAATACGTTCTACTTTTTCTTCTGGTACGGCTTTACCGTTCATAGCCTTAGCGGCATATCTCCAATTTAATTTATCTAATAATTCCATAGGTTGTTTTTATTTTTTTATACTGTTCCAAGCTGCTTCAAAAGCATTTTTAATTAGTGTATCATCTAAAGTAATTGCGCCACGTTTTTGAGCTAACATTAAAAACGCTAGCGGGTTTATAGCGTAGGCATATAAAATATAGTCTGAATATGGCTTAATAATACCTTCAGCTTTACCTTTTGCCCATAAATCTAGTAACGGTTGTAAATGTTTAATGCCTTCTTGTCTGCTAGCTTCATCAATCATTGGTGTGTTATCGCATTGTGCTAAAAACAAAGCGTGTTCGCATTGTTTTAGTTTAAAATCTGCAATTCGATTCCAGATGTAATGAAACGCTTCTTTTACAGGTGCGTTGGCATCATAATTTTCAAAAGCAAAACGTGTAAATTCAGTTTTTACATCTATGTAAGTTTGATTCACTAAATCTTGCTTGTTTTCAAAATACAAATAGATAGTTGCTGGCGATACGTTAGCCATTTTAGCAATTTTACTCATAGGTGTAGCGTGGAAACCGTTGTTATTTACCAAATCAATAGTTGCCTTAACTAAAGCGTTACGTTTATCTATGCTTTTTTGAAGTTTTGCCATTACTTTAAATTCTACAAAGCAAAGGTATAAAAAAGTGAATGAACATTCATTTTTTTAACAAAGGTTTAATGTAAATACGCTAATTATAACAAAATTTTAACTGTAGAGGATAAGAAATACGCCTGCCATAATACCTGCTAAAGGTACCAGTTTTTTGCGTTTATTTTGCTCTTTAAAAATGAAGCCACCAACCACAACGGCTATGATAATTTGACTACGTTTAATAGCTGAAAGTAGCATGATTAAAGCATCTGGATCTTGTAAAGCCTTAAAGTAAAAATAGTCAGCTGCTTGCAATAAAATGCCAACTGCAATTATAGACCATCTGAATTTGAATGCTTTACGTTTTTCTGTAAAAGGAAACCAAGTTATACTTAAAATAATTAGTAAAATTAGAATAGTGTAGAGGCAGAACCAAAATTGTAATGTTTGCGGATTTAAGCTTAAATTTTGAATTAAAAATTTATCATATAATCCGCTACTAGCACCTAAAAACGTTGCGCCAATAATGGCAAATATCCATTTATTTCGTTTAAAAATGATGCCTTCCTTTTTTCCTATTTTTGAATATAATATTACCGAAAAAATAATGAGAAAAAAACCTATCCATTGATAAAAATTAGGACTTTCTCTGTAAATAACTATGGCGCCAATAAAGGTGAAAAATGGACCTGCAGAACGAATAGGTGTTACTATAGTTATTGGCAAATGTTTTAATGCTTGATACGCTAATAACCATGATGCTGCCATTATAGCCGATTTTATGATTATAAAACCATGTTGTTGCCATGATATAACTTGAAAATTATAGCCTTTACTTTGCGCATATTCCGGATAAAAAACAGATAACACATAAAAAAAAGCTATAAAAATAAAACCACTAGTTACGGTACCCAACAACACCGGAAATGCCTCATTACCTTGTACTGCATGTTTTTTGCATAAGTTATGTAAACCTAAAAACAATGCAGCTAATAAACCTAAATACATCCACATAATGGGCGCAAATATAGTTTGTTCTTAAGGTTTAAAATAGGAGTTTGTATTAATTTTATTTAAACAAAAAAATAAAATTATTTGAAGCAATATAACACTAATTTCTTTTTGTTTTAATTGGACTTGTTTCAACAATAAATTTTGTTAAAAAGAAAAGTGCCGTGAAATGTGTTAGTAAAATTAAAACCGAAAAAAACTTATGAGAATATAAATATTGGTTTATTGTACTAAGCGTTATTTGAAAAAAAAGTAAAATACCTGAAATTAATATTATAGGACCATTTTTATAAACATTACTTAAATAAATAACTGCAATTGCTGTTAAATAAACAACCAGTAAAAAGGCACATAAAAATGTAATAATAATTTTATTTCCAACTATAAAACTCATTAAATAACTTAAAATCATGTACAAAACATAACCAATAAATAAAACACTTATTAAAACATGAGCTTTTAAGAAATTACTCAATTTACTATGGGTTAAATAATTTTTAATTACCAAAATAAACCCAATTAAATATGTTGATGTTAGAAGCGCCACAACATGCTGAAATTTTGAAAAAGCCAACAAAGAAATAATATCTGTTGCAAAAACAATACATAAAGCTATTATAAAAAATAGGTTAAGTTTTTGCTTTTTTTGGGTAACGTAAATTAATAACAAATTAAACCCTAATAAAGGCACGATATAAATTTGACAACGCCTCTCAAAAAAGAAGGCTATTACACTTCCTATTAAAAGAAGAACATAAAAGCTAATTGTTAAAGTCTTTTTTAAGCCATTATTAGGATTTATATTTTTATTAAAAACAAACATTAAATGTTATTCACTTTTTTTAAAAAAGTAGGTTAAGTTTGTTTTAATCGATTTGGTTTTACAAATATATTAGCCAAATTCAATTTAAACAGTTGTTATTAGTTAAATATTCTTGTATGTATAGATGAATACAAATTTAAAGAAGGTAAGCTGTTAATTTTAAACAAATCTTTCTTCAGTGTTTTTAACACTGCTCACCTTAGTTTCTACAATAAACTTCATTAAAAAATAAATTGCTACAAAATGTGTAATCATTATTAAAACAGTAAAAAACTTATTAAAATACAAATACTCATTTATAGTACTTAGTCCCATTTGAAAAAATAACAAAATACCTGCGGTTAAAACATTTAAACAGTTTTCATAAACATCGTTTATATAAATAACCGATACTGTAAACATAAAAACCACTATACTAATAGCGCATATTAAAGAGAAGAATAATTCATTATCTGAGATTTGTTCAACCATAAAACTTAAAACAGTGTAAATAATATAGAGTATTAAACCAAAACTAATTATTACATGGCTTTTTAAAAATGACTTTAACGTGCCTTTTTTTAAATATTTTTTTAAAACTACTGAAAATAACACCAAATGTAATGTTGTTAAATTAGTTATCCATAGGTAAAACCTATCAAAATTATAAAGTGAAAAAAAATTAGAAACTAAAACCGCAATTAATGCTGATACAAATAGTAAATTGGCTTTTTTTTTGGTTTTGTGTATGTATGTAATTATTAATGCCAAAACAGCTGCCGGTACAATAATGTACAACTGTTGCTTTTGTAAAAAAGCACTCATAATGACCGATACTGCAGCTAAAACAAAAAACAAAACATCAAAAAAAGTTATTTTGGCAACATCATTCATTCAACATTACAGTTTACTTTAGTGTATTTAATTTTAATAAGATATTGATAGACTATCAAATTTAGTTATTAATTTTCATTGAGTTTGTAATTAAATGATGAAATAATTATTTTAAAGAGCATTTTCATCTTTTTTATAGATTAAATGCATCATACCTTAAAAAAGTAGTTATTTTAAATTAATAGCACCAATACCTTCTTTCCACAACATTGTATTAAAATCGGGTATTTTAGTGTTAATTAAATTATCTGCTGTTTGTTTTAAAGTTTTCCATTGTTTATCTAATTCTTGTTTCCTAAGTACTGATGCTTGGGTTATTTTTGGTAAGCTGCTGTTAGTTTGATTCATTAAAAACAGATAATCTGCTGTAAATTTATTTTCAAAGTTTTCAACGTCATCATACGCTTGAGATTTTCGTTGTACCATTTTTTCATCCCAGATTTTTATGGCTTTCAAAATACTATCACCTGTTTTAATAACATCAGAGTCTTTATGCTTCTTTTTTAACCTAATTAATGCCTTACTTATATCTTTAGCTACTGAGTTTAATAGGTTAACCTTGTTATGCATTTCGGTAACATTGGCTTCAAATTCGCTCATAATTGTATCATAAGCCATGTATTCGTCTTTTGTGATATTGTAGTCTGGATTTTCTTTAATTACTGCTTTTGTAGTATACGTTTTTCCATCATAACTTAATGTAATTGTATATTCACCTGGTATAACTTTGTGACCATTAAAACTAGCTTCAATATAAACCTTTGGTATACCGGGCACAATTTTATGTTGCATATTCCACACAAAACGGTTTAAACCTTCTTTTTTAGACAGCATAGGAGCTCTTGGTGCGCCACCACCGTTATGTGGCACGTAGGTAGAATCTTTTACAGAAGTATATGTATTAATAAGTTTACCGTTACTATCTGTTATTTTTAACGTAACAGGCTTTGATTTTTCTACCTTTGGAAGCTCATAATACAGCTCAATACCGTTAGTTGGATTAACACCAACAAAGTATTGCATACCATTAAATTTATCAACATTTCCGTTCATTCTGCTTCCCCAATTACCATAGTAAATAGGCTCTGGTTCATATAATTTTACGCCTTGGGTTTTGGCTTCGTATTGAGATAATAATGACAAATTATCTAATATCCAGAATGATCTTCCTGAGGTTGCTACAATTAAATCATTTTGGTGAACCATTATATCTAAAATGGGTGTTTGTGGCAAGTTTCTTTGAAAAGATTCCCATGTATTTCCATCATCAAAAGATATATAAATACCCAATTCTGTACCTGCGTATAATAGTCCTTTTTTAGCTTTATCTTCTCTAATTACTCTGGTGTGAGCACCTTGTGGAATGCCGTTATTAATAGCTTTCCATGTTTTCCCATAATCATTACTTTTAAAAAGGGCAGGCGTGTAGTTGCCTAATTTATATTTGGTAGTAGCTATATAAACCACTGCCGGATTGTGTGGCGATACTTCAATAGCATTAATAAGTGTTTCTCCTAATTTTTTAGGTGTAATATTCTGCCAGGTTTTACCATTATCTTTGGTAATGTGCACCAAACCATCATCACTACCAGAGTAAAATACACCTTTTTCATGAGGCGATTCTATTAAATAACTAATAGTACCATAATTTTCGGCACCAACAGCTTCATTAGTATATGGGCCACCGCCTTTACCTTGCTTTTCATCAATATTTCTAGTTAAATCTGGAGAGAAATGTGTCCAGGTTTTTCCCATATCAGTAGATTTTAAAACCAATTGTGCTGCATGAAAAATAGTGTTTGGCTCATGTTGAGACCAAATAATAGGCGCATTCCAATTAAAAAGATATTTCATGTCTCTGGCGGCTTTTCCAAGATATTGAATAGGCGCAGCCATAATTTTGGTGCTTACTTTAGTTTTCATATTTAAAGCCTCTATAGTACCTAAGTAGCTTCCGCCAACAGTAACGGTTGGATTATCTTTGTTGAAGGCTAAAAATGCACTTTCACCACCAGCAGCCGGTGTCCAGTTACGTTCTGTAATGCTGCTACCTGTTATATTCATACTAGCAATTTTTACCGAAGTATTGTCTTGCTGGCCCGCGTAAATATTATAAGGAAAATCATTATCAACATTAATACGATAAAATTGTGCGGTAGGCATAATATCTTGTGAAGACCAACTTTTTGCAAAATTAAAGGAAATTGCTGCGCCACCATCATTGGCAATTACCATATTTTTTGAGTCGTTTGGGTTAATCCATAAATCATGAAAATCGCCATGAGTTCCGGTAATTCTTTCCCAAGATTTCCCACCATCTTTAGAGCGTAGTGCTGGTGCACTCAATACATAAACAGTTTCATCATCTTTAGGATCAACAAAAACCTCAATATAATACCAAGCACGTTGTGTTAATCTGTTATCACCACTTACTTGTTTCCAAGATTTCCCTGCGTTGTTTGATACATATAAACCACTTTTATTGGTTTCAGAATCACTTTCAATAAGCGCATACACTTTATTGCTATTGCTACGGGAAACCGTTATAGCCAATTTACCTAAAGCTTTTGGTAAACCATTTTCTAATTTTGTCCATGTTTCACCAGCATCGGTAGATTTATATAAACCACTACCTTGGCCACCGCTAATCATTTTCCAAGGTGTTCTTTGATGATGCCATAAAGCCGCATAAAGTACTTGCGGATTGTTCATATCTATTGATAATTCTGAAGCACCAGAAAAATCATTAACAAACAAAGTTTTTTTCCAAGTTTTACCACCATCAACAGATTTATAAACGCCACGTTCTTGGGTTGGGGCACTGTATTTTCCTTGGGCAGCTACGTAAACAATATCTGGATTTGTCGGATGAATAACAATTCTAGAAATTTGTTCGGTTTTAGTTAAACCAATGTGTTTCCATGTTTTTCCGGCATCGGTAGATTTGTAAACACCATCACCGTAAGAGGTCATTACACCTCGTATAGCGTGTTCACCCATGCCAACATAAATAATATTGGGGTTACTTTCTGAAGCAGCTACAGCACCTACAGAACCTGTTTTAAAAAAGCCATCACTAATATTATTCCAATGCGCACCAGCATCTTCAGTTTTCCAAAGGCCACCTCCTGTGGTTCCCATATAATAGGTGAGTGGGTTATTTACAACACCAGTGGCACTCACAGAACGTCCACCTCTAAACGGACCAATATTTCTGTATTTCATAGAAGAAAAATACGTATTCGCGTCTTGAGCAATTAATAACACTGGTACTAATAATAATGTAAAAGTTATTTTGAATTTCATAAAAAAAGGATGGTTTGTTTTCCACTAAATTACATGATTTATTTTGAATAAAATAACATAATAATTATCTGTTTAATTTGATAAAAACCCTTATGAATTTTTACGAAAAATCTAAATTTAACATCATATTTTTATTATTTAAAAAGTTATAGTAACTTTTAATAATAGTTATTTTTGCGTATACAATTAGTTATTACATAAAGTATTGGATTCACTAACACAAATAGTATTGGGCGCCGCAGTAGGTGAAGCCATTTTAGGAAAAAAAATAGGCAATAAAGCATTGCTATATGGGGCTATTGCTGGTACAATACCAGATCTTGATGTGTTACTTGGCAACTTTACAGATACTATAACTGCCATAGAACTGCATCGTGGTTTTAGCCATTCAATAGTGTTTTGCTTGTTTATGGCACCTTTATTGGGGGTGCTAGTTAATAAATTTGAAAAAAAACAAAATCTTGGTTGGCAACCATGGGCAAAATTGTTTTTTTGGTGTTTAGTAACACACCCCATGTTAGATGCTTTTACAACCTGGGGCACTCAACTTTTTTGGCCTTTTAACTTAAAACTTGCCTTTAACGCTATTTTTGTAATAGACCCTTTGTACACATTACCGTTTCTATTTTGTTGTATTGTTATAATGTTTTGCAAACGCAATTCAAAACTAAGAAGGCGATTTAATAATTTTGGTTTATTATTTTCAACAAGTTATTTATTGGTAACACTTGTTTTAAAGTTTGCAGCACACCAAAAAATTGAGCAAGCATTACAAGATCAAGACATTGAATATACAGCTATAAGTACACGTCCGGCGCCATTAAATACTATTTTATGGAATGCGAATATTGATACCAAAGATGATTACCTCATTACAGATTACTCATTTTTTGATACAAAACCCTTAAAATTCACCAAATACCCTAAAAACCGTGAAACTTCATTTTTTTTAACAAAACACCCTGATGTTCAACGACTTATAAATATTTCTGAAGATTGGTATATCATTGAACAAAAAGAAGGCGTGTGGTACTTTAATGATTTGCGTTTTGGATTAATCCCCAAAAAAGATGACACTTCGTTTTTTACATTTTCTTATGCTTTAGAAAAAAATAATGGGCAAATAGAAGCTACTGAAGTTACAAAAACTGGTCGTGATGCTAAATTTTTGATGAATTTTTTATGGAACCGGATTAAAGGAAATTAGAATGTCTTTTTAGAGAACATACTGCAATCATTCAAAATAAAACGAAAAGCGATATTTCAACATATATTACAAATGTATTATTTGGACTATAATGTTCTGCGTTATGTTACTTGAACTTTGGATAAAAGCGATAGTCCTTTCTACATTTTCTTTAAAAAAAATTTACTCCAAAACTTTCTTTACGATGTTAATGACATCGAGGTACGAGATGCATGAACTCCTCTAAAAAAAATATAAACCTTGTGAATAAACACTCTTTACACGCAGCGACAGTAGGAGAGTAGTGTAATGTGTGTGGAATGGTAATATTTATTATATTTAAAAAAAGAAGTTAATATGTCTAAAATCACTGAAGAACAAATTATTAAATCCTTTGAAATTGCAAAAAGCATTTACGAAAATAAAATTACTCAGAAAGCAGGCTTAGACGAATTGGTAGATTTTGGAATGAACAGAAATTCTGCATCAGATTATGTTTATAATTATCAATGTATGATGACAGGAAAACTTATGACAAGAAATTCAAATGTTTTTGGTACAGAATATTACTTAAATAAAATTTATGAAAACCATGGGCAAAATGGACTTCAAAATGCTTTAATTTCCCTTTCTTCTCATTTAGATTATTATGAAAATATTTCTAATACAAGAGTTTTAAAAAGACGCAAAATATATAACAAATATTTAGAAAAATTAAATGTACCATCTCAAATTATATTCCCTGATGAAATAGATGAAACTGAAAAATTTATAGAGGGTAAATCTAAAAAGGTATTTGTAAATGTTTATGAAAGAAATACTGCTGCTCGAATTAAATGTATTGAATATTATGGATATAAATGTCAAATATGTGAATTTGATTTTGAAAAAAAATATGGTGAAATAGGAAAGGGATTTATTCATGTGCATCACATTATTGATATTTCTTCAATCGGAACTGAATATGAGTTAAATCCAATTACAGATTTAATTCCTGTTTGTCCAAATTGCCATGCAATGTTGCGCAAAAGAAAACCTGCATATTTATTAGAAGAAATAAAAAAAATGATATGATTTGGGTTTAAACTAAAAATTAGATAATATCTTTATATTTGTTTAAAATAAAAACGATTAAATGACTTTTGCAGGTAAAGGAAATAGGAGACCACAGTTAGATATTAAAATTGATTTAATTGAGGTTGATAAAAAAAACCCACGTTTAGTTCCGTATTTGGAAAATCCTGATGAATCATCTCAATTTGACTTAATTTCAGTTCTTTATGAAAATTTTGATACTGAAACAATAGCAATGTCTTTAGTTGAAAACGGTTATTTTGATGAAGAACCAATTATTGTAGTTCCAAATATAATACCTCCTGACTTTTCTTTTGCGTCATATGATAATCCTGATGATTTAGCTAATGCATTAAAAACCTTAATTGATAAAGATAAAATCAGTTTTACTGTTGTTGAAGGAAATAGAAGAACTTCAGCAATAAAATTAATAACTGATTTAAGTCTAAGAAAAAAATTAGGTATTGATAAGTTTTACCCAAAAACAGATGATGATGAAAAAATATTTGATATATCAAATATTCCATGCATTATTTACGAAAAACGAGAAGATGTTTCATCATATCTTGGAGTAAGACATATTGCAGGTTTATTGAAATGGGAAGCTTTTGCCCAAGCAGCATATACTGCTAGTGTTATAGACCAAGAACTCGATAAAGGTTTATCCATTGCTGACTCTATTAAACAAGTTCAAAAAGTTGTTGGTGATAGATCAGATAAACTTAGAAAGCAATATATAACATATAAATTATTCACAGAAGCAAGAAATAACTTAGAAAACTTTGATGTAAGACCAATTATTGATAAGTTTTCATTATTGACAGTAGCTTACAATTCTTCATCTATCAGAGACTATATTGGAGTTGAATCATATGCAAAAGTAAATCTTGAAAACGAATTAGTAGATTCAAATAAGTTAGATGAATTTAAAAATTTATTAACATGGATTTATGGAAACAAAGAAACTAATGAACAGCCTGTTTTAACTGACTCAAGAAAGATAACAAATACATTAAGCCATGTTGTAAAAGAACCTGAAGCTGTTGAATACTTACTTAAATATAAAGATTTAGATGGAGCTTATGAAAGGACAGGAGGAGAAAGAGAATATTTATCAAAAAAGCTAACAAGTGCAAGCAGAGCTGTTCAAACTTCATTGAAATTTGCTTATAAATATAAAAATGATGACGAACTATTAAAACAAGTTGCTGAATTAGAAGAATTGATTGAAGCCTTAAAAAGTAATTTATTATAATGTCAGAATTTATTGGTTTTAAACTTGGTAAAGAGATTGAATGGCTAGAGTTAAATTTATTAAAAAACAATAAGCCTTTAAGTAAATCACAAATAAGTTCTTTAGTAGATGGAGTAGATGAACAGACAATTGATAGTTGGTTAAGTACTTTAGAATGGAGGACTTTATTATATAAAAAACCGATATATACAGTTCAAAAAAATAAAATAAGTCCCAATTATTCTTGGAAGGAAATACCCGAATATTTTTTATGTCTATATTACTCATTTAATGGAGCAAATGACAATTCTGGAGGAACAGGTTTATTTGAGAAAATTTCTGCTGAAGCTCTTAAAAATTTTCTTAATGGAGATGTATTTACTTTTGGTTTCCCAGCAGGCAAAGGATTTAATGACAATCTTGATGAAATAGAAAAATTATGTTATGAAACTAGAAATATGCGAGCAGATTCATCCTATAAGGATGATGGTGTTGATGTTTTGGGGTATAAATCTTTTGAGGATAATAGAGGTTCCAATTTATATGTTTTACAACAATGTGCTGCCGGAAAACATTGGGCAAATAAAAAGCCAATAAATATGAATAATTGGACTAATTATATAATATGGTTTCCTGAGAATATAATACAATCCATTTCTACAGTAGAATTTGTACAACAAAAGGTATGGAATAAAAGAACTTCAAGTTTCGGAATGCTTTTTGACAGATTAAGAATTTATAATTTTTTATACGAAAAAGAGGTTAGTCCTGTTTTACGAAAAGAAGTAGGGGATTGGTGTAACTTAAAAATTACTCAAGGAATATGAGATTCATAGATTTATTTGCAGGATTAGGTGGATTTCATGTAGCTCTTGAAAATCTAGGACATGAATGTGTTTTTGCAAGTGAGAAAAAAGAAAATTTAGCTCTACTATATGAAAAGAATTTTAATATTCAAGTAAATAGAGATATTACAAAAGTGCAAATAAGTGAAATTCCTCAATTCGATGTTCTATGCGCAGGATTTCCTTGTCAGCCTTTTTCTAAAGCTGGTGACCAAAAAGGTCTTGACGACGAAAAAAATGGAACTCTATTTGATAAGATAGTTGAAATTCTTGATTTCCATGAACCAGAGTTCTTCATTCTAGAAAACGTAAGGAACTTAGAAAGTCATGATAATTTTAATACTTGGAATTACATAAAGGATAAACTTGAAAACCAGCTTGAGTACAAAATTGATAAGAAAATTTTATCTCCTCATAATTTTGGTATTCCACAGCACAGAGAAAGATTGTTTATAATTGGAGCTAAAAATAGCATTCAACATTTTAATTGGCCAGAATCATCTAAATCAACTGATTCTATAATGAATTTTTTGGATGTAAATCCAACTGATGCAACAAAACTTGAAGATGAAAAGATTTCAGTTATTAAACTATGGCAAGAATTTATCGATAAAATTCCTTTAGAGGACAATTTACCTAGCTTTCCTATTTGGAGTATGGAATTTGGAGCAACTTATCCTTTTGAAGATGAAATACCTTATAGAACTTCTTCTCATGCTTTAGGAAAATGCAAAGGTAAATTTGGCATACCACTTAAAGGAATGACTAGAGAAGAAAAATTCAATAATTTACCTAATTATGTAAAGAAAAATCAATTGCATAAACAAACTGGAAAGCCTATTCCGTTTCCTAGTTGGAAAAAGCATTATATTAGAAGTAATAGGGCTTTTTATGAAAAATATAAAGTAGAGTTAGAGCCTGTAGTAAAAAAAATAAGAGATTTAGGCGTTTCAAGTTGGCAAAAATTTGAATGGAACGTACAAGGAGGAGAAAGAGATTTAACTAAATATATAATTCAATTTAGAGGTTCAGGAGTTAGAGTTAAAAAACCTGATTATTTTCCTTCATTAGTTACAGTTAGCACTCAAATACCAATTATTGGATGGGAAAATAGATATATTACACCAAATGAAGGAGCAAGAATACAATCTTTAAATGGAATTAAATTACCAGAAAATTTAGGCAGCTGTTTTGGAGCTCTTGGAAATGCTGTTAATGCTCACATAGTGGAACAAATTGCTTCAAATTTAATCATTGAAGAAGACAATATTGAAATTCCTTTGAATTTTAACAATGAACAAAGAATTGCTATGTGATTATGTTTATAATCTCAATTTAAAATTCGGCCTCATAGAATTTTGGTTAAAAACAATAGGCGAGTGTAATGAAAATATTTTAGGGATTTAGCAATCCAGTTTTTTAAATATTTCTATTTTACATAATATTTCTACATAGTCTTAAAAGTTCCAATGTTTCTTAAAATATAGTGGAGCGAGCCGTTAATTGTTTCCAAAATTATATGCAGCCTTGATTTTTTGTTTCTTTTGCATCAAGGCAAAAGATAACGCACAAAAAGAAAACTCTAATTGAAGTTCTACATAAAACAAGTGTATAGAAATTTGCTTGTAGAGAAATTTTATACTCTTGTGGCAACTTGACGAGAATCTCATAAATTTTTTTTTGACGTACATTTTATCAAATACGCGAATTTTAAAACAGTGCAAAAAGTGAAGCTTTTATTTGGCGTTGGCATGCGGTTGGGAATTGTGTTTAAAATAAATTGCTAGAGCAATTTGATTTTATTAAACAATCGAGCGTTTGGTAGCGGCTATTTTACATAACAGCTAATTATAGATACATTTCTTTTAACATAATTGTTGACGATATAGACCTAAAGGCACTATATCTACAATTATGTGTAAATAGCCTAAAAAACGGCTATACAGAAATTACTATACATTTGTATTATAATTTATATTATGTAAAATAGAATATTTCTCCTGTACTACTATTTCAATAAAAAGAAATATATTTATAAAGTATTTTATGAAACAAAAACCTCAGTTTGTATATATAGCTTTTGATGTATTTCCTTCAAAAAAAGGTGCTGCAACTCATATAAATCACTGTTTAAACGCTTTAGAAGAAACATTTAGTTGTGGTTTGTTAATTTGTTTAGGTAATGATACTATGCCAACTTTTCAATATGACGAAAACCGAAAACTTTATGTATACCGTTGGAAAGAAAAAATTTATAATTTTTTAGAACGTACAACTAAGTTTCAAGCAGCTGTTTCAAACATTTTAGCATCAGATATTTGTAAAAATATTAAACTTATTCATTTTCGTGATATTTGGGGCGGCTTACCTGCTCTAAAATCATCAAAAAATGTAAAAACAGTATTTGAAGTTAACGCTTTTAATCATATTGAATTACCAAACAGATACCCTAACATTAGTACATCGGTATTGCAAAAAATTAAAAACATTGAACTGTATTGTATAGAAAACGCATCGGTTTTAATAACACCTTCAAAAATTACAAAGCAATTTGTAATGCAGTTTTCAAATACTAACGATAATAAAATAACTGTAATCCCCAACGGTGTAACCATCTATAAATCAAATAGTAAAATTAATATTAAGCCTCACTCCTACATTTTATATTTTGGAGCTTTACAAAAATGGCAAGGTATAAAAACGCTTTTAAAGGCGTTAAAAGAGTTAGAAAACACACATATACAATTGGTAATTTGTGCATCTGTACCAGAAAAAAGAACGTTAATTTATAAAGAATTAGCTATTACTATTGGTGTAAACCATAAAATCACGTGGTTATTTGAACTAGATAAGTCTAGTTTAGCTTCCGTAATAAAAAATGCTATTTTAACAGTAGCGCCGCTTACTGCTTGTAATAGAAACATCATACAAGGCTGTAATCCGTTAAAAATCATAGAGTCTTTAGCGTATGGTACACCGGTTATTGCTAGCCATATTCCTGTGGTTAATGAAATAATTACAGCCAATAAAACAGGGATTTTAGTACCACCAGACCGACCACAAATTTTAGGTAGAAAAATTAAAGAATTACTTGAAAACCCTGAAATTTTAAAACGTATTGGCGAAAACGGAAAAAAACATATTGAAAAAAATTATCTTTGGAAATACCAAGAATCTAAAATGATAAACCTCTATAAATCTGAATTAGAATATGTTTGAAAATGCTCTGAAACAGGACCTGCAACGTATTGGCAAAACTAAAAAGTTTAAAGCTAAACGGCCTATAGAATATTGGATGATATTTTTAAAAAAAAATGTGCTAAAGCGTTCTAAATCTTCCTTTAAGTTTAATCCTAAACAATTATTATTTTTTATACCTGTTGTAATTATAGTAATAATGTTTTTGAATGGTGCTGATGGAGAAGACATATTTCCTATTTTATTTTTTTGTCCTTTTTATTACATATTTTTATTTCTTATTTTAAATAACTACAAGAAATACGAATTTGTACCTGTTGATGCTTTTCAAGATTTGGCAAAATTTATAATTGCTATTAAGGGAGATGTGCATAAAAACCTAATTAATTTAAGAATTGACTACAGCCCTATTGAACACGAAAATAATTTACTAGCCCCTACTAAAATTGGACTTGAAAAACGAAGAGGCACAAGCTATAAACCTTATAAATTAGAAAGATACTATGCTCAATTTACCATGAAAGATGGCACTGTTTGTACTACTTCTTTAAATCAAATTTCTGTAAAGGTAAAAACTACAAAAAGGCGCTCTAGCGGTAAAATAAAAACAAAATATAAGCACAAACATAAATTTTTCTATGCGCTAACCTTAAAACTTAATCCAGCAAATTATGATATAATAAATGCACATGAAGCAATTAAATTATCTAACAACAAGTATCATATTGCTGTAACTACTATA
Organism: Seonamhaeicola sp. ABD4_175; assembly: GCF_056160885.1. Lineage (NCBI taxonomy): Bacteria > Pseudomonadati > Bacteroidota > Flavobacteriia > Flavobacteriales > Flavobacteriaceae > Seonamhaeicola > Seonamhaeicola sp. ABD4_175. The sequence goes on from NZ_JBSWYC010000003.1 coordinate 566,356, forward strand.
AATAATGCTCATTTTGTTAAGCTTAAGTACAAAAGCAAACCAAGTACTATTTCTTCTATACTTAGGCCTCAGTTAAAGCATTCTAAATCGGCCGTAACAGAAATGTTAACCTATTTAACCAACAATAAAGTAATGATCCAACAACTACAACTTAAATAACACTTTACTATGAATTGCGAACAAAAATCTGGTGTGTTTTTAAATTTAAATTGTAACAATACTGCTGAAGAAACATGTAACAACTGCCAGAAAAAAGTTTGTAGTGTGCATGCGTTTAAAACTAATACCAAAATATATTGTGAAGACTGTTATTGGGAAAATTATTTATACACTGCTGAAATTGTAAATACCACAAAAAGGCATGATGATGTGTTTATTTCAACCAACCACACTCCTACTACATTTAGTAATACAAATTCTGAATCCCAAAATCCTGAAGGCTTTGAAAACGGGTTTGGTGGAGGAAGTTTTGGTGGCGGTGGCGCACAAGCTGAATGGACCGATGGCGAAATGCAGAGTTTACATAATGATGATGAAAATAATAACATTGGAGGCATGCTTAGTGCCGATGATACGTTTTTTTACAGTTAATAAATAACGCATGGTTATAAGCTGGTTTACAGAAAATTACCCGCCAAATAAAGGCGGTATGGCTAGAAGCTGTGACAGAATTATTGATAATTTAAGAAAACACCATACAGTAAACATTTATCACTTCACAAATAAACTAAAAGCTTTTGAAACCGTAGCGCAAGTAAACGGTAATTACACCGCTATCCCTGTTTTTGAAGACAGCGCACATACTTTAAACACGTTATGGACTTATTTAAATATTAACACTCAAATTTCAAAAAGTAGTGCTTTAGTGGCCTACGGCAGTCATTTATGTTTAAAAGGCTTGCCCTTAATTGCTAAATGGTTAAAACAACCATTGCTTATTTGTTTTAGAGGCAATGATTTTGACACCGCTATTTTTTCACAAAAAAAACAAGATGTATTGTTTGCTATTGAAAACGCAACTGCTATTGCTTGCGTATCAAAAGAAAAGGTAAACCGTATTAAGGCTCTTAAACTCAATAATAACGTATTTTTTACGCCAAATGCCATAGATACCAACCATTGGAAAACATTAAAATCTGATTTAGATTTAGCTAAAACACTCCATGAAAAAATTAATAGCTCCAAGCATGCAACCATTATAGGTTTTATAGGGTATTTAAAACAGAAAAAAGGTATCGATTTTTTTATTAGTGGTTTAAAAAAATCCGCACTTTACAAACGTGTACATTTACATTTTGTTGGCGAAGTTGAGCCACACATTACAGGGCTTTTAAATAAATTAAATATTCCTTTTTCAATTGCGAAGCCCGAATCTAAAACAGATTTGATAGCAAATTATTTACTTTGCAATGCCGTTGCTATTCCTTCAATTTATGACGGTATGCCCAACGTAATTTTTGAAGCTGCAGTTTTAAAAGTGCCAATAATAGCTTCAAACGCTGGCGGAATTCCAGATGTTTTAAATAACAGCAATTCTTTTATTTTCAATTCGTTAAAAGAAGAATCATTAATAAACACTTTAAATACATTTCACTCAACCACTATTGATGTTGTTCAACAAAAAACGAGTGTTTTACATCATGAAATAAATACAAATTACACACCTGAAACAGAAATATCAAACTATTTAAAAATTATAGAAAACATCCATTCTTATGAAAGTTAAAAAAACAAATCAATTATTAGTAAGCATTTTTTTTATTATTCTAATTACCGCTTGTAAGCAAAATACAAATACAACAAATGCAAGTTCTGAAACATCGAAAACATCCATAAATAGTGCTTCGGAAACATACACGTCTAAAATGACTAAGGCAGATAAGAAAAAATACTACAACACTAGCGGCAATGTAGTTTTTGAAATTAAATACAAATCTGATGGTTTTAAATTAAGAACAGCTAATTCTGATTTACTTTGGAAAATTAAACTGTACGAAAACAAAATAAAAATAAGTGATAATGAAGAAAATTTAAATCCGTTTGAAATAAAATTCACTGATACTAAAAAAGCAAAATTGGTAAAAAACGATGTTACACTTGCCAGAACTTCGTATAATTTAGATAAAAATGAACAAATAGTTTCTGTTGAAAATGCATCTCCAGAGTTTTTTAATCAAAACTATTCTGCAAGTCTTTTAATTTCTAAAATACCAAGTATTCCAAATAACCAAAAAGAAATAATTATAAAAGAATTAATTCTAAAAGGCTATTAATGCATGTGTTTTATGCCCAAGGTGGCGGTTTAGGGCATTTAACTAGAATAGACACTTTAGTTAAACAACTTAAAATTCCTCAAAACAATGTAATAATTATAGCGCCTTTAACTTTTACAAAGTATTTTAATTACACTTTTATTGGTTTATCATGGCAAGATGATGCTCTAAGTTGGGCAGAAACTATAACAACCTGCATTAAACAGCATAAAATAACCTCATTTTATGTTGATGCGTTTCCTTTTGGATTAAAAGGCGAGCTAATTACTATTTACAAAAAATACCCTAACATAAACTATATTTATATTTCTAGAGTTTTAAAATGGTCTTTTTATTTAAAAAGCATTCAACCACAAAACCAAATTATCTTTAGCAAAACACTACTTTTAGAAAAACTATACACCAATCATTATAACTGGATTTTAAAACATTCAAAAAGCACAGAAACATTAAGTATAAATGGGTCTGTTCCTCAAAAAAACATAGCATTTTCAGCTTCACCTTATATAATGATAGTACATTCTGGCGGTAAAAATGATGTGCTTAAACTTTGTGATTTAGTTGTAAAAAATGAGTGTTTACAGAAAAATGTTATTGTTGCTGTTTTTACTCAAGTTAATTTAAAGTATAAACACCCTAAATTTAAAATATACAATAATATATATCCTGTAAACTTATATTTTAAGCACGCCTTAAAGATTTATACGGGTTGCGGTTTCAATGCAGCACATCAACTAAAACCCTACAAAAACAAACATATTATTATTCCTTTTGAAAAACTTTATGACGATCAGCACTTTAGAAAAACCTCAATAAACACATAGACTTCAAGGCTTTTTGTGTTAAAAATTTGATAAACGTAATATATTTCTTTAGCAACAAAAAAAAAGAAACTAAATTTGCAGGCCTTAAATTAGTGTACAATACCATGAAACCTAAAGAAAAGTCTAAAACAGAACGTAAATCGCGTTTGCATTTACTGCACCAATACTACAGCTATACAGGCTTTTATAACTTTGTTGGTAAAAGTGTTTTAAAAGCCTTGCCTTATATTATTATTGCCGTTGCAGTAATTTACGTGGTAAATCACTTTTTTAATATTAATGAAGCTCTTGTAAAACTAACGCAAATACTGCCTGTTTATGGCGTTTTATTATTTTTCTTTGTTTCTGAAACCCTACTAGGCTTAGTACCTCCAGAAATATTTATTGCATGGTCTGGTAAATTACATAACCCGTGGTTATATTTAAGTATTTTAGCATTATTATCATATGCTGGCGGTTTAGTATCATATTATATTGGAGATTTTATAACTAAAATCCCCAGAGTGCACAACTACTTGCAAAACAAAATGGAAAAACAGCTAAAAAACTCCAAAAAATGGGGCGGTTTTTTAATAGTTGTTGGCGCTTTACTACCACTACCCTTTTCAATTTCATGTATGGCTGCAGGCATCATTAATTTTCCGTTTAAAAACGTAGTAATTTATGGGTCATTACGCTTGTTACGCTTTGCTATTTATGGTCTTATAATTTTTAATGTTGTTTAGTATTTAGTACTTATTTACAACTTTAAACCTTATTTTTGTAAAAAAATAAAACATGTTTTCACTACTTAATATATTTAGGCTAGTTGCCTTTTTAGAAGGTGTATCATATCTGCTACTTCTGTTTATTGCAACGCCAATTAAATACCTTTCTGGAGATCCGCAATATGTAAAACTATTAGGCATGCCCCACGGTATTTTATTTATGCTTTATGTTGTTTTAGCTTTCATAATAAAACCAGATTTTAAATGGAATAACAAACAATTTATTACGGTGTTAATAGCTTCAATAATTCCGTTTGGCACGTTTTATGTTGAAAGAAAATTATTAAAAAGCCCTAATTAAACCATGAATAACATAAAACTATTACTTTATAATTACCTAATTGAACAAGGTGTGCAGGTTGCTACAGCAAAGTATTTAAACATGCTAGCACTTTTGGTAGTAGCTGTAATAGTTGTTTTTGTAGTAGATTTTATAATTAGAAAAATTTTACTGCAAATGTTTATGCGTTTTGCTCAAGCATCTAAATCTAATTTTGATGATTTGCTTGTTGAAAACAAAGTGCCTAGAAATATAGCACACATCATTCCGCTTTTACTAGCATTAGAATTTATACCCGTAGTATTTTTTCATTTTGAAACGTTTGAAATTTATGTTGAAAAGGGCGTACAAGTTTTTGCTATTGTTTTAACATTATGGATTGTTAGAAGCTTACTCCACACCGCAAAAGATTTTTTAAAAACCTTACCTAGTTTAAAAGATAAACCCATTGCAAGCTACATACAAGTTTTTATGATTTTTGCTTGGTTAGGCGGTATTATGTCTGCCATTGCCATTATTACGGGCATTCCATTTTTAAAGTTTTTAACCGGTCTTGGCGCTATTTCAGCAGTTATAATTTTAGTTTTTAAAGATACCATTTTAGGATTTGTTGCAAGCATACAAGTATCTATAAATGACATGGTTAGAATTGGAGATTGGGTAACTTTTGAAAAATTTGGAGCCGATGGCGATGTAACCGAAATCACTCTAGCTACCGTAAAAGTTCAAAATTTCGATAAAACAATAACCACCATTCCTACGTACGCTCTTATTTCTGAATCGTTTAAAAACTGGCGCGGAATGACAAGTTCTGAAGGCAGACGCATAAAACGTTCCATAAACATAAAAACAGATAGCATTAAGTTTTTAACCCCTGAAACTGTTGAAAAACTTAAAAGCATCCAATTACTAGAAAGCTATTTAAATACAAGACAAAAAGACATTAATAAACATAACGAGCAGCATAAGGCCAACAAAACATTAGCCATAAACGGCAGAAATTTAACCAACATTGGTGTTTTTAGAAAATATGTTCAAACATATATTGAACAACATTCAGCTATAAATAAAGATATGACGGTAATGGTGCGCCAGCTACAGCCAACATCTCAAGGTTTACCTATTGAAATTTATGCGTTTAGCAGTGATAAACGATGGGTTAATTATGAGTATATTTTAGCTGATATTTTTGACCACGTCATTGCTGCTATTCCATTTTTTGAATTAGAAATTTTTGAATTACCCAGTAGTTCAACCTTCTCAAAATAAAGTTGTTAATCTGTATGTTTGAAAATTTTTAATTATTTTTGTTTAATTTACCTACTTATTTTTAATAAAATATGAAGTTTTTAAGTTTTATCCCCATTCTATTATTAAGCTTTTTTTATTGTGAAGCTCAAAATGTAGATTTTGTTTTTCACAAAGATTTTAATGCTTTAATGGTTGAAAAAGAAGGCAGTTCTCCTTATGTATATGAAATACTTAACGAAAAAGGCGCTTCAACCATTACAACAATTCCTGCCACAAAACGCTTAACAGCATATTATAAAAAAGCATTGGCCTATTATAAAAAAGCTCAAAATGACAGTTCAAAAATATCAAAACTTGTAAAGGCTGGTAAAACTAAATCACAAATAAATAAAATAATTAATATTGATGATGTTAGTAAAAGGTTAGCTACTTCACATCGTATTTTAAGAACCACACGAAAATATGAACGTGTACCAAGTAAAGTTGTAACTACTAAAGGAAATAAATATAAGTTAAGACGAAATTTATTTAAACCTGAAACCATTGTTTTAGGAAACTTTAAACATTTAGGCAGCTATTATGTTGCTAAAAGTGTAAAAGGTTATATACAAGGAGATTTAATACCCGAAGCTACAGCTAAAAAAGAGAATTTAACCACAAACGATTTTCTTTTTGCAAACGTTTTTGATTTAATTCAAAATATAAATACTGAAGATATTTATATGGTATATCCAGATTTTTTAAAAAACTACCCTATAAACGTTGCTCGTTACAGAGATGTTAAATCTAATTTAGACATTAAAATAAACGACTTAATAAAAGCATACCGCGTTAAATAAAAGAAAAACGCATCTTGTTTTAACGCATAAAAAAAAGACCCATCAATATAAAAAATTTGACAGGTCTTTTCAAGTGTTAGTTAGTTGTCTATTTAGTTGTTATTTATATGTTTGCGGCCAACCAATCGCCTACTTCTTTAGTTCCGTAAGCTTTTGCACCATCTGATAAATCTTCAGTTACAACACCTTCATTTAACGCTTTATTTACAGCATCTCTAATAGTTTTTCCTTCTTCAACTAAACCAAAATTTTCAAACATCATAGCAGCTGATAAAACGGTTGCCATTGGGTTTGCAATATTTTTCCCAGCAGCTTGCGGGTAAGATCCGTGAATTGGTTCAAATAAACCAATATTAGAACCTAAAGACGCAGAAGGCATTAAACCCATTGATCCTGAAATTACAGAGGCTTCATCAGTTAAAATATCACCAAATAAGTTTTCAGTAATTAACACATCATAATCTGATGGCCATTGTACCAAACGCATTGCTACAGCATCAACAAACTCATAAGATACAGTAACCTCAGGGTATTCAGCTTCTAAACCTTGAACAGTTTCACGCCATAAACGAGATGTTTCAAGTACATTTGCTTTATCTACACAGCATAAACGTTTAGAGCGCGTCATAGCCAATTCAAAACCTTTTCGTGCTAAACGCGTTACTTCATCTTTTGTATAAACACAATTATCATAGGCTGTATTTCTATCATCTCTTCTACCCTTTTCACCAAAATAAATACCACCAGTTAACTCGCGTAAAAACACTAAATCAGTACCTTCAATACGTTCTTTTTTTAATGGTGATTTATCTAATAACGAAGGAAACACAAATGTTGGGCGCACATTAGCAAATAAACCCAAGGCTTTACGCATTTTTAACAACCCTTGCTCTGGGCGTACCGGTGCAGAAGGATCATTATCATACTTTGGGTCTCCAATAGCACCAAACAAAACAGCATCAGAAGATTTACAAATTTCATGGGTTTCATCTGGGTAAGGCTCACCAACGGCATCAATAGCTGCGGCACCTGTTAACGCTGGTTTCCAAGTAATATCATGTCCAAATTTAGCTGCTACAGCATCACTTACTTTTACGGCTTGGTCTATAACTTCTGGTCCAATACCATCACCTGCTAAAAGTGCTATGTTTAATTTCATGTGTTTATTTTTATAGTTTTATCTTAATTATTTATAATATTGAGCATTTTTTCTGTGGCTTTGATAGCTGAAACCGTTTGATCTGAATCTAAGCCACGTGTTTTAAACTCTTTATTTTGGTTTTTCCAAGTTATAATGGTTTCACAAAGCGCATCAGATTTACTTCCAGGAGGAATTCTCACTGCATAATCTGTTAATTGTGGCAAAGTGATGTTTTTCTTTTTGAATATTTTTTTAATGGCATTCATAAAAGCATCAAATTGTCCGTCACCTTGTGCATTTTCTTCAAATTTTTCACTTTCAATAGAAATAGCTACTGTTGTTGAAGGTTTTAAGCCTTTTGAATGTGTTAACACGTACGATTCAATTTTCACTTTCTCTTCATAAGAACCACTATCTAAAACATCAGAAATAATGTATGGTAAATCTTCTTTAGTAACAACTTGTTTTTTATCTCCTAATTCAATAATTCGTTGTGTTACTTTTTTTATTTCATCATCATTTAACTGAAGTCCTAATTCTTGTAAATTCTTTTGAATATTAGCTTTACCAGAAGCTTTACCAAGTGCATATTGGCGTGTTCTACCAAAGCGTTCTGGCGATAATTCACTAAAATAAAGATTGTTTTTATTATCTCCATCTGCATGAATACCAGCGGTTTGCGTAAACACATTAGCACCAATTACAGGTTTGTTTGCTGGTATCATAACGCCAGAAAAATTCTCAACTAATTTGCTAACAGTGTAAAGTACTTTTTCATTAACATCTATGTTAATTTCTGGCATAAAATCATTTATTACAGCAACGGTACTTGCCATGGGTGCGTTACCCGCACGCTCTCCCATACCATTAACGGTTAAATGCAAACCATCGGCACCGGCCTTTAAAGCCTCCATAGCATTTGAAACACCCAAATCATAATCATTATGCGGGTGAAAATCAAAATGTAAATGAGGGAATTTGGTTTTAATTTCGGCAATAAAATCAAAGGATTCTTTAGGAGTTAATACGCCTAAAGTATCAGGTAGCATTATACGCTTAACATTTTGTGCGGTTAAAAACTCTAAAAACTGAAAAACATAGTCTTTAGAATTACGCATGCCATTACTCCAATCTTCTAAATAAATGTTGGTTGCAACACCTTGTTCTGAAGCATTGTTTATTACGTTTTCAATTTCTTTAAAATGCTGATTTGGTGTTTTTTTAAGTTGATGAGTTAAATGATTGAGTGAACCTTTAGTTAACAGGTTTTGAACTCTTGCTCCTGCTTTAACTATCCAATCAATAGAAACACCATTATCTACAAACGCTAAAACTTCAACAGCATTTAAATAACCATGTTCTCTTGCCCAATTTGTTATAACTTTTACGGCTTGAAATTCGCCTTCAGATACTCGGGCCGATGCTACTTCTATTCTATTTACTTTAAGTTCTTCTAGTAATAGTTTTGCAATGGTTAATTTTTCGGAAGCAGAAAACGACACGCTTGAGGTTTGTTCACCATCACGCAATGTCGTGTCCATTATTTCTATATGCTTATTGTGCATAATGTTTTGTAGAAAAATTAAATGTCATTCAGCATAAAAAGTTTATCAAATTTTAAAAAGATGATTTATTTTGATGTTGAATGACAAAAATTAAAAAGGTTTATTTAAAACGGTCTAGTTTCTCCAAAAGCAGCAATTTCTTCCTTCATATTTTGAAGATAATCAATATCATCAAAACCATTAAGCATGTTGCCTTTTTTGTAACCGTTAATATCAAAAGATTCAGATTCACCTGTTGCTACCAACGTTACAGTTTGGTTTGGTAAATCTACTTTAATTTCAGCTTTTGGGTTTGCTTCAATTGCATCAAATAATTTTTGAGCAAATTCAGCAGATACTTGTACTGGCAAAACGCCAATATTTAAACAGTTATTTCTAAAAATATCTGCAAAAAACGATGAAATTACGCAACGTAAGCCAAAATCATACACAGACCATGCTGCGTGCTCTCTTGAAGACCCTGAACCAAAATTTTTACCGCCAACTAATATTTTAGAACCAGCGTATTTTGCATCATTTAAAGGGAAATCTGTAATAGGATTTCCTTCAGAATCATATCTCCAATCTCTAAAAAAGTTATCACCAAACCCTTTACGCTCTGTTGCTTTTAAAAAACGCGCAGGTATAATTTGGTCTGTATCTACATTTTCTATTGGTAATGGATATGCTGTACTTGTTAATACTTCAAATTTATCGTAAGCCATGTTTTATTTTCTTTTGGCCTTTAGCTATATGCTATTGGCAAACTTATAATTTATATTTTATTTGCTGATGGCCAATAGCCAAAAGCTATTAGCTATTTAAGCTGTTTCTAATATTGTTCTTGGATCTGTAACTACACCTTCAACAGCTGTTGCTGCTGCTACTAATGGAGATGCTAATAAGGTTCTTGAACCCGGTCCTTGGCGTCCTTCAAAATTTCTATTAGAAGTAGATACTGCTAATTTACCAGCAGGAACTTTATCATCGTTCATTGCTAAACATGCCGAACAACCTGGTTCTCTTAATACAAATCCTGCAGCTTCTAAAATTTTATCTAAACCTTCTTCTTTTATTTGGTCTACTACTTTGTGAGATCCTGGCACTAACCAAGCAGTTATATTCTCAGCTTTTTGGCGTCCTTCAATTATAGAACAAAAGGCTCTAAAATCTTCAATACGTCCGTTTGTACATGAACCAAGAAACACATAGTCAACAGGTTTGCCAATCATATTGTCACCTTCGTTAAACTTCATGTAACCTAATGATTTTTTATAGGTAGCTTCACCACCTTCAACTTCATTAGCATTAGGAATTGATTTTGTAACACCAATACCCATACCTGGATTTGTTCCGTAAGTAATCATTGGTTCAATATCGGCTGCGTCATAATTAAATTCGGCATCAAACGCTGCACCATCTTCGGTGTAAAGTGTTTGCCAGTATTCCATAGCTTTATCCCAATCGGCTCCTTTTGGTGTATGCTTTCTACCTTTTATGTATTCAAATGTTTTTTCATCAGGAGCAATCATACCTCCACGTGCTCCCATTTCTATTGAAAGGTTACAAACAGTCATACGGCCTTCCATAGTCATATCCTCAAAAACATCGCCAGCATACTCTACAAAATAGCCTGTAGCACCTGATGTTGTTTGTTTTGAAATAATATATAATGCAACATCTTTTGGTGTAACACCAAAGCCTAATTTACCATTTACGTTAATACGCATTTTTTTAGGTTTTGGTTGCATGATACATTGCGTAGATAATACCATTTCTACTTCAGAAGTACCAATACCAAAGGCTATTGCGCCAAAAGCACCGTGTGTTGATGTATGTGAATCTCCACAAACAATAGTTGAACCTGGTAAAGTAATACCGTTTTCAGGACCAACAATATGAACAATACCATTATTTCTGTGGCCTAAACCCCAATGCGAAATACCATGTTCTTCAGCATTGTTGGCCAAAGCTTCAAGTTGATTTGCAGATAATGGATCTGCCACTGGTAAATGTTGATTCCAAGTTGGTGTGTTATGATCGGCAGTAGCAAATGTTTTTTCAGGATACATTACGCCAATACCACGACTTTTTAAACCAACAAAGGCTACAGGACTGGTAACTTCGTGAATAAAATGACGGTCTATAAAAAATACGTCTGGACCATCTTCTATTTTTCTAACAACATGGGAATCCCATACTTTATCAAACAGTGTTTTGCTCATAAAATGTTTTGAATTAATTTTTGCCAAATTTATAAAATATAGCTTGTTTTACTAGGAAAACCGAGAATCTCTGATACGATAGTCAACATTTTTGTATAATTGTTAATCATTTTAAGCAAATCGCTAATAAGTTCAATAAAATAGCGTGTTTGCTGAAAATTTTACAAGATAAATTGAAGCATTATTTTACGAAAGCCAAAAAATAAAATTTTAAAAATAGGCTGATTTTATGTTTACTATTTTAATCTATCGGCAACATATTCTACTTTGGTTTTTCCGTGTGGCAAAGCTTTACCGTCTTTACCAAGGTTTACCATTACAATACTTGCTACCGTAATAATGGTTTCATGGGTCATTTTATTTCTAACTTCGCAGCTTAATGTAAGTGAAGCTTTGCCAAACTTTACAACATCAATACCTATTTCTATTATATCGCCTTGACGTGCAGAAGCTTTAAAATCTATTTCACTTATATATTTTGTAACTACTTTTTGGTTTTCTAATTGTATAATAGTGTAAAGTGCAGCTTCTTCGTCTATCCACTCTAATAAGCGGCCACCAAATAAAGTGCCGTTTGCATTTAAATCTTCCGGTTTAATCCATTTTCTGGTGTGAAATCTCATATGTGTGTATTGTTTTTATTGTTTTGAAGATGTATTGCATACCTTTTAAAATAATGCTTGTTGTTCATCTTCATTAGGAATTTTTAATGAGCAACCCAATGTTTTATTAAGTTCTTTGATGAAATAAGCCGATAATAATGGAGATTCTTTTTCTATATTTTGATGAATAAAAAAATCTATTTCTTTAATACCTTGATCTTGCCACGTTTTAAGGCGCGCAACCCAATCATTTAAACGCGTATAATCACTCTCATGGTTTGCGCCAACATAGCGCACAAATGCCGTTGGATTGGTCAGTCGCATGTGCATTAAATCACGTCTACCGGCAGTATCTACCAATACATTCGAAATATTGTTGGCTTCCAAAAGGTCATTTAGTTCATTGGCTACGGTTTCATCATTGTACCAATTGGTATGTCTGAACTCTATAGCCAAGGGCACTTCTTTTGGCCACGTTTCAACAAAATTAACTACTCTATCAAAATCTTTGGGCGCAAAATTATTGTGCATTTGTAAAAATATAGTGCCTAATTTTTCTTTTAAGTTTGAAGCATTGTATAAATAATGTTCTACTACTTCTTTTGTATCATTTAAGCGTTTCCAATGGCTTATTTCTTGATTTAATTTTGGAAAAAACTTAAAGTTAGCAGGTGTTTTATCATACCACTTAGCAAACTGCTCTGCTGGAAATATTCTATAAAAAGTGGCATTTAACTCAATGGCATTAAACTGTTTTGAATAGTATGCTAATTCATCTTTTGTACCTCTTGGATAAAACCCTTTTAAATCTGCCCTGTTCCATTTAGCACACCCTACAAATATTTCAGGTATATTATCATCTTTCACTCTATTTAAAACAGGTTTTGTTTTGGGATGATCTGGTGGTAAGGTAAAATTAATGTCTTGCGGGTTGCTAACACTTCCAAACTTCATAAAAAGATAATATTTAATACATGGTAAAATTACAATAATTTAATTGTTAATAATACCGTTGAAAACTATATTTACCTTAGTGTTTATATGCCATTTTAATTAATAATTTTATTAAAACTACAAAAATGAGCCCACGAGACATTAACCTAAAAAGCATGCGCCCTGAAATTGCTTCATCAAAAGTAAATGATAATATGAGCAGCGACGAGCGTTTTCAAAATTCAGTTTTAAGACCTGTAATTAAACTTCAAAATGATTTGTTAATAGCTGTTTTTAAAAATTATATTAGTAAACACAAGGCTGTGTTTTATGAATTAACCATGCAAAAACGTATTGATTATATTGAAAATGCTATACATAAAGACATGAAATTTAGAAACTCTGTTAAAGGTATGATTATTGGCATGTTCACCATTGAAGAATATACGTTGTACATTAAAAATTCTTCGGCATTAAATAAACGTATGATGAATTTAGTAAAAGATAGGTTGCTTAGTCAAATTCAACTTTTTGAAAAACCTGATTTATTAAAAGCTGTTTAAATTTTACTATTTTTCCTCTAAAAAAAACCACTTAAACCAATTTATTTGCGTTTCAGCGAAAAAAACAAGGCGTTTCATCGATAATTAAGCCTCTTTAACATATTTTATTTTACTGTTTTTAGAAATTAGTAGTACCTAAAGTTTTGTAATCAAATATTAAAGTATTTAACCTTTATATTTTTAAGTAGAACGCCCTAAACCTACTAACTATGAGAACACTACTATTTTTTTCGTTATGTATTTTTACATTACAATTTAATGCACAAGTAAATTTTAACTACACGTACAATGGTACTGGTTATTGGACAGATACGGCTAATTGGTCGCCTACATATCCTGGAACTATGGTAACCCAATCATACACGGTAACAATTCCATCAGGATCAAGTATTACCGTAGATACACCTACATCTATTTATGGAAAAATTACCGTTGATGGCTCTATAAAAAACGCTTCAAATTTTAATATTGTTGGCACGTTTATTTGTAACGGAACATTTACTAATAATTCGCTTTTTTCAAATTTTGGTATCTCTACTTTTAATAATGCGGTAACAAGCACATCGGTATTTACAAATGAAGGAACGGCTATTTTTAAATCAACTTTTGATAACAACTCATCTTTAGTTACTAAAAATGCTGGTATAACTAAAATTGAATCTACTTTAAACAACACATCGTCTATTAAAATTGAGTTTGGTGGCAGTTTAGTAAATACAGGTACAATTAACAATACCAATACCGCTAGTATTTCAAATAACGGTACTATTACAAATGAAAACATTATAAATAGCTACACTTTTACTAATAATAATACTATTATTAATGATGTTGGCACCATAACGTTTAGTAATAGCGTATTTTATTTAATGGGAAATAATGTATCACATACAGGTAATAATAGTTTTACAAACAGAATTTCTCCTAAAACAATGGTTGATGCTAATTACAACACCATTTTTCCTGCAAACCCCATTGGCACATATACTTTAAATGATAATGCTACATTGCAAAATTCTTCAAGAATTGAAATAGATTTAAAAGCAGATAACGATTATGATAAAATTATGATTGGCGGAACAGCATCTATTTCTGGTATTTTAGAAGTGCGTTTGGTTGATGGTTATGATCCTGCAATAGGTACTAAATTAACCTTTTTACAGGCAGACACTGGTATAAACGGTACATTCGGCACAACCGTTTTACCAAATTTAGGTAGCTCAAAAACATTTGCAGTAAACTACAATGCTAATAATATAGAGTTAGAAGTTGTAAGCGCCCTTTCTGCCAACGATGTTGCTAAAAATACATTTAGCTTGTACCCTAACCCAACAAAAGATGTTTTACATATAAAAAATTTAAAACATTCAGAAACATTTACATTAAACACAATTACAGGACAAAAAGTTATGGAAACTACCATTTCACCTTATAAAAACAATGTAGATTTAAGCCGTTTAAAACCTGCAATGTACATTGCTACTATAGCAAATAATTCTTTTAAAATATTGAAGAATTAAATAAGCTCTGTTTTAATCAATTAAAGAAACACCATTTAAATCTGTAGTTAACACATCGCTCATGTAGTCAAAAAACGGACGTACTGCTTTAAATGATGCATTTACATCATCAATAAACGTAGCCGATAACACTTGAGTATCAGTATATTTTTTAGTGAAAATGTATTGTTTTTTCTTTATTAAATCTATGGCTTTGTGGTCTTTACTAAAACCTTTGGGGGCTGTTTTTACTTCATCGCCTTCAAAGGTATTGCCCCAAACAGAACTGAATTTTTTGTTAGCTAATATGGCTCGTATCTCTTCATCATCCATTTCAAACTCTTTTCTTATGCGCAACAAATCTTCTTTAACAGGCTCCCAAAAACCTGTGGCAATAAAACTTTGGTTGTTGGGTTGTATGTGTAAATAGTAACCACCGCGTAATTTGGGTTTTGTTCTATTAAACGAACCTCCAAAATGGGTTTTATATGGTAGTTTGTTTTTTGAAAAACGCACGTCTCTATATATTCTAAACAGTTTCATTTTATCTATATCGTCGTGCGTGTTAAGCGCGTCAAAAATAGCAGCATATACCTGTTTTACGTCTGTTTCTAAAGCTTTAAATTCTTTTTTATGTTCATTAAACCAATCTCTATTGTTGTTTTTTTCTAAGGTTTTTAAAAATTTGAAAACGGCTTCTGGTATGCTTACAGACATTTATATTGTTATTTAATGTGAATGAAATTTAAAAATACAAAAAAGTCCTAAGTAACTTAGGACTTTTTAATCTTTCTATTTCATAGCGTTTTATACTAGCTGCTTTCATCGGCTAGTTTATAAACCTTGGTTTCAATGGTATCAGACTCTTTGTTGTAATATTGTATAACAAAATCGCCTTCTGTATTAAAGTAACCAACACCTGCATAAGTTT
The DNA here is from genome assembly GCF_056160885.1 of Seonamhaeicola sp. ABD4_175. Lineage (NCBI taxonomy): Bacteria > Pseudomonadati > Bacteroidota > Flavobacteriia > Flavobacteriales > Flavobacteriaceae > Seonamhaeicola > Seonamhaeicola sp. ABD4_175. Next base: position 582,028 of record NZ_JBSWYC010000003.1, read on the forward strand.
CACCATTTACTAAATAATGGCCATTAGCATCGGTGGTTATAGCTTCTTCAATGGTTACAAATTTATTTTCGTCTTTATTAAATGCTATTTTAAAACCACGATTGTTGGGTGTAAATAAATACTTTTTTTCTCCTAATTGATAGTAGGTTTCTTTGGTTAACATATCATAATCACCATCAGTATCATTATCAACCATAATCATTTTTTCAACCTTTGATGCCGACTGTACCCTGCTTTGGTTAACACTATTTTTGTCTTTTTCATTTAAAGTAACCTGAGCCGTTTCTCTGGTAATTACTTTTACTTTTTTCTCGGTAGTTTTTTCGCCATCTTTAATTTTTACTACCTTAACTTCGGTTTCTTCTTTGGCTTCTTTTGGCTTTTCTTGCGACACTGCAGCACTTGTTATAAGTATAAAAGCGCTTGTATATATTAAATTTTTCATTGCTTTATTTTTTTATAATTCTATTTTTCAACCTCTTCTTTTGCTTCTTCTATTTCATCTTTCACATCTTCAATGGCATCTTGCACGTCATCGGAAGCGTTTTCTACATCATCTTCAACTTCATCAATAGCTTTTTCTATGTGTTCATCGGGTGTTTTTTTGTTATCTCTGCACCCAACAAACACTGCTGATGATGTTAAAATTAAGGCTAATACTATTATTACTTTTTTCATTTTTGTTGGTTTTGGTTAAACTTAATTGCAAGTTGGCTTAAAGCTCATCTTCTACTTCATCAACGGCGTCTTCAACACCATCTTTAACTTCTTCTACACCTTCTTCAATTTTATCTTCTGTACTTTTTTGATCTCTACAACCTGTTAATACTATTGATGTTGTAAATAAAAGTGCTATGGCTAATATGATTTTTTTCATGATTTTAATTTTTGATTTGTTAATTGATTTTTTTTTGAAGGTGCTTATTCTACTTTCTAACAAGCCCTCTTAATAGTGATAAAACAAATAGCACTAAAAATATAAAGAAACATATTTTTGCTATGCCTGCAGATGCTCCTGCTATACCGCCAAAGCCCAAAACTCCGGCTATTAATGCAATTACTACAAATGTGATTGTCCAACGTAACATAATTCTAATATTTTAATGATTGTTATTAATAACTTGCAAAAAAAAACGCAAGTCTACTCTATGTTTTAGAGAATTGTAATAGCTAGCTAATAAATAAGTACTATACTTAATTTACGGTAGTTACTAGCAGCCAGATGCTTTGTTAACATAGTTTGTGATTTTGTTTCACAAAGTGTTAAATTAATTAAGAAATAGGCGCAACTGATGCCTTCACAACAGATTAGTTGTTTGAGAATTGATTTTGAATTGAAGCTTCATCAAAAGCCAATTTATTATTAAATTCAAGTGTTCTAATAGGAAACGGAATGTTAATGCCATTACTATCATAGGCCTTTTTAATTTCAATAATAGCTTTGGTTTTTGCTTTAAGTTTTTCTAGCATACTTTCAGATTCTATCCAAAATCTACATAAATAATTAATAGAACTGTCTCCAAATTCAGTGTAATAAAACTCTACATTTTCAGAGCCGCCAACCTCATTAAAAGTATTGGCTATAGTTTGTTTGGTTAGGCTTTCTACCGCTTCTAAATCAGATTCATAACCAACACCGCATTCTAGGTTAACACGCATTTTATTGGTTAATGAATAGTTTTTTAACGGATTTTCTAAAACCATTTTATTAGGTATAATAACTAAATTATTATCGGCTTCTCGTAATACAAATTCTTTTAAATTTACATCAACAACCTCTCCTGAAAACCCGTTGGTTTCTACCCAATTACCTAATTGAATGCGCTTTCTAAAAGATATAACCACACCTGCAAAGGTGTTTGATAGCGTGCCTTGTAAGGCTAAACCAACAGCTAAACCAGCAACACCAGCACCAGCTAGTAAAGAGGTTAACATTTTACTTAAATTTAAAATACCTAATGATAAAAATAACCCTACCGCTACAACTACAACTGCTGAAATTTTAGCAATCATGTTTGCAACAGATGCTTGACTTACACGTTTACTTATTAGTTTTAAAACCAGCTTTCTAGTATAAATAGCTATAAAATATGAAGCTACCATTACTAAAATTGCTAATACTAAATTGGGTATATTTTGAATAAAAGCACTTAACCAACCGTGAAGTTTGTCTATTAAACTATTGAGTGCTTCTGTTATTGTATCTATCATTTTTATTAGTTTTTAAGGTTAATAATTAAAGTTTTAAACAGAAATTATTATTTAACCTCTACTAAATTTTCTTTTAAAGATTCTGTTGTTTTTTTACTCCACGCTGTTAACATCCAGCTCGTTTTTTCAAGTTCTCTAATGTATGCACCAATTAAATCTACAGTACCTTCATCTGAAATGGCATTGGCTTCATCAACCACTTTGCCCATTTGTTCTAACAGAATTTTATGGTCACTTAATGTTTCTTTCACCATTTCAGTATCTGTTTTTAAAGGTGTATCTTCACTAATTGAAGCTGTTTTTAAATAATCTTGATACTTACTCATTGGGTGATGTTTTAGTGTTAAAATGCGTTCTGCAATTTCATCAATTTTAACTTTGGCATCGTTATACATTTCTTCAAACTTTTCATGTAAATCAAAAAAGTTTTTACCTGTAATATTCCAATGATTGCTTCTTAACTTTTGGTAATATACGTGGTAATCAGCTAAAAGGATGTTTAATTCTACCACTACATTTAATAATTTCTCGTCGTTCATATTCAAATACTTCATAATTTATTTTTTTTAAGTTCTCCATTCAAGTTAGGGCATAAACTCGTTTTGTCAAGCGCTTTAACAGGGTTTAACGGTGTTAAGTTTTAATTAACTTAAATTATGTTAAAACTTTTTGCAGCTGTTAATTTTTTTAAGAAGAATAATACCGTTTAATTAAACGCTACGGTATTTAAAATTAGGCCAGAAGCAGGTGCAATGTAAGTCATTTTTACATACACATTTGGCTGTAAACTATGCTCAATATCTTGTAAAGTTAAAATGCCTTTACCCAAATCAAACAATGTTCCCATCATGAGGCGTATTTGGTTGCGCATAAAACCTTTACCTTTTACACGAAGTATATATGATTTTTCCGGGAAATAATTTGCCGTATAAATAGTATTTTCAACAAGTTCACAGGTTTCAATAGTTCTTGTGTAAATACCTTTATCGGTAGGTTTGTAGCAATACGATTTAAAATGATGTTCGCCTTCAAACAATTTTGCGCCTTGTTTCATTATTTCAATATCTAAATCATCTAAAATAGTAGTCATTATGGGCGCGCAAAACGGATGACATTTTTCACCAAAAGTGAATAAATACAAATATTCTTTTGTTTTTGGGTGATTTATTATATTGAATTTAGCATCAACTTCTTTAATACTTAATGCTCTGATATCTTGCGGAAGATTGTAGTTGAAAAGCGCTAAAAAAGTATCTAAATCTTCAATTTCATGCTGAAGAAATAACTCAAACGTAGCATTTTCAGCAGATACCATTGCATCTGTTCTTCCCGACACTAAGGTTTTAAAATATTTACCTTCAAGAATATAATTTAAGGTTCTGTCTACCATTAAATGCAAGGTTTTTACATTAGGTTGTTTTTGCCAACCATGAAACCTGTAGCCTAAATACTGAAAGTTTACTAAATAATAATATTTTTTGGGCTGAAATTGCATTTGGCAATAATACTACTTTTAATTAATCCAGCAGCCATTCCAAGGAGTGTTTTGTTGCAACGGAATATCAAAAGGCTCATTGTTATAGGTGTTTCCGTTAGCACTACCTGAAACCTCTAGAAAACGGTATGCCCAACACATATTTGGGTGTGTTACGGCATTATTTTCTAAAATTAAATTTACCATTTCTTTAAAAGCTAAATGCCCATTAATCATATTATTATTTTTAATGGTTAAATTAGCGCCTTTATACATGTACATACCGCAATTATTAAGTGTGTTATTTTCAATAAATGTTGTATCTGTATTGCTTTTAGGGGTGTCATTTGAATACATTATAATACCATTCCAGTTATTAACTGATACTGTTCGCATGGTAATGCTATTATTTTTTATTGTAGCACTTGCGTTTTTCCAGTATACCAAAGGGCCATCAATATACTCACTTTCATTACCTTGTAATAAAATATTATTTTCAATAACAACATGAGTACCATCTGTATTTACAATATCACCGCCTCTGTTATTATGAAAATAATTACTTCTTATAACCACACTATCGTTTATTCTGCCAGCTCCTTCCAAATCAATACCAAATTGTGGTGCAGTACCATTAGTATGGTGAAATTCATTGTTTTCTATTAAAATATGTTTACCGCCTACAATTGAAATTCCTTGCCTTCTATTATCAGAAAAATTATTTCTGCTTATGTTAATGTTAGCTAATTTTTGATTTTCTCCAACGCCGCTGCCTACTATTAAAACACCATCGCCATTGGCTTTACCAAGAATGGTGTTTTCTACGGTAACAAAAGTGCTTTCTCCTTCAATACAAATAAGATGTCCTTCATCATGAGCTCTGGAGCCATCATCTCTTTGGGTATATTCATGGTTATCTCTATCTCCAAGAATAGTTCCACCAGAAACTATAACGTTAGATTGGTTACTAATTTTAATGGCACAATAATTCCATTTGTTATTAGGTGACATTTCAATAATTGCATTTTGATCTAACATTAAAGCTACGTTACTACTTAACTCTAAACCACCGTAATAAATGTTATTTTTTTCAATTCCTATTAAATAATGACCTTCAGGAATACAAATAATTCCGTAACCTTCGTTTACAGCCCAGTCAATAGCTTTCTGTAAGTTTTCAGTAGTTTTTGTGGGGTTTGTTCTATTGTTTGGTATATCCCATAACTCAATATCTATACAATACTTAGCGCTTGAAATTTCTGCGTAAGGTATTCTATCAATTGGTGCTTGTGGACCATTAAAAGGAAAAGGATTATTAGGATCTGTATCACTTAAAACTATTGGGTTAAAGGAAGGATTATCATCTAAATCATAAGCACAGGCACAAATAATAAGACCTAAAACAGTTAACAAACAACAATTTTTAAAAGTAAAGTAGGCATTCATTAATTTGGGGTTTAATGTTACACCTAATATACGATTAAAACCGAAATAAAGTTTACTTATGCCTGCCTTTTAATTCTGCCTCAATGTCTTTGAGTGTGAAGCCTTTAGCTTGAAGTAACATTAAGTAATGAAACAACAAATCGGCCGATTCATATAAAAACAGTTCATCATTATTATCCATTGCTTCAATAACGGTTTCAACGGCCTCTTCGCCTACTTTTTGCGCCACTTTATTAATGCCTTTTGCAAACAAACTTGCCACATACGATTTTGCGGTGTCTTTATTCGCTACACGTTCTGCAATTACAGTTTCTAAGGTTGAAAAGAAACCATAATTAGGCGTATTTTCTTCGCCCCAACAATTTCCAGTTCCTTTATGGCAGGTTGGTCCTGCAGGATTTACTTGAATTAGCAACGAGTCGTTATCGCAATCGTTCTTAAGTTCAACCAAGTTTAAAAAGTTACCACTCTCCTCGCCTTTTGTCCATAAGCGTTGTTTACTACGGCTAAAAAAAGTAACTTTTTTAGTTTCTATTGTTTTTTGGTAAGCTTCTTCGTTCATATAACCCAACATTAATACATTTTTTGTTGTGGCATCTTGAATTATTGCTGGTACTAAGCCGTTTGAATCGAATTTAATTTTCATTTTAATCGTTATTGTTATTGCGAATCGCGTAGCGATGTGGCAATCTATTAAACAGAATACGTCGTCATTCTTCCTCGGAATGATTTATAATCGTACTTCTATATTGTTTTGTTTTAACTCTTTTTTTAATTCTGGTATAGGAATTTCACCAAAATGAAACACACTTGCTGCCAAGGCCGCATCTGCTTTTCCTTCTACAAAAGTATCCACAAAATGCTGAACATTTCCCGCACCACCTGATGCAATAATAGGAATATTTAAGGTTTCGGACAATTGTGCTAACGCTTCATTTGCAAAACCTGCTTTTGTACCATCGTGATCCATTGAAGTGAATAAAATTTCACCCGCACCACGTGTTTCAACCTCTTTTGCCCATTCGAACAAATCGATGTCTGTAGGAATGGTACCTCCTGCTAAATGTACTTTCCAGTGTCCTTCAACTTGTTTAGCATCAATAGCAACTACAACACACTGACTACCAAATTTGTTTGCCAATTCGTTTACCAATTCTGGTCGTTTTACTGCCGATGAATTGATTGACACTTTATCGGCACCACATTTTAAAAGGGCATCAACGTGTTCTACAGACGAAATACCGCCACCAACCGTAAACGGAATGTTAACTTGTTCGGCAACACGCGTTACCATATCTAAAGTGGTTCCTCTATTTTCTAAAGTGGCTGCAATGTCAAGAAAAACCAATTCATCTGCCCCAACTTCGGCATATTGTTTGGCAAGTTCTACAGGGTCACCGGCATCACGTAAATCTACAAAGTTCACGCCTTTTACTGTGCGACCGTTTTTTATATCTAGACAGGGAACAATTCGTTTTGTTAGCATAATTTAAGCTTTTAGCTTTTGGCTTTTGGCTGCTTGCAGATGCTAACAGCAATAGGCAAGTAGCTTATTTATTCAATATATATTTTTCTAATTGTTTTAAACTTATTTTATTCTCGTAAATAGCTTTTCCAATTATGGTACCCTCGCAACCTATTTCGGCTAGTTTTGGTAATTCATCAAATTTTGAAATACCTCCGGAAGCTATTAATTTTAGAGCTGATTCGTTTTCACTTCGACTACGCTTAGTGTGACATTCTTCGAGCATCTTCTTATACAAATCAAATGAAGGTCCTTGTAACATGCCATCTTTAGCGATATCTGTACAAATTACATAGCTTACACCTTTGCTCATATAATTCTGAACAAACGGAATTAACTCTTCGTCACTTTCTTCTAACCAACCGCTAATGGCAATTTTTTCGTTATTGGCATCGGCACCTAAAATAATTTTTTCGCTTCCGAATTTAGTTAACCAACTTTCAAAAACTTCTGGTTTTTTAACAGCAATGCTACCACCAGTAATTTGTCCTGCGCCAGATTCAAAAGCAATTCTTAAATCATCGTCAGTTTTTAAACCACCACCAAAATCAATCTTCAAATTGGTTTTAGTTGCAATAGTTTCTAACACTTTATGATTTACAATATGGCTGGCTTTTGCGCCATCTAAATCAACTAAATGTAAATATTCAATACCATGAGCTTCGTATTGTTTGGCAATTTCTAACGGGTTTTCGTTATATATTTTTTTTGTGTTATAATCACCTTTTGACAGTCTTACACATTTACCTTCTATAATGTCTATGGCTGGTATAATTCTCATTTTTTTTAGCTTTTGGCTATTAGCAATTGGCCATTAGCAAAAGCTAAAGGCATATTGTTAAAAGCTACATATTAATAAAGTTTTCTAAAATTTTAGCACCCTCATTGCCACTTTTTTCTGGGTGAAACTGCGTTCCGTAAAAATTTTCATGTTGTAATGCTGATGCGTAATTAATTTCATAATCGGTAGCAGCAATGGTTTCGTTGCAATGTTCAGCATAAAAACTATGTACCAAATACATGTATTCGTTTTCTTTAATGCCTTTAAATAAATCGGATTTTAAATTTTTTACAACATTCCATCCCATTTGTGGCACTTTTACATTGTTTGAAAAACGCTTCACCTTAGTTTGAAATATCCCCAAACCATTGGTATTGCCTTCTTCGGAGTGTAAACACATAAGTTGCATACCCAAACAAATGCCTAAAACAGGTTGTTTTAACGTAGGAATTAAAGTATCTAAACCACTTTTTTTAAGCATTTTCATGGCAGAACTTGCTTCGCCTACTCCTGGAAAAATAACTTTATCAGCAGCTTTTATTTCTTCAGGATTATTCGATAAAACGGCATCAACACCTAAACGTTTAAAAGCAAATTGTATGCTTTTTATATTTCCTGCACCGTAATCTATTATTACTAATTTCATTTTTATAGCTTTTAGTTATTGGCTTTTAGCTATTGGCAAACAGCTAAGAGCAAATCACTAATTATAACATTCCCTTTGTACTTGGTAAAAACATTTTATTGGCATCGCGTTTAACAGCCATTTTCATGGCTTTTGCAAAGGCTTTAAAAATGCCTTCGATTTTATGATGCTCGTTTACACCTTCTGCTTTTACATTTAAATTACATTTTGCACCATCGGTAAACGATTTGAATAAATGATAAAACATTTCGGTGGGCATATCGCCTATTTTTTCGCGCTTAAATTCGGCATCCCATTCTAACCAGTTTCTTCCACCAAAATCTACCGCAACTTGCGCTAAGCAATCGTCCATTGGTAAACAAAAGCCGTAACGTTCAATACCTAATTTATTACCTAAGGCTTTATTGAATAATTCGCCTAAAGCAATCATGGTATCTTCAATGGTATGATGTTCGTCAACCTCTAAATCGCCATTTACTTTTATGGTTAAATCCATGGCGCCATGGCGACCAATTTGGTCTAACATATGATCGAAAAACGACAAACCTGTATCAATATCATTTTTACCTGATCCATCAAGATTTAATTTTATATAAATTTGAGTTTCATTGGTGTTACGTGTAATTTCTTCAACTCTATCTTTAAGTTTTAAAAACTCATAAATAGCTTTCCAATCGGTGCTTGTTAACGCAATACAATTTAAAATATCTTGTTTAGAAGATTCTATTTCATCAGCTCCTAATTTTGGATCTTCAGATAAATAAATGCCTTTTGCACCCAAATTTTTAGCCAATTCCATATCGGTAATACGATCACCTAAAACAAAAGAGTTTTCTAGATCGTAATCTTCAGAAAAATACTTTGTTAACAAACCTATTCTTGGTTTACGAGTATCGGCATTTTCATGCGGGAAGGTTTTATCTATATGAATTTCAGTAAACTCTACACCTTCTTTTTTAAACGCATCAATAATTTTATTTTGTGCTGGCCAAAAGGTGTCTTCGGGAAAAGAATCGGTTCCTAAGCCATCTTGATTGGTAACCATAACCAATTCAAAATCTAATTCACTGGCAATTTTAGCCATGTATTGAAATACTTTTGGGTAAAATTCAAGCTTTTCAAGACTATCTAATTGATAATCTACTGGTGGTTCTAACACCAACGTGCCGTCACGGTCTATAAATAATACTTTTTTCATATTTATGCTTTTGGCTTTTGGCTTTTAGCTATTTACTAACTGCCTTAAAGCAAAAATTAATTTTTTATTTTCATTTGGAGTTCCCACTGTAAAACGCAACGTATTTTCACAAAGTGGCTGTATAGTTCGGTTTCTAATTACAATGCCTTTTTCGAGTAACTGATTGTAACGTTTTGTAGCATCATCAACGCGGGCTAACACAAAATTAGCTTCGGTTGGAAAAATAGTTTCTACAAAATTGATGTTTTTTAAAGCTTCAATTAAAATATTGCGCTCTTTTAATACCAAATTTACCTCGTTTTTCACCGCTTCTAAATCAGAAATACGCTCTAGCGCTCGTTTTTGCGTGAGTTCGTTAACATTATAAGGCGGTTTAATTTTGTTTAAAACCGCAATAATTTCTGCGGAAGCGTAACACACCCCTAAACGAATTCCGGCTAAACCATAAGCTTTAGACAGTGTTTGTGTAACAATTAAATTCAGGTAATTGTTTAATTCTGAAATCCAACTTTGTTGATTTGAAAAATCGATATACGCTTCGTCAATAACTACTAACCCATTAAAATTTTCAAGTAATATTTTTATTTTTTCTGAAGCTATTAAATTTCCAGTTGGGTTATTTGGCGAACAAATGAAAAGCATTTTAGAGTTTACATCAACGGCTTCTAAAATGGCATCAACATTCGGTTGAAAATCTGCGTTTAACTCAACTTTTCGTTCTTCAATTTCATTTAAATTCGCTAAAACCGTGTACATTCCGTATGTTGGCGGCAAGGTTATAATGTTGTCTTTTTTAGGATTGCAAAAAGCTCTGAATAATAAGTCTAGGACTTCATCACTGCCATTTCCTAATAAAATCTGATTTTCAGAAACGTTTTTTTGCTGCGCTAAAACAGCTTTTAATGAACGCTGTAACGGATCTGGATAACGATTTACACCATTTTCGAACGGATTTTCATTGGCGTCTAAAAAAATCATTTTAGAACCATCGGAAACATATTCGTCACGTGCCGAACTGTAAGCTTTCATTGCTTTTACGTTCTCACGAATTATATTTTGTAGATTAAACTTATTCATTATTATTACTTCTCGATACAATTTCTCGTGCTTCGAAATCACTCGAAGTGACAGTGTTTTTTACTCGTTTTTAATATCTTTTAATCTTATTGATACCGCATTTTTATGCGCTTGTAAACCTTCGGCTTCGGCCATTAATTCAATAGTTTTACCTATATTTAAAATACCTTCTTTTGATATTTTTTGAAAGGTCATACTCTTCATGAAACTATCTAAATTCACACCAGAATAAGCTTTACTAAATCCGTTTGTTGGTAATGTATGGTTGGTTCCAGAAGCATAATCGCCTGCGCTTTCGGGTGTATAATCCCCTATAAAAACAGAACCTGCGTTTCTTATATTGTTAACATAAAAATCTTCATTTTTAGAACAAATAATGAAGTGTTCTGGACCGTATTGATTGATTAATTCTAAAGCAACTTCATCGGTTTCAACAAAAATAGATTTTGAATTCGCGATAGCTTTTTCAGCAATTTCCTTGCGTGGTAACACTTGTAATTGTGCTTCAACTTCTTCTGAAACCTTAGCAATCAGCGCTTTTGAAGTTGCTACTAAAATCACCTGACTATCAACGCCATGTTCTGCCTGACTTAACAAATCGGATGCAATATAACTTGCATTGGCGCTATCATCAGCAACTACTAACAATTCACTTGGGCCTGCCGGCATATCAATAGCCACACCAAACTTTGTAGCCAATTGTTTTGCTACGGTTACAAATTGGTTTCCCGGACCAAAAATTTTATAAACCTGCGGAATGGTTTCCGTACCAAAGGTTAAGGCTGCAATAGCTTGAATGCCTCCTACTTTAAATATTTTAGTGACACCACAAAGTTTTGCTGCGTATAAAATTTCTGGAGCAAGTTTGCCTTGTTTATTTGGTGGTGAACACAATACAATTTCGTTACAACCTGCAATTTGTGCAGGAGCAGCCAACATTAAAACGGTTGAAAACAAAGGCGCTGTACCACCAGGAATATACAAACCAACACGTTCTATAGGACGTTTTTCTTGCCAACATTGTACACCATTTGTGGTTTCTAAATGTACTTTTTGTGTTTTTTGAGCGCTATGGAAAGCTTCAATATTTACTTTTGCGTTTGCAATTGCAGTTTTTAAAGCTTCTGGAATGGTTTTAACAGCGTCTTCAATCTCTTCAGTAGTAACTAAATTGTTTTCTAAAGTTACCTTATCGAAACGTTCTGTGTAATTTTTTATAGCACTGTCGCCATTGTTTTGCATATCTTTAAACACCTCGCTTACAACACCTTCAATGTCGTTAACGGTTTGTGTTGGGCGTTTTAAAATATCAGCCCATGTGCTTTTATCTGGATTGTTAATTATTTGCATTTGTTTTTATCTGTTTTTTGAGATTCTGAAACAAGTTCAGAATGACAAACTATCTATTAAAGCACCATTTTCTCAATTGGGCAAACAAGAATGCCTTCGGCGCCGTTGGCTTTTAATTCATCAATAACTTCCCAAAAATCGTTTTTATTAATTACAGAATGTACCGAGCTCCATCCTTCTTGCGCTAATGGTAATACAGTTGGACTTTTCATACCTGGTATTAAACTCACAATTTTATCAAGCTTATCGTTTGGCGCGTTTAATAAAACGTATTTAGAGTTTTTCCCTTTTAAAACGGCTTTCATTCTAAATAACAACTTGTCTAGAATGGCTTGCTTGTCTTCGGTTAATTCCGGAGCCGAAGTTAATACGGCTTCACTTTTAAAAAGCACTTCTACTTCTTTTAAATTGTTTTTAAAAAGCGTGCTTCCGCTTGAAACAATATCAACAATAGCGTGCGATAACCCAATATTTGGCGCAATTTCTACCGAACCGTTAATAACATGAATATCGGCTTTTTCGCCTTTCTTTTCAAAATATTGATTTACGGTATTTGGGTAAGATGTTGCTATTTTTTTACCGCGTAAATCTTCAATAGAATTGTACTCGGCATTTTTAGGTACAGCAATAGACACTTTGCATTTTGAAAACCCTAAACGCTCTACAATTGGCAAATCGTTTCCTTTTTCAATTAACGTGTTTTCGCCTAAAATAGCGATATCGACAACGCCATCGCGCAAATACTGCGGAATATCGCCATTACGAAGATAAAGAACTTCCATAGGGAAATTTCTAGCTTCGGCTTTAAGTTGGTCTTTACCATTATCGATAGAGATTCCACAATTTTTTAGTAGGTCTAACGATTCTTCGTTTAATCGTCCTGATTTCTGTACTGCAATTTTTAGTTTACTCATTGTTGTTTTTTATATGAGTTTGAAACAATCTTGTTGGTTTTTTTAAATGAAAAACCCGCTTGATTGTCTCAAACGGGTTTAAATATATGTTTTTCATTAAAATCAATACATTCTTACTTCGCTTGAGAGCAAATGTGAAAATGATGATGTAAATGAATAAAAGTCATGTCTTTTTTTATTTCTTCAGCAAATATCAAAATTTTAAATAATATTTCAAACTCTAAAGTGTAAATTTTGAAACATTTTACAATTTTTAAGTATTTGTAATATATTTATTTAAAATGTTTATTGGTTTCCTAAAATTATTGGCATTCCGCTATCACCTGAGCCAATTACAATAACCTTACTATTTGAAGATTCTGATAGTTTTATTGTAGCTTCAATACCTTTGTCTTGTAAAATTTTATCGGTTAGTGATGCGCTTAGTATTTTGTTGGCATCGGCTTTTCCTTTTGCTTCAATACGTTGTTTTTCTGCTTCTTTTTCAGCGGTTACTAATCTAAACTCATACTCTAAAGATTCTTGTTCTTGTTTTAGCTTACGCTCAATAGCATCTTTTATGGTTGGTGGTAACGTTACGTCTCTAATTAAAATACTATTTAGTTGAATATATTGACTTTCAACAATTTTCTTGGTTTCCATAAATATTTCTTCTTGTATGGCATCGCGTTTACTAGAATATAATTGCTCTGGCGTGTAGCGGCCAACAACACTTCTTGCTGCACTTCTAACTGCTGGTTGTAAAACTCTTCTTAAATAATTTTCTCCTTTTTCATTGTGAAGTCTTCCTAAATTATTAACATCGGGTTCATATAAAACCGATGCATCTAATTTAATATCTAACCCGTTTGATGATAATACAGACATGGCTTCTGGTACTTCTTGCTGGCGTGTTTCATAATCAATAACACGATTCCAAGGTGCTATAATATGAAAACCCGGACCTAAAGGCGCTTTTTCAGAGTCGACACCATTTCCTAAAGTTTCATATAGGACTCCTGCATGTCCTGCATCTATAGTAACAGCAGATTTAACTAATACAATTATAATAATAAAAATTGCCACTATTATAGGCAATCCAATTTTGGGTAATTTGTTCATTTTTTTATTGTTTAAATTAATCCGTTATATTTTCTTAAAAACCACTCTACACTTAGTGCTACAGCTATTATTGCTAATAAAATTTTCCAATCAATTAATGGTATGGTGGTTTTTGTACTCTTTTGTATGGCTGTGTAGTTTTTGTTATTAATAACATCTTCAACCAAATTATTAGTGTTATCAATAAAATAACTTTTACCTTGACTATTAGTAGCTACCTGTTGTAGTTTTGTTACATTGGCATTTAAAAATTGTTGCTCAACATTGTATTCTAAAATGGTAAAACTGCCAGATTTACTAATATTTGCTGTATTTGCCTTAACCGTAAAATTATACTCACCTGCTTGTAAACTACTCAAATCTACCTGATAATTGGCGTTTTTTAGTATTAAAGGGAACTCTTTTTTATTATTAGTTTTAGTATTTGTAACGGTTATTGATATGTTTTCTCGGGTATCAAACACATAATTTTTATCAAAAAACTGCGCATTAATAACAACATTATTATTGCCAATATAAAACGATTCAAAATCTACATTTAAACGATTACGTTTTTTTGCAGTGGCCAAATAATGCACCAATCTGCCCATAAAATTATCAAAAGCGTTAAACGATTTAGTGTTTAAATAACTTTGCGCACGCCATCTCCAAATATTTTCTCCAAATAAAACAGCTTCTCTTCTGCCTTCATTTTCAATGGTTGCTAATAAAGGCTCTTTGGTAGCAACATCAGCTACTCGCTTAGTTAAAATATTTTGATAAGGCACAAAAAAATTAACAGACCCGTAATTGGATTGCAGTGGAGGAAACGATTCAAAATCTATGTTATCTATTTGAAAAGGTGCATAATTAGTATTTAAATTGGCTTGGTATTCTTCAATTTGCGGTAATAATTCATGGGTGTAAGCCGTTGTATTTTCATTAACAAAACTTACATTGGTTTTAGTAGCAACAACCACTAACCTATTTAAATTCAAACTATTTAATAACGCGTATACTTGCTTAAAATCTGCATCTGGCTGATATAAAATGGCTAACTGAAAATCATTTTGCTTTGCAATGTACGCTTTAGGTTTTAGTATGGTTACAGCACGCTGTTCATTAGTTTCAATACTTTTTTTAATAGCTCCAATATCTGGGTGTAAAATATTAGCAACAATGGCTATGTTTGTTTTTTGGTCTATAACATTTACTGCAAAATTTTTAACGTTGTTTACGGTGTTTTTTTCGTTTTTTAAAGGTGTTAATTTAGCTGTATACGTATTAGTACCAATAGAGTTTGCAGGCAAAGTAATATTAATAATTTTTGAATTATTTACTTTTGAAAACGTAACAGGCTCTGAATGTACCAACCTAGTGCCTTTATAAATGGCTAATTTGCTGTTTACCGTTGTGTTTCCTTTGTAAACTAAAATAGCCTCAACAGGAAATTTATTTTTTAAGTAAGCGTATTTATTAACGTTTAGTTGTTCTATTTTTAAATCGGTGTAAGTAACTGTATCTCCAACAATTACAGGGTAAATAGGTTGTTTAAAACGCGATGTTATAAATTGATAATCACTACCATAAGTTTGGTTACCATCTGTTATTAAAATGGTAGGTGTTGTAGTGTTTTTATAAATAGGCTCAAGCTGCTCTAATGCGTTATGTATATTGGTTTCCTTTTCAGAAAACTGTAAACTATCAGAAGTATTTAAACCACCTCCAAAGGTGTATGTTGTAATAGTAAACTTTTCTTTAAGTGAAGAATTATTTTTTAAATTATTGAATAGTTTAACTGTTTGTGCATCTCGTTTTAAATGCTGAATAGATGAAGAATTATCGGCTAAAATAACCAAATTAGGTTTTTCAGTATAGTATTTTATTTTGTTAAACTTTGGGTTTACCAGTAACAATAATAGTGCAAATACTGATGTAAATCTTAAAAAAGTAAAAATAATAGCGTGCCTTTTACTTTTTAATTTTGATTTATACCCATACTGAAAAAGCGCTATAAATAGCGCTATAATTCCAGATATAATAATATATATTAATGTTTGTAAAGACATGTAAAAAGTTCAGATTTACGAATATTAGTGCACTTTCAAAATAAAATTGAAAATATATTTAGGCCATCTAAATTCGTAAAATTAAGTAAGCATTCCGCCATCAACATTTAAAGTCTGCCCTGTTACATACGCCGATAAATCACTAGCTAAAAACACACAAGCATTGGCTACATCTTCAGGTGAACCACCGCGTTTTAATGGAATGCCTGCACGCCATCCTTTTACAACATCTTCATCTAATTTGGCTGTCATTTCAGTTTCTATAAAACCAGGTGCAATCACGTTGCTCCTTATGTTTCTTGAGCCCAACTCTAAAGCTACAGATTTTGAAAATCCTATAATACCAGCTTTACTTGCTGCATAATTTGTTTGACCCGCATTACCTTTAACACCAACCACAGAACTCATATTAATAATAGAACCTTTGCGCTGTTTTAACATGGTGCGTTGTACAGCTTTGGTCATGTTAAAAACCGATTTTAGGTTCACTTCAATTACTTTATCAAAATCTTCTTCACTAATACGCATTAATAAATTATCTTTAGTAATACCAGCGTTATTAACCAATATATCAATACTTCCAAATTCTTTTACAACAGCATCGGCTAAAGTTTGTGCTTCATCAAAACTAGCAGCATTACTTTGGTAACCTTTAGCTTTTACGCCTAAATTAATTAATTCGGTTTCTAATGCTTTTGCTGCATCTACCGATGAGCTATAAGTAAATGCCACATTAGCACCTTGCTTAGCAAACACTTCTGCTATACCTTTACCAATACCTCTACTTGCACCAGTAATTATAGCCGTTTTTCCTTCTAATAATTTCATTTTAATACTATGTAATTTTTAAAATAGTTGATATCAAATATACTAATTACCTGTTGTATGAAATAACAAAACTGTAAAATTAATGCACTATTTTTTGCAGAAATAAAAAAATCCGTTGATTTAACTAATCAACGGATTTATATTATGTTGTGCTTTGTTTAATTATGCTAAAACTTCAGCTACCTTTACACCTATTTTTGCTGGAGAATCTACTACGTGAATACCACATTCTTTCATAATAGCTTTTTTTGCTTGTGCTGTATCATCACTACCGCCTACAATAGCACCAGCATGACCCATGGTGCGTCCCGCAGGAGCTGTTTCACCAGCAATAAAACCAATAACTGGTTTTTTACTACCACTTTCTTTATACCATTTAGCAGCATCAGCTTCTAATTGCCCACCAATTTCACCAATCATTACAACCGCTTCAGTTTCTGGGTCATTAATTAATAATTCAACAGCTTCTTTGGTAGTTGTTCCAATAATTGGATCGCCTCCAATACCAATAGCTGTAGTAATGCCTAAACCTTGTTTTACAACTTGGTCTGCAGCTTCATAAGTTAATGTACCAGATTTTGATACAATACCTACTTTACCTTTTTTGAAAACAAACCCTGGCATGATACCTACTTTTGCTTCACCTGGAGTTATAACACCTGGGCAGTTAGGACCAATTAAACGGCAGTCTTTTCCTTTTATATAATCTGCAGCCTTAATCATATCGGCAACAGGAATACCTTCTGTAATAGTTATAATTACTTTAATACCTGCATTAGCAGCTTCCATAATGGCATCGGCAGCAAATGCTGGCGGAACAAAAATAATGGTAGTATCTGCTCCAACTTCTTTTACAGCTTCAGCAACTGTGTTAAAAACGGGTTTATCTAAGTGTGTTTGCCCTCCTTTACCAGGTGTAACACCACCAACCACATTGGTACCGTACTCTATCATTTGACTAGCGTGAAATGTACCTTCACTACCAGTAAATCCTTGAACTATTATTTTTGAATCTTTATTTACTAAAACACTCATACGTGACTATTTGAAGTTATTGAATAAATACGAGCAAATGTAATTTTTTGAATTAATTTTTTAAAGGAATAATGCAATTATTTTTAGAAAAAACTAAATCTTTGCTTGTGTTTTTATATAATCTAAAATCTCTGGAATTTTTTTAATGGAAGCAATTTCTTTGTATTTGCTTCTAAAATCATCGGCAGGCACACCAAAATAACTTTTATGGCCTTCTAAAGATTTACTAACACCCGATTTTGCCGAAATTACCGCCTTAGCTCCTATGGTTATGCCGCTTGTTATACCAACTTGCCCCCAAATGGTAACCTCGTCTTCAATAACAACACAACCAGCAATACCAACATGCGAGGCTATTAAGCATTTTTTACCAATAATGGTATCATGACCAACTTGCACTAAATTATCAATTTTAGTACCTTCTTTTATAGTTGTATCACCTGTAACACCTCTATCTACGGTACAATTAGCGCCAATATCAACATGGTTTTCAATACAGATACTGCCGCATGATAGTAACCTATCAAAACCTTCGGGTCTTTTTTTATAGTAAAAGGCATTAGCACCTAAAACAGTGCCTGCATGAATGGTAACATTATCACCTAAAACAACATCATCATAAATACTTACATTGGAGTGAATTACGCAGTTTTCGCCAATAACAACGTTATTGCCAATAAATGTATTGGGTTGAATAACAGTGTTTTTACCTATTTTAGCAGACTCTGAAATTTGCGTATTGGCTGCTTTAAAGGGTTTAAAGTGATTTGATAGTTTATTGAAATCTCTAAAAGGGTCATCACTAACCAACAATGCTTTACCTTCGGGACAATCAACTTTTTTATTAATTAAAACAATGGTAGCGGCCGATTGTAGTGCTTTATCGTAATATTTTGGATGATCAACAAATACAATGTCTCCAGGTTCAACAACATGAATTTCGTTCATGCCTAATACTGGAAAATGAGCATCACCAACAAAATCTACATCTATTAATTGCGCTATTTGCTGTAAGGTGTGTGGTTTTGGAAATTTCATGCTTAATACTGATGAAAAATAGTCTGTTTTCAGAAGTAATACTTACTATTTAATACTGAAACAGACCACTTTAAATTACTCTTTTATACGTTCTTTATACGTACCTTTATCGGTTTCAACCTTAATTTTATCACCTTCATTAATAAATAAAGGCACGTTAACAGTAGCACCAGTTTCTACAGTTGCTGGTTTTGTAGCATTTGTAGCTGTGTTTCCTTTTACACCAGGCTCTGTATGTGTAACTTCTAAAATAACATTTGCTGGCATTTCAACTGATAATGGCATACCATCTTCTGTGTTTATTAAAACGGTTACAACTTCACCTTCTTTCATTAAATCAGGACTATCTAAAGTGGCTTTTTGTAATGCTATTTGTGAATAATCACTTGTATTCATAAAATGATAGGTTTCGCCTTCATTGTATAAATATTGAAATTTATGCGTTTCAACTCTTACATCTTCTAATTTATGTCCTGCAGAAAACGTATTATCAATAACTTTACCTGTAGTTACACTTTTAAGTTTTGTTCTTACAAAAGCAGGTCCTTTGCCTGGTTTTACATGTAAAAATTCTATAATTTTAAAAATATCATGATTGTATCGTATACATAATCCGTTTCTAATATCACTAGTACTTGCCATATAATTAATTTGATTTAAAATATCCTTTCATAATACCACGGTGTGAATTCTTTATAAATTGAAGAATTTCATCACGCTCTGGTGTTGCTTCCATTTCAGCTTCAATAATTTCAGAAGCTTGTGTATTATTATAATTTTTTTGGTACAGAATTCTGTATATATTCTGAATTTCTCTAATCTTTTCGGTATCAAAACCACGTCTTCTTAAGCCTACAGAATTAATACCAACGTATGATAATGGTTCTCTAGCTGCTTTTACAAATGGAGGTACATCTTTTCTAACTAAAGACCCGCCTGTTACAAAGGCATGGTTTCCAACTGAAACAAACTGATGTACCGCTGTCATACCTGCCAACACTACATAATCGCCCACGGTTATGTGGCCTGCTAATGTGCTATTGTTTGAAAAAATACAGTTATTACCCACAATACAATCGTGCGCTATGTGGCAATAGGCCATAATTAAACAATTATTGCCAATTACGGTTTTCATTCTATCGGCTGTACCTCTATTAATGGTTACACATTCTCTTATGGTAACATTATCGCCTATTTGTACTATGGTATCTTCGCCGTTATACTTTAAGTCTTGCGGATTTGCAGAAATAACAGAACCTGGAAATATACTACAATTTTTACCTATACGGGCACCTTCCATGATGGTTACATTGCTTCCTATCCAAGTGCCTTCACCAATAACAACATTGTTATCTATGGTAGTAAAAGGCTCAATCACTACATTTTTAGCAATTTTAGCACCGGGGTGCACATACGCTAAGGGTTGATTCATTTTTTATTTTTTTATTTAGTAAGTATAAATGTTATGCGCAATAAAAAGTTAATATTATTTTACTTTTGTTATTTGCGCCATTAATTCTGCCTCGGCACATAGTTTACCGTTGGCATAAGCATACCCTTGCATGTGGCAAATACCACGACGTATAGGAGTTATTAATGAACATTTAAAAATTAACGTATCTCCTGGCATTACTTTTTGTTTAAACTTTACATTATCCATTTTCATGAAAAATGTTAAGTAATTTTCAGGATCTGGCACGGTGTTTAAAACCAAAATACCACCAGTTTGCGCCATAGCTTCTACTATTAAAACACCTGGCATTACAGGTGCTCCCGGGAAGTGTCCTTTAAAAAACTCTTCATTCATAGTAACGTTTTTGGTTGCTGTAACATGGTTATCTGTAAGCTCAAAAACTTTATCTATTAATAAAAATGGTTGCCTGTGTGGTAACATAGCCATTATTTGGGTAACATCCATTAATGGCGCTTGGTTTAAATCTATATTAGGAACGTTGTTTCTACGCTCGTTTTTTATAATTTTAGCTAATTTTTTAGCAAATTGTGTGTTTACAAAATGACCTGGTTTGTTAGCTATAACTTTACCTTTAATACGGGTTCTAACCAAAGCTAAATCTCCAATAACATCAAGTAATTTATGTCTTGCAGCTTCATTTGGGTAGTGCAATGTAAGGTTGTCTAAAATACCATTAGGTTTTATAGCAATACTATCTTTTTTAAAGGCTACTTTTAGTTTTTCCATAGTGTCTTCAGACAGTGGTTTGTCTACATACACAATAGCATTGTTTAAATCGCCGCCTTTAATTAAACCATGTTCTAAAAGCATTTCAAGTTCATGCAAAAAACTAAAGGTTCTAGAGCTTGCTATGTCTTCTTTAAAATCAGACATTTGTTTTAATGTAGCATTTTGGGTACCTAAAACTTTAGTACCAAAATCTACCATGGTAGTAACTTGGTATGCTTTTGCAGGCATCACTAATATTTCACTACCAGATTCTTCATCAGTATAAGATACTATTTCAGTAACTTCAAATTCTTCTCTAAACGCATCTTGTTCAACAATACCTGCTTTTTCAATAGCTTCAACAAAAAACTTTGAAGACCCATCCATAATTGGTGGTTCAGAGGCATTTAATTCTATAATGGCGTTATCAACATCTAAACCAACAAAGGCTGCTAAAACATGTTCAGAGGTTTGAATTTTAACACCGTTTTTTTCTAAACAGGTACCACGTTGTGTGTTGGTAACATAATTGGCATCTGCTTCAATAATTGGAGCGCCTTCTAAATCTACGCGTTTAAAAGCCAACCCAAAGTTTGCCGGTGCTGGTGTGAATTTTAGTGTAACATCTTTACCGGTGTGCAAGCCTACACCTGTTAAAGATACTTCGTTATCAATGGTTTTCTGTTTTACATCAGTGTTTATAATTCCCATTATTATTTTTCTATATCGTTTAGTTTCTTAACTATTTTTGGTAAGTTTTTAAAGTGTACGTAAGATTTGTTATAATCTGAATACGGTAAAGCTGGCGAACCTTGCAGTACTTCATTGTCTTTTACATTGCGTCCAATACCAGACTGGGCTTGTATTTTCACATTGTTACCAATGGTAATATGACCAACAATACCAACCTGCCCTCCTATTTGACAATTTTCGCCAATTTTAGTTGAGCCAGCAACACCCGTTTGTGCTGCTATTACAGTATTTTTACCAATTTCTACGTTATGTGCTATTTGTATTTGGTTGTCTAGTTTAACACCGCTGCGTATTATGGTTGAACCTAAGGTAGCTCTATCAATGGTAGTTGCAGCACCAATATCAACATGGTCTTCAAGAATTACATTACCAATTTGAGGCACTTTATGGTATTCCCCTTTTTCATTAGGCGTAAATCCAAAACCATCGGCTCCTATGATAGCCCCTGAGTTTACCACGCAATTATTACCTATAACGGTTTCAGAATATATTTTAGCACCTGCAAATACAACAGTATTATTGCCTATAGTGACATTATCACCAATATAAGCGTTGGGGAAAATTTTAACGTTATCGCCAATGTTTACATTTTCACCTATATAAGAAAAAGCACCAATATAAATGCCACTGCCGTAAGAGGCTGTATTTGCTATAAAATGAGGTTGCTCTATACCTTCTTTATTGTTTTTAACTTCGTTATAATACGCTAAAAGCTTTGAAAAGGCTTTATAAGCATCATCTACTTTAATTAAAGTGGTGCTTATAGGTTCTTCGGGTGTAAAACTTTTATTAACAATAGCCACAGTAGCTTTTGTTGTGTAAATATGTGCGGTGTATTTAGGGTTTGCCAAAAAGGTTAATGCTCCTTCGGTCCCTTCTTCTATTTTTGATAATTTAGATACTTCGGCGTCTGGATTGCCTACTACATCGCCCTCTAAAATACCTGCAATTTGTTGTGCTGTAAATTTCACACTGTCTTGAGTTTGTAGTTATTTGTTAGTTTGGTAGCGCAAAAATAGAAAAAATGTGCTAAAATTTGCTATGTACCATTTCTTATTAATTTTTAATTAGCTGATATCTGTTTTAGGATAGCACAAATAATACTTAGTAACAGGTTTTGAAAGTGCTTTCAAATTAAGGTGATCTGAAGCTTTTACGATGTCTTCAATTTTGCCATTTTTATACAAAATGTTAATACCCTTATGCTTTAATTGATAGGCTTGGTTTGATATACTTCCAGTAAATACAAAGTAGGCCGCTTCTTCGCTACTAATATTATGCTTATGCATTAATGCCGTTGTATGATTATCTAAACTACTTGTTTTAGCGGGTTTCTTTTTAAGTTTTATTTTTAAAAGGTTTCTATTAATAATCATTTCGCATAAGTTGCTTAGCACAAAATCGTCTTCGTACTGCCAGTGTTTCATTGCCGAAATAATATCATAATCATCTAAACGCGCAAATACCTCTAAGGTTTCAGTAGTAAAGTTTTCTTTTGTAATTTTTGTATCTAAAAAATACATAAGTGCTTTACTAGCGTATAATTTATGGCCGCTTTCATGCAATTCTTTAGCGCGTTTTAACACCCTTATTAGCAACTGTTCTGCCACCAAACTGGTTTTATGTAAATACACTTGCCAATACATTAAACGTCTGGCTACAATAAATTTTTCAACACTATAAATACCTTTTTCTTCAACCACTAATTCATCATCAACTACATTTAACATGGTTATTAAGCGCTCACTATTTATGTTTCCTTCGGCAACGCCTGTGTAAAAACTATCGCGTTTTAAATAATCGGCCCTATCCATATCTAACTGACCAGAAATAAGCTGACACAGAAAATTTCGATGATATTCACCTTTAAAAACCGCAATGGCAAGCGTTAAAGTTCCGTTAAATTCTTCATTTAAACGCTCCATAAAAAGCAATGAAATTTCTTCATGTGATACGTTGTTTACAATACTATGTTCCATAGCATGTGAAAAAGGCCCGTGCCCAATATCATGTAATAAAATAGCAATGTAAAGCGCGTTTTCTTCGTCTTCAGAAATGCTAACACCCTTAAAACGAAGCACATTTACAGCCTGCTGCATTAAATGCATGCAACCTAAAGCGTGATGAAATCTGGTATGATGTGCACCAGGATAAACTAAATACGATAAACCCATTTGGGTAATACGCCTAAGCCTTTGAAAATATTTATGCTGAATTAAATCAAAAATTAACGAATTTGGAATGGTAATAAATCCGTAAATTGGGTCGTTTAATATTTTAAGTTTATTCAAACTTTTAAAATTGCGGTTATATTTTACAAATATAATTATTACAATAACATTTAACAGTAGCTTTAATGAATACAATACATATACTTTGGGTTGATGATGAAATAGATTTACTAAAACCTCATATTATTTTTTTAGAACAACGCCATTATAAAGTCACCAAATGCAAAAGCGGTACCGAAGCGCTAGATGCCATAGCAGATACAGCGTTTGACATTGTTTTTTTAGATGAAAACATGCCCGGTTTAACAGGTCTTGAAACGCTTAATGCTATCAAAGAAAAAAAGGCCAATTTGCCCGTTGTAATGATTACAAAAAGCGAAGAAGAATATATAATGGAAGAAGCTATTGGTAATAAAATTGCCGATTACCTTATAAAACCCGTAAACCCTAACCAAATATTATTAAGTTTAAAAAAGAATTTAGATCACTCCAGACTGGTTTCTGAAAAAACCACCTCTAATTACCAACAAGAGTTTAGAAAAATAGCTATGGATTTGGCCATGGTAAACACCTATGAAGAATGGGTAGAGTTATACCAAAAACTTATTTATTGGGAAATTCAATTAGAAGATATTGAAGACACCGGGATGTTTGAAATTTTAGAATCGCAAAAAAACGAAGCCAACATACAATTTGGTAAGTTTATTGAAAAAAATTACCCCAAATGGTTTGAACCAAATACCAATGCGCCGGTTATGTCTCACACCTTATTTAAGGGAAAGGTACTACCCGAGATTTCACCTAAACAACCTACATTACTTTTGGTAATTGATAACTTAAGATACGACCAATGGAAAGCCTTTGAACCTATAATTAATAATTATTATAAAAAAGACAAAGAAGATGCCTTTTTTAGCATACTACCATCGGCAACCCAATATGCGCGAAATGCTATTTTCTCAGGTTTAATGCCTAGTGATATGGAAACCTTATTTCCGCAGTTTTGGAAAAATGATACGGATGATGGTGGCAAAAACTTGCACGAAGCCGATTTTTTAGACGCCCAAATGAAACGTTTAGGCTTAAACAACTTAAACTATGAATACCATAAAATAACCAACCTAAAAAACGGAAAAAAACTAGCAGAAAACTTTAGTACATTAAAAAACAACGATTTAACTGTGGTGGTTTATAATTTTGTTGATATGCTATCGCATGCTAAAACCGAAATGGAAGTAGTTAAAGAGTTAGCTTCAAATGATAAAGCTTACAGATCATTAACCGTAAGTTGGTTTAAAAACTCACCGTTGTTAGACATGATTCAGCAAGCACAACAACTTGGGTTTAAACTTATTTTAACCACAGACCACGGTACTATAAATGTTAAAAACCCTTCAAAAGTTATAGGCGATAGAGAAACCAGCTTAAATTTACGCTATAAAACAGGCCGAAGTTTAACCTATGATTCCAAAGAAGTTTTTGAAGTTAAAAACCCCAAAGCATTACACTTGCCTGCAATAACTATGAGCAGTTCGTTTATTTTTGCTAAAAGCGACTCGTTTTTTGCTTACCCCAATAATTATAATCATTATGTAAGCTATTACAGAAACACATATCAACATGGGGGTATTTCCATGGAAGAAATGATTATTCCGTTTACGGTGCTTTCACCAAAATAATCCACATAATACACAAAACACCCGATGAAATGCATTGGGCTGCTAGGAAAAGATAAATTAATTACTTATACTTGCATTAAAATAGGTAGATTTTGAAAGTTGATTATACCATTGAAAACATTGATGCTATAGCGCAAAACATAGTTAACAATTTAACTAGCAACATCATACTATTATATGGCAACATGGGCGTTGGTAAAACCACATTGGTAAAACATTTGGTTAAAACCCTAGGTAGTCATGACGATGTTAGTAGCCCAACGTTTTCAATAGTCAATGAATATGAAACAAATGATAAATTAATATATCATTTTGATTTGTATAGAATAAAAGATATTGAAGAAGCTTATAATTTTGGTATTGAAGATTATTTATATAGTGAAAACTACATACTAATTGAATGGCCAGAATTAATAGAAAAACATATTGATAACCCTGTTAATTGTATTAAAATTGTTTTAAACCCAGACAATTCAAGAACGTTAACATTACAGTAACCAACAAAAAAGCAGAATACTGTTGCATTTGTAACGCTAAACCAAATGATTAAAATGAGTGTACTTTTTGCTATGTACGGAAAAACCATAGCTAAATTTTACAAAAACCCTCTTTTTAACATTTCTTTAACATTTTGAAGCCAACTGAATTTTAGTCTTTAGCTACTTTTGAGGTAAATAATTAATTAATTTAAATCCCTTAAAAAAATGAAAACTAAAAAGTATTTAATCGCTTTAGCGATTTTCGGAGGCATGTTATTTGTAGCACAAGCAGCAGATTCTTTAAACGAAAATGGAGCAGAAACAGCAAAAGTTGAAAAAGCAAAAATCAAAGTTCCAACGCACGGATAAAAAAGGCTTAATAATAGGCAGTGTTGTTGCTACCATAATAGCAAGTACGCCTTATTTATTTTACTTATACGAAAGTGTTCCAAACGAAAAGGTTTGGAGCACTTCTTTTTTTACATACAGAAGTATTTTTTACGAAAATGCTAATGTAGCTATGTGGATTATTGCTAGCAAAACAATTCCACTTATACTACTGCTATTGTGGTTTTTTACATGCAGGCATTGGTGGTATCATGTTTTACTGGTTCCAATTGCAATGTATGCATACCAAATATTCAATACGCTTAATGAGGATCAAGAATACATTGACTCTAATCAGTTGATATATTTAATTCCAATAATGGCAATAATTATTCCGTCAATTTATTTAATAAGGGCGCGTATTTTTAACAAAATTAACGATGCTGAAAAATCGTTAGAAGAATTAGAAGAAGAATTAAAATTATCGCCAAAAAACTTTTGGCAAAAAATTAAACAATACTTTTAAATTACTTATCGTTACGCTCTAAGCGGTCTCTTTCCTCCAATTCAATGGTGCGCTTTTTAATTTTTAGTTTTGTATTACCAAACTTGTAGTTAAAGCCAACAGTAAACAACCTGTTTTCTATATTCGATTTTGTTAAAATATCTTGGTTTAAATAATTGGTGTTGTAATTAAAGTTTAGCGTGTTAAAAATATCGGTAACTCCTAAACTTAATGACGCTTTATTGTCCCAAAACGTTTTTCTTAGGCTTAAATCTACTCCCAATCGCGAACTTGCTTCCGAAGGGCCATCAACTATAGGCGATATATAAAACAAAGAGGCTTCAGCACTTAAACTTTTATCTTTTAAAAAGCTAACATAATTCACCATTTGTGCTAATAATGTCCACTTTTCAAAATTTAACGTTGCGTTATTGTTTTCTAAAGCAATAAACGTATTATCATAATAAAAAATACTAGATAATACATAAATACTCCAATCTTTAAGTATTGGCGTGTAGGTTGTAAAATCGAAACCATAAGACACGCTGTTGTCTATATTAGTATTTATGTATTTTATAAGGTTTTCGTTATTATCTTGAAAACTAACTTCTAACGCAGGATTGTTTTCATAGCGGTAGTATAACTCAAAAGTAAAGGTATTATTTAGGGTATATCCTAATGTAAACACGTCATCAATTTGTGGTAATAGCCCTGGGTCTCCTGTAATGTATGTATTATCGTTTAAAAAGAATTTAAACGGGTTTAACTGGTTATATCTAGGCCTATAAATACGTTTTTTATAGTTGGCATACACTTCGTGATTTTGATTAATATGGTGCAAAAGATTAACCGATGGAAACAACTTAAAATAATTAGTGTCATTATCTTGATTTTGTGATGCAGACACACTATTTATTGTAGTATATTCACCACGAAAGCCTGCTTTTAAACTCCAATTTTGCCAATCTTTTTCAAAACTAACATAGGCGGCGTAATTGCCCTCTTCATAATCAAAAATATCAGAATTTTCTAAATCTGTTTCTTTCATTCCATTTTCAAAAGAAAACTGATTTAAAACACTTTCA
Organism: Seonamhaeicola sp. ABD4_175; assembly: GCF_056160885.1. NCBI lineage: Bacteria > Pseudomonadati > Bacteroidota > Flavobacteriia > Flavobacteriales > Flavobacteriaceae > Seonamhaeicola > Seonamhaeicola sp. ABD4_175. Next base: position 609,941 of record NZ_JBSWYC010000003.1, read on the forward strand.
GAGTTTATATGTGACACCTTTACCCCTGTTTCAAACAAAGCATCATTAGCCAAAGGCCATTCAAAATCAGTTTGTGCTGTACTTAGTTTTATAACCTGACTAGAAAAGGTTTGAAATTTATTATTTCTAAAAGGGCTGTTTGCATTTGGTAAAAAATAACCAGTATTAACATCTTGAAAGTTAGAAAAATCATAATTTGTATGATGCAAACTGGCCGATAATTGTGCACCTTCTTTATTAAATTGATGTTTGTAATCTAACGTAAATGCCATATTAAAAAGCTCTAAAACAGCATTGTTAGTGGTGTGAAATGTAGAATCTAAATTTTTATTAGCATCAAAAACTTCGGTATAGGAATCTACATCGGTTTGCGAAGGTCGCCTTGGTGAAATAAGCATATTGGTACTTAACCCTAAACTATTTTTGGCATCTATACTATAATCTATTTGCGCATTAATGGTTTTGTTAGCCGATTGTCTGGTACGTTTATAATCTGTTTCCCAAGCGGTTGTTTGGGCGTTATTGGTGTAAAAGTTTACAAACTCTAAATTGTTTCTGTAGGCTTTTTGCGGATTATCATTAAAATTAACATACGTATTCAGCTTATCTGATTTAAAAAAATGACTCGTACCATAAGAAAACTTAGGAAACTGAAACCCCTGTTTATAATTACCATAAACAGAACCGTGATAGCCCGTGATTAAATTTTTAGTAGTTACAATATTTAAAACCGAACCGCCTTCAGCTTCATATTTTGCTGGCGGATTGGTAATAACCTCTACATATTTTATGTTATTGGCCGGTGTTGCCTCTAAAAGCTGTAACACTTCATTGGCAGACAAATGTACTTTACGGTCGTTTATGTATATGGTAGGTTCTGAATTTTTAATAGATATACGGCCATCAAACACCAAAACACTAGGCGTATGTTTTAACACATCTAACATGGTATTGTTAGAAAGGGTGGAGTTTTCAACTTGAAACACCAACCTATCTACCATACGCTTTATAGTAGGTTTTTTAGCAACAACCGTAACACCATCAAGAGATTCTACGGCATCTTTTAATATTATAGTATTCACGTTAACATCACTAGAAACTGTTAACGATCTTTTTAACGTGCTATACCCCAAAAAACGTACTTCTAAGGTATATACACCACTTTTTAAATGTTGCACCACAAAATTACCATGGTCGTCTGTAGTGGTTCCTTTTATAATCACCTCATTTTGCAATAAAACAATATTAGCAAACGCTATAGGCATTTGCTGCTCGTCTATAACTTTACCGCTTACAGTATATGTTTGAGAAAACACTAGACTATTAAAAAATATAATAGAGAGAAGTAGTATTTTTTTTATCATTAGGTTAAATTCTGATTACAAAAATACATAATTTAACATTTATGGACTTCGGAAAAACCACAGAAAACGGCAAAACAAACATCACTTTTATTAATTTGTGATTTTTTTAATCAATAATTATATTTTGTTTTAATTCGCATTAAAAAATTTATTTGTAATTTGATTTTTATAAACAAACAACACCATGTCAAATCCATTATCGCCTTTTACTAAGCAACAGCTTATTCCGCAAGAAGAAACCTTAGAAATTTTTAAAAAAAAGGGTGATTTATTTATAGGTATTCCAAAAGAAACCGCTTTTCAAGAAAAACGTATTTGTTTAACGCCCGATGCTGTTTATGCGCTAGTAAATAATGGCCACCGCGTATTATTAGAGGCCGGTGCTGGTGAAGGCGCTAGTTTTACAGATAAAGATTACAGTGAAGCAGGTGCCGAAATAACCAAAGATACCGCCAAAGTATTTGGCTGTCCTATGATTTTAAAAGTAGAGCCACCAACACTAGAGCAAATAAAACTTATAAATCCCGGTACCATCCTAATATCGGCATTACAATTAAAAACACAAACAAAAAAATACTTTGAAACCTTAGCAAGCAAACGTATTACAGCTCTGGCTTTTGAGTTTATAAAAGATGCCGATGGCACATACCCTGCGGTAAAATCATTAAGCGAAATTGCGGGTACTGCCTCGGTATTAATTGCTTCAGAATTGCTATCAAACCCCCATACGGGTAATGGCCTTATGTTTGGTAATATTAGTGGTGTGCCACCGGTTGAGGTGGTTATTTTAGGTGCAGGTACAGTAGGTGAATTTGCTGCCAGAGGCGCCATGGGATTAGGGGCTAACGTGAAGGTTTTTGATAATTCTATTACCAAATTACGCTGCATTCAAACACATTTGGGTAGGCCTTTTTTCACATCTACCATTCAGCCTAAAAATTTAACCAAAGCCTTAAAACGTTGCGATGTGGTTATTGGTGCTGTTAGAGGTAAAAACAGATCGCCTATAGTGGTTTCTGAAAGTTTAGTACAATCTATGAAAAAAGGCGCTATTATTATAGATGTTAGTATTGATATGGGTGGCTGTTTTGAAACCAGTGAAGTAACATCTCATAAAAACCCCACCTTTGAAAAACATGGTGTGGTACATTATTGTGTGCCTAATATTCCTGCCAGATATCCCAAAACTGCTTCAGTTTCAATAAGTAACATTTTCACGCCCTACTTAATGCAAATTGCAGAAGATGGTGGTTTAGAAAATTCATTACGAATAGACCGCGGTTTAAGAAATGGGTTGTATTTTTACCACGGCATTTTAACCAGTAAACCCGTTGGCGAATGGTTCGATTTAGGGTATAATGATGCCAATTTGCTTATTTTTTAACAGCTTCCTAAAACACAATACATGAAATTAATGCAACGTTTAGGCTACTATTTGGGTGGCTTTTCAGTAGGTTTAATCATTTTAGCCTTTTTTTTAAGTGGTAAAAAAACCTCGTGTAGTTACGGACCAGAAGCACGCGTTTTAAAAAACATAAACTCTAAAACCCTTCATTATACACCAAGGTTTTTAAAAGATTCTGTAGTAATTACACAAATTTTGCATACTGGTAATGTGGTGTTTTCAAAAAGCAACCCTAGGCAAACACCTTGTGGCACTTATTGTATTGAAGGGCAGCACAATGACTTTCTGTATGAATTAACCATTGAAAACTGCGATAGTATAGCTACCGTTAAAAATTTTAAGCACGCCCCCTAACATGCTAAAACGAGGTTTTGATATTGTTTTTTCGGTTATTGGTATTATCATAACGGCGCCCTTACTTGCAATTATTGCCATACTTATAAAACTAGACTCTAAAGGCCCTATCCTATTCATACAAGGGCGTGTTGGGAAGCACAACACAGATTTTAATATTTATAAATTTAGAACCATGCGTGTGCGTTCTGAAACATCGGGCTTGCTCACCCTTGGTAATAATGATAATAGAATCACGAAAGTTGGTTATGTATTAAGACGGTATAAATTAGATGAATTTCCACAGTTATTCAATATTTTAAAAGGCGATATGAGTTTTGTAGGGCCACGACCCGAACTACGATATTACGTTAATTTTTATACTGAAGATGACATGAAAATTTTTGCGGTACGCCCAGGTATTACAGGGCTTGCCTCTTTAAAATATCGGAATGAGGTTGAACTTTTAAAAGCAGCCGATGATCCTGAACATTTTTTTATACATACTATAATACCTGATAAACTGCGTTACAATAAAACCTACATTAAAAATCAAAGCTTTTTTTTAGATATAAAACTTATAGCGCAAACAATTTTTAAAGTCATAACTAAATAATATACTTTTAATTATAAATGCTGCCGTTTCTATTTTTATGACTACATTACAAATTTTATACGTTTAGTAAAAAACATCTACACAAAATAAAAATTTAATTTACATCATAATTAAGCAATTTAAGCTTAAAATACACATAAAAACCATGTCACAGACAACAAACATAAACCTTGCCGTTCTTATTGATGGCGATAATATACCTTCTGCATACGTAAAAGAAATGATGGAAGAAATAGCAAAATACGGCAACCCCACAATAAAAAGAATTTATGGTGATTGGACTAAGCCTAATTTATCTAAATGGAAGAACATGTTATTAGAACATGCCATAACACCTATCCAACAATATGGTTATACCTCTGGTAAAAATGCTACAGATTCAGCCATGATTATCGATGCTATGGATATTTTATACTCTAATAAAGTACATGGGTTTTGCATTGTCTCTAGTGACAGTGATTTTACCAGATTAGCAACAAGATTAAGAGAAGCAGGTATGCAGGTAATTGGTATTGGTGAAAAGAAGACACCAAACCCTTTTATAGTGGCCTGTGATAAGTTTATATATATTGAAATTCTTAAAACACAATCAAAAGAAAAACAATCTGAAGAAGCTAAAGAACAAGACACAGAATCAGTTGAAAAAATAACAAATAAAGAGCTGAAACTTATTGCGGATTCTATTAATGCCGTGTCAGATGATGATGGTTGGGCTTTTTTAGGAGACGTTGGAAGTTTAATTCAAAAAAAACGTCCTAATTTTGATCCTAGAAACTATGGGTTTCAAAAGTTAACGCCACTAATAAATGCAACAGCTTCTTTTGATATTGAAAAACGCGAAAACCAAAAAGGAAAATACAAATTAGTTTATGTGAAAAATAAAGAAAAGCGGTTGACACGTAATTAAAAATTTAAATTTAAAACATCGTATATTTATACGTTACCATACAATAAATTAATTTCATAGTGCGCATACATGAAACCAAATACGCCCAATTATTTAGACCAACTTTTTAATAGCTATGAAGAGGTCTCTGCACAAACTACCTATGCTACACGAAATAAAACACTAGATTTTTCACAACATACCATTTTAATAACAGGCGCTGCAGGCACCATTGGCAGTGCATTAACCAATCAATTGGCTGCTTCAAATGTTAAAAAATTAATAGCTGTTGATGTTGCAGAATCCCCTCTTTATAATCTTAGCAAAGCCTTAGAAAACACAGCAAACAACCACATAACTTTTGCACTTTTAGATATTTTAGATGAAGATGCATTGTTGCACATTTTTAAAACACACCAACCAACACTGGTATTTCATACCGCCGCTTACAAGCATGTGCCCCTTATGGAAAACGCGCCATACAATGCTGTTAGAGTAAATATTTTAGGTACACATCGTGTAGCTAATATGGCGCATACATTTAAGGTACAAAAATTTGTGTTTATATCAACCGATAAAGCTGTGCAAGCATCGGGTGTTATGGGCATGAGTAAAAAGGTGGCCGAAAACTATCTACACACCCTATCTAAAACCAGTACTACCTCCTTTATAACAGCAAGGTTTGGTAATATTTTTGGTTCTAATGGTTCTGTGGTATGCCAGTTTAAACAACAATTAGCGTTGGGTTTACCGCTAACCATTACAAATACCAATATTGCACGCTATTTTATTTCCAAGCAACAGGCTACCGCACTTATTTTACAAATAGCAACATATAAAAGTAAAGGCTATACATTATACAGTTTCAACATGGGGCAAGCCATTAAAATTATAGATATCGCAAAAAAGCTTTTACAGCGTAATCATAAAAATATAGAAGATCATATCCGTATTACAGGCCTTAGGCCAGGTGAAAAGTTTTCAGAAATCTTAGTTGCTGCTCATGAAACCTTAATACCTACCGCCCATAAAGATATTTTTGAAATTAGCACGCAAACACCATGCAATAACATTACAGATATTTCAGTGTTTAAAACAGTAAAACCGCATACTGCTGCACATACTATAAAAGCCTTACTTAAAGCACATATCTAAAACGCATTTGCATTTTTTTCATTGAAACGATTACTCATAACCATCAATTACTGAAAATACACAAAATTTTTCGGTTTTACAGTTACGCTAGCAATATCGGGTGAATTCTTAGAGGTAGTTGACTATGCAGTAATGGCATTTATAGATTATTAACATCAATACGGAACAAATTTTGATATCGTAATAAAATGTATTTACTTTGTAATAACATACTAAGATATTATGGAAACATCAATAATCAAAATTGGAAATTCAAAAGGGCTTCGTTTAAGCAAGACCATTTTGGAAAAATATAACATAAAAGACAAGGTTGAACTTATTCTTGAAAAAGGGCAGATAATCATAAAACCTGTTATTTCACCAAGAAAAAATTGGGAAGAGAAATTTAAGGAAATGAGTGAAAACGGTGACGACAAATTACTTATGAATGATGTGTTCGATGATGAAAACCTTGAAGAATGGATTTAAAACAATATGCAATAGTTCTTGTAAATCTTGACCCAACAATTGGGAGTGAAATAAAAAAGACAAGACCTTGTGTTATCGTTTCTCCAAATGAAATGAATAAATACTTAAACACCATCGTGCTTGCTCCAATGACTACAAACCTGAAAAAGTATCCAACAAGAGTTTCAGTAAAACATAACGGAAAAAAGGGAATGATTGCAATAGACCAAATTCGGACAGTTGATAAAACCAGAATCGTCCGAGTTTTTGAATGTTTGACAACATCAGAAATCAGAAATTGCAAAGAAGTAATAAAAGAAACCTTTGTAGATTAAAAAAAGCACTTATGCCTACAATGTGCAAATTAATTACTTAGTTATAAGACTACAATTTTTGGTAATTTGCTTTTGGTACATGTTGACAGTAAATAATTAGATTGTGTTGTTGCAAAATATAAAATTTAAGAAACAAACAATAAATACTGACGTTGCCTGTGTGTTGCCGATTGTAACCCACTATAAAACTACGCCTCTTTTCGGCGTTGGATCTCCTTGGTTATTAGCGTTAATTCTCTACTGGTTTGTCCTGCTACCGAGGTGTTTTCTTCAGCCCTTCTAATTAAATAAGGCATCACATCTTTTACAGGGCCAAACGGTAAATACTTAGCCACATTATAGCTATGGTGTGCCAAGTTAAAACTAATATGATCACTCATACCGTACAATTGGCCAAACCATACGCGGGCATCATTATGGGCTATTTGTTGGTTTTGCATTAAATCCATAAGCAAGTATGAACTGTTTTCGTTATGTGTTCCGGCAAATAAAGCAATGGTACCTATATGCGCCATAATGTATTTTAAAGCTGCATTAAAATTTTCATCGGTTGTAAACTTGTCTTTGCATATAGGTGATGTATAGCCGCGGTCTTCAGCCCTGTCATTTTCTTTTTCCATATACGCGCCACGTACTACTTTATAACCTAAAAAATAACCTTCGGCAAGAGCTTTTTCGTGTTCTTTTTTTAGAAACGCCATACGGTCGTGTCTGTACATTTGCAGTGTATTAAAAATAAGCGCTTTTTCGGTATTGTAAGTTTGCATCATTTGTGTTACCAAACCATCGGCGGCATCTTGCATCCAGCTTTCTTCGGCATCAACTAAAATAGCAACGTCATAAGCTTTGGCTTTTTTACAAACGGCATCAAACCTCGCTACAATACGTTGCCATGCATCTTGTTCATCAGGGCTTAATGTACTGCCAGCACCTACTTTTTCATACAAACGTATACTACCAAATGCCGTAGGTTTAAAAACCGCAATAGGTATAGCTTCTAAATGTTTGGCAAATTCAATAATCTCTAGTATTTTTTCGCATGACGCATCAAAATGTGTTTCATCATTTTTGCCTTCCACAGAATAGTCTAATACAGAACACACCCCTTTGTCATACATCGCATTAATTACAGGTACGCAATCGTTTTCGTTAACACCGCCACAAAAATGATCAAATACGGTAGCACGTATTAAACCATCAATAGGCAAACGTAATTTTATAGCAACATGGGTAAGTGCAGTGCCTATTTTAACCAAGGGCGCTATAGAAATCATTCTAAACAAATAATACGCGCGTTTTAAAGCGGTATTGTTCTTTAATGAAAACGCAATTTCAGTATTATTAAAGATTTGATTGTTTTGTTGCATTATCTTCAAAATTTTCGGCAAATATAATTAACCTTATGCTATCATTTTATATAAAAACGCCGTAATTTCACGGCTTTAAAAATTTTAACTTTTTTTTATGGATTCTATTAGTTATAAAAATTGTAAAATTCATTTTAACAATACGTGCTACACTTCTATAAATGCGCACATTACACAACATAATTTCTCTAAAATCTTCATTTTAGTAGATGAAAACACGCACACCCATTGTTTACCTTTATTTTTAAAACATTTAGAAACCAATGTTGCTATTGAGATTATTGAAATAGCATCGGGCGAAATACATAAAACCATAGACACTTGTGTGGGCGTTTGGAACACCCTGTCTGATCTTGATGCCGATAGAAAAAGTCTTATGATAAACATTGGCGGTGGCGTTATTACAGATCTTGGTGGTTTTGTAGCCTGTACCTTTAAAAGAGGTATTGCTTATGTTAATGTGCCTACTACCCTATTATCTATGGTTGATGCTTCGGTAGGTGGAAAAACAGGCGTAGATTTAGGGCATTTAAAAAATCAAATTGGGGTTATTAGCGACCCAGATATGGTACTTATAGATCCGTATTTTTTAAATACACTACCAGCAAACCAAATGCGCTCTGGTCTTGCCGAAATGCTAAAACACGGCCTCATTAGCGGTGATACCTATTGGCAAAAGTTTCAAGATTTAGCCGCATTAACCTTGGCCGATTTAGACATGCTTATTTATGAATCGGTACTTATAAAAAAGCATGTGGTTAGCGAAGACCCTTTTGAAGATGGTATACGCAAAACCCTAAACTATGGGCATACCCTTGGGCACGCCATAGAATCTTATTTTTTAAGTCACCCAAACAAGCAAACACTATTGCATGGCGAAGCTATTGTAATAGGCATGATTTTAGCAAACTATATTTCTACTCAATTAACAGGGTTTCCTCTAGAAACTACAGATGCAATTAAAGCATTATTTGTTAGTTACTATGGCAAAGTGAAAATTGATGCCTCTGAATATGAACCAATAATGGAGCTTCTTAAATATGACAAGAAGAATAACCACGGCAATATTAATTTTGTATTGTTAGAAGCCATAGGAAAACCTAAAATAGATTGCAAAGTAGATGATGCCATTATTATTGATGCCTTTGCATATTACGCCAGTTAAATACTAATATGGCATCAGTTCACGTGATTTTGAGGCACAAGGCATTGATCGAGAAGTCATAGTACACAATACGATACCAATAAAATCGCATCACGCGAACTGATGATGATGCAAAAAATTATGCTTACAAAAAGAATAATTCCTTGCCTAGGTATTAAAATGGTCGCACCGTAAAAGGTGTAAACTTTTCAGATTTACGTGATGCCTACACTATCTAGTAAAGCACGCTAAAAAATATGCCGAAGTTTGTACAGTCCCCCTCAATATAACCTATAATCCTAGCAACTCAGTTCGCGTTACATCTCACTACAAAGCATGGTATCAAAAACCTGGTATTAAAATTGAGCTGTTTTTTTGTAAATTTGTTTAAGACAATTTTTATTTACATGGGCATACAAACCACAAAACTAGAATTATTAAAAATCATTTTAGAAAACGAAAACGCTGAATTTATTCAACGTATAGCTGATTTTGTAAAAAAAGAAGAAAAAGATTTTTGGTATGACCTTACTGCCTCTGAGCAAGCAGAAATAAAAAAAGGCATTCAAGACCTTAAAGAAGGACGAAGGATTTCTTACGAGGATTTTTTAAATAAAATGTCGTAAATAATGACTGTATTTTTATCTGCTCTTGCAGAAACTAAGCTTCTAAAACTATCAGAATACTTAATAAAACATTGGAATTCAAAAACAAGAGATGATTTTATTACTAAATTAACTGAAAAAATCAACCAAATTTCAGTGCATCCAGAAAGCTTTCCGAAATCATCTGAATTCTAAAAACCTGTATAAATGTGTTGTAACAAAACAAACAACCTTATATTATCAGATTAATTTCCCTAAAAATGAAGTTGAAATCATTACTATTTTTGATAGCCGACAACAACCTGAAAAGCTGAAAAAAGATATAAATTAAACCATATAAAAACAGCGAAAAACGACATCATTACAAACACAGTTAAACAACACTTTTCAAATTCTTATCACATCAGCTCGCGTAATTTTGGGCACAAGGCATTGTATCAAAAACCAAACGCTATAAACACACTCATACGTTGATATCATCATGCCATATCACAAACAAAAAAAAACGTCTGTAATTATAATATCACAGACGTTTTTTATATTAAAATATGTCGTTTTTAAGCCTTCCCTTTTTTAAACCAACGTTTCTTTTGGGGTGCTGCATAATACCCATAATTACCACCGTAACCATAGTTAGATTCTTGTACATCATTCACCACAAGCATCATACCGTTTAATTTCTTATCGGTATGTAATTCTTTGGCAAAGTTTAAAATGCGCTTTTCGGTATAGCCTGCTCGGGTTACATATATGGTATGACCCGCATATTGGCTTATTAATAATGTATCTGTGACTAACATGGCAGGAGCTGTATCTACAATAACATAATCGTACTGTTCAGAAACAGTATCAAATAATACTTTCATGCGGTCACTCATCAATAACTCTGCAGGGTTTGGTGGTATTTTACCAGATAGCATAATATCAATAGACACGTCATTAATATCATACGGGTTTACAGCATCTTGAATACCTAAGGTATCATCTACTAAATAATCTGTTAAACCAATATCAGCTTCTTCCGTATCTACACGGCGTTTAATAGCTTTATAAATTTGTGGGTTTCGTATATCAGCCCCAAGTAACAACACGCGTTTACCTGCATTGGCCATTGTTAATGCCAAGTTTAAACTCACAAACGATTTTCCTTCGCCACTAATAGTAGAGGTTACAAAAATCACATTGTTATGCGTTTTTACTTGTCTACCGCGCGCGATGAAGTCAAGGTTGGTACGTATAATTCTAAACGATTCAGACATAATAGAACGGTCGTGCTTGGTTACCAAACCATTGGCCTTATTGCCAAAATTTGGTATTTCACCCAGTACCGTAATATTAGGAATTTCCTGTTGCAAGTCTTCTTTACTATGAATTTTAGTATCTAATAAATCTTTCACGTAAATAACACCAAACGGTATAAACAAACCTAAAAATAAAGCCCCAAAAATAAGCACTGTAGGCTGTGGCGCTATAAAACTACCCAAGCTATAAGGGCTTTCAACCACTTTTATTTTTGGTGAAATCGATGAAATAGATATATGGGCTTCCTCACGTTTTTCTAAAAGAAAAATGTACATCGATTCTATAATACCCTGCTTACGTTGTATAGAACGTAAGGTACGCTCTTGGTTAGGTGCAGAGTATAATTTTGAATTTATTTTACGTGAACTATTTTGTAAAGCGCCTAATTGTATGTTTAAGGTTTGTTTGGTATTGTTAATACTTTGCAAAAGGTTACCGCGTATTTGCCCAAGCGTATTATCTAATTCTACCACCACGGCATTATTCTCGCCAGCACTCTTTAAATAATTACTGCGTTGCGCTAACAACTCGTTGTAGCGTGACGCCATATTGTTAATAGCGGCATCACCACCACCTATGTTAGACGGAATGCTTTCATAAGGATTATCACCCAAAGCACCGCCCATATAATCTAACAAACTCAGCTGGGTTTTAGCACTTTGAATCATTTCTTCATTTTGCACACTAGAGCTAAACGCCTGTTCCGATGAACTGGCCATATCTGCAATACGGTTACGCGATTTAAACCCTACAATACTATCATCTACGTTTTCAAGATCAGATGCAATAGATTGTACACGCTCATTAATAAAGTTAGCCGTGTTAATCGCTTGTCGGCGTTTTTTATTAATAGACGAGGTATCGTATTCATCAATAAGCGTCCCTATAATATCAATGGCTTTTTTCTCCACAGGGTCGTCCATTGTAATATTTAATACTTTAGACGATTCCCCACTGGGGTACACCCCTATACGGCCTTTTAAACCTTGCGCAATACGTTCAACAGGAATGATGTTTACTTTAATAATTTGATTGTTATAACCACTAATATTGGTGTTAGGTGTTAAAATCATCCCACCAAAATGCGTATCAATTTTTTCACCAAAGGCCAGTGGTTTGGGGGCATCATCTTCATGTAACCTGTAATTAAAATGCGTGTTAGATGTTGCTTCTACATAAAAGGTAAACCCCACTTCATTAATTAACGAATCTGATGCTATAAAATTAATTTGAAATGGCTTATTGCTGTATAATTCATAATCATTAACACGCCCAATAGAAAAATACTGAATGTTTAAATCCAGTTTATCCACAATATTACGTAAAAACTCTCTAGACTTAATTACCTGAATTTCATCATCTATTTTAGCGGCCTCATCGCCAGAAAAAATGGTTAAATCTTTAATAGCTGCTTTTCCGGTTTCATTTTCACCATCATCTAACACCATAATTTTAGCCATGGCGGTATATTGTGGTACTAAAGAACGAATTTGAAAATAGGCAAACACCAAACAAACGAGTGCTGAAAGTACAAACCATTTCCAATGCTTGGTATAGCCGCTTATAAATTTTTTAAAATCAAAATTTTGAAATCCGTTTCCTTTAGGGTGCTGGTTTAAAGGTTCCATATAATAGTAATTGTCTTATCGGGTAAGTAAAACTGCTAAACTAACTATAATACCGGCTACAGAAGATATAACGCCAATACGGGAATCACCAGACGCTCTACTTATACCACCTTTATTAGGTTTTACATATACAATATCATTTTGCGTTAAGTAAAACACCGGCGAGTTAAACACTTCTTTACTGGTTAAATCTATTTCTGTATAGGTCTTGGTGCCGTTAAAATCTCTAATCACCATAATATCTTTACGTTGCCCGTTAATATTAAGGTCGCCTGCCATGGCAATAGCTTCTAATATTGAAATACGCTCACCACTTATAGGGTAAACCCCCGGGCTATTTACCCAACCTAAAATACTCACGCGGTAATTTTTTATACGCATAATAACCACCGGGTCTTTAAGGAGTTGCCCTTGTTCAAATTTCTTTTTTAAAAGTTCCTTGGCTTCTTCAACCGTAAGGCCTACCATTTTAATCTTCCCTAATACCGGGTAATCAATATTACCATCGGCATCAATAAGATAATCTATTAACTGGCCACCACCATCACCACCTGTAGCTTCTACTAAGTTATAAGGTTTGGTTACTTCAAGGTTTAAAGTAGATACGTTAATACTTAAAATATCGCCAATTTTAAGTTTGGCTTTAAAGGTATCGGTATCAACAATGGTTTCAAAATTTTTAGCATTCTGAAAATACACCACATCTTTTTTGGTGTAGCAAGATGTGAGAGCTAACAACATAACACACAGGCATACAAGCTTGCATCTATTAAAATAGCGGATCATACAATATAATATATTTGGGGAAAATAATAATTTTTAACCAGTTATTAAAGGCTCTTAGAGGTTTTGTTTGGTTTGTTACTTTGGCCTTCAGTTAAGCTTTTGGCTTTCTTATAAATTTGCACACGCTTATCAAAACGCTCATAATCTGAGTTATTTGATTTATATTCTGGTATTAACTCCTTCATTTTTAAAACAATGTTGTTGTTTTGAAAACGGTTGGTAATACAAAGCTCTTCTATTTGTGCTTTTACATTTGCGTGGTCAAGGTCTCTGGTTTTACTTATCATAATTTTCTTATGGTAGGTAGATAAGGTATTTTCACCATTAGCCAATAACTCTTCGTATAATTTTTCACCAGGGCGTAAACCTGTAATTTTAATATCAATATCATCAGGGTAATGTAAGCCTGATAGTTTAATCATGTTTTTAGCCAGGTCAAAAATCTTAACAGAATCACCCATATCAAAAATAAAGATCTCACCGCCTTTACCCATTGTACCTGCTTCTAATACCAATTGTGAGGCTTCAGGTATGGTCATAAAGTAACGCGTAATATCTTTATGAGTTAATGTTAGCGGTCCGCCTTGTTCTATTTGCTTTTTAAACAATGGTATAACAGACCCGTTAGACCCTAGTACATTACCAAATCTGGTAGTAATAAACTTGGTTTTACTTTCTTTTTGTAAACAGCTAATATACATTTCAGCCATACGCTTGGTAGCCCCCATCACGCTGGTAGGATTCACCGCTTTATCAGTAGATACAAACACAAATTTTCTAACGTTATATCTAGACGCGGTATCGGCCAATAACTTCGTACCGTTTACATTTATTTTAATAGCCTCGTAAGGCGATTTTTCCATTAAAGGCACATGCTTGTAAGCCGCCGCATGAAACACCATAGTAGGTTTGTAGTATTGAAAAATACTGTCCATACGTAAACCATCTCTAATATCAGCTACAATGGCTGTAAAATTGTGTTTACCAGCACGTTTTAAATCTTGTTGTACATCGTATAAAGCAGATTCGGCTTGATCTACCAATATTAAATGCTTCACATCAAAATTAGAAATTTGATTTACTAACTCACTACCAATAGAACCTGCAGCGCCCGTTACAATAACCGTTTCGCCTTTAAATTCATTAATTAAGTTAGGATTTTCTATTTCTATAGGCTTACGGCCTAATAAATCTTCAATCTGGAATTGTTTAATTTGGTTCGCACTAAACTCGCCATCAATCCACTTTTCAATAGGTGGTACTTTTTTAACTTCTACATCTAAAGCTGTTAAACTATCTACCAAACGTATAATACGTCTTGGTTCAATCGTTTGGGCAGCTACAATAATTTCATCAATACCATGCTTCTTAATAAAACGGGTATCTACATTTTTTGAGGGTACAATACTAATACCATTTATTAATTTACCACGTTTTTTAGCATCATCATCAATAAAGTTAATAATGTTAAACTTTTTATCGGTACCACTTAATAAGGCGTTATAGGTTACAATACCAGAATCGCCCGCCCCATAAATTAAAATGTTTTTAGAGGTTTTAAACTTGCATTTTAAGGTGTTGTAAATTAATTTAAATGCTAACCTACTCCCTGCTAAGGCTACAAAACTTAATAAGGCATGCATGACAATAATGGTTAACGGAATGGTAAACTTAGGCAAGATACCAAAGGCTCTGTTGGTTAACACACCAACACTACAAATAGTTGCAATAAGCAGTACGGCTTTAAATACATTGACCACATCGGTAAAGCCGGTATGCCTAATCACACTTTTATAAGAGCCTACTAATAAAAAGCTCACACCAGCTACAAGTGCTAAAAATGGTAATTGCACAAAAAACTGGTTGGTGTCAAAGTTAAGCGTAAAATTAAAACGTATCACATAGGCCACAAATAAGGTAGCCAAAACAATAGCTAGGTCAATAGCAAATACCAGCCATTTTGAGGCATAGCGTTGCGATAGTTTAAAGAGGTAATTTTGCATCATGATAAATTGGGGGTTTTTAATATAGTATGTAAAATACGGTCTAAATCACTGGGGGTTAAATTAGAACCACTAGGCAAACAAAGGCCTCTATTAAAAAGGTCTTCAGATACACCATTGGTAACATGCGCACAATCTTTAAATACGGGTTGCGTATGCATAGGTTTCCATAAAGGTCTAGATTCTATAGCGTCTTCTAATAACGTAAGGCGAATGGCCTCACGCGTGCTGTATGAATCGGTTAAAATACAGGTTAACCAACGGTTTGAAAACAAACCAGCAGGCTCCTCTAAAAACGTCACGTTTTTAAAATGTGACAAGTGTTGTTTATAAAAGTCGTAATTGCGGCGTCTGGCAGCAACACGGTCGTCTAGTACTTCCATTTGGCCTCTACCAATACCAGCTACCACATTACTCATGCGGTAATTGTAACCAATAGCCGAATGTTGATAGTGCGGTGCCTCATCGCGGGCTTGGGTGGCTAAAAATACCGCCCTATCTTTCAAGGCTTGGGTATTTGTTATTAACGCACCACCACCCGATGTGGTAATAATTTTATTGCCATTAAATGATAATACCCCCATATCAGCCAAAGTACCACAAGCCTGTCCTTTATAAGTACTCCCTAAAGCTTCGGCGCTATCTTCAATCACGGGTATATCATAGGTGTTCGCAGTGGCTTGTATGGCCTCGGCCTTGTAGGGCATACCATATAAATGCACGGCAATAATAGCTTTAGGCTTTTTACCTTGCTGTATACGTGCTTTAATAGCAGTTTCTAAAAGCTCAGGACACATGTTCCAAGTATCACGTTCACTATCAATAAAAATAGGTGTGGCGCCTTGGTACACAATAGGGTTGGCTGATGCTGAAAAGGTAAAACTTTGGCATAATACCTCGTCACCTGCACCAACATCTAATAACTGCAATGCTAAATGAATAGCTGCTGTACCGGCGCTTAAGGCAGCTACATGCTTCGTACCTCCTAAATACGCTTGTATGGCTTCTTCAAAACCATTCACATTAGGTCCTAAAGGCGCAATCCAATTGGTATCAAAAGCCTCATTCACATATTGGCGCTCCGTACCGCCCATGTGGGGAGATGATAAGTATATTTTAGTTTGGGTTAGCATGTATCATATGTTTTATAAGACAAAACATAAAAACGTAACCCCTCACTGGCTAGTAAAAAATTAAAGTTTGTGGTATGTTCCCTCTTAATCATAAATAGTTAATATCAAATCAATGGTGTAAATAATTGCCATAAAATACCTAAAAAGCCTTTGTGCTTGCAGCATGAAACATCAACTCAGAGAGACTTTTTAATCTAAAAGAACTTTTAAGTACTGTATTAAACAATTAAATCAACTTGCTATTAATCAATTCAATCTTGTTTGTTTCCGGGTGTAAATTTAGTAATACTTTTTATCTGCCAAACACGGTTTTTACTTATTTCGCCAAAAGCGATATTAAATTCGGTTAAATACATCAAGCGGTGTGATAGGTAGGGATTCTTATGCGGATGGTCGATTTTGATAAGGTCTATGCGCTTCATAAACCCTTATGTAATCTTAGGTAATATACTACAAACGTTATTTTTTAGGCTTTTTTCAGCATAACTCAATACAATTTAGCATCTTTGAGGTCTCAATACATGATAGATATGAAAATATTGGTTACAGGCGCTGCCGGTTTTATAGGCTTTCACGTATGCCAAGTACTTCTAAACAAAGGGCATCAGGTTATTGGTTTAGACAATATCAACAATTATTACGATGTCAACTTAAAATACGCTCGTCTAGAAGCTCTAGGCATTTCTAAAAACGATGCTTCGGTGTTTTTAAAACAAACAAGCAGCACCGCGCACCCGCAGTTCACCTTTGTGCGCATGCATTTAGAAGACCGGGAGGCGCTCCCCCAGCTATTTAGCACCCATAATATAAACATTGTTTGTAATTTAGCCGCTCAAGCAGGGGTGCGTTACAGTATTGAAAACCCTGAAACCTATATTGATGCTAATATTGTAGGGTTTTTAAATATTTTAGAATGCTGCCGTCACCATCACATCAAACACCTGGTCTACGCCAGCAGCTCTAGCGTGTATGGGCTGAACACCCAAATACCTTTTACCACCAACCAACAAGTAGATACCCCTATCAGTTTATATGCCGCCAGTAAAAAAAGTAACGAGCTTATGGCGCATACCTACAGCCATTTATTTAAAATACCTACCACAGGCTTACGCTTTTTTACCGTGTATGGGCCTTGGGGCAGACCCGATATGGCACTCTTTTTATTTACCGATGCCATTGTTAAAGGCCAACCCATAAAGGTATTCAACCACGGTGATATGGCCCGCGATTTCACCTATGTAGATGATATTGTAGAGGGTGTTGTACGCATCATTGAAAAAGACACAAAACCAAGAATAGACAGCAACACCTTATATAAGGTCTATAATATAGGTAATAACAACGCCGTAAAATTACTAGACTTTATAGAAGCTATTGAAACCCACTTAGGTAAAACCGCCATCAAACACATGCTACCCATGCAACCTGGTGATGTGGCGCGTACCTGGGCCAATGTAGACGATTTAATACACGATTATAATTACCAACCCCACACCCCCATCAACCAAGGCGTTAAAGCGTTTGTAAATTGGTATAAAACGCACTACAATGTTACCTAATGGTTAACAAGGGGATTTCGTCGGAAAAAATGAATCATTAACATAATAAGTATGCTGGTTTAATATTTTTTTACATATTTGCGCAGCTATTAATAAACCCAAATTGCATGTTACAAGCATTACAAGATAAAACCGTACTCGTTACAGGCGGTGCTGGCTTTATCGGTTCAAACCTTATTGAAACCTTATTAGAAAACAACATTAAAACGGTCTGTTTAGATAACTTTGCCACGGGCAAACGCCATAATATCGCGCCATTTCTAGACAATACCCTGTTTACCCTTATAGAGGGCGATATCAGAGACATCAACCACTGCCACCAAGCCTGTAAAGGCGTTGATTTTGTGTTACACCAAGCGGCTTTAGGCTCGGTGCCACGTTCTATTAACGATCCGGCAACCACCAATGATGTGAATATTTCAGGCTTTTTAAACATGCTTATAGCGGCTAGAGATGCTCAAGTAACGCGTTTTGTATATGCCGCAAGCTCTTCTACCTATGGAGACCATGAAGCCTTACCTAAAGTAGAAGATACTATTGGTAAACCACTATCGCCATACGCCATCACCAAATATGTAAATGAGTTGTATGCCGATATTTTTAACAAAACCTATGGCCTAGATACCATTGGCTTGCGTTATTTTAATGTATTTGGCAAGCGCCAAGACCCTAACGGGGCCTATGCAGCCGTTATACCAAAGTTTGTGCAACAATTGGTAAAACACGAATCGCCGTATATTAATGGTGATGGCAGCTACTCACGCGATTTCACCTATATTGATAATGTGGTGCAAATGAACCTTAAGGCCATCACTACAACCAATCAAGCAGCTCTTAACCAGGTATATAACGTGGCCTTTGGTGAGCGTACTACACTGTTAGAACTTACCACATTATTAAAAGACTATTTGTCGGAATTTGACCCTAAAATAGCCGATGTGGCCATCAAACACCGTGATAACAGAGCGGGCGATATTCCACATTCTTTGGCTTCTATAGATAAAGCAAAAACATTACTCAATTACAATCCCGCATACAGCGTTAGCCAAGGCTTAAAAGCCGCCGTACGTTGGTATTGGGAGCATTTATAATATTACTATAATTACATGACTATTAAAAACATTTGTTGTATTGGGGCTGGCTACGTCGGCGGGCCTACCATGGCGGTCATCGCACAAAAAAATCCTAATATCAAGGTAACCATTGTTGACATCAATGCCGATCGTATTGCGGCCTGGAATGATGCAGACCTAACAAAATTACCGGTGTATGAACCGGGGTTGGCCGATATTGTGGGCGCTACCCGTGGTAAAAACCTGTTTTTTTCTACAGCCATTGATGAAGCCATTGATGCGGCCGATATGATTTTTATCTCGGTAAACACCCCTACCAAAACCTACGGTAAAGGCAAAGGGCAAGCGGCCGATTTAAAATATATTGAGCTATGTGCCCGTAACATTGCCAAAGTGGCTACTACCGATAAAATTGTGGTTGAAAAATCAACCCTTCCCGTACGTACGGCCGAGGCCATTAAAAGCATTTTACACAATACCGGTAATGGTATTAATTTTCATATTTTATCCAATCCTGAGTTTTTAGCCGAAGGAACGGCGGTTGATGATTTATTACAGCCCGATCGTGTGCTTATAGGCGGCGAAAACGAGGCCGCTATTGAAAGTTTGGCCAGCGTTTATGCCAGTTGGGTGCCGCAAGACCGTATTTTACGTACCAATTTATGGTCGTCAGAGTTATCTAAACTTACGGCCAATGCCTTTTTAGCGCAACGCGTATCGTCTATCAATGCCATCTCAGAACTCTGTGAGCTCACGGGTGCTAACGTAGATGAGGTTGCCAAAGCCATCGGTACAGATTCGCGTATAGGCCCTAAATTCCTCAAAGCCTCGGTAGGCTTTGGCGGGTCGTGTTTTCAAAAAGATATCTTAAACCTGGTATACATTGCCCGTTCGTATAACTTACAAGAAGTGGCCAATTACTGGGAACAGGTTATCATTATGAACGACCACCAAAAGCGCCGTTTTGCCGATCGTTTAATTAAAACCCTATACAACACTGTATCGGGTAAAAAAATAGCCGTATTAGGTTGGGCCTTTAAAAAAGACACCAATGATACCCGCGAGTCGGCCGCCATTTACGTCACCGATCATTTATTGAACGAGCAAGCGCATATAGCGGTGTACGACCCCAAGGTACCGGCACAAAAAGTATATGCCGACCTTAATTATTTAAACACCCGTACCGAAGATGAGAACCAAAACAACGTAGCGGTATTGCAAAATCCGTATGACGCGGTTAAAGAGGCCCATGCCATTGCCATTATGACGGAATGGGATGCCTTTAAAAGCTTAGATTGGGACGCTATTTACAACAGCATGCAAAAACCGGCCTTTATTTTTGATGGCCGCAACATATTAGATAAACAGACTATGGAAGCCATTGGTTTTGAATACCATGCCATTGGCCAATAACAACACACACTCATGAATACACCAAATATTGCCATTATAGGTTTGGGCTATGTAGGCTTGCCCCTCGCCCGTTTATTTGCCACCAAATACCCAGTGGTAGGTTTTGATATTAACCAAGCTCGTGTAGACGAACTCATGCAAGGCGTTGATAGCACTTTAGAAGTAGACAACAGCGTGCTGCAAGCAGTTATCAAACCACAAGCCAATGCGCAAAACGGTTTGTACTGCACCACAGACCTAGAGGCTATCAAACACTGCAATTATTACATTGTAACCGTACCAACACCCATTGATAAAAACAACCGCCCCGATTTAACACCGCTGTACAAATCTAGTGAAACCGTGGGCAAGGTTTTAAAAGCTGGCGATATTGTTATTTATGAATCTACCGTATACCCCGGAGTTACTGAAGACGAATGTGTGCCTATTTTAGAACAAGTGAGTGGTTTGCGTTTTAACACCGATTTTTTTGCAGGCTACTCGCCAGAACGCATCAACCCCGGTGATAAAGAACATACCGTTGAAAAAATATTAAAAGTGACTGCCGGTTCTACACCAGCCATTGGCCAACAGGTGAATGACTTATATGCCAGCGTTATTACCGCAGGCACCCACCTAGCCCCTACCATTAAGGTAGCCGAAGCGGCTAAGGTGATAGAAAATTCACAGCGCGATATTAACATTGCCTTTGTGAATGAGTTGGCTAAAATTTTTAACCTCATGAACATTGATACCCATGCTGTATTAGAAGCCGCAGGTACCAAATGGAACTTTTTACCCTTTAAACCCGGTTTGGTAGGTGGCCACTGTATAGGTGTAGACCCTTATTATTTAGCGCAAAAAGCACAAGAAGTGGGCTACCACCCAGAAATTATTTTAGCAGGCCGCCGCGTTAATGACGGTATGGGGCAGTATGTAGCCTCAGAGGTCATTAAACTGATGATTAAAAACGACATCACTATTAAAAATGCCAACATCTTGGTATTGGGCATTACCTTTAAAGAAAACTGCCCCGATGTACGAAACACCAAAGTGGTAGATGTCATTACCCAATTACAAAGCTATGGTACAAACATCACCATTTATGACCCTTGGGCAAACCCCGAGGAGGTTATGCATGAATACGGTTTAAAAACCACCCAAAACCTTGAAGCTACTAAGGCTGGCGAAGCAGGTACTTATGATGCCGTGGTGTTAACCGTAGCACACCAAGCCTTTTTACAACAAAACCTCCAGCGCCTCTTAGCGCCTAAAGGGGTATTATATGATGTTAAAGGGGTGTTAAAAATGAATATTGATGGTAGACTCTAAAACACACCCTTTAGTAAGTATTATTATTCCTTTTTTTAATAGGGAAAAGTATATTGTTAGATGCGTTAACAGTGTTTTAAATCAAACTTATCAGAATATTGAAATCATTTTAGTTGATGATGGTTCAACAGATAATACTTTTCAAATATGCACTGAATTACAAAAAAAAGATAACCGAATTAAACTTATTAAACAAAAAAAAAGTGGCATTGGTGATGCAAGAAATGGTGGTTTGATTGCGGCTAGAGGGGAATATATAAGTTTTGTTGATAGTGACGACTGGGTCTCTAAAGAAATGATAGAAATCCTTGTTAATTTTTCAATTAGTAAAAAGTTATCAGTTGTTGAATGTGATATGATAAAATCAGATGCAATCAATGATTTTGATGTCAATTACGAAGAAAATTTTATAATTGAATCAAAAAAAGACGCTGTAGAAAGAATCATTAAACACAAAAAATTTGCTGTATGGCGTAGACTATATAAAAAAAGTATACTTGAAAATTTGCGTTTTGTACCTAATAAAATTTACGAAGACATACCTTTTACGATGGAGGTAATGAAACAAGTTGATTCAATAGGTTACTTAAATAAAAAATTGTACACATATTTTGTTGAAGATAGTAGTGCTATTAGGTCAAAATTATCAAAAAACAGGTTAGATTCAATTGAATGCGTTTTAAGTTTAAACAAGTACAGTGACTTATTTACAATAAAAGCAAAAGAAGAAGCTGAAAAATTACAAATAATTTTTTTAGCCAACACTTATGATGAAATTTTTAAAAATAAATTTTTAGATAAAGACCTCTCATATAGAAAGCAAATAAAGAAAATAATTTCTAATTATAAGTTACCTCTTAAAACAAAAACAAAAGTAAAGCTGATAAAATTGCTACCTATAAAACTATACGGTATGATTTTAAATATTAAATCTGTTTTTTAATTATGTCTAGAGTTTCTAATATAGTTAAAAATGCAAAATTTGGAGTTTTTTTCTCCTTATTGAGTATTCCTGCTTATTTCTTTTCTAGAAAATTATTTTTAGAGTATTTGGGTGATGAATTCATAGGTTTAAATGGTACACTTTTAGGTTTTCTAGGTTTTTTAAATTTAGCTGAATTAGGTATTGGTTCTGCTATAGGTTTTACATTGTATGAACCTATTTTCAAAAATAATCACAAGAAAATAAATGATATTATTAACCTTTTTGGTTCCATATATAAAAAAATTGGTTATGTGGTTTTTATCTGTGGTGTTATTCTATCTTTTTTCTTCCCTTATATATTTGAAAGTTTAAATCTGCCATTATATCTTGTTTATATCTTATTCTACGCTCTACTTTATTCAACATTACAAAATTATTTTTATAACTATAATATAATTTTATTACAAGCAGATCAAAAAAACTACATAATAACGTCATATTTCTCGTTATTTAATTTACTAAAAATTATTATACAAATTATTGTTGTTTATCACTATAAGAGTTTTATAGGATATATTCTAATAGATGTCTTAATATCAACATTAAACTGTATTTTTTTAAGGAAAGCTATTAAAAAAAATTATCCTTGGTTACAGTATAACACAAACAAACTTTCTTTGTTAAAAGAATATCCTGTAATAATTAAAAAAATTAAACAAATGTCAGTTCATAGACTAAGTTCTTTTATACTAGTTGGTACTGATCAATTATTAATTTTTATCTTTATTAGTGTATCCAGTGTTGCATTTTTTGGAAATTATCAATTAATTATTAATAATTTTTCAAAAGTAATAAACAACTTCTTCTCAGGAGTTGGCGCTGGAGTTGGCAATTTAGTAGCAGAGAATGATAAAAATAAAATTAATAAAGTGTTTTGGGAAATTATGTCCTTACGCTTTTTTATTGCTGGTATAAGCTTTTTTATTCTTTATTCTACCGTTGAACAATTTATAAGTTTATGGATTGGAGACAAATATTTGCTAGATAAAAACATATTCTTATTCATGCTTCTTAATTTATTTATTCTTCAAATTCGAGGCACTGTTGATAATTTCATACAAGCATATGGCTTATATGATGACACTTGGGCTCCTATTACTGAAGGTTTATTAAATTTGATATTATCTATAATTTTAGCTAAAAATTTTGGCATGCTGGGTATTATGCTTGGCACATTTATTAGTATGAGTATTATTGTGCTAATGTGGAAACCATATTACCTTTTTAAAAATGGTTTTAATTTAAATGTAATGCTGTATTGGAAAGGCTTTATATATAATACATTTGTTTTATCAATATCTGTCGTTATTGTTTTTGTATTTAAAAATAAATTTCTAGATACAAACATAAATAGCTTTTTTGAATTTTTTATATATGCATTTAAAATATGTTTAATGTCATTTACCATTTATGTAATAATGATGTTAATCATGGTTAAACATTTTCGATTTGTATTTGAAAGAGTTAAATCTTTAATAGTAAACTTTATAAAATAAAAATAAATGCTAAGAAAAATAAGATACATTTTATGGCGAATATTAGGTGTAGATTACAATCACACACTAAAAATTCATGACTATGTATTTTTAAAAAAAGATACACATAGCTCTTTAGGTACAGGTACTTATACTAATGGGGCACTTGTATTCCGTTGGACTCAAGCGCCTTTAAAAATAGGTAATTACTGCAGTATTGCTAATAATGTGCGTTTTATAGTAGATGAAGGCTATCACAAAGCGTCTCCTATAACCAATTTTCCGTTGGTGAATAATTTGTTTAAAAATGAATTACTCACCGAAAAGGATGGCGAACCAAATACTATTATTAAAAATATCAAACAAAAAGAAGGCATTACTATTGGCAATGATGTATGGATAGGCATGGGTGTTTATATTATGCCAGGAGTAACCATTGGTAATGGTGTTACTATTGCTGCTAATACAGTAGTAACAAAAGACGTTCCTGATTATCATGTAGTTGCAGGAGTGCCAGCAAAAACTATCAAAGTGAAGTATGATGCCGAAACTATAGCCAAATTAAACACAATTGCTTGGTGGAATTGGTCAACAGAACATTTAAAAAAAGATATTCAAGATTTTTATAACCTAGATATCCAAACATTTATAAATAAGCATACTAATTAATAATTATTGTGAAAATATTATATTGTATAGGCTCATTAGCACAAAAAGGCGGTACTGAAAAAGTATTGGCAAATAAAGTTAATTATTTTTCAGAAAGATTAGGGTATGACATACACATACTAATTAACGATCAAAAGAACAAAGAGTTTGCTTATAACTACTCAAATAAAGTAAATTTTTATGATATGAAAATTTCCTCATATCTAACTCAACCTATAATACCTTATGTTTCATATAAAATTTTACAAAAAAAATTAAAAAATGTATACCGAAATAAAATTTCAGAAATAAAACCTGATATTATTATTGTAACTCAGCATGGTGTAGAGGATTTTATCGTACCAAAACTAAACTTAGGCATACCTACCGTAAGAGAGTTTCATTTTGCTACGAAAGCCATAGAAGAAACGTCTAAACTTATAAAAGGCTATTTTAACCAGAAAGTTTTTCTATTAAAAAAAAGACGCATCTTAAAAAAAATGAATAGCTATGACCATATTGTTTTGCTTACCCACAGAGATCAAAACTATGGCAACTATAAAACAAATACTGTTGTTATACAAAATATGCTTAGTAGTTTAGACGAACTGAGTATACTTGCTAATCGCAGTACAAACATTAGAAAGCATGTTATCTCTGTAGGCAGTATGCATGATAAAAGAAAAGGTTTTCATATACAAATAAGATTATGGGAAAAAATTATAGAAAAACATCCTGAATGGATTCTTGATATATATGGTGATGGTGTTGAAAGACCCAAACTACAAAAACTTATAAATGACTTAAATTTAAATGATAATGTTAAACTTCATGGTAATACAAGTGAAATAATATCAAAATATCAGGAATCTGACTTCTTTCTAATGACCTCAATAGCTGAAGGGTTACCTATGGTTATTTTAGAAGCAATGTCTTGTGGTTTACCTTGTTTAGTATTTGATTGTCCTGAGGGTCCAAGTGAAATCATTGAGAATGATATCAATGGTTACGTCATTAATAATAGGGATGAAAATGAATTGATAGAAAAAATCAATACTTTAATTACAAACCCTAGTCTTATCCAAAAGCTAAGTGCCAATGCTTTGGAGACAAGCAAAAATTATAGTATTGAAACAATTTCTAAAAAATGGGATGATTTTTTTAAAAAAATCACAGTAAAATGAAACGAAAACTTCTAAAATACATTGCAAAAAAAATAGCAGCATTTTATTGGGGCTATTTAAAAGCGGCCATTGATGCTTATGTGATTAATACACAAAAACCTAAATTCAAATACTTAGGTGAAAATGTTATTTTTAAAGCAGGTGGTACTATTTATCACCCTGAGAATATCAGTATTGGCAACCATGTTCGTTTTGGTGACAATTGTTTTATGATGGGTATTGGTGGTATTCAAATTGGCGATGGTACCATATTAAGCCGTAATGTGTGTTTACACTCAGGCAATCATACGTATAACAATAACAGCCTAATACCCTATGATACGACCTATGATACCCGAGCCATTATTATTGGTAAAGCCGTTTGGATTGGTCAAAATGTCAACATCTTACCAGGTGTGCACATTGGAGATGGTGCTATTATAGGCATGGGTACCACAGTATCTAAAAACGTAGCTAAAGGCGAAATAGTAGTAGGTAAAGGCCAACGCGTATTAGGCACACGTAACCTACAAGAACTAGAAACTGCCTTGAGTGCAGAGGCTTATTTTTCTAAAAAACACCCCCAACTATAAATGTTAGTATCTGTAGTCATCCCTACTTATAAACGCAGTACAAGGCTACCCATAGCCATTGATAGTGTGTTAAAGCAAACTTATAGCCCTATTGAAATTATTGTGGTAGATGATAATAATGATGATGATTTTAGAGCGGCCACAAAAAAAACCTTAGCGCCTTACATCAATAATAAGCAAATTACATACATCCCCCATACCCATAATCAAGGAGGCTGTGCTGCCAGAAATACCGGTGCTAAACAAGCTAACGGGGCTTATTTGGCTTTTTTAGATGATGACGATTTTTATGAACCTGAAAAAATAGCAGCACAAATGGCGGTGCTAACCCAAGCCTCTGAATTAGATGCCTGTATGTGTAGTATGTACCGTATTGATGAGCAAGATAACCGTATAGAATCACGAGAAAATATGGCACGGGGTACCACCTTAAAAGACGCTATTTTAGATGGTAATGTGTTTACATCTATGTTACTTATAAAAACAGCCGTTTTTAACAATTTAGGTGGCTTTTCTGAAATACCAAGATTTCAAGACAAATATTTTCATTACAAATTTTTAGCGCACAAGCATCATATAGCGGTACTAGATACCCCTTTGCTTACCTTAGTAGAACATCAAGAATTTAGAATTTCATTATCAGCACATAAAAAAATTATAGACGCTTTAAATACCTTACGCAGGTTTGAAAACCAACAACAAGCATTGTTTTCAAAAAAAGAATGGCGCTATATTACAGAACGTTACTATTACAATAAAGCCTACACCCTGTGTCAAGGCACCCTCACAAATAAATTGCAAGCGCTTAAAAATGGACTACAAAGCTTAGCTTATTATACAGGTAAATGCAATACCAAAAAAGTACTAATAAAAGCCTGTTTACCTAATTTTGTATTTAAAAAAACACCTTAACCATGATACCAAAAATAATACATTACTGTTGGCTCAGTGGCGACCCCTTTCCACCTTTAATACAACAATGTATTGATAGCTGGAAAATTGCCTTACCCGACTATGAATTTATGCTATGGGATACCCAGCGGTTTCCCTTAGAAAATAACCTATGGGTACAACAGGCCTTTGAAACTAAAAAATATGCCTTTGCAGCCGATTATATTCGCCTGTATGCCGTGTACCACCATGGCGGCATTTATTTAGATACCGATATTGAAGTACTCAAACCCTTTGATGATTTACTACCACGCCCCTATTTTGTAGGCGCTGAAGGTCAAGGCATTATTGAAGCAGGTGTATTTGGGGCGCAAAAACACAGTACCTGGGTAAAACAATGTTTAGACTATTACCAAGGCAAACAGTTTATTAAGCCCGATGGTAGTTTTGATACTTGGACGTTACCACGCATCATGATGCAGCAAATTACCCAAGTAAAAACCTTTAAAGAGGTTACTCCCCAAGAGGTAACTGCAACACAGCAAACCACAGATACCGCTACCATGTATATGTTTCCTAAAGACTTTTTTTGCGCTAAAAATCATGGTACAGGGGTTATTGAAAAAACAGATAACACCTATTGCATACACCACTTCGCCATGTCGTGGGTACCTAAAAAACGCACATTATTGCCTAATGTGAAACGGAAACTGATGGCTATTTTTGGGGTACAAACCATTAATGGCATGATACGCGTATTAGGCTTAAGACATTTGAAAAAATAAGTAGAGCATGACAGTTGTATATTATACCGATCAAATCTATAAACACGGCGGTTTAGAACGTGTGATGGCGAATAAGCTGCATTATTTTAGCACCCACACCAATTTAAATTTGCATGTAATTACCTTTCAACAAGAAGCAAAAGCGCCTTGTTATGCCATACCTAACAATGTCACCTTACATGATTTGGGGATACATTACAACCGTCAAAAATCGTTTTTACACCCAACCAATAGCAAACACGTATGGGCGCATTTTAAACGTTTAAAACACACCCTTAAAGCTATTAAGCCTGATGTGATTATTGTATGCAACTATGAGTTTGGGTTTTATATGATGCCGTTTTTAGCAAAACAAGCCATAACCATCAAAGAATACCATTCCTCAGGCTATTTTAAACACCAAAACCGCTTGCAAACCAAACACCCCTTAAAAAAACTACGCTATAAGGTTTTAGAGTATATAGAAGCGAAATACAGTTACTTGGTGGTATTAACTAAAGATGAATTGCCGTATTACCATAATAAAAACAAAATAGTAATCCCCAACAGTATCCAACACGTACCAACAACGCCTGCCCATTTAAAAGCAAAACGGGTACTGGCTGCTGGCAGAATTGCCCCTGTAAAAGGTTTTGAATACCTCATAACAGCCTGGGCCGAAGTGCATAAAACACACCCCAATTGGTGCTTAGATATTTATGGCGATGGTGAACCTGACTATATAAGCAGCTTACAAACGCAAATAGACAACTTACACTTAGGGCATACAATCACTTTAAAGGGAGCTACCCATACGCTAAACAAAGCCATGCAAGAGGCCAGCATATACGCCATGTCTTCCTTAACAGAATGTTTTCCTATGGTGTTATTAGAAGCCATGGGCTGTGGTTTGCCAATCGTAAGTTTTGATTGCCCTAATGGCCCAAGAAACATCATCACCCACAATCAAGATGGCCTTTTAGTACCTTATTTAGATACCGCTGCCTTAGCACAAAGTATCATAACGCTAATGGCTAATGATGAAAAACGCGTAAGCCTAGGTAAACAGGCTATAATCAATGTACAGCAATTTACCCATGACATGATCATGAAAGAATGGTTAGCCTTATTTAATTATAAAACTTTAAATAGGCATTATGATTAATTTTATACCATTACCATACTATTACGACGTGTACATATATTTTTGCTTCTTCTTAGTAGTATCAAATATGCTTCACGCCTATACCGTTGATATTAATAATCCAAAAAATTTAAATTTTATCCAATCTGCTGGTATTACTTTATTAGTGTTACTAACGTTATATATAGGCTTGCGGCCTATCACTTATTTAGGAGGCTTTGGTGATATGGCTGCTTATGCTAGGTATTTTAATCAATATGCGCATGGCGCAGCAATAACAATAGATAGAGACATTTTTTTTCATCAATATATTAAATTAACATCTTATGTAGTTGATGCACACGGTTTTTTTTTAATAACTGCCATACTGTACATTTATCCCATGTATAAGCTGTCTATCACGCATTTTAAAGCCTATTGGTTTTATGCTTTTTTAATGTTTGTGGTCTCCTTTTCTTTTTTCACCTATGGCGTGAACGGTTTACGTAATGGCGTGGCAACGTCCATGTTTTTATGGGGGCTTTGTTATACTAATAATAAACTTAAAATGGGGGGCTTTTTCCTTATTGCCGTGTTATTTCATAAAACCCTGCTCTTACCCGTGGTCGCTTTTGTATTAAATTATATATATAACAAACCCAAGGTCTTTTTTAAGGTATGGTTGCTAGCCATACCCTTATCATTTGCCGTCGGGGGTGTGTTTATCAGTATTTTTACCAGTTTGGGTTTTGGAGACGACCGTTTGGCAGCCTATTTATCAGGAGACATGGAAGGTGCTGGAGGTGGTCGCTTTCGTTGGGATTTTCTCTTTTACAGCGCCTTTCCAGTGATAGCAGGTTGGTATTTTATTTTTAAAAAGCAGTTTCAAGATGTGTTTTACAACCAAGTGTTTAATACCTACCTTATTTGTAATACCTTTTGGGTGTTGGTCATTCGGGCTAATTTTTCCAACCGTTTTGCCTACCTCTCGTGGTTTATAATGGCTTTTATTATCATTTACCCCTTGTTAAAACAACGCTTTTTTAAACAGCAAGAAATTATCATGGCAAAAATAATAACCGCCTATTTTATGTTCACCTTTTTAATGTTCTTTATTTATTACGCCGATAAACGTTAACCCTATGAAAACACTCACCGTTTTTACCCCTACCTATAACCGTGCTTATTGTTTGCACCAATGTTATGAGAGCTTAATAGCCCAAACCAACCAAGATTTTACCTGGTTGATTATTGATGATGGCTCTACCGATACTACCAAAACCTTGGTAGAAGGCTGGATAGCCGACAACAAGATCAGCATCCGCTACCACTACCAAGAAAACCAAGGCATGCACGGGGGCCACAATGCCGCCTACCGCTTGATAGATACCGAACTGAATGTATGTATTGATAGTGATGATTTTATGCCCCCAGAGGCCGTAGAACATATCATTAGCTTTTGGGCAAGCGCCCCTAAAAAAGACAGTACCGCAGGTTTTATTGGTTTAGATGCCTATAAAGATGGTACGGTTATAGGCCAACGCTTGCCCGAACAGCTCACCGAAACCACCTTAGAAGCCCTACACAATGTGCATAAGGTTAGCGGTGATAAAAAACTGGTGCTACGTACCGACGTGGTAAAACAATTTCCGCCCTATCCTATTTTTCCAAACGAACGTTTTGTGCCCCTTGGTACCCTGTATTTGTTAATAGACCAAAGCTACACCCTATTATGTCTTAATGAGGTGCTCTGTGTGGTAGAGTATATGGAAGATGGCTCATCACGAAACATCATCAAACAGTATTACAGGCATCCCAAAGGCTTTCAGTACGCCCGCATGCTCTATTTAAAACACAGCCGCTTTTTTAAAGTGCGGGTAAAAAATGCCATCCATTACATATCACATAGCATCCAATTACGTGATGCCGCCTGCATAACAAAATCACCCAAGCCGTTATTAACCCTGGCCGTCGTGCCTTTAGGGATTTTGTTACACCTGTATGTATTATACATAAACAAAGTAAAACAGTGAAGCTCTTACAAATCATCAATTCATTGGGCGCTGGTGGCGCTGAAACCTTGGTAGCCCATACCAGCATCCGGTATAAGCAGGCGGGTATTGCTGTGAGCATTCTGGTGTTAGACCCCACACCTACCCCCTTACATGACAAGGTATTGGCGCATGATATCCCCATACATACCATCAATGCCAAAGGTAAAGGCCTTTACAATCCTTTAAACAGCGGTAAACTCATGCGGTTTTTAAAGCAATACCCCTTGGTACATGCGCACCTGTTCCCCACCGCCTATTGGGTGGCCTTGGCCAAACGTTTAGGCGCGCAACAGACTAAAGTGGTATTTACCGAACACAACACCACCAACAGGCGCCGCAAACTCATGCTGTTTAAGTATTTAGACCGTATGATGTATCAACAGTTTGATAGTATAATAAGCATTTCAGATGCGGTAGACCACAGTTTAAAAGCCCATTTAGGGGCACGCTTTCATAACAAGATCACCAAAATTTACAATGGCATTGATGTGGCAGCGTTTACAGAGGCGCAGCCTTACCCCAAAACCCAATTTGGTATGACGACCGATGATGTGGTGCTGATACAGGTAGCCAGCTTTACCCCACAAAAAGACCAAACTACCCTTATAAACGCCCTTAGCCATTTACCTGACCATATTAAACTATTGCTAGTAGGTACAGGGCCCTTATTACAAGATGCCCAAGCCCTGGTTACACAATTACAACTGGAAACACGGGTGCAGTTTTTAGGGGTACGCCCTGATGTACCACGCCTTTTAAAAACCGCCGACATCGTGGTATTAGCATCGCATTATGAGGGCTTATCTTTGTCCTGTATTGAAGGCATGGCATCGGGCAAGCCTTTTATTGCCAGTGATACCCCCGGTTTGGGCGATATTGTAAAACATCATGGGCTGGTATTTCCTGATGCGGATGCCGAAGCCTTGGCCAAACACATTACAACATTAATCAACGATAATACCTTCTATAAAGAAACAGTCGCGCACTGTTTAAAAAGGGCTAACGCTTTTGATATACATAAAATGATTCAAGAACATATAACGCTATATAAAACACTAGTATAATTATGCTTTTTAATTCTATAGACTTTGCTGTTTTTTTACCTATTGTATTTATAATGTATTGGGTTTTAAAAAAATCATTAAAAACGCAAAACATCATTTTATTAATAGCCAGTTATGTATTTTATGGTTGGTGGGACTATCGATTTTTGTCTTTAATAGCTCTAAGTACACTTGTGGATTTTTACATCGGTTTAAAAATTCATAAAACATCTAATCAAAAGATAAAAAAACGCTGGTTATGGAGCAGTATGTGCTTTAACTTAGGGTTATTAGGTTTTTTTAAATATTATAATTTTTTTATCACGTCATGGGTTGATTTACTGCATAGTGTAGGTTATACTGTTGAGAATACGTGGACACTGCAGGTTATATTACCTGTAGGTATTAGTTTTTATACATTTCAAACTATGTCATATTCCATTGATATTTATCGGAACCAATTAAAACCTACCAATGATTTTATTGGGTTTGCAGCTTTCGTGTCTTTTTTCCCGCAATTAGTTGCAGGACCTATTGAACGGGCTTCTAATTTATTGCCACAAATATTAAACAAGCGTGATTTTGATAAAGAAAATGCTAAACATGGCATAGAACTTATCATTTGGGGCTTGTTTAAAAAAGTAGTTATTGCAGACACCTTTGCGCCTATTGTTAATGACATTTTTTCAAATTATACCAACTATTCAGGAGGTACTTTATTTATGGGGGCAATATTTTTTGCATTCCAAATTTATGGTGATTTTTCAGGCTATTCTGATATTGCCATTGGTACAGCCAAACTATTTGGTTTTAATTTAATGACCAATTTTAATTACCCGTATTTTTCAAGAAGTATTGGTGAATTTTGGCGTAAATGGCACATTTCTTTGTCTACTTGGTTTAGAGACTATGTATATATCCCCTTAGGTGGTTCTAAAGTTGGAAAATACAAAGGTATCCGTAATGTCTTTGCCATTTTTTTAATAAGTGGGTTTTGGCACGGTGCCAATTGGACCTTTATAGCCTGGGGTGGTATACATGCATTATTATTTATGCCCTCATTTATATTAGGGACTAATAGAAAACACCTAAATGACCATAATAGTTATAATTTCAAAGAAACTTTAAAGTATATACTACAAATACTATATGTTTTTTTTATGGTAACCATAGCTTGGATATTTTTTAGAGCTGCAACTATTTATGATGCCTTACATTACATAAAAGGTATTAATTCTTTTAAAACAGATACTTCTAGTTTAATTATTTTTACCGATTATTTATTAATCATACTTGTAATTGGTTTAGATTTTATAAGATTTAAAAATATTAGGTTTCATAAAATAGTATGGCTGCTTTTGATAATAGTTATATTGGGTGCTTTAAATAGAAACACGCAAGCTGAATTCATATATTTTCAATTTTAATATGATGAAATACTTAAAAACCTTTACATTGTATATTGTGATTATTGAACTGATCCACCTCGTAATATGTTTTGCTTACAGTGGTAAAAACGCTCTTTTACCACTCACAAAATTCAATGACCCACCGCTTTATTATGACATGGATACATTGTATGGCGTAACCCGTCAAAAAAATGCTAAACAGTTAATTAATAGACCTTGGGGTGGCATTTTACATGAAACCAATAGCCTTGGTTTTAGGGATGATGCCTTTAATGAAAACCACACCTTGGTTTTAGGCAATTCTTTTATTGAGGGCTATGGTGTAAACAAACCCAATAGATTTACAGAATTACTAGAAGAAAACACAGCTATAAACATAGATAATGCCGCCTTTAGCGGGGTGTGGTCACCAATACAAAGCATTGTATTATTAGAAGATTTAATAAAAAATAAAAATATACATTACAAACGTGTCTTACTATTTATAACACCAAGCGAGTTGATGCATATTGGTAAACGCAACCCAAAAAACGATACCAATAGAAATTACCCCTATAGAGCTAACGATTCTTTACGTTTTTATAAAGCTGCCAAAAGCAGTTTTCAAAATAGCATAAGTACTATTAATAAAATTAAGCGCTTCTCAAAAAGCTTGTTCATTTTTAAACTTTATAATAGTTTTAAATATTACGGTGCTGCAAAATTTCCTAAAGCAGAATTAACGTTTGACCCAACAAGCTTGCACTGGCTCATAAAACTTATTGATGACAAAACCTTAAACACACAAATTGATATCATTATTATAAATAATCTTAACCGCCGGTACATCAAAAATATTGATGCTTTTAAGCTAACAAAACCGTCATCAAGTAACATTTCTATTAAAACCATCTATTTTCCTGATGATTTAAATAATTATTTTATGGCGAACGGTCATTTAAATGAGTTCGGTCATAAAACATTAAGTAAATTGTGTATGCCGATAATAAACAAAAAAAGCAGTGATTAACCACTGCTTTTTTTTTTCGTTTTGAGTAGTAATTTAATTTACTAGCACAAATTAAATTAATTATTTGTACAATTAATGTTAGATATACTAACATTTGTAGCGTTTTCTTCACCTATAATACAATCAGACCCTCCACTTACTATAACCGTTTCATCAATAGTTATATTAGTATTTGATTCCATAAATCGTATACCTGCTGTTAAATTAGCCGCCAAAATTTCACCTTGTAAAATACTTATATTATTACAATTAACTAATTGCACTTGTCCATTATCATTAGTATTATTTTTGTAAACAAACCCATACGAACCACTTAATACAGAAGTACCTTTAAAAAGATTGTTTTCAACTGTACAGCTATAATTATTATAGGCAGGCTTATTGTTAACACCAACAAAACGGAATGGTACTCTATCAACTTCAACAGTATTACCAACTATGCTGAGTTGATCCATATACTCTCCTGTTGGGTGAGCAACAATACCATCACTGTTTTTATTTGTGCTTTTTATTGAATTATTGTAAACTTTAGAATTTGTAATATAATCTATTACGATACCCCAGTTACAGTTGTTTATTTCATTATCGTAGACCTCTAAATCGGTGTTACTGATTTTAATCCCTGTTGAAAATCCTTTGATTATATTACCATAAACTCTATTACCATAGTTTCTATCGCCTCTATCATTTCTACCTGCAACAATTGCTGTGCCATTTTTAGAAGAAGCCACACTTGCATTGCAAATGTTATTTTTAATAATAGTGCCTATAGAGGTTGAATATGAAATTTTATTTTCAACGGTGTTACCATCAATTGTCACTCTATTACCTGTATGCACTGTAAAAGCACCTACACGGCTACCTCGCTCTATATTGTTTCTAACGATGATATCTTCTGCTTCCTCTGAGGGTCTTACCGCTTCTACATCAATTGCATAACCAGGCGCTACACCATCAGATTTAGAGGTATGTATACTAGCATCAATAAACTCATTATTTTCTATAACAATGTCATAACCATCTGTTATTGATACATGGTTACGTCTGCTTCGTATCATGGTATTGCCTGTTATCAAAACGTTATAGGCACGGGTATAAAACGCATCATGAGAATGACCTAATGCATTAACATCTAAAGCATCACCACCTGCATCCATAAGTGTCATATTTTTTATAACCACATTGTTACTCGCCTTTACCAACACCAAATGCCCCCATTCATGGGTACCACCATCAGAATAATCATGTTCATCACGGTCACCATGTAATATACCACCATCAACAGTGCTATTATCCGCTTTAAAAACAGTTAATAATACTGTGTTTTTATAGTTATTAGGCTGTACACGCAAATGCGTATTATCGGTCATGATTAAATGTACGTTGGCAGGCACTTGAATAGCAGCATCTTGGGGTGTTTGCTTTGTTTCTACAAAATTAGGTTGTGTTTGAAAATAAGCATCCATCTTATCAATGCGTATTTCAGTAATACCTAAATTAGCAATATCAGCCAATACACGGTTAATTATTAATTTGTTTTCATAAGCCACCATATCATCTACCTTACCTTCTACAATACCCCAACGTTTTGGGTCAAACTCAAAATAATCGGCTTTTACTTGTGGGGTGCTTCCGGTAATGGTAAAGGTATTATTTAACAACTCTCCACCAATTTCGGCATCGCCTAAAAAGTTCAGCGTCCCGTTAATAATATCACCACCTTCATACACAATAGTAACGCCGGCAGGTATATCTACCGTAGCCCCTTCTAAATCCATGATACAATTAATAATCACGGTACTGTTAGGTGCTAAATTGCTTAAGGTAAAATCACAAGGTTGTGTGGGGTCTGCAGCTACGTCTTCTTCTTCCGTGGTTTCTTCTTCTTCGCTGGTATCGTCGTCGTCCGTATCTTCTGGGGTTTCTTCCACCTCTTCAGGGGTCTCTTCTACAATGGTTTCTTCAACAAACAGTTCTTCGTCATTGCAAGAAACCACATTGAAACTTAAGGCGCATAGCGCTAACAGGGATAATACAAATGTCTTTTTCATAATAGGTTAAGAATTTTTGGGGGTTTGATTTGGTGTTGTAAACTTAAGCGTTTCCGTAATTAAATCGTTAAAACGATTTTGTTTTTCGATGAAATGCATCGGTTTTTGTTTTTTGTAGTCGATGAAATACAATTTTAACAGTTTTTAAGAGTTATATAAAAGGTTTAATGCGACTATATACGACCAAATTGAAATTTTAGACGTTGTAATCCCTCACTTTTTTTCAAAGCGCCGTAAAAATACTGAAAACAAACAGGCTTGTAAGTGCTTGTTAATAAGTATTCAAAGGTTTTTATTAACAATGTACTGTTGATAAGTCAATATTTAAATAGTTGGAATTTTTAGATGGTAATCATTTAGTTGTTGGTGGCGTTGAAAGTTAAAAGTTTAAAAGTTGAACGTTTAAAAGTTGAAAGTTGGCTGGTTGTTAGCTGTTGGCTGTTAGCTTTTAGTTGTTAGCTGTTAGATAGTTGGTATTGTTTTACCTTTATTATGACAGCGCCATTGTAGACGGGACTTAAAAGCGTTGAAAGTTAAACGTTTTTAAAGTTGAAAGTTGGATGTTTAGAACCTTAGAGCGTTAGAGCTTTAGATGGTTAGATTTTATTTGTTAGCTGTTGGCTGTTAGCTTTTAGCTGTTAGGTAGTTGGTATCGTTTTACATTTATTAATGCCATTGTAGACTGGACGTGAACGCGTTGAAAGTTGAACGTTTTTATAGTTTTAAAATTGAAAGTTTAAAAGTTGAAAGTTTAAAAGTTTAAAAGTTGAACGTTGGATTTTAGATTTTTAGACTTTTAGATGCTTAGAACTTTAGATTGTCAGTGTTATAGATCAACAGTAGTTCCTATTTGTCGTAATAGGAGCTCGAAAGCACATACAAGCTTCACAAAAACCATATAGATAATAGTATCATGACGTTAATTAGCATTCTATTGTTTATAACTTATTGACATTTTTTAGATGTATTATCTTACGCTAAATCATTCAAATACTTGAATTACAATCAATTAACCCTAAAAATACGCCGTTTTGTTTGTTGAAAAGATTCTTTAGAGTTTTTAAAAATTATTATCACCTTTGTAGAGCAGTTAGGCATTGAAAGACAGTGTACTATGCAAAAAAATTTTTATTATTCATTTTTAATTTTTATTTAAATGGCAATAACATTTAAAGCGCAAACGCGCAAAAATCCTCAGGATAGAACATTACCTGAGAAGTATTACGCCGCTGCCATAGGCGATGGCAGTGTAGATATGGAAACGCTCGCGGAGCAAATAGCATATCAATGTACCATTACCCAACCCGATTGTTATGCGGTACTTATGGCTTTAGAACGCAACATTGTAGATGCCCTAAAGCAAGGACGCATTGTAAAACTTGGGCACTTGGGTAATTTTCAAGTGGGTATTAGTTCGCAAGGACGCGATACCGTAGAAGAACTGGATGCCTCGGCCATTACAAAAGCCCGTATTTTGTTCCGCCCAGGTAAAAGTTTCAGACAGTTACTTAAAAATCTGTCGTTTACAAAAGCGCGTCGTTAGAATCCCGCGTATCTAGAGTGATCTAGTAAGGTCTTGAGTAGTTCCACCTACTCAGGGCCTTTTTTTTGCCCTTTGTTTTATCCATATTCATGCCTATCAATAATCACAACGGTACGCATGAGTAAAAATTTTGGTAGGCACCATCCAAACAAAGCATAGGCATCGTTTCAACACCTTACAACATGTAATATAATACGTGCGTAAAATAATTTTAACGTATTTTTACCTACAAACAAAATAAACTAAACCTACAATAAAATACAGAAAAGACGTAAAAAAAGCTCAAAAATATGGTTAGAATCCCGCGTTTTTTTGAGCTCAATCTAATAAGGTCTTGAATAGTTCCACCTACTCAATGTGTAATTTCGATGGGTTAAAAGTACTATATATTGTATAATTGTGCAAAAGAAACCCTCATTTTAATCAAAAAAATTTGAGTATCACCCACCGAAACCTTTATAAAAACAACCATTGGTCTAGTAATTATACCCCAAGGCTAATTTTTAACAATAATACCTTATTTACTTTAGTATATTTGCGCAGCTATTAACCCGTTGACACAGCACAACACCATGAAAAAACTGATTAGAATAACCACCGTACCTGGCTCTTTAGGTGGCTTATTAACAGGACAATTACAATTTATGTCGCAATACTATAAGGTATTAGGTATTGCCGACCCCGGAACAAATAATAAATTACAGCAAGTAGGAAATGCTGAAGGCATACCTACCAAAGCTGTAAAAATGACTCGTAAAATAACCCCGGTACACGATTTAAAAGCGGTGTTTCAACTTTATAAAATTTTTAAAAAAGAACAGCCCTTTATTGTACACACCCACACCCCCAAAGCGGGTACCTTAGGCATGATGGCTGCTAAATTAGCAGGCGTACCTCACCGCCTACATACCATAGCGGGTTTGCCCCTAGTGGAGGCTACCGGTAATAAACGCCGTTTGCTTAACCTGGTGGAAAAACTCACCTATGCTTGTGCCACAAATATTTACCCCAATGCTTATGGTTTGGTGGATATTATTTTAGAAAATAAATTCACACACAAAGGCAAATTAAAAGTATTAGCCAGTGGCAGCTCTAACGGTATTGATACCCACTATTTTGACCCTGCCTTATACAGTACGGCTGCTAATAGTGATACCCGTGCCCAATTGAATATACAAGCTACCGATATGGTGTATGTATTTGTAGGCCGTATGGTGGCCGATAAAGGCGTTAATGAACTGGTGCAGGCTTTTAACAAGCTGAACCAATTACACCCCGACACCAAACTTTTGTTGGTAGGCGATTATGAAACGGCCTTAGATCCGTTATTACCAGAAACCTTAAATATTATTGATAACAACACCAACATTATAAGTACGGGTTGGGTAAACGATGTACGCCCCTATTTGGCAGTGGCCAATATACTCACCTTCCCCAGTTACCGTGAAGGTTTCCCCAATGTGGTGATGCAAGCAGGCGCCATGGGCCTACCGGCCATTGTAACCAATATAAACGGCTGTAATGAAATTATTATTGAAGGTGAAAACGGCACCATTATACCCACCAAGGATAGCCAAAGCCTTTTTGAAAGCATGCGCGATTTTTACCAAAACCCCGCACAGTTTGATAGGCATACCTGCCGCCAACTCATTGTAGACCGCTACCAACGCCAAAAAGTATGGGATGCCATTTTAACCGAATACCAACGTTTAGAGGATGCCTAAATACCCATGCCAACACAAAATCCGTTTTTACATACGCTGTTTATTAACACATGGATAAAGCATTGTAAGCCTCATACAAAACCATTACAGATACAAGGTATTAAACACTTGCAATTTTATAAAGCCAAAGGGTTTAAATTGTATAAAAATATAGGCGATACCCTTACCCATGGGCTGCACTACCAGCTTGAAGACAGTTTACCAAAACGCCTAAACAAGGTGTGTATGGTGTACGATGTGCTTGAAGACACCCCTACACCAAACACACATACACAGGCCCCTATAGCTATAAAAAAAATACAACAATACAAAGGCTATAAAATTCATACCAACCGTTATAAAACCCTAGAAGATTATACAGCCTCACAGCTAAGTAGTAAAACCCGCTGGAAGTTAAAACGGGCAGCGAAACGTTTACACAGCTGTTTTGAGATACGCTATGAAACGTTTACAAGCACAAACATTAACAGCAGCACCTATGAAATGCTTGTAGATACTTACCATGCCCTATTAGATAAACGCACGCAGCAGCAACAACACTATAACCACTGGTTAACACCTGAAAAACAAGCCTTTTTTAAAGACCTGTTTTGGGCTTTATTACAAGATGATCAAGCGCTGGTATTTGTTATTTACAAGCAAGATACCCCTATTAGCATTACCTTTAATTACTTAGCCAATAATAGCATGATTTTAGGCGCTCCCGTGTTTGATAATGCTTTTGAAAAATTTAACCTAGGCTACTTAAGTACCTTAAATCAATTGGCTTGGTGTATAGCGCATGATATAGAGACTTTTGATTTTTCAAAAGGGTACTACCCTTATAAAAAACGGTTGGCAGATACCGAATATCACTTTTATTACCATATTATATACAATAAAAAACACCTATTATCAAAGCTAATAGCGGCGGTATTATCTGCCAAAAACAGCACCAAGCAATGGTTAAGAACCCATAATATAGACAGTCTATGGAGCCGTTTGTTATTTAGATTAAAACAGCAAACAACCAAACCCTACACCCTACAAATGACGCCTTTAGCGGCGTTACCCGATGCCCACACCCTAGAACTTATTAATTACAACGAAGCGGCTTACGCATTTTTAAAACCTACCGTTTACAATACGGCCTTTAAACACGTACTACCAGAAAACAAACTTCGCCTGTATAAAACGCGACACTCTAAAAAAAGTTTTATATTAGAGGCGCAAACAACCTACCTACACATACAAGTTGTTTAAAAACACCCTAAACACCAGCATGCACACCCTATTACACGCTATACGACGCCATAGCTTTTGGTTAAAAGACCGCTTGTTACAACAAGGCGTTGCACAACATATACAGCACATAAAAAGCATACAAAAAGCAGGGGTTTCCCCGAAGCAAACACCCAACAAAGCCCTGTTTGCCTTATTACAGCATGCGTGCCGTACCACACCGTTTTATGCGGTTTATAAAGACAACCCCTTAGAACGCTTTCCGGTGATTACTAAAAATACCATAAGAGACCACTTGTCCGATTTTAAGGCTT
Organism: Seonamhaeicola sp. ABD4_175; assembly: GCF_056160885.1. NCBI lineage: Bacteria > Pseudomonadati > Bacteroidota > Flavobacteriia > Flavobacteriales > Flavobacteriaceae > Seonamhaeicola > Seonamhaeicola sp. ABD4_175. The sequence continues at coordinate 651,816 of NZ_JBSWYC010000003.1, forward strand.
GTAACTACCTAAAAAAGCCCCTTAAAACCATTAAAACCAGTGGTTCTACGGGTGCACCCCTGCAAATAGCGCATAACACCAACAAAGTACAGCGCAATACCGCCGATACCTTATATTTTGCTGGCAAGCTCAACTACCGTGTGGGCGATCGGTTGTACTACATGCGCCATTGGTTAGACTATTATAAGAAACCTGCTTGGGCATACTGGCTACAAAACATACGTCCTATTGAGGTGTTAGCGCTAGATGATGCCTATATAGGGCGCCTACTCCATCAGCTTAAAAAGGATGCTAGCCCTAAAATATGGCAAGGCTATGCCTCGGCTTTTGATACCATTGTGGGCTATTTAGACCGTACCAAGGCTGCCCCCATAAACATACCCCGCCTTAAAGGCATCATCACCATGTCTGAAGCCTTGAACCCTTATACAAAACAACAACTAGCTTATTACTTTAACGTACCCGTAGTGTCGCGTTACTCCAACATGGAACAAGGTATTATAGCGCAACAGCCCCCCAACGCCGACCATTTTGAAATTAATTGGAGCAGCTACCATGTAGAAGTATTAGATATGAATGCCGATACCCCAGCGACCCCCAACAGCTTAGGCCGTATTGTGATTACCGACCTGTACAATCATGCTACCCCTCTAATACGCTATGACACAGGCGATTTAGGCATTATGAATCACAGCACAAACCCGCCGGTGTTTACGCATATTGAAGGCCGAAAAACTGATGTGATTTATAACACCCAAGGCCAAATTGTAAGCGCCTTTATTATGATGCACAGCTACAGTTTTGAAGGACTCCTACAAAGTCAGCTTATTCAAGAAACCAAGACCGCATACACGCTAAAACTAAACGTTACCGAAGCATTCCACCAAGAAACCGAAATTATAGCACGTTTTAAAGGCTTTTTAGGCAACGATGCCCGTATAGAAGTAGTGTATATAAACGAAATACCCGTGCTAGCCTCTGGTAAACGTAAAGCTACGGTGAATCATTATGTAAAGGAATAGGCGTTTATTTTCAATTAGGTTGAAACGTTTAAAAGTATAACGATAATTAAGGTTCTAAAAGTTAAAGACTAAAAACCAACAGCTAATTACTAACAACAGTCTCCAGTTCACAGTTCATAGTCTCGAGTTTAATATACATTCTAAAAATCTAATGTTCTAACAATCTAACCATCTAAGATTCTAAAAATCCAACTTTAAACTTTAAAACTTTTTACTTTCAACGCCTTCATGCTCAGTCTACAAATACGTGAAACGCTTAAAAGTATAACGCTAATTAAGGTTCTAACAGCTAACAGCAACAACCTCCAACAACAAATTCTCGCCCTATGGTTTTGTAATCTCATAATTTTATAGAATATTAGCCTTTTTAACACAATTGTTTTCTTGTAACCATGTTTACCCTATGAATACAAAGACTTTAGAGTTTGGTTCTTTTTTTCAAAAACCTGTAACTGCAGACTATCAAACGCATCATCATACATTTAAAAACCAGGTATTATTTTACAACGGACGGCATGCTGTTAAATACTTGATAGATACCATTATGAGTTTACATACGGTGAACAGCATTTGGATTCCTGAATATTATTGCCAGCATGTAAGCCACTGGTTAAAAACGTGTTACAACACCATTAAAACCTACCTGGTAGATCCTAAAAACCACCCAGACCAAGTTATTACAATACCAGAAGCTATAGACCATGATATTATATTAATTAACAACTTTTGGGGTACGTCTTCATGTCATATAAATACAGCTGGAAAAACATGCATAACCATAGAAGACCACTCACACGGTTGGTTGAGTAAGGCTTGCCTAAACAGTACTGCCGATTACTGTTTTGCATCCTTACGAAAATCATTACCCATACCGCTTGGGGGTATGGCATGGTCTAACACACACGCATTGCCAGCATACCGTAGCGACAAAAAAGCTGACACCTTTAAAACCATTTGGGATACAACCGCAGCGGCCATGACCCAAAAAGCCGATTTTTTAAATACCAAAGATAGTACCGTTGAAAAAAATGCGTTTTTAGCATTAGTTAACACTGCCGAACTTGCTATGCATCAACATCATAGTATTGAGCCTCTAGACCCCGCACATGAAGCCCTTATAAGGCAATGGTTACCCTTTGACGCCCTTTACTACAAAAAACATCATGAAACGCTTTTAAAAAACCTTGTAAAACCAGCACTACAACCCCAATGGTGTACCGCTGATGGCACAAATTTTGGATGGCTATATTACTTTGAAACGCAAGACCACCTCACCCGTTTTAAACATTACTTGATAACAAACAAGGTATACCCATCACTACTATGGCCCGACAACCCTGAAAGTTATGGCTATTATTTAAATCTGCACATAGATTTTAGATATACTACAGACCATATAACCCAGCTTGCAGAAATACTAAACAATGCTCCGTTGTAACGACGTCTAAAATTCTAACCATTTAATAGTCTAATCATCTAATCATCCAACTTTAAACTTTAAAAACTTTCAACACATTTATGTTCAGCCTTCGGTCTTTGGCCTAATAGTTCATTGAAATGTTTAAAAGTATAACGCTAATTAACACTCTAA
>NZ_JBSWYC010000004.1:0-464885 GCF_056160885.1 Seonamhaeicola sp. ABD4_175
TGAAATGTTTAAAAGTATAACGCTAATTAACACTCTAAAAGCTAAAAGCCAACACCAAGCTCTAACGATCTAAAATTCTAATAATCTAAAATTCTAACCATTTAATAGTCTAATCATCTAATCATCCAACTTTAAACTTTAAAAACTTTAAAACTTTCAACACATTTATGTTCAGCCTTCGGTCTTCGGTCTACATCTACGCAGAAACGTTTAAAAGTATAACGCTAATTAACGCTCTAAAAGCTAAAAGCCAACAGCTAACAGCTAAAAGCCAACACCAAGCTCTAACGATCTAAAATTCTAATAATCTAACCGTCTAATAATCTAATCATCCAACTTTCAACTTTAAAAACTTTAAAACTTTCAACACATTTATGTTCAGCCTTCGGTCTTTGGCCTAATAGTTCATTGAAATGTTTAAAAGTATAACGCTAATTAACACTCTAAAAGCTAAAAGCCAACACCAAGCTCTAACGATCTAAAATTCTAATAATCTAAAAATCTAACCGTCTAATAATCTAATCATCCAACTTTAAACTTTAAAAACTTTAAAAACTTTCAACACATTTATGTTCAGCCTTCGGTCTTCGGCCTAATAGTACATTGAAACGTTTAAAAGTATAACGATGATTAACGCTCTAACAGCTAAAAGCTAAAAGCCAACAGCCAACAGCTAACAGCTAACAGCTAACAGCTAAAAGCTAACTACCAACAACCAAACACGGAATATCGAGAATTAAAGACATTTAAGCTAAATTTAAACGCGCTTTCGCTTTTAGTACTATTTTTGTAGTAAAATAACCCCAAGCAAAACACCACTATGTATTCGTATATCAAATCCATCATTGATTTTTTCATTGCTTTTACAGCCTTAGTACTCCTAGCGCCTATTTTTATTACGGTCGCTATAATTTTAGCCATAAAAAATAATGGCAGTATATTCTTTTTTCAAGAACGCCCTGGTAAAGATGAACGCATTTTTAAAATTATAAAGTTTAAAACCATGCGTGATTTAAAACCTAATGAAGATTCTAATGGCCTTAATAGGGTAACGAAAACAGGGAATTTTTTACGCCAATATTCATTAGACGAAATTCCGCAACTCATTAATGTACTAAAAGGTGATATGAGTGTTGTAGGCCCTAGACCTTTAATGGTATCTTACTTAACACGTTATAACGATTTTCAAAAACAACGCCATGATGTAAAACCTGGTATTACAGGGTGGGCACAGGTAAAAGGTAGAAATGCCATTTCATGGGAGAAAAAATTTGAATATGATGTGTATTACGTAAAGCATCAATCGTTTGCCTTAGATGTAAAAATTATGCTATTAACGTTTTTAAGATTGGTAAAACCACAGGGTGTGAACAGTAACGCCAATGTGAACATGCCAGAATTTACAGGAAGCAAATGAAAAAAAACATCCTTGTTATAGGCGCTTCAGGCCATGCCAAAGTTATTATTGATATTATAGAGCGCACACATTTGTACCATATAGTAGGTTTGGTGGATAGTTTTAAAAGCCGTGATGAAACCTTATTTAACTATAAAATATTAGGTACTGAACATGATATTCCATCACTTATAGACAGCCATAATTTATACGGCGGCATTATTGCCATAGGCGATAATTACACCCGTATGAAATTGGCCAAAACCATAAACAACCAACATACCAATTTTCAATTTATTAATGCCATACACCCCCAAGCCATTATAGGTAAAAACGTCCATATAGATGAAGGCTCTTGTGTCATGGCAGGCGCTATTATTAATGCCGATGCAACAATAGGCACGCATTGTATTATAAACACCAAAAGTTCTGTAGGGCATGATTGTATTATAAAATGCTATAACAGTATTGCTCCGGGCGCCACATTAGGCGGTAATGTACGTTTAGGCAAATGCTCATCAATATCCATCAATGCCACGGTGATTGAAAACGTGCACATTGGCAAACACACTGTTATTGGGGCGGCCTCACTGGTTAATAAAAACATTGATAGTTATAAAGTAGCCTACGGCATACCCGCCAAAGTAATTAAAGACCGTAAAAAAGACGATAAATACTTGGGGCTTGCCCGTGCTAAAAGCCCTTATACCTTAGAGTGCCATACCATTACAAATGAAACCGATATTGCAACCTATAACAACACCTTGGAAGCGATTGATGGTACTGACGTGTTTTATAGTTTAGCATATTGTAATACGGTACCCGATAAACACCTGAATTATTTTGTGTTTAAAGTAAATGACACGCCCATTATTTTAATGCCTATACACAAAAACACCATACCACTTAAAACACCAGACGACGCTACCAAATATTATGATGTAACCGCACCTTATGGCTATAGCGGCCCAATATACCACACCTCCAACAAAGACAAGCTTCCCGAGTTTTGGGAACAGGTAGATGCTTGGTACAAAGCCCATAATGTGGTTACCGAATTTATGCGCTTTAACCTGAATGGCAATTATAAATGCTACTCTGGCCAAATATTGCCCTCACTAAGTAATGTAAGAGGTAATTTATCTATAGGCTTTGAAGCTATTTGGGATAATTTTAAACAGAAAGTACGTAATAACTACCGCAAAGCACAACAAAGTGGTTTAAAGGCCATGTTTTACCATAAAAACATAACCTATGCCCACATAACGAGCTTTTACGATATATACATTAGTACCATGGTACGTAACAAGGCCACAGATAACTATTTTTATCCTAAAAGTTATTTTGAACATTTAATACAACAAAACAAAGACCATATTGTATTGGTGGTGGTGTATTACGAAAACACGCCTATTTCGGTAGAACTTTGTATCATTAACAATAAGGCGCTCTACTCCTATTTGGGTGGCACCTTAGCCGACTATTTTGCACACCGCCCTAACGACTTTTTAAAAATTGAAGCCATGAAATGGGCTATAGAACATGACATTTATTACTACATACTAGGTGGTGGCCGAAAAGATGGTGATGGTTTGTACAACTACAAGAAAGCGTTTTTCCCCAAAGATGAGGATGCTACGTTTTACACTGGCAGAAAAGTGGTAAACCCCAAAATATATAAGCATTTATTAGAAGCTGCAGGGGTCAATACTGCTGAAATTGCAAACCTGATAGTAGATACCAATACCTATTTTCCTTATTACAACCAACAACATGTTACCCCAGCAGAATAAACTACTTATTATAACCCAAAAAACGGATTGGGATGCAGTACTTAAAAGCATAGACATGTATGATGTGTACCATACCTATGCCTACCACCAGAGTACTAAACACAATAGCCATAAAGCGGTTTTAATTATTTATAAAGCACATACCACTATAATAGCACTCCCCTTATTAATAAGACCTATTGCCAACACCCTTTATTTTGATGCGACCTCGGTGTACGGTTATGCCGGCCCTTTAACAAAGGGCCCTTTAACAACGCATGTGCTTGAGAACTTTAACCAATTATTACAAACGTTTTTTGAAAAAGAAAACATTGTTTCGGTGTTTTCGCGTTTACACCCATTTATAACACAAACCCCTGTGATAACATCCATGGGGAGCATTACCCATATTGGTGATGTAGTAAATATTGATATAACGCTTCCTGTTGATACACAACGCAGTCTGTTTTCTAAAACAACCAAACGCTATTTAAACAAATGTTATAAACAATTTTATGTAAAAACAGGCAAAACAGCCGATGACATCGCTACCTTTAAAGCGCTGTATTATGAAAACATGGACCGCGTGCAAGCTAACAAAGCCTATTATTTTTCTGAGACCTATTTTAACAACCTGCTCAACAACCCAGCTTTAGATAACACCTTACTCATGGCTGTTGATTATGAAACAGAAACAGTGGCGGCCGCAGCCATCATGCTAAAAACCAAGCATATTGTGCAATACCATCTATCTGGAACAAAGGCCGATTATTTACACCTATCGCCTATGAGATTACTAATAGACGCTATGCGTCTAAAAGCCACAGAAGCCCAATGCACCTATTTTAATTTAGGCGGGGGCTTAGGCGGACATAGTGATGATGCGCTGTTTAATTTTAAAGCCTCTTTCTCTAAAGATTTTAAACCCTTTAAGGTGTGGAAATACATTGTAAATGAGGATGTTTACAAGGCATTGGTTAGACAACATCATATAAATGCCACCGATGATGATGATACTTACTTTCCGTTATACCGTAAGCATGAAGCCTATTAAGGCCTTACAATACCATGCTTTTTTACATACTGCGCTATGGCCTGCGCTACTAAGGTTCTACCATGATCATTCCAATGCATATCATACACCAAATTGGTTTTGGTTTTAGACTGTGCTAATAACTGCGAATAATCTATATATTTAAAGTCATGCGTTTGCAAGTAGTTTAGAAACATGGCAGGTGTTTTAGACGCATCTAACAATAAAATATATTTCGCTTTATTAAAATGATACGTAGTAGTGAGCGCTATAAAATTATCCAGCCGCTTTTGGTATATGGCTGTACTATCTACAGTACTAGCGGCGGTTTTATGATCTGCTTGGGTGCTTTGAGATGCGCGCCCTTTTAACGTATTTATAAGTTTACCTGGTATGGCTTTTATAGGATTTAAAGCACCAATATTTTTAGCATAATTAAGCAGCTTAAACTGACGTAAACGTCGGTAAAATGGGGTTTCAAAGCGCATGCGATCGGTTAAAACCGTATAACGATTACGCTCTAAATCATCTTTAAAAGTAAGGTTTAAAATCACACAATCTATCAACTCAAAATCTGCTTTATAAGCATCTACCAAATGCACCTCGTCAGCAAAATCATAGCCCGCATAACCATATTCGTAAACAGGAATACCATCAAAATGGGCTTCTATTTTTTTACCTATGGAATTATTATAGTGCTGATGAAAGCCTTCAATAAACGAATCGCCTACCAAAGCGATCTCAAATTGATCTGCTGTTGGTGTAAACTCGCGATACGAATTAAACCCTGAGCCATTGATATGAAACTGTGAAAAATTTTGACGCCGATTTCCGGTTACAGAATACCCTGTTTGCTGCGGTTGCCATTTTTCTACCTCTTGCGCATCTACCATACGCACTGGGTAATCTTTTGTTAAATGAAAAACACGTACTAATAGCTCTAAACTCAACAGTATAAGCAAACTATAAACACCTAAACGTACTATTAACTTTTTCATACATGCTTTTGTTTTGTAATAATAAAATCACCCATAACAAGACTATCTAAACCCGTTGAAAAAAAGCATCTAACAGCGTCTTGCGGCGACTCTACAACAGGTTCTCCTTGTATATTAAAACTGGTGTTTAACACCACCGGCACCCCTGTTTTATCTCCCAGATTTTTAATAAGCTGATAGTATTTAGGATGCAATTCTTTTTTAACGGTTTGTAACCTTGCACTACCATCTACATGTGTTACTGCCGGTATCACATCTTGCTTTTCTTTGAGTACATTACAAACTTTTAGCATGAAAGGAGCTTCAACGGTTAAATCAAAAAAGTCATTTTTAGCCTCTACAATAGCCGATGGAGCAAAAGGTCTGTAGGCTTCTCTAAATTTTACCTCAGCATTTATTTTATCTTTCATATCAGGAAATGCTGGGTTTGCCAATATACTTCTACTCCCTAAGGCTCGTGGGCCTATTTCCATAGTGCCTTGAAACCAACCTATAATTTGGCCTTGCTCCAATAACGTAGCAGCTACTTTACACACATCATCATGCTTGGTATAATGAAGTTTAGCACCTTTAAGCACATGCTCAATATCATCATTACTATACGTAGTACCCACATACGGATTATCATGAACAAAGGTTCTAGGTTGTTTTAAAATGCCATTATACAAATAATAGGCTGCCCCAATGGCTGTGCCGTTATCACCGGCAGCAGGCATAACATACACGTCTTTAAATTTACTATCGCGCACAATGCGGCCGTTCATAACACTATTAAGTGAAACACCGCCTGAAATAACCAGGTAATCAGCCTTCGTTTTTTCATACAAAATATCACAAATTTCAAGAACTTTGTCTTCTAAAACACGCTGAAAAGCAGCAGCTACATCCATATGATGTTTTTGAAACGGTTCACCATGCTTTCGTGGTGTTCCAAAAATTTCAAAAAACTTAGCCGAACAGCGTTTCCAACTAAAATGTTGGTAATTGAAGTAACTTAAATCGAACGTTAATTGGCCATTTTTGCTAACCGTTATAATTTTTTCAACTTCTGCTTTAAATACATTTGGGTCTCCCATAGGCGCTAACCCCATGGTTTTTCCCTCATCATAACTTGTTCTAAAACCACAAAACTGCGTAACTGCCTCATAAAAAGACCCTAACGAATGTGGAAAAAAACTTTCACTTATACATGAAATACGCGTGTCTTTTCCATGACCTAACCAGGTAGTAGCCCACTCACCAGAACCATCAACCCCTAAAAGTGCTGCCTCTTTGTATGGTGATACATAAAAAGACCCTGGGGCATGACTGAAGTGATGCGGTATAAAATGCACTTGAGGCCCTTGTTTTTTAGTCTCCCAATGGTATTTAAACCAATTCCAAAAACTTTTTTGCTTATTGTAAGCATGCACAAACTCATGATTAACAAAGGTTTTTATGCCACTAATATTTTTTAAGCAATGAAGTAATTTTTTTCCAAGATTATGTGTGGGCTTTATAGATACTGCTATATGATCTATATCGTTATAGGTTAAATTGGCTATTTTTAAACACCTATCTATAGCTTTATGAGGAAATACGCGCGTGTGCTTATCTCTATTAAGACGTTCTTCTTCAATAGCCGCTATAAGTTGTCCGTTAACCACTATACAAGCGGTTGAATCGTGAAAATAATAGTTTAAACCAAGTATAACCATGATATTTTTAATTAAAATTGAAAATAAATAAAGGATTTATCAATACCATCATCATAAAACAATAGCATTAAGAATATAAGTAGGGTATATATAGCAAACCTTACGGCTTTATGTTTAAAATGAAACGGGTTGCGTGGATGATGCCTTATCATAAATTCATACACCATAAACCCCACAACCAGTATATAATAGTCAACCATACGATAGCCCATAGGGTGCATATAGGCCGTAAATTGTGTGCGTGTAAAAATACCGTTAATGTATGCTATAGCATGCGTGATGGTATCGGCTCTAAAAAAAATCCATGAAAAGGTAACCAACACAAAAACCCCCAACATACTTAAAAGTTCTGAAACAGTAGGCAACATACGGCTTTGTGCAACCACCGTATCTTTGTATTTTTTATTATTACCAAACACAAATAATGGTATAAAAGCCAGCGCATGAAAGGCACCCCAAGCTATAAACGTCCAATTAGCCCCGTGCCAAAAACCACTGACTAAGAATACAATAGCCACATTTCTGAGCGCTTTAAAACGCCCTTGTTTTGAACCGCCTAAAGGAATGTAAATGTAGTAACGAAACCACTCGGATAATGATATGTGCCAACGTTGCCAAAACTCGGCTATATTTCTAGACAGGTACGGGAATTTAAAATTAGTCATCAACTCTACCCCAAATAATTTAGCAGTACCAATAGCAATATCAGAATACCCTGAAAAATCGCCATAAATTTGAAAACTAAACAATACAACACCTAAAACTAATGTGGATGCGGGATACGACGAGGCATTGGCAAAAATATCGTCAACAATAGGTGCCAAAGCATCGGCTATGACTAATTTTTTAAAAAGCCCCCATAAAATAAGCTTCACACCTGCTACGGCTTGCGGGTAATTAAAGGTACGCTTGTTAGTAATTTGAGATAACAAATTGGAAGCACGCTCTATAGGGCCCGCTACCAATTGCGGAAAAAAGCTTACAAAAGCTGCAAAAGCTATAAAATTTTTAGTGGGTTTTAATTGTTTGTAATAAATATCAAAGGAATAGCTCATGGTTTGAAACGTATAAAACGAGATGCCTACTGGTAAAATGATTCGTAAGGTCCAAGTGCTCTTAATCTCATACCCTATAAGGCTTGCCATATCTACCCATGAGTCTACAAAAAAATTGAAATATTTAAAAAACCCTAACAAACCAATATTAAATAGCACACTTACCCACAACCACTGCTTGCGTTTGCGTTGTTGGGTTTGGGCATGTATTTGTTGCCCTACATAAAAATCGACCACCGTACTTAAAAAAATAAGCGCTAAAAAACGGTAATCCCACCAGCCATAAAACAGGTAGCTAATAGCAAGTAAAAATATGTTTTGTGCCTTTAAGTGGCGGTTAAATAGCTTCCAATAAAGCAGGTAGCTGATTACTAAGAATATAAAGAATTCTACCGAATTAAATAACATGGTGAGAGGGTTGGTTTATGGCTTCCAAATATCACAGAATAAAACAGATACATCAAAACTTTTCTGCAAAATACACACAAAACCCTACAAAATGCATAGGCATAAAAACACCCCGGACATCGGAAAAAAAATACATTCATTACAATAAATAGTAATTTCATCGAAAAAAGTAATAGCATTGCAACAAGTGCTGTATTTTAGCTTGAAATTTTAAGTATTACACTATAATGAATCCCAAATCATTTTTTAAAAGCATTCCTACAGAGGTAAAACGCTTTCTTGGTAAAGCCCTCCTTTTTTTTATTATATGGAAGGTAGTCTATAATATATTTTTATACGACTCTAAATACCTAGACCACCCGCTAACAACACATGTAGGCAACGCCTCTGCGTGGTTGATAAACCAATTGGGCGACATGGAAGGGTTTACAGCCAAACGCGAAGTAGTAAAGCATTATTTTGAAGGCGGCGTAAATTTAAATGAATCATCAGCCATTTACCACCAAGACCGTATTGTGTTATACATAGCCAATGTGTGTAATGGCTTGGAATTAATAGTATTATACATTGGTTTTATAGTGTGTATGCCGGCCTCTTTTTTAAGAAAGTTAAAATACATTATAATAGGCGTTATTGTTTTAGACCTCACCAATATTTTACGCTGCACCGGCCTTATTTACTTGCGTGAGTACTATGAAATTTACTTTGACTTTGCACACCATTATCTATTTAATACGGTGGTTTACACCGCTACCTTTATTATGTGGTATGTATTTAGCAGAAAAATAACCTTAAAATCTCAACACCTTGAAACACCTGTACAAGCAGGATAAGTCCCGATTTATTATTGGCCTTATTCTCATTATTATCATATACTCCAGTTATTACATTTTTTTTGCTGAAAACCCTGATGCAGGCGCCATACCCCGAAAACTAAGGCATGTTATTAAACTAGGTACCACCATTATTGTATACCTAGTAGGCTCTATACATTTAGGCAAATTAAAAGACCAATGGATGAGTGCCTTGTGGCATATTATCCATATAAGTGGCTTGGGTGCTATTTTTATTATTGGAGGGTACGATTGGCTTATTAGCGAATCTACATTGCGTTTAAAATTGTTAGCCCAAAGCATACAAGAAATGCTTATTTCGCCCATGCTCTATGTCGCTATGGGTTTACTAAACCGAAGTTTGAACAAGGTGAAAACTAAAGAGCAATAAATAAAAAAAACGTCCAAAACCTAAAAGTTCTGGACGTTGTATTGCGAGTTTTAATGATTTTAGCTTTCTAAATCTTAGCTTTCTAAATCATTAAAAATAGAATGCATTAAACGTTTTTTATCGTTAATACTTTCTTCCAACGATATCATTGTTTCTGTTCTGTACACCCCTTCTATTTCGTCTAGTAGAAATATCACCTCTTTAGCATGTTCTGTGCTGCGTGCTCGAATTTTACAGAAAATATTAAACTTTCCTGTAGTAATATGCGCCACGGTTACATAAGGAATTTCATTAATACGCTCTAACACAAACTTGGTTTGTGAGGTATTGTTTAAATACACCCCTACGTAGGCTATAAATGAATACCCTAGCTTTTTGTAATCTAACATTAACGACGAGCCTTTTATAATGCCTGCTTCTTCCATTTTTTTAACACGTACGTGCACGGTACCGGCAGATATTAAAAGTTTTTTTGCAATGTCTGTAAACGGAATTCTTGTGTTATCAATTAACATGTCAAGAATTTGATGATCAATTTCGTCTAATTTAATTTTCCCCATAATAAAGTATTCTTAGATAAAAATCAAAATTAGCATATTTTTATTAATAATTACGCATATAAAGTACGTTTTATTTTGCTTTTAATACGATTTTTTCATTTTTCAATATTACGATAACGTTTTCGTTACCTTCAGCTAACATTTTATGCGTTTCATCTAGCAGCGTGTTGCCTTGTGCATCAATTTCTTTATGGCCATAATATGTATGTAGCTCATCAATTTTTGCAACCACAGGCACAAACACCACATCATTACCCTGTAAGGTTTCTTTATATTGAATGGCCACATCTACCAAATGAGCAGCGTAACCCGATACATTTCTAATAATAACATCAAAAAATAGCTTCTCATTTTCAGGAATGTTATAATACGGCTTATAATGCGCCCCTGTAACCGTATGAGCCGCTATGTATTGTAAAGAGGTTAGGTAACAGTTAAAAATAAGTTGGCGGGTATATTCCCTATCATAATCCCCATCAAAATGCCCTGCTTCAAACAATATAGTTGGCACATGTTCACTTTGAAATGTATCTCCCACACAATTTAAATTGAAGGCATCATCATACACGCCTACTTGCGCTGGAATAACTGTTTGTAACATGGTATTCATTTGTGCAATAACCTCCATAGCTATTTTACGGGTAGCTGTAACGCTACAAGCAGCATCTTCAGCAGGAGATAAAAACGATACCGTAGCCGATTTACGAGCCTTACCAGCACTAAAAATAGTACGTTGCCCATGCAAATTATAACAAAAATGCGGCTTAAAGCTGTTAAAAACCTGGCGCAATACCAAACTTTCGGGTTGTGTTAGGTTTTGAGCATCGCGGTTTAAATCTACCTGGTTGGCATTTACGCGTGTGTATGCCTCAGCGCCATCAGGATTTAAAATAGGTATGATGTATAAAGTAACAGAAGCTAACAGGCTATTACTAGCAGGCGATGCATTACATAAGGTATTTAATAAGTCGAATAAGGCTTTGGTAGTTGTAGACTCGTTACCGTGCATTTGAGACCACATTAAAATACGTTTAGCACCCGTACCAATAGTAAGACCATAAATAGGATTTTTAAGTACCGATTGCCCAATAACATTTACAGTGCATAGGTTAGGTAAAGCCTCTAATAAAGGACTAATAACATCATTGGTAATATACCGGCCATTTAAGGCGGTTGCTTTGTGAGATGTATAAAGTGCTTGTAAGGTATCTGTTGTCATGATTTTTATTTGAATACAAATGTAAACAATTACATTTTTACATTTGTAAACACTGTAATTCATAGATTATGATTACAGATGTATACAGTTTACAGAACGATTATTTACAATATGCACCGCAAAACACTATAAACAATAAAAAATATTGTTTTTCAGATACTTAAGAAGGTTTACATAAACAAAAAAATTAATAAAAATTAACATTTAACATACGTTTACAGATGTTAATTAAATTATTTTTTACATTTGTAACAGATATACCTAAACCCTATTGTTTACAATGATAAACAACAAAGATTTTGCCAACAGATTGAAAAAAGTAATTGATTATTACGGAGAATCAGCCTCTTCATTTGCTGAAAAAATTAGCGTGCAACGCTCTAGTATTTCGCACATCTTATCAGGTAGAAACAAACCCAGTTTAGATTTTGTTTTAAAAATTTTAACCACCTACCCAGAGGTTGATTTGTATTGGTTGTTAAATGGCAAAGGCAGTTTTCCTTCTCAGCAAAGCACATTCAATTTTAATGAAGCCAACACACCACAAGCAGCACCTATTAAAACCCAACCAAACACTCAACAACCCGCTGCCCCATTACAAGACCTTGTAAAGCAAACAACAGCTGATACTAAAACCATTGAGCGTATTGTTATTTTTTATACGGACGGAAGTTTTAAAAACTTTAAGAATTAGCATAAATTTGCATGTAAAATTTTAAACCATGCGTTTTATATATCTTCTTGTGTGTGTATTATTATTGAACTGTTATCAGGTGGAACGCCAATGTGCCGACTATAAAACAGGATCATTTTACAGCGAAATTACCATTGATGGTACCGTATACAAATCTACATTTACAAGAACAGACACCTTGCAAATTGAAAGATATAACAACCATGTAGATTCTACCAAACTACGATGGGTTAATGATTGTGAAGTTATTTTTAAAACCATCAACCCGAAAAATATGGCTGAAAAAAAAGATGTGCACTTAAAAATTTTAACCACCACCGATAGCTCGTACACTTTTGAATATTCTTATGTGGGCGAGACCAAAAAACAAAAAGGGGTGGCGTTTAAAAAAGCAGACTAATCAAAAGGGTATAAAAACGATTCAACCAAGGTAAATGCCACGGTATCATCTTTATTAATTTGGTAAGTTAAAAACACTTCGCCCCAAAATTCGCCATCTGAAAAATCGGCAATAATCCATTTATGATTCAGCATTTTTACGGTGTTAATCATCATTTTTCGGCCGGTACTAGATGCATAAGGCACAATAGGATGTTGGCCTTTAACCTCATTAAGCTTATACAATTCATCTTTTACAAATGGCATAAGGCTATCAATGTTATAACCATCGGCTTCAAAATAACTAATAGCATCTTCATTATGCGCTAAATTAAAATGCGCCGCGTTTAAATAGGCATTTTCTAAACCAGCTACAGAATCTTTATAAGTAACCAAAGCAGCTTCGCGTTTAGCTAAAGTGTTGTTTAAATCTTCAAAAACCCGTTTGGCATTCATATACTGAAATAATATGAGTAATACAGAAAACACAAACAGATACATAAAAATACGTTGTTTCATAATAGGGGTTTAAATTGTAATTTGTAATTCATCATAGGCCAAAAACACATTATGAGGCAAGGTTTTTTCAACAGCATCATGAAATCCTAACATATGACTAATATGGGTTAAATAGGCTTTTTCTGGCTTTACTTGTTTTATAAACGCTAAAGCTTCAACCAAATTAAAATGCGAATGGTGTGGTTGTTCGCGCAAAGCGTTAACCACTAATACCTTTACATTTTTAAGTTTATCAATTTCTTTTGGAGCAACCGTTTTCATATCGGTTAAATAAGCAAAATTACCAAACCTAAATCCGAATACTTGTAAACTACCATGCTTGCCATTAATAGGCACAATGGTGTGGTTATGAATAGTAAACGGTGTATTTTTAATTTTGTTAATGCTTAACGTAGGTGCTCCGGGATATTTGTTTTTGGTAACAAACACATAATCAAAGCGTTTTTTTAAAGCTTTCACAACGCGCTTGTGCGCATAAATAGGAATATCGCCCTGTTTAAAATAAAACGGCCTAATATCATCTAAGCCCGCAACATGGTCTGAGTGTTCATGCGTAAACAACAAGGCATCCATTTTTTGGCAACCACTACGCAGCATTTGGTATCTAAAATCAGGGCCACAATCTACCACATAATTGTAACCTTCCCAGTTTATTAATACCGAAACACGCAAGCGCTTATCTTTAGGGTTGGTACTTAAACACACCGGATGCGTGCTTCCTATAATGGGAATACCTTGTGATGTGCCTGTACCTAAAAACGTGACTTTCAATGCTTGTATATTTTGTACAAAAATAGCGTTATTTTTTTGTTTGCTTTACTTATTTAATAACTTTGCATAGAACGTATGTAACCTATAATATATGGATATTCACATTAAAGGCGATAGAGAATTTGACGATATTCCTTCAATAAAATCTAAAGCGCTTCGCGTAAACTTAAATCAAAATATTTACGGAACATTTGCCGAAATTGGCGCAGGCCAAGAAACCTGTAGGCATTTTTTTAGAGCTGGTGGCGCTTCGGGCACCATAGCCAAAGCCATGTCGGCTTATGATAAAGCCTTTAGTGACGCCATTTATGGCGCTGAAGCCGATGGACGCTACGTAACAGAATCTAGACTACGCAAAATGCTTAGTCATGAAATGGATTTAATGGAAAAGCGTATTACCCGAGACGTTAATCCGGATAAAATTTTCTTTACATACGCCAATACTGTAGCCACTATAGATTTTGCAAAACAATTTAAAGGCCATGGTTGGGTAGGTATTAGATACCAAGTAGATGCCGAACAAAAAGAATACAACGAAATTACCTTACATATTCGGTTTAAAGAAACCGATGCGCGCTTACAACAAGAAACGCTAGGTATTTTAGGTACCAACTTAATTTATGGCGCGTTTTACCACTACCACCAACCTAAAAAATTACTACGCTATTTATACGACCATTTAGATAAAGACCAAATTGAAATTGATACCATTAATTTTTCTGGGCCTATATTTAAAACGGTAGACAACCGTTTAATGAGTTTACAGCTGGTGAAAAACGGCATGACCGATGCCGTGGTTTTTGGACCTGATGGCACAAACGTATTACCAGCAAGAATTTTTTATAAGAAAAACATTTTAGCGCTTCGCGGAAGTTTTAGACCCGTAACCAAGGTGAACATGGCTATGTATGAGAAATCATTTGAAATGTTTACCAAAGAGCGCAAGGTTGATGCCAATAATACCGTTACTGTTTTTGAAATAACCCTTTCAAACTTAAGAGCTGAAGGCGAAATTGATGAGCAAGATTTTATTGATAGAGCCGATTTGTTGTGTGCCTTAGGCCACTCTGTAATGATATCCAATTTCCAAGAATATTTTAAAGTTGTTGAATATTTTTCTAACTATACCAAAGCACGTATGGGGCTTGCCATGGGCGTAAGCAACTTGGTTGATATTTTTGATGAAAAATATTACCGCCATATTAGCGGTGGTATTTTAGAAGCCTTTGGTAAATTATTCTTTAAAGATTTAAAGGTATACCTATACCCTATGTTTGACCCTGAAACTGGCGAACTTATTACCAGCGATAACCTGAAGGTGTACCCACGTATGAAAGAATTATACAAATTCTTTAAATACAACGGTAAAGTGGTAGATATTGAAGATTATGATGAAAGCATTATGAATATATTCTCTAGACAAGCTTTAAAAATGATTGATAAAGGTGAACCCGGTTGGGAAGACATGCTTCCCGAAGGTACTGCAGATTTAATTAAAGATTATCGTTTGTTTGGTTACACCCGCAAACCACTAAAACCATTGGTTATAAAACGCAGAAATGCCCGAAAAAAATAAAAAAAAAGCCCTTTTAAAAAGGGCTTTTTTTATGCTTCTTATCTGTTAAAAAACACAAGTAACAATCTTTATTTTAAAATCTGGTTGGTATGGTCTTTAGTTTTTACTTTGGTAATAATATCTTCTATAACGCCCTCAGCATCAATTACAAAAGTTGTTCTGTGAATACCGTCATATTCACGCCCCATAAACTTTTTAGATCCCCAAACACCAAACGCGTTAATTACCGTTTTATCTTCATCGGCCAATAACGGATACGGAAAATTGTATTTGTTTTTAAAGTTTGATTGACGCTTAGCACTATCGGCACTCACCCCTAAAATATCGTAACCTTGTGCCTTAAAACGTTCATGGTTATCACTTAAATTACACGCTTCGGCTGTACAACCAGGTGTGCTGGCTTTGGGGTAAAAAAACAACACAAGCTTTTTACCAGCATAATCACTTAACTTAACCGTATTACCATCTTGATCTTGGGCTTCAAAATGGGGCGCCTTATCGCCTATTTTTAATGTAGTCATATTTAATATCTTTGTTTTTTGTAAAAATACAACTCTATGACAAAACAAGAAAGTGTAAACTTTGTTATCAATACATTATATAAGCTATATCCTGAAATTCCTATTCCGCTAGACCATAAAGATCCGTACACGCTGTTAATAGCCGTACTTATGTCTGCTCAAAGTACCGATGTACGCGTTAACCAAATTACACCATTGCTTTTTGAGCGTGCCGATAACCCTTATGATATGGTAAAACTAACGGTAGATGAGATAAGAGACATTATAAAACCCGTAGGCCTATCGCCTATGAAAAGTAAAGGTATTTATGGCTTATCAAAAATTTTAATTGAAGAACATAACGGCGAAGTACCACAAAGTTTTGAAGCGCTAGAAGCACTACCAGCAGTAGGACACAAAACCGCCAGTGTAGTCATGTCTCAAGCCTTTGGTGTGCCCGCTTTTCCTGTAGATACGCATATTCACCGGTTAATGTATCGTTGGAATTTAAGCAACGGAAAAAATGTAGCACAAACTGAAAAGGATGCTAAACGCTTATTCCCAAGGGAATTATGGAACGATTTACATCTTCAAATTATTTGGTACGGACGTGAATATTCGCCTGCACGTGGTTGGAATTTAGAAAAAGATGTGATTACCAAAACCATTGGTAGAAAATCGGTAATTAACGACTACCTCAAAAAGAAAAAGACTGTTTAGTGGTTACCTAAACAGTCTTTAAATACTTAATTTTGAAGCATTTCAAACGTCAATGTATTACAATTTATAACACGTAATGCTTTTGAATAATTTAAAATAAACTGCACCGTTTCATCTTTAGGTTGCTGTTTATTAGTGTTTTCAGAAAAATGTTTTTCAGAGTAAAGTTTTGCCATTATATCAATTTAAAGATTTATACCATTGATAACGCAGCAAAAATGACAATATTGTACTAATTGGTTAAAACAATATTATGCTTTTCTATAATTTTGCGTAAATTAATAAGTGCATAGCGCATTCTACCCAAAGCTGTATTAATGCTCACACCTGTTTTATCTGATATTTCTTTAAAACTCATATCTTTATAAATACGCATAAGCAGCACTTCTTTTTGGTCTTCAGGCAGTTCGTCAACCAAACGGCGTACATCACGTTCTACCTGGCTTTTAATAATAGCGGTTTCTGCATTTAGTGCAGCATCACTCAACACCGAAAAAATGCTAAATTCACCCGTGTTATCAAATTTAGGCATGCGGTTGTGCTTTCTAAAATAATCAATTACCAAATTGTGCGCAATACGCATAACCCATGGTAAAAACTTACCCTCTTCGTTGTAAGACCCATGTTTTAAGGTTTTTATAACTTTTATAAAAGTATCTTGAAAAAGATCTTCAGCCAAATCTTTATCATATACTTTAGAAAATATAAAACTGTATATTTTTTGTTTGTGCCTGTAGATTAAGGTTTCTAAAGCACACTCATCGCCTTTAATGTAGTTGCTTACCAGTGTAGCATCTGGAGTTAATTGATGTTGCATAATCATTACTTTTTATACAAGAAGCAGAGCTTCTTTGTTTGGGGTTATTCTTTTTTAAAAAGTAATATTATACTATAGGCTACTCGTTTTAAGCGGATTATTATAATCCAAATATAACAACAATCGTTCCTAAAAAACAAAATTTATAGATTTTTTTTATGTAACCTATGGGTTTCACCTATACTTTTTAAGTTCAAATTCTTGTAGTATCTTTGTTAGGTTATTTCTTTAAAAAGCCCATGAATACTGATATTTTAGACGTAAACCCCAAAGAAAACATTATTATTAAAGGTGCAAAATTGCACAACTTAAAAAATATTGATGTTGTAATACCTCGCAATAAATTAGTGGTAATCACCGGCTTATCGGGTTCTGGTAAATCTAGTTTAGCCTTTGACACCTTATATGCCGAAGGCCAAAGACGCTATGTTGAAAGCTTATCTAGCTACGCACGCCAGTTTTTAGGGCGCTTAAATAAACCCAAAGTAGATTATATTAAAGGTATTGCACCAGCCATTGCTATAGAGCAAAAGGTAAATTCTACCAACCCACGTTCTACCGTTGGCACTACTACCGAAATTTATGACTACCTCAAACTATTATTTGCGCGCATTGGTAAAACCTACTCACCCATTTCTGGTAATGAAGTAAAAAAAGAAACGGTTACCGATGTTTTAAACTATATAAAAACCTTTAACAATGGCGACAAACTTTTGCTTTTAGCGCCTATTTTTTTAGAAGAAGGCCGCAGTATAGATAATAAATTGCAAGCCTTAAACCAGCAAGGGTATGCCCGTATACAAGTTAACAACAAAGTGCAACGTATTGAAGAGGCTGAGGTGACCGATGCCGACCAGGTTTTGCTTGTGGTAGATCGTGTTATTGTAAAACATGAAGACGATTTTTACAACCGTTTGGCCGATGCCATTCAAACTGCTTTTTACGAAGGCAAAGGCACTTGTTTTATTGAAACGCTAAAAGACAACCAACAACGTGCTTTTAGTAATAAGTTTGAGCTAGACGGCATGACATTTTTAGAACCCAATGTGCATCTATTCAGTTTTAACAACCCGTATGGCGCTTGCCCTAAATGCGAAGGTTACGGCGATATTATAGGCATTGATGAAGATTTAGTAATACCCAACACAGGCTTATCGGTGTATGAAAATGCCATTTTCCCTTGGCGTGGTGATAGTATGAGTTGGTACAAAGACCAATTGGTAAATAATTCACATAAATTCAATTTCCCCATACATAAACCGTATTTTGAATTAACCGCTGCCCAAAAACAACTTATTTGGGATGGTAACCAACATTTTGAAGGCTTAAACAGCTTTTTTGCAGAGTTAGAAGCCAAAGCCTATAAAATTCAAAACAGGGTTATGTTATCGCGTTATCGCGGAAAAACCACATGTAAAGCCTGTAACGGGAAACGGTTACGACCAGAAGCAAACTACATAAAAGTTGGCAATGCCACCATTACCGATTTGGTTGAAATGCCTTTAAACACTTTGGCTGCTTTTTTTAAAAATTTAACACTTAATGAATACGATACACAAATAGCAGCCAGACTTTTAACCGAAATTAATAACAGACTCTCGTTTTTAACCAACGTAGGGCTTTCATATTTAACACTTAACAGGCGCTCAAACACCTTATCTGGTGGCGAAAGTCAACGCATTAACCTTGCCACTTCTTTAGGAAGTAGTTTAGTAGGTTCTATGTATATTTTAGACGAACCCAGTATTGGCCTGCACCCCAAAGACACCGAACAGCTTATTTTGGTATTAAAAGCCTTACGCGATTTAGGTAATACGGTTATTGTAGTAGAACACGACGAAGATATTATGAAAGCGGCCGATACCGTTATTGATATTGGCCCTGAAGCAGGTACACACGGTGGCCATGTTGTAGCACAAGGCACTTATAAAGATATGCTGGCTTCAAACTCTTTAACTGCACAATATTTAAATGCATCTTTAGAAATTGAAGTACCTAACACACGACGAACCACAAAATACCACGTAGATATTGTAGGCGCCAGAGAAAATAATTTAAAGAATATTGATGTCTGTTTTCCGTTAGGCATGTTAACCGTTGTTACAGGCGTTTCTGGTAGTGGCAAAAGTACATTGGTCAAGAAAATATTATTTCCGGCTTTACAAAAAAAACTCACCGATTTTGGTGACAAACCCGGGCAATTTTCAGCATTGAAAGGCAACTTCAGCAATATTAAAGCCATTGAATTTGTTGACCAAAACCCTATTGGGCGGTCATCACGTTCTAATCCGGTTACCTATATAAAAGCTTATGACGATATTAGAAGCCTGTTTTCAAAACAAAAATTAAGCACCATACGAAATTACCAACCCAAACATTTTAGTTTTAACGTAGATGGCGGACGCTGTGAAACTTGTAAAGGTGAAGGTGAAGTAACTATTGAAATGCAATTTATGGCCGATGTGCATTTAGAATGTGATACCTGTAAAGGCAAACGCTTTAAAAAAGAAGTGCTTGAAGTTACATTTGCCGAAAAAAACATTGATGATATTTTAAATTTAACCATTGATGATGCGGTTGCCTTTTTTGAAGCCAATAACCAACCTAAAATAAAAAATAAACTACAACCCTTACAAGATGTTGGTTTAGGTTATGTTACCTTAGGGCAAAGTTCTTCTACCCTTTCTGGTGGTGAAGCGCAACGCATTAAATTGGCTACATTTTTAGGTAAAGGCAACACCAAAGACAAAGCCCTGTTTATTTTTGATGAACCTACTACAGGCTTGCATTTTCATGATATTAAAAAATTATTAAAATCGTTTAACGCACTTATAGCAAAAGGACATTCTATTGTTGTAGTAGAACATAATTTAGATTTAATTAAATGTGCAGACCATGTTATTGATTTAGGTCCTGAAGGCGGAGAAAATGGCGGAAACATTGTAGCTTTTGGCACACCGGAAGCCTTAGTTAATAATAAAGACTCTGTAACAGGTACGTATTTAAAAGATAAGTTATAAATGAAAAAGAACGCTTAAAAAAGCGTTCTTTTTCCCAACAAACTAATTAAGTATTAAATTACTTAACAAACTTTAAACTACCACTGGCTGTTGATAAAATATAGAGTCCGGATTTTAATCTAGAAACATCAATTTTATTTGAAACAGCGCCTGCTTGTATTGCTTGCCCCATGATGTTATAAACAGTGTAACCATCTGTAATAGTAGCAGCATTTTTAAAAACGACTGCATCCGTTTTTGCGTTATAGTAAGCGTTTAATTTATTCTTATTGAAACGAGACGTTGATAATGCATTTATTTCGGCCTGACTTCTTATATACACTAACGTTGGATCACTTGCTCCGGGGCCACCATAAGTAGTAGAACCACCATCTGGCGTATAAGCCAAATAGGTTAATATTCTGTAAGTTAAATTCGTGTTTTCAGAACTCAAAGGCGCATTAGCAGGAATGGTATAATTGGCTGTAGTAACACCACCTGAGCCAGCACCTGGAAACGCATAATCATTAGGCTGTGCTACTGTTTCATTGGCCCAAGTACCATTAATCACATCATGGTTGGCTATTAGTTCATCTTGCAAACCTGCTAAAACAAAATTAAACGCATCATTAGTACCATTAGTAGACCCTAAGGTATAGGTTAGTTCAATGGTAATATTATCACCTGGTTTAAAGGTAACAGCGGTTTCACCATTAATTTGATAATCGGCTTTATTAGACCAACTAAATGTGGGTTCTACGCGCTGCGCAAATGTAATTGAAGTAAAAAAAATGAATACTAGTGTAATGTTTTTCATAATATATATATGTGTTTAGTTAATAGTTAAACCAAATGTAACCAAGCAAACAAAACATTACTAAAAACGATGCTTGACAAAAACTTGACAACAAAAAAATCATTTTTTCATAACACGAATCAGCACCTTCATTCTCACAATTAAAAAACACTATTTATTTTTTGGCACGCTGTTTGGTATTACATAAACGTATTCACATTTAAATTTACAGATTATGAAAAAAATACTATTCATTTTAGCTGGATTCATCCTTACAGGATTTACCGCTAATGCCGTTACAACCACCAAAAACAATAGTAACAACACATCTGCTTATATTGGAGGCTACAGTAATTCTTTCATATTTGTAGAAAATGGTATTGAATTCTCGGTGTTTAGAGATGGACAATTCGATTTTAATATTGTGAGAGGTAATGCGAGGTTCAATGTATCTATTGGATCACCTAACGTTCATGTTAGTTTTAATTCTGGGTATGATTATAATGCCTATGTGCAATATGACGAGTTTGGAGCTATTATTCAAATTGAAAACACACCAATTTACTATGATCATTACGGCCGTATTGTACAGGCTGGAAATGTAAACATTTTTTACAACAACTTTGGATATGTGTCTAGAGTGGGCGGTTTATACGTACACTACAACAGGTACAATACATTTTCGCACTGTACAGGCTTCATAAATGTTTATAATAGAAATTATGTATACCGCCCATGGCACAGATACTACGCAGTACCTGCGGTGAATTACTGTGTGGTTTACAACAGACCGTATAGAAGACATTACACACCAGTAAGATATGTATACTCAAGACCATTTTATAACAATTACAGACCTAGAACAGCTGTTGCGAGCAGACGCGGACATAGCATTATAAGAAACAGAAGTTACGCCACCGTTAACCGCAGTAACAGAAACATAACACGTGTTAACCGCTATAGCACAAACCGAAGCCATATGGCTAAGACTAATGCATCTAGAAAAGGTAATAACACATACAGCAGAAACAATGGTGTTAGACAAAACAATAGCTCTAGAAGTATATCTAAAAACAATAGAAACGCAAACACTATTACTAATAGAAATACAACTGTAAATAGATCTAGTAATACTAATATTACCAGAAAGAGTAATAGATACAGTAAACCACAGACAAACACGTCTAGAAACTATAAAAGTAATAACACAAAAAGAGCGCCACAAGTAGCTAAAAAAGCAACAAGAACACCGCAAAAAAGTTACCAAAGATCTAGCTCTACACAGCGTAAAAGTGTACCGCAAAGAACCGTAACAAGAAGTGTTAATAAAAATAATAACGCTAGAGTGTCTCAAAACAGACAATCATCTAGCAACAATACACGATCTACCTCTAGAAGAAGATCATAATAACTTTGGTTGGTTAGTTGGAAAGCCCTGTGATACGTTTGCCTCAAAGCAGCATCATGGGGTTTTCTTTTTTATTTTTTTAAGATTTTATTTATGTTGTACACAATATCTTCAGACAGCTTAAACTTATAAACCACAACAAGATACAACACACTAATTAATGTAGACTTTAAAGCTATATTTAGAATAGGTGTGAATGAAAAATCCCAAAAGTAAAACACAACAAAACATCCAAATATTAACATTCCTGTTTTTAAGCTATTACGCGTAAAAGGTTGTATTTTGAAGTATTTATATACAAAAAATAGTTTGGCCGAATTATAAAACACAATAGCCAAAAACGTAGCCATGGCTGCCCCATTAATGCCATATTTTGGTATAAAAACAATGTTTAAAATAAGTGTTAGCACTGCTAAAAAAACACCCAACAATAGTACAACTCTATAATAATCACTATTAAACAAAATAGCATTATTACTACCCAACATGGCATCATACAATTTTGCGGTACTAATTAACAACACCACATAAAGCCCTACACTATATTGTGTATTAATTAAAAAATAAAATTGTTTTACATTAAGCACTATCAACAAGAAGATACATCCGCTAATAATTAAAAGGTTTAATGCGCTTTTTTTATATAATTCATCTAAAGCATCAAAATCTTTTTCATTTAGATATTTAGCCGATAATGGCATTAAAATTTGATGCATAGAACGTTGTGGCACTGCAATAACCGTAGCCATGTAAACCGCTACATTATAATACGCTACATTATTTAAGTCAACTAATAGTTTACCTAACATCACCTTATCCACATCTAACAAAATACTAGCTACAGAGCCTGCAATTAATATAAGCGACGTGTATTTTAAAATAGCTGATATATTACCAATTTTTTTAAACACTATAACTGGTACGCGCACACTAAATGCATAAAACATCATAACAAGCATGCGTATTAAATACATACATACCAAGCCCACCATAAACTGCTCTACTGTTAACAGCTCTAAATACAAACAAAATAATAAAACCATGGAAGCCATTCTATGAAAAACCTCTTTCATAAAATTACCAAACACCGTTTTCATTTGCACTTTTGCCCAGGCAAAAAACACTTCAAAATACGCCAAAGCAATAGCAATAACAATGGTGTGCCACACGTAATTTTTTATAAGTGTATTTTTAGAAGCTAGAAAATCACCTACAGCTTCATAACACACATACCCAATAACACTTACAGGCACAATAACAACTAATGGCAATAAAACCATTATTGTTAAGAAACTATTTAGTGAAACACGCGTTTTAAACGTACTGTAAAATTTAACCAAGGTATTGTGTACGCCAAAGGCCATTAATGGCATCATAACATGTGCTGCAGATAGCATAACCCCTACCATACCGTAATATTCACCAGATAGGAAATTGGTGTATAAAAATAAGGTGTTAATTGCGCCAATAATAAAGCCTAAATACGTAGAGGCTACATTTTTTAAAGATTGTGATGCAACGATACCCATTATATAATTGTAGCTAACTGTTGTGTTAAAGCCTCTCTGCTATACTTCTGTAAACCAACTGCATGTACTTTTAAATTATTATTTCTATAAGCCTTGTAATGATTTAAAATAGCAGCTTTTAATGCTTCATAAGCATTGTAATTAAAATACAGTCCGGTGTTGGTTTCTTTAATAATGTTTTCAACATCAGAACCTTCAGGACCTAATGAAATTATAGGTCTGTTTGACACCATATACTCAAACAACTTACCTGGAATAATGCATCGTGTTTCTTCTGAATCAATTTCAACTAACAATAATACCTGTGATTTTTTTTGAAACACAATAGCTTCTTTATGAGGCAAATAACCAAACATATTTACACAGTCACTTAAATTATGTTTTTTTATAGACTGTAATATATCATCACTAACAGCGCCAATGAAATTGAGTTGCAAATCATGTTTAAATTCAAGATTTTTTTGCACCAAGTCTTGCAACACGCGCCATAAAATTTCAGGGTTTCGTTTTGACAACAAAGACCCAATATGCGCTATAGAAAATTTAGTATCTAACGCTACGGGGGGCACATTCTCATAGTCATAGCCATTAGTAATAACATCAATAGGTTTATTGGTGAGTTTAGTAAATTCCTGCTTAGTTACAAAACTAGTAACCACTACCCTGTCTGCTGTATTCAATACCTGCTTTTCTAGAAACAAATGTTTCTTTTTAGCCCATTTTGTGAGTTTAAGTTTTTTGTGATACCCAATGGTTGTCCACGGATCTCTAAAATCTGCCAACCACTTAACGTGTAATTGTTTTTTTAATTGCATACCAATTAAATGTGAACTATGCGGCGGACCAGTAGTAATAACAACGTCTACTGGATTTTTTTCAATATATTCTGACAGATACTGAGTAGCAGGCGCCACCCAATGTTTTCTAGCATCTGGAATAAAAAAATTACCACGCACAAATAGCATGGTTTTTTCAATAAAGCTCTGGTTTTTATAATCTGAAATAATCCCCTTACTTATGGTATTTGATTTCTTTTTTGAAAGAAAACTTGCCAACTTGTAAGGCTCTTTAATAGGAAGCTTTAATAGTTGCAAATCTTTTGAAACATCTTGAGTTAAACTAACATCAGTTAAAGCATAATTGGGATTTTCAGGAACAAAAACAATAGGTTCTACATTAAAATTTGGCAGGTATTTTACAAATTTCAACCAACGCTGTACGCCCGGGCCACCCGCAGGCGGCCAATAATACGTTATTATGAGCGCTTTTTTAGGCACCTTTTTCTTGTGTTTTCTTAAATTCAAAAAACAATCCTCCTGCTAGCAAAAGCACTAATAAAACCGAACTACCTAAAGCAATACGACTACCTGTTTTAACCACTTGCGGATCAAAAACAAATTCAATAGTATGTGTGCCTTTTGGTATTTGCATACCACGCAATGTGTAATTAACACGCATGTGTGTTGTTGGTTTACCATCTAAAAGTGTTTTCCAGCCGTTACCATAATAAACCTCTGAAAATACCGCAAAACCATCGTGATTGTTGTTAGATTTGTACTTTAAGTAATTAGGAGCAACTTCCTGTAGCTCAATATTTGATAGAGAATCTACTTCAAAAATTTGTTTTGCAATGGTACCATGTGTGTAAACGGCTTTGTGTTTAGTATTTAAACTATCTAAAGCTAAAATTTCAACGTTGGCCGTAGCTACCTTTTCTACAGTTTTTACAAACCAAGCATTACCATTAGCCTCATCATTTAACAATGCCGATGGGCCTTTTTCACCATCAATAATTACATATTTTGTATTAAGCATGTTAAGCACATTTATATTGTTTTTCGCAATATAAAAATCGAAAACTTCGCGATAGCGTTTTAATTCTGCAGCATTATAGCCATTTAATGAGTTATGGAAATACGATGCTCTAGTGCGATTTTGCAACCCTTCATTAGTCACATCAAACACTCTAAAATGACCTTCGTCTTTTAAAATATCGTTATCAGCTGCCGTGGCTGAAAATGGCTTATTCACTTTAATAGCTGCTACAAAATCGTCATTATTCACATAACGCCTATCAACAAGCACCAAATCGAATAAAATAAGTATAGCAAAAACTGTAATAACGCCGGTTTCTTTTAATTTCTTTTTTAGAAAGAAAAACACAGTACCCGCGGCTAGTAGCACCAAAACTAGGGTGCGCAAAGTATCGGCAGTAAACATAGATTTTCTGTCATCTTTTACAGCGTTTAGAAAATCTTGTCCGTAACTTTGCAAATAGTACCCATCATTTGCACCAGAAAAAGTAAACAATGTGTTTTTGAACAACAAAAATACAACAGCTAAACCTGCCGTTATAATGGTTGTATATTTAAGCGCTATAAATTTTTCATCTTCTTTTTCAAAATCGTTAAGCAATCGTGCTAAAGCAAATATACCCAACACAGGTACACATAATTCTAGTATAACCTGAATAGAACTTACGGCTCTAAATTTATTGTATAGTGGCACATAATCAATAAAAAAATTGGTTAAAAACCCTAAGTTTTTACCATAAGAAAGCAGCAAAGACATTACTGTACCACCTACTAACCACCATTTTAAGCGACCTTTTACTAAAAACAACCCTAAAACAAACAAGAAAATAACCACCGCACCCACATAGGCAGGCGCTTCAACAATGGGCTGATTACCCCAATATGTTGGCGCTTCTTGAGACCTGAATTTTTTATAGGTTTGTGAATCTTTCCCAACATGTTCAAAATTTCCACCACCCATAAAACGCGGTATGTACAAATTAAAAGTCTCAACAATACCGTAACTAAACTGAGTGATGTAATCTCTATCTAAACCCGAAGTAACTTCTTTAGGTGAACCATCTGCATTAATAGTTAATTCACTTTTACCTCTGGTACTTTCTTTTACGTATTCTTGGGTTGCCAAAACACCTGTAGCATTTAAGCCAATAGATAAAATTACAGCTAACACCAATACCCCAACCGATTTAAAATAATGCGGTAACACCTGTTTTTTAAATGCATCTATTAAGTAAACAACGCCTAAAACAAGAACCAATAGCAGTAAATAATAGGTCATTTGAAAATGGTTAGACACAATTTCTAACCCCATAGCCACCGTAGTTAATAAAAAACCAGCAATATATTTTTTTTGAAACGTTAGCAATATACCACTTAAAACCAGTGGCATATAAGCAATAGCATGTGCTTTACTATTATGCCCAACGCCTAAAATTATAATTAAATAGGTTGAAAAGCCAAATGCAAGCGCACCAACAGCTGCCAGTTTAAAATCTACTTTTAATACCAGCATTAAAACATAAAAACCTAATAAATACAAGAATAAATAATCGGCAGGTCTTGGCAAGAACCGCAGTGCTAAATCTAACTTTTTTATATAATTATGTGGATATTTAGCACCTAATTGATAGGTTGGCATACCGCCAAAGGCACTATTTGTCCAATAGGTTTCTTCGCCTGTTTGCGCCCTATAATCTTTTTGTTGTTTAGACATCCCAATGTATTGTTTGATGTCACTTTGAAAAATAGCTTTTCCTTGTAAAACAGGACTAAAATATGCTAAAGATATAACTACAAACCCCAGTAAAACAAGTATATGAGGCCAGATTTTTTTAAATGAAAGTTGCATGAAGGTGCTTTAAAATCAATGGTTGTGAAATTAATCAATTTCTTCGAAATCCACGTAATCTCCAACATCTTTATTTGACGTTTTACGCGTTGGTATTTTATCTATTGTAACTTCGCCCTCTTTTTTAGGTTTTTCTTGAGTTTTTCTATTTTGAAAATTCCCATTAAACTGTTGCCCAAAGCGCTCTTCGGCTTTTTTGGCTACAAACTTTATTAAAAATGGCGAAAACAAACGTGCTAATATTTTAACACCAAAATAAATTAACAAAATGATAAGAATCATTTTTACTAAACCTGTGGCAGATGCAAATTGTTGCATGAAAATTCTTTTTTAAAAAACAAAAATACAATTCTATATACTTAAAAAACGTTTAAAACTGATAAAAAAAGTATAAAATATATATATTTGATAACTAAATTTGAGGTAACAGCCCCTTGCAACAACCCCTATTTTGTTCTTTATAACACCTAATTTTTAATGATGAAGCCATACAAATCTATCTTTGCAGCCTTAATGTGTTTTTTAAGCTTACACGCTTTTAGCCAATATACCGATGTTATAAATTCTAACAGACCTGGTGTTTCTAGAAGTGCGTTTTCAGTAGGTAAAAACGTAGTACAATTTGAAGTTGGCCCTTATTTTATAAAAGAAAAACGCACACCAGCAACCACTTACGAAGTTTCTGGCTTAGGTGCAGATTTTGCAGTACGCTACGGCTTTTTATTTGAGCAATTAGAAATTAATATAGAAGGTGCTTACCAAAATGATACAAAAACATACACCTACCAAGAAGGTGCCGAAGAGGATAGAGCAAACTTTAAACATTTGGCTTTAGGTGCTAAATACTTAATTTTTGATCCCTATAAAAATGAAGAAGCTAACAAGCCAAATCTATACAGCTGGAAAGCTAATCACAGTTTTAAATGGCGCAATTTAATACCTGCAGTTTCAATTTTTGCAGGAATTAATTATGATACTAAAAACAACCCTTATACCGCTCCAGGTGTTGAAGGCATTAGCCCAAAAGTAATGATTGCTACACAAAATAATTTTTCTGGTGGTTGGGTTTTTGTTATGAATTTAATTAAAGACCGCATTGGTACAGACCAATCTGATTTCCAATATATACTTACCCTTACACATGCATTTAACCCTCAATGGGTTATTTTTGGTGAAGCTCAAGGCATTAAAAGTGATTTTTATGCCGATAACTTATTTAGAGTTGGTGGCGCGCGCTTATTTGGAAAAGATTTTCAGTTAGATGCGGCTATAACCTTTAATACCAAAGACACGCCATCTGTTTTTAATGCTAGTATAGGCGCCTCTTACAGGTTAGATTTTCATAAAGACCCAAAAATAGATAATGGCACAAGCGCTGAAGATGAAGGTGATAGACGCGATAGAAAAAACGGTAAAAAAAGATCTAAAAAAGCCTCTAAAAAGCGTAAAAATACTACCGATGAAGATGATAGCCCTAAAAAACAAAAAAAGCAAAGCATAGATTTTGATTAAACGAAATAACCCTAAAGACGTTAACTGTATATGATTACAATTAAAGAAGTTAGCAATAAAAAAGACTTAAAAACCTTTGTTAAATTTCCATTTACACTCTATAAAAATTCACCATACTGGACACCACCAATTATTAGTCAAGAGCTAAAAACTTTTGACACCAATGAAAACCCTGTATTTAATGATGCTGAGGCTACATTATTTTTAGCTTATAAGAATAATACCGTAGTTGGTAGAGTGGCGGCCATTATAAATTGGCTTGAGGTAAAAGACCAAAAACAATTAAAAATGCGTTTTGGCTGGTTTGATTTTATAGATGATTTAGAAGTATCAAAAGCGTTATTAAACAAAGTTGAAACAATAGGAAAAGCACACAATTTAGAATATACCGAAGGGCCTGTTGGGTTTTCAAACCTTGATAAAGTTGGTGTTATTACAGATGGTTTTGAGCATAATGCGCCTATGGTAACATGGTATAATCACCCCTATTACGCAAAACATTACGAAGCTGCTGGATTTAAAATTGAAAAAAGATATATAGAAAGTAAATTTCCGTTTAGCAATGTAAAACCTGAAACCTTTGAAAAAGCACAAGCACTTATAAAAAGACGTTACCAACTTACCGCATTAAACTTTACTAAAACATCAGAAGTTATGCCGTATGTTGATAAAATGTTTGATTTATTTAATAAAACCTATGCTTCCTTATCGTCATTTGTAGCAATAACCGATATTCAAAAAGCCTATTTTAAAAAGAAGTTTATAAGTTTTGTAAACCCAGAATACATAAAGTTTGTAGTTGATAAAGATAATAATTTAATAGGCTTTGCTATTGTAATGCCTTCATTTGCAAAAGCTTTACAAAAAGCCAATGGCAAACTGTTCCCATTTGGTTTTAGGCATATTTTAAAAGCTAAAAAGCACAGTAAAGATGTTAATTTTTACCTTATTGGTATTCATCCAGATTACCAAAATAAAGGCGTGCATGCGGTAATTTTTAATGAATATTATAAAACATTTACTGAAAAAGGTATAGAATTTTGCTATAGAACACCAGAACTAGAAGACAACATTGCCATTCATCAAATTTGGAAACATTTTAACCCTGAAGTGTACCGAAAGCGTAAAACGTTTAGAAAAGATTTATAAAAACAAAAAGTCCGAATTTTAAATTCGGACTTTTTTTATGAGAATAATTAATTAGTTTATTACTCACCCATTGCTGCCATAACAGCGGCAGATAAACGCTTATAAGTACCGTTTTCTAACCTGTCTCTAATCCCTTCAAAGGCAGCAAGTGTTTCATTTACATCATCTAAGGTATGTGAAGCCGTAGGTATTAATCTTAATAAAATTAAACCTTTTGGTATTACAGGATACACTACAATTGAGCAGAATATACCGTAATTTTCACGTAAATCTTTAACCAAAGCCATGGCTTCAGGAATACTTCCTTTTAAATATACAGGTGTTACACAACTTTGTGTAGTACCAATATCAAAACCACGATCTTTTAAACCAGACTGTAAAGCTGTTACATTTTCCCAAAGTTTTGCTTTTAATTCTGGCATGGTTCTTAACATTTCTAAACGTTTTAAAGCACCAACCACCAACTGCATTTGTAGTGATTTGGCAAACATTTGAGAACGTAAGTTATATTTTAAATAATCTATAATTTCTTTATCACCAGCAATAAAAGCACCGGTACTTGCTAAAGATTTTGCAAAGGTTGCAAAGTATACATCAATATCATCTTGCACACCTTGCTCCTCACCTGCACCTGCACCCGTAGCACCTAACGTACCAAAACCGTGTGCATCATCTACAAATAATCTGAAATTGAATTTCTTTTTTAAAGCTACTATTTCTTTTAAGCGTCCTTGTTCGCCTCGCATACCAAAAACACCTTCAGAAATAACTAAAATACCACCACCGGTTTGTTCTGCCATTTTAGCGGCACGCTCTAAGTTTTTTTCTAAACTTTCAACATCGTTGTGCTTGTAAGTAAAACGCTTACCCATGTGTAAACGTACACCATCAATAATACATGCGTGTGCATCAACATCATACACAATAATATCATCTTTAGAAACCAAAGCATCAATGGTAGATACCATACCTTGGTAACCAAAGTTTAAAAGGTATGCCGCTTCTTTTTTCACAAATGAAGCTAATTCATTTTGAAGTTTTTCATGCAAATCTGTGTGACCAGACATCATACGTGCGCCCATTGGGTATGCAGAACCGTATTGTGCAGCAGCTTCAGCATCAACCTTTCTTACTTCTGGGTGATTTGCTAAACCTAAATAATCGTTTATACTCCAAGTAATAACTTCTTTCCCTTGAAATTTCATTCTATTTGAAATTTCTCCTTCTAATTTAGGAAACACAAAGTACCCTTCTGCTTGTGATGCCCACTTACCTAACGGCCCTTTGTCTTTATAAATTTTTTCAAATAAATCCTTCATTTAAAAATGTCTTAACGCTATTTAATTCTAAGATAACACTAATTAAGGTGATTGTTTTCTGTGTTAAACAAGTCCATTTTTTAAGAACAAAACATATTAGTTTAATACCTTAGTTAGTTGGTGCAAAATTAATTATTTAATTGTTTTGAACATAATTTTTAGCACGCAATTATTATAAAATAAAAGAGATTAAATTTTGCTTTTAAACAAAATACAATCTCTTTTATATAAAAGTATATTTTTTACTTTATATATTGAACTTTTTCAAGTGTTTCTTCATTAACACTATCAAAAAATCCTTGATCATTCATCCATTTATCACTGTAAACTTTACTCATGTATCTTGAACCATGATCTGGAAAAATAACCACTACTTTATCGCCTTTTTTAAAGGTTCCTGCTTCTCCTAATTGTTTTAAGCCTTGTACTACAGCGCCTGATGTATAGCCTACAAACATACCTTCTGTTCTGGCAATTTCTCTTGCAGTGTGCGCGCTTTCTTCGTCTGTTACTTTTACAAATTCATCAATAACATCAAAATCTGTAGCTGCAGGAATTAAATTTTTACCTAAACCTTCAATACGGTAAGGGTAAATTTCTTTTTCATCAAACTCACGTGTTTCGTGATATTTTTTTATAACCGATCCAAAAGCATCAATACCTATTACTTTAATATTAGGGTTTTGCTCTTTTAAATACCTAGCTGTACCCGAAATAGTACCTCCCGTACCACTACAAGCCACTAAATGTGTGATATTACCTTCTGTTTGTTCCCAAATTTCAGGACCTGTAGAGTGGTAATGCGCATCAATATTTAACTCATTAAAATACTGGTTAATGTACACTGAGCCTTTACGCTCTTGGTGTAACCGTTTTGCAACCTCGTAATAAGATCTAGGATCATCGGCACTTACGTGCGCAGGACACACATATACTTTGGCGCCCATGGTTTTTAGCATGTCTATTTTATCTGGTGAAGATTTAGAGCTTACTGCTAATACACACTCATAGCCTTTTATAATACTAACCATAGCTATACTAAAACCTGTATTGCCTGATGTAGTTTCAATAATAGTATCGCCTGGTTTTAAAATACCTTTTCTTTCGGCTTCCTCTATTATATAAAGTGCTATTCTATCTTTAGATGATTGACCCGGATTGAAAGATTCTATTTTTGCATAGAAATCACCTTCAAAATCTGAGGTTATTTTATTAAGCTTAACAAGCGGGGTGTTGCCAATTAAGTCTAAAAAACTGTTGTAAACCTTACTGTCTTGTTTCATTAAATGCTTTTTAAAGGGCGCAATGTATTATTAAAACGCGACTTAAAACCTGACAAAAATAAGTTTTTTTTTTAAATTAAGCATTAATACCTTCTAAATCTAATAAAAAAGCATATTCTAGGGCCACTTCTTTTAAACTTTCAAATCGGCCAGAAGCACCACCATGCCCCGCCTCCATATCGGTTTGTAATAGTAAAATATTGTGGTCTGTTTTTAAGTCGCGTAGCTTAGCTACCCATTTTGCAGGTTCCCAGTATTGTACTTGCGAATCATGCAAACCTGTTGTTACTAATACATTGGGGTATGCTTTAGCTTCTACATTATCATAGGGTGAATATGATTTCATGTAATGATAATAAGTTTCTTCATTAGGGTTGCCCCACTCATCATACTCGCCTGTGGTTAATGGTATGGTGTCATCTAACATGGTAGTAACCACATCAACAAATGGTACAGCTGCAATAACACCATTATACAATTCAGGATTCATATTCATTACAGCCCCCATAAGTAAACCACCTGCTGACCCGCCGTAAGCGTACAAATGTTTGCTAGATGTGTACTTGTTTTCTATAAGATATTTAGATACATCAATAAAATCATGAAAGGTATTTTTTTTGGTAAGCAATTTGCCGTTTTCATACCAGTCTCGTCCTAAATATTCACTACCTCTAATATGTGCTATGGCATAAATAAAACCACGATCTAATAAACTTAAACGAATAGAAGAAAATGACGGATCTACGGTAGCGCCATACGATCCGTAGGCATATTGCAACAAGGGGTTTTCGCCATTTAAAACCACATTATTTTTATATATTAAAGATACGGGTACTTTAACACCATCGCGTGCGGTAACCCATACACGTTTTGTTGTATAATTGGCTTTATTAAATGTACCACCCAATACTTGTTGTTCTTTTTTTATAGTGCTCTGTTTAGTTTCTAAATCATAATCAATTACAGAACTTGGTGTATTTAAAGCATTAAAACCGTAGCGTAGTGTGTTACTTTCAAAATCTGGGTTACTGCCAATGTAAGCGGTGTAGGTTTCAGAGTTAAACGGCAAGTAGTAATCTTCTTCACCATTCCAACTCATGATACGTAATTTATTCAAACCGTTTTCACGTTCATTTACCACCAAAAAGTCTTTAAAAATTTCAATATCCTCTAACAAAACGTGGTTTCTATGCGGTAAAACTTCTTCCCAATTATTAATATTTGTGGCGGTTTCGGGTGTTTTTAAAAGTTTGAAATTGGTAGCACCATCATTGTTTGCCATTATATAAAAGGCGTTGTTATAATGCGAAATACTATACTCTAAATCGGGTTGTCTTTCTTGAAATATTGTGAAATCAGCCTCGGGCGTATTGGCATTTAAAAACCTATACTCGGTAGACAAGGTACTTGAAGAACCTATAACAATGTATTTTCTAGATTTTGTTTTGTAAACGAAGGTATTGAAGGTATCATCAGTTTCATAAAATACTTCAACATCATTACTAACAGGAGCTCCTAAAATATGTTTGCATATTTTATGGGAACGTAGTGTTACCGCGTCTTTTAAAGCATAAAAAAGCGTTTTATTGTCATTTGCCCAGGTTATGCTACCAGTGGTGTTTTTAATGGTATCTTTTAAAATTTCGCCTGTTTCTAAATTTTTTATTTGCACAGTATATTGACGCCTACTTACCAAATCGGTTGTGAAAGCGGCTAGCTTATTATCTGGGCTAATAGCTATGCTGCCTAACTTAAAATACGTTTGGTTTTTGGCCATTTCATTACAATCAAACAATACCTCTTCTTCGGCATTTAGTGTTCCCTTTTTACGGGTGTAAATTGGGTAACCTTTATCTTTTTCAAAACGTGTAATATACCAATAGCCGTTTAATTTATATGGTACAGTTTCATCATCTTCTTTAATACGGCCTTTCATTTCTTCAAAAAGTGTGTTTTGAAAAGCTTCAGTATGCTTTAAAATACGGTTTGTGTAGTCATTTTCGGCTTCTAAATAATCTATTACAGCTTGGTCTTCTCTGTTATTAAGCCAAAAATAGTTGTCTACCCTAACATCATTATGTGCTTGAAGTTTTTTGGGTATTTTTTTTGCTTTTGGTGGCGTTATGGTCTTTTTCAAATTAATGTTAAATTTTAGCGCACAAATATAAAATTAAATAGTTTTGTATTTATAAAAAAATTGATACGATATGTTTGGAGATATGATGAATATGATGGGTAAACTTAAAGAAACCCAGAAAAAAGTTGAAGAAACAAGAAAACGTTTAGATACCGTTTTAATTGATGAAGCTAGTACAGACAATAAACTTAAAGTGACTATTACAGCCAATAGAGAAATTAAAGGCTTAGACATAGACGATGCGTTACTTGAGGACAAAGAACAACTTGAAGATTACTTAGTTTTAACACTTAATAAGGCTATTGAAAAAGCCTCTAAAATAAACGAAGCTGAACTTGCTGCTGCTGCCAAAGAAGGCTTACCGAATATTCCGGGTATGGATATGTTTAAATAAAGTTATTGGTTAAAATTAGTGTTTTTTAAAATCTTTAACAGTACTTCATGCATATCATTAGTATAATCTAAATGTGTTACCATACGCAGTTTATTGCTTCCCATGCTAATAATGTGAATGTTATGTTCTGTTAGTTTATTTAAAAAATGTGTTTCGTTAACATCGGGGTTTAGCTCAAAAATTACAATATTGGTTTCAATAGGCTCAACTTTTTTTATGATTGATAAACCTTTTAGTATGTCACCAATATCTTTTGCTTTTTGATGATCTTGGGCTAAACGCTTAATATTATTGTCTAAAGCATAAATACCTGCGGCAGCCAAATATCCTGCTTGCCTCATATTTCCGCCAAAAACTTTACGAATTCTTTGAGCATTTTTCATTATAGAAGCATCACCAACTAAAACAGATCCTACAGGGCACCCCAAACCTTTACTTAAACAAACTGATATAGTATTAAAAACTTCACCATATTGCTGGGTGGTTTCATTTTTAGCAACTAAAGCATTCCAAAGTCTGGCACCATCTAAATGAAGTCCTAAATTTTTGTCTACACACAGGTTTTTAATTTTTTCAATTTCAGCAAAATCCCAACAAGCACCGCCACCTTTATTAGTAGTATTTTCTATAGCTACTAAGCGGGTTTCGGCATACCAATAATCGGCAGGATTAATAGCTGCTTCAACCTGTTCTGCTGTAAACCTACCATTATTACCTTGTAACAATTTACAAGATACACCACTATTAAATGCAGCACCACCAGACTCATAATTATAAATATGCGCATAGGTATCACAAATAACCTGATTACCTGGTTGCGTGTGTAATTTAATAGCGGTTTGGTTGGCCATAGTACCGCTAGGAAAAAACAAAGCACCGTCTTTACCAAACATATTAGCAACCTTTTGCTCTAAAAGGTTGATAGTTTCATCTTCACCAAAAACATCGTCGCCTACAGAGGCTTGCATCATAGCATCAAGCATTTGGGCACTTGGTTTGGTAACGGTATCACTTCTTAGGTCTATTTTCATTACATTGAGAAATTAAAAAGATAAAACTAAAAAAATATCTAAAGTTTTTTCCTGTTAAGTATTAATTATATTTTTACCCAAAATATTAAAACTATGATTACTTCAGATCAAATTAAAGATCTTAACACCCGCCTTGACAAACTAAGGCACTATCTTTGACATAGATAGGAAACTAATTGAAATACAAAACGAAGAAGAAAAAACCTTCGACCCTAATTTTTGGGATGACCCAAAAGCTGCAGAAATTGTAATGAAATCGCTCAGAGTAAAAAAGAAATGGGTAGAAGATTACAATACCATAAAAACGCAAATAGAAGATTTAGAAGTTCTGTATGAATTTTACAAAGAAGGCGAAACACCACTAGACGACGTTGAACAAAACTTCAACAAAGTATCTGCCTATTTAGAAGATACAGAGTTTAGAAATATGCTTTCAGACGAAGGCGATAGCCTAAGTGCCGTTTTACAAATTACCGCCGGTGCTGGTGGTACAGAAAGTTGTGATTGGGCCAGTATGCTTATGCGCATGTACTTAATGTATGCTGAAAAAGAAGGTTTTAAAGTTAAAGAACTTAACTACCAAGAGGGTGATGTGGCTGGCATTAAAACGGTTACTTTAGAAATTAATGGCGATTTTGCTTTTGGCTGGCTTAAAGGCGAAAACGGTGTACATAGATTGGTAAGAATTTCACCTTTTGATAGCAACGCTAAACGCCATACAAGTTTTGCTTCGGTTTACGTATACCCATTGGTTGATGATACTATTGAAATAGATATTAATCCGGCCGATATTGAAATTACAACCGCACGTTCTAGTGGCGCGGGCGGGCAAAATGTTAATAAGGTTGAAACAAAAGTGCAGCTATTACACAAACCAACTGGTATTCAAATTCAATGTTCAGAAACCCGTTCGCAACACGATAATAGAGAACGCGCTATGCAAATGCTACGCTCACAACTTTATGAAATTGAACTAGAAAAACAACGTGCACAGCGTGATGATATTGAAGCCAGTAAAATGAAAATTGAATGGGGAAGCCAAATTAGAAACTACGTTATGCATCCTTATAAATTGGTTAAAGATGTAAGAACCGCCCATGAAACAGGCAATGTAGATGCTGTAATGAATGGCGATATCAATGCCTTTTTAAAAGCCTATTTAATGATGATGGGCCAGCAAGAAGAAAACACAAACGAGCTTTAACATGCAACCAATAGATACTTTTATTTTCGATTTAGGCGGTGTTCTTATAGATTGGAACCCTGAGTACGTTTACCTAAATGAATTCAATGGCAACCGTGATAAAATGCAATGGTTTTTTGACAATATTTGCACCATGGATTGGAATGAAAACCAAGATGCCGGCTACCCTATTGCGAAAGCTACAGAAGAAAGGGTAGCTATGTTTCCAGAATATGAAAATTTAATAAGCATCTATTACGGCCGTTGGGAAGAGATGTTAGGAGGTGCCATTTCTGGAACGGTTGATATTCTAAAAAAAATAATTGAAAGCAAGCAATACAAAGTAGTGGCGTTAACAAATTGGAGTAACGAAACCTTTCCTATTGCATTAAAAAGATTTGAATTTTTACAATGGTTTGAAGGTATTGTTGTTTCGGGTGATGAAAAAACAAGAAAACCTTTTGAAGATATTTACATTACCACGCTAAATCGTTATAATATAACAGCCGAAAAAGCCATTTTTATTGATGATAACGCCCGAAATATTAAAGCTGCCAATACATTAGGTATTAACGGCATTCAATTTAAAAATCCTGAACAGCTTATTTCAGCATTAAAAACATTCAACATAAACATTTAAACGCTAAAAAATGATTACAATATATCACAATAACCGTTGTAGCAAATCAAGACAAGGCTTAGGTATTTTAGAGGCTTCTGGTAAAGATTTTGAAGTTGTAAAATATTTAGAAAACACGCCTACTGAAGCCGAATTAAAAGCTATTATTAAGCTGTTAGACATTGCCCCTATTAATCTTGTTAGAAAAAACGAAACTATTTGGAAAACAGATTTTAAAGGGAAAGACTTATCGGATGACGACATTATTTTAGCTATGGTAAACAACCCAAAACTTATTGAAAGACCCATAGTTATAAACAATAAAAAAGCTGTTATTGGCAGGCCGCCAGAGAAAATTAAAGACATAATTTAACATTTCAACCTTTAATTTAGCACAACTTTAACTAAAAGCGGTTTTACCTAATTATATTTTTGGAGTCTTAAGTCTAAACTATAATTATGTACAAAATTTTTACGCTCTTTTTTTTATTCGCCTGTATTACCCTTTCAACTGCACAACCCAAACCACAAGAAACTTCAGCTACATTAGCTCTAAAAGATGTTACTGTTACAGGTAAAGTTTTAGACAAAGAAACCAATGACCCGCTAGAATATGCTACTGTTTCATTTTTTAGTAAAAAAGCTAATAAGGTTGTAACTGGTGGTATTACAGATATTAACGGTAGTTTTAGTATTCCTGTACCACAAGGCACTTATGATATTACTATTGAATATATTTCATACAAAACACAAAAGCTGTACAATAAAAATATATTCAAAGCGCAAAACTTAGGTACTATTTATTTAGATATTGATATTGCTTCTTTAGGTGAAGTTGAAATTATAGCAGAAAAAACAACCGTTGAAATAAAGTTAGATAAAAAAATATACAACGTTGGTAAAGATTTAACCGTTAGCGGTGGCAGCGTTAGTGATGTTTTAGATAATGTGCCCTCTGTATCTGTTGATGCCGAAGGTGGTATAGCACTTCGTGGCAATGATAACGTGCGCATACTTATAAATGGGAAACCTTCGGGATTAGTAGGTTTAAACTCATCAGACGCTTTACAACAATTACCTGCCGATGCCATTGAAAAAGTTGAAGTTATCACATCGCCTTCAGCAAGATATGAAGCCGAAGGTACTGCCGGTATTTTAAATATTATTTTACGCCGCAGTAAACTACAAGGACTAAACGGTTCTGTTACAGTAAATGGTGGCCACCCAAAAGCCGCTGGAATTTCGGGTAATATAAATTACAGAACAGGCGATTTAAACTTTTTTAATACCACATCCTACAGATACAATGAAAGACCCGGCCGCTGGTATAACGATGTTGAGTATTTTGATATTAACACACCCGATTTAAATGAAAGACGCGATTTTACCAGAATAAATAAT
The DNA here is from genome assembly GCF_056160885.1 of Seonamhaeicola sp. ABD4_175. NCBI lineage: Bacteria > Pseudomonadati > Bacteroidota > Flavobacteriia > Flavobacteriales > Flavobacteriaceae > Seonamhaeicola > Seonamhaeicola sp. ABD4_175. The sequence goes on from NZ_JBSWYC010000004.1 coordinate 39,761, forward strand.
GGCATAACAACAAATGCCGGGGTTGAGTGGTATGTAAACGAAACTGCTTCTATTACCACATCTTTAGTTTACAGAAATAACAACAATGAAAACAACTCTGTAAACCGTATGATTCAGTTTGATAAAATAAATAATACCACAACCACTGATATTAGGTTAGATCCGGAAGATGGTGATAGAAAAACCATTCAATATGCTTTAAATTTTAGCAAAGATTTTGAGAAAACCGATCATAAATTTACGTTAGATTTTCAGTATGAAGATAATGATGATAACGAGTTTTCATTAATAAACTTTAACGGTACAGATACTGATATTTTAGAGAATATTGAAAAGGAATCTAAAATTCTTTTACGGTCTGATTACGTATTACCAATTGGAGACATGAGCCAAATTGAAGTGGGTGTTCGTGGTGATTTCAATAATACTTCAACCGATTATAATGTTGAATTATTAAACCCTAACACCAATGAATTTGAAGTAAATACAGATTTATCAAACATATTCAACTTCAAACAATATTTAATGGCAGCATATGCACAATATGGTAGCAAAATAAACAAAGTTTCCTATTTATTAGGCTTAAGGTTAGAAAACACACGCACTACCCTAGACCAACCCACCACGGGCGATTTTAAACGAAAAAATCTAACAGGCTTATTTCCAACGTTAAATATAAATTTAGAATTAAGTGATGACGAAAGTATTACCTTAGGTTATAACCGCCGATTAAGAAGACCACGTGGTTTTATGTTAAACCCGTTCCCCTCACGCTCAAGTATTACAAATGTATTTCAAGGGAACCCAGATTTAGATCCAACTTACACCAGCAAATATGAAATTGGTTATTTAAATAGGTTTGGTAACATTACACTAAGTTCGGCAGTATATTATGCACACGCTACCGATGTAATGGCTTTTGTTAGTAGAGAAACTGGTGAAACAGCCATGGTTGGCAATGAAGCATTTCCTGTTATACAAAGAAGCCCTGTAAATGTGGCTACAGACGATAGTTATGGTGTTGAATTGAATATTAATTACAGTCCGTCTAGAAAATGGCGCATTAATACCGATGTAAACTTTTTTAAATTTGAAAGAGAAGGTAGTTTTGAAGGCATAGATTTAGGTGCCGATAATTTTACATGGCGTGGAAGAATTTCAAATAAAGTAACGCTTCCTTTTGATATAGATTGGCAAACCATGGCAAATTACCGTGGGCCAACCTCTGATAACCAAAACGACAGAGATGGTGTGTTTTCAGTAAACCAAGCGCTTAGTAAAGATTTATTTAATGATAAAGCATCTATAGCTTTTAATGTAAGAGACGTTTTTAACAGTGGTTACTCTAGAAACAATATTACTGCCGATACTTTTACAGCATACCAAGAAATACAATTTAGAGGTGGTACCATTTACAACGTATCATTTACTTACAGATTTAACCAGCAGAAAAAACGCGAGCGTAATGGTGATTATGAGGGCGGTGGCGATGGCATGGAAATGTAATGCCACAATTAAGCACAAAAAAAGGAAGCTGTTTAGCTTCCTTTTTTATTTTATATTTTTTAGAAATTATGCTTGAGCACGTTTAGCTTTCTTTTCCTCTCTAATTTCTTTTAATCTTTCAATTGAAGATCCAAAAATCCAGTAAGGAATTACAAACGTTAATAAAAATATCATTAACCAAAAACCTATTGTTAAAATGGTTAAAAAAGCTAAAAATCCTAAATATTGGTCAAATTCAAACATAATTGTAAGTTCTCTTTTAATAAACTAGCGCAAAGATAATGCAAAGCTAATTCTTATACAATATAGTTTTTAAATTTATTAACAGAGTTTTCAACTAGTTTAAATTAGGTTGTGGCGTCATGCGTAAATAAGGTTTTACTTCATTGACACCTTTTGTGAAAATAGTTTTAGCATCTTCAGTTGAAATTGCAGGACTAACAACCACATCATCACCATGATTCCAGTTGGCTGGTGTTGCTACTTTATGGTATGCTGTAAGCTGTAAAGAATCTATAACACGTAGCAATTCATCAAAATTTCTACCAGTTGAAGCCGGATACGTTATAATTAATTTCACTTTTTTATCATCACCAATAATAAAAACAGAACGCACTGTTAAATTACTATCGGCATTTGGGTGAATCATATCATAAAGTTCAGATACTTTTTTGTCTTCATCTGCAATTATAGGAAAATTAACCGTGGTGTTTTGGGTTTCATTAATATCATTTACCCAACCTTTGTGAGACTCTAAACCATCAACACTTAAAGCTACTACTTTAGTGTTTCGCTTATCAAATTCATCTTTATATTTTGCTACAGTACCAAGTTCAGTAGTACAAACAGGTGTATAATCTGATGGGTGTGAAAATAACACCCCCCAACTATCACCTAACCATTCATGAAAATTTATATCACCTTCAGTAGACTGTGCTGTAAAGTTTGGAGCTTCATCTCCTAATCTTATTGTTGCCATAATATGTAAATTTTATAATGTTTTTTATTTCCTACTAAATTAGTAGATTTTAAAATGTTTAAAAAAAAATTACTGTTATATATCTGTTAAAAAAAATAACAAATATCATAGATAAAAAATTAGTAAACTGTAAATTTGTGTAATACAATTAAAACGTATTAAACATGAGTTTCAGAATAGAAAAAGACACCATGGGCGAGGTAAAAGTACCTGCCGATAAACTTTGGGGTGCACAAACAGAACGATCTAGAAATAACTTTAAAATTGGTCCGGCTGCATCAATGCCACTAGAAGTTGTTTACGGATTTGCATATTTGAAAAAAGCCGCAGCTTACACCAACTGTGAATTAGGCGTTTTGGCTATTGAAAAGCGCGATTTAATTGCCCAAGTTTGTGATGAAATTTTAGAAGGAAAACATGATAATCAATTTCCATTAGTTGTTTGGCAAACGGGTTCTGGTACACAAAGCAATATGAATGTAAACGAAGTTATTGCTAACAGAGCGCACCAATTGGCTGGAAAAACTATTGGCGAAGGCGATAAAACCATTCAGCCAAATGATGATGTAAACAAATCGCAATCATCAAACGACACTTTCCCTACTGGTATGCACATTGCAGCCTATAAAAAAATAGTTGAAGTTACTATTCCTGGTGTTAAACAACTTAGAAACACGTTAGACAAAAAATCTAAAGCATTTAAAGATGTTGTAAAAATAGGTAGAACACACCTTATGGATGCTACACCATTAACATTAGGGCAAGAATTATCTGGTTACGTAGCACAGTTAGATCACGGTATTAAGGCTTTAGAAAACACGCTACCACATTTAAGTGAGCTTGCATTAGGAGGTACAGCTGTTGGTACGGGGCTTAATACACCTAAAGGTTATGATAAACGTGTAGCTGAATACATTGCTAAATTTACCAATTTACCTTTTGTTACTGCACCAAATAAGTTTGAAGCTTTGGCTGCTCATGATGCCTTGGTTGAAACACACGGCGCTTTAAAGCAATTAGCTGTTTCTTTAAACAAAATTGCTAATGATATTAGAATGATGGCTTCTGGCCCAAGAAGTGGTATAGGTGAAATTATTATTCCTGCAAATGAGCCTGGTAGTTCAATAATGCCAGGAAAAGTAAACCCAACACAGTGTGAGGCTATGACCATGGTTTGCGCACAAGTTTTTGGTAATGATGTTACGGTAACTGTAGGCGGTACACAAGGCCATTATGAATTAAACGTATTTAAACCTGTAATGGCAGCAAACGTTTTACAGTCGGCTCAATTAATTGGTGATGCTTGTGTTAGTTTTGATGTTAATTGTGCTGTTGGTATTGAACCAAACCACGCTGTAATTGAAAAATTACTTAACAATTCATTAATGCTTGTAACTGCTTTAAATACTAAAATAGGTTATTATAAAGCTGCTGAAATAGCTAACACTGCTCATAAAAATGGTACAACTTTAAAAGAAGAAGCCATTAATTTAGGTTATGTTACTGCTGAAGAATATGATGAATGGGTTAACCCTAAAGATATGGTTGGTAGCTTAAAATAAATACCAACATAATAAATAACAAAAAACCAGGTAAAACAATATTACCTGGTTTTTTTTGGTTAGTTAGCTATCAATCCTTACATAAATTACAATGTTTACAAGGAATATGTTCTCAAATATATTATTATTGATGTTTTTAATTGTTAACAAATGTTAACGTACATCAATTTTTTTTCTAATACGGCTTAATTGTACGGGTGTTATTCCTAAATAAGATGCAATATGATATTGCGGAATAGTATTTTCTAAATCTGGTATTTCTTTACGCAAAGCCAAGTATCTTTCGGTAGCATCTAGTGTTATTAAGTTTAACAAACGTTTTTCATAATTTATATATACGTACTCTAAAATAGTGGCGTTTAAATTACTTAAGGCTAAATTGGTTTTACATATGTCTTTAATTTTATGATAATCTACTTCATAAATTTTACAATCTGTAAGTGTTTCAAATACAAAAGCAGATGGTTTATTGGTTACCAACGCTGTTAAAGATGCCACAAAATGGTTTGGCAAGTAGAATGATTTGTTAAATTCTTTTCCTTTTTCGGTGGTTACATAACACCTTACAACACCATCAACTAAAAAATAAAGTTTTGTGGGTACCTCGCCTAGTTTTATAAGTTGGGTGCCAGATTTTAATCGTTTAAAATCTGTAATGTTGGCTATTTCTAAAAATGTTTCTTCAGATATATTACCGAGTTTGTTTAAAAAATGAAAATTGCGATGCATTAAAATTTTATTAGGGTAAATTGGTTAAACTAAGTTAAACCCTTTATTAATTTAACGCAATTATTTCCTTACTATTTGCCAATAAACTTGTTTAATTGTAAAATTAAAAAGCCCCTAGCAGAAAACTAGGGGCTTTACTTTAAGTGTTATATTAATTTACTTTAGCGTAAATTCTGTAGTTGAAACTAAATCTTTTTCATTGTATACGTTAACAATATAACGTCCTTTTTCAAAATCTTCATCTGCTTTAACCACAAACTCACATATATTTAAGTTTGCGTTTTCATAATTAAACTTGCTAATAGTACTGTAGTTTAAAGATTGACCATCAAACTGTACTTGTTTGTTTAAACCTAAAATATTGCTTCCCGGATCTATTACTTGTATGTAAAGCTCTTGGTCTCCGGCCTGAACTAAATTATTTTTAGCTACGGTAAAACATACTCTAATTTTATCGGTTCTACCGGCTCTTTCTGTAGGTATTAATTTTCCTGAAGTTCTTTCAATAACACCAAAGCCTTTTAAACCAACTGTACCTAATATTGCAGCATTTTCAACAACTTCGGCTAATGCGGTATTTTGCACTAATAACGAGTCTGTAAACATTGTACGCTCTTCTAACCTTACACGTGTACTATCTAAAGATGATGCTAAATAGCTATTTTCAACACGTAAAGAATCGTTTTGCGCTAATAATACATCCATTTCTTTTTGTAACGATAAGTATTTCTTTTTATAACGCCATAAACTTCTTACGTTAGTTTCAGAAATTTTTAAAGAGTCTATTAATCCTTGTATGCGTTCTCTGGCATCAATTAAATTTTTATTTGTTGTTTTATTTTCACCTATAGCCTCGTCATATTGTTTTGCCATAGCATCTAAATCATTCATTACTAGCTGTTTTTCTGCCATTAAATCATTTTTAGTTTGCTTGCTTTCATTCATTAAATTCATGGTATAAAAACCAAGTCCTAAAAATAAAGCAAAAGCAATACCTAACGCCACCTTAAGCCCTGTGTTACTTTTATTTCCTTCCATAGTTATGTGTTTTTTAATGTAAAATTTAAGTTTATTTTATTGTCTTCAATGTAATGCTTTTAAATAATTATTTAATGTATTTTTATAAAAATTTACACCAAATGGATAAACTTGTTTTATTAGATAGCGTTACTAAAAACAAACTTATAAATAAGCGTTTAGGCGAATCTAAATTTGGACAACATATTAAATTACTTTCAAGCATTTCTAATATATACGAACAACTGTTAAATTTAGATGTTTCGTATGTTATTTTTGGAGTTTGTGAATCTGTTGGCGTTTATGCTAACTACGGAAACACAGGAACTCACAAAGCTTGGGAAGCTACTTTAAAGGCTTTACTTAACATACAAAGTAACAGTTTTACAAAGCCAGAACGCGTTTTAATTTTGGGGCATTTAAACTTTATTGAAGACTTACCTCTAGAAAACAAAACACAAGCTAATATTAAAAAAGCCCGAAATATAGTGAGTGTTATAGATAAAGCCGTTACACATGTAGTACACACTATTATTAAAGCGGGTAAAAAGCCCATTATTATTGGTGGCGGCCATAACAATGCTTATGGTAATATTAAAGGCTCTGCTTTGGCTTTGAACGCCCCTATAAACGCCATAAATTTTGATGCACACTCAAATTTTAGATTTGATAAAGGAAGGCATAGTGGCAACGGATTTAGTTACGCATACGCGGAAGGCTTTTTAAAAAAATACTTTGTTTTTGGTTTGCATGAAAACTATACACCAGAGGCTGTTTTAACGTCTTTAAATATGGTGAAAGCAGTTAAATATAACACTTTTGAAAGTATAGAAGTAAACAACACACATAAGTTTAAACCCGAAATGGAACGCGCTTTAAACCACATAAGCAAGTATAATTTTGGTATTGAAATTGATTGTAATGCTATTGAAAATATAACTAGTAGCGCCATGACACCAAGCGGATTTAGCCCTAATAAAACTAGAAAATTTGTAAGCTATTTTGCTAAACACCAAAATGCTACTTATTTACATATTTGCGAGGCTTTGCCAAAAAAGAAAAACCAACAGCAAATTGGTAAACTAATAGCCTATTTAATTACAGATTTTATAAAAGCCAATGGACATTAAATTTGACACCTTTAAACCAGATTACACCTCTCCATTTTATGATTTAAATATTGAATGGCTAAAAACATTTTTTGTTGTTGAACCCTATGACGAAACTGTTTTAAGTAACCCTGAAACATACATTATAAATAAAGGCGGACATATTTTTTTTGCTAAACTAAACAATACCATTGTTGGTACTGTGGCTTTAATGCCCATTAATGACGGCGGAGTTTTTGAACTCACAAAAATGGCCGTATCTACTAAACATAGAGGTTTAAAAATTGGCCAGAAACTATTAGAGCATTGTATTTATTATGCAAAGCATACTATGAAATTACCAAAACTTATACTCTACTCTAACACAAAACTTGAAAACGCCATTTATATTTACAGAAAATTTGGCTTTGTTGAAATTCCTGTTGAACCTAACTCGCCTTACAAACGTAGCGATATTAAAATGGAACTGGTTTTTTAAAACAAAAAAACCGAAGCTTTAACTTCGGTTTTTCAAACAAACTAAATTTAAAAGACAATCTATTGGTCTTCTAATTTCCAAGTTCTTACCCAATCAACACGCATGGTGTTAATTGTATCATCGGCCAAATCTGTTTTAGGCGGTAAACCACCTAACCAACCAGCCTCATTGGTCCATAAATCAAAAATAATTTCTAAATCGCGTGTAAATATTCTATCGTACGTATTTCCATCGTTATGCTCGCCAACAACAACACTTCCGGCAGGTTCACCATCTAAATAAAATTGAATATGTTTAGCATCTTTCCACCAAACGCCGTAAGTATGGTAAGCTTCGTTCCAGCCTTTACTTTTTAACGGATTTGCATCTGATAAATCTGCTCTAAGGTAAGTGCCTTTATTTCTAATGGTTTGTGGTGTTTCATTTTCATCGGCCTGAAAATATTGCGAATTCATTCTTTCTGGGAAAATTTCGGCATCGCAATTTGTACATGATGGTTTTGAATTGTTTTCAATAATATCAATTTCATCTCTATTATTAATATCACCATTATTTAACCAATATGTATTATATGCAGAAATATGAGCTGTTTTTATACTAGCTTCAGTATACATAGGGTATTTTGTTTCAGCTTTTGAATGTATTCTGGCTGTTTGAAACCATCTATTGTCTGGGTTGTTTTCATTTAAGGTAGCTTTTATCCATAATTTGCCATCTGTTACTCCAGAGTTTGTTGCTGAATTTGACATAAATACAGGTTCGCCGTAGTGCCATGTAGATTTAAACCATTTTGTACTATCCCAAGTATCAAACTCATCAGACATGGCTTCATGTTTTACCCATTTTTTCCCTGCAGGTGTGGTATCATCAATAGAAACAAATGATGGAAAATTAGGGTCTATGTTATTAAAATCTTCGGCTGTTGGGCCATCAGGCACATCATTAACAGTTATAGTTACAGTAGCATCATCTGAATCGCCATCAGCATCCGTTAGTGTATAAACAAAGCTATCTTGACCATTAAAACTTGTATTAGGAATATACTCAAAAACACCATCTGAAACTTCAGAAACGCTACCGTTTGTGGCATTGGTTTTTAGGCTATAGTTATCAGTATCACCACCATCATTACCAATATCATCATTTTGTGATACATCAATTTGGTTGGCAGTACCTGAAATGCTGTCTTCATCAACTATTAAAGTGTCATTTTTAGCTAAAGGAACATCATTAGGTGTTTCTTTATCTTCTTCTTCATTTGAACTGCTACTAGAGCAGCTATTGCAACTTACTGCAATACCCAAAAAAACAGCAATAAGTAGTAAATATGCTTGTGAATTTAACCTTATTTTCATCGTTAATAATATATGATTTATTCAAAATTAAACGACTGAAAAAGTTAACACTAAAACGTATGGTTATTGCAGTAAAACAAATGTTTTTTAAAAACTTGACAAAAACTATACATTTAATCTAATTAACTGATTTTAATGAATCTAATTGCTTTTGAAGGTTTTCTATTTGAATTTCCTTTTCGGTTTTTATTGATACTGAAGTAGAGTCATTAGTTTGAGTTTGAACATCAATATCTTTAGTTTCTTCAGCAAAGTAGTAGCCAATACCTTCGCTTGCTCTCCAAGCTTCACCCAATTGATCATACACGGTTTTATCCCATTGACTTGGGTGTTTAACATCTATCCAAATAACATCACGATATTCGCTATCAATTAATGCTAAATCTGGTGTTGCAGAACCATCAAATTTTTCAGCCTCATTATCTCTAATGGCAGAAATTGTTCCTAAGAAAAACATACGCTTTCTTCCTGCTATATTCTTAATATAAGGTCTAAATTCAACAGGTTTATTAACAGACCAATCAAATTCTTTTCTAGATTCAATAACCTTTAAAGGCATTGCAGATACGCCCGCATAGCCTTGTTTTTTAGCGGCATGGTTGTAGTAATAAAACTTGTTTGTACCATCGGCAGGTATAAACACACTAAAGGTTAAACTGGTACGCTCATCGCCTACTGGCTCTAAACCAAACCAATGATATAAACCACTGTAAGCATTGGTGTTAGTATCAGAAAAATCAAAATCTGTTACAAAAGGTTGTTGGTTTTGGTCATTAGGCAACATAGGAATTTTTACAGCGGTTTCCATATTCCATGGTAACGGATCACTAAAGCCACCCAAAAACTTTAAAGATTCAGCCTGTAAACGAGATACTTTTTCGGCTAAAGTATTTTGGCGTGTTAAATATGGGTAGTTACGCATGTTTTCAGGGCTAACATAGGTGCCTTTACCAATGGCAATACGCTCTATATAATCTTTAAAATCATGTTCGCCATTATCAATTACCATAACACCACCAAAGGTTGGGTATGGAAATAAAAAGCCTTTCCATTTTATTAAACTTACCACCTGTACCCATTGGCCATTATCATTTTTCATGTAATAAGTATCACTTGGTTCCATGGTAAACAACTGAAAAAAGTTAAAGCGCTGTACTACGGCATTATAAGTGTTTCGGCTAAATTTTAATGATTCACCAATAGAAAACGTAACCGGAATACGGTTTTCATTTGAAAATCTAGGAAACGGTGTGGTGCTAGATACGGCAAAAACTTCTTCAGTATTATCTGTCATACCCTGCCAAACGTACTTTTCGGTTGGCTGTATAGCCATAGTCCATTTATTTTGGTCGCCAATTCTAACTAAATGTGGTAATGACACGTCTTTGGTTTCACCTACACTTTCATTGGCCATAGAAAAAATGTTGCGTAATGGCTGAATACGCTCGTTTTGTGTTAATGGTAATTCATTAATTTCAATTTTATTTAAATTGTTAAATACGTTGTAAGTTTTCATGTAATTGTACATATTATAATGCCAACCTACAACATATAAAATACCAAAAAACACTACTAAAAGGGCTAAAATGCCTAACCTACCACCTGTACTGGCGGTATTTCTAAATTTTCTTAATCCGAAAAACAACACCAAAACACTTAGAAGAATTACAAAAATAAATTTTCTAATAAATAATAGTGCTGGTTGGTAATCATCTCTTAAAACAAATAGAAGTATGAGTAAAATTAAACCAAAAATTATGGTGTTACGCTTTTGTTTTGCTCCTTTATTCCAATAAGATTTTATCATTTTATTATGGCTTTATCACTATTTTTTTATTAACTATTTAAGGTATCCTTTATCTTTTAAACGTTCTCTGGCACTTTTTGTATCTGCTTTGTTTATATTGTTTTCAGACACATTTTCTTTTACTGATGTCACGTTTTCTTCATCATCTTTAGTGGTTATATCTTCTATAAAATCTTTCCCTTTTTCAACGGCATCATGCACTAAATCTTCAACAACATCGGTTTTTTCCTCAATAACTTTGCCCGATTTTAAAACGAAATTAGCCACATACGTTCCTAATAAAACACCAACAATAACCGATGAAAACGCTGAAATACCATTATAATTAGTGAAAATTTTAAAAGGCGTTAAAAATTGAACTATAATACCTATAATTAAAAAAATGCCTACAACATACACCAATCTTGGTAAAAAAGCTTGCTTAAAAACAAAGCCTTTTTTATCGGTTGATTTCATTTGTAGTGATTTACTATTAAATATTTTATTAAAAAACCTGTAAAGTGCATTGTTTTGCGATTCGCGCCAATACACAAGAATTCCTAATAAAATAGCGCCTATAAAAATTACTAATTCTAGTCCCATGTTTTTTTAGTTAAAAAATTATAAGTGAAAAGTTTTAAAGTTAACACTCTTAACTTATTAATATGTATTTATTAAATATTGTTACTAATAGTTTTAATTACCCATTCTTGCAATGATTCATTCCAGGTTTTAAAATGTTTATAAAAATCTGGCTTGTCATACCAATACCAATACAAAACATCTTTAGGTGTAATATTTACTAATAATTTCCAAATTAAATCTTGGTGTTTTGCTTCTAATGATGAATGCGGTTTATGCAGTGCATTAAACATGGCTGAGTCTACAATATCGGCAATTTTATACTGGTTACTGGTTTCTAATTTTTCTAAATAACGCTCTACACTCATTACTTTTTTTCTGTCTTCAATAGCTAATTTATTTAAGTAGCTTTTAAAAAGTATGGGGTTACTTAAAATATCGCTAATAGGGTGCTCTGGGGTTTTTAAATGTTGTGCTAATTCAAACTTTTTTATACGTTGGTATTGTTTGGTTTCAACAGATTTTTCAAGATCATACTCTATAATCATATGGTCTCGTAGCTTATCCATTAATTCTTTTTGTTGAATATGGAAAATTAACACCTCATAATTGGTGTCTTTTATGGCTTCTTTATGCCATTTTTCATCTTCAAAAATAACTATGGGCGAAATAAAATCTCTTAAAACATACACGCCACCAAAGGCTCTTGTATAGAAAGAGCTTACTGAAAAATTAAGCGCAGGTAAATCTAAATTTCTATTGCGTAAATCGCCATAGGTTGTAACAGATTTTAAAATGTCATTATGAATATCTTCATTTATAAAATTATGGTGGTGCTTAAATTTGTCAATCAACGCAAGTTGTTCTTTTTGTTGATGATACAAATTATTCATTAAATGAAAATTTATATGAATAGTATTGTATTTTAACACATCTAAAGGTTCATAGAATGCATCAATTTTTTGATCAAAATCAATACAAATGGCCGAGTCTCTGGTAATGTCTTTTATTTGATTTTCATACACTTTAAAAATATGTTTCATCATATCTCTATCAAAAGTATGAAACGGTAAATACACTGGTTTTCCCTTTTGCAACGGTGAAATTATAATTCCGTGCGGATTTGCTTCACCATTATTTAAGTAGTTTATATTGTTTTTTTCTTCGGTAATTTCTGGGCTCCAGCCTATACCGTCAATTAAAAAACTGGTGAGTTTTGTTGGTTTAAAACCAAGTTTAACTAAGCATTTGTTGTAACGCTCAACCAGTTTGCCGCTAACGGGTATTAATTCACTTCGGTATAAATTGGCTTCTATTAATTTTTTCATAGTTTCTTCTTGCTAAAGCAGGAATCTCTTTATTTATAACGTTTTGTGTATTCTTTACCTATTTTTATTGGTATTAATAAAAATTAAAAACGCTACTTAATTATTAGATTTCCGTTTTCATGAGAATACAAAATTATTCTAACAACTTATGAATAATAGCGTATTGTAATAAAACAATGGTTCTTGTATCAACAATTTCACCATTGTGTAATTTATCTACGGCTTCATTAAATGGCATTTCTAGCACTTCAATATCTTCAGTTTCAGTATCTACACCACCACCTTCATTCACTTTCATATCATCGGTATATTCACCTATAAAAAAATGCATTTTTTCGGTCATTACACCTGGGGATGAATAGGCTTCATACACTTTTTCAACGCTTTTTAATTGGTAACCAGTTTCCTCTTCGGTTTCTCTAATAATGCATGCTTCAGGATTATCTTTATCTAGCATACCTGCGGCAATTTCAACCAAAAATCCATCTTCATTATCATTTAAAAAAGTTGGCATTCTAAACTGTTTTGTTAAAATAACAGTACGCTTTTTTTTGTTATACAGCAAAATGCCGGCACCATCGCCTCTATCATACACTTCACGCATGGTGTTAACCCAACGTCCGTCTTTCATTAAATAATCAAAGGTTACTCTATTTAAAATATAGTAATTATCTGAAAGTAGTGTTTTTTTTATGTTTCTTATGTGTTCTTTAGACATTGTCAAAGGTTTTACGGGCTTCCATTTCAATGTTTAATTGATTAACTCTAGCGTCTACTTTTCGTTTAAAATCTGTATCGGCAATAGTGGCCACATTATCTAAATAACGAACTACTTCTTGACGACGAATGTCAGAAAAGTTTAAACCTTTCATATTACTTCGCATTAATTCTTGTAGCATGTTAAACTTGGTGTTATAATCTTGTTTGAAGTAAATTTCGGGGTTTGCAAACCAGTCTTCTTCTAAATCAAAATCGGTTAAACGCAATGAAATAGCGCTTTGAATATTTCTAACATCACGTGATGAGAAAAACGGAAATTCATCTTGCATGGATTTATACAAGTTTGCAAAAAATAAATGCTGATTTGTTTTAAACTGTTTTTCTACGGCATCATAAATTGCGTGCACGCGGGCTTCGGTAGGTTTTTCTACACTGCTTAAAATTTCGCCCATATTTTTTGCCAATCCTTGGTTTTGTAAATAGCTATAGTTTTCTGGCCCTTGCATATTTACAAAATTGGGCATGGTATCATCAAATTTACGCCACCACAGGTGATCTTGATCTAAAAAATCATGCTCAGTGCGTGCGCCATCAATTTTAAAACGTCCTTGTACACGCGAAATTACGGCTTTATCTAACATTTCTGGTAAATTGGTAAATAACCCAATTGAGCTGTTACCATAATTTACAGCATAAGCGCCCTCGGTATAACGTAAAAATACACCAATAACTTCTTTTACACCTGCCGAAACACCTTGAGCTGTTCGCTCTTGCAAGTTATTTTCGGCATCATCAATGGGTGCAAATATTAATTTTGAAGGGTCTTGCATGGGTTTCATCCATTCTACCATTTTTTCGGCAGAACCACCTTGAAATGTACTAATTAAAGTATCGGGCATTGGGTGAAATAGAAACGGAATCTCTAAAGCATCACAATGCTCTTTTAGCCTAGTAGCAATGGCTGCAATAAGCATACTTTTACCGGTTCCGGGAATACCATAGCCCATAAAAACCGGCATAAAACCACCTAATTCTTGAAATGGGTTTTTCTTTGCTTCAAAATCATAGCTTAACATACGTTCGGTTAAACGACGCGCAAAATGCTTTGCATCGCGGTTACCAACAATTTGTTCAAACTTAATTTTATTAAATTCTACGCTTTTTGCTGTACCAGAAAACATGTTGCTCCATCCTGAAACCGCAAACTCGCTGCTTTCTAGTTTGTATGTTCTGTCTTCAATAGTCTCAGTATATTCTAAAGTGCTTTTTCTAAGTTGAATTTCATCAATAAGTGCTTCAAAATATACTACGGTAAAATCTATAACATCTTTATCTGTTTTTATAATATCTGGATGCCCTAAATACTTATCAAAATAAAACAAGGCGCATGAAATGCCTTTTATGGGCGATAAGAATGACACCTCTGGAATGCCTGCAAACTTTTGTTTCATTACACTTAAATCATCTGAAGCATGAGGTTTTAAATCGTGTAAAATTTTGTAGGCTGTTGAAAATAACATAAATGCCGTAGCGGTGTGCATTTTGCTTTCAAACTCACGTTTCCCTGTAGTATCTAAAGCCGATTTGTTTTGATTTAAAGTTGATAAACCTGAAGCATCATAATAACTATCTTTAATCCAAACGCCTAAGGTTATGCCTTCTTGCACTGCAAAAAGTGTTTGATTTAAATGTACAGGTATGGCAACAGAATCTGGTAATAAACGCTTTTTTAATGCTAAAATAGTTTTTGATACTGATGTAATTTCAGTTGAATTTGTGCCGTTATTAGCACGCGATAGATACAATAATATAGATTCATCTTTGGCATTTTTATCTCTACTTTTTGCTTTAGCGCTTTGCTCCCATTGTATGCTTTTTATGTATGAAGTAGCTTCATCACGAAGCATATCTAATTCGGTTTGTTTTATAGGAAATGTTGAGTTGTGTTCCATGTTTTTTTAGTAAAGTTATTGGTTGAAAAATTAAAAGTGTAATTACTCTATTATGAAAAAATAGTACCTAATAGCCTTAACTAACTTTTAATGGATTCAATCTTTAAATCTGCCATTTCTATGGGTGGAATAGCTAATTTGTTCATTATTTCTGGTGTTTTATTGTAAAATAGTTGAATAATTCTGTGCGGAGCAAACACATATTTTTGTTTAGAAACATCTCCCCAGCGTTGTAATGTTTGTTTATTAAAAAAGCTACCTTCTTTAAATTCACTTTTTGATGTTACTTCATCTATTTTTAATGATAAAGCATATGATTCTAAAGGAATTTCTTTTTTACTCAATCCTTCTAAAATGGTGTGTGTTAAGCTATTTTCATCTTTAGCAAACATGTTGTGCAATGGTCCTAAATCTATACGTTTTATGAGTTTTGGTGATACTTTTTCAAGTTTTCTGTCTATGCCATAAGCCATAGTATCTAGGTTCATTTTTCTATCGGCGCTGTGTTTTAGCACTTCATAAATGTTGCTTTTGTAATCGTTTATGCGGTTACCATCATAATTAAAGTACATAAAGCATACAAAAGGCCTGTTACTGGCAACATCATAAAAACTCCAACTGGTTAATAAATTGCCCGGAGCACCTTTAGGAGCGCTTACAATTTTGCCTTGTACAAACCTGTTAAATATAAATTGTTTATTAACTGAAGTGTAGTATACAATAGATGCTGCCTGAAACAGTTTACTGCGCTTTATGGGTTCTTTTTTACGCATGAGCGTATCTAAAAACTCTTCTTGTAATGTTGTTATTGGTGTTAGTTTTTGTAAATATTCATTGCGCAATTCTAAATCATTGAATAAGTACCTAAACTCTAAATAATTTGGAAAACCAGACTCGGTTAAATCTACCTTCATATTGTCTTCTTCATCATACATATATTTTACACGCATAGCTTCTACGGAATACAACAACAAATCACAGTATTGTTTAAACATGTTTATTTCCTGTGAATTGATAAGCTTATGTTGTTGTATGGCAACTATGAGTTCTTTGAATACAAAGTCTACCATTTTATGGTAAAACATATAGTGTTCTTTAGAATCTAAGGTTGCGGAATCTAAGGGTGTTGTAATGTGATTAATTGACATTTTTTATTATTGTGTAAACAATTGCAGCAAATAGAAAGTGTGTTTGTTTTTTTGCTTTTGTTAGCAAGTAAGTGCGTTAAGGATTGTAGTGGAAAGCCCACAGCGTAGCGAGGACTTGCAACGAAAAGCCCGACCCCGATTTTTCATCGGGGTAACGCCCTTTTTGTTTTAAGACAATAGATCGTCTTCTGTTGTTTCTGGTTTTGGTTTGCCTTCTGGCGCGCCATCATTGGTTGGCTTGTTGGCATCTGCTTTGTAATATTCTTCAAAAATTTCTTTCATATCAATGCCGTAGCGTTCTGCAAAATTCTTTTGAATATCAACATCTTTTTCACGTATTTCTTGTAAGGCTTCTGCATAACTGCTGTAAACGCCTTGCATTACTTTTTCGTGTACCGGAATGTTATCCATCATATCTTGACGTGCTCTGGCACTAGCGGTGTGCATTGCTGCTAGGGTTTCACCAATGTGTTCATCGGTTTTTACGCCTAAATGCTCTAATATGGCTGCAAATTCTTGGTCTGTACGTGCTTTTAATGCTACAACGTAACCATCGTAATACTTTAACCTTTCTTCTGTATCACTTTTTAATTTGGCTCGGTGGGTTTGTAAATTGCTTCGTAGAGATGTTAATACTTTAATGGTTAAATTGTGTTTGTGTACAAAGCTATCTTTACTGGCAGCTAAAGTGGTATAGGCATTTTTTAAGCCTTCAAGCTCTTCAACTTTTTGCTCTAAAGTAGTTACTTTACCAATGGCCTCGGCATACTCGGTAGATTGTTTATCGGCTATATCTTCTAGTGCTTGTCTTGCCTGTTTTAGTAATGCGTACTGCGCTTCTAATTTGGCTTCAACTTCTTTCTTTTTTTCTAGTGCTTTGGTGTGGTTTTTAGTGGCCTCAACAATGGCGTCTTGCAGTTTATCTTCTACCTCTTTTATTTCAACCTCACGGTTTTTTAGGCGTGTTACTGCTGCTTGACTTTTATATGAAAGTTCACTTAATAGTGTTTGAACATCGGCACTTTCAATACGCGCTTGAAACATGGCTTTTGCTTTATTATCGGCAGCGGCTCTTGTTTTTTCGGCAGCTTTAAGGGCTTCTTGTGCTTTTTTAATTTTGCTTTTGCGCCCCCAAAGGTTATTCCACCAAGTGTCTGGTTTATTTTCTGCATCTTCAAGTTCAACTTTAGCACGCTCTAAGGCTTTTTGAGCATCATCAATAACTTTTTGTTCTGTGGCGTTTAATGATGAGAATTTTTCAAAAAGAATACCAACCTCGTCTTGATAATCGGTTAAATCTTTAATAGCATCTAAAAGTGTGGTTCTATCTTTTTCGGCCATATTTACCACATCGTCTAAGGTGGCGTTTAGTATTTTTTGGCGTACTTCAGGATCATCTTCTTGAGCTAATTTAGATTTCATAGTGTCAATGGCTTTCCCCCAATTAACATCTACTTTTTCTGTTTTCTCATTTGAGTTGGTTTCTAATAAATCAAAATCATCAGACATGGTAAGTTTTCTGTATTAAGTTGAACAATTTTATAGTTAAGCAATTTCGTTAAAAAAGATGACTTTTAAAACAGTTTATGCGCATATAATTAGTACAAATTATTATTAAATTGTTACAAGTATATTATGTTTTCGATGAAATGCACAATAAAAGGTGTGAGATTTTTTTTGGTAAAATGTAAGCTTATACAGGTTAAATAAAGGGGTTTTATATTTATATAATAAATTATATTAACAACAAATTGTTTATATTCTTTTCATTATTAATAGGTTAGTTCTTGTTTTTATTACTATATTTGATTAGTTGAACCTATTTATACCCTAACAATGCTATTTATTAAAATCCCGTTCTATCTCTCCCTAACTAATTTATTAATTAGTCAAAGTGCTATTTTAACGGTTCTTATAATTGTTGTTGTTTTTTTTAGCGTGCTTCTTTTACTTGGTATTAGAAAATCGCATTTATTACAAAAAGAAAACGAACGCTTGGATAAGATAAGTGAAGAAATGGCCAAAAAAAGTGATAAACAGTATAATGATTTCACTGAAGGACACATGTACCAATAAGTACATAAATTAATACTTAATAGCAGTTAACCGTATAAAATAAAAAAAAGCGCACTTTTAAAGTGCGCTTTTTTATTGATAGAAACCAAAGTTTATCTAACAAGTTTTTTATACTTAATACGTTTTGGCATAATGTCTCCACCTAAACGTTTCTTTTTATTTTCTTCGTAATCTGAAAAACTACCTTCAAAGAAATACACTTGGCTATCACCTTCAAAAGCTAATATGTGTGTACAAATTCTATCTAGAAACCAGCGGTCGTGACTAATTACTACGGCACAACCTGCAAAGTTTTCTAAACCTTCTTCTAGGGCACGTAATGTATTCACATCTAAATCGTTTGTTGGCTCATCTAACAGTAATACGTTGCCTTCTTCTTTTAACGTCATAGCTAAATGCAAACGGTTACGCTCTCCACCTGAAAGCAGTTTAACCTTTTTGTTTTGCTCGCTTCCTGAGAAATTAAAACGACTTAAATAGGCTCTAGAATTAACTTGACGCCCGCCCATCATGACCAATTCTTGCTCATCACTAAAGTTTTGCCAAATGGTTTTTTCTGGGTCAATATTGGAGTGACTTTGGTCTACGTAGGCTATTTTGGCAGTTTCTCCAACTTCAAAAGCTCCTTTATCTGGTGTTTCTTCTCCCATAATCATTCTAAAAATGGTTGTTTTACCAGCACCATTGGGCCCAATAATACCAACTATTCCCGCTTGAGGTAGGTTAAAGTTTAAATCTTCGTATAACAATTTATCGCCATAGCCTTTACTTACACCTTTTGCTTCAATTACATTTGTGCCTAAACGCGGACCGTTTGGAATGTATATTTCAAGTTTTTCGTCAAGTTGTTTTTGGTCTTGACTCATTAATTTATCGTAGTTTTTTAAACGAGCCTTTTGTTTGGTTTGGCGTCCTTTTGCACCTTGCCTTACCCATTCTAGCTCACGTTCTAGTGTTTTTTGGCGTTTAGAAGCACTTTTGTTTTCTTGAGCTAATCGTTTAGATTTTTGATCTAACCACGAAGAATAATTTCCTTTCCAAGGTATACCTTCGCCTCTATCTAACTCTAAAATCCAACCTGCTATATTATCTAAAAAGTAACGGTCGTGAGTTACGGCAATAACGGTACCTTTATATTGTGCTAAATGATGCTCTAGCCAATGTACAGATTCTGCATCTAAATGGTTGGTAGGCTCATCTAAAAGTAACACATCGGGTTCTTGCAACAATAGCCTACACAAAGCAACTCTACGACGCTCACCACCAGAAAGCACACCAATTTTTTTATCGCCTTCGGGTGTTCTTAGGGCATCCATGGCTATTTCTAATTTAGTATCTAATTCCCACGCATTTGCAGCGTCAATTTGATCTTGAAGTTCTGCCTGACGGTTCATAAGCTTCTCCATTTTATCTGGGTTGCTATACACTTCTTCTAAACCAAATTGGTCGTTAATACCATTGTATTCATCAAGTATGGCTACAGTTTCTGCTGCACCTTCTTTTACAACCTCTAAAACAGTTTTACTTTCATCTAGCTGTGGTTCCTGTTCTAAATATCCAACAGAATAATCTTGAGAAAAAACCACATCACCTTGATAATTTTTATCTACACCTGCTATTATTTTTAATAAAGTAGATTTACCTGAACCATTTAAACCTAAAATACCAATTTTAGCACCGTAGAAAAAACTTAAATATATATTTTTAAGCACTGGTGTATTAGCACTTTGAAACGTTTTTGTAACACCAGACATTGAGAAGATTACTTTCTTATCGTCACTCATTTTTTTAATATTTATTAAGAAAAAATTTTAAGGTATTTGTATTATACCCTACCTTTTAATGCATTAAATACCCATGCAATTGCAAAAAAGCCAACACCAACAGCGGCAAAACCATAGCCTGCTACCTCTTGATATTTAAAAGCGCCTAATGCAATTAGTGCTAATCCTACAAAAATCATAATCCACGTTGCCCATGCTAACACGGTATTTTTATTCATTGCCATAATTTTTTAATCAAATTTAATTTAGAATAACAAATATCGGATTTTTAAACAAAAAAAGCATTCAAAATTTTGAATGCTTTATATATTAAATGGTTTTATTATTATAAAGAAATCATTGGCACTTCAATAAACAATACGTCAGATTCTTGTAATGTATTGATTGTGAATTCTTTTGTTTTTGATATACCAAACGCATCTCTACTGCTTAATGTGGTATTATTTAATACTAATTCACCCGAAATATTCATAACATAAACACCATGCGCATCACTTTTTAATTGATAAGTAAACGTAGTGTCTTTGTCTAGGTTTATACGTGACAATTTTGCATCTTGATGAATTTTTAAGCTTTCAGCATCATCATCATTAAACGATGTAACTAGTGTTTGAAGCTTGCCTTGTCTGTCTTCAGGATTAAACGTTTTTTGATTGTAACGCGGTGTAACTCCTTGCTTTTCTGGAATTATCCATATTTGGAATAAACTCAAATATTCGTTATTTGAACCATTAATTTCAGAATGTTGCACACCTGTACCGGCACTCATAACTTGCACTTCATTTGGTACAACAGGTATCCATTCATCTCCCATATTATCTCGATGTTTTAACACACCTTTTAACGGAATGGTAATAATCTCCATGTCGTTATGTGGGTGCGTACCAAAACCCATTTTTGGTGCAATAGCATCATCATTTAAAACACGTAAAGCGCCAAAATTAATACGCTCTGGGTTAAACCAACCGGCAAAACTGAATGAATGATTGGCTTGCAACCATCCATGATTTGCAAATCCTCTAGTATCTGCTTTGTGTAATATAGTTTTCATAGCTTATGTATTATCTAATTTTATCTAAAAGACTACTTAATTGGTTTGCTTCTTCTGTGGTTAAATTTTCTAATAAATCTTCTTTCAAATCTTTGTCTATAGCACTTAAAAGTTTCAAACCCTTGTTTGTAATAGTTATATGTACCACACGCCTATCATTAGGGCATGGTAACCTATCAATTAAATGTTTAGCATATAATTTATCCATTAAACGTGTAGCGTTGGGTGCACGTTCAATCATACGTTCTTTAATAGTTTGTACTTTAATAGGCTTTGCTGCGCCACGTAAAATTCTTAAAATATTAAATTGCTGTGGCGAAATACCAAAGGGTTTAAAAAACTCATTTTGTTTACTATTTATCCAATTAGCGGTATAAATAATGTTTATTAATGCCTTTACTTTGCTGCTCGTAAATTTAGAGTTGATATCTTTTGAAATATTTCCCATAATTGGCACTAATTTTTAAAGCGCGTTTTTTAAAGCAATAACTTGTGTTTTTAAATCATTATTTAAAGTTGAATTAGTTATTTGTCCGTTTGAAAAATTATCTCCAAATGAGGGTAAACTAAACTCAGCCACAATATTGCCACCCATAAACGGAAAACGCCCTTTTGCAACCTCTAAAACGGTGGCGCCACCTCTAGCTCCGGGTGATGTTGCCATTAAAAGCATGGGCTTATTGCCCCATAATTTTCCATCAATTCTAGACATCCAATCAAATAAATTTTTAAAAACCGTTGCATAGGCGCCATTGTGCTCTGCTAAAGACAACACAATGCCGTCGGCCGATTGAATTTCACCTAAAAATAGGTGTGCGTTTTTTGGTATGCCGTGTTCTAATTCAAAATCAATACCATATAACGGCAACTCATAATTGTTTAAATCTAAAACCTTTACTTCAGCATCATCAACTAAGTTTGCTGCATATTCTGCTAATTGTTTATTAATTGATGCTTTACTATTACTTCCTGCAAATGCTACTATTTTTTTCATATTGTATGCTTTTTGTTATGCAAATTTATATAATTTTAATTTATATTCCAAGGAATATATTTCCTTAGAATATATTTTGTGAATTTATTAACATTGTTTTACATAAACATCTTCTTTTGTACTTTAGCAGGAAACAAAATGACTATGGACATTAACTTCAACAAAAACGAAGATCATAATAAACTTTTAGTATCAGAATTAAGAAAAAAACTTACCAAGGTAAAACTTGGTGGTGGTAAAAACCGTATTGAGAAGCTTCACGCTAAAGGTAAAATGAGTGCTAGAGAACGTATTGAGTATTTATTAGATGACGATAGTAAAAGTATTGAAATTGCTGCTTTTGCTGGTGAAAATATGTATGCAGAACATGGTGGATGTCCGTCAGGTGGTGTAGTTGTTAAAATAGGCCACATTAAAGGTAAACAGTGTATTGTAGTAGCCAATGACGCCACGGTTAAAGCCGGTGCTTGGTTTCCTATTACAGGAAAAAAGAACTTACGCGCCCAAGAAATAGCTATTGAAAATAAATTACCTATTATTTATTTGGTAGATTCTGCCGGTGTGTATTTACCCATGCAAGACGAAATTTTTCCAGATAAAGAGCACTTTGGTCGTATTTTTAGAAACAACGCTATTATGAGTAGTATGGGCATTACACAAATTGCCGCAGTTATGGGTAGTTGTGTTGCTGGTGGTGCTTACTTACCCATTATGAGTGATGAAGCGCTAATTGTAGATAAAACAGGAAGTATTTTTTTGGCAGGAAGTTATTTGGTTAAAGCAGCTATTGGCGAAAGTATTGATAATGAAACTTTAGGCGGCGCTACAACACATTGCGAAATATCGGGTGTGACTGATTATAAAGCAAAAGATGATAAAGATGCTCTTGATAAAATTAAAAACATAGTTGATAAAATAGGTGATTTTGATAAAGCAGGTTTTAATAGAATTAAAGCTAGTAAACCCGTTGAAAAACAAGAAGATATTTATGGAATTTTACCCAAAAGTCGCGCCGATCAATATGATATGTATGAAATTATAAAACGTTTGGTTGATAATTCTGAATTTGAAGAATACAAAGCCGGTTACGGGCAAACCATAATTACTTGTTATGCACGTATTGATGGTTGGGCAGTTGGTATAATTGCAAACCAACGCCAAATAGTTAAAACCACAGGCGCTAAAACAAAACCTGCCGAAATGCAATTTGGTGGTGTAATTTATAATGATAGTGCAGATAAAGCAACCAGATTTATTGCCAATTGTAACCAAAAGAAAATTCCGTTGGTATTTTTACAAGATGTTACTGGTTTTATGGTTGGTAGTAAAAGCGAGCATAGTGGTATTATTAAAGATGGTGCTAAAATGGTAAATGCCGTTAGTAATTCGGTAGTACCAAAATTTACTGTAGTTATTGGTAATAGTTATGGCGCAGGCAATTATGCCATGTGTGGTAAAGCTTATGATCCGCGCTTAATTGTTGCATGGCCTAGTGCAGAATTAGCGGTTATGAGTGGTAATAGTGCTGCAAAAGTATTGCTTCAAATTGAAAAAGCATCTTTAGAAAAACAAGGCGAAACTTTTACCAAAGAAAAAGAAGAAACCCTATACAATAAAATAAAAGCCAGATACGATAACCAAGTATCACCATACTATGCTGCTGCTAGAATTTGGACGGACGCCATTATAGACCCCTTAGAAACTAGAAAGTGGATTAGTATGGGCATAGAAGCCGCTAACCACGCTCCTATAGAAAAACCATTTAATTTAGGCGTATTACAAGTGTAACCTATGAAAAAAAAGCCCCTACTTCTACTCTTATTAACCACCTTTTTAGGTTTTATAATTTATCAGGTTTATAATTTCTATTTGAACAATAATGATAATATTCAATCTATTTATTTAGTTCCTAAAGATGCCGTCTTTATTATAGAAACCCAAGAGCCTATTGATAATTGGGAAGCCATTACAAAAAGTGATACTTGGCAGCACCTTCAAAAAAACAATTATTTTAAAAATCTAACAGAGCACCTTAGTGCTGTTGATACTATTTTTAACAATCAGAAAGGATTGTTAGAACGCATTGGAAATAGAGAACTTCTAATTTCTGCTCATGTTTTTTCGCCTAAAAAATATGATTTCTTTTATGTGGTTGACTTGCAGAAACTTTCAAAACTTAATTTAATTAAGAATCACTTAAACACCTTTGTTAGTAGTAATTACAAAATAAACAAACGTAAATATCATAACCATGAAATAACTGAAATTTATGATATTACTGAAAGAGAAACACTATACATAAGTTTCATAAAAAACCAATTAATAGCTTCGTACACCCACATTTTAGTTGAAGCAAGTATTGACCAATACATGGAACCTGAAATTGGTAGAAATCTAGATTATATTGAAGTTAAAAAGGAAATCGGGTATAGTGATATGTTCCGTTTATATTTTCAGTATGAATATTTAGAAAACTATCTAAACGTCTTTTCTAACAAACCAAATGATATATTATCAACTCTTGGCACCAGTTTAAATTGGTCTGGTTTTCATTTTGATTTAGATGGTAATCGCATAACCGCAAACGGCGTAACTAACACCAATGAAAACGCAACTGCATATTTAAAAGCTCTACAAAACTCAGGCAAAGGCAAGCGAAGTATTCCTGAAATTGCACCCAATGAAACGGCATTTTATTTAAGTTTTTCCTTTGATAGTTTTACTAAATTTTATGAGAATTTTGAAACCATTTTAAAAGAAGATCCAGAACAATTTAAAAGTTATTTAGATGGCACCGAAAGAGTAGAAAACCTTCTAGATATAGATTTAAAAAAGGACTTTATGAGCTGGATTGATGATGAGATTGCATTGTTACAACTACCATCTTCGGTTTCCAATTCTAAAAAAAATATTGCATTAATTTTAAAAACCAATGATGTAGATGATGCCGAAGAGCGCCTAAACTTTGTTTTAAAACAAATTAAAAAGAAAAGCCCTATAAAATTTAAAGAAGTTAATTATAAAGGTTATGAAATTAACTTTATGTCCATAAAAGGGTTTTTCAAAATTTTACTAGGAAAACTGTTTAAAGATATTGAAAAGCCCTATTTCTCTATTATTGAAGATTATGTGGTATTTAGTAATGACCCCAATACCATAAAAACAATTATCGATAAATACGAAGCCGAAGAAACCTTAGAAAACTTTGAATCTTTTACTGACTTCAACTCTCAATTTGACAAAAGCTCAAGTATTTTCGCCTTTGTAAATACGCCCACACTCTATAATTCTATATACGATTTTGTAGACTATAAGAAAAAGCAAGATTTAAAAGCCAACAAAAATTATTTTATTTGTTTTCCACAGATAGGTTTTCAATTTAGTCCAGATGATGAGCTATTTGATAGTAAGCTAATCATTAATTATGAAGATCCTGAAGTGGTTAAAACTAAATACACTTTTAAAGAAGACGTTAATAAAGAAGACTCCAAACCTATAAAATCGCCAATAATTATAGATACACCAGATAAACCTACTGTAAATGAAGATACTATTTTCAATGTTCCAGAAATTTACCCAAGTGACTTAACTGCCAAGGAATATATAAAAACCTATAAAAATGGCAGCGTTAAAATAAGTGTACAACTAAAAGATGGTGTAAAGCACGGTAGGTATAAAGAATATCACGAAAACGGTGCTTTAAAGATTTCAGGTAAGTACAAAGACAATAAACAAAAAGGTACTTGGAGAGCTTATGATGAGGATGAAAACCTCATTTTTAAGAAGTCTTTTTAAACTTTTATGTTAAGCAAATAAAACAAAAAACGCAACTCATTAGAGTTGCGTTTTTTACTTATTTTATATTGAATTTTGTGAATTTTACTTCACTTCTTCAAAATCAACGTCTTCAACGTCACTTCCTTCATTAGCGTTTCCGCCTGCTGCACCAGCATCTGGTCCTGATTGAGCACCACCGGCTTGTTGTGCTTCAGCTTGTGCTTTATACATTTCTTCTGAAGCTACTTTCCATGCTTCATTCATTTTTTCTAAAGCAGGTTCAATTGTAGCAACATCTTTAGTTTCGTAAGCTTTTTTCAACTCTTCTAAAGCTGCTTGAATTGGTTGTTTTTTATCATCAGATAATTTATCACCAAATTCTTCTAATTGCTTTTCCGTTTGGAAAATCATAGAATCTGCTTCATTTAATTTTTTAGCAGATTCAGCTGCTTTTGCATCTGCTTCAGCATTTGCTTCAGCATCTGCTTTCATTTTTTGAATTTCTTCTTCAGTTAATCCAGAAGATGCTTCAATTCTAATATCCTGTTTTTTACCTGTTGCTTTATCTTCAGCAGATACTTTTATAATACCGTTGGCATCAATATCAAACGTTACTTCAATTTGAGGCGTTCCTCTTCTTGCTGGTGGAATACCATCTAAGTGAAAACGCCCAATGGTTTTGTTATCTGCGGCCATTGGTCTTTCACCTTGTAACACATGTATTTCAACAGATGGCTGATTATCAGCAGCTGTAGAGAATACTTGCGATTTTTTGGTAGGAATGGTTGTGTTTGCTTCAATTAATTTAGTAAATACGTTGCCCATAGTTTCAATACCTAAAGATAATGGTGTTACATCTAAAAGTAATACATCTTTAACATCACCTGTTAAAACACCACCTTGAATACCAGCACCTAAAGATACTACTTCATCTGGGTTTACACCTTTACTTGGCGCTTTACCAAAGAAATTTTCAACAGCTTTTTGTACTGCAGGAATACGTGTTGAACCACCTACTAAAATAATTTCATCAATATCACTTTTGCTTAAACCGGCTGCTTTTAATGCAGACTCACAAGGCTCTATTGTACGTTTTACTAAATCATCAATTAATTGCTCAAATTTGCTACGTGTTAATGTGCGTACTAAGTGTTTTGGCCCGCTTGCTGTAGCTGTAATGTATGGCAAATTAATTTCAGTTTGTTCAGAAGATGATAACTCTATCTTTGCTTTTTCAGCAGCTTCTTTTAAACGTTGAAGCGACATAGGATCTTGTCTTAAATCCATGTTTTCTTCAGCTTTAAATTCTTCAGCTAACCAGTTAATAATTTTATCATCAACATCATCACCACCTAAGTGTGTATCACCATCTGTTGATAATACTTCAAAAACGCCATCGCCTAATTCTAAGATAGATACGTCATGTGTACCACCACCAAAATCAAAAACCACTATTTTTTGGTCAGATCCTTTTTTATCTAAGCCATAAGCTAATGCTGCTGCAGTAGGCTCGTTTATAATACGTTCTACTTTTAATCCAGCAATCTCACCAGCTTCTTTAGTTGCCTGACGTTGACTGTCATTAAAATAAGCTGGCACAGTAATTACTGCTCTATTTACATCTGCACCTAAATAATCTTCGGCTGTTTTCTTCATTTTTTGAAGAATCATAGCACTTAATTCTTGTGGCGTATATAATCTGCCATCAATATCAACTCTAGGTGTGTCATTATCACCTTTTACTACTTTATAAGGTACGCGTTCTGCTTCGTTTTTAGACTCAGAATATTTATTACCCATAAAACGTTTAATAGAATAAACTGTTTTTGTAGGGTTTGTTACCGCTTGTCTTTTAGCAGGATCACCAACTTTAATCTCACCGCCTTCAACAAATGCAATTACAGATGGCGTAGTACGTTTCCCTTCTGCGTTTGGGATTACTACAGGATCATTTCCTTCCATTACTGAAACGCAAGAGTTGGTTGTTCCTAAATCTATTCCAATAATTTTACTCATAATATGTTATACTTTATTGTGTTGAATGTTCTTTTTAATGTTCGTTTTATTGTAGTCAATCTTTATGCCAACAAAAAAATACTGACACAGTGTCATAATTAACAAATTGTAAACTACACTTTAACTTAAGTTTATTGTAATGTTAATAAGCTAATTATTAATAACTTTAACTTATTATTAACTACTTCTATTTTAATGTTTGCTTAAAAAGAAGCTTTAATTAAACTTTTAAATTGCTACTTTTAAATAGTTGTTTTATCATGAAACCTAAATATGCCACTAATTTTTTTAGTAATTTAAATGTAGTTAAGTTTTACCTTAAGTATTTTAAGTATAATTTTAGAACCGTATCTAAAGGAAAAGTTTACAAAAGTGGTGTAATTAATCCCAATAAAATTGTAGATTTTTTAAACGAACACAATATTAAAAGCGTAGTAGATTTAAGGCTTCCGGGAACTACAGATCTAAAAAATAATCCTGAAATTACAACCGAAGTTAATGCCGAAAAAGCAGCCTTAGAAAAAACCGACACAATTACCTATTTTTATAATGGTACTGCACAAGTACCCAAAAAGAAACAAGTAAAATCGTTTTTAAATATAATGGATAACCCCAATAATTATCCGGTTTTAATACATTGTCACCATGGCGTAGGACGAGCTAAATTATTTTCGGCATTATATAGAATAGAATATGAAGGCTGGAGCAATGAAAAGGCCAGAAAAAAAACAAGATTGCTAACAAAATGGAGCTCTTTTGCCATAGGAAAAGCTAAAGGTGATTTTTTAAATAATTACACAAAACGTACTGACCAACAACCTGCTGTAATTAAATTAAAAGTTAAAAAGAAAAAACCATTTAGAGTGGCAACTTAACCCTACTAAAAGTCTTCAGTAATTATAACTAAATACATAAAAAAACAATTTATATTTGCCCAAACTATAACGTTTTCGTGAATATGGAATGTATCTCTGTTTTTGATATGTTAAAAATTGGCGTTGGCCCCTCAAGCTCACATACTTTAGGGCCTTGGCGTGCTGCCG
Source organism: Seonamhaeicola sp. ABD4_175 (assembly GCF_056160885.1). Classification (NCBI taxonomy): domain Bacteria; kingdom Pseudomonadati; phylum Bacteroidota; class Flavobacteriia; order Flavobacteriales; family Flavobacteriaceae; genus Seonamhaeicola; species Seonamhaeicola sp. ABD4_175. The sequence continues at coordinate 68,753 of NZ_JBSWYC010000004.1, forward strand.
AACGCTGGATAAATAAATTAAAAGATACCAATAAGTTTCATTTAGTTGAAAAAATTACGGTTAATTTATACGGCTCGCTATCTTTAACTGGAAAAGGGCATGCCACAGATTTTGCTGTTATGCTTGGACTTAGTGGCGAAAACCCTGAAACCATAAACACCACAAAAATTAAAACAATTATAAATGCTATTAATACAAACAAAACAATATTGTTTGCAGCTGAAAAACCAATAGCTTTTAACCCAGAAACCGATATTATTTTTAATAAAGAATTTCTGCCTTTTCATGCAAATGGCATGAGTTTTACAGCCCAAATTAATGGAAGAAAATTCACAAAAAAATACTACTCTATTGGTGGCGGTTTTGTAGTAAAAAAGAAACGAAAAAACGCCAAAAAGAATTTTGAAATAAAGTGTACATTCCCCTACCCAGTTGAAAAAGGTACTGAGCTGTTAGCGTTTTGCAAGGCATTAAATATGTCTGTTTCTCAAGTTGTTTTAGAAAACGAAAAATCAATTAGAACCGATACTGAAATTAACTACCAATTAAAACGTATTTGGAATGTTATGTTAGATAGCATGTATACCGGCTGCCACACCGAAGGCATATTACCTGGAGGTTTAAATGTAAAACGAAGAGCCTATGACATGCACTATAAACTAATTGGCAACAAACCATATACTAATGCTACGGAATGGATTTATAGCATTAGAGATACCGAGGTTAAATTCCGCCAGATAATAAAATGGGTAAGCTGTTTTGCCTTGGCTGTTAACGAAGTTAATGCCTCACTTGGGCGTGTAGTTACTGCTCCCACAAATGGTAGTGCTGGCGTTATTCCTGCAGTTTTGATGTACTATTTAGTTATTGAAAATCACGATGGAAATTTTGAAGACATTAAAAAATTTCTACTTGTTGCTGGCGAAATTGGCAGTATTTTTAAAAAAGGTGCTACTATTAGTGCCGCAATGGGTGGCTGTCAAGCAGAAATTGGTGTATCATCTGCCATGGCCGCAGGTGCGCTTTGCGAACTTTTAGGCGGTACACCAGAACAAGTTTTAATTGCTGCCGAAATTGCTATGGAACACCATTTAGGCTTAACCTGCGACCCTATTGGAGGCCTCGTACAAATACCTTGTATTGAACGCAATGCCATGGGTGCCATTAAAGCTATAAATGCGGCAGAATTAGCGCTTGACACCAACCCAGAAAATGCAAAAGTACCTTTAGATAAAGTGGTTTCTACCATGTGGGAAACTGCTAAAGATATGAATACCAAATACAAAGAAACCAGTGAAGGTGGTTTAGCTATAGGTGTACATTTAAGCGATTGCTAAACACCTAAACATATTATAATTTAAAGGCTTTACAGTTAAATTTATTACATTTACAACCAAATTAATTACTAAACTAAAACAAATGTCTACTGCAAAAAAAGAATATAAGCGCGTTACCGTAAAATCATTGGTTGATATGAAACGAACCAACGAAAAAATATCAATGCTAACAGCTTATGATTATACAATGGCAAAAATTGTTGATGGCGCAGGTGTAGATGTTATTTTAGTTGGTGATTCTGCTAGTAATGTTATGGCAGGCCATGAAACTACACTACCAATTACTTTAGACCAAATGATTTATCATGCATCATCAGTAATTAGAGCTATTGACAGAGCTTTAGTAGTAGTAGATCTACCATTTGGAAGTTACCAAAGTGACCCCAAAGAAGCCTTGCGTTCTGCCATTAGAATTATGAAAGAAAGTGGTGCGCATTCTGTAAAACTTGAAGGCGGTAAAGAAGTAAAAGAATCTATTAAACGTATTCTGCACGCTGGTATTCCTGTTATGGGCCATCTTGGTTTAACACCACAATCTATTTATAAATTTGGCACTTACACTGTTAGAGCCAAAGAAGAAGAAGAAGCAGAAAGACTTATTGAAGACGCCAAAATGCTTGAACGTATTGGCTGTTTTGCTATTGTTTTAGAAAAAATACCTGCTTCGCTTGCTAAAAAAGTAGCCGAAAGTGTAAGCATTCCCATTATTGGTATTGGTGCTGGACCACATGTTGATGGACAAGTACTTGTTTTACATGATATGCTTGGCATGACACACGAGTTTAATCCGCGTTTTTTACGCAGGTATTTAAACTTATATGAAGACATGACAAACGCTATGAAACAATATGTAGCCGATGTTAAAAGTGTTGATTTTCCTAACGAAGAGGAACAATACTAAAACTATTAATTGTTTGGTTCTTGTTTATAATTTGTAATAATATGTGTAATTAGTGTCTAATAAAGTTTTATCAAATAAAGGCAATCTTCAAATTATTTACGAAGACAACCACATTATTATTGTAAATAAACGTGCTGGTGATATTGTACAAGGTGATAAAACTGGCAATACACCTTTAAGTGATGTTGTTAAAAGCTATATTAAAGATAAATACAACAAACCTGGTAATGTATTTTTAGGCACTGTACATCGTTTAGATAGGCCAACTACTGGTATTGTAATTTTTGCTAAAACAAGTAAAGCTTTAACGCGGTTAAATAAACTTTTTATTTCAAAAGATATAGATAAAACGTATTGGGCTGTGGTTAATAATGAACCTTCAAAACCTAAAGGCACACTTATTAACTGGCTAAAAAAGAACCCAAAAAACAATAAATCTTACGCCCACAACAGTGAAATAAAAGATAGTAAAAAAGCCATTCTTCATTATAAATTATTAAAAAAACTAGATAATTATTGCTTACTTGAGGTTAATTTAGAAACAGGAAGGCATCATCAAATTAGATGTCAGCTTTCAAATATTGGCTGCATTATAAAAGGCGATTTAAAATACGGTGCACAACGCAGTAATAAAGATGCCAGCATACACCTACATGCCAAACAAATTCAGTTTGAACATCCTGTTTCAAAAGAAAATATAAAAGTAACAGCTCCTTTACCTAATGACGCTATTTGGGCTGCTTGTTCTAACTAATTTCTTATATTTAAAGAAAAAGTTTTAATGAACATTCCAGAAATAATCAGTGCGCAAAAAGCATTTTTTAAAACACAACAAACTAAAAATCTTGCTTATAGGCTACAATTATTAAAAGTTTTAAAAGCTGAAATAATTGCTAATGAGCAAAACATTTATACTGCACTGAATAAAGACTTTAAAAAACCAAAATTTGAAAGCTTTTTAAGTGAGTTTGGTTTGGTAATTTCGGCACTAAACCTAAGCATAAAAAACTTAAAAAAATGGGCTAAACCACAACGGGTTAAGGCTTCAATACTCATGTTTCCTTCAAAAGATTATATTTACAATGAACCTTACGGAACTGTACTTGTAATTGGCCCCTGGAACTACCCTTTTTTACTAGCCTTAGAGCCACTAATAATGGCCATTGCTGCTGGAAATACCGTTGTTTTAAAACCCAGTGAACTTACTGAAAACACTTCAAACTTAATTGAAAAAATTATAGCAAAAGTTTTTCCTGAAACTGTTGTTAAAACGGTACAAGGCGGCGTTGATACTTCTACTGAATTACTTGCCCAAAGATGGGATTATATTTTTTTTACCGGCAGCGTGCCTGTTGGCAAAATTGTAGCCAAAGCAGCGGCTAAACATTTAACGCCTGTTACTTTAGAATTAGGTGGCAAATCACCCTGTATTGTTGATGAGACCGTTAATTTAAAATTGGCTGCCAAACGCATTGTTTGGGGTAAATTTTTAAATGGTGGGCAAACATGTGTAGCTGCAGATTATGCCATTGTACATAAAACTATTAAAAATGATTTTGTAAAAGATTTAATAAACGAAATTAAAAATGCTTATGCCGAAAATGTAGAGTTTTCAGAAGATTTCCCAAGAATAATTAATGAAAAAAACACCAAACGGTTATCAAACATGCTTAATGGCGCAAACATAATTTATGGCGGAAATATTGCTATTAATAAATGCTATGTCTCCCCTACTTTAGTAGCTATTGATGATGTTAACTCACCTTTAATGAAAGACGAAATTTTTGGTCCAATACTTCCTATTTTAACTTATGAAACAGAAGCTGATATTGAAAACATTATTTGGCATTATGAAAAACCACTAGCCTTTTATATTTTTTCAAACAACAAAAAATTTGTAGAAAATAGTATTAAAAAGTTTGCTTTTGGTGGCGGTGTAGTTAACGATTTACTTATTCATTTAGCCAACCATAAATTACCCTTTGGCGGTGTTGGCCATAGTGGTATTGGTGCTTATCATGGCAAGTATGGTTTTGATACGTTTACACATAAAAAAGCTATTGTAAAACGTGGTAATTGGATAGATCCGCCTGTGCGATACGCACCATATACAACTAAAAAATTTAAGCTTTTAAAAACAATGTTTAAATGGTTTGGTTAATTTTTAAATGCTCATAAAATTTCAACCTTAAAAAAACTATTAAACAAAAGGATAATTTATGCTAAGCGTAACACCATTACCTACTGCAGATTGTAAGTTTAATTGAGCGTTTACTAATTTGGCTCTGCTTTGCATATTTAATAACCCAGCGCCTTTTTGTACTGTGCTTACATTAAAACCTATACCATCATCTTTTGCAGTAATAGCAAGGTTTTCATTGTTGTAGTTTAATGTAACACTAAGGTTTTGTGCTTCAGAATATTTTACTGAATTTGATAAGAATTCTTGAATTATTCTGAACAAAATAATTTCATGTTGCCTGTTTTCAAACGGCTTTATATCTCCTAAAACAACTAATTCTGCTTTAGAAAACTTCATTTTTTTTAAACGTTTTAATTCATTTTCAATAGATTTTTCAAAACCTATATTTAAAACAACTTCGTTATTTAATGTTCGTGATAATTGCCTTACCTCTTGCAAGCTTTGACTTAAGGCATCACTGGTGTCTTTAAATTTACTTTTTAAATCTTCGCTTGCTTGCATTTTTAAAATGCTTAATTGCATACTTGCAAATGATAGTAATTGCCCCACATTATCATGCAATTCCCATCCAATATTTTTAAGTGTTTGCTCTTGAGTTTCGGTTTGAGCTAAAGAAATTTCTTTTTCAAAGGCTTGCTCTTGAGCTATTTTTTCTAAAAGCAACTTGTTTTTACGTTTTAAAAACACCACAAAAAACACAATAACTAGAGCGGTTATAATTACCAAAACAGCTATCATATAAATTAATAAATACCGTTCTGAAGCTGTACTAGTTATTGGTTTTATTTGAAGCATAAAAAAAGATATGTTTTATTTTGAACGGTAAAAAGTAATAATTAAACTGGTTGCGTTTTATTTTCGGGTTTACAAAAAATTAAGGCAAAGGTGAAGGTTGAGTACATAAAGATGTTAGCAAATAAATAAATTAAATACCTTAATTTTCTATATTTTACATCGCTAAAAACATCTATTTCATACGTTGTATATATATCATAAAAAACTATGGGCGTGATAATTAGCCACCAAATAAAAATTGTAGCACTTATATAAAAATTCAAATCTTTATAAAAGTATAATATTTTATCGCTTAGTAAAATTTCTAAGAAATAAAATACTGAGCACATAAAAATAATTATGGCTCCTGAAACACTAATTATAGGAAAAAATTTATTGAAAAAATCTTGAAAATTACAGGCTATATACAATATTGAAAAACCTAAAAAAGTAATTGAAGCTATCTTTATTATTTTTTTAAATTTTCTATTACTTAAAACTTTATGGTAATAAAACCCAAAAAACAAAATGGCTCCTACACTCCAGTATGTGGTAGTCCACCAATAGTTTTTTTCAATAATTGTTCCTTTTAAAAAACTTAAAAACTTATTGCCTCTAATGTACCATGTATAACCTCCTAAAAAATCAAACAACACCACACAAACTAAAAAATAACTAAAAAATTTAGCCTCTGTAAATTTATATTTTTTTAAAAGCAATAAACTTACAGAAGCTGCTATTATTTCAACTGAATGGGTTAATAAAAGATAATTTTTTAAAAAAAAATCTTCCATTACAACGGTTTAGTTGAATAATTTGTGTTCTTCATTTATAAAAATGGTTTTAACAATAAAATCAAGGTAAACCATCAGTTCCTCCAGTACCTGCGTTTAATGGTGGCGCCGGTATTTTATTATCGTTTTGAATATTAAAATTTAATACACCTGCTTTAGAGGTGTTTTTAAAACCTGTAGGTACTATAAAAAGTGTGTTTCGGTTTTTCTTTTTAGATTTTGAGTTATTTCCATAATTACCCATAAATACGGTAATACCCGTCATTTTATATCCTAGTGAATCAGATTTGGCTTCAGCATAAGCTAAATATTCTTTTACAACATCTAAAGACCAACCAACATTAGTTGTTATTTTTCTAGGGCCTTCAACTTCTATAAAAGAATCAATTTCTGTTGGATTATTTTTTTGCCAATTTTTAAATAGCTTAATACCTTGAGCAAAGGTTATTGTATCTTTTGGAACTTTTTTACTTACATGCAAATTTTCCATGCTTTTTGAATGTCTTGGGCAAAAAAAGTACGTTAGCAAAGCACCTGTAACTAACCCCAAAAGAAGGACTTTAAAATTTTTCATAAATTACATTTGTTTAAGTTAATAGCGGAAATGCTAAAAGTACTAATTTTTTTAAATATTGAAATAATTAAAAATTTTAGAATAATTAATTACGTTGGAAAACCTAACATACTACCCATGCCAACTGTAAATAACCAACAACCATATAACGCATGCTCTATTGATACTAATAGTATTGAGTTTGTTTTTTTATAGGTGTATGCAAACAATAAACCGCCCAAAAAAGTTAAAATAAGCACCAATGTATTTTTAAAAAGTAAATGCGCTAAAGCAAAAACCAAGGCATTTAATAATAAAAATAATTGAGCATTTTTTACTAAACTTTTATAACGACTGAAAAAAAATGTACGATAAATTAACTCTTGCGGATAAACCGATAAAAATGTGTAAACAAACAAAATAAACACATATAATTGAGGTTTATTAAGTATTACGTAAAACAACGCATTCTTATTAGTAACCCATACAAATAAAGTAGTTACTGTTGCTATAATTAAAAACTTTGTAAGCGTTTGTTTACTAAAGCGTTTCCAATTTAAATTTTGTGCTATTTTAAATTTTAATCCTTCAATTTTTATTAACACAAAAATTACATAAGCAAAGCCTAAAACACCAATACTAAGTTTAATTATTGGCAAATAATTGCATGTAAAACTTACCGGTATTACTATAAAAATTATAAAAAACTCAATATACTTATAAATGCTACTCTTCATTTTCAAAATTAATAGCTGTGGTATGTTTTACTTCATTTATTACAAACATACTACGTGTACTACCAATATGCCTAATTGTAGTTAGTTTTTTTACCATAAATTCTCTAAAAGCGGCCATATCAGTTACTAAAACTTTAAGTAAATAATCATAATCGCCACTTAAATGGTAACACTCTAAAACTTCGTTTAGTTGGTTTACTTCTTTTTCAAAACTCACCACATACTCTTGTGTGTGTTGCACCAATTTTACGTGACAATACACACTAAAATTTTTAGCTACTTTTTCTTTATTTAGTATTGCTACGTAGCTTTTTATAAATCCGCTTCTTTCCAGCTTTTTAATACGCTCATAAACTGCTGTAACAGATAAATTCAGTTTGTTAGAAAGTTCTTTATTAGTTTGCTTACTATCGGTTTGTAAAAGCTCTAAAAGTTTTTTATCAATTGAATCAAACACCATGATTGAAAATTTTTCGGTTTAAAGTTACACTTCAATATTATAAAGAAAATTATTCGCAATAAATACAAATTATAAGATTTATTTTCATCTTGTAACATACACTATTGATAAAACAACTTAAAATTATGACTTTTACTAAAAATAAAACACATACAAAATGAGCTTTAAACCAGCAAATCAAATACAAGATTTACAATATTTTGGTGAGTTTGGAGGCGTTAATCCTTCAATTTCAGATTCATCAACCTATACGTTCCTTTCAGCAAAAACAATGTTTGATACTTTTGAAGGAAACGCAGACGGCTGCTACTTATATTCCAGACATTCATCACCTTCAAACTTATATTTAGGCGAAGCTTTAGCCGCTATGGAAGGTACTGAAACTGCCAATGTTGCAGCGTCTGGTATGGGTGCCATTACAGCAACACTATTACAGCTTTGCAACGCTGGAGACCATATAATTTCTAGTAGAACTATTTATGGTGGCACGTATGCGTTTCTTAAAAACTTCACCCCTAAATTTAATATTTCAACAAGTTTTGTTGATATAACAAAACCTGAAACGGTTGAAGCTGCTATAACTAAAAACACTAAAGTTATTTTTTGCGAATCGGTTAGTAACCCGCTTTTAGAAATTGCCAATTTAAAAGCTTTAGCCACCATTGCTAAAAAACATAGTATAAAACTGGTAGTAGACAATACTTTTTCTCCGCTATCAATTTCGCCAATAAAACTGGGCGCTGATGTAGTAATACATAGTTTAACAAAATTTATTAATGGTGCTAGTGATACCGTTGGTGGTGTAATTTGTGGCACTCAAGATTTTATTAATGACTTAAGAAACGTAAACAACGGTGCATCAATGCTATTGGGTAGCACTATGGATAGTTTAAGAGCCGCCTCTGTACTTAAAAACCTTAGAACTTTACACATTAGAATGCAACAACACAGTAAAAACGCCTTATTTTTAGCTGAAAAGTTTGAAGCAGATGGCCTTAAAACGGTGTATCCTGGTTTAAAATCACATCCATCACACAACTTATTTAAATCTCAAATGAACGAAGAATATGGTTTTGGTGGCATGTTAACTATTGATGTTGGCTCTTTAGAAAAAGCAAATGAGCTTATGGAGATGATGCAACAAAAAAACCTTGGCTATTTAGCTGTAAGTTTAGGTTTTTATAAAACGTTGTTTAGTGCTCCTGGAACTTCAACATCATCTGAAATACCTGAAAAAGAGCAAATTAAAATGGGCTTAACCGATGGTTTAATACGCTTTTCAATTGGTTTAGATGCAGATATTGATAGAACTTATAGTATGATGAAACATTGTATGGAATCTCTAAATGTTCTATAATAAACACTTTTTATAATTGGTTGAAGCTATAAGCTACAGCCAATTATTATTAGTATAATACAATGCTAATTAATTTTCATCATTTATATCGTCAGGTATGTTATAATTGCTTTTTTTTCTTTTCTGTATCAACATAAAAGTCTTATCAAAAGAAAATAATAAACATACCAATACTATTAATACCATGGTTAAAACAAAAAAAGTCATAATACCTGAGGGTTTAAGTTATACTTATTAGACACGTAAATATCTAAAAGTCACATACTTCATTAATAAAATGGTATATATAACTTTACCTAAATGGTGTTCTTTTTTTATGTTCTGGTATATAATCTGGAGAAATTTCAAAATCGTTATCATCTTCAATATGTGATGTATAACTATCAATGTAAAAGAAAAAGCCTAATAAAACTAAGGCAGTAATTGAAATTATTAAAAGAACCATTTTTGAGAGTATTTGAGAGTTTTCTTTTAAAAGAAATTAAATTAGCAATTATACTTCAAAAGCAACAATTAAAAAGAAATTGTTACTTTCACGCTAAATATAGAAATTATTTATGGAAAGTCAAAACATTAAACCAAGAGAACCACAAGATGAAAACATTATAACTAACAAACAATTAAGCATATGGGAAGCTTTAATTCCTGTTTTTGCTTTGGTTATTATGCTGTTTTTCAATGTTTTTTTTGTTTATGGTGATAATGCTTTAAGTGGTAGTAACCAATTTATTTTACTATTAGGGGCTGCAGTAGCAGCTATAGTTGGCTTTTTTAATAAGGTTTCATACCAACAAATGCTTGATGAAATTGCCGAAAATTTGAAATCTACATCGGGTGCTATATTAATACTTTTAATGGTTGGTTCTTTAGCCGGCACATGGCTTATTAGTGGTATTATTCCTTCTATGATTTATTATGGCTTACAAATATTAAATCCAACAATATTTTTGGCTGCTTGTGTGGTTATTTGTGCCATTATATCCGTAGCAACAGGTAGTAGCTGGACAACATCGGCCACAGTTGGTATTGCTTTAATTGGTATTGGTGAAACATTAGGCATTTCTTTGGGCATGACCGCTGGTGCTGTGCTTTCTGGTGCTTATTTTGGTGATAAAATGTCGCCATTAAGTGATACTACAAACTTAGCACCTGCTATGGCTGGAGGCGAATTATTTTCTCATATAAAATACATGGCCTTAACTACTATACCAACCATTGTTATAACCCTAGTAATATTTATTATTATTGGGTTAAGTATTGATACTACTGGCACACCTGACATTTCAGATAAATTAATAGCCATTGATAATGCTTTTAATATTTCGCCTTGGTTATTTATTGTGCCTGTTATTGTAATTGGAATGATTATAAAAAAAACACCACCCCTGGTAGCGCTTTTGGTAGGAACACTTTTGGGTGGTATTACTGCTATTATTGCTCAACCAAACATTGTTATGGCAGTTGCACAAGCTGATAGTTTAACCTTTACATCGGCTTATAAAGGTGTAATGAACGCCATTACTGTTGATGCGGCTGTTGAAACTTCAAGTGCTGAATTGAATGATTTATTTTCATCTGGAGGCATGAACGGTATGCTTGGTACCATTTGGTTAATTATTTGTGCCATGGTTTTTGGTGGTGTTATGGATGCTATTGGTGCTTTATCTAGAATAAGCGAAGCGTTATTAAGTTTTGCTTCATCTGTTTTTGGGTTATTTGCTAGCACCGTGGCTAGTTGTTTAGCTTTAAATTTCACAGCTTCCGATCAATATTTAGCATTAGTAGTACCGGGTAAAATGTTTAAAAAAGCATATGAAGATAAAGGTTTAGCTCCAGAAAATTTAAGTAGAACATTAGAAGATTCAGGCACAGTTACATCGGTACTAATTCCTTGGAATACATGTGGTGCTTATCATTCGGGTGTTTTAGGTGTACCGGTAGTAGATTATGTGTTTTTTGCTATTTTTAATTGGTTAAGCCCGTTTATGACTTTACTTTTTGCGGCCTTCAGAATTAAAATAAAACAACTCACTTCAAAAGAAAACATGTAATTAATCTTATTATCTTAACCGATAATTTTGTTGTACATCTTTTTTATTTCATTTAAAATTTTAACTGAACAATATTTGTTATCAATGCTATTAACAAATTTATGGATGCTTATAAGATTAATAAAATAGAACGATGCTCTGGTATATCAGAGAAAGAGTTCTACAACAAATTTGTAAAAAAATCAATTCCTGTTGTTATATGTGATAAAGCCAAATGGGTTTTTTCAGAAAAATGTACACCTGAATACTTTAAAAAAAACTATAATCATGTTACAAAAGTTGTAAACGGTACCAAACATTCTTTATCAGAAATAATTGAACTTTGTCAAAATTCAACACCAACAAATAAAGCTCCTTATCCAAATATTTATGATATACCAAAGCATTTTCCTGAATATCTTGATTTAATTCCAAAAATTCTCTACGGAAAATCTAATCGTATATTCAGTAAACTACTGCCAAATATTATAGCTAGTAGAAATAATCAAATTGAATTTTTCTTTGGCGGATATGGCTGCTCATTTCCTTATTTACATATTGATTATAATTGGGTTCATACACAACTTACCCAAGTTATAGGAGAAAAAGACTTTATCTTGTATCCTCCAAGTCAAACCAAATATTTATATCCAGATAAAGATGCTCCCAATAAAAGCCCTGTAAATATTATAAACCCTGATTATGAAAAATATCCTGAATTTAAAAATGCTAAATCTGTAAAAGTTACTCTCAAACCAGGCGAAACTATTTTTATTCCCTCAGGTTGGTGGCATACAACTTATATTCATAATTTCAATCTTACTTTTGCTGTAGACCATGTAAATAAATATAACTGGAATACTTTTTTGAATAAAAATTATGATGTTGCAAAAAAACACATTCCTAAAGTTGCTTGGTCTTTAAAAATTTACAAAGTTATTTTTGGTACTATATTCAATATCAAAGAGTTTTTATTCAATAAATTAAAATAAAACAACTCACTTCAAAATAAAAATAAATTATAGATAAAAAAACAAACTATAATTAATATCTATTAACAAATAAGAAATTAAAATTTTAATTTTAAATGAATTCTTAACTGTATTTTATATTTGTAGTGTAAAAATTTAATAACTATTTAAATATAAAAACATGTCATTAGTAGGTAAAAAATTCCCTGATTTAAACGTAGACGCCATGAACGAAATGGGCGATACTTTTAAACTTAACGTATTAGAAGAAGCTGTAAACAACAAAAAGAAAGTTGTGCTTTTTTGGTATCCAAAAGATTTTACTTTTGTTTGCCCTACAGAGTTACATGCTTTTCAAGCGGCATTACCAGAATTTGAAAAAAGAAACACTATTATAATTGGTGCCTCTTGTGACACGCCAGAAGTACACTTTGCATGGTTAAACACTGCTAAAGATAACGGTGGTATTGAGGGCGTTACTTATCCAATTCTTGCGGATAGTAACAGAAACCTTTCTAGCATTTTAGGTATTTTAGATATTACTAATGAAAAATACGACGAAGAAACTGGTACTGTACAAGTTGAAGGTGATAACGTAACTTATAGAGCTACATATATTATTGATGAAGAAGGTACCGTACAACACGAAAGCATAAACAATATGCCTTTAGGTAGAAACGTTGGTGAGTACATTAGATTAGTTGATGCCTTAACACACGTACAAGAAAAAGGTGAAGTTTGTCCAGCAAACTGGGAAGAAGGTAAAGATGCCATGAATGCCAACAGAGATGGTGTTGCATCATACTTAGCTAGTCACTAAAAAATAACAACAATCAAGGTAGAAACATTTTCTGCCTTGATTTAAAAAAATATTGCTATGGTAAAAGAATTAGAACAAGATAATTTAGCAAGTATTGTTTCAGAAAACGATACTGTAATTGTGCAATACTCTGCCACTTGGTGTGGTAATTGCCGCATTATGAAGCCAAAATTTAAAAAATTAGCTTCAGAAAATGAAAACGTTTCATTTGTAATTGTTGATGCTGAAAAATTTCCAGAATCTAGAAAATTAGCAACTGTTGATAATTTACCAACCTTTGCCACTTTTAAAAACGGAAGTAAACAAAATCAAGTACAAACTAATAAGTTTGATGTTTTAAAAGAACTTGTTAACGAAGTAATTTAGTTTTTAAACACAGAAACACACAAAATAGTTTTCGCTTTCGCGGAAATGACAAATAACAATTTATTTATGAAGTTACCAGTAATTAAACATTTAACACAGTTTATTGAAGAAAACGACGAAGATTTTGTTCATGAAACAATTGAAACATTAGAAGCTTTAACCGAAGTACCATCATTAAAAGATGAAGAATTAGATGTTATAGGTGAGCTAATCTCTAACATGTACGGCGCAGTTGAAGTTAATAAAATGATTAAAGATGGTACACCTAAAAAAGAAGCACTAAATAATTTTATGCAACGTGTTTTAGGTTCTATTGACAAATAAATACTATTAGAAAAAGAAAAATTTTAAAACCACTTTGTGTATGCAAAGTGGTTTCTTATTTTTATAACCTTAGCCAACGTTTAAAATAGATTCATTAACTAAAATATGAGTGTTAAAAAGCTTTTAATAGTTTCACTGCTATTAACTTTTACTGGTAGTTTAATGATATATATTAAACTAAGCTATTTTTTTTGGAGTTCAAAGTTTGATTACCTATTCAACTTAGTTTTAGCTGTATTCTTAATTGCTGGCCTGCTTGCTTTAATAGCATGTACAATGTCTACAGTACAACTTTACAAAACTAAAAAATTTGAATGGCTTTGGCTTTTTAGTACTATAGTAACATTAATATTTATTGCTGTATTTATAAGCTATTTAGTTAATAATTAAAAAAGGAGTGGATTTAAAATCCACTCCTTTTTTTTTACATGTTTAAAATTTGATTTTATAAAATGTCAAATCTATCTGCATTCATAACTTTTACCCAAGCGGCCACAAAATCTTTTACAAATTTTTCTTTATTATCATCTTGTGCATATACTTCGGCATAACTACGTAAAATTGAATTAGAACCAAAAATTAAATCTACACGTGTTGCTGTAAATTTAGTATTACCCGTGCTACGCTCAACAATATTAAATATACCATTGGTAGCTGGTTTCCATTGGTAATTCATATCAGTTAAATGTACAAAAAAATCGTTTGTTAATGCGCCTTCATTTTCAGTAAAAACACCATGCTTTGTACCATCATAGTTAGTACCTAAAACACGCATACCTCCTAAAATAACGGTCATTTCTGCAGCTGTTAATCCCATTAATTGAGCTCTATCTAAAAGCATTTCTTCAGGAGTTACAACATACTCTTTTTTCAACCAGTTCCTAAAACCATCGGCAACCGGCTCTAAAGGTTCAAAAGATTCAGCGTCTGTCATATCTGCAGTAGCATCACCTCTACCCTTTTCAAACGGAACATCTACCTGTAATCCGGCATTTTTTATAGCCTTTTCAATACCAACATTACCTGCTAAAACAATAGTATCGGCAACACTTATATTAAATTCTGAAGCAATAGGCTGCAAAATATGTAATACTTTTTGAAGTTTTTCGGGCTCATTACCTTGCCAGTTTATTTGCGGTTTTAAACGTATACGCGCACCATTAGCGCCACCTCTATAATCTGAACCACGAAACGTTCTAGCACTATCCCAAGCTGTAGAAACAAGTTCGCCTATAGTTAAATTAGTTGCTGCTATTTTGGTTTTTACAGCTTCAACATCATAATTAGTATTTCCTTTTGGTACTGGATCTTGCCAAATTAAATCTTCGGTAGGTACATCGGGCCCAAAATAACGTTCTTTTGGCCCCATATCTCTATGTGTTAGTTTAAACCAAGCACGTGCAAAAGTATCAGAAAAGTAGTCGTGATCTACTCTAAACTTTTCCATGTACTCTCTGTAAATAGGATCTTCCTTCATTGCCATATCAGCATCGGTCATCATGGGCATGGTTAAAATAGAATCATCTTCAACATCAACAGGTTTGTGTTCGTCTTTTATATTTACAGGTTTATATTGTAAAGCACCTGCAGGACTTTTGGTTAACTCCCAATCATAGTCTAATAACATTTCAAAATAGCCACCATCCCATTTTGTTGGGTTTGTAGTCCACGCGCCCTCGGGTCCGCCCGCTAAAACATTTCTACCAACACCTCTAGATTTTGTATTCATCCAACCTAAGCCTTGAAACTCAATATCTGCGCCTTCAGGTGCCGCTGTTAAATCATCTGGATTTCCATTACCATGGCTTTTTCCAATGGTGTGCCCACCTGCAGTTAACGCAGCGGTTTCTTCATCATCCATAGCCATTCGTTTAAAAGTTTCTCTAACCATTGCTGCAGTTTTTAAAGGATTTGGTTTACCGTTTACACCTTCTGGGTTTACATAAATTAATCCCATTTGCACTGCTGCTAAAGGGTTTTCAAGCGTTTCAGGAGTTTCAACATCATCATATCTGTTATTACTTGAGGCAAGCCACTCTTTTTCTGCGCCCCAATACACATCTTTTTCTGGGTGCCAAATATCTTCTCTACCAAAAGCAAAACCAAAGGTTTTTAAACCAGCAATTTCATACGCTAAAGTACCAGCAAGAATAATTAAATCTGCCCATGAAATTTTGTTGCCATATTTCTTTTTAATAGGCCAAAGTAAGCGTCTTCCCTTATCTGTATTGGCATTATCTGGCCATGAATTTAGTGGTGCGAAACGTTGATTTCCTGTGCCGGCGCCTCCTCTACCATCAGCAAGTCTGTATGTACCTGCTGCATGCCATGCCACACGTGCCATCATACCTAAATATGATCCCCAATCTCCTGGCCACCAACTTTGGCTAGTTGTTAATAATTCACGTAAATCTGCTTTTAATGCTTCTACATCTAAAGTTTTTAACTCGTCTTTATAACTAAAATTTTCACCTAACGGATTGGTTTTTGTATCATGCTGATGTAAAATATCTAAATTTAGAGATTTTGGCCACCATTCTGTAACAGACTTTTCTGCGGCAGTATTTGATCCGTGCATAAAAGGGCACTTACCTGATGATTTGCTTGTTGAGTTTTCCATATGCTTATTTATTTAATTTTGAAATGATTACTAAAAAATACTGATTTTTAATAAACCATCATGATTTATAAAAGTTAAATTTATATTATAAAAACAACTCAAACTGATGTAGCTAATTCCAAAAAATTATAATCACATAAGAATTAATTATAACTTAAACAAAATCTATAATTAAAAACTATAAAAGCGCCAAAAGGCGCTTTTATAAACTAACTCAAAAAAATGTATTAGGTAATGCTTATTAAGATTTTGGTAGTAAAACCGTATCAATTACATGAATAACGCCGTTAGATTGATTAACATCTGCAATTGTTACTTTAGCCGAATTTCCATTTTCATCATTAACATAAACACTTTTACCTTTTAACCATAAAGTAATAGTACCGCCACTAACAGTTTTAACTTTGGCTTTTCCATTATTATCTTTAATAAGTTTCATAACATCATTGGCATTCCATTTACCAGCAACAACATGATATGTAAGTACGGTTTGAAGCATTTTTTTGTTCTCTGGTTTTAATAAATTATCTACAGTACCTGCTGGTAATTTACTAAACGCTTTGTTTGTGGGTGCAAACACCGTAAAAGGGCCATCGCCTTGTAAAACTTCAACCAATTCAGCAGCTTTTACGGCAGCTACTAAAGTTGTATGATCTTTTGAGTTTACAGCATTTTCAATAATATTTTTTGTTGGATACATGGCGGCACCTCCAACCATTTTAGTTTTTTCAGATTTCATACTAGTTTGCGCCATGGCAGTAGAAGTGATTAAAACTAAGGCTAACATTACTGTTTTGGTAATTAAATTAAATCGTTTCATGTTTTTTATTTTTTATGATTTACTCTACTAACGAAATTTTAAAACCACCGGTTTTTTAAAAATTCAATTTTAACATCCGTTAACACTATTTTAGCAATGAACATATTTATAATCCTTACTTTTATAAAAAATTAAATAAACATTATGGCAACAGTAACATTAAAAGGAAACCCTATAAACACATCGGGTAGTTTACCAAAAGTTGGTGAAAAAGCACCTGATTTCACATTAACAGCAACCGATTTATCTTCAAAAAGTTTAAACGATTTTTCTGGCAGCAGAATAGTATTAAATATTTTCCCAAGTGTTGATACCG
Source organism: Seonamhaeicola sp. ABD4_175 (assembly GCF_056160885.1). NCBI lineage: Bacteria > Pseudomonadati > Bacteroidota > Flavobacteriia > Flavobacteriales > Flavobacteriaceae > Seonamhaeicola > Seonamhaeicola sp. ABD4_175. The sequence goes on from NZ_JBSWYC010000004.1 coordinate 86,136, forward strand.
GTACATGTGCCCAATCTGTTAGGCAATTTAACACAGAAGCTAGCGAACTTGAAAATACGAAAGTACTTTGTATATCGCGCGATTTACCTTTTGCACAAGACCGTTTTTGTGGTGCCGAAGGTTTAAAGAATGTGGTTAATTTATCAGATTTTAAAACCGGCGATTTTGGTAAAAATTATGGCGTAAATTTTGTTGATGGACCGCTTGAAGGTTTACTATCTAGAAGCGTTGTAGTCATTAACGAAAATGGCGAAGTTTTATATACCGAACAAGTAGCCGAAACCGTTGATGAACCTAACTACAAAGCTGCTTTAGAAGTTTTATACTAAAACATAACATGCAAAAAAAAGAATCCTTCTTGGTAAACCGCTTAAAAAGTGTTGGTTATGCTTTTAAAGGTGCAATATACCTTATTAAAACCGAAGCTAGTATTAAAATACAAGTTTGCATTACTATATTGGTAACCATAGCAGGATTCTTTTTTAATATTTCTACAACAGAATGGGCGTTACAGTGTTTTGCCATTGCCTTAGTTATGGCTATTGAAGGTGTTAACACTGCCATAGAAGCTGTTGCAGATTTTATTCACCCAGAACACCACCAAAAAATTGGTATTATTAAAGATATTGCTGCTGGTGCTGTTTTTATTGCCGCTTTTTTTGCAACCATTATAGGTGGCATTATCTATCTTCCTAAAATTTTATAGGCAAAAGGCATTGCTTTAATTGAGGTTGTGCAATTTTTTAAAATAAAGTTTCGTTAATGTTAGTAATTTGTATTTTTGTTGCATCGTATTAATTTCGATGCAAACATTTTCACACGTTAACCGTTAATGGCTAAGAAAAAAACCAATACCAAAAAAACATCAACTAAAAAAAAACTTAAAGCGCCAAGTTTCAAATTATCAAACCAACAAAAACTAATATTTGGTAGTTTTTTGGTAATACTTGGTATTGTTTTATGTGTTGCTTTTGTATCATACTTTTTTACAGGTATTGAAGACCAAAGTACACTTACCAATTTTACATCAAGAGATGTAAAAGCGCAAAATTGGTTAAGTAAAACTGGCGCATGGTTAAGTCATTTTTTTATACATAACGGTTTTGGTGTTTCGGCATTTATATTTGCAGGCCTTTTCTTTTTATCGGGTGTTTATGTGTTAATGAATTTACCAAAAACACGCTTAAGAAAACATTGGTTTTGGGGTGTTTTAATAGCCATTTGGGTTGCTATATTTTTTGGTTTTTTTGCACATAAAAATGATATGCTTGGTGGCGCTATTGGCTTTGAAATTAATAGCTTTCTGCAAGACTACATTGGTAAAATAGGCACATCGCTCCTATTGCTATTTGGCTTAATTACATATTTAGCTATTAGGTTTAAGGTAACTTTTGAAAGTATAGTTAGCGCCTTCAAATTGGCTAAAAAAGAAGTAACCGATGAATTATCAAAAACAAAAGAAGATGTTATAATTGCTGTTGACAACAATTTATCAGAAGAAGCCGAAGCTATAAAATCTGCTTTTGAGATTTCTTTAGATGATAAAAAAGAAGAAACCATTGAAACACCTGTTATTAAAGAACCAACTGTTAAAGTTGAAGTTACACCAACAGTTGCCGAAGATGTTGAAGAAGAAGCCAACAACTTAGAAATTAAAGTTGAAGATATTGCCGAAGAACAATCGGAAACTGATAATTTATCAAACAAACTGGTGGAAGATTTTGGTGAATTTGATCCTACTTTAGAGCTAAGCAAATATCAGTTTCCGCATTTAGATCTTCTTAAAAAATATGATACTGAAGGCATTACCATAAATCAAGAAGAATTAGAAGAAAACAAAAATAAAATTGTTGAAACCCTAAACAATTATAAAATTGGTATTGCAAGTATAAAAGCTACCATTGGGCCAACAGTTACACTATATGAAATTGTACCAGAGGCAGGTATTCGTATTTCAAAAATTAAAAATCTTGAAGACGATATTGCACTGTCATTATCTGCTTTAGGTATTCGTATTATTGCACCAATTCCTGGAAAAGGTACTATTGGTATTGAAGTGCCAAATAAAAATTCAACCATTGTTTCAATGCGCTCAGTAATTGCATCAAAAAAGTTTCAAAGTTCAGAAATGCAATTGCCTATAGCACTAGGAAAAACCATTAGTAATGAAACCTTTGTGGTAGATTTGGCTAAAATGCCACACATGCTTATGGCTGGTGCTACGGGCCAAGGTAAATCGGTTGGTTTAAATGCTGTTTTAACCTCATTACTTTACAAAAAACATCCGGCCGAAGTAAAATTTGTGTTAGTAGACCCTAAAAAAGTAGAACTAACCCTATTTAATAAAATTGAACGTCATTATTTAGCAAAATTACCCGATAGCGAAGATGCTATTATTACAGATAACACAAAAGTTATAAACACTTTAAACTCGCTTTGTATTGAAATGGACAACCGTTATGAGTTGTTAAAAAATGCCATGTGCCGTAACATTGCCGAATACAACCGTAAGTTTAAAGACCGCAAACTAAACCCAAATGATGGACACCAATTTTTACCATACATTGTTTTAGTTGTTGATGAGTTTGCAGATTTAATTATGACTGCCGGAAAAGAAGTTGAAACGCCTATTGCACGTTTAGCACAATTGGCTCGTGCCATTGGTATTCATTTAATTATTGCCACGCAACGCCCATCAGTAAACGTAATTACAGGTATTATTAAAGCCAATTTCCCAGCTAGAATTGCTTTTAGGGTAACATCAAAAATAGATTCGCGTACCATTTTAGATGGTGCTGGTGCCGACCAATTAATTGGTAGAGGTGATATGCTATACACACAAGGTAATGATATGATACGTATACAATGTGCCTTTGTTGATACGCCCGAAGTTGAAAAAATAACCGATTATATTGGTGCCCAAAAAGCGTATCCAGATGCTTATTTACTGCCTGAGTACGTTGGAGAAGAAAGTGGCACAAGTATTGATATAGATATTGCAGACAGAGATAAATTATTTAAAGATGCCGCCATTGTTATTGTAACAGCACAACAAGGTTCTGCCTCTTTATTACAACGAAAATTAAAATTAGGATATAACAGAGCAGGTAGAATAATTGATCAACTTGAAGCTGCTGGTATTGTTGGCCCCTTTGAAGGCAGTAAAGCTAGACAGGTGTTAATACCAGATTTAATAGCACTAGATCAGCATCTTGAAAACGAAATCCAGTAAAAAAACATTAAAAACAATGAATTTTATACATACAAAAATGAAACTTATAGCCACTTGTTTAGTGTTACTAATATCAGTAAACGTTTTTTCACAAAACAAAGGTAAAGCCTTGTTAGACGACGTATCAAAAAAAGTAAAAAGCTATGATAATATTTCCATTGCTTTTAAATACACGCTTGAAAATATTTCAGAAAATATTAAACAAGAAACACGCGGCGATGTAGTTTTACAAGGCGAAAAATATAAATTGAATATTCTTGGAATTACCCGTTTGTTTGATGGTTCAAAACTATACTCTATTAGTCCAGAAGATGAAGAAGTTACCATTTCAACTGGTGGCGAAGACGAGGAAGATGCCATTACACCAAGTAAAATGCTTTCATTTTATGAAGATGGTTACACCTACAAATTAGATATTCAGCAAAATATAAAAGGCCGAAAAATTCAGTACGTAAAACTTACTCCAATAGATTCAAACTCAGAACTTAAAAGCATATTATTAGGCGTAGATGCGCAAACAAAACACATTTACAACCTAATTCAAACAGGAAAAAATGGTGCAAAAACCACTTTAACTGTAATTTCTTTTAAAACAAATGAGCCTATATCAAAAACCTTATTTACCTTTGATGCCAATAAATATCAAGATTATTACATCAATAAACTAGATTAGGTTTTACCTTGAAAATACTAGACCGTTACATACTAACATCGTACCTTAAAACTTTTATCAGCGTGTTTTTAATACTCATGCTGATATTTATTTTACAAACTATTTGGCTGTATATTAGAGAGTTATCTGGTAAAGATTTAGACCTCATTATAGTTGGCAAGTTTCTAATTTACTTCATGCCAAAACTAATACCGTTGGTATTACCGCTTACTATTTTGTTATCATCAATAATGGTATTTGGTAACTTTGCCGAAAATTATGAGTTTGCCGCAATGAAATCTACAGGCATTTCATTACAGCGTGCCATGTCTGGTTTAAGTATTTTTATTGTAATATTAGCAACCACAACATTTTTCTTTTCAAATAACGTTATTCCATGGGCAGAATTAAAATCTTATAACCTAAGACGAAACATTGCCAAACTAAAACCAGCTATGGTAATTGCTGAAGGACAGTTTAATGAAATAATGAATTACAACATTAAAGTTGAAAATAAAAGTGGCGATAGAGGGCAATATTTAGAAGATGTTATTATTCACATAAAAGGAAACGATGGGCGAAAAAATGCCACAACAATAAAATCTGAAACTGGTGAATTAGCAAGTTCTGAAGAATCAAACGTTTTAAAACTTATACTTTATAACGGAAATTATTATACAGATATAAATCCGTCAAAACCCGAAGACCGAGCAAAAAAACCCTTCGCTAAAAGTACTTTTGAAAAGTATATTATAAATATAGATTTATCTAACTTAAATGATGTTGATTTAGACGAAGAAAGTCAAACAGATAAATATAGTATGCTAACTGTTAGAGGACTTAACAAAGCCATTGATTCTTTAGAAAAACGAAAAGATGACGATGTTTTAGCCCTATCAAAAACACTTATGCAGCGCTCATCGGTAAGCAGACCTGTTAGAGTAAAAAAAGATAAAGAAAAAGCTGAAACCATTACAACTACTGAAAAAGATTCTGTTTTCTCTGGTGATATTTTAGAGCTTTTTAATACACGTAAAAAAATAGAACTTGTTGATGCTGCTAACAGAGCAATTGTTAGTGCTAAACAAATTTTGGCGTCTAAAAAAACAACACAAAAAAAATCTAACGAGTGGTTAAACAGGCACTACATTTCATTACATGAAAAATTTGCCCTAGGTTTTGCGTGTATTATTCTATTTTTTGTGGGTGCACCGCTAGGTGCTTTAATAAGAAAAGGCGGTATTGGTTTACCTATGGTTATTGCTATTTTATTGTTTTTAACCTATCATTTTATAGGAATTTTTGCAACAAATAGTGCTAAAAAAGGCGGTTTTAACCCTGTTTTGGCAAGTTGGTTTTCAACGCTAGTAATGCTTCCTTTAAGTGTGTTTTTAACAAGACGCGCCACTGCCGATAGAAACTTATTTGAATTTGGTAGTATTAGCGAGCCACTACGTAAAATTTTCAAAATAAAAGAAAAAGAAAGTGTTGATTATAAGTTTTTAAACCCATTAACCAATGATGAGCTCTACAACATAATAAATAATTTTGAAGCACTTGGTCATGATGAACATGTGCGTTTTGAAGCTATAAAATTATTAAAAAGTAGAGACGTTGATAACAATACACTTACTGAAAAAGTTCACTTAAACACCCAATATTCAAAAGCTGAAACTACTTCAAACAACTACAAAGTTCATGCAAAATTTGCCATATGGCTTTTTGGTATTGGCGCTGCACTTTTAATATTACACTTTGTATTTAAAAACAATAAACTACCTCATTTGGCATCGGCATCCATACAATTAAGTATTGTTTCTTTTGTATTATATGCAGTTTATTATATAAAATCACTAGTAAACTTAAAACAGTTTTACAAATATGTAAATAAGCCTAAAAAAATGCCAAATGCAATTCTTTTAATACTTGGCTTTCCTTTATACATGGTTACCTATCTTTTTTTAAATGTAAAAATTAAAGAAGACTTAAGAATTTATTGTTTAGAATCTTTAAAATAAGCAATATCTTTGCTAAATGATAGCAGATACTATGACACACAACCAAAAGCAATTTAAGCTTAACACAATACACGAAGCCATTGAAGACATTAGAAATGGCAAAGTTATTATTGTTGTTGATGATGAAAACAGAGAAAATGAAGGCGATTTTTTAGCGGCTGCCGATAAAGTTACACCACAAATGATAAACTTTATGGCAACACACGGTAGAGGTTTAATTTGTACACCTTTAACCGAAAACCGTTGCAAAGAGCTTGAATTAAATATGATGGTTAGAAATAATACCGACCCTATGGAAACGGCCTTTACCGTATCTGTAGATTTACGTGGTGGTGGTGTAACCACTGGTATTTCGGCTAGTGATAGAGCTAAAACCATACAGGCTTTAACAGACCCAAATACAAAACCTTTTGAGTTAGCACGCCCAGGACATATTTTTCCTTTAGTGGCTAAAGAAGGTGGCGTTTTACGAAGAACAGGACATACAGAAGCTGCCATAGATTTTGCAAGATTAGCGGGTTTAAAACCAGCTGGTGTTATTGTTGAAATTATGAATGAAGATGGCACCATGGCCCGTTTGCCACAGCTTATTGAAGTAGCTAAAAAATTCGATTTAAAAATTGTTTCTATTGAAGATTTGGTTGCTTACCGCATGCAACACGATTCTTTAATTGATAAAAAAGAAGATTTTCAAATTGAAACACGTTTTGGTAGTTATAGAATTAGAGCTTACAAACAAACCACCAACAACCAAGTACATATTGCTTTAACTAAAGGCACTTGGAAAGCTAATGAACCTGTTGCTACTAGAATTAACTCAACCTTAATAAACAACGATATTTTAGGCACACTTACTAATAACGCAGATAAGCAATTAGATGATATGTTTAAAGCGGTTGAAAAGGAAGGCAAAGGTGCTGTTATATTTATAAACCAAGAGGCGCAATCTATGAACATTTTAAAACGTCTTGCGTTTTTAAAAGCTAACCAAAGCCAACAAAATGTTACTAAAGCACCAAGAATAAATATGGATAACCGTGATTTTGGTATTGGCGCCCAAATTTTACACGATTTAAACATACATAAACTAAAACTAATATCTAATAGCCAACAAACCAAACGTGTTGGTTTAATTGGTTATGGTTTAGAAATTGTAGATTACATAAATTATTAATAAAAAAAGGAGCTTAAAAGCTCCTTTTTTTATGTGTATACATTATATTTTCACAAAACTGTTTTAATAATCTCAGCCATTTTTTGGCCTCTTGCCCTCACCTCATCTTCTGTCCAAGATAGTTTTATTAGGCACGAAATGTTTCTACCAATATAATGATCAGACATTTCAAAAGTTTTGGTATCTAAATATTTTAAACCATCTTTTACCTCTTTTGAAATGGGATATAATGATTTTAATTGCTTTAAATGCTCCCATTTACGTATGTAATGCCAATTATTATCGTAATAATTCCAACAGGCATCGATACCGCCATTTTTAAAGCCTTCAATTACTTTTCTGGCGGTTTCTAAATCTGGTAAAAAGAAATTGAAAAAAGCACCACTTTCTTCGCCTCCTTGTGGTACGGTTCTAAACGTTACTTCTTTAATATTTGCTAAGGCTTCTTTTAAAATATTTAGATGTCTTCTTTGAATTTGTAAAAACTCTGGTAAGCGTTGTACTTGCGCTAAACCAACGGCTGCATGTAGCTCTGAAATTCTGAAATTATATCCCAAAAATGGGTGTGTTTCTGCACCACGATCATTCCCTACGTGGTCATGTCCGTGATCACTGTAATGATCGGCATTTAAGTAATATTGTTCAATATTGGTTATTACGGCTCCGCCTTCTCCACAGGTTATGGTTTTTACAAAATCGAATGAAAAGCAACCTAAATGCCCAATGCTACCTAAGGGTTTACCGTTATAAGTACCACCAATGGCTTGACAAGCATCTTCTACCAACAATAAATTATGTGTGTTTGCTATGTTTTGTAGCGCATCCATATTGCCCATACTGCCACACATTTGCACTACCATAATGGCTTTTGTTTTTGGTGTTATGGCTTGTTGTACTGCTTTGGGGTTTAGGCATAAAGTATCATCTACATCAACTAAAACGGGTATGGCTCCTAATGCCATAATAGCTTCAAAGCTAGCCACAAAGGTAAAGGTTGGCATTATAACCTCATCGCCTGCCCCAACACCTGCTGCTGCTAATGCTACGGTTACGGCTGCTGTACCGCTAGATACTAATTGTACGTGGTTGGTTTTAAATGTTTTGGTTAGTTTTTTTTCTAATTCTTTGGCTTTGTAATGGCCGTTACGCATGGCATCAAAGCCGTAGCGCATTAATACACCGTTTTCTAAAACATCGTTTAGGTGTTGGCGTTCTAGGTCTCCAAATAATTCAAATCCTGGCATATATTGTGTGTTTTTTGTGCGTTAGGGATTGTAGTGGAAATCCTTTTTTAGCCTTAAAGCTAAAAAAGATTGCAACGTAAAGCCCGACCCCTTGTGGGTAACGCCCTAATATTTTATAGTTCTATTATTGTTTCGTTTAATGACATTCTTACTTTTTTAAAGTTGGCAAACATATCGTCATCAGCTCTGTGGCCTACGGGTAGTAGTAATACTGATTTTAGGCCTTTTTCTTTAAGGTTTAAGGCTTGGTCATAGGCGGTTGGGTTGAATCCTTCCATGGGGCAAGCGTCTATGCCTTCTACGGCGCAAACGGTCATTAAATTGCCAAGGGCTATGTAGGCTTGGTTTTTAGACCATTGTTGTTGTTGCTCTAAGGTCATGTTTTGCAACATGTTTGTTAGGTTTTCTTTGTAGGGTGCTAGTATTTCTTCGGGGGTGTTTCTGGTGGTTTTTATGTTGTTAAAAAAGGCGTTAACATCTGCTTTTAAAACGTGTTCTTTAATACAAATTACTAGTAAATGCGAGGCATCTTGCACTTGTGCTTGGTTAAATGTGTGTGGCACTAATGCGGTTTTTAATGCTTTATTTTTAATTACTAGTAGTTTGGTTGGTTGTAAACCGTATGAAGTGGCTGTTAAATTAAAGGCTTGTTTTAGGGTGTTTACTTGTTGGGGTGTTAGTATTTTTTCTGGGTTAAACTTTTTGGTGGCGTAGCGCCAATTGAGTTTATCTATTATGTTCATTTTACAATTTTCTTTATACAAATGTAGTATTTGCAGCGTTATTTTTTACTAATTGCTATGTAAAATGTGTTGCTGTTGTGCGTGTTAAAATTATTTTTTGAAAAAAGTGATATTTTATTTGATAGAAACGAAAAAGGATTTTATATTTGCACCCGCATTGAACAAATAGTTCATGAGGCACTCAAGGAGAAATGGCAGAGTGGTCGAATGCGGCAGTCTTGAAAACTGTTGAGGGTCACACCTCCGGGGGTTCGAATCCCTCTTTCTCCGCAACAAAAGCTCTACTTTAATTAGTAGGGCTTTTTTTATTATAGTATATTTCATAAATAACTATAAAAAAAGCCCTAAAACAATAGCTTTAGGGCTTGAATTAATTTTAAAAAATGTAAGCTATTACTTCAACTCTAACTTTTGCGTTTCACTAAAGCCTTCACCTCTCAATTTAATAAAGGTTTCATGCATTTCCTTTAACTTTTCAGGTTTAGCTTCTGCTAAGTTGTTTTTCTGACTTAAATCGTCTTTCAAATTAAAAAGCATAGGCACATCACTATTACCAACTTCTATATTTACTTGCGTGTTTAAAGGTTTACCACCGTAGGCTGGAATATAAATATAATCTCCGCTACGTAAAGCTGTTCTTGAGGTTGCTTCAATAATTAAATTATCTCTACCTGTATTGCTTTTTCCTAAGAAAACATCTAATAATTCCTTACTATCGGTTGAGTTTTCTTCTGTTCCCACCAATTTAGCAAGAGACGCTAATAAATCCATTTGACAAACTAATGCATTGGATGTTCCTGGTTTAATTTGTCCTTTCCAGTAGGTAATAAAAGGCATGCGTGTACCTGCTTCAAATAAACTGTATTTACCTCCTCTTAAAACGCCTGCTGGTGTGTGGTTTCCTATTTTAGTATCGGCATCATCATAATAGCCATCGTTTAAAACGGGGCCATTATCACTTGAAAAAACAATTAACGTATTATCTAAAACACCTTCTTCCTCTAAGGTTTTAATGAATTCACCAATACACCAATCTGCTTCTAAAATAACATCGCCTCTTGGGCCCATTCCAGACTTACCAGCAAACCTTGGGTGTGGTGTGCGCGGTACGTGTGGTTGTTGCATGGCGTAGTATAAAAAGAAAGGTTGGTTTTTATGTGTTTTTACATAGGTTTGTGCTTTTTCTAGGAAATGGTCTGCCATATCTACATCGCTCCATTTTGCAGCTTCTCCGCCTTTCATGTAGCCTATTCTTGGTATACCATTTACTATACTGTTATTATGCCCGTGGTGCCATTTCATGGTTGTTAACTCTGGGTTGTCTTTTCCTGTTGGTTGTCCTTCAAAGTTATTTTTATAATCCACTTCAATAGGGTCATTAGGGTCTAAATTAACTACATGCCCGTTTTTAATATACACTGTAGGAACACGGTCTTGGGTTGCTGCAAGAATATATGATTCATGAAAACCTACTTCATTTGGTCCTGGCGATACACGTTTATTCCAGTTAACATTACCTGAGCCTAAACCTAAATGCCACTTACCTACTATAGCTGTTTGGTAACCTTGTTTTTTAAGCATTTTTGGTAAGGTTTGTTGTTCTGTGCTAATAATTAATGGTGCTGTACCTGGTAAAATTTTAGCGTTTTTGTTTTTCCATGGGTACATACCAGTTAACAATGCGTATCTACTTGGTGTACATGTTGCCGATGATGCATAACCATTAGTAAATTTTATTCCGCCGTTAGCCAAGGCGTCTATGTTTGGTGTTTGTAATTCTGTAGCGCCGTATGCGCTTAAATCTCCGTAGCCTAAATCGTCTAAATAAATTACAACTATGTTTGGTTTTTGGGCTGTTTTGGTTTTAGAAACATCAGCCGTTTCCTTTTTGTTTTTAGCACAACTAATTATTAAAAGTGTGCTTAAAAAAAATAATACAAGCTTGTTCATTTTTAATATATTCATTTTATGTTTAGTGTTTATGTAATTACAAATATTGCACTTTTTTAATTATACAAATAACCAAATACCTTTTTGTATACCATAAATGGTTAATATACCCCTAAAATTTGGTTTTTAAATTTGAACAAAACAAAAAAACTGAGTTTGATTTATTGTAGTTGTATGTTTAATACATGTAGCCACAAGTAATTTTTAAAACTAAATTTTTGTATTTATTTAAAACATTACATTATAATTTAACGTTTGATAATAAGGTAACAAATGGTTTATTCTTATTTTGCATAATAATTGCCTAGGTTTTGTATAACCTTTTTTAGCAATAAATTTTTCTTTTGTTAAAGGCTTCCTTATAATTTAGCTTCAAACTTAAAACAGGCTCATGTTTCAATACATTTATAAGATTTTTTTAATTTGTTTTATTACTAACATTGACTATTGCCAAACTACACCTGCTATAAAAGGTAGTGTTTTTGATGAGCAAAATTTACCTCTAGAATTGGTATCTGTGGCTTTTTTAAAACAAAAAGACTCTACACCTATAAATTACACAATTACAGATAGTAAAGGTTATTTTTCAATGGCCGATGTACCTAAAGGTAATATTACCGTGCAAATTTCATTTATGGGTTTTAATACTTTTAAAAAAAATATTACATATAACAACACGCCTATTGATTTAAAAACCATTGTACTTAAAGAAAGCCCCAGTGTTTTAGATGCTGTAACAATATCAGCTGTTGTTCCTGTACAAGTAAAAAAAGATACGCTGGCTTTTAATGCAAGTGCTTTTAAAGTGAATGCTGATGATAATTTAGAATCTTTACTAACAAAATTACCTGGTTTAGAAATAGAATCTAACGGCAAAGTAGTTGCTCAAGGTAACAAAGTAACCCGAATTTTTGTTGATGGTAAAGAGTTTTTTGGCGGCGATCCTGCATTGGTTTTAAAAAACCTTTCGGCCGATGCCATTGAAAAAGTTGAAATAATTGATAAAAAAAGTGAAGATGCCGAACTTACTGGCGTTGATGATGGTAATAAAGAAATGATTATTAATTTCACCTTAAAAAAGAGCAAAAAAAATTTGGGCTTTGGTAAACTTGCCGCTGGTACGGGTTTAGATAGCCGCTATTTTAGTAATTTAAATTACAATAAATTTAATGCCAAAACACAAATATCTGTAATAGGTAAGTTTAATAACATTAATATAACTGGCTCTAACATTCAAGGTTTTTTAGAAAATGCCAATGGTATTGCCGATGAAGATGATGATGATACTAGCAACAACCCGAAAACACGAAGCCTTAGCGGCTATTTAAAAACCGAAGTTGCGGGTGCACATTTTGGTCATGAATTTAAAGATAAAGTTGATGTTAATGCCGATTATTTTTATAACCTTTCGGAAAATAAAGGTGCTTCTTCTTCAAAAAGAATATCATTTACAAATATGAATAATTTTGATTATGAATCTGAAGATACGTTTAACCGGTTGTCTAAAAATCATAACTTCAATTTTAATTATAAACACCGTGCCAATAAAAATAATAGGCTTATAGTTAGAGGAAAATTAAATGCCATTGAAAACATAACTAATGATACCAAAAACGGAACATTTACCAATAGTGATGGTGAATTAACCACCACAAACCAACAAAACCTGCATAATAACAACACACGCAACACGGCTAATTTCAACATAGATTATTACCAAAAACTACAAAAAAACGGACGTAGTTTTAATACCGGTTTTAACACCACTTTAAATACACAAAACAGAGAAAATAACCAATACACATTTACGGTTAGAAACTTACACAAAACAACGCCTAATGAACGAGAAATTGAAACAGTTAGAGATGAAAAATTTAACAACAATAACTACAATTTCAATTTTAGGTTTACTGAACCTATTGCAGATAAACATTACTTTAAACTACAATCTTTTTTAAGGTTTAAAACCGAAAAAGAAGATATTTATCAATTAAAAAACACCATTACAGATAACCAAGAAGAGTTACTAGCCTTTAAGTATAAACACTTAGAAAACAGTTTCCAAACACGCTTTGCTCATAATTATGTGTCACCAAAATTAAACATTTTCAACGCTTTAGAACTTCAAGATTTAAGCCGAAATTTTGGCATAATTACAGAGGCTTCAATTACCAAAAACTTATTTTTTTTAAACCCTATTTCTAATATTCTTTATAAACCTAAAAAAGGCCATAAATACAGGTTAGCCTATAAAAAAGTAATACGAAACCCCAGGAAACAACAGAGTTCTACGGTTATTAATGATTTGAATCCGTTTTACATAAGGCAAGGAAACCCCAATTTAAAGGCTGAAAAAATGAATGAAATAGCACTAACTGCAAATGTTTTTAATTTTAAATCTTCAACTACTTTCTATAGCCGAATTTTATACCAACATGCCACCAGTGCTATTGTACAAAGTATTGCTATTGACGATAATTTTGTTAGAACTCGTAGTTACCAAAATAGTGGCAACAGAAAAGTGTTTACAGCCAACTTTAGCCTTAGCAAAAAACTAAAAGGTCTTGGGGTTAGGTACACTTTAAAAAACAAAAATGCTTACAGAACTTCAAATTCTATTATTAATTTACAACTTAATGATGTTACATCAAAAGACTTTTTTGTTGGCTTATTACTTGAAAACTCTAACAAAAATGTTGTTGATTTAAAATTTGGAGCCGATTATAGCGTTAATAATACCGATTTTTCTTTAGAAGAAGATTTAAACCGAACTTACAGACAACAAAAATATTTTTCAATGTTTGATTATGATTTAACCAGTAAATTAAACATAAACACACAGTTTGATTATATTGTTTTTTCTGATAATCAATTTTCATCAAACACTACATTACCAATTTGGAGTGCTGCATTTTCATACAACCTATCTAAAAACAAAAAAAATATATGTAAGCTCCTTTTAATAGACTTATTAAACAAAAATGTTGATGTTTACAGGCGCAGTACTACCAATTATTTTGAAGAAACTACCTCTGAAAGTTTAGGGCGTTATGTTATTTTAAGCTACACTTATAAACTTAATAGTAAGCCAAAAAACAAAAAAGCATAAATGTTTAAACTACTAAACCATAAACTAACGTAATAGAATAATTTAAATTGATAATACAGTGCTATTATTGGTTATTCAATAGAACATTTCTTTTAAAACTTATACTCAAACCAATCAAAACTTGCAGTTTTACTACTTTTATTTCCTGAAGAAGTAGCATACATGCCAACATAAACACCGTTAAAACGTTGTGCAACATCATCAGATACTATGGTGTAATCTTGTGTGTTTGCAATTGGTTTTAAGCTATGTTCATCTTCACCATAAAAAAACTGAGCTTTTATTCCATTTACTTCAACTTTAAAAATGACTTCTTTTTTAGTATATGCTACTGAAGCTATTTTTTCAGATTTAAAATCACCTTTATTATCTTTTTGTAATGTTTTTAATAAAACAATTTCATTTTTAGTTTTTAATAATTGAAAATGATTACCATGTCTTCGATAAATAACTAAACCTGCGCTCTCATTCTCTTTTTTTGTTTTAAAAGCTAATTTAATAGAGGCTGTATAATTATGATGACGAGTACGTTGCGCTATAAATGAAGGGTTTACTAATTCTGAAACTGTTTCAGGACGTAACTGCAATTCTAAAACACCATTGTTTATTTTATACCACTTAAATTTTGGCGATCTTAAAAAGTTCCATTCTAAAGCTAAAGTATTTTTATTAAAATCATCTTTTTCTGGAATTTCTGGTACGGGTGTCCATGGTAAATTTGGCCGCTCTTGTTCTGCTTGCAATAAACCTTTACCTGGGTTATAAATTGGTGTAATTCCACTTTCTTGTTGTGTCATTTCTACTTTTGCCAAAAAGGTTTCTCTGGCAAGAGTTATAAAACCATTAACGCGTCTTTTGGCTAACAAAACACTCCACCAATCGCCATTTTGTGTTTGTACCAAATCGGCATGTCCTGTTTGACCAATAAAGTGTGTTTTTCCTAAATGACGATGTGTCATAACAGGGTTTGCATGGTTGGGTATGTATGGACCCCATAAGCTTTTACTATTAAAAACAGTAACAGCATGGTATTCTCCAGTTCCACCTTCACCAATTAACAACAAATATTCGCCATCAATTTTATATAAATGAGGTCCTTCTGCCCATCGAGCATTAGATGCATGCCCATAAGTTAATTGTTTTTTTTCGCCTAAAAGCACTCCTTTGTCAGGGTCTATTTCTTGCATCCAAACACCGTTTTTTCCAGGCCATTCTTTTTGAGTTCCATCAACAATTCCTGCTCCTGTATAATAACATCGTCCATCATCATCCCAAAATAAAGAAGGGTCTATACCTGGTGCATTATCAATCCACATTGGGTCACTCCATGGTCCTTCAGGGTTTTTAGCAGTAATTATAAAATTCCCCTTTTGCCCTACCATTGTAGTGATTATATAAAAGGTACCATTGTTATACCTAATAGATGGCGCAAAAATGCCATTTGAATTTCTAAGTCCATCTTTATAAACTATTTGATTTGGCCTGTGTAAACCATAACCAATTTTTTGCCAATTAACTAAATCTTTACTTTTATGTATTGGTAAACCAGGGTACCACTCAAAAGAAGAGTTTACCATGTAATAAGTATCATCTACTCTACAAATTGAAGGATCTGGATAAAACCCAGACAAAATTGGGTTTTTAAAAGTTTCAGGTGCCTTTTGTGCTATTACTAGATATGAAAACAGATATAATAAAAATGCTGTATGTTGTTTTTTCATGCTTATATAAATGTTTAGTTTATGTTTCTATTTTGGAACCAATTAAAAATGGCCCAATTACTACTTTTTATATTGTTTGAAGTAGCATATAATCCTGCTACAGTACCATTAAATCTTCCAGCAATTTCATCACTAAAAATTGAAAAATCTTGAACTACACCTATTGGTTTTATATTGCTTTCATTTTCACCGTAATAAAACTGAAGATCTAAATTATCCCCTTTTACCTTTAAAACAACATCTTCTTTTGAATATGGTACTGTAGCAACAACCGTTTTTGTTGATGCTGCTCCTGTTTCTTTTAATGCTTCTGTTTTTATTAAAGAAATAGTGTTTTTTTCTTTCAATAATTGATAATGCGTACTTGATTTTCGGTAAACCACTAAACCAGCTTGTTCTTTATTGTTTTTAGCACTAAAAGTTAACTGTGCGCTTATTTCAAAATGATGAGAACGAATACGCTGAGCCCAAAATGAAGGATTTACCAAACTATCAATTACTTTTGGTCTTAATTTTAATTTTAACTTTCCTTCTTCTAATTTATACCAATTTTCAATGGGCGAACGCAAACAAATCCATTCTAAACCCAATTTTTTATCATTAAACTCATCTCTTTCTTTTAATTTGTCAACCGGTGTCCATGGTAAATTAGGGCGTTCTTGTTCAAACTTAAGTAAACCTATTCCTGGATTAAAAATTGGGGTAACACCACTTTCTTGATTAGTCAATTCTACTTTTGCTAAAAATGTTTCTCTGCATAAAACAGATTGACCATTAATTGGTCTTTTAGCATGTAAAACACCCCACCAATTGCCATGTTGGGTTTGAACTAAATCGCCATGACCTGTTTTAACTATAGGGTATGTATAGCCTAAGTGTCTATGGGTCATTACAGGGTTTGCATGGTTAGGAATATATGGCCCCCAAAGGCTTTTACTATTGAAAACTGTGATAGCATGATTTTCGTTAGTACCACCTTCAGCTACCATTAAAAGGTACTCTCCATCAATTTTAAAAAGCCTAGGTCCTTCTGTCCACATAGCATTTGAAGCATGCCCATGCGTAAGTTGTTTTGGTTCTCCTAATAAATCACCCGTTTTAACGTTTATTTCCTGCATGAAAACACCATTTATTCCTGGCCATTTATTTCTATTTCCATTTACGATGCCTGCAGCTAAAAAATAAGATTTACCATCATCATCCCAAAATAGTGTAGGATCTATACTCCACGGGCCTTTAATCCAAATAGGGTCAGACCATGGACCTTCAGGGTTATTAGCTTTAACAATAAAATTACCATTACAACCAACACAAGTACAAATAACATAAAATGTTCCGTTATTATATCTAATGCTTGGAGCAAACATACCCAATGAATTATCTAAACCGTCAGGAAAGTGTATTTGATCTACCCTTTCTATAGCGTGTCCAATTTTTTCCCAATTAACCAAATCTTTACTACGCATTATAGGTAACGCAGGAAACCATTCTAATGTAGGATGTGTCATGTAATAAGTATCACCTACTCTACATATTGAAGGATCTGAGTGAAAACCTGAAACAATTGGGTTTTTAAATGTTTTTGGAGTATTTTGAGAAAAAACAAAAACACTTAATAGAAAAACTACTATTTTGAATACTGTTTGCATTTCTTTTTAATCTTTATACCCATCAGCAAATTCAGCTTTAATATTTCTATTTCTTGAGAAACTAAACCTAGATATATACTGGTCATTAGCCCACCAAGGCTTACCGGGATAATTTTTAGACACGTGATGAAGCCCCCAACTCAAAGCCTTGGTTGGATGCTTATCATTATCTAAAGTTGTAACAAGCCCCATAGCCGAAGGCACCCAGTTTACATAAGACATTATTTCAAAATTAATACCATCTGGCGCATATTGAATGGTTTGTCTTTCGGGTCCATCATGTGATGACACCATAGCAATACCTTCTTTGTATTTCCATACACACAGCTCATGCCCACTATGTGTAATTGGGTTGTATTCGGATTTAACATAAGGCCCCATTATACTATCGGCAATGGCAACACCCCAACGAATTTCACGTCCGCCAGCTGTATTTCGTTCACCCATGCGCTCTCCTTTGTAATACAAATAGAATTTATTTTTATAATACAGTAATGTTGGGTCATGTACCTTCTGGCTATCAAAGCTTCCTTGAGATTTTACAGCAAATCTATTGTCTTCATCTCCTAACCATTCGCCATCTTTTGCAGCTTCTAAAATAGGTGATTCAAGTCGTTTCCACGGTCCATTTGGACTATTGGCAATAGACATGCCTACCGTATTAAAAGTTCTGTTTAAGTATGGTGCTTTAACGCATTGATACACCAAATAATATTTACCTTTATGTGCTAAAATTTCAGGAGTAAAAACAGACCTATCATCATAAGCGCCTTTTGGGCCATAGGTAATAGCTACACCTTGCTCTTTCCAATCCCAACCATCTTTTGATGTTGCATACCAAATTTCGGTTTTATCCCAAGGGAATACTTTTTTTTCAGGATCACCCGTACCAAACCCATACGTTTCACCTACAGATTTTGAGTACCAAGTGTAATACAAACCATCAACCTGAATAACCATTGTAGGATCGCGGCGTATAACACCTTTTTCATAACCTATATCTCCTTTTAACTCGTGATTATTGAAAGTGCCAAACCACTGGTCATTTTTATGATAATTGTTTCTTAATGCTCTTTTTGATGCGGCACTCATTTTATCGGGGTTTCCTATAGCAAGAAAATCATAATCTTCTTGCGTATAATGTGGTTTAGTTTCTGTAATACTTTCAGTTTTTGATTCTTGCTTAGTATTACATGAAATAAGTAGTATGAAAGAACACAAAATGGTAATAAAAAACTTCATTGTTTTTAGTTTAGTGTTTTATTGAGGCGCTTACACCTATATTAATCATTCCAATGTTTGTTAACTATAGCTTGTATTTCAGGAAAGTTTTCATCAGTTTCATTTAAATCTATACGTTGTTGTTTCAATTGGGCCTTCATTTTGGCTATAATGGCTTTGTATTTAGGATCATTATAACGGTTATGCAATTCTTCAGGATCGTTTTTTAAATCATAAAACTCCCATGTATGAGGTGTTTCGCGTTCAATGCCATAATATTGTGTTGCCCAATAATGCTTTTTAAAATCTTCTTCGGGCAAATAATGTTTTCCGTAGTAAAACATAAGTTTATAATCTTTTGAACGCACCCCAAAATGTGCTGGCACATAATGGTGAATAATATGCATCCAATAACGGTAATAAGTAGTTTCTCGCCAGTTATTTTCTTCTTTACCTTGTAGCGTGTTTATAAAACTTTTACCTTGCATGTAATCTGGTGTTTTACCTCCTGCAAGCTCAATTATTGTTGGTGCATAATCGGTATTATTTACTAACAAATCTGTTACACTTTGTGGTTTTATCATTTTTGGGTAATGCATAATGTATGGCATGCGCATAGCTTCATCATACATCCAACGTTTATCTTGTAAATCGTGTTCACCAAGTATCATACCTTGATCTCCTGTATAAATTATTACAGTATTTTCCCAAAGGCCTTCGGCTTTTAAATAGGCAAATAATTTTCCTAAATTATCATCAACACCTTTTACGCAGCGTAAGTATCGTTTTAAATAATCTTGGTAAGCTACATGTGCAGAATTTGCGCGCCCTTGTAAACTATCGTTATGAAAAAAGATATTATAATTTCTGTACATATGCCTGTTAGAAACCGATGTACCAATATAATTTGTAAGCGAATCATTTTTTCCTCTTGTACCTTCAGAACCCCAATTAGGTTGATAATACAGGCTTGATGGTTCAGGAATTTCAGTATCAGCTAAAAAATCTTCATATCTAGGCGCATATTCAAACATGTCATGAGGCGCTTTGTAATGATGCATTAAAAAGAATGGCTTGTTTTTATCTCTATTTTTTAAATAATCAATAGAGGCATCTGTAATAACATCTGTTGAATGCCCTGTAGTTTCTACTTTATTTTTTTTCCAAGCGCCTTTACCTTTTTCGTAAAACGAAGGATTAAAATACTTACCTTGACCTGGCAGAACTTTATAATAATCAAAAGCCGAAGGTTCTATATGTAAATGCCATTTTCCTATTATTGCTGTTGAATATCCAAGTTTTTTTAATTCTTTTGGTAAATATTGCTTTTCGGGATCTAAGGCAATATCCAAATCTAAAACACCATTAGTTTGCGGGTATTGCCCAGATATAATTGAAGCTCTGCTAGGTGTACAAATTGAATTGTTACAAAATGCGTTGGTAAAACGCATACCATTATTGGCTAATTTATCAAGGTTAGGCGTTAGGTTTAATTCTGATAATCTACCACCATAGGCACCAATGGCTTGTGAGGTGTGATCATCAGACATGATGAAAATAATGTTGGGCTGTTTGTTTTGTGCAAACAAACTATTACACATTAATAATACTATAATTAATAGTTTTAATGCTTTTAAAACCGATGTAAAATAGCAAGTATTCAATATTTATAAATTAGTTGTTTTAATAGGTATCTGAACATTCCAAGAGTGTAATACACCATTAACATCGGTAGTGTCTGCAGCACAATAAATAGCAATTGGTTTGCCATTTTCTTTAATTAACTGAGGACGCTCAAGATGTTTTAATTTTTGAACATGTCCGTTTTCAAACGTAATTTCAAGCTTTGAAACTAAGGGATTTTTAGCAAGATTCCAATCAAAACCGTCTTTTGAATCAAATAATACCAAAGCTTGACCAGCATTTGTGAATGCGCCATGCATATCTTTAACAATTGCACGGTATTTTCCATCTTGATACCAGATGTATGGATCCTCAGCTGGAAAATCAGTTCCTTTTGCTTCAAATACTGGTTTATCGTATTTTTTAAAAGGCCCTAATGGACTATCTGAAGTTGCTACACAATGTACCACTGGCCCGCCTGAAATCTTTTTAATTTTCTTTCCTACCGCTTTATAAACCATTAAATAACCTCCATCTGGACGTTGGGTAATTGATGGGTTATTGGCCAACAAAGCATCTAAAGCTTGTTCATCTTCACTGGCATCAATAAGTGGTTTATCAAAACGTTTCCAAGGGCCATTTGGGTCATCTGCTACAGCAACACCAAT
Source organism: Seonamhaeicola sp. ABD4_175 (assembly GCF_056160885.1). NCBI lineage: Bacteria > Pseudomonadati > Bacteroidota > Flavobacteriia > Flavobacteriales > Flavobacteriaceae > Seonamhaeicola > Seonamhaeicola sp. ABD4_175. The sequence goes on from NZ_JBSWYC010000004.1 coordinate 107,140, forward strand.
ACGTTGATTATTTCTATGTGTCCAGTTATATTTAATTTTTCCAGGAACACATGGGTTAACATCATCACCAGTATTGCCCATGTAATAAAGGTAATATTTACCATCAAACTTATGTATTGTTGGGTTGTGTGTACATAAACCATCCCAATATTCTGCACCACGGCGTTCAAAAACAACCTCTTTGTGCTTAAAAGGTCCGAAAGGTGACGTTGATACTGCATGTGCAATTTCAGAGTGTGTAACCCAAGCCCATCCTAAATCTTTTTTCCAGCGCGAGTAAAACATATGATATAATCCATCTTCGCCTTTTATAGCAGAAGCTCCCCAAACCGTTATATCCTCATCATCTGTAAAGATTGATTTTTTTGAAACCTTACCTAGCTGAATTTTAAAATTTTCAACTCTATCTACTTTATCTGCCGCTTCAACTTGATTAGTCTTTTCTTTGCAGGAAGTAAATAATATTGTAATTACTAAAGCATAAAGCAGTTTTTGCATTGTTATTTCTTATTATTTAGTTTATAATTTAGTTTTAATTTTGAATAATTTATAAAATATTATGAAGATTATTATTCTATGCTAATAGACAATTTATTGCTTTTAATATCTTCAAAATTGGCCGTTATTGTAACTGTTCCAACAATATCTTTTGAACGTATTATAGCTAATGCTCTACCATTATGTGTTACAACTTTATTAGTGTTATGTGGGTTTATATTCATTTCCCAGCCATTATCAACCGCTATTAGGTCTGCACCTTCAGATACGTGAAATGTTATTTCTTCATTAACGTTTGTTACTTTATTTCCTGCTTCATCAAATAATGTTACTGTTACATGCGCTATATCATAATTATTTGCTTTAAGCGAAGATTTATCTGTATATAACTTAATATTAACAGGTTTACTTGTTGTTGAAAGGGTGTATTCATCAACTTTATTTCCCTTATTATAACCAACAACTTTTAGTTCACCTTTCTGATGTGGCACTAACCATTTTATGATGTTATCATCTTCTTTGAAATCGGATAAAGCCTGTTTACCTAGGCTTTTTCCATTAAGAAATAACTCTGCTTCTTCACAATTTGTATATGTTTGAACAACTATTGGCTCATTTTCGTTGTAATTCCAATGTTCGTTTACGTTGTACCATTCCCAAAGCCTTAGTTTATCCCAAACTGGTGGTGCAGTGTATTGCATATCGAATTTCCATCCATCGTCTTTTGTATATGAATATTCAGATTCAGAAGCAGGTGTTGTGACCATATAAACTTTTGGGTCTTCTTTCCAAAGGCACTCAAAGAAATGGCCTCTAGGATTCTTAAATCCTGCAAAATCGAACAAGGAAATATTTAGTCCTTTTCTAGGCCATGGTCCAGCTTCACCTAAATAAGCAAACCCAGTCCATACAAATATACCTGGTATAAAATCTCGTTCTAACACCGCTTTCCACTCAGAATAAGCTACCCAATTCTCCGACCCAATTAAACATTTTTCAGGAAAAGCTTCATGAGCCACATCATAATCTATAGCTCTGTAATTTAAACCTAAAACATCAACGGCATCTGCATAACCACTTGTAAAAGCTATAGTTGGCCGCACACTTCCGCAAACTATGGGCCTAGTGGTATCCTCTTCTTTAACCCATTTGGATAGTTTGTGAGCCACAATTGACAACGAATCTACACCTCCTGTTAATCTATCAAAAACAGGTTTTATTTTAGAAACATCATAAGTTGGCGGGTCATTATATTCTTTGATTTTTCCTTCAACCTCAGCATAAGTTTTAGAATAGTTTGGAAACGTCCACTCAATTTCATTACCTATACTCCACATTATTACCGAAGGGTGATTAAAATCTCTATTGATTAAAGTTTTTAAATCTTTTTCTGCCCATTCAAAGAAAATGTCGCTATAACCTTTAGAAATAGCATCTCCTGCAGCATTATCACCTAAATAATTAAGACTTTTTGCTTTAGGGTTGTGCCATTCATCAAAAAACTCATTCATTACTAGCATACCCATTTCATCGCAAACTTCTATTAATAGAGGTGAATGCGGATTATGTGCCATACGCACTGCGTTAACTCCAATAGATTTTAATTTTGAAATTCTATATTCCCAAGTAGCTTTATTTGCTGCCGCACCAACAGACCCAGCATCATGATGAAGGTTAACCCCTTTAATTTTTACGTTTTCGCCATTAAGGAAGAAGCCTTTATTAGAATCAAAACGAAATGTTCTAATTCCGAATTCTTGTGTTACTTTATCAACTAGAGCACCATTGTGTTTAACTGAAATAATGGCAGTATATAAATTTGGTGTTTGTATTCCCCACAAATTTGGTTTTTCAACATTTAGAGTTTGAATCCCTTTGTTGCCTTCGGCTAAAACATCTGTTTTTCCAAAAGCTACTTGCGTACCATTTCTATCTAAAATTTGAGTTTCAATTTCAACACTATTATTGGCTCCTACAATATTTGTTTCAATATTCACCTTGGCTTTACTCGTTTCAACATTAGGCGTAGTAATTCTAATTCCCCATTGCGGAATATGAACTTTTGATGTTTTTACAAGTCTTACATCTCTATATATTCCGGAGCCTGTGTACCATCTAGAATCTACATAAGCTGTATGATCTACTCTAACAGCTACCACATTATTTTCGCCATAGTTTAAATGCTCGGTTAAATCATAGGAAAAACTTGCATAACCGTTGGGTCTAAAGCCAAGTTTTGTACCGTTTATCCAAACTGTAGAATTATTATAAACACCATCAAATTCAACCCAAATAGCTTTTCCCTCATCTGTTTTTAGCACCTGGAATTCTTTTCTGTACCAACCAATACCTCCTTCAGAAAAACCAGTACTTGCTGCTGTATTTTCTTTTTGGTATCCTGCAAGAATACTCCAATCATGCGGAAGTCTAACATTTTGCCAAGACGAATCATTAAAATCTGTTGCTTCTGCTTTTAATTGATCTCCTTTACTAAACTTCCAATTAAAATTGAAATCTTCAACAATTCGTGTTTGTTTTTCGGGTTTTGTACAAGAAATACATATGAATGCTAATAAAAGCAACATATAGGATTGAATTTTCATTTTTTTAATGTTTAATTTTAAATACCCATGCGTTTTTAAGATTAGTGTTTTTTGGTAATGAAATATTTAAACCATTTTCTGTTTGGTTATATGTTATTTCACCTTCAAATCCTAAAAGCTGAACATCTTTTACTTTTAATTTTGTTGATGAAAGATACTTAATATTAACATCTTTTGTAGGCGGTATTAAAATAGTTGCGTAAACAAAACCATTTCTTGTAGTAAAACGAATATCCTCCTCTGTAAAGCCTTTATTTTTTCCTTCAGACAGGTGTCCTGTTTCTGTTTTTGTTGGTCCTTCACCATAAATATCATAATATTTAGACCCGTAAACAGCTTCTCCATTTATTTTTAACCACTCGCCTATTTCTAACAAAGTTCTCTTTTGATCATCTGGAATAATACCATCTTTTCTTGGGCCTATATTTAATAATAAACAACCATTTTTACTAACTATATCCATTAAATCTGCTATTAAACTTTCAGCAGATTTTGGAATCCAGTTTTTAGCGTAATACCAAGAATTTTTACCTATAGACGTATCTGTTTGCCAATAATCTTTACGCAACGAATCCATTTTACTACGCTCTAAATCTAGCATGTGCGTACCTGGTTTAAAAGACTCATAATGTAAATTTTTAGTTTGAAGCACTACATTTTTATTGCGCTTTAAGCCTGAGTTGTAATAATATGCAGCTAGTTTTTTATGGTAAGGTGCAAACTCTGGACGGTCTAAATAAAAATCGAACCAAAGAATATCTGGTTGGTAGTTATCTATAATTTCTTTAGTTCTTGGCCACCAAGTATTAGCCAACCATTCTGCACTTGCTGGGGAGTAAGGTTCATGCTGTGGGGCGTATAAAGCTGCAAACTCTGGGTTTCCAGTATCAAACCTATCACTTTGTGTGTAAAAATTCCAGTTGAATGCTAAGTGTGAACTTACTCCACAAATAAGCCCTTGGTTTTTAATTTCATTGGTAAGTTCTTTTAAAACGTCTTTTTTTGGCCCCATAGCAACAGCATTGTAGGGTGTTATACTAGATTCATAAAGTGCAAAACCATCATGATGTTCTGCTACTGGCACAACATATTGGGCACCTGCTTCTTTGAATAAATCAACCCAAGCTTTTGCATCAAAATTTTCCATGGTCCACATTGGTATCAAATCTTTAAAACCAAATGTTTTTGGGTCTCCAAATTTTTCTTTGTGGTATACAGATGCTGGGTGCGGAATGTCATTTATTTTTTTTCCTGTAGAATGGTCTACGTGCCCTTCATCTAAATACATCCATCTTGGGTACCAATCGGTGTGTAATTCTGCCACAGAATTAGGTCCCCAGTGAATAAAAATTCCAAATTTTGCATCTTTCATCCATTGCGGGATTTCATATTGCTTTAAGCTCTCCCAGTTTTCTTGATACTTTTCTTTAGTTACTGTTTCTTTTGGAATATTAGTTTGCTCTTTATTCTTACATGCGAAGATTAAAGTTAATAGCAGGATAAGACTTATTCTTTTCATTAGATATTAATTTAGTTAATTACGATTTTCGTTGAATTTTAAAAACACAAGCAAATTCACCATTAAAATTATCTGGCATTTGCAGTGTTAAGTTATACGGATTGTGTATGTATTCAATTTTTGCATCACTACCAATTAGTTCAAGTGAAGCAATATCATTTTTATTTAATCTGGCATTACTTCCTAATGAATTTATAACTACTTCACCTTTAGGAATTCCTAAGCAAATTGCATATAGAGTATTATCTTTTTGTGTAAATCTAAAATCTAACTCTGTATATTTAGCGTTTTCTTTTTTTTCTGAATAATGCCCAGTTACAGGTAAATACGAAGGTCCCTCGCCATAAATCGTCCAAGGCATTGTTCCATAAATAGCCTCTCCGTTTAGTTTTAACCAATCACCAACTTTATATAATTCATCTTTAATGAATTGTGCAAATGCACCATCAGGTTTTGGAGGCACATTTAATAATAGAATACCATTTTTTGCCGTTACATCTACCAACATATCAACCAATAAATTAGCTTTTTTAATACCCATATTTGGTTGATACCACCAACTTACAGGCTGACAAATATCTATATCAGTCATCCAAGTATCATAAGTTAACTCATCAATTAACCCATTTTCAAAATTTCGCATTCCAATTCCGGGAGGAATATCGTACTCTTTATATACAAATTCTACTTCCTTATTATTCTCATGAGCATTATTAAAAAAATGACTTAAGTATTTTCTTTGCCTAACTTCATCATATCCTCCAAAATAAAGGCTATCAGAAAGTGCTTTCCCGTGTTTAAATTTACCAACATTGTGTGCCCAAACTGTACCGCCAAATGAAACATCTGCCCAAGATATGTCAGGTGAATATTTTTCAGTAGATTCTATCATCTTTTTTAACCACAAATCACTATAAGTATTGGAATATTTTGATTGTTTTTCAGCGTGATCTTTCCAAGGCGTAAAATCTGTTACATCTTCATCATGTGGTTCTCCATACAATTCATAAAATTCTGGTTTTTTTCTACCAGGATTATCTCTGTCAAGTAATGCCCTATACCAATAACCTGTATGAAAAGACATTAAGAATTTCATATTTCTTTTGGTGATTTCTTTTTTTAACAAGCCTGTTATGTCTTTTTTGGGGCCTTTATCTACAACGTCTAATTCCGTAATATTACTATCCCAATGTACCATACCACTACCATGCCACGCAACAGGTCCGGCAAATTTTGCGCCTGCTCGTTCAAAAAGTTCTGCCCATTCTACTGCATTGAAGTTTTCAAACTTAAACTCATCAAAAAGCTCGTGAAAATGTTTGTTTTCATTTCCTTTTTTAAACCTCATACTTTCTAGAGCAAAGTGTGTGTAAATACCAAATTTAGCATCTTTTAACCATTGAGGTGTTTTATGTTTTTGTAGTGAAGTCCAGGTTGGTTTAAAGGGTTCAATCTTTTTTATTTCTTTTAGCGATTCTTTGTCTCCACAAGAAACTAGTAAAACTGTAAATAATGTTATAAATACTTGTTTCATCTTAATTATAGTTTGCTTAGGTACACATAATAGGCTCCAGATATCGTGTTATTTTCTTTATCTAGAAATGTGCTATTTATAGTTTTATGCCCTTTTTCAAGTTCAATATCGAACGTAATATGTGTATCTGAAGTTGTTACTTTCTTTACTTCTGATGAACCTGAAACATCTAGTTTTACGGCATCTATTGGTAACGGATTCATTTCATTACCATAGATAAGTTTATCTATTTTTCCTGTAGAATCATAAGCATCAACAGTTTTATCTTTTAATAATGGAATGCCTTGTATAGGTGCATTAGCTTCTCGTGGCCATCTTCTAACTTCAAATTTGTACATGCCATCTGAAGCGACGCTTATTTCCCAGCCACCAACTAAAGAGCTCCCTTTAGCGATTTGAGCGTGGTTCCATGGTACATCTGGCAAATACCATTCTGAAGAAGAAAGGTATAGCTCATTTGAAACAGTATCTCCAATAATTGGTAATGGTTTTAATCTGTCATTAGGTGTTACAAGTTTCCAATACTTTTTATGTGCTTTTTGAATTTTTTTAACAACTTTAGGATGATTGCTAATTACGTTATTTTTTTGAGCAAAATCGGTATCTAAATTGTAAAGCTCTTTATTGTTAATTAACCTCCAATTTTGCATCATTCCTGCGGTTTGCCACCACGCCTTTGATTTAAAAGTACGTTGATTTTCAACAAATAAAATTCTTTTTGAAAGTTTCTTTTGGGGTTTAAATAGTTGCTTTTTTAAACTTCTACCATCAAATTTTAAATTCTTAGGTTTTTTTAAGTTACAAACATCAATTAATGTTGGTAAAACATCAATATGAGCAGAAACTTGGTTTACATCTTCATTATGAGCTAAATTTCCTTTGGGCCAATGCATAAAAAATGGCACCCTATGACCTCCTTCATAAGCTTCGGTTTTTCCTCCTCGCATTCCCGCATTGTAGATACGAACTCCTTCTGTACCACCGTTGTCTGTCATGAATATTAAAATGGTATTATCTGCCTTACCTGAAACCTCTAAGACTTTTCTGAGCTTTCCAATATTTTGGTCAATACTTTCAATCATGGCAAAAAAGTAAGCTACATATTCAGGAATCTTTCCTTTATATTTATCCACCATCGAAGGGTCAGGAATAGTATGAGGGCCGTGTGGTAAATAGGTTGGTAAATACACAAAGAACGGTTTATCATCTTCAGAATTTGTAATAAAGTCTATTACAGCATTAAAATAAACATCTGGTGCATACCCCTCATGATACTCGCGTTTGCCGTTATGTAAATAAATATCGTTTACCCTGTCATTAGTAAAAAAATCATCTGTAGTACCAGTACCGCCATCTCCGTTGCCTAACCACTCATCAAAACCTCTGTCCATTGGTCTATAGGGATAATTGGCGCCTAAATGCCATTTTCCAAACAAGGCTGTTCTGTATCCTGAATCTTTAAAAACATCAGCCATTGTTACTTCTGAAGTTCTTAAATGATTTCCACCACAAATAGTACTCCAAACACCAACGTGATGTGAATATTTGCCTGTTAACAAGGCTGCGCGAGTAGGAGCACAAGTTGGGTCTACATGGAAATTTGTAAAACGCACCGATTCTGTATGTAACTTATCTATATTGGGTGTTTTAATTACAGGGTTTCCGTGACAACTTAAATCTCCATAACCTTGGTCGTCTGTTAGTATAAGTATAACATTTGGGCGTTCATTTGTACTTTGAGCGTTAACCTTAAAAGTTACTATTACTAAGCAAAGTAAAATTATGAAGTTTTTTTTATTACTTAATACTACAGCTAATAGGCTTTCATTTTTATATTTGGTACTCATATTCACAATATTCATACAGAGTCCTTTAATATTACTTGTTTAAAATCTGTTTGATTGCAAATAAGCTCTATCATTAACAGTAAAATGTTTTTCACTTTTTGAAATTTTCAGGATTTTTATACTTCACTGTCTGAAGGTGTTCACAATACAATACCAATTCACCTGGTTGTTTATACACCTCATAACTCACTGTTATAAGCCCCATTTCATCATACTTTGGGGTTTTATTTAGGTGTGTTCTAACGGTATAAATAGTATCACCAATAAAAACAGGTTTTATAAAGCGTAATTTATCATACCCATAACTAAATGTATTCACATTATTATTGGCCATTAAGCCTAAACCTAAACTAAAAACCATGGCTCCTGCAACTAGTCTTTTCCCAAATAGACCTTGTTCTTCGGCAAATTTTTGATCACCTACGTATGGGTGCATATCTAAAACTAGGCCATTAAACATCATAGCTTCGCCTTCTGATATTGTTCTACTTATTGATCGGTCTTTTTGCCCTATTATAAAATCTTCATACAACCAAGTTTCTGTATTATATAAAGGAATGTCTTTATGCTGCTCTAAAGGTGTGTTTTCTGGCATAACTATAATTTTTAATTTATTTTAAATACAAATGCGTGCTCACATGGTTTGGTATCTGGTAATTGAATACTAAGTGCATCTATGGTCTGCCTATGCTCTAATTTACCTTTATGACCTATTAATTCTACGGTTTTAATGTTTCCGTTATACTTACTAGTACTTAGGGATTTTATCGGTAAAACTCCAGATTCTGGCCAACCTAAAGCAATGGCGTATAATTGTCCATTACGAGTAGTAAATCGAATATCTTCATCACCGAAACCATCAAACTGCATATCGGCTAAATGGCCTGTTTTTGTTTCGGTTGGCCCCTCTCCATATATTAACCATGGACGGCTTTCGTAGATGGCTTCTCCATTTAGTTTTAACCATTTACCCATTGCTCTTAGGCGTTGTTTCTGTTCTTCTGGAATGGTACCATTAGGATGTGGGGCTACATTTAATAGTAGATTTCCGTTTTTGCTTACAATGTCAACCAAATCGTCTATTAAATTATTGGTTGGATAGCATTTTAAGTCTTTATGCCAAATCCATTTTTGTTTGGAAATAGAATTATCCGTTAACCAAGGTTCTGGATATATATCAGGCATTCTATTACGTTCTAAGTCAACCGTACCTGTTCCTAGAGGAAAATCTGGCCGCTTAAATGTTAACACAAATTCTTGTTCTTTTTTGGCAGCCTCATTGTATGCATACGCCATCATCTGTTTACGTATATCTTCTGAAAGTATTTGAATACGATTATCAAACCAAAGTAAATCTGGCGAATACCCATCTACTACCTCTTTTACTTTTTCAAGCCATACATGTTCAAATGCTTTACTAGGTATTGGGTTTACGGTGTACCAATTACTTCCTTTTTCTAATTGCCATGCGGTTTTTGGTACTTTTTCACCGTATAATGAAGCATACTTAGAATCTGCGCAATCTGTATTCTCATCCCAAGTTGGAAACCACCCCCATAACCAAGAATGGTGTAAGCTTACCATGTATTTTAATCCGCGTTTACGAATGGCCTTTTCTAATTCGGCCGTTATATCACGTTTAGGCCCCATATCAACAGAGTTCCAAGGATTCACATTAGAATTCCACATAGAGAAACCATCGGCATGTTCACCAGCAGGACCTGCAAATCGAGCACCTGATTCTACAAACAAATCTGCCCATTCATCTGCATTAAATTTTTCTGCTTTGAAAAGTGGCACTAAATCCTTGTATCCAAATTCTTTTTGGTCGCCATAAGTTTCCTTATGAGATTTATAATTTGGATGCGATTGATTATACATGTTTGTACCATACCAATCGGATGCAGTTTCTGGAACAGAGTAAACACCCCAATGGGTATAAATACCAAATTTGGCATCTTTAAACCATTCTGGGCATTCATACTGCTGTAAAGATTCCCATGTTGGTTTAAATGTATTATAAGAGTTCTGAGAATAGATACTTTGGCCAAGGTTAAAAAACATCAGCATCATTAAAGTTAATAAGCGTGCTTTCATTGTTTAGTTTTTAAAGTTTTATAATAGTCTCATATCCTGCCATTTTTCTTGAATAGAACTTTCTGGGTCTGTTCTTTGAAATTTTGCTACATAAGCCTGCCACTCCTCCTCACGCGGTAGTTTTTGCCATTTAGGACCAATTTCATCTAAATTAAAATCTGGTTTAGTATCCATTACCAAAATGGCTTGAGTCCCAGAAAGATAAATTTCCATATCTTTTACACCAACTGTTTTCATATTGTTGGTAATTTCAGGCCATGCTTTACCCATGCTGTGGACTTCTTTATACTCTTCTATAAGCGCTTCATCTTCTTGCAATAACAAGGTCCAGACAAAGCGCTTTTTATCCCCAACACTTCTTTTTAATTGTCCTTCACGGGCATTAAAAATTTCTTTTTGTTCGAATTTATAAATTCTTTCCAAAGGCGCGTTTTCAAATGAAAATGATGTGTTTTCTTTCTGAAAAACGTCTTGAAAATCTATTTCTGAAATTATGCTTTTTAATGCACTATCTATACTTAAACTATGCAGTATTGGTATAGTATCTATAAGTAAAAAAAAGTCTTTTCCTTTTTGATAAATTTCAAATGAAAGTATACCAACTTCAGTTAATTTTTCTTGAATTTTTTCTGAATTCAATGTATTACTGAATTGCGCCATGGCTTCTTTATCAGAAGTGATTAAATAGGTAAATCTTCTGAACTGATTTTTCATTTAATTAGGCTTTTATTTTTACTTTATATCCTTTAATTCCGAAGAATAATAAATACACATAACATATTAATGGCATTATAAAGGCGTATTTAATGCCTGCTGTATCTGAAATGTAGCCCATTAAAGGCGGTACAATAGCACCACCAACAATACCTAGCAGGAATACTGAAGAGCCCGTTTTGGTGTATTCCTTTAAATCTTTCATACTTAAACTAAAAATAATTGGGTAAATAATTGATGTAAAGAACCCAACAATTGATAAGCATGTTAATGAAAAATAGCCATTGGTAACTATAGCTAATGTTACCATTATAAACGCACTTATACTACAAAATACTAATACGTTTTGTGGCTTAAATTTCTTTAAAATATAGACTCCTAAAAGTCTTCCTAAAAGCACTAAGCCCATAAATGCTGTAATAAACTGCGCCGCTTTTTGCTCTGTTAATTCTGGCAAATTAAACCATTTGGCATATCTAATAATAAAACTAACAATACCTACCTCTGCGCCAACATAAAAGAATTCTGCGCCAACACCATATAGGGTGTGCTTAAACTTCAAAATATCTTTTAATGGTTTTTTACTTCCGCCCTGTTCTTCTTTAATTACTGGTAATTTTGTAAAAACTACAATTAAAGCAATAATTACTAAAATGGCTCCTAGCACAATGTAGGGTGGTTTTACTAAATCTGCTTCACCAGATAAAAAGGTTTCTAATTGGCTTGGTGTAAAAGCATCAATTGTGGTTTGTGGCACATCTTCTTCATGTAAAAGTAACAATGCGGCCAATGATGGCGCTACTGTAGCGCCTACTGAACCAATAGCAGCTGCCATACTTAAACGGCTTGAAGCGCCTTCGGGATTTCCTAATTTAGTAATATATGGTGATGCCGTTACTTCTAAAATAGCAAAACCAGCTGCCATTACAAACAACGCCAATAAGAAAAATGAATATACGCGTGTTTCGGCTGCTGGATAAAACAAAAATGCACCTATAGCTGCTATTAATAGCCCTACAATCATTCCCATTTTATAGCCTTTTTTCTGAATGTACCATCCTGCAGGTAACGCCATTACAAAGTAGGCACCAAAAAAGGCAGATTGTACTAATGAAGATTGAAAATCTGTGAGCTGGCAAGCTCTTTTTAAATGTGGAATTAATACATCGTTTATATTTCTACTTAAATTCCAAAAAAACATTAATGCCATTACTATAATTAGTGGCACCAGAAATTGTGAATAGTTGGCTTTTTTATCTTGCATTTAGTTTGAGTTTTAGTTTAGTTTTAAGTTTATTTGTAACAGTAACTTGCTACAGAATCATAAATTTTTATTAATGATGTAATGCTGAAACGAGTTTAGCATGACACTGCTTTCAATTTTATAATTCTATAATTGCTTTTATTAAATCTTTTTGTTCATAAAGTTTTTCAAATTCTGTGGGCACATCATCAAAATGTATTCTATGTGTTATAAATGACGAAGCATCTATTTTACCAGCTTCTATTAACCTGATAATTCTACCAAAATCTTCACTCATGGCCGCTCTACTAGCTTTAAGCGTTAATTCTTTTTTATGGAACGAAGGATCGTGAAAAACAACATCTCCCATAAACAACCCTATAAAGACTATTGTTCCTCCTGCGGCTGCATATTTAAAGGTATTCATCATTGAGGTTTTATTACCCGTGGCATCTAAAATTACGGTTGGTAAATCTCCTTTTAAAAGTGCCTCTAACTCTTCCTCTACATTTCCTAAAGCATTTATGGTATCTTTTACTTTAGTTATGTCCTTACACTTTTGTAGTTTAGCATCATCAACATCCATTGCAATCACTCGAGCACCCGTTAATTGAGCAAATTGAATGGTGCCTAAACCAATAGGCCCAACGCCAATTACCAAAACAATATCGTCTTCTTTAATATCGGCTCTATCAACGGCATGACAACCTATTGCTAAAGGTTCTATCATAGCCAATTGATCATCTGATAGCGAATTAGTAGCATGTAAAAATTTAGCCGGATACACAAAATACTCTTGCATTCCGCCATCAACATGCACACCTAAAACTTGTAAATGTTCGCCGCAGTTTGTCTTTCCTCTTCTAACTGCTTGACCAATAATATCATTATAATAAGGCTCTACAGAGCATTTATCGCCTACAGAAACATTTGTAACATCATCTGCTACGGCAACTACTTCAACGGCTAATTCATGCCCTAAAATTCTTGGGTAGTTAAAAAACGGTTGTTGTCCTTTAAACGCGTGTAAATCTGTTCCACAAACACCAATTTTATTTACTTTAACCAAAGCATTTCCTGATGTTAAAGTATCATTTGGTTTCGCAACATCTAGTTGCTTCCAAGTGCCCGGTTCTTTTAATTGTATTGCTTTCATTTAGTTTGAAGTTTTAATACAAGCTGTTACTTCGTTAAATAATTCTTCAGTAAGTTTTCCTGCATTCCAATCATCTACTGTTGCTTTAATTTGCTCTGGTGTTCTTGCTCCCATTACAACTCTATCGGCTTCTTTTATTGAAAATAAATAGCGTTGTGCTAATGTTGCTAATGGCATATTATGCTTGTCTGCTACTGCTTTAACTCTTGTTGCATTTTCTAAATCCAATTGAGTTATCCATTCTCCATCTACACCTTCAGTTTTATATTTTTCAAAACGATTTCCTAAAAGCGAAAAGTGCAAAGCAGAAGCTGCATAATATGCTATTCCTTCGTCATGATAACTTTGAATTTCGCCATTAAAAGCTGAAAGATTACAAGCATCCATATGCAAAAACCCAGAGACAACATCAAAATTTTCTTTAGTGATGAATGGTTTAAATGCCTCAGACGGATTTCCACCTACACCTAATGAACTTACTAAACCTTGGGCTTTAAATGCTTTTAAAGTATTCAAAACTTCGTCTATATTTTCCATTGGTACTAACTGTGGCTCATGTAAAAAAAGCAGATCAATTTTATCTAACCCTAAAGTTTTTAAACTGTTATCTAAACTACGCTTCATGCCATCGGTACTATAATCTAGTTTCACTTCAAAAGCATCCTTACCTTTTAACCGCCCAATTTTAGTGCTTACAAAAGGTTTAGCGCCTTTCCATTCTCTTAATGCCATTCCTACATAATATTCTGCATTGGCATAAGAAGGCGCAGTATCTAGAGCGGAAATTCCATTTTCAAAAGCATATAATAAAGCATCTATAGAATCACGCTGATCTACTTTTCCCCAAACGCCTCCTAAGCCTGATGTACCGTAAACTAAACGGGTTTGATTATTAAAAGCTGGACTTATTGCGTGGTCTCCTGTTATGTATGTTGGTTTCATAATTTACTTTCATTTGAGTGAGATACAAAATCCCACTTTGTGGGTTAAAAGTTTACGGTTGCACCGCCATCAACTGGTAAAATAACGCCGGTGATATATTTAGCGCCTTTTGAACTTAAAAATACTGCTGCATTACCAATATCTTCTGTGGTTCCAAAATGATCCATGGCAATTCTATTGGTTATTTGTTGTTTTCGTGCTTGATCTTTGTTAACTGCATTTAAAAACATATTAGACGTTATCCAGCCTGGAGCTATAGCGTTTACACGTACATTATCTTTGGCGTATTCAGTAGTTAAGCTGTTAACAAGACCTGTTAAAGCCGTTTTAGATGCGCTGTAAGCTATAACTCTATCTATACCAAACAAACCAGCCATTGAACCTATCATAATTATAGATCCGCTTTTACGTTCTATCATTTTTTTTGCGCATTCTCGGGTAAGCGCAAATACGCTTATTAAGTTGGTTTGAATGACGCGCTCAAAATCTTCATCTGTGGTGTCTTGAGCCCAAGCTTTATGGTGAATTCCAGCATTGTTTACTAAAATATCAATACCACCAATATTGTTTTCAATATCTTCAACTAAGACTGGGATTGATGCTCTATCTGTAATATCATTTACTCTATAAAAAGCATTATCTCCAAGTTCTTTAATTGCCTCTTGTAGCACAGCTTCTCTTCTACCCGTTATAACCACTTTTGCCCCTGCTTGAACAAATGCTTTGGCAATACCTAGACCAATGCCTGTACCTCCACCGGTTACAAGAGCTAGTTTATTTTTTAAAGAAAAAACGTTTAGACTCATTACAGCTTAATTTCGGTTAATGTATCATCAATAAAATTGAAGCCCCAACCCGGTAAATTATGAGGTTTAGCATAACCATCTTGAATCACCATAGGATTATCAATTAATGGGTCTACCCAATCAAACGATTCTGCGCCAACACCGTTAGAAATAGTGCATAACAATGGCACATCATAATCTTTATAATAGTGTGGTAATACAGGTAAATTGAAGCTTTGTGCTAATGCGGCACTTTCACGCCATTTTTCAACACCACCAATTCTTAAAATATCTGGTTGCCAAATATCTAAAGCATTTCTACTAGCCAATTCTCTTAATGGTAAGGTATCATATTCACGTTCTCCCATAGCTAAAGAAATTCCGGCCTGATTTTTTAATATTTCAAAGGCTTGAAAATTTTGATGATTAACAGGTTCTTCAAACCAATTGATATTTAATTCTTTTGCTTGACGTGATAATTTCATGGCCGATGGTAAATCCATACCCTGGTTAGCATCCATCATAATATCTACCTTATCACCTACAGCTTCACGAACTAAGCGCAAACGCTCAACATCTGTACTTACTTTTGACGAACCTACTTTTATTTTAACGGCTTTAAAACCTCTGTTGGCGTAATCGGTTACTTCTTCAATAAGTTCATCAATGGTGTAAGAAATCCATCCGCCACTACCATAAATGGATACTTTTTCTTTACACACTCCTAATATCTCGTGTACTGGTTGCCCTAAAGTTTTTCCCCAGGCGTCCCACATAGCAATATTTACAGCGGCTTGTGCCCAACGGTTAATGCCTTGGTTTCCAAAATATTCTCCTAAATGGTCTAGTTTATCATACACCAAGCCCATTTCATTGGTTTTATGCCCAATAATATGTGGTATAGCATCTTTTAATGCGCCTACTATGGCGTTAGGAGAATATTGAAATGATAATAAATAAGATTCTCCAACAACCCCATTTTCTAACTTAATTCTTAATACTAAAAATGAAATTTCAGTTAAGGTATGTGTAGCGTCTGATATTGGTTTTTTTAAAGTTGTTGCCGCTTTGTAAATTTTGGCGTCACTTATTTTTAGGTCTTTCATTTTAAATTATTTAAATAATTCTTTTTATTTAGTTTTACTTCTTATTCTTAAATTTTATCCAGTCTAATTCGATAACATCATCTCTATCAGTTTTAAACAGACAAACAATGTTGATTATACCTTTAGGCTTATATTTAGTTTTAGTTTCAATTATTTCCCATTGATTTTTAGTGTTTTTAATAGGGATTTTGGCAATTAACTTTCCATTAACTGAGTTCTCTCTAAGTTCAATAATTGCAGAATTAGTATTGCTCAAAACTTTAAGTGCTACACTATGTGTATTATTATCAAATTTAACTGTGTTATAAGTAACTGAAGCGTTAGGTTTTACCTTAGTTATTTTCCATTCTGGAATACCCACTTTTTTGGTAAAATCTACCTGAGCATTATTAATTTTACTATAACGATCTAATTGTATTGTTTTTAAAGCTGGTTGAATACCAACCCCTCGCAAGGTTGGTTTGACCTTTTTAATTGTTCCGTCCGCATTAAAAAATAAAGAGTCTACCGCAACTGACCTTAAGTTTCCTGCTTTTGAGATGTGGTTATAATGATAAAAAAAATACCATTGACCTTTATATTTAACTATAGAATGATGATTGGTCCACTGATCTTCAAACCTATCCATAATAGTGCCCTTAAATTCAAAAGGGCCTAATGGGTTGTCTCCGATGGCATAAGCTATTTCTTCTGTACTCTTATTAACATCGTAATTAAGCGGAAAGGTTAGGTAATATATTCCATTTCTTTTTAACATAAATGGACCTTCTTTATATTCTTGAGGTAAATTTTCAATAGCCATAACTTTACCTTTTACAGACTTCATATCATCAGAAAGTTTCACCACTTTTAATGAGTTGCCTTTTCCACCACCCCAATACATATATGCTTGTCCGTCATCATCTATAAAAGGGTTTGGGTCTATACCTTTTAAACCTTTTATGTAATTAGGTTCAATTTTAAACGGACCTTCTGGTTTCGTTGCTATAGCTAATCCAATCTGACGAAAACCACTATTATCAGCAGGTACATTAGGAAAATAATAATAGTAAGCTCCGTCTTTATAAGTAATACAAGGAGCCCACATTCCATATCCATTTTTTAACCCCCAAGGAACATCATTTTGAGCAACAATTACGCCGTGGTTTTTAAAATCCACCATGTCTTCAGTAGAAAATGCATGATAATCGGTCATTACATGACCGTGGCTTTCTTTTAGAGCACCAATTTTTTCCCATGTTGAATCTTTTACCACATCATGAGATGGATATATATATAATTTATTATTATATACTCTTGCCGTTGGGTCGGCAGTATATATGTCTGTAATAATTGGGTTTTGCGCCCACATGTAAAATGAAAGGCTGAAGAAACAAGTAAGTGCTATTAAGTTTTTCACTAAAATTGTATTTATACAAATATCATAAATTAATAAGTGTAAATTATACATGATTTTACAGTAGTTGTACACTATTTTGACATTTTCAACTTGCTATTTTATATATTGTTAAAATTTAATATATTTATTATTCTAAAAATGTTGAATGAAAGCACAGTTAAAAGAAGTTACTGCAACTCCTGGAAGTTCTTTAAAAGTAAAAGTATTTGAAGAAAAAGCCTTTGAACCGCTTTGGCATTTTCATCCGCAATATGAGCTTACCTATATGATACAAAGTACAGGTATTAGGTATGTAGGTGATTCTATGGAGACTTTTGAAAGTGGAGATTTAGTATTGGTGGGTAAAAATTTGCCGCATTCATGGAAAACTATAGATTCTAAAAGTGAAAATGTTAAATGTGTAATTGTACAATGGGATGAATCACTTTTAAAAGATTGGCTACATAAACCAGAATTCATTGGCGTAAAGCAATTATTAAAACAATCGTTTCGAGGAGTTTCTTTTGATTATCATACGGCTAGGGCTTTAGAGCCTTTGTTTTTAAAACTTAGTTACCAAGATTCTTTAGAAAAACTAATTACTTTTTTACAGATTTTAAATATATTAACCACAAAGGCAAAAACTACTTTATTGGCAGGACAAGGTTTTGAAAAAAACCTTTCTTCTAAAGAAAGCCATAGAGTTAATTTAATAAATAGCTATATACGTGATAATATTCATAACAGCCATTCTTTAGAAGAATTATCTGGTTTACTGTCTATTAGTAAAGAAGCGTTTTGTAGGTTTTTTAAAAAGACTTTTGATAAAACGTTTTCAAGTTACTTAAACGAATATAAAGTGGCCATTGCCAGTAAACTTCTTATTGAAACAGATTTATCTGTATCTGAAGTTGGTTATAGCTCTGGGTTTAATAACCTTTCTTTTTTCCACAGACAATTTCAAAAACACATGGGTATGTCTCCTTCAAAATACCGAAAAGCCTATAGGCGTATTCCTATTGCTTCAGTTTAAATACTCTAGTAGATACTTTTTCAGGTGTTGGAAAATCTTCAGGAATTGCAATGGTTACTTCTCCTGTAGCTGCCCACTCTGTTCCTCTTAACAAGGTTGTAATAAAGCCTACACATTCAAATGCTTTGGTATCATGCCCCAATGTGGTGTGAAATACGCGCCCTTTGTGATAATCAATAGTCATAAGCATAGGTTCTGCTCTATTAGATTTTGTACTTATGGCCGTACCAAGAATGGTAACATTTTCAGCAGGACCTCTAAGTTTAGCATAACACTCATCAAAGGCATGCATCCAAGTTTTAGGTAAACCATTGGTTATTGGGTGTTCAGTATTGTACATACTCACTAAAAATTCTTCAGCTTTACCATGCGCTCCGCCATAACCTTCAGAAATAGAATCTTTAACAACTTCACCCGCTTCATTTACATATAAATATGGGCCATGTTTTTTGTTTCTATCCCAACCACCAATACCTATGGCTTTATTGTACGCTTTCCATTCTGGAAAACAATTATCGGCGGCATGCACAGTTACAAATCCACCACCGTTTTTTAAATAAGTTTCAAACGCTTTTTTTGTAGCGTCGGGCCAAGGTGCTGTACGCCATCCAAAATTTGAAATGACCACATCATATTTTGAAAAATTTGGTTTAAAATTGGGATCTGTTTTAGCTTTTTCAGTTTCAACACCTTCACCTGCTTTTGCTAAAGGTAAGTACTTTGCCTCTCTGGTACTTTTCCATAAAAACTCAGTTCTTGCAATATCAACTTTAAACAGGTTGGTTTCTTCTAAATACTGCTTCATCATAATGGTAGATTTTGGCCATACCGCATGATTGTTTTGACCATCAATTATTAAGACTTTAATTTTTTTCTTAGGCAAAGCGTTGCAAGCTGTATTTATTGAAATTAATACAATTAGTAAAATAACGTGTTTAAGTTTCATTTGTTTAGTTTAATTTTTGTGTTGCTAATTTAGTTTAAGTTTTTGTAACCTAATATTGTTTTTTGGTTTGAAATGTGCAACAAATGATTAATACCGTAGCAGTTTTATTGATGCCCTATTGGGGATATTTTTACACAATGTTAACCACTAGCCTTCTCTTCAAATTCGGGGCAATCCAATCGTATTTCAGTGGTTTTTAATTCTTTTTGAAGTAGGTTACAGTAATCTGTTCCGTTATTTTTTTGATAAAATGTGCATCCATAACAAGTACGTTGTACGGTCAAAATACCACTTCTATTTAGTTTATAAATAAGTTGGCTTATTGTATTAAACAGACTTTTCAATTCGTTTTCATTGAATTTGTCTATCTGCTTTTTGAGAGGTTCAGCAAAATCATTTGTTTCTGTTACCAATTTTTTTCCCATTTCGGTCAGCTGTAGTGAGTAGCTTCGGCTATCCGAAGATGAAAAGTCTTTTGAAACCATTCCTTTTTTGTCCAAAACCCTAACCGCATCGCTAATAGTTGGCTTGGTAACATTAAACTCTTTGGCTAAATGACTTACATTACACAATTCCTGTTTGTGGAATGCTATGAAAATTAGTATTTGAATTTGAATTGGGCTTAAGCCTACCAATTTAGCTTTTTCCCACAACAACACCTTAAACACTTCTGAAATTCGTTCCAATCCTGTAACGATTTTGCTAGACGTATCTATTTCCTGTTGTTTTGGGTTAAATAAGCTGTTATCCATAAAAAAAGTCCCGTTTGTTTAACGGGACAAAGTTAGTAATCCTAATTAGATTAATCGCAATTTTCCATTTCAATGATTTGAAAGCCCACATTTTCAATAGATGAAATTATCTGTTTGGTAGCTTTTTCTATATGACAAAACCTGCATTCTTTTGCTGTTAGATCCTTTGTGGTGAACGGTTTTGCTTTTAGATATTGCTTTCCGAAACCAAAAATGGTTTCTTCATCAGTAATTTCATTTGGTACGAGAATGTCAAAATGCATTACTTTGCCGTCTTCTCGCTGAACGTAAGTATCCCAAACTGAAACTTTCATTTTATTGTTTTTAACGGTGTAAGGCAACGATAAATCACCACTTGCAATACCATACACTTCGTAAACGCCCAACATTGGCATATTCTCTTTGCTCGTGTTCACTTTCATAAATGCTGTAACACCATCATAGTTAAAATTTGATTGATTATTCATTCTGTAATTTGGAACAATGACTTTTATGGTATTTGCCATTGTGGTTACAGGAAATCCTGGTGAATCCATATACATGGGCATTCCTGGGTTGGTTGGTGGCAATACTACGGTTTTGTCTGTTTTTTTAAATTGTTTTACCGAAAGTCCACCTGTGACTCTTTCATCTTTGGTCAAGACCACCCAATGTGGATGCCAAACAAGGCCGTCATTATTAAAAATTCTGTCGTTGTTCTCATCCCAAAGTGGTGTATCGTCAAAATCGGGATGCGATGTCAGTGCAAGTGCAACAATACCATCGGTTTTACCAAAACCTACGTCTGTTGGGTTTAAACTAGTAGGGAACACATAACCCAAAACTGGCGCACCATCTAATTGTCCTGCTTTTTCAGGCGTTGTTTTTCCTGCCGTTCCGTTGACGTCCATTTCCCAAATGGTTATTCCCAAGTCAGATTTGTTCGTTACACGAACTTCTTTTATGGCGAAGTCGTCATTTTTATATCTGTTTTCCTGTGCACACGCCTTTGTAGTGCTCAAAAGTATTGTTGCCGAAAATAATAATAGTATTGTTTTCATAATTTTAGATTTTTTAAGTTAGGATTCCAATATAAAATAAGGAATCCTAACTATGTGGTTTAAAAAATTAGCCTTTTACATCTGTCATTGATGCACCAAAGTTGATGTGAAGGGTATTTCCATTTGGTGTTACCAAAGCCGGAACAGATTCCACACCTGCGTTTTCAGCTTCGGAAATTCTAGACCTGTCCTCGCCAATGTGAACGACTTCCACGTTGTTAGCTCCAATTAAGTTTACTATGTCCTGTTCTGCACTTACACAAACTGGACAACCTGCGTGATAAAAAATTGATTTGCTCATTTTCTGATTAAATTTAAATTGTTAATGCATTATTGCTTAGCAAATATAGTGAGGATTCCTAACTATTCAAATTAAATTTAAGATTTTTCATAGACCCAACTTTACTTTCAGAATAAAATGCAGCACTAACGCTTTTGTAATTATTGACTTATAAAAATCTGTTTGTATTCGGCCACTTTTGAAAATTCTTGAGGTTTTTCAGTTTGGTGCCCTTGCTAAATTAAGTGTTAAACCCCAATAAAAATTAAACGTTAACCATACTAGAACAATATAAACTACTAAAAATCAATATTTTATTTGTTTGCTTATGTTTTAATTGTATATTTAAACTCTTCCTTATTAATTAATACCATAGCACTTTTATTGATGCCCCTATTGGGGATATTTTTACTCGATTTTGAACGTATAAATACCTTATAGAATTCATGGTATAGTTTCCTTGAATTTTATGGTTTCTGTGTGTGCTAATAAAGGTTCTTTTTGGAGTATTAAACCTACCTATTTTTAAAGTGAAATTTAACTAAATAACAGCTTATGAAAGATTACAAACCAAAAAAGAGCATACTTATGAAACCATTCATTGTATCTATCTTGTTTTTATTAATGCAAAACATTCATGCTCAAGACATCAATATTAAAAAATCTTTACATGGATTTGACGCATATGTCTCTAAAGTTCTTAAAGATTGGAATGAACCCGGAGCTGGTGTAGCCATAGTATATAAGAATAAAGTTATTTACAAAAAAGGTTTTGGTTACAGGGACTATGGGAATAAATTGCCAGTAACAGAAAACACTTTATTCCAAATTGCATCAAACACTAAACTTTTTACAACTGTTGCCGCCGGATTATTAGTTGAAAAAGGCCTTTTTACCTGGGATAAACCCATGAAAGAATCTGTACCGGAATTGGAATTTTATAATAATCAATTAAATAATCAGGTTACTTTAAGAGATATGTTAGGTCATAAAACAGGTATTTCAAGACATGATATGATTTGGTTTCAATCAGACTTTACACGAAAAGAACTTTTTGAAAAAATTAAGTTTTTGGAGCCATCAAAACCTTTACGCCAAAGCTTTATTTATAACAATTTGATGTACTCGGCTGTAGGATACTCAATTGAATTAAGAACAGGAAAAACCTGGGAAGATTTTGTAACTGAAAACTTATTATCACCTCTTCAAATGAATAATACAGTTTTCTCAATTGCCAAGATGCAAAAAACAAATGATTATGGCGTTCCTTATAATGAAAAACGCGATACAACACTACTTTATAAAATACCTCTTAAAGAAGATGGCGCAGGTATTGGACCTGCAGGTTCTATGATTTCAAACCTGAACGACATGTCTCATTGGGTACTTGCCCTTATAAATGAAGGTAAATACAATGGTAAAGAAATAATTCCCTCTAAAATAATTAAGGAAAGCTTAGCACCAGGTATTGCTTTTAGAAATTCAGAACTTGAAGAAAAAGGATATAACGAAAGGCTAAACTCAATATATTGTATGGCCCGAGAAATTGAAATTTATAAAGGAAATGTACTAACAAAACATGGTGGCAATATGCCCGGTTTTCACTCACAGGTGGCTATTCTGCCTTATGATCATATTGGTATTGTTACTTTTGTTATTGGTGATCAGGGCGCTGCTTTAAGAGATATAATCATGTATAATGTAGTGGATAGATTACTAAATCTTGAACAAACTGACTGGAATGGAAGAAGGTTAGCTTATTATTTAGAAGGTAAAAACATCTCTAAAACTGCCAGAAGTCAATCTGGGTTTGATCAGGTAGAAGGAACCTCTCCAACACATCAATTACAAGAATATGCGGGAGCTTACTCGAATGATGCTTACGGAGCATTTACCATTGAACATAAAAATGATTCCTTATTTTTTAATTTTAGAAGAACTGTTTTACCTCTGTCTCATTATCACTATAACAGGTTTGACACTCCTGATGATGAAGACTTTGGAAAATGGAGTTTAAACTTTGAAATAACACCGCAAGGAGACATAGGTTCTGCTGTTGTTTCTTTAGACGAAGGACAAGTTAAATTTATTAAAAAGCCAGGTGATACATTAAAAGACCCCAAGATATTAGAACAATACACTGGTAAATATCAAATTGCAGGTACAGAATTTGAAATAATACTTAGAGATGGAAAACTGACAGCTTTAGGAACAACAGATGATGTTTTAATACCTTACAAAAAAAACATCTTTAAAATTGAAAAGTTTAATGATATGCAGGTTGAGTTTTTAAAGGAGAACGGCGTGGTCACAGGATTAAAATATAAAACGCCATCAGGTATATATGAATGTAAAAAGATAAATTGATTTTTAAAATATGAGGTGTCCGCCAATGGCATATACCTCATATTTTAATAGCTTTCCTTTTATTTTGTCTATTAAACTTTTAAACCTGCTGTTATAATTTAAGCTATAAGTATTACTGTAATTATATGGAAATGTTTGGCTATATAATGAATTATAAACAACACGCAAATACAATAACACAAAAAGTTATATAGTTATGACTATAATACTCCAAGAATATGCTTTGATAGCTGAAATTATATCGGCAATTACTGTGGTTATTTCACTAATATTTGTTGGCTTTCAGATTAGAGGAACACTTTTTCGGTTAACATTTTTTTATTTAATTAGCTGTTAACCGCATTGTTAACCAAATTAAATCATATTAATTCAATTGATAAGAACCCCTAAAAACCATAAAACCTTGTAAATCATATGACTTACAAGGTTTTAGTTTCTATTGGTATTTAATTTTGTCGGGGTGGCAGGATTCGAACCTGCGACCTCCGCGTCCCAAACGCGGCGCGATAACCGGGCTACGCTACACCCCGAAAATGGTTATCTTAAAAAAAGCGGAGAGACCGGGATTCGAACCCGGGCAACACTTACGCGTTGACAGATTAGCAATCTGCTCCATTACCACTCTGGCACCTCTCCTATTATATTCATTTATGAACGTTAGCAATTTAAAATTGCGGTTGCAAATGTAACTTTTACTTAACAAGCACGCAACTATTTTTTCATTTTTTTCAAAAAAATTATTCAGGATATTCTATTCTTAAATGGTAAATGTTTGCTAGCTTTTGTTTTAGCACTTTTTTTATTGATTGAATTTCTTTAAAAGTAATGTTTGCATTTAAAAATTGCTCTTCTTCTACCTGCTTATTTATAATATTTTCAACAAAGGCATCTATTTTTGTTGATGTAGGCTCTTTTAAACTTTTTGAAGCCGCCTCAATACTATCACACATCATTAAAATTGCGGTTTCTTTACTAAATGGTCTTGGGCCTGGGTAACTAAAATCTTTTTTATCTACAACTTCATAATCTTCTTTTTCCTTCATATAAAAATAATATACTACACTGGTACCGTGGTGTGTACGTATAAAATCTATTACCCTATCTGGTAGCTTATATTTTCTTGCAATTTCAATACCATCAATTACGTGGTTTACAATAATTTTGGCACTTTCTTTTGCTGAAAGCTCGTCATGTGGATTAATTCCGGTAGATTGGTTTTCAGTAAAATACGTAGGGCTTTTCATTTTACCAATATCATGATACAAAGCACCTACGCGCACCAACATGGCGTTAGCTCCTATTTCATTGGCTGAAGCTTCTGCTAAATTCGCTACATTTAATGAATGATGAAATGTACCTGGTGCTTTATTTGATAATTCTTTTAATAACTTTGAATTCGTATCGGATAACTCTAACAAAGAAACATCGGACACTAAACCGAATAGTTTTTCATAAGCATAAATTAATGGTTGTACAAAAAGTGTAGCTAAACCACATAATATAAACCATATAAATGTTTCCCATTGAATAGAATCTACACTGCCTTGATGTATTACAATAAAAGCAAAATAGGCTATAATGTAAATTAGGGTTATTTGCCCTACAGATATGAATAAATTGGCACGCTTATACAGTTCAGATACTGTTAAAATGGTTACAATACCTGTTATTATTTGTAAAAACATATACTCATAACTATTAGGCACTATAAACCCTAAAAGTAAAACTGTAAGCACATGTGTAAACAAGCCCAATCTAGCATCAAAAAAAGCTTTTAATATTAGTGGTAATACACAAATGGGCACCACATAAATAAACTTGGAATTGTAATTTACTACCAAAGTGGTTATAAAAATAAGTAACGCTACGTTAAAGAAAATAAAGGTTACTTTGGTGTTGTTTTCATAAACTTTATTTCGGTATTTTCTTAAAAACAATAATAGCATCAGCATGACCAATGACACTAATAATGCATAGGCAAATAGCACCCAATTGTAGTTTGAATCATTCCAAACTTGTGATTCGTATTCAGATTGTAATGATTTTAATTTCTGGTATTTATCGCCTTCAACAACTTCACCTTTTGAAACAATTAAAGTACCTTTTTCTACACCACCACGGGTGTAAGACATTTTACTTAAAGCCTCTTCAATAGCTTTATCGGTTAACGATTTATTATAGGTTAAATTGGGTGTAATAATATCAAAAAACAACGATGTTATTTGAGGTTTGTATTGTGTTAACGAGGCATTTTTTAAGGCATTATCTATAATGCTTGACACTTGATTTTGCTGAACTAAGTTTGAATAAAAAGCATCTTGCTTTTTGGTTCTATTATCTAAAATAACAACGGCCCTATCGGCTTTAAAATCATGATTTTCGCTTAAAATACCAAAGGCATAAAGCTTGTTTAAAACATTTGTACCAACTTTACGTAATTGCGTTAATGTACTGGGGTTTATAGTATCTTTAAACACAACTTTAAATCCATCATTAAAAGCTTTGTTTACGCGTGGTTTTACAGTGTTATCAATATTAAAATATAGTGCTACACTGCTGGTTAAAAACTGTTTTTCGGTGCTTATCTCTTCATCTGTTTTTTTAATTGCAAAATCAAAAGGTGCTAATAAATTTTCAGATTGCCATGGTTTTCCATTTTCAAAATCATACTTAAATTTTCCACTTTTTGGAAACAAGTATACTATTAAAAATGTGGTAGATACAAATAGAAGACATTTATAAATTAATGAGTGGTTTTTATATAGTTTGTTTATAAAGTCTTTCATTAAAAAGTGATATAAATTTAAATTGTGCAATTCATTAAAGTAAAGACTATAAGCAACAACCTGTTATAACCTATTAGTTTTCACTTTAAAAAATAGTATCCGTTTCAAATGTAGTAAATTATTGTGTTTTTAGTTTTTTATAATAATAGAAACGTACTAAAATCTATTAAAAATTGATTATTTTCGTTGCAATTATTTCAAATTTTCAAAAAAATGGGTAAAGAAGTCGTAATTGTTTCAGCAGCTAGAACACCAATAGGTAGTTTTTTAGGTGCACTATCTACAATTCCTGCCCCTAAATTAGGAGCTATTGCCATACAAGGCGCTTTAAATAAAATAAGCTTAAAACCAGAAATGGTTGAAGAAGTTATAATGGGTAACGTTGTACAAGCTGGTACAGGGCAAGCTCCCGCAAGACAAGCCGCTATTTATGCCGGCATACCAAATACTGTACCTTGTACTACAGTAAACAAAGTTTGTGCTTCTGGCATGAAAACTGTTATGCAAGCTGCACAAGCCATTGCACTTGGTGACGCCAATATTATTGTTGCTGGCGGTATGGAAAACATGAGCTTAATACCACACTATTTGTACGCACGTACTGGCACTAAATTTGGCACAACAGCATTAATTGATGGTATGCAAAAAGATGGTTTAGTTGATGCTTACGACCAAAATGCTATGGGTGTATGTGCCGATGCTTGCGCTACCGAATATAATTTCTCAAGAGAAGACCAAGATACATTTGCTATTCAATCATACCAAAGATCTGCAGCCGCTTGGGATGCAGGTAAATTTAACAATGAAGTAGTTTCTGTTGAAGTGCCTCAACGTCGTGGTGATGCTATTGTTGTATCTAAAGATGAAGAATACACAAATGTTAAAATTGAAAAAATACCTAATTTACGTCCTGCCTTTACAAAAGATGGCACTGTAACCGCCGCTAATGCTTCAACAATAAATGATGGTGCTGCTGCATTGGTTTTAATGAGTAAAGAAAAAGCTTTAGAGCTTGGTTTAAAACCATTAGCTACCATTAAAAGTTATGCCGATGCTGCACATGAACCTGAATGGTTTACAACGGCTCCCGCAAAAGCATTACCAAAAGCATTAGATAAAGCCAACGTTAAAATTGAAGATATTGAGTTCTTTGAGTTTAACGAAGCTTTTTCGGTTGTAGGGCTTGCCAATATGAAAATTTTAGGATTAAATGATAGCAATGTAAATGTAAATGGTGGCGCTGTTTCATTAGGGCATCCGTTAGGATGTTCTGGTGCCAGAATTATAGTTACATTATTAAACGTTTTAGAACAAAATAACGCAACATTAGGAGCTGCAGCTATTTGTAATGGTGGCGGTGGTGCTTCTGCTATTGTTTTAGAAAGAAATTAATACAATTTAATGCAGTACGGAATTTGTAGTTTAAGCGTTGTTCCTTTAAGAAATGAGCCTGCCGATACCAGTGAACTTGTTACTCAAGTACTTTATGGTGATTTTTTTAAAGTATTAGAACAACGAAAACATTGGAGTAAAATACGCTTAGATTTTGATGCTTATGAAGGTTGGATAGACAACAAGCAATACATTGAAATTTTAGAGGAAAACTACAAGCAATTACAAAGCCAAACCTTAAAACTATCATTAGATTTGGTTGAGTTTGTACAAGACACTAACAACCAACTTCACCCGGTTTTATTAGGTTCTTGCTTAAATGGTTTACAATTACTAAATCATACTTATGATGGTAATACCACAGAAGGCGAAATATCTAAAGAAAATATAATTAAAACCGCTTTTTCTTACTTAAATGCCCCGTATTTATGGGGTGGTAAAACTCCCTTTGGTATAGATTGCTCTGGGTTTACTCAAATGGTTTATAAACTAAATGGTTATAAACTTTTAAGAGACGCATCGCAACAAGCCACTCAAGGTGAAGCCTTAAGTTTTATTGAAGAAAGTGAACCTGGAGATTTAGCTTTTTTTGATAATAGTGAAGGTTTAATTACCCATGTAGGCATTATTATGAAAGATAATTACATTATTCATGCGCACGGTAAAGTTAGAATAGACCGATTAGATCATTCTGGTATTTATAACGTTGATAAACGTGCACACACACACAAACTTAGAGTAATAAAAAAGATTATATAATAAAAAAGCCGCTTTCTTTAAAAGCGGCTTTTTTTATGTTTTAAAAGAAACTGTTATTAGTTTCCAGACTCAATAGTATCTACAATTTCTTTCATTTCTTTTTGCTTAGCGGTTTCACCTAAAATACTATAAATATTCATAAGTGTTTTTGCTGCATTAAGATTTTCAGCATCCATTTCTAACGCTTTTGTTAAATAAGGAACAGCTTCTCTGTATAAATTTTGTCTTTCTTCTCTTAATTCATCATAACGTTTATCATCGGCAGCAGAACTTCCTAAACCGTTCATTTCTTTAATAATACCTTCTTCTTTACCTAAAATTAAAGCAGATAAGTTAATGTAAGCATTACTGTAACTTGGGTCTAACTCTATGGCTTTTTCATAGTAAGCTTTAGCAGCATCATTATCTCCAGATTCTGAAGCTATAACCCCTAAGTTATATTGTAACTCAGCATTATCAGGGTCCATTTGAGTTGCTTGCTCTAAAAGCTTTTTAAACTCTTCAGTATTTCCCATTTTAAAATGTACGTTAGCCTCAGACAATAATAGGTTAATATCATCAGGACTTTCGGCTCTTGCATCTTTCATAGCTTGTAATGCTTTTTCATCATCACCGTTACTCACATAAATTAATGCTATGTTTTTTACAATTTCTGGTTTTTTAGACTCAGTTGTTTTTTCAAAAGGCTTAATGTGTGTTTTAGCTGATTTTACAGATAAATCACGTAATTCTTTACTTTGAAAAACTTCTTCTTCTTGAGTAGTTTTGTTTACAGCATAATATTGCGTACCAATACCTGTATACCCTAAATCTCTTAATTGCTCATATAAATTTAAAGCTCTATCATATTCTTTTACATTAACCGCTGTAGCAGCTGCGTAATATAAATATGCTGTATCTTTTTTTGTTACATTGTAAGCTCTTTCAAAATATTTTGAGGCTGAAGAAAAATCATTCTTCTCATAAAACCCATTACCTTTTTGTAGTAAAGCGTTTGTAATGTCTTGTTTTAATTTAGCAATTTCACCAGGGTAAGCTGTTTTTACATTACTAAGGTTTTCTAGAGCTGCATCAAAATCTGCTAAACTAGCGGCGCCATTTGCATATAATGCTTGCCCTTTTAAATAGTAAAATTTGTCTTTTAACTTGTCATCCATTGCAGACATTAATGATTCTGCTTGATTAATTACAGTTTTAGCTTCTGCAAAATTGTTACTTTTAATAGCTTTTTCTGCTGCTTTTAATTCTTTTTTTTGAGCAAATGAAAAGCTGCAAATTGCTAAAGATAAAGCTACAAGAGTTTGTTTCTTCATTTTTAAAAATATTATTTATTAATTATCAGTGTTATCGTTATTAGTATTATCAATAGTTGTGCCATCATTGGTAACATCAGTGTTTTCAGCACCTTCAGCGTTTTCAACATCATCTTCATCATGCATTACTTTTGCTACAGCGGCAATAGAATCGTTTCCTTTTAAGTTTATTAATTTCACCCCTTGGGTAGCTCTACCCATGGTTCTTAAATTGGCTATTTCTAATCTAATGGCAATTCCAGATTTGTTAATAATCATTAAATCGTCATTATCTGTAACAGTTTTAATAGCTACTAAACTTCCTGTTTTTTCTGTAACAGAAATGGTTTTAACACCTTTACCACCTCTATTGGTAATTCGGTAAACAGCTTCTCCATCTTCTGGATCATCGATAAAAGTACGTTTTCCGTATCCATTTTCAGAAACCACTAAAACAGTTTCTTCTTGCGGATTATTGATTGTTACCATACCAATTACTTCGTCTTTATCATGTGCAAGGGTAATACCTCTTACACCTGATGCATTACGGCCCATTGGTCTGGTTTTAGCCTCTTCAAACCTTATGGCTTTACCAGATTTTAATGCTAACATTACTTGGCTATCGCCAGTAGTAAGTTTAGCTTCTAGAAGCTCATCTTCTTCTTTAATTGTAATGGCGTTTATACCATTTGTTCTTGGGCGTGAATACTGCTCTAGCGCTGTTTTTTTAACTTGCCCATTTTTGGTTGCCATTATTACAAAGTGACTGTTTATGTATTCTTCATCTTTTAAATCTTGAGTACAAATGAACGCTTTTACTTTATCATCTTGCTCAATATTTATAAGATTTTGAATTGCTCTCCCTTTGGATGTTTTGCTGCCTTCTGGAATTTCATAAACACGCATCCAGAAACATTTTCCTTTTTGAGTAAAGAATAACATGTATTGGTGGTTTGTACCAACAAATAAATGCTCTAGGAAATCTTCATTTCTGGTGGTTGACGCTTTTTGGCCAACACCACCTCTGTTTTGCGTTTTGTATTCCGTTAACGATGTGCGTTTGATATAACCAGCATGCGAAATGGTAATAACCACTTTTTCATTTGGTATCATATCTTCTATACTTAAATCGCCTCCTGCATATTCTATTGTAGATCTGCGCTCATCGCCGTATTTATCTCTTACGGTTTCAAGTTCATCTTTAATGATATCCATTCTACGTTCTTTTTTATCTAGGATATCTTTTAAATCTTCAATAGTTTTTAATAGTTCGTCATACTCTGCACGTAATTTATCTTGCTCTAAACCTGTAAGCTGGCGCAAACGCATTTCTACAATTGCTTTGGCTTGTATTTCGGTTAGTTTAAAGCGCTCCATTAACTTTTCTCTGGCTTCTTCAGCGTTTGATGATGCTCTAATTAAAGCTATAACTTCATCTATATTATCTGAAGCAATAATTAAACCTTCTAAAATATGTGCGCGTTCTTCTGCTTTTCTTAATTCATATTGTGTTCTTCTAACAACTACTTCGTGCCTATGTTCTACAAAATAATGTATTAAGTCTTTTAAGTTTAATAATTGCGGACGCCCGTTTACAAGTGCAATATTATTTACACTAAATGATGATTGTAATGCTGTGTACTTGTATAGTTTATTTAGTACAATATTTGGTATGGCATCACGCTTTAAAACGTATACAATACGCATACCTTTTCTATCAGATTCATCTCTAATAGTTGCTATACCTTCTAGCTTTTTATCATTAACAAGGTCGGCCGTTTTTTTAATCATGTCTGCCTTATTAACTTGGTAAGGTATTTCATTAACCACAATACACTCACGTCCGTTTACCTCTTCAATGTTTGCTTTTCCGCGCATTACAATACGACCTCTACCGGTGAGGAAAGCTTCTTTTACGCCATCATAACCATAAATGGTACCACCGGTTGGAAAATCGGGAGCTTTAATGTGCTGCATGAGCTCATCAATTTCAATGTTGTTATTTTCAATATATGCTATTGTGCCGTTAACAACTTCGGTTAGGTTATGTGGTGGCATATTTGTTGCCATACCAACGGCAATACCAGAGGCACCATTAACTAATAAGTTTGGTATTCTTGTTGGTAAAACGGTTGGTTCTTGTAAAGTATCGTCAAAATTTAATTTATGATCTACAGTTTCCTTTTCAATATCTGCCAACATGTCTTCAGATATTTTTTGCATACGCGCCTCTGTATAACGCATTGCTGCAGGACTATCGCCATCTATAGAACCAAAGTTTCCTTGGCCATCTACTAACAAATAGCGTAAGCTCCACTCTTGTGCCATACGCACCATAGTATCATACACTGATGTATCACCGTGTGGGTGATATTTACCTAAAACTTCTCCTACTATTCTTGCAGATTTTTTATGCGCACTGTTTGCTTTTACTCCAAGTTCATGCATACCATATAGTACACGCCTGTGAACTGGCTTTAAACCATCTCTTACATCTGGTAAAGCACGTGACACAATGACTGACATTGAATAATCAATGTAAGCCGATTTCATTTCATCTTCAATGTTAATAGGAATCAATTTCTCTCCTTCTGCCATAAATAATCTATTAATATTTTTATGAGTTTTTCAAAACATGCTAATATAAGTATTTCATGAGTGCTAATTACTGATTAATGTTAGTTTTTTAACACTATTTATTAACAATTTCACACCCTTTTTTAGTTAATAAGTTAAAGTTTGAAAATTTTGATTTTCTAAAGTTTTTTTTGTCAATTAGCATTCTACTTATTATTTAAGGTATAGTTTTTGCCTTTAATAACTATAATTAGTATTTTTAATGCAGAAAGGAAGTTAATTATGGATGATAATTTTTCACCAAGAGTAAAAGATGTAATTGCATATAGTAAAGAAGAAGCATTGCGCTTAGGCCATGATTTTATTGGTACTGAGCATTTAATGTTAGGGCTTTTGCG
The DNA here is from genome assembly GCF_056160885.1 of Seonamhaeicola sp. ABD4_175. NCBI lineage: Bacteria > Pseudomonadati > Bacteroidota > Flavobacteriia > Flavobacteriales > Flavobacteriaceae > Seonamhaeicola > Seonamhaeicola sp. ABD4_175. The sequence continues at coordinate 140,184 of NZ_JBSWYC010000004.1, forward strand.
CGATGGCAATGGTAAAGCTATTAGTATTTTAAACGCTTTAGATATAGACTTGAATCATTTGAGACGTAAAGTTGAAATTTTAAGTCCGGCAAACCCCAATATTAGTATTGCTACCAATCAAAAAAAGAACTTACATCTTACAAGACAGGCAGAACGCGCCTTAAAAACAACGTTTTTAGAAGCCAAATTGTTTCAAAGTACCTCTATAAATACAGCTCATCTATTATTGTGTATTTTAAGAAACGAAAATGACCCCACTACCAAGCTTTTAAATAAGCTGAAAGTTGACTATGATAATGTTAAAGAACAATTTAAATTTATGATTACAAACGATAATGATTATATAGAGCCAAAAGCTGAATCTTTTCAAGATGATAGCTCAAGCCCTGAAGAAGAATCTTCAAAAGATATTTTTAATACCCCGTCTAACAAAACCAATAAAAAATCTAAAACACCTGTTTTAGATAATTTTGGACGCGATTTAACGGCTTTAGCCGAAGAAGGTAAACTAGACCCAGTTGTGGGGCGTGAAAAAGAAATACAACGCGTATCTCAAATTTTAAGTAGAAGAAAGAAAAACAATCCGCTTTTAATTGGTGAACCTGGTGTTGGTAAAAGTGCCATTGCCGAAGGTTTAGCCCTAAGAATTGTTAAACGTAAAGTTTCTAGAATACTCTTTAACAAACGTGTTGTAACCCTAGATTTAGCAAGCTTAGTAGCTGGAACTAAATACCGCGGACAGTTTGAAGAACGTATGAAAGCCGTAATGAATGAGCTTGAAAAAAATGATGACGTTATTCTTTTTATTGATGAAATTCATACCATTGTAGGTGCTGGTGGCGCTACCGGTAGCTTAGATGCTTCAAACATGTTTAAACCCGCCTTAGCACGTGGCGAAATTCAATGCATTGGTGCCACAACTTTAGATGAGTACAGACAATACATTGAAAAAGATGGCGCTTTAGAACGTCGTTTCCAAAAAGTAATTGTTGAGCCAACAAGTGTTGAAGAAACCATAGAGATACTCAATAACATTAAGGCTAAATACGAAGAACACCACAACGTTGACTACACACCTGAAGCCATTGAAGCTTGTGTGAAATTAACTAATAGGTACATGACAGAGCGTTTCTTACCAGACAAAGCTATTGATGCTCTAGATGAAGCCGGATCTCGTGTACACATTACTAACATTGATGTGCCTAAACAAATTATAGAGCTTGAAAAACAATTAGAAGGCATTAAAGAAACTAAAAATGCCGTTGTAAGAAAGCAAAAATATGAAGAGGCTGCTAAACTTAGAGATGATGAAAAACGCATTGAAAAAGAACTTGCTATAGCCCAAGAAAAATGGGAAGAAGACACCAAACAACATAGAGAAATTGTAACTGAAGACAATGTGGCAGATGTTATTTCTATGATGACAGGTGTTCCTGTAAACCGTATTGCACAAACCGAAATTAACAAGTTAGCGGAGTTACCAAACTTAATTAAAGGTAAAGTTATTGGTCAAGATGAAGCCGTTAGCAAAGTTGTAAAAGCCATACAGCGTAACCGTGCTGGTTTAAAAGACCCTAACAAACCTATTGGTTCGTTCATTTTCTTAGGGCAAACCGGTGTTGGTAAAACACAATTAGCTAAAATACTTTCAAAAGAATTATTTGATAGTGAAGATGCCCTTGTTAGAATTGATATGAGTGAATACATGGAAAAATTTGCCATTTCAAGATTAATTGGTGCACCTCCAGGATATGTTGGCTATGAAGAAGGCGGCCAGTTAACCGAAAAAGTACGCCGTAAACCATATGCCGTTATTCTGTTAGATGAAATAGAAAAAGCACACCCTGATGTATTTAACATGCTTTTACAAGTACTTGATGATGGCTATTTAACCGATAGTTTAGGTAGAAAAATAGACTTTAGAAATACCATTATTATCATGACATCAAACATTGGAGCCAGAAAACTTAAAGATTTTGGTACAGGTGTTGGTTTTGGTACCTCGGCACAAAAAGCACAAGAAGACGCCAATGCCCGAAGTGTTATTGAAAATGCTTTGAAAAAATCATTCGCTCCAGAGTTTTTAAATAGAATTGATGATGTTATTGTTTTCAACCCGCTTGAAAAAGAAGACATCAACAAAATTATTGATATTGAGTTAGAAAAACTTTTAGCAAGAATTAAAAATCTTGGTTATATTTTACAATTAACTAATGATGCTAAAGATTATATTGCCGATAAAGGTTTTGATAAACAATACGGTGCAAGACCTTTAAAGCGCGCTATTCAAAAATACATTGAAGATGCTTTAGCTGAAGAAATTGTATCAACCAACGTACAAGAAGGTGATAAAATAACTATTGATTTAGATACTGATTCTAATGAATTAAAAATTTCAGTTGAAAAAGCTGAAGAATCTGCAGAATCATAAATCTGAATAAAATAACTCTAAATAAAAAGAGCTAACTTTAACAGTTAGCTCTTTTTTATAAATATATGATTAAGCTTCTTCAGGCACTTTAAACAACAACACAATACCCACTAAAAAAAACACGAATAGAAACAAAATAGCTGAACGCATACTTTCTATTTGATCTACAACAGCAAAAATTGTCATACCAATTACAATCCCTATTTTTTCGGCCACATCAAAAAAGCTAAAATATGATGTAGTATCATCAGTTTCTGGTAAAAACTTTGAATAGGTAGACCTTGCTAAAGACTGCACACCTCCCATTACAAAACCAACTATTACTGCTGCAATGTAAAATTGTATGGGTGTTTTCATAAAAAAGGCATAAAAACACAGTGCCATCCAAATGACATTTATTACAATAAGTGTTTTTATGTTACCGTATTTTTTAGACATTCTAGATGTCATTACTGCGCCACCAACAGCCACTAATTGTATAACTAAAATACTTACTATTAAACCTTGCGTTTTTTCATCGTTATTAGCCCAAGCTATTTCTTTTTCACCAAAGTAAACAGCCATTAGCATTATGGTTTGCACCGCCATACTAAACACAAAAAAAGCATTTAAATATCGTTTTAGCCTTAAATTACCTTTTAGTTGTTGCCATACTAATTTTAATTCTTTAAAGCCATTAAAAACCACATCTTTAGTTACTTTATGTCCTTTTGAGCTTCCTTTAGGTAAGTAATAAAAAGTGTATTGGCTAAACAAAATCCACCAAAGACCTACAGTTACAAATGAATATTTCATCATTTGCATTTTAGCAGCCCCATCTGTTTGACTCATAACCATGGCTAAATTCACAATAAGCAAAATTACACTACCAACATAACCCCATGAAAAACCTTTAGCGCTTATACTATCTTGTTGTTCTGGAAAAGCAATATCTGGTAAATACGAGTTATAAAACACCAAACTCCCCCAGTAGCCCAACAGCCCCATAAAATAAAAAAGTACACTTGTGTGTATATAATTTAAGTTGAAAAAATATAAGCCTATACACCCAAAACCGCCCATATAGCAGAAAAATTTCATGAAATTCTTTTTATTACCAACGTAATCTGCAATACCCGATAATACTGGAGAAAGAAATGCTACTACTAAAAATGTAAATGCTGTTACTATAGATATTAAAACGGTTTGCTTCATTTCAAAACCAAAAGCATTTACTAATTGGTCTTTATTTTCAAATAAACTTGAATAAAATATTGGAAATATTGAGGATGCAATGGTTAGCGTATAAACCGAATTTGCCCAATCATAAAACGCCCATGCATTTAATAACTTTTTACTTCCTTTTTGCAGTGTAGCCATAATAAAAAAGCTGCTCTTTAGTGAGCAGCTTCTAAAGTAAAAAAATATTTTTATTGAACCCCAATTTAGAGCAGCTTTTGAGCAAACTTAAAATTGATGATATAAACAACCTCTCTAAATTGTGAGGTTTTATAACGTGTTACATTTTGATAACTATTTTCTAAAAGAAGTCACACCAAACTTTGCAGCTTCAGCCTTAGCTTGTGGTGCTAAAGCTTTTAGGTTAGCTATACGCGAATCGTTAGATGGGTGTGTGCTTAACATTTCAGGCGGTGCTTGTCCGCCGCTATTAGCTTTCATGCGCTCCCATAACTGCGATGCTTCATCTGGTGTGTAGCCTGCAATAGCCATTAAATAAATACCAATTTTGTCGGCTTCTGTTTCATGACTTCTACTAAAAGGTAACATAACACCAACTTGCGAACCTACACCATAATATTGGTTAAAAGCATTTCTAGATTTTTCATCTTTAATAGCAATGTTTCCTGCAACAGCAAGTCCTGCTTGTAAGTAACCAGCACTCATACGTTGTTGCCCATGGTTTGCTAATGCATGAGCTACCTCATGCCCCATAATGGCTGCAACACCTGCTTCATTTTTTGCTATGGGTAAAATACCTGTATAAAACACAATTTTACCTCCTGGCATACACCAAGCATTTACGGTTTTATCATCTACTAAATTGTATTCCCATTTATAATCATTTAAATAGCCTTGATGCCCATTGGCATTTAACCATCGCTCTGCAGCTACAGCTATTTTTTGGCCAACACGTTTAATCATTTCGGCATCTTTTGTACCTGTAATTACGTTGTTTTCAGTTAAAAACTGATCATATTGTGCAAAAGCCGTTGGAAACAACTGCGAATTTGGCACTAAAGCCAATGTTTTTTTTCCTGTAAATGGGTTGTGTGCACATGCTGTAACAATGGCTGCAACACCCAATAATGCTATTACGTTTTTTAGTTTCATTTTAGTTATTTTATTTCATTATAAAAATACAAAAATTGTTTTGCTGTAGTTTTTAGACACTCATTTTTTTTATTTGTCACATTAATTTTAAGTGTTTTATTTAATATACGTGTTATGAAATACTTTAGATACCGACTTACTATAAAAAACATTGATTTATGAAAAACCTACTTCTTTTATTATGTTTAAGCTTTTTGTTTAGTTGCAATGGTAATGCTCAAAAAAAAGAACAAAAAAAGGAAACATTTGAAATTACAAAAACTGATGCCGAATGGAAAACACAATTAACTGAACAAGAATATTATGTTTTAAGAAAAGCAGGTACAGAACGTGCATTTACTAGTGCGTTAAATAAAAATTACAAACCAGGTGTTTATGTTTGTAAAGCTTGTGAAACACCTTTGTTTAAAAGTGAACACAAATACGATTCTGGTAGTGGTTGGCCTAGTTTTGATAGAGAAATTAAAGGCAATGTAGCTTTTTCTACAGATTATAAAATTGGTTACGCCCGCACCGAAGAACATTGCGCCACTTGCGGTGGCCATTTAGGGCATGTGTTTAATGATGGCCCTAGAGACACCACAGGAAAAAGACACTGCATTAATGGTGTAGCACTTAAATTTATACCTAAGGAATAGGCATTTTAAACCTTGCATTGGTTATTTATTAGTAACTTGTTGGTAATAATTATGAATGTATTTACCAATGGAAAGTTACTTACCTAGTGTTATAAAACAATTTGAATACTACAAAAGTTTAGGTGATAAAACCTTTGAACAATTAACGTTTGATGAATTAAAGCATGCATTAGCCATTGATATTAATGCAATTACTGTTATCGTTAAGCACATGGTTGGTAATATGTTGAGCCGTTGGACTAACTTTTTAACTGAAGATGGTGAAAAAGCATGGCGCTACCGTGATACTGAGTTTGAAAATACTTACACCTCTAAAAAAGAACTAATTACTGAATGGGATAAGGGTTGGAATTGCTTGTTTGAAGCTGTTAAAGCGCTTAATGAAACTAATTTAGAACACATCATTTACATTAGAAATCAGGGGCATACGGTTACTGAAGCTATTAACCGGCAATTGGCACATTACGCGTACCATGTTGGGCAAATTGTATTTATAGGTAAACTTGTTAAAGGTGAACATTGGCAAAGTTTATCTATACCAAAAGGTGGTTCTAATGTGTATAACTTAGAAAAATTTAGTAAGAAAAAAACCAGACAACATTTTACTGATGATGTGTAAATTACTTTTACTGAGTAGCACCCGCAAGAAGGATTGAGGCATTTGTTGGAGCTCTCCCGGTTACGGGAAGCGACTGCCGAAAGCCTGTTTGCCCTAAGGCAACTTGCCCAAAAAATTGTTATTCTTCTTCTACTCTATGAATACTTTTAAAAGGCCTAATTATAAGGCGGGCTTCTCTATCAAAACGGATGTAATTATAAACCCAGTTTACAAATACTACCATGCGGTTTCTAAAACCTATTAAAAAGAAAAGGTGCACAAACATCCAAACATACCACGCAAATACGCCTTGAAATTTATACTTTTTTAGGTCTACTACGGCTTTATTTCGACCAATGGTTGCCATAGAGCCTTTATCTTTATATGTAAAGGGTTTCATGGGTTTTGTTTCAATTAGGTTTAATAAATTATTGCCTAATTGTTCGCCTTGTTGTATGGCGGGTTGCGCCATCATGGGTAAGCCGTTTGGGAAATCATCGGTTTTCATACAGGCAATATCTCCAATGGCAAAAATATGCTCAAAACCTTTTACTTGGTTGTATTGGTTTACGGCAATGCGGTTGCCGCGTGTTACAAAATCTGCGCTATCTAATCCGTTTATGGTTGCCCCTTTTACGCCGGCTGCCCATACTAGGGTTTGGGTTTCAAACGTTAAATCTGTATTAGTGGTAACGGTTTTACCATCATAATTGGTTACGCGTACGTTTTTCCAGATGTTAACACCTAGTTTTTCAAGAAAATCTTCGGCTTTGGCTGAGGCTTTGTTGCTCATGCCTTTTAAAATTCTGTCGCCAGATTGTATGATGTGTATTTGTGCTAAACGGGTATCTAAATCGGGGTAATCCTTGGGTAAAATGCCTTTTTTTATTTCGGCTAACGCACCGGCAAGTTCTACGCCTGTTGGCCCACCACCTACTATTACAAAATTCATTAGGGCGTTGCGCTCGTTTAAATCGGAGGTTAATAGTGCATCTTCAAAATTTTCTAGAATTAAACTGCGCAAATTTAATGATTGCGGTATGGTTTTCATGGCCATACTGTGCTTTTCAATTTCAGAATTACCAAAATAGTTAGTTGCAGATCCTGATGCTATTACAAGGTAATCAAATTTTAAATTGCCAATATTGGTTTTTACGGTATTGCACGTAGTATCAATATATTCCACATTTGCCAACCTAAAATAAAAATTTGGAAAATCTTGCAATACTTTTCTTATAGGGTATGCAATAGAATCGGGCTCTAAGCCACCAGTTGACACCTGATATAATAAAGGTTGAAAAGTATGGTAGTTATGCTTATCTAACAACACAACTTGTACTTCTTGTTTTGATAATTTTTTAGCTAAAGCTACGCCTGCAAAACCACCACCAATAATAATTACCCTTGGATAACTTGTTCTAGGAATATTCATATAATAACACTTGGTGTGCAAATGTAGTAAAAGATACAAATTTATAATGCTCTAAATTCTTTATTCAAAAAGCATTTTGTAAATTCGTAGCCTAAAATTTAACACATGAGTAAATACGATATTATAGTTCTTGGAAGTGGTCCTGGAGGGTATGTTGCAGCCATTAGAGCATCACAATTAGGTTTTAAAACAGCTATTGTTGAAAAAAGCGAACTTGGTGGCATATGCTTAAACTGGGGGTGTATTCCAACAAAAGCCCTTTTAAAATCTGCTCAAGTTTTTGAATACCTTAAGCATGCTGAAGATTATGGCTTAAAAGTTAAAGATGCTGAACATGACTTTGATGCTGTAGTAAAACGTAGCCGTGGCGTTGCAGATAGCATGAGTAAAGGTGTACAATTTTTAATGAAAAAAAATAAAATTGACATTATTGAAGGTTTTGGAAAACTAAAACCTGGTAAAAAAATTGATGTTGATGGTACCGAATACAGTGCCGATAATATTATTATTGCCACTGGTGCGCGCTCTAGAGAGTTACCAAGTTTACCACAAGATGGTGAAAAAGTAATTGGCTATAGAGAAGCTATGACATTGAAAAAACAACCTAAAAAGTTAGTAGTAGTTGGTTCTGGTGCTATTGGTGTTGAATTTGCTTATTTCTACAATTCTATTGGTACTGAAGTTACTATTGTAGAATATTTACCAAATATTGTACCTGTTGAAGATGAAGATGTATCTAAACAACTAGAACGCTCATTTAAAAAGAATGGCATTAAAGTAATGACATCTGCCGAAGTTACTAGTGTAGACTCTTCTGGCAAAGGTGTTAAAGCTACTGTAAAAACTAAAAAAGGCGAAGAAATTTTAGAAGCTGATGTTATTTTAAGTGCCGTAGGTATTAAAAGTAACATTGAAAACATTGGCTTAGAAGATGTTGGTATTGTTGTAGATAGAGATAAAATTTTAGTAAACGATTTTTACCAAACTAACATACCTGGTTATTATGCCATTGGTGATGTAATACCTGGGCAAGCATTAGCTCACGTAGCATCTGCCGAAGGTATTTTATGTGTTGAAAAATTAGCAGATATGCATGTTGAACCTATTGATTATGGTAATGTACCTGGTTGTACTTATTGTACGCCTGAAATTGCCAGCGTTGGTTTAACCGAAAAACAAGCCAAAGAAAAAGGTTTAGATATTAAAGTTGGTAAATTTCCATTTTCAGCTTCTGGAAAAGCTAAAGCTGGTGGAAATTACGAAGGTTTTGTAAAAGTAATTTTTGATGCTAAATATGGCGAATGGTTAGGTTGCCACATGATTGGTGCTGGTGTTACCGATATGATTGCCGAGGCTGTTGTAGCAAGAAAACTTGAAACCACAGGGCATGAAGTTTTAAAAGCAATTCACCCACACCCAACAATGAGTGAAGCTGTTATGGAAGCTGTTGCCGATGCTTATGATGAAGTAATTCATTTATAAAACAAACGATTTTTACAAATCAACATAAAAAAAAGCGGATAGAAAGCATATTTCTATTCGCTTTTTTCTTCTTCCTTATTTTTACTTTTTAGGTCTTTATATTGTTCTTTTTGTTTTGATAGTGCTTTAGTAGATTTAAACAGAAGAAACCCTAAAACAACACATACAAAACAAATAAGTACACAAACAAGTAGGTTTATTTGCATAATTTACTATTAATGATTTGGTATGCATTTAAGACCCTAATAAATCAAATAAGTCACAACCAATACAATGTTTTTACAAAAAGCTACTAATAGCCAACTCATAACTTTGTAAACCAAAACCTAAAATAACACCTTTAGCATGCGGTGAAATGTATGATTGATGCCTAAATGCCTCTCTACCAAATGTATTAGATATATGTACTTCAACAACCGGTGTTTCAATACCTTTTATAGCATCTCCAATACCAATTGATGTATGTGTATATGCTCCTGCATTTAAAACTACACCATCATAACTAAAACCAACCTCGTGAAGTTTATTAATTAACTCACCCTCTACATTTGTTTGGTAATACTCTAAATTAACATTTGGGTATTTGGTTTTTAAGGTTTTAAAATAATCTTCAAAAGTTAAACTGCCGTATATTTCTGGTTCACGTTTACCTAACAAGTTAAGGTTGGGTCCGTTTATAATTATAAGTTTTTTCATGCCGTAAATATATTTAAAAATGAAGCATAAAAAAAGGAAGCTTTTTCAGCTTCCTTTTAAATATTAATTTTATAATTTCTTTATTGAAACTTATAGCCAACACTTAATTGCACAGTACCCAAATTTGTATCAAAATCATCAAATTCAGATAAATTAGCAATTCCTAAATTATATCTTAGGTTAAAAAACAATGGTAAATCTGCTAGTTCATAACCAGCACCTAATGCTAAACCAAAGTCAAAACTTTTAGTAGCATCTTCAATTCCAGAATCTGCAGATATTCTCACACCAAATTGTGGTCCAGCTTCTAAACTTAAACCTTCTGCTGCATAATATTTAGCTATTCCTAAAATTCTAATAAAGTTTGCTTCTAAATCTTCAGACCCTTCACCAGAAAAAAGAACTTCAGGTTGAATTGCAAATGTCTCATTAATATTAAAATCTGCTATAGCACCAATATGAAAGGATGTTCTACCATCTGCATCGGCATCTTGTCCAAACTTTGAAAAATTCAAACCAGCCTTTACTCCAAAAACAGGTTCTTGTGCTTGCATTGACACTGTGAATACTACAGCTACTAAAACTGTAAAAATAGTTTTTTTCATTATAGATTATTTTTAATTAGCATCTACAAAAGTAAGATAATTACTATTTTAAAGTTTTGGCTTTGCATTATGATTTTGTTATTAGAATATTACTTAAAACAAAAAAAGGAAGCTGAAAAGCTTCCTTTTTTTGTTTATTAATATTACATACTAAAGTTTGTAACCAACTCCAACAAAAAATCCGCTTAACTTAGAAGAATAACCATCTGGTGCATCCTCAATTAAGTTTGATAAACCTAGGTTATATCTAGCTTCAACAAAAAACTTTTCAGAAATATCATAAGCAACTCCAGCTTCGGCTCCAATATTCAATGATTTCATACCTTCTTCTGTGTCAAGTAATATTCCTAAACTTGGTCCAGCTAAAACGCTAAACTTTTCAGCAACAGGAAACTTAGCCATTAAAGGTATAGCTATTTGATCTAATTCATCAACAGAAACATACATTACACTTGGTTGAAATGTAAAAGATTCTGAAATTTCAATATCGGCAAAAGCTCCAATGTAAAAGCCAGTTTCCGAACCAGTAGCACTTATTCCTTCAAATTCAACTTTATTCGAAGCAAAATCTACACCAGCTTTTAATCCAAAGTCTTGTGCACTTACGTTACACATTGCGAATACTGCAACTGCAACACTTAATAAAATTTTTTTCATTTTTAAATAATTTAAAGATTAGTTGTAGCAAACGTAAATCTAAATTTTGACTTAACCAAATTAATTTTACCGTTAATCAGAATAAAATTGCATTTCATCGATAAAAAACAACATTTCACCTATACTAAAACGTTAAATTTCATACACTTATGAAAGAAAATAATTTCAATAAATTATAAGCGTTATTTTAAGTATTTTTACAAGTATGAAATGGAATAACGCTTTAACAGACTATAAATTGTACTTAAAAATAGAACGTGGCTTATCGGCCAATTCTATTGAAAATTATGCTAGAGATGTACAAAAATTAATTACATTTTTAGAAGATAATGCTATTACGATATCGCCTATTGCTATTTCTTCTGACATTATAAAACAATTTATTTACACCATTGCTAAACACGTTAATGCGCGTTCGCAATCTAGAATTATTTCTGGTTTACGTAGCTTTTTTGGGTACTTGGTATTTGAAGATTATAGAAGTGATAACCCTTTAGAACTTATAGAAGCACCTAAAATTGGCAGAAAATTACCCGATACACTCACCGAAGAAGAAATTGATAGCATAATTACGGCCATAGATTTAAGCAAACCCGAAGGTGAACGCAACCGCGCAATGCTTGAAACCCTTTACGGTTGCGGCTTGCGTGTAAGCGAACTTGTTAATTTAAAATTATCAGATTTATTTTTTGATGAAGGTTTTATAAAAGTTACTGGTAAAGGTGATAAGCAGCGTTTTGTACCCATTGTTGAAACCACACAACATTATATTAACATCTATAAAAACCAAGTTAGAAACCACTTAGCTATTAAACCCGGTTTTGAAGATACTTTATTTTTAAACAGGCGTGGTAAACAACTCACCAGAGCTATGGTATTTACTATTGTGAAGCAATTAGCTGAAAAAATAGGTTTAAAAAAGAATATTTCACCCCACACGTTTAGGCATTCTTTTGCTACACATTTACTTCAAAATGATGCCGATTTACGCTCAATACAACTTATGCTTGGGCATGAAAGCATTACCACTACCGAAATTTATGTGCATGTAGACAAAAGCCATTTAGCCAAAGTGGTTGAAACGTATCATCCTAGAAAATAGTTGCCATTAATATAAAAAACACTCATGCTCAAAAAAATTTTAGTTCTTGCTATGTTTTCATTTCTTTTTGCTAATGGACAAAAAAAGACAGAAAATTATATTGATTTAGGAAAGTTAATAATCGAAGTAAATGATAAAAATCAAATTAAATCATTAGAAAAGAAAATAGATGATTATTCTAAAGACAGAAATACCGTTTTCAAAGGTCAAGAGTACTACTATGATACCTCGGACAAGAAAAAATATGTAGCACGAGGTGGAGGGAAATTTATAGAATCAATTATTCATTGGTTGCTTATGATTGACAATTTTAATTCAAATGATTATTTATTCGAATTCGATTGGAAGCCTGATTTCGAAACAATAAAATGGGGAATCGAAAAACTAGCAAATAAAAAAGGTTATAAAATTCCTGAATTTAACCTTAATGCTGACTATTCTGGATTAGATACTGGAGGTGTACTAAAAAAATACAATGAAATTCTTGTAAAAAAAGGTTATACATTAATCTATCTAGATATTGACAGTGACTCTTATGTTACTGCATTAATACAAAGTAAGAATATGTCTAAGGTAATAGATAGGGGCAATGAACTGAATCACAAAATAAGAAAATACTAATGCCAACAAAGTGTAAAAATAATTGCTTGGTTCTTGCCTACTCGGAAAATCCTTCGGATTTTACTCTGGTTCGTTCCATTTTTGTTAAGTTAGTTGCTTAATCACGCAACTATCCTTACATAAACCGTTGTTAGTTGTTAGTTGTTAGTTGTTAGTTGTTAGTTGTTAGTTGTTAGTTGTTAGTTGTTAGAAACTATAAAATATAGCGAAACCAACTTTTAACTTTTAACTTTTAACAAAACTAATTACTTAGCAATATTAACGGCTCTGGTTTCTCTAATAACAGTTACTTTAACCTGCCCAGGATATGTCATGTCTGTTTGTATTTTTTGTGAAATATTAAACGATAAATCTGCTGCTTTATCATCATTCACTTTTTCACTTTCAACAATTACACGTAACTCTCTACCTGCTTGAATGGCATAGGCTTTTTTAACACCGCTAAAACCAAAAGCAATATCTTCTAAATCTTTTAAACGTTGAATATAACTATCTAAAACCTGACGGCGCGCTCCTGGGCGTGCACCTGAAATAGCATCACACACCTGAATAATTGGTGCTAATAATGATTTCATTTCTATTTCATCGTGATGAGCTCCAATGGCGTTACAAACATCAGGCTTTTCACCAAATTTTTCGGCCCATTGCATACCTAAAATGGCGTGTGGTGTTTCCATATCAGCTTCAGCATCTGGCACTTTACCAATATCATGTAATAAACCAGCACGTTTGGCTAGTTTAGGGTTTAAGCCTAATTCGGCAGCCATTACGCCACAAAGTTTGGCTACTTCACGCGAGTGTTGTAATAAGTTTTGCCCGTATGAAGAGCGGTATTTCATGCGCCCTACCATTTTAATTAACTCTGGGTTTAGGTTATGAATACCTAAATCTATAACGGTGCGTTTACCAACTTCAATAATTTCTTGGTCTATTTGCTTTCTTGTTTTTCTAACAACTTCTTCAATTCTTGCAGGATGTATACGGCCGTCTGTTACTAAACGGTGTAATGATAAACGTGCCACTTCTCTTCTTACAGAATCAAAACAAGATAAAATAATTGCTTCTGGTGTATCATCTACAATAATTTCAACACCTGTGGCGGCTTCAATAGCTCTAATATTTCTACCTTCTCTACCAATAATGCGTCCTTTAACATCATCAGATTCTATATTGAAAACAGACACACAGTTATCAACTGCTTCTTCAGTACCTATGCGTTGTATGGTATTTATAATAACTTTTTTAGCCTCTTGTTCTGCCGTTAATTTAGCTTCTTCTAGAGCACTTTGTATAAATGCCATTGCATCGTTTTTAGCTTCACCTTTTAAAGATTCTACTAATTGTTCTTTAGCTTCTTCTGCAGATAAACTTGAAATAACCTCAAGTTGCTGTACTTGGCTTTTGTGAAGGCGGTCTAGCTCTTCTTGTTTTTTGTCAATTACATCAAGCCTGTGGTTGTAATCTTTTATTTTGTCTTCTAAACTCTGACTTAATTTTTTGTTTTTTGAAAGCTCGCTAGATACTTGAGATTCTTTATCTCTAGTTCTTTTTTCGGCTTCGGCCATTTTCTTGTCTCTAGACAAAATTACTTTTTCATGCTCTGCCTTTAGCTCAATAAATTTTTCTTTGGCCTGTAATATTTTGTCTTTTTTAATGCTTTCGCCTTCACTTTTGGCTTCTTTTAGAACCAAACCAGCACTTTTTTGGGCCTCTTTAATTATTTTTGATGCTTTATTTTTTTCTAAAACTTTAGCTATAATAAAGCCAATAGCTAAGCCTAAAACTATTCCTCCTATTGCAAATATGATTGCGTTATCCATTATTAATTAGTTGTTTATATGTATAAAAAAAGCCTACATCAGTTGAAAGTTTTGTATAAACTCCTTAAAAACAAGTTTAGGGCTAACAAGCTGATCAAGGATCCACCCAAGATACTAAAACACGTTTAGTACTAGTGGCCTGCTTTTACAACTTAAACTCACCCTTTTTAAAGAATTAACGTTGAGTTTATCAAAAAATAATAACTAATGTAGGCAGTAACTTTTAGTTTATTTTAAAGAACGTGATTAAGAGTTTAAATATGAACTTAATAATGTATCTAAAGCTTTTAGCTTATCTTCAACATGTTCATTCACATTATTTTTATCTATAGATTTCTGTTCAACTTGAGACGCAAATTGTAGAGCACACATGGCTAATACATCTTGTTTATCTCTAACAGAATAACTTTGCTCAAACTGTTTTATCATATAATCAATGTTTTTAGCGGCTCTTCTCAAGCCTTCTTCTTGGCTTGGTTCTATAGTTAAAGGATATACTCTATTAGCTATAGAAAGGCGTATTTTAAGCTTTTCTGACATTGATTTTATGTTACATTAATCTGATAATTGGGCTATACAATAGTCTAAATCTCTAATTAATGCGTTTATTTTAAGCTTAGTTTCTCTTTTATTATTGTCACTACCAAGTATTGAATTTGCCATTTTAAGCGCGTGATATTTTTCTTCCCACTGTGTTAATAACACTTTTTGGTTTTGAATTTTTGTTTTTGAAGCGTTTAATTCTTCAGTTAATTTAGCGTTAGCTTGTTTTAAAAGCTCTAATTTGTGTAATACCTTGCTAGTTTTATTCTCTAAAGAATCTACAATATCTTCAATATTACTCATTTACAAAAATCAATACTTATCTCACAAAGTTAATACACCTTGCTATAAATTACAATTGTTTTTCAATAAAATTTTAAAATCGTCTTTTAAGGGTATTTTAGTTAAAACTGTGGCTTGATTTTTGTTTTACCTTTGCGTTTTAACTTCAATTTAATATTTTAGCTACAAGTACTTTTTTATGAGATTTTTACTAATTGCCCTATTTATTTTTCCAAGTTTTGTTGTTGCGCAAAACCCGTATCCGCAAGATTATTTTAGCAACCCGCTAGAAATACCTTTAATACTATCGGGTACATTTGCAGAGTTACGTTCTAACCATTTTCATTCTGGTATAGACATAAAAACACAGCAACGTGTTGGGTTAAAAGTAAAAGCTTCGGCTAGTGGTTATGTTAGTCGTATAAAAGTATCGCATTACGGTTACGGTAAAGCACTTTATATTACACACCCTAACGGCTATACAACTGTTTATGCGCATTTGCAAAAGTTTTCGCCAGCAATTGAAGCTTATGTAAAAAAGCAACAGTACAAAAAAGAATCTTATGAAATTGAATTATTTCCAAGTGCCGAAACATTACTTGTTAAAAAAGACAGTTTAATTGCCTACAGCGGCAATTCGGGCGGTTCTGGTGGCCCACATTTGCATTATGAAATTAGAGATAACCTTGAGCGCCCAATAAATCCCATGCTTTTTGGTATTGATATTGCCGATACTTCTGGGCCTTACGTAAAATCTGTTTACGCTTACCCTTTAGATAAAAATGCTTTTATTAATAACAGTAATGAAAAGCAAAAACTACGCTTAATACCTTTAAAAAATGGCGATTATACTGTTGAAAACATTCACGCTATTGGTAATATTGGTATTGGTATTGAAACTAATGATAGGCAAAATTACGCACCAAACTCAAATGGTGTTTACAATATTCAAACCTTTTTTAATGGTAACAGAAATTTTGAGCTAGATTTTAAACGCTTTTCTTTTGCTGAAACCAAACACATCAATGAGCTTATAGATTATGAACATTATGCTACTAAAAGGCAGCGCATTCAAAAATTATTCAAAAAAAATAATCCGTTAAGTATTTTTAAATCGGTTGTAAATAATGGTGTTTTACACATAAAAGATAGTGCCTACGCGGTTTATAAAATTAGAATTGCCGATTTTAAAAACAATGAAACATGGGTTACACTAAATATTAAAGGTGAAAAAAGCCCAACAGCAAAACCTGCCGAAACCAAAACAACACCTTATTATATAAAAGCCAACCAAACTACTAATTTAAAAGAAGGTATGGTATCTGTAGATTTTTATAAAGATACATTTTATGATGATTTTTATTTAGATTTTGAATTACGCAATGATACACTAAAACTCCATAAAGATGTTATAGCTGCAAAAACATATTTTAATATTACCTATAATATTAGCCATTACAACACCACCGACAAAAGCAAACTTTACATTGCACGCTTAGTGGGCAGCAAGCAATACCCTGCATACACATCTACAAAGCGAACAGAAAACACTTTAACCGCAAGAACCAAAACTTTAGGTACGTATGCCTTAGCTACAGATACTACGCCACCAACCATTAGAGCCATTAATTTTAAAAACAAACAATGGATAAGCAATTACCATTACCTAAAAATTAAAATTGATGATGCAGGTTCTGGCATTTCAAACTACAGAGCCACTGTAAACGGCAAGTGGATTTTAATGGAGTATGATTATAAAACAAAAACACTAACACATAGTTTTAGTGATGGCGTTGTTACAGACACTAAAAACAATTTAAAAGTAATTGTTACAGATAATGTTGGAAATAATTCTACTTTTGAAACGTTGTTTTACAGAAAATAAACTTTAACCACCATTGAAATCAAAACATCTTTTTTTAGTAACGGTATTTTTTTTAATTACAAGCCTTAGTTTTTCACAAACGGCAACCTTAAAAGGTGTTATTTTAAATGACAACAACACCCCTATTGAAGGTGTAAACATTACAACAAATAATGGCAATGGTACACAAACAAACAGCAATGGATTTTACACGTTAAATATTGCTGCAAGCACTAACGTAATTGTAAGTTTTACGCACATTTCTTATAAGAAAGTAGTAGCTACATTCAACCTAAAAAACGGCGAAACTTTTGAGTTTAACCCAGTTATAAAAACAGCTGTAGAGCAAATTGCAACCGTAGTTGTTAGCTCTAAAAAACGAAAAGATGTTGAAGGTATTATAACGCTTCAACCAGAAACTATTAGAAAAATTCCTGGAGCAAATGCTGGTGTTGAAAACTTATTAATGTCGCTTCCTGGGGTTAATAACAACAATGAGTTAAGTACACAATACGCCGTTAGAGGTGGTAATTTTGATGAAAACCTTGTGTATGTAAATGATATTGAAGTTTACAGACCTTTTTTAATACGCTCTGGGCAACAAGAAGGTTTAAGCTTTGTAAACTCTAATTTGGTACAAAATGTAGAGTTTTCGGCAGGTGGTTTTCAAGCTAAATATGGCGATAAGCTTTCCTCGGTATTAGACATTACCTACAAAACACCTTATCAGTTTGAAATTAATGCCGATTTAAGTCTTTTGGGTGGTAGTGTATCTTATGAAGATGTTAGTAAAGATTCAAAATTCACAAGTATTGTTGGCGCACGCTACAGAGACAACAGTTTGTTTGTAAACGCCAAGGAAACAGAAACCAACTTTACCCCTACTTTTGCCGATTTACAGGCCTACTTCACCTATAAATTCACTAGTAAATTTCATTTAAGTTTTTTAGGAAATGCTTCTATAAACAAGTATAACTATCAGCCCCAAACACGACAAACCAATTTTGGTACTTTAAGTGATCCCATAGCACTTTTGGTATTTTATGAAGGGCAAGAAAAAGATCAATACCAAACCTATTTTGGTGCTTTTAAAGGTTCGTATTTTGTGAATGATGATTTAACCCTAAAGCTTATTGCTTCAACATATCATACAACCGAAGAAGAGTATTTTGATATTTTAGCCCAATACCGCTTAGGCGAAGTAAATACCAATATTGGCGAAGAAGATTTGGGTGAAGTTGAATTTAGCGAAGGTATTGGAAGCCAATTAAATCATGGTAGAAATGATTTGGATGCGTTAATAACGAATATTGAACACAAAGGCGATTTTAAACTGAACGATAACCGCTTTGAATGGTCTGTAAAATACACCCACGAAGATATAAGAGACCGCTTGGTTGAATGGGAAGTTATTGACTCTGCTGGGTTTTCCATTCGTCCACCAAAAACTATACCTATAAACGAACAACCTTACAACGCCTACACAGGCCCTTTAGAGCCTTTTTCTAATGTTAGAGCAACAAATAGCACCCAAATAAATAGGTTTCAAGCTTATTTACAATGGAGCAAACGTTCAACTATAGGCAATAGTGATGTTTGGTACAATGCTGGTATTAGAGCACACAACTGGTCTGTTAGCGGTACCGGAATTAGTACATCAAACCAAACGGTTTTTAGCCCCAGAGCGCAATTTGCCATTAAACCACACTGGAAAAAAGACATGCTTTTTAGGGCAGCTGCGGGTTTATACTATCAACCACCGTTTTACAGAGCATTGCGCGATGCCACAGGCACTGTACAACCACATGTTAAAGCCCAAAAATCTATGCACGTGGTTTTAGGTAATGATTATAGTTTTAAAATGTGGAACCGCCCTTTTAAATTAACTTCAGAAGTATATTATAAACATTTAACCCAAGTAAACCCATACACCATTGAAAACGTACGTATACGCTACAGAGCCAATAACAGTGCCAAAGCCTATGCTTATGGTTTAGATATGCGTTTGAATGGTGAATTTGTACCTGGTACCGAATCTTGGTTTAGTTTTGGCTACTTAAAAACCGAAGAAAACATTGAAAACCAAGGCTATATTGCTAGACCAACAGACCAACGTTTAAAATTTGCTGCCTTGTTTCAAGATTACGTGCCAAACATGCCACATTTAAAAATGTATTTAAATTTGGTTTATAATACGGGCGTTCCGGGTGGCTCACCTAGTTATGCAGACCCTTATGTGTACCAAAACAGACTACCAGATTATAAACGAGCCGATTTTGGCTTACAATTAGTTTTGGTTGATGCTAAAAAACAATTTAACAGCGGTTGGAAGAAACCATTTAAAGAACTCTCTTTAGGTTTTGAAATATTTAATATTTTTGATGTGCAAAACTCTATTACAAACACTTGGGTTAGAGATGTATATAGCAAACGCCAATACGCCATACCAAACTACTTAACACCACGAGTGTTTAATGTAAGAACTACTATGAAGTTTTAATTATTTTATACTTACGTTCTCTGAAAACACGATTAAATTATCTGTACCTGAGCCAGTTAAACGTTGTGCATAAACTTGAATAGCTTCACCATTAATTAAGCTAGTATTGGTATTTATAGATACATTTTGAATTTGACTATCGTTATCAATATATATCACAGCATTAGATTCTGGAATTACAACGCCCTCTTTTGCTATATAAAACGCATAAAAATTTCCTGCAGCCCCAGTTACCCTAACAGATAAAGACGCATTTATTTGAAACTGTCTTGTTTTAACACCATCATATTCAAGCTCATTATCACCACCTGTACTAGTAAATCTAAATAAATTATTAGCAACCCAAGATCCGTTTCCTTGAACTTCAACTGCAGTTCCGTTATTTATTGTTTGAGTAAACCCAGTAGTTACCACGCCATCATAATAAAAATTTCCACCAGCAACACCATCGGTTTCAACAGGTATTCCTGGGCAATTCACATCCCAGTCTCTGGTAAAACTATAACCTGTGTATGGTGATGGGCCATTAATATAATTACCACCACCATAAAAGGCCACGGCTGCTAAAGTTCCGCCGCCACTAAGAGATGTAATACCTGTAACATCAAAACCCACATTAACACCAGTAACCTCGCTAAAACCACCTTGTTTGGCAATAACTTCAAAATCGCCCGTCATAGTTTGGTATGTACCACCATTTGAACCATCCCAACCTTCAGAATTCAATAATAACTGATGAATATCTGTATATGTAATACCAGCAGTATTACCAACAAACTGTAAAATACTTGTAAATACTAAATTAAAATCTGAAATAGTACCAACGCTCCCTGAGTTTACAATAAAGCCATCTCTTAATATTAAATTTTCTGCCCCTGTACCTGTTAAATTAAAAATAGTGCCTCCAGGCGCAGTAAGCGTTAAACTTCTTATTGAACCACTAGTGCTTCCTTGAAATAAAGTACCTCCAGAGCGTACCAGCACATCTTCATTGGTGTCTCTACCTGTAACGTAAGCACTATTTAAATTAATAGGCGCTGCTAATAATATTGTTCCGTTTATTTCGTAAAGCGTATTAGTTGATAATAAGTACTCGGTACCACCACCAGCAGCAAGTTCATCGGCTAAATCGGCGGCGCTTTTTACTAATTTATAATTATCTCTTTGTTGGTTTGAAAGCGGCAACCATGCAGATCCGCTGTAATAATAAAACAAATTTTCATCTGTATCAAACACTAAAAGGCCCTGTGCAGGTGTTGCAATGGCATTTCTTTGTGCAGTTGTCATTCTTGGCGTTAACATACCTTGTGTGGTAGATTCAACATCTAGAATTGAAGTAGGATTAGGTGTTACTGTACCAATACCAACTTGGGCGTGCACATGCCATTGTAATGCTAATAAAATTAGGAAAGAAAAATAAATATTGTAGACTCTCATACAATTAAATTTAGATTTGGGTAAATAAAATGTGAGAGACTTATAGATTAAAAGTACAAAATCAACCTTAAAAAACAAAGAAATTACTAAAAATAAGCACAAAAACTACTTATTTAATAAAGGTTTTAAGAGTTTTAATAACATAATCTACTTCTTCTTTGGTATTATAGCTACTAAATGAAAAGCGTAAAGACGGTTTTTTAACATCATTACTATTTAAAATTTCGGCCAAAACATGCGATGCTTTTGTGCTACCACTTTGGCAAGCACTACCTCTTGAGCAAGCAATACCTTTTAAATCTAACTGAAATAAAATCATAGCCGTACTTTCGGGTGGCAGTGGCAAGCAAACATTCACTAAATTGTATGCGCTTGTTTTTATGTTTCCGGAAAGTCCGTTAAATGTTACTTGAGGTATTTCCTCTGAAATTTTATCAATAAAATACTGTTTAATTGATGTAATATATGCCCTTTCGGTATCAATATTATTGTAAGCCATTTTAATGGCGGTTTCCATACCCACAATATTGTGCACACTCTCGGTGCCTGCTCTTAAACCGCGTTCTTGTTCGCCACCAGTTATTATTGGTTTTAAGCCCGTATTTTTACGTATAAAAGCAAAACCTACACCTTTGGGGCCATGAAATTTATGTGCCGATGCCGCTAAAAAATCTACAGCAATATCCTGTAAATTTATATTGTAATGCCCTATTGCTTGTACCGCATCACTATGAAACAAAGCGCCATATTGCTTACACAAGGTGGCTACACGTGCAACATCTAAAATATTACCAATTTCATTGTTAATATACATGAGGCTTACCAAGGTCTTTGCCTCTGTTTTTAGGGCGTTTTCTAAGGCTTCAAAACTTATGTTTCCGCGTGCATCAACATCTAAAAATGTTAATTTAATGTTTGCTGTTTCTTCTAAATTTAACAAGGTATTTAAAACCGCATGATGCTCTATTTTTGTTGAAATAATATGAGTAACATGTAAACTATTTACCGCACTTTTCAATATTAAATTATCGGCTTCTGTACCGCCCGAAGTAAAAATAATTTCACCTTCAGAAACATTAAAAATAGTGGCAATGGTTTTTCTAGCCTTTTCTATTAAAACCTTTGAGGCTCTGCCCAAACTGTATGAAGATGATGGGTTTCCGTAGTTATTTTGCATAACTGTTGCCATAGAGGTAACTACTTCATCGCGTAGTTTTGTTGTAGCAGCGTTATCAAAATACACAGTTTTCATTTGTAATACAATTGAAGCGTTTTAGGTGGCAAAAATACTTGAAATAAAATTATTTTCAATAACATACGTTATAAATAACAATTCTATTATTTTTGCTGTAAAATTAACACCTATGCGCCACGTATTTTTAGTTTTATTTTCATTGTGTTTAACCACTATTTATTCATGTGATGATGGTGATGTTATTACCGTAAGTCTTGATTTTGAAGACACTTTTCAGGCTTGTAATGGTGTTAGTGGCATTGTACTTTATAAAACTAAGAATGACCCATCTGAATCTCTTTCAGTATTCATTAGCAATTACACCGTAGATGCTATGCTAAATGTAGCCGATGATAATACCTTTGAAGAAACTAAAACCGGTACTTTTAACTACAGAACTTACAGTAATGCCTCAATTTCTGGTGGCGATTTATTTTGTAATGACGTTCCGCCTGCTGACATTGAAATTACAAATGATGATGAAAGTGCTTGTTCTGTATTTTTTAGAACTGTTTTAACTGAAGATGATAACGATGGCGTACCTACAGAACTTGAAAACCCAGACCCAAACGGCGATGGTATTTTTGATGATGCGCAAGATACTGACGGGGATGGTATACCCGATTATATTGATTTTGATGATGATGGCGATAATGTGCCAACCGCTAATGAAAACCCAGACCCTAATGGCGATGGCGATTTAAGCGATGCGCAAGACACCGATGGCGATGGCACACCCGATTATTTAGACAATGATGATGATGGTGATGGTACATTAACTAGAGACGAAGAAAAAGGTGTACAAGACCAAAACCCTGAAAACGACGAAACTAATGAAGCTGTTGGACCAGATTATTTAAATCCAGATGTTAGTGATGTTTTACCTGCTACAGCTTACAGACAACACAGTTATACGAAAGCATTTTTAGTTACGGCTACCATTTTAAATTTAGACCTTACAAACCTAACACAAGACGCGTTGTTTTTTGGTAATTTAACCGGTGATAGCAAAACATCAAAAACTGAAACTTTAACGCCCGCTTTTAATTAAGGTGCTAAGTTTTGGTAAATGTAAACTTCGGTAGCGCCTAAACCGTATTTTTGGTAATTGGCATCATAAAACTTTATATGATTGTAGCGTCCAAAAAGGTATTCTAACTCAAGTTTTAAAACACCTGCACCTACACCGTGTATAAAAACAACTTTTTGTATGCGTTTATTTATAGCAAATTCTAATTGTCTTTTTGCCGTATCAAGTTGTAGTGTTAACATCTCGTGATTACTCATGCCTTTCGCATTTTTCACTAACTGATGTATATGCAAATCTACTTCCATGGTTGACTGAAAACGTTCTTTAGCCTTTACTTTTGGCTGTTTATGTCGTTTTTTTTCTTCTTTTTCAGAAACTACGGCATTTAAGCTTTTGTGTGTGAAAACAGATTTTTTTAATGCTGAAACATCTTCTTTAACCAAAGCATTGGCTTCAAAATTTAATAAAAAACCATCTTCAGTTTCAATAGTAATTGTTGTACCCGCAATATTTGTAACAATACCCGATAAATTTTCATCTAAAACCGCAACTGTATCGCCCTTTTTAAAACTCATTTAATCATTAGTATTATCAAATTCATCTTTATCTTTTTTGCTAGGTATGGTTGTTGAAACCCTGTAAACACCTAACATAAGCATAACAATGCCAATTATAAGCACAAACACATTTTGCGTTTTACTACTGTTAGCATATAACGCTACCATGGCGCCTAAAATTATGAGTATATAGTTTAGATATTTCATTTTAAATTTTTAACAAAATTATAATGAATACGTGTAAAAAGTGTAAACAATAGGCAGCTATTTTCAATTTAACAAAAAAAATTGTACTTTAGTACTATTCATTTACCCCAAATTATGAAACATACTACTTTAATATTAAGCTTACTAGCTTGTTTTTCTAACGTTTTTGCACAAGATTTATACGTTGGCAACAATACTGAATTATACGCACTTGATGTGCCCGTTTTTGTAACTAATGACATTAGGTTAGAGTCTGCCACTTCCAATTTTTACTTAAGAGGCGATGCGCAGTTAGTACAAGATGTTGATATAAAAAACTCTGATGCAGGTGAAATTTCAGTTTACCAAAACCAAACCACCAATGTATATGAATACAACTTTTGGTGCTCTCCAGTTGGTGTTAGTGATAATACTTCAAACCAAAACGTAGATTTTAACGGTACCAACATACACGACCCTGATGATGACACTGATGTTAGCAATGTAACTTCTGTACCTTACGCATATACAACCAGTTATGAAGGCACTGCTACAGAACTTGCAAACTACTGGATTTACAGCATGCGCGATGGCGAAGGATACTACAGTTGGCAGCAAGAGTTAGATGCCGGCAATATTGAAACTGGTTATGGTTTTACTTTAAAAGGAAGCCCTAATACTGATAATGTGTTAGATTTTAGAGGGCGCCCAAATAACGGAACTATTTTAGTAAGCTGTAGGTTTGATGGTGTTGATGATCAACCATCGGGAATACCAAATAGTGCACAAACGTTAACAGGTAACCCATACCCTTCTGCACTAGATTTAAAATTGTTTTTTGTAGAATCAGTAACCAATCAAGCTATCCTTTTAAATGAAATTTATTTCTGGGAACAAAAAGAAAACAACTCACATTATCTAGCAGATTATGAAGGTGGTTACGGTGAATATATTCCTGGTGATTTAACAGATTTAGGCGATAATGGCACCTACAATGTGGCTCCTTTTGAAAACTATAATGGCGATGGTACTACAAATGGAACTACTTCTGGAAATACAACTGATTTTACCGGAAATAACCGAAGACGTTTTGCTGCCATAGGGCAAGGTTTTATAATAGCCAGTGACCCTATTGGCCTTGGTGGTGATGCCGAATTTACCAACGCTATGCGTGTTTCTTTTGCAGAAGACTCAACACCGCTTGGTCATGGTTCTATTTTTGCAAAAAACAGTAAAAAAACAGAAAAGAACACACAAACAAAAAACTACCCCATGTCTCATAACGGTGTAGATTATAAAAAGATTATTGATAACCCTACAATAATACCTGAAATAAGACTACACACACACGTTAATAATGCGTTTTACAAAGAAAATGTTATTGCTTTTAGAAAAGGCACACCAGATAACAATACCTATAATAAAGGTTTTGATGGTTCAAATGTAAACACCCTAAGTAGTGATGCGTATTTAATTTCTGAAGATAAAAATTTATCTATAAAATCTATTAACTATTCTGAAAGCACCAGATTAAAATTTGGTTTTAAAACCAACCAAAACAATACGCCTTTTAGCGTTACCGTAAATCAACTTAACAACATACCTAGTGATGTAGATGTATATATGTTTGATAACGAAACCAACACATACACCAATATTAAAGACGGTAGTTTTAATACCGTTTTAAATAAAGGCGTTTATAATGACAGGTTTGAAATTACGTTTGCTAAAAACACCTTAAACACTACTGAAGAAACTTTTAAAAACTTTAAAATATACCAAAATAACGCTCAAGCACAGGTTGTAATCAACAACCCCAATAGTTTAAAGCTAAAAACATTAAACATGTTTGATGTTAGCGGTAAACAGGTGTTATTTAAAACTATAAACTCTAATAGTAATACACTTTCGTTTTCTACAAAAAACCTAAGTACTGGTGTTTACGTTGCAAAAGTAACTGCAGATAACAATACTACAAAAACCCAAAAAATTGTAATTAACAACCAAAAGTAATACGTTTATTATTTATTACATTAGCATAAATTTTTAAATAGCTATTGCTTTATGGAAGAATACATGCTTCCTTGTTTAAACAAAAAGTTGTTTGGTGTAGAATGTTTTGGTTGCGGTATGCAACGCTCAATTGCATTAATTTTTAAAGGAGAATTTGTTGATGCTTTCTACATGTATCCTGCTATCTATACTTTACTTCCTTTATTTTTTATAATTTTAATTAATATTTTCTTTACATTTAAAAACGCAAATAAAATCAAATCAGTTTTAGCTATTCTATCAATAATAATAATCATTGTAAGCTACTTAATCAAAATAATCAAATAAAAAGAACTTTATGGAACAACAAAAACTTAATCCCACACTTGTATACGTTTTAGCAATTATTGGCTTTTTATGCTGCTGTTTTGGTGGCTTAGGATTTATCCTTGCTGGTATTGCTTTTTTTATAGCTCAATCTAAATTAAAAGAAGCAAAATTAAACCCAAAAAACTTTGATTCAAATAGTATTAAAACAATGAATACCGCTAAAACTGTTGCTTTGGTAAGTTTAATTATCAATGTATTATATTTTTGCTACGCTATTTTTAATATTTATAGTATGGGAGGATGGGATGCTTATATGGAAAATGTTCAACAAATACTAGAACAATACCAACAAGCTCAATAAAAAAATTCCTTTTTCAAATGTTCAAATAAATAAAAAGCGACCATTTTTAGTAAAACGGTCGCTTTTTTTATACTTTATTTTCTTTTTTTAAAATATTGAAGCGCCTACGGCTACTCCTATTATAATTAAAATATACAGTGAAATTAACACTATAGAAAAAATGCCTAAAAACTTGTAATGCGATTTTAAACTTGAAAACGCTTTAGCAAAATCGTTATTATTTTCTTGTTTTAAAGCACTTTTCATACTTTTTGAAAATCTGAACAAATACAGTACAGGAAAAAAATAAACAGCGGCAATAATAATATAAAACAACGCTACACCCGATGCGTAACCTGCCCCATAAGCTGAAGCCAAACCACTAGAAGCAGCGCCTGTTATTCCCATTATTATACCACCAAGCACCATAAAACCAATGCCTACAAAGCCTAGTATTGCTAAAAAGGAGGACCATTTGGCGGTTTCAGTTAAATAGTCTTTAATTTCTGTGTTAATACCAAGTTCAAAACTTTCAAAAGCAGATGTTTCTTCCATAAATTAATTTTCAAATTGTTTAAATGTTTCTGTTATTATGCGCACACAGTCTAATAACTGTTCTTTATTCATAACTAATGGTGGTGCAAACCTAATAATATTTCCGTGTGTTGGTTTTGCTATTAAGCCATTATCTCTTAAAGCTAAACACATGTTCCAAGCAGTGTCACTATCTTCAGTATCATTTACAACAACAGCATTTAATAATCCTTTACCACGCACTTTGGTAATTATATTACTAGTTTGAATGTATTTGTTCATTTCGCTTCTAAAAAGTTCGCCTAAAACACGGGCATTTTCAGCTAGATTTTCTTCTTTAACCACCTCTAAAGCAGCAATAGCAATAACGGCTGCCAAAGGGTTTCCGCCAAAAGTACTTCCGTGTGTTCCGGGTGTCATTACATCCATAATATTATTGTTGGCTAACACGGCACTAATTGGGTACGCGCCACCACTTATGGCCTTTCCTAAAATTAAAATATCGGGTTGTACGTTTTCGTGGTGTACGGCTAAAAGTTTTCCTGTTCTGGCAATACCTGTTTGAATTTCATCTGCAATAAATAATACATTATGCGCTTCGCACAAGGCTTTTGCTTTGGCTAAATAGCCTTCGGAAGGCACGTATACACCTGCTTCGCCTTGTATAGGCTCCACTAAAAAACCTGCAATGTTGTTATTGTTTTTTAAGGCTTCTTCTAAAGCGTCTAAATTATCATATTCAATATTAATAAAAGCATCGGCATACGGACCAAAGTTTTTATTTGCGGTACTATCACTTGAAAATGATACAATGGTAGTAGTACGTCCATGAAAATTGTTTTTGCAAACTATAATTTGCGCTTGGTTTTCAGCAATACCTTTTACCTCGTAAGCCCATTTACGGCATACTTTCATAGCCGCTTCTACGGCTTCGGCACCAGAGTTCATTGGTAATAATTTATCAAAACCAAAATACTCACAGGCATACTTTTCGTATACACCTAATTTATCATTGTAAAAAGCTCTAGATGTTAGGGTTAAGGTTTTTGCTTGCTCAACCATAGCATTAATAATTTTGGGGTGGCAATGTCCTTGGTTTACCGCAGAATAAGCCGATAGAAAATCGTAATAACGTTTTCCATCTACATCCCAAACATATACACCTTCCCCTTTGCTTAATACTACAGGTAACGGGTGGTATGTGTTAGAGCCATACGTTTTTTCTAATTCAATTGCTTGCTGTGACGTTAATTTTTGTAAAACAGCCATTTTAAAAAGTTTTAATTGTTAATAAAATAACCATTCCTACTCTACCTTTATCCTTTCAGAAAAGATTCTGAAAATTCAGCGTGGGAGAGAAATCATCCCTAGATAAGTACTGCAAGTTACAAATATTATTTGTTTATCTATTTTTTTAGTAAAAATGGTAGAAACTTTAATTTAAATAAATAACCTTTTATTTGTTGCTATTATTATTTTTGCAGCATGCCTAGAAGAGAACGAAACAAATTTGTAAAACGCGGTGAAATAATTGAACTGCTTATTGAAGATTACGCCTTTGGTGGAAAAGGAATTGGACGTATAAGAAATGAACACGGCGAGTTTGTTGTGTTTGTACCCAACACCATACCCGGGCAAACGGTTAAAACGCAAATTAAAAAATCTAGTAAAAAGTATGCTGAAGGCAAATTGCTTGATGTTATTACTAGAGCCGAAAACGAAACCACTATACCATACCAAGATATACCCGGTGCGCCTTATATTTACTTACCTATTGAAAAGCAACATGAATATAAACAAACCAGCACTTTAGAGCTTTTTAAACGCATTGGTAAAGTACCCAACATTGAAAGTTTGTTTGATGAATTTGTAAGCTCACCAAACACTTTTCATTACAGAAATAAAATGGAATACGGTTTTTCGGCCATTGGATATGATAGAACAGAAAAAACCGATATTGACGCTTTTACATTAGGCTTTAAAAAACGAGGTACATGGTGGTGTGCCGAAAATTTAAATAACGATAGTGGCTTATTTGATGCCCAGGTTGAAAACAACCTAAAACACATTAGAAATTACTGCCAACAAACAG
Source organism: Seonamhaeicola sp. ABD4_175 (assembly GCF_056160885.1). NCBI lineage: Bacteria > Pseudomonadati > Bacteroidota > Flavobacteriia > Flavobacteriales > Flavobacteriaceae > Seonamhaeicola > Seonamhaeicola sp. ABD4_175. The sequence continues at coordinate 169,518 of NZ_JBSWYC010000004.1, forward strand.
GTTTAGCGCCATGGCACGCTCCAAGAAAAGAAGGTTTTTTTAGGTATTTTATTGTTAGAAAATCGTACAAAACCAATAAACTACTTTTTAATTTGGTAACCACATCATATGATTTGCCTAAATTTAACCTAACTACATTTGCCAATTATTTGGTAGAATTATTTGGAGATAGAGTTGCTGGCTTTCTTCACACTATTAATGATGAAATTGGAGACCGCACCATTGCAACCACCGGTAGCATTAAACTTATTTATGGTGAAGATAAAATTGTTGAAGAACTACTTGGTTTAAATTTTGAAATTAGCATAAAAAGTTTTTTTCAAACCAACCCAAAATGCGCCGAAAAACTATATACCAAGGTTATTGATTATGCACTAGAAAACAAAGAAGCTATTGATAATACAGTGGTTTTAGATTTGTTTTGTGGCACCGGAACCATTGGGCAAATTTTAGCTTCAAAAAGTAAAAACACTAAAATTGTTGGTGTGGATATTGTGGCATCGGCAATTGAAGATGCTAAAGAAAACGCCAAAAGAAATAGCATTGATGGTTTGAAATTTTACGCCGCCGATGTTGGTAAATTCCTTACCGAACACCCGCAGTACAAAAACAAAATACGCACTATTATTTTAGACCCTGCACGTGCAGGTATTGCACCAAAAACACTTAAAAAAATAATAAACCTAAATGCAGAACGTTTGGTTTATGTATCTTGTAACCCTGCCACCCAAGCCCGAGATACCGAGCAATTAATGGCCGAAGGTTACACCATAAAAAAAATGAGTTTAGTAGATCAATTTCCGCATACAGCACATATAGAAACTGTTGTATTGTTTGAAAAACACTAACAATTTTCAATAAACAAAACGTATAAACGTATACGCAAAAACTAATGAAACACTTAAAATTAATTATACTACCTCTTGTAATTTTCACAGTAGCTTTTATAAGTTGTGAAAGAGATGATATTTGTCCGGAAAGCACACAAACAACACCATCATTACTTATAGATTTATATGATTTCACAAATCAGGAAAACCGTAAAAATGTATTTAACTTAGTTGTTGTTGGGGTTGATAATGACGTTATTTTATCTGGTTATGAATTTGTAACAGCCGATGATTTTATATTACCCTTAAAAACCGATGCCAATACCACCCAATACAACCTTATAAAAGACGCTACCATAAACAATAATGGTACACCAGATAATAGTAGTGATGATTTTATTGAAGGAAACATAGACACCATTACCATTAACTATACCACCGAAGAAGTTTATGTATCTAGAGCCTGTGGGTATAAAACCATTTTTAACAACGTTGAAGTGGTAATAACAGATGATGGTAATAACTGGCTTTTAGGCAACCCCATAAAATTAACTAATAACCAACCTGTAGAAAATGAAAACGCAACACATTTTAACTTATTTCACTAGTATAGCTTTAATAATTGCGTTTAGCACCACTACCTTTGCCCAAAATGATAGTATTGTAAACGTAACCGATTCTTTAAAAGTTAAACAAAAATACGGGCTAAGAGTTGCTGGCGATGTTGGTAAATTAATACGTTCTTTTTTAGATGAAGATTATACAGGCTTTGAAGTTGCGGCAGATTTTAGACTGAAAAAAAACATGTATATAGCTGGAGAAATTGGTTTTGAAGAAAAAAACACCATTACAGATTATATGGATATTACTACCAATGGCTCATACTTTAAAGCCGGTATAGATTTAAATATGTATGAAAATTGGCTAGATATGGATAATATGGTTTACGCAGGTTTTAGAATTGGTGCCAGTAGTTTTTCGCACGATTTAAATAGCTTTTCGGTTTACAGCACTAATCAATATTGGAATCCGCAATTTACATCAACAGACACCCAAGAATTTAGTGGCTTAACTGCATTTTGGGGTGAACTTATTTTAGGTATGAAAGTTGAATTATTTAACAACCTTTACATGGGTTTAAATGTGCAGTTAAAAATATTAGCTAGTGAAACTGATCCTGATAATTTTGAAAACGTTTACATACCTGGATACGGCCGCACCTATGATAGCACTGGTTTAGGCACCAGTTACAGTTACACTATAGGCTATAGAATACCTTTGTATAAAAAGGCTAAAAAGTAATTATTTAGCTTTTACACAACCTTATACTTTCAGTTAAAAAATTAAGTAAGATTGGTTAATTTTTTAAAGTTGGCAACAAGCTGAAAAAAACGCACAACAAACTATGTCAATGACATTAATAAATTTTGTTCAGAAAGATAAACTTCCGACAAAAATTGAACTTGAAAATAAAATTAAAGAGTTAGGTTATGATTTTAAATTCTTAACTGACTTTGAAAAATTTGAAAATCTTAATCTAATTGACTCAATAGATTGTGTTCTGAACGGAAATCAAACCTTTCTTGAAATTTATTTTAATCCCGCAACACAAATTCTTTCCGATTTTACCAACCTAAAAAAAGATTTAACGAATAAAGATTTTGGAATTTCATTCACGTTTGGTGCTGACGAATTAGTAAGTGCTTGCATAAATATTATTTCAATCGGACTTATTGACTTAAGTCAATCTGTTGTTTTATACGCAGACGAGGAAATATTCTATTCCCGAAAAATGTTAATTCAGGACATTGAAAATTGTTTAGAACATAACGGAGAAGAAACATTCAGCATTCCACAAGAAGCCATTGAAGAAAATTTAAGGTTTGACCAAAAAAAGAATAAAGAGAAAAGAAATAAAAAAGTAACAGATATTGTGCTTTGGAGTTTGTTAATTTTCGCTATGATTTTAATGAACAGAAAAATCATTTCTTGGTATTTTCCTTATTCACTTTTAGCTATAGTGCTTATTAAAAGTGTTATTGAACATAATAAAAAAAGAAAATATAAACCGAAATAAAGCCAGTTCCCAACAATGTATAACCGCAATTACGGTGGATTCGACTACGTCCGAATCCACCCGGAATTGCTAACTTCAGTGCTAAACCGAAAAACTTCGTATATTTATCCGTAAATGACGGTTATACGAGACCGATAATAGTATAAAAAAACCTTTTTAGCTTTCACTAAAAAAAACTTCTTTTAAAATATCTATTCTTAGTTTTAGTAACTCTGCGTTTTCAAAAGTAGGATCTATTGGTACCGGAAAAGAGTTTTCAAGTGAATTTTCGTTTAATACATTTTCAACCCAATCATACATTAATTTGCAATATATATCAACAGCTTCATGCGCAGATTTAATAGATTTATCTAGATAAACAAAAGGCAAATCGCCAGCAATTACCCAAATAAAATCATCAACATCTTTATTAATGGGTTCTATTTCAAATAGAAATACACCTAATAAATCATAAGAACTGAATTCAAAATCATACCAAGATTTTTTTACTTCAATACACCACTCATGACTTTCTAAATAGGCTTGTGCCTCTTTTTCTAAACTCAAAATGGTTTGTAATTCTTCGGTTTGAATTAAACCATTTAAAACATCTTCATTCATAATTTTATTTAGTTTTAAACTAAAATTTATTTCATGTATTTACCTTTTTTACTTCCTTCGTACATAACATATTTAACCAATTTAGATTCTAATTTGGCATTAAATAGTTGTATTTTTCTTGAAGGACGCAAACCTACATGTTTCAAAGCATCTAAGTTTGATGTAATAAACCAAGCATCGGTACCTGGGTAATTTTGCTTTAGGGTATCGCCTATATTTTTATAAAATTGCTCCATATCAATATTTAAACGCTCACCATAGGGTGGATTAAATACCATGTGCAATTTGGCGTCTCCGCCTTTTTGGGTTTTAAAGAAATCTTCGTGTTTAACGGTTATAAAATCGTCTAACTGCGCATTCTTAACATTATCTTTGGCTTTATAAACGGCACTGGGCGCTTTATCATAACCTATAATTTTATAATGAAAATCGCGTGTTTTTTTTAGTAGTGATTCTTCAATTTTTTCAAACAAATCTACATCCCAATCTTCCCAACGCTCAAAAGCAAACTCTTTACGCATTAGGTTTGGTGGTATGTTACAAGCAATCATAGCAGCCTCAATTAGCATGGTGCCAGAGCCGCACATGGGGTCCATAAAATCACTTTGTCCATCCCAACCAGACAGCATAATCATACCAGCAGCTAATACTTCATTTATGGGCGCAATATTGGTAGCTGTTTTGTAACCTCGTTTGTGTAAAGAATCGCCTGAGGCATCTAGTGATACTGTACAATCATTTCTATCAATATGAATATTAATTTTTAAATCTGGAAATTTTAAATCTACATTTGGTCGTTGTCCTGTATTATCTCTAAACCTATCAACTATAGCATCTTTAGTTTTTAAAGCAATAAATAACGAATGTTTGAATACTTGTGAATGAATAGTAGCATCTACCGCCAATGAACCTGAAGCCTTCAAGTAGTTTTCCCAAGGCATTTTGTATATGTTATTATACAAATCTTGCTCATTAAATACTTTAAAGCTATGTATAGGTTTTAAAATTTTTATAGCAGTACGCAGGCCTAAATTTGCTTTGTACATAAAGCCTTTATCACCAACAAAACTTACATTACGTACCCCTTTTTTAACATCTTGTGCTCCAAGTTGTGTTAGTTCGTTTGCTAATAAATCTTCAAAACCAAACAATGTTTTGGCTACCATTTTGAAATTTTCATCCATTTTTTGCTACTACATTAATTTATAAGTATAAGAAGCAAAAATAACGTATTTTTTTTGGCATAAAGCAAACTATAGTTTTTAAAATATACAAGCTTAGTATTTACCATACATGTGTCATTTATATGTTATGTTTTTATATGATAAAAATTGGTGTACTTTTGCATTACATTTTGAGCACACGTAACTGGGTTATCATTCTTACTATTTTTTTGAGTCATCAAATTAAATAAAAACAGTAACCCTATAAAAAGAATAATGAATACAGATACATCTACTTGGTTTTCATCTTGGTTTGATACGCCATACTACCACATTTTATATAAAGATAGAAATGACACCGAAGCCCATGCGTTTATGGATACGCTTACTAATTATTTAAATATACCCGAAAATGGTACAATTTTAGATTTAGCCTGCGGACGTGGTAGACATGCCCGATATTTAAATAAAATTGGTTATGATGTTACAGGTGTAGATTTAAGCGAAAACAGTATTAATTTTGCTAAAAAATACGAAAACCATCGCCTAAATTTTAAGGTTCATAACATGTGCCAGCCTTTTGAAAAACAATTTGATGCTGTTTTTAATTTATTTACCAGTTTTGGGTATTTTGATGACGATGCTGATAACCTTAAAACCATAAAAGCCATTAAAGCTAATTTAAACGAATTTGGTTTTGGTGTGATAGATTTTATGAACACTGATTATGTTATTAACAACCTAGTACCAGAGGAAGTTAAAACCGTAAACAACATCACTTTTAATTTAAAACGATACGTTGAAGATAAGCACATTATTAAAGACATTTCGTTTACAGACAATGATCACTTTTACAATTACAAAGAACGTGTTAGAGGTTTTACTTTAGAAGATTTTGAACAGTTATTTGAAGAAGCCAACGTACACTTACTAGATGTTTTTGGCGATTATAACTTACGTAAGTTTAGCAAAAAAACATCAGAACGTTTAGTTATGATTTTTAAATAACATAAATACACTATTAAGCACCATTTTGTTTTACAATTTTCATGAATAACTATCTTTTTCCCTTTTTAGCTGTAATTTTAGGTGTTATTATTGCGCGTTTCACAAAGCACACAAAATCTTGGAATACAAAATTACTACTATCATTCAGCGGTGCTTTTTTGCTAGCATTAACACTCTTTGAACTACTACCCGAAGTATACCACCACCTAGAAGCAAAAGCCACAGGACTTTACATTATGTGCGGTATTATGCTTCAAATTATTTTAGAGCTTTTCTCAAAAGGCGCAGAACATGGGCATGTTCACAATAATAAAAACGATAAAACGTTTCCGTACGCACTATTTTTAAGTTTATGCATCCATAGCTTTTTAGAAGGCTTCTCAATTCACAACCATAATGATATGGTTTACGGTGTTTTAGTACACAAAATACCTATAGCTACCATAATAAGCATGTTTTTGTTAAAGAGTAATTATGATAAATTTCAAATAGGCGCTTTTTTACTAGTATTTGCCTGTATGACCCCTTTAGGTACCCTTATTGCTAATATTTACGGTGATATGCATAACGCTATAACCGTAATAAACGCTATAGTAATTGGTATATTTTTTCACATTTCAACAACAATTTTGTTTGAAAGTGGTGATGGGCACAGGTTTAATACCTCAAAGTTTATAGCCATTATTTTGGGAGTTGGTATTGCATATTTAATATAAATACACATTTTAACTAAATAATATGTTTAGTAAAGAAGAATCTAGATTACTAAGACAAGAATTTTGGACCAGCTTTGGTAAATCTTTTCCAAGAAAATGGATTTTATACAACACGAAACTAAAGGGTTTTAGCTTTAAATTTCATTTTGATACTAAAAAAGCTTTAGTTGCCCTTGATATTGAAGACGATTTAGAATTTAGAATAAAATACTGGGAGAAATTAGAAGCCCTAAAAAGTATTTTACAAGGTGAGTATTTACCTAATGCCATTTATGATGAAACATACATTTTAGAAAATTATAAAGAAATATCTAGAATTTATGTGCCTTTAGAACAAAAAGTATCAATTCACAATAAAAACACTTGGCAAGTTGTTATGGAATTTTTTAATGAAAACATGACCTTGTTTGAAACTTTTTTTGAAGAATATAAAGACGTTATTGAAGGCTAACTTCAATTCACATACTTATAAACACTTTACAAAACAAATCATTTGTAATTTGTTAAATAAACACTAAAAACATAATGCAACAACGTTGCATTAATAAGATTTAGGCTATATTTGCAAACTAGTTGCATTAAATTATACAATGAAAATAGCCTTAAAAAAACCTGATGCTTGGGGTGCCTTAGCCAGCACCTTATGTTTAATACATTGCTTAGCTACACCTTTTTTATTTTTAGTACAAACACAAGTTGCTGCATGCTGTGCCGCAAAAAATGTCCCTTTTTGGTGGAAATCTATTGATTTTATATTCTTAATAATTTCCTTTTTTACAGTGTACCAATCAACAAAAAACACAACTAAAAGTAGTGTAAAAGCGGCCCTTTGGGTTTGTTGGAGTCTTTTATGTTTTTTAATAATAAATGAAAAATTAGATTGGTTACACTTACCTGAGGTATTTATTTATTTCACAGCTATTTCTATGGTTATACTTCATATTTATAATTTAAAATACTGCCAATGTAAAACCGATAATTGCTGTATAAATAATGAATAAAGAACTCATAGAAAACATAGGAGATAATCACGTTTCAACAGCTATTGAAACGCCACTTTTAACAACCGCTTTTGATAAAAGTGATGACGAAAAAATAGAAAACATAAAACATCACTTTGCCAAAATTATGGAAGAACTAGGGCTAGATTTAACTGATGATAGCCTCTCCGGAACGCCATATCGCTTTGCTAAAATGTATGTAAAAGAACTGTTTTATGGCTTAAACCCTGAAAACAAACCCAAACTTTCGGTTTTTGAAAATAAGTACAAGTATAAAAAAATGCTTGTAGAACAAAACATTACTATCGATTCGTCATGCGAGCATCATTTTTTACCAATTACGGGGCACGCACATATTGCATATATTCCTAAAGATAAAGTTATTGGCTTATCTAAAATTAACCGCTTAGTAGATTATTATGCTCACCGCCCGCAAGTACAAGAGCGCTTGTCGCTTCAAATTTTAAAAGACTTACAATCTGTTTTAAACACCAAAGATGTTATTGTAATGATTTCTGCAAAACACCTCTGCGTATCTTCCAGAGGCATTAAAGACAAAGATAGTTTTATCACAACTATTGAGTATGATGGTTGTTTTGAAAATAAAGTTAACCGCAATGAGTTTTTGGGTATTGTTAATAATTCATCAACATAAATTAACCAACTTATTTTAACATGATTGAACAACTTAATAAATGTTTACTAACCGATAATGAAATTAATCTCTGGAAAGGCAATTTATTTCCAAATATTGATTCGTGGCCTATTGAAAATTTCAATCCTACAAATGCTTAACTTTGTTTGAAAAAAAAGATGCACCCCATTAACATAGGAATAATTACTGTAAGCGACAGAGCTAGCCAAGGTATTTACGAAGATTTAAGCGGTAAAGCCATTATAAATACCTTAAACGAATATTTAACTTCTAAATGGAACAACGTTTATAGAATAATTCCTGACGAACAAGACCAAATTGAAAACACAATAATAGATTTAGTTGATAACAAAAACTGCTGTTTAGTAGTAACCACAGGCGGTACTGGTCCTGCAAAACGCGATGTAACCCCAGAAGCTACCGAGGCCGTTTGCGACCGGATGATGCCTGGTTTTGGTGAACTTATGCGTGCCGAATCTCTAAAATATGTGCCCACAGCCATTTTATCTAGACAAACTGCGGGACTTAGAGGCAACAGCCTTATTGTAAATTTACCAGGAAAACCCAAATCTATTCGCGAGTGTTTAGATGCTGTTTTTCCAGCTATTCCTTACTGTATCGACTTAATGAATGGTCCGTATTTAGAGTGTAACGAAGCTGTAATGTCACCTTTTAGACCTAAAAAGAAATAAATTTTGGAAGCAATTATTACCATTGTTGGATTTTTGGGTGCTGGTAAAACCACACTTTTAAAGTATTTAATTGAAAGTTTTCAAGCCAAAAATTGGCAAACTTTTGTAATATTAAACGATTATGAAAATGCCAACATGGATGTGCAACACTTTAGAAATCAACTTCATTTAAACGCTATTAAACCCCTAAGCGGAAGCTGTATTTGTTGTAGTGGCATTGTTGAACTTCGCGAAACGGTTAACAGAATTCCTGAAAGAAAAAATGGCATTACTTTAATTGAAGCCAACGGCACATCAGATGCTTGTTCGCTCATGGAGTTTTTAGGCGTAGGCTTAAACGAGCGATTTTTACCGCCTATACAAATCTCGGTTGTTGATGTGAAAAACTGGCAAAAACGAGGCGAACACAATGTGTTAGAAGCTAATCAAATTCAAGTATCTTCTCTCTTAGTTTTAACGCATTTAGATGAAGTAGATAAGGAGAGAAAAAACAACGTAATAATTAATTTAAAAAACCTAAACCCTACGGCTCAAATTATTGATGCTAATAAACTAGATGCATTACTTTTACCCGAATTAATACCATCTCAAAACATAGCCGAAAAATTAGACCATTTTAAAGCACATTGGGCATCGTGTTCTGTCGATTTACCAAATTTACCTTCAGAAAAAGCAATAAAAACCATTTGCCAAAACTTACCAAATAGCATTTTACGTGTTAAAGGTTGCACTAAAATTGACAACCATGAAAACTATACGTATTTTGAGCGCAAACCCGATGGCTCTGTTAATATAAGGCCGTTTAAAAGCATCCCAATTACAGGTTCTAAACTATTAACCATTGGTCCTGGTAGCAAGCCGGAAGTATTAAAAAAAGCCATTGAAACCGTTACGAGTTTAGTGAAATAACTTGTTTGCTTAATGTTTACATTTTTATCATGATTCAAACTGAAAACCTAACATTTAAATATAAAAACCAGAAAACAGCGTTTAATTTCCCTAATATTCAATTAAAAGAAAATGAGCATCTTTTAATTCTTGGTAAATCGGGTATTGGTAAAACCACGCTCTTGCATCTTTTAGCGGGTTTATTAAAACCAAAAACAGGAAACATTACTATAAATAACACAAACATTAATACCCTATCTAGTAGTAAACTCGATAGTTTTAGAGGCAAAAACATAGGCTTAGTATTTCAGCAAAAACATGCCATACAATCGTTAAGTGTTATAGAGAATTTACAAGCACGCTTATTCTTCAGTAATAAAAAAGAAAATCAAAACAAGCTAAACGACCTTTTAGAACAGCTTAATTTAACAGCTTGTAAAAACCATAAGATTAACCAAATTAGCGAAGGACAATTGCAACGCTTGGGCATTGCCCTTTCCGTAGTGCATAAACCGCAAGTTATTTTAGCCGATGAGCCTACATCGAGTTTAGATGATAAAAACTGTGAAGCTGTAATTAACTTGTTAAAACAGCAAGCCGAAAAAAACAAGGCACATTTAATTGTAATTACACACGACCAGCGCATAAAGTCTTTTTTTGAAAATACCATAACGCTATGAACATCTGGAAAATTAGCATAAAAAACCTAAAATCGAAATCGTTTTATACGGTTTTAAGTATTATAATTTTAGCATTAAGTATCACATTATTACTAGGTATTAAGCAAATACAAGAGTCTTTCTACTATCAAACCGAAAACAATTTAGGCGCTATTGATATGGTTATTGGCGCCAAAGGAAGTCCGTTGCAACTTGTATTAGCGTCAATTCTTCATTTAGATAATCCTACAGGAAATATAAAGTATGCTGAAGCTAAAAAACTGGCCAAAAATAGGTTAATTAAAACTGCAGTTCCAATTTCTTATGGCGATAATTATAAGGGCTACCGTATTGTTGGAACCACCAACGAATTCTATAATTTTTATAACGCCGAAATAGAAACCGGACAATTTACTAAAGCCCCTTTTGAAGTTGTCATTGGTGCCACTATTGCCAAAAATCTTAATTTAAAATTAGGCGACACTTTTAAAAGTTCACACGGTTTAGTTGCTAATGATATTGATGTGCACGACGATGAATTACAAGTAGTTGGAATTTTAAAACCCACACAAAAAGTAATAGACCGCTTAATTGTAACCCATTTAGAAACCATTTGGGATGTTCACGATCATGACCATGAAGATGAAGATGAACACGAAGATGAACATGAAATTAGCGATACTCATGAAGGTGAACACCATAACCATGAGGAACACAGCGAACAACATCATAAGTATGATGATGAGGCTCATGAACATGAACTTAACCACGAACACGGGGCACATGAACACCATGATGAAGACAAAGAAATAACCTCCTTGTTAGTGCAATTTAGAAGTCCAATGGGTTTGCTAACCTTACCTAGAAAAATAAACGAAAACAGTAATTTACAAGCTGCTTTACCAAAATTTGAATTAGATAGGTTGTATGAATTTACAAGTATTGGCTTTAAAACCATTACTTGGATAGCTTACTTAATTTTGATAATTTCTGGCATTACTATTTTTATAAATTTGTATAAAATGGTAAAAGAACGCGCTTATGATTTGGCCTTACTTCGTAGCTATGGTGCAAGCAACTTTCAGCTTATTAAAATGGTATTTTACGAAGGAATCATTGCTGCTTTTGCAGCCTATGTTTTAGGTTTTATAATTGTTAAACTTGGGATGTATGCGTTACTAAATTTTAGCAATTTAGGTATGAAAGCTCATATTATTCAACGATTAAACATACAAGATGGTATACAAATTGCGGTATTAGTTTTTATAATGGTAACTTTGTCAATTGCTTTTGCAATTTATCCTATTTTAAAAATGAATATTTCAACTATTTTAAGTAATGAAAAATAAAATCTTAGTCGTTTTATTATTTACGTCCTTTGTTTCTTTTAGCCAAACAAATATTACCTGGAATGACCTTGCTGATGTGACGTTTGAAGAGAAATTTTTACCTGCTTATGATGAAGCTTTTCTAGTGCCTACATTTTCAAAAAACCTAAAAGCTTTAGAGGGAAAATATGTAACTATAAAAGGCTATTTCTTAAATATTGCTCCAGAAGAAAAAATTTATATTCTGTCAAAAGGCCCCATGTCATCCTGCTTTTTTTGTGGTGTTGGTGGCCCAGAAACAGCTGTAGAATTACAATTTAACAATAGTAAAAACTTTAAAACTGATAATATTGTTTTAGTAACAGGCAAGTTAAAATTAAATGCTGTTGATGTAGATCATTTTAATTATATACTAACAGACTGTACAGTAAAGTTGGCTCAGTAAGCGTTATAACGTTTTAATCATTTCAAAATCGTCCATAACAAAGCCATTTCCAATATCTGCAACCACAGATCTTTTATTTATAAATCCTAATGCTTCATAGGCTTTAATTGAATTTTCATTATCAATATTTACAGTAAGCCTAATAGCTTTTAAATTATTAGCTTTGGCTTTTTCTTCAATAAAACTCATGGCTTTTTTTCCTATTTTTTTTCCTCTATAGCTACTCAAAACATATATTTTACTTAAAAATAGTGTACTTGCTTCCTTTTTAACTGCAATGTAACCAACTGCGGTACTATGCCATTCAAGTAAATAATATTCATACCCCTGTGCTACTTGTTTTTTTATAGCTTCAAATGATTGGAACTTTTCAAGCATATAATTTACTTGTGCCACACCAATAATAGGTATGTAATGTTCACGCCAAATTACATTAGCTAAAGCTGCTACCGTTTCAAAATGCTTATTTGTTTTAGCAATAGAAATTGTTATCATGGTCTAAATTATATAACGGAAAATCATAAAAAAATGGCAAATAGCACCTGCCAAAACAAAAAAATGCCAAATTACATGATTAAAAGGTATTTTTTCAATAGCATAAAAAATAATACCGCCTGTATAAGCTAAACCACCTGCAAAAAGTAATAAAATAGCATTATAATTAACAGTGTTTGATAGCGCTGTAAAATCAAAAACAATTAACCAACCCATTACAAGATATAGAAGTGTTGAAAACGCACCAAATTTCCCTGTAAAAAATAATTTTAAAACTACACCAAAAGCAGCAATAGCCCAAACTAAATAAAATAGTAACCACCCTTTGCTATTAGCTAAAGAAATAAGGCAAACTGGTGTGTAAGTACCCGCTATTAAAAGATAAATACTTATATGATCTAAAATTCTAAAATAGTGTTTGTTTTTTTCGTTTTTAACAGCATGATACAACGTTGAAGCTGAAAATAACACTATTATTGAAACTCCATAAATTAGCACGCTAATAAGGCTATTAGTTGTTTTTTTAGTGTCAAACATTATTAAAAGCACCAATGCTACTACGCCAAAAACGGCACCAATACCGTGTGAAATGGCGTTTAGTTTTTCTTCAAAAGCAGTTTGTTTACGCATTTACTTACTGGCTTTCCATTTTTTTGTTAATTCATAAAAATCAAACTCAACAGCAGGTTTTTGCGGCTCTAGGCGTCCGCTTTGAAAATTACGCAGTAAAATATCTTCAATTAAATAATCTTCTTCAACATTTACAGGATCAAATTCTCTTTTAAGTGAAATTTTAAACATACTTGCCGTTGTATTATACCAAAATGCACGCCAACCACTGCGTAATTCTTTCACTAAATTAAATGCTGTTTCGCCTGTTTGCCTGTGAATTAATTTTACTAAAATTTGGCCTTCGGTACGCGACATTTTTTTTAATTCTTCTGAAAATTCACCTTCAATATATTTTTGAATGCGTTTGGTATAACGCTTTTTATCTCTTTTACGTTTCAAACCTTCTAAACGTTTATTCATAGAATCTAAACGTACAGCGGCAAGTTTTGCGTATGGATAAACCTTTAGGGTTTTTCGGCGTAAAATTAAATACCTAATGCGGGCTTCTCTACTATCAAATTTTAATTTATGTAACAGCTTAACCTCTTCTAAACCAATGCTAGTTCTGGGTACAGAATCGCCTTCAATAATTAAATACTCAACCGTATTTGTAGTATCTTTAACCACTTCAGTTGTTTGAGCCGTAATTATTACAGGAAAAAGTAAAAGAAAAATTTTTAAAATTCGCATGAACTAAAATTGAGGCTTTTCAAATTCAAAATTACTAATTTACACTTAGTAAAACGTTTTTTTAAGCCTGTTATTTTTATGGCAATTAAATGTTGCTTTACATTAAATTAGTATTTTAGTGAAAAATTTTTATTTATGGCAAAAAAGAGCATTCTTAATAAAAAATCTATAGACTTTTTAGAAAAATATTTAAACAATGCAGCCCCAACTGGTTATGAATGGGGCGGACAAAAATTGTGGATGGACTACCTGAAACCTTATGTTGATGAGTTTATTACTGATACCTACGGAACCGCTGTAGGTGTTATAAACCCAAAGGCAAAATACAAAGTGGTTATTGAGGGGCATGCCGATGAAATTTCGTGGTATGTAAATTATATATCAGACAACGGATTAATTTATGTTATTAGAAATGGAGGAAGCGATCATCAAATAGCGCCAAGTAAAGTAGTTAACATTCATACTAAAAATGGTATTGTAAAAGGCGTATTTGGTTGGCCAGCAATTCATACAAGAAACCGCGCTAAAGAAGAAGCTCCAAAACCCGATAATATTTTTATAGATTGTGGTTGCGCAAACAAAGAAGAAGTAGAAAAACTAGGTGTACACGTGGGCTGTGTTATTACATATCCAGACGAGTTTCATATTTTAAATGATGATAAATTTGTATGTAGAGCCATTGATAACCGCATGGGTGGTTTTATGATTGCTGAAGTTGCGCGTTTGCTTAAAGAAAACAAAAAAGAATTACCTTTTGGACTTTACATTACAAACGCCGTACAAGAAGAAATTGGTTTACGCGGAGCCGAAATGATTACCCAAACCATAAAACCAAACGTGGCTATAGTTACCGATGTAACACACGATACCACAACGCCCATGATTGAAATGAAAAAAGAAGGGCATTTAGAAATTGGTAAGGGCCCTGTTGTTGCTTATGCGCCTGCAGTACAACAAAAATTACGTGATTTAATTATTGATACTGCAGAAGATAAAGATATTCCTTTTCAACGTTCTGCGCTTTCTAGAGCCACAGGAACAGATACAGATGCCTTTGCTTACAGTAATGGCGGTGTTGCTTCAGCTTTAATTTCGTTACCATTGCGTTATATGCACACTACGGTTGAAATGGTTCATAAGGAAGATGTTGAGAACGTTATAAAATTAATTTATGAATCGCTTTTAAATATTAAAGACGGCGATACATTTAGTTATTTTGAATAAAACTATTTTAAATTCCCGCGAAAGCGGGAATCTTTTTTCTATTTAATTAAAAACATGGATGAACTCATAGATATTGTAGATGCCAACGGCAACCCCACTGGCAAAACGGCTTTAAAATCTGTTATTCACCAAAAAGGATATTATCATAATACTTGCCATGTTTGGTATTACACAAAAAATGGTACTATTCTGTTGGCGCAACGTAGTGCCAAAAAAGCCATATGCCCCTTAATGTGGGATGTTTCAGTTGCCGGCCATATTGATGCTGGTGAAACTGCAGAACAAGCAACCCTTAGAGAAACCAAAGAGGAAATTGGCTTAATAATTACCGAAAGTGACTTGCATAAAATTGGTACTTTTAAATGCTTTTCAAACTATAAAAATGGCTTGATAGACAATGAATTTCATATCACCTTTATTGCTCAAATTAACACACCTATTAATAAGCTTACACCTCAAATTGATGAAGTTGATGCCCTAAAATACGTGTCAATTAATGAGTTTCAAGAGCTTATTGATACTATTGGTAATAACAATAATCATTTTGCGCCTTCAAATAAACAGTATTATCAAACTGTTTTAACTAAAATATCTCAAACGCTTGCTTAATTAAATGCCGCTACTTTTACTTGCCATTGCTCCTGTTTTTGCTATAATTATTTATATAAATTATAAAGACAAATACGAAAAAGAATCAAAAAAGCTACTCCTTTATAACTTTATACTTGGTGCTGTTATTAGTGTTATAATAACAACAATTATTTATTACGTGTTTGATATTGTATTGCCATTAACAAACCACACCAGTATTTTACAGCAATTTATAAAAGCATTTGTTGTAGTTGGCTTAACCGAAGAATTTAGTAAATACATTATTGTTAAACAGTTTGCTCAAAAAACCAAAGATTTTAATGAACCTTTTGATGGCATTGTTTACGCCGTTATGGTATCAATGGGGTTTGCTGCTACCGAAAATATTTTTTATGTACTTGAAGGCGGCTATGTTACAGCGCTATTAAGAGCTTTTACTGCTGTACCTGCGCATGCAACCTTTGGTATTTTAATGGGGTATTTTATGGGTAAAGCTAAATTTTCAAACTCAAGAGTAGTACTAAATTTTGCAGGCTTATTTTTTGCTATTATTTTTCACGGAGCTTATGATTTCTTCTTATTTATAGACTTTATTCCCGGTATTTGGGTTGGGGCTTTTGTGTCATTATTTATTGGTATTATTTTATCAAGAAAAGCCATAAAAAAGCATCAAGAAAATTCGGTTTTTAAGTAAGTATACTTTCTATTTTAAAATATATTTAATAATGTTCTAACACATTATAACTATATTTATACTTTAACCAATTTTCTATTTACATGACAAAAACTTTTAAAACAAAGGTTAATTCGACTTTTGATTTTGACATTTCTTCAGAACAGGTGTCAGCACTTGATACTTTGCGTATATCAGAATCAAAGTTTCACATTCTTAAAGCTCATAAATCTTTCCAAGCAGACATTCAGTCGTCTAATTTTAACAGCAAAAACTACAACGTTATAGTTAATGGCAATACTTACAATGTTCAAATTTCAGATCAATTAGATGTTCTCATCAATGACATGGGTTTTGCTCTTGGCACAACCAAACACGTTAATTCTATTAAAGCTCCAATGCCCGGTTTAATACTAGAGATAAGCGTAAAAGATGGTCAACAAGTAGAAGAAGACACGCCTTTACTAATTCTAGAAGCTATGAAAATGGAAAATGTTATAACCTCTCCACGCAATGGTGTTATTAAGTCTATAACGGTAAAAAAAGGCGATGCCGTTGATAAAAATGAATTATTAATAGAATTTGATAATTAAGTCTTATTAGTTTCAAAATAAGTTACTACACATGAAGAAAATATTAGTTGCCAACAGAGGCGAAATTGCTATTAGAGTTATGAAAACTGCCCGAAAAATGGGCATAAAAACAGTAGCAGTATTCTCTAAAATTGATAGACATGCGCCGCATGTAAAATATGCCGATGAAGCCGTTTGTATAGGTGAAGCACCATCAAACGAATCTTACTTAAGAGGAGACAAAATTATAGAAGTCGCAAAATCGCTACATGTAGATGGCATTCATCCCGGTTACGGTTTTTTAAGTGAAAATGCAGACTTTGCTGAATTAGTTGAAAAGAACAACATTACATTTATTGGGCCAAAATCTAAAGCCATAAAAGTTATGGGAAGCAAGTTAGCAGCCAAAGAAACTGTTAAGGCTTATAATATACCAATGGTACCAGGAATAGATGAGGCCATTACTGATGTTGATAAAGCTAAAAAAATAGCCCGAAACATAGGGTTTCCCATTTTAATAAAAGCTTCAGCAGGCGGTGGCGGCAAAGGAATGCGTATTGTAGAAAAGGAAGACGACTTAGAATCGCAAATGACTCGCGCTATAAGTGAAGCTACTTCTGCCTTTGGTGACGGTTCTGTTTTTATAGAAAAATATGTTACATCACCAAGACACATAGAAATTCAAATAATGGCTGATAGTCATGGAAATATTGTACACCTCTTTGAACGCGAGTGCAGTATACAGAGAAGACATCAAAAAGTAGTTGAAGAGGCGCCTTCTTCTGTATTGTCTCCAGAGTTAAGAGCTAAAATGGGGGAAGCTGCCGTTAAAGTTGCTAAATCCTGCGATTACTTAGGAGCAGGTACCGTAGAATTTTTACTTGATGCCGACCATAATTTCTACTTTCTTGAAATGAACACAAGACTACAAGTAGAACATCCTATTACAGAACTAATTACTGGTATTGATTTAGTTGAACTTCAAATTAAAGTAGCAAGAGGTGAAAAACTTCCCATTAAGCAAGACGATTTAAACATTAGCGGTCATGCCCTTGAGCTTAGAGTATATGCCGAAGATCCTCTTAACGATTTTCTACCAAGTGTTGGTAAGCTTGAAGTGTATAAATTACCCATGGGCAACGGCATTAGAGTTGATAATGGTTTTGAAGAAGGTATGGATATCCCAATCTATTATGACCCTATGCTTTCTAAATTAATCACCTACGGAAAAACAAGAGAAGAAGCCATACAACTAATGGTTGCGGCTATAAATAATTATAATGTTAAAGGCGTTTCCACGACGCTACCTTTTGGAAAATTTGTTTGCGAACATGAAGCTTTCCGTTCTGGTAATTTTGATACGCATTTTGTAAAAAAATACTATTCGCCAGATAAGTTAAACGAACAGACTAAAGAGGAAGCTAAAATTGCGGCTTTAATTGCAGTAAAACAATACTTAACAGACCAGAAACTTTTAAGATTACCAAATTAAAATATATGAACTCAAAAATAAATAAGTTAAACGAACGTATAGCACTTGCCCATTTAGGTGGCGGTAAGAAACGTATTGATAAACAGCATGCTAAGAAAAAATTAACAGCAAGAGAACGTGTTAACTACTTATTAGATGAAGGTTCTTTTGAAGAAATTGGCATTTTAGTAACACACCGAACTACAGATTTTGGCATGGATAAAGAAATCTACTATGGTGATGGCGTAATAACTGGCTATGGTACAGTTGATGGTAGATTGGTTTATGTTTACGCCCAAGACTTTACTGTTTTTGGTGGTGCCTTATCAGAAACTCACGCCGAAAAAATATGTAAAATCATGGATCTTGCCGTAAAAGTGGGAGCTCCAATTATTGGTTTAAATGATTCTGGAGGTGCTCGTATTCAAGAAGGCGTTAAATCTTTAGGTGGCTATGCCGATATCTTTTACAGAAATGTACAAGCGTCTGGTGTTGTTCCGCAAATATCGGCTATAATGGGCCCATGTGCAGGTGGCGCTGTGTATTCACCTGCTATGACAGACTTTACTATTATGGTAGAAAATACAAGTTATATGTTTGTAACTGGCCCTAATGTTGTTAAAACAGTAACAAATGAAGAAGTTAGTAGTGAAGAACTTGGTGGCGCACAAACGCATGCTTCTAAATCTGGTGTAGCTCACAAAACATCTCTTAATGATATTGAGTGCTTAGAGGATGTAAAAAAATTACTCAGTTACCTACCTCAAAATAACACTGAGACTGCGCAAAAATTAGACTTCTCCCCTACTGAGGAAATTAGAGAAGTATTAAACACTATAGTTCCTAGTAATGCAAACAAACCTTATGATATGCATGAGGTTATTAACGGCATTATAGATGAAGATTCCTTTTATGAAATCCACAAAGACTACGCAGAGAATATTATAGTAGGTTTTGCAAGGCTTGGAGGAAGAAGCATCGGAATAATAGCCAATCAGCCAATGTTTCTAGCTGGTGTATTAGATGTAGACAGCTCCAAAAAAGCAGCTAGATTTACACGTTTTTGCGATTGCTTTAATATTCCTTTATTGGTTCTAGTAGACGTACCAGGTTTTTTACCTGGAACTGATCAAGAGTGGAATGGTATTATTGTTCATGGCGCAAAATTACTGTATGCTCTAAGTGAAGCAACCGTACCAAGAGTTACTGTAATTACAAGAAAAGCCTATGGAGGAGCTTATGACGTTATGAACTCTAAACATATAGGAGCCGATTTTAACTACGCATGGCCTAGTGCAGAAATTGCGGTTATGGGAGCCAAAGGCGCAAGTGAAATAATTTTTAGACGTGAAATAGCAGAAGCAGAAAATCCAGCAGATAAGCTAGCTGAAAAAGAAGCAGAATATGCCAATACATTTGCAAACCCATACAGTGCTGCCAAACGTGGCTTTATTGATGAGGTTATACTACCAGAAAATACACGACGAAAATTATTAAAAACCTTTTCTATGTTAGAAAACAAAAAAGTTAATTCACCACAAAGGAAGCACGGTAATATTCCATTATAAAAAGAGAGCACACATATTGAAACGAAAAAAGGAGGCTCCCTAACCTGCCTCCTTTTCTTTTTTGCTAACGAAACTTAATAAATATTTCGATATTTATCTTGTTAGTCTTTAACCTGTTTTAACTTTGTTTAACAAAAATTAAACTTATAGCCTTGTTTAATTTTATCCAACCAATAAACAAAGACGCAGGCGCTTTGAGAGTACTAACTGCTGATAATAGCGTGACACAAATATGAAAAAAAGAAGCAACAAATTGCATAAAAAACACTACGCATTTAATACGCACGTTAAGTTTTTATTAACTTTTGTTTATTGGTTTTTTCAAAAAAGACAATTATATCCTACAAAAAATAATTAATCATAAAAATTATCTTGCAAAAAAGAAGCTAACGAGATACTTTTATCTAAATTCATTTTTTTGGTAATTCTGTACCGTTTACTTTCAATACCTCTTACAGATGTATTTAAAAATAATGCTATTTCTTTATTTTTAAAGCCAATGTATATATGATAACATATAATAATATCAGAATCATTTAAACTAGGAAACATCTTTTTAAGTTTATTGAAAAAACTAATATTAAAATCGTTAATTAAATCTAAATGATTATTACTTTCATTTAAAATTGTAGATGATTCTAAACGAATATTCGTATAAAAATCTTTAATCATGTCACGTTGGGTAACAACATCATTTACTGATGAGATAACTTTTGCCTTACTTTTTAAATTATTAATATAATCTTCTAAACCTTGCACTTTAGCCGTTAACTTTTCATGATTATTTTTTAGCTGGTTCAGCTGTTTATTTTCTTCATCTAAATTATTTAGTTTAATTTTTTGCTTTTTGTAAAACACTAAATATATAATACTTGTAAGCAGTACAGTTGCTAAACAACCCGCGACAAAAAATTCAAAAAAGGTATTTTTCTCACTTTCTTCTTTTAATTTTGTTTCTACTTTTAATAATGAGTGGTTTATTTGATGGCCTGCATCTATTAGGCTTGCAAACATTTTTTCTTCATGTAAGCGTAAAGAATCTATATATTTTTTAGATTCATCGAGTCCTCCTTCTTGTTCATAAACAGCAGAGTAAAGTGTTAAATAGTCTTTAACGGTATCATTACCCATAAACTTTCTTAGTTTTGATGCTTTATTTAAGTAATGAAATGTAGAATCTAGCTGTTTGTTTCTATTAAAAAACTTTGCCAAATTTGTATTAATTGTAGCATTAAAAGAACAGTAATTAAATGGAGCTATTGTTTTATTATTTTTTAACTTTTTAAATTTACTGTAGTAATACTGGGCTTCATTAAAATTATTTAAACTAATATGGTTTGATGTAACCATAAATAGAGCAAACATATAAAAGTAAGCATCATCTTTTACACTCTCATATTTATCTAAATTACTTAAAATTAAAGTATTGGTTTCTTTATACTTATTTTTTAAAAACTTAGTATAAATTTTAATTTGTTCAACCTCTACTAATCCGTTTTTGTAGTCGCTTAAATTAAAATACTCATTCGCTTTATTTAGATAATTTTCAGCTAAAGAATCTTTTTTAGTGTTTGATAAAATAGCATACAATTCAAGACATGAACGTCCTGCTACTTTATATTTTTTTTCAATTTCGCTATATTTTAGTGCCTGAATATAACATTGATACACTTTTGGGTATTCATTGTATTCATCGTGTATTAAAGCTTTTAACGCAAAATATTCTGAAACTCTGCCTTTTAAACTATTCTCTATGGGTTTTGGTATAGAATCTAAAAAAGGCTGTGCAGATTTTGAATTTTTTTTAATATGCACCTGAGCAGAATCTAAAAAACGAAAATATTCATTTTGTCCATGAGCAAAACAAATGGTTAAAAATAAAATGCAGCATATACCTCTGATGATAGTTTTTTTTTGAGAGATAAACAATTTATTATTTTTTTGTAAATAAAACGGCAAATTTTTGTTATTCAAAATTACAAAATACTTTAAACAAATTAACATAGTATAATATAACAGCCTTTGTTTTTAGCTTAAAGGTATTCATTTACAGATGATTGACATAAAAACGAAAAAAAAATTCCATATTTGAATTGTATCTTCAAAAAAAGCTAATTTTTTAACAAGAATACTCTTAACATTTATTCAACATTTAAAATATACCTAGATTTTTAATATTGCTAGTAAATACCATTTTAATACTAATAAGTGTTATTATTAAAGCGCTGAAACCAATAAATTTCAAAGCTTAAACTTTGTGAATTCTTTAACTTATAATCACCTTTAATAAACACAAAAATCAATATTATTAAATTACTTTTGCGCCATGCAAAATAATAACTCTTTTAAAATAGAATTTGTTGCTTTAATGGCCGCTTTAATGTCTATTGTAGCAATTTCTATTGATGCATTATTACCTGCCTTACCTACAATTGGCAATTATTTAGGTGTTACTAACCCTAATAATAACCAATTGCTTATAACCATGATTTTTTTAGGTTTAGGTTTTGGCCAGTTAATTTTTGGCCCATTATCTGATAGTTTTGGCAGAAAACCCATTGTATATTTTGGTTTTGTTTTGTTTATTATAGCTAGTTATATATGCCTTACTACTAAAAGTTTTGAAGTTATGATTATTGGTAGAGTGCTACAAGGCATGGGCTTATCTGCACAAAGAACATTAAGTTTGGCTATAATTAGAGATTCTTACAGTGGCGATTATATGGCCAAAATAATGTCTATTGTAGTCATGGTTTTTATTTTAGTACCCGTAATAGCTCCTGCTATGGGACAATTAATTTTGAATTATTACGATTGGAAAGCCATTTTTTATGTTAATCTATTTTATGGACTAATTGTTATTATTTGGTTTTGGAAAAGGCAACCTGAAACTCTAGCCAAAGAGAAGCGCATTAAATTTTCATCGTCATTGTTTATTGATGGTGTTAAAGAATTTTTTAAGTATAAAGATGCCATAGCTTACACATTAGCTTCGGGCTTTATTACCGGTTCGTTTATGGTGTACTTAAGTACCTCACAACAAATATTTGAGCAACAATATAATTTAGCCGAATTATTCCCTTACATTTTTGCTAGTTTAGCCATTTCTATTGGTCTTGCTACTTATTTAAACAGCGTTTGGGTTGTAAAATTTGGCATGTGGAAAATAGCTTATATCGCCACAATTGCCTACGCTGCTATTTCACTATTATATATTATTTTATTTAACTCTGGTAATAACCCGCCAATAGCTATTTTAATTGGCTTTTTTGTATTACAATTTTTTTCGGTAGGATTTTTATTTGGTAATTTAAGGGCTTTAGCAATGCAACCGCTTGGTC
Organism: Seonamhaeicola sp. ABD4_175; assembly: GCF_056160885.1. Lineage (NCBI taxonomy): Bacteria > Pseudomonadati > Bacteroidota > Flavobacteriia > Flavobacteriales > Flavobacteriaceae > Seonamhaeicola > Seonamhaeicola sp. ABD4_175. Next base: position 192,817 of record NZ_JBSWYC010000004.1, read on the forward strand.
ATATTGCTGGTATTGGTGCAGCCATAAATGGTTTTGTTTCAACTGTAATGGCAGTGCCTATTGCCAATTATATTGGCAGTTTTGTAAACAACTCTGTTTTGCCTCTTTTTATGGGTTTTTCATTATTTGGAGCTCTTACTTTGTTAACGTTTTTATACTTAAAAAAAACTAAAAAAGCAGCTACAAATAACGTTGCTTAATAATATTTATATGATGCTTGTAGTGCCCTAGCGTTATAAATGCCAATGCCCTAGCCGATGTTGGCGCAGCATTTATTTCTCCAATTTGTTTTAAATCTTTAGTTGATATACTTTTTAATAAGGCTATAAAACCTTGTTGTACAATGGTAAACTCTTCAATGAGGGTTTGTATAGATTTTGTATTGGCTTTTGATGTTGGTACATAATCATTTTCTTCAAAGCCTGGTAATGGTGTTTTATCATGTCTGGCTACATGAAAACACCTAAATTGAAATACACGCTCACAGTCTATCATGTGCTGAAACACTTCTTTTACAGTCCATTTATCTGCTTCATATTTATATTCTAATTTTTCCTTTGGAATGCCCTTAAAAAAGGTTTGCACATTATTTAAATTTTCTTGAAACGCTGAAATTAACTCAGTTTCGGCTGGAAGTATATTTAAGTAGCTGCTATAAAATTGATTGTATTCTGAAGGGTTTACATCTTTTAGTGTCATGGTTTTATTTTTAACTGCTTTTAAATATACTGCTTATTGCATTAGGGATTGCAGTGGCATCCTTTTTATTTTGTTTTTTTGACGCAGGAGAAAAAATAAAATAAAAAGATATAACGGAAAGCCCGACGCCCTTAGGCGGAATGCCCTAATTAATCCATAAATAATTTTGGTAAATACAATGAAATTTCGGGAATTAATGTTACCAAAGTTAACACTATTAAACTGGTTAGTAAAAAGGGAAAACCTGCTTTACTTACTTTGCCAATTGATACTTTACCAATACTTGATGATACAAATAAACACACGCCTAAAGGTGGTGTTGTTAAACCAATCATTAAATTTAAAAGGGCAATTACAGCAAAATGTATTGGGTCTACCTGTACTGCTAGCGCTACTTTTAATAAAATGGGAAATAGTATTAAAAGGGCTGCAATGGTTTCCATAAACGTACCTACAAAAATTAGCAATAAATTAATTAGTAGCAGCACTACGTATTTATTGTTTGAAAAATTTAGTATTTGAGAAGATACTAATTGTGGTAATTGCTCTGTAATTAAAATCCAGCCAAAAAGATTTGCAAAACCAATAAGCACCATAAGTGATGCCGATGTTTTCATGGAATCTAAAACTATGACTTGTACGTTTTTAAAATTGAGTTTTTTGTAAATGAAAGCTCCTATAATTAGTGCATAAACTACGGCTATTATTGACGCTTCGGTGGGTGTAAAAACACCTCCAATTATTCCGAAAAGGATAATAAAGGTCATTAACAACGACCAAAATGTGTCTTTAAAACTTAATAGAATTTGTGTAAAGCTACTTTTAGGGTGTTTTGGATATTTTTTGCGTTTGGCTATAAAATAGGTAACACCCATAAGGCCAAAACCTAACAAAAAGCCTGGTATGGCGCCTGCTAAAAACAACCTGCCTACAGATAAACCACTAAGTGTTGCCGCAATAATCATGGGTACACTTGGCGGAATGATGGGGCCAACAGTTGATGATGCTGCAGTAATGGCACATGAAAAACTGGCATCGTAACCTTCTTTTTTCATTGCCGGAATCATAACAGAGCCTATACTTGCTGTATCTGAAATTGCGGTGCCCGATATACCTGCAAATAGCATTGATGCGCCAATGTTTGCCAGGGCTAAACCACCACGAATATGCCCTGTTAAATGATTGCAAAACGTAATTATTTTGGCTGTTAGACCTCCTTGATTCATAAGGTTTCCTGCCAAAATAAAACCGGGTACACTTAATAAAACAAACACATCTATACCCGAGTACATTTTCATTGGTATAACTATTAACGGTATGCCTGCAACTATTAAATAGGCTAAACAAGATAAACCCAAAGAAAAAGCTATTGGAAACCTAAATAGTAAACATATTATAAAAACGAGTATTAATATCCAGATCATATTTACTGTTTTAGTTTTTTAGCGGTTTTTATAAAATCCCAAATAGCATACATAGAAATAAAAACACCCATAACCAGTATTGAACCAAAGGCTATAGCCATTGAAAAACCAACACTAGGTGCGCGTTCTGTAATACCCACATTTACAAATTGTATGGCGTAATAGGTTATTATTAAAAATAATATGATAGTGAGTAGAGACACTAAAACATCTAACATTTCTTTTTGCTTTGTATTTAGTTTACTGTAAACCACATCAAACTTTACATAATAATTACCTTTCATAGCTAAACCAGCGGCAAAACTCATGGCGTAAATAAAGAAAAAACGCGCTGCTTCTTCTGTCCATGCCGGTGCACTTTCCATAAAAAAACGCGCATACACTTGCGCCATAGTTACGGCAATAAAACAAAAACTACTTACCAAGGTACCGTATTTTAAAAATTTGCCTATGCCTTTTTTTATGGTCATTGTTCTCTTAATTTTAAAATATCGTTATACACTTTTTGCATGTTTGGAGACAGGCTATTAAAAATGGCATATTTGGCTGCTTCACCAAAAGCATCTTTATCAACTTCAATTATGGTCATTCCTTCGGCTTCAAGCTCTTCTACAATTTTATTTTGACTTTCTAAAAACAATTTATGTTCATAAGCAACCATATCATTAACAGCTTCTAAAAAAATAGTTTTTAAATCATCTGGAAAGGCTTGAAACTGTTTTTCACCAATAACAGGATAGGTCCAACTAACTACATGCGCTGTTTTGTTAACATATTTTTGTACTTCATAAAAACCTGCTGCTTGTATAATTGCAAATCCGTTTTCTTGTGCCTCAACGGTACCTTGCTGTAATGATGTAAATACCTCTGAAAACGCCATAGGTGTTGGTTTAGCGCCTAAAGCTTTCCAAGCAGTAACAAATGATGGTACATTGGGCACTCTTACAATTAATCCTTGTAAATCATTAGGGTGTTTTATTGGTTTATTTGATGTTAAATGCCGCGGCCCACCAGGAAACTGCCCCAAAGGCCTCAACCCTATTTTATCAATCATTTCTTGTTCCATGCGCTTTCCTATGTCGCTATTAATTAGCACGCGCATATCTGTTGAATCTCTTAAAAGAAAAGGCAGTTCACAAAAGGTTAAAATTTCAACCCAATTGCTTAACGGCGAGCCTGTTGTTGTCATATCTATAACACCGGCTCTTATTAAACGAATGGCTTCAATTTCTTTGGCTAATTGTTCTGAGTGGTAATTATCTAAAACTATGCGGCCATTGGTACGTTCTTCTAAAATTTCAGAAAAATATTCAAACGCTTTAAACCACGTATGGCTTTCATTTACCAATAAACTGGCTCTTAAATGAAATTCTGGTTCGTTTTTTTTATCGCATTGTAAAAACAAAACACTTATTAAAACCATTAACAAAATAGGTTTTAAATGAATCATGTATTTTGAAAAATGATGCATATTGAATTACAAAATGTATAATTGCGCTTTTTTTGAAGTCTGGTTTCGAATATATTAAAAATTGATTATTTTATACCACATTTTTATGATAAAAAGCAGGATGTACTCTTTGGCATTTTATTATTTTTAGACCTTCAAATTAAACAAGAAAAAACATGAAAATTATTGGTATTGGTAAAAACTACGTTACCAACAAAAACGAAATTGCCGATTTAAAAGACGGGCATCAATTAATATTTTTAAAAGCTGATAGCACTTTGGTTACAGATAATAAAGATGTGGTTTACCCATCAGACATTACAAACCAAATTGTTTATGAGGTTGAACTGGTTGCCAAAATTGGTAAAGTTGGTAAAAACATATCGGAAGCCGATGCACCTTCGTATATTAGCGAAATTGCTGTTGGTATGGATTTTACTGCGAAAGATATTTTAACTGACAACAGAGATAAAAAATGGCCTTGGGCTTTAGGTAAAGGTTTTGATGGTGCTTCGCCAATTTCAGCATTTAAACCTATTGCTAACTTCCCTAAATTAAACGATATTAATTTCGATTTAAAAATTAACGGAAAACAAATTCAGGTTGGTAATACAGATTTTATGATTTATAACATGGCCGAAATTATTGCCTACGTTTCAAAATATATGACTTTAAACCCTGGCGATTTAATTTTTACAGGAACACCTGCTGATGGTATTGGAATGATTGAAAAAGGTGATCATTTACAAGCGTCTATTGAAGGTGAATTATTGTTAGATTTTAAAATGATATAAGGTTTATTGCCTATGAAAAACTCTATTGCAGACCGTGTTGCACATTTTTTAAGTGGTTTTCCGCCTTTTGATTTACTTAGCCTTAACAGCTTAAATAAAATTGCTGTTGAAACAAGCATTATTTATTTAGATAAGGGCGATGTACTTTTTAAAAAAGACGACACCTATCACAACCATTTTTATGTGGTAAGAAACGGTTCAGTAATGTTATATCATACGCATGAAAACGAAAAACTTATTGCCGGTATTAATGATACCGGCGATATTTTTGGCTTACGCGCTTTAGTTACCAAAGAAAACTATAAACTTAGTGCTATTGCTAATGAAGAAGCTATTGTATATGCCATACCTATTGAAATTTTTGAGTCTGTTACTCAAAACTTAGTAAAGGTTCAAAAGTATTTAATTACGGCATTTGCCAGTAACTCTCATGACCCTTATACAGCCGAAGAAAATAGCCGTATTTTTGTAGATTATCTTCCAAACTCATCGCAAGATTTAGCTAATTTTCAAACCGCAAATTACACCGAAAAACCAGAAACTTGCAATGAAAATGCTACCTTACAAGAGGCTGCCATTGCTATGAGTGAACACAGCATTAGCTGTATAATAGTAGTAAATAAAGATAAAATTCCGTTGGGTATTATTACCAACAGCGATATAAAAAATAAAATTGCTACTGGTAAATTTCCTATTACAACTAAGGTTACACATATTATGTCTGCACCTGTAATTACAGATAGCCCAGGCATTACCGTAGCAAGTGCGCAGTTACAAATGATACAGCATAATATTAGCCATATTTGTATAACTAAAGATGGTACACCAAACACCAAATTGGTAGGTATTTTAACCCACCATGATATATTGGTTACTTTAGGTAATAGTCCATCGGTCATTTTAAAAGATATTAAACGTGCCAAACGCACAAGGCATTTGCGTAAAGCCAGACTAAAAGCTAACACACTATTAAAAAGTTATTTAGAACAAAATATACCGCTTTCACACATTATCAAACTCATTTCTAAAATTAATGATGCCGTTACAGAACGTGCTATAATTTTAGCCATTAGAAAAATGGAAACCCCGCCACCAGTTGCATTTTCATGGCTATCAATTGGTAGCCAAGGCAGAAAAGAACAACTTTTATTTACAGACCAAGATAATGCGCTAATTTTTGAAGATGTTGATGAACCTAACTACCAAAAAACCCAAGCATACTTTATTAAACTAGGTAAACTCGTTACAAAAACACTAAATGTTATAGGTTTTGAATATTGTGAAGCAGATATGATGGCTAGCAACCCAGAGTGGTGCAAATCTGTATCGCAATGGCAACAACAATTTAAGGAGTGGATAGAAAAACCTGATGAAAAGGCTATTTTACTAGCATCTATATTTTTTGATTATAGCCATATTTACGGCAACAAAACTTTGGTTGATGCTTTAACCAATAGCATTTATAAAGCGTTAGAAAACTCATCGTTATTCTGCAGGATTTTAGCAAAAGATGCCCTTAAAAATCCGCCGCCACTTGGCTTTTTTAAGCAGTTTTTAGTAGAGCATAATGGAGAACAAAAAGATTTATTTAATATTAAAAGTAGAGCCTTAATGCCTTTAATTGATGCCGCTAGAGTTTTAACTTTAAGCAATAAAATTAAAGACATAAACAATACTGCTGAACGATTTGAAAAACTAGCCGAAATAGACCCCAACAATGCCGAACTTTTCAACTCTTGTGCCTACGCCTCTAAAGCACTTTTAAAATTTAGAACAAAACAAGGCTTATTACACGATAACTCAGGAAAACTTATAGCATTAGAAAGTCTTTCAAAAGAAGAAAAACTAAAACTTAGGCGCTGTTTTAAACCTATTTTAGATGTGCAAGAATTACTAAAAATTAGATTTGATTTAAAGAATATTTTATAAATGGCATTTCATTGGTTTAAAAGAAAAAAGAAACGCCATTACCCTAACTTTTGGCAAGCGTATTTAAGTAGTTTTAAAAACACCTCAATACCAACTATTGAAGCTACACGCTTTATTGCTTTTGATACTGAAACCACTGGTTTTGACCAACATAAAGACCGCATACTATCAATTGGCGCTGTTACTATACAGAACAAAACTATTAAGGTTAATGAAAGCTTAGAGTTGTACTTACAACAAGATATTTTTAATCCGGAAACCGTAAAAATTCACGGATTAATGAAACATGGCAACCTTAAAAAAGTATCAGAAATTGAAGCTATTGAAACCTTTATAAATTACATTGGCAATGCTGTTTTAGTAGCGCATCATGCCCGTTTTGATTTTGGTATGGTAAACGCCATGTTACAAAGGCATAAACTTGGCAAACTAAAAAACACGTTTATTGATACTGGTGTACTGTTTAAAAAATCTAAGCACATAATTTATCAAAACGATTTAAAAAACTATTCTTTAGATGAGTTGGCTACCGAATTAAATGTGCCAATTACAGATAGGCACACCGCAAGTGGCGATGCTTTAATTACTGCTGTGGTATTTTTAAAAACACTCTCTAGATTACAAAAAAAGAAAAGTGATTTACAATGGGATTATTTAATAAAAACCTAACTATTCCCACCATAACTTTTCAGGATATTTCTCGCCTATTACAAAAGGCGCTCCAATTATAGGCGTAGCTATATTAACACCCTTATTTTTAGCAGCCTTTAATGCACGCTCTACAGGATCAACCCAAGTATGTAAGGCTAATTTAAAAGCGCCCCAATGTATTGGCATTAAGTACTTTGCATTTATATCAATACTTGCTTGTATGGTTTCTTCGGGCATCATGTGTATATGCGCCCATTGCTCATTATACTGCCCACATTCCATCATGGCAAAATCAAATGGACCATATTTTTCGCCAATGGTTTTAAAGTGTTTTCCGTAGCCACTATCGCCACTAAAAAAGATATTAGTATTGTCCGATTTTATAACCCATGAGCACCACAACGTTTTATTTCGTGAAAAACCTCTTCCTGAAAAATGACGTGCCGGTGTTGATACAAATTCAACATTATTAAAACTAGATGTTTCCCACCAATCAAACTCTTTTATGTTTTTTGAAGGCACTCCCCATGCTGTTAAATGTGCTTTAATGCCTAAGGGTACATAAAACTGTTTTACTTTATCTTTTAAACGCTTGATAGAACCATAATCTAAATGATCATAATGGTCATGCGATATTAACACCAAATCTATTTCGGGTAAATTTTCAATTGAAATTGGCAATTCTTTATTAAACCGAGCACTACCAAGCAAAGGGTGTGGTGCAGGAACATTACCCAACATGGGGTCTATAAACACATTTAAACCTTCAATTTCTAAAAACAATGCCGAATGCCCAAACCATGTTACACGTGGTTTACTAGGTTTGATATTAAAATATGAAGCGTTCAAATTATTTTGAGGCAATTGCTTTAATGGTACTTTATTATTTCCATTAGTAAAAAATTGAAACAAACTTTGCCATTTAAACCCCGTACTTGCCAGTGTAACTTCATTATTTACAAAAGCGTTTTCTTTATAGTGTTTTGAGTTTTGAATGCGTTCTAAATCGGCGCCTTTGGGTGTGCCTCCAAATTGCGGACTTGTATTTACAAAAACGACCGTTACAATAACTATTAAAAGCACAACAACTAAAATTCCTATCAACATTTTTTTTAATATTTTTAAAAGTATTTTACGCATTTTATTTAAATTTCAATGTGCAAAAATACTTAATTAAAAAACGGTTGTGTACTAAATAATTGCCAAAAAAAGTGTGATAACACATGTTATAAACAAACATTTTTTATTTAAAAAAACCAATAATATTACTAAAAAAACCTCCACCAGATGACATTTCATGGGCTTCTCTAGTTTGTAGCCAAATTTCACCATCTCCTTTAATTTCATATAAATACCCCTCGCCACTTCGCAACAGCTCCTTAAATCCTCTAGAAACTGTTTTCACCATTAAATTATTATCAAAAGCAACTAAATAATCTTCATCAATTAGATATTTCTTTAAAGGGTTTAGTTGTATATTTTGTATTTTTCCATATCCAACAAGAAACAGTTTTCCGTTACCAGTAGCTTTCATTTTTAAGCCATCATTAAGTGTGGTTTTCCAATCTTTTTTAATTATTTTTAATTCTATTTGATTGGTTCTAGCAAAATGTGCGTTAGGTTCTATAATAACAGATTTTTTTTCATTTATATCTATTTCAAAAATTTCACCGTTTTCATCAGGAGAGAACATCATTTCTATTTGTTCTTTTGCTTTATAAATATTGTAAGCAATACTCTTTCCTCCAAAAATTTTCCCTATCCAATTATTAATGGTTTTTGCTTCAAATTTGGTTTTTAACTCGTAATCACCATCAGCAAAAATCATAGCACCTCTTTCAACTATTATTTCTTCAGAATCATAAAGTTCTACTTTTAAAAAAGAATTTGGATATTCTGAGATAGTTGTTTTCATAAGTTAACTATAATGCATTATCAATAATATCTTGCACTACTTCGGGGTTTAAAAGCGTACTAGTATCTCCTAAATTAGAGGTATCTTTATGTGCTATTTTACGTAAAATACGACGCATAATTTTACCCGAGCGTGTTTTTGGTAAACCGCTTGTAAATTGTATTTTATCTAACTTTGCTATTGGGCCAATATGCTCTGTTATTATTTGGTTTATTTCGTTTCTTACGTTATTCTGGTCTCTACTTTCGCCTGTATCTTTTAAAATAACATAACCATAAAGCGCATTACCTTTTACATCATGAGGGAAACCTACAATGGCAGATTCTGCTACCGCCGGATGCTCATTTACGGCATCTTCAATTGGGGCGGTTCCTAAATTATGGCCAGATACAATAATGACATCATCTACCCTACCAGTAATGCGGTAATACCCAACCTCATCACGCAAGGCGCCATCGCCTGTGAAATATTTATTTTCAAATGCAGAAAAATAGGTGTCTTTATAACGCTGGTGATTGCCCCAAATGGTACGTGCCATACTTGGCCACGGAAATTTAATACACAAACGTCCATCTACTTGGTTGCCTTTAATTTCATTACCATTTTCATCCATTAAAGCAGGCTGAATGCCTATAAAAGGTAAAGTAGCATACGTTGGTTTTGTTGGTGTTACAAATGGTATTGGGGTAATCATAATACCACCTGTTTCTGTTTGCCACCAAGTATCAACAATGGGGCTTTTCTTTTTACCAATATTATCATTGTACCAATGCCACGCTTCTTCATTAATAGGTTCGCCCACAGAACCCAGCGTTTTTAGTGAAGATAGGTTGTATTTTTCTACTAATTCAGCACCTTGTTTAGCCAAAGCTCTAATGGCAGTTGGTGCTGTGTAAAACTGATTTATTTTGTGTTTTTCAACAATTTCCCAAAAGCGTCCAAAATCCGGATAACTTGGCACACCTTCAAACATAACGGTTGTAGCACCATTTGTTAAAGGCCCATAAACTATATAACTGTGGCCGGTAATCCAACCAATATCTGCAGTACACCAATACACGTCATTTTCTCTGTATTGAAATACATTTTTAAACGTGTAAGCTGTATATACCATGTAACCTGCGGTTGAATGTACCATGCCTTTTGGTTTTCCGGTAGAACCTGATGTATATAAAATAAACAACGGATCTTCAGCATGCATTATTTCTGGAGCGCAAATAGGCAATGCTTCATCTAGTAACGGTTGCAACCATTTATCTCTGCCGCTTTCCATGTGTATATCACTGTTAATACGCTTAGCAACTAATACGGTTTTAACGCATGGGCATTCTTTTAAAGCTTCATCTACAATACCTTTTAAATTGATGGTTTTTGCACCACGGTAAGAGCCATCGCTGGTTATTACCATTTTACATTCTGAATCGTTAATTCTAGTGGCCAATGCTGTTGAAGAAAACCCCGCAAACACCACAGAATGTATAGCGCCAATACGTGCACAGGCTAATACAGACACTGCCAATTCTGGAATCATTGGTAAATAAATACACACCCTATCGCCTTTGGTTATACCTTCGGCCTTTAAAACATTTGCAAACTTATTAACGCGCTCATAAAGTTCTTTATAGCTTATGTGTAACGCGGCTTCATTGGGGTTATTGGGTTCAAATAAAATGGCTGTTTTATTGCCACGGGTTGCCAAGTGCCTGTCTATACAATTTTCGGTAATGTTTAATTGTGCGCCTTCAAACCATGTAACTTCGGGTTTAGAAAAATCCCAACTTAAAACTTTATCCCATTTTTTTCGCCACATAAAATGTTCTTCAGCTATTTCTTCCCAAAAATTTTCTGGTTCTCTAACAGATTTTCGGTAAACCTGATAATATTCCTCTAAATGTTTTATGTGGTAATTACTCATGGTATTTTATAGTATTTAGTTTTATTGATTTTCAACTTTAAATATATAAAACCTATTTAATATTATACGTTTGAAAAATTAAATTAAAAGTATACTTTAATAATTACATAATTTTTTAATAATTTTAGTAAAACATGACTATTGTTAGTTTTTAATAATTTCATGGATATTACTTTTGTCTAACGATGATAAAAAAGGATTGTTAACCTTAAAACACAAACAACTTGAACCTAAAGAAAAAACAAATTCTTCCAAGTAAAAAGTCTAGATGGCGCACTATTGCTGTAGTTTCTATAGGTATTATAGTTGGTTTGGGCTTTTTTATGGCTAAAGAAGCATCCTTGGTTTCCTATATGTCTAATGATCCGCAGGCCTGTGTTAACTGCCATGTTATGACGCCTATGTACAATAGCTGGATGCATAGTTCTCACCGTGAATATGCCAATTGTAATGATTGCCACGTGCCGCACAATAACGTTGCTAATAAGTATTTTTTTAAAGCAAAAGATGGCCTTTTTCACGCCTCTGTTTTTACAGCACGTATGGAACCTGAAGTTATGTTTATGCGTGAAGCATCACAAGAAGTTGTGCAAAGTAATTGCATTAGGTGCCACGTACAACAAGTAACACAAGTAAAATATGATGGCTGGTTAAGTGGCCATAAAGAAAGTAGAACCGATAGAAAATGTTGGGAATGCCACCAAGAAATACCACACGGCACCGTGCACGGTATTTCTACAATACGCAACAACATTGCACCAATACCAACTGATACCGTTAGCACCGTAATACCTAGTTGGCTAAACAAACAAATTAAAGATTAAACAATTAACGCGCACTTGCAAATTATATACCAATGAAAAACAAAGTATTATTTATAGTAACTGTAGTTGTAGTGTTCCTTTTAGGACTTTTAGCTTCTAGCATTGTTAACCGAAAAAACGAAGCCAAATACAAGTATGTTCCTCAGGTTGAAATAAATGAAAATGAACCCAGAAACGAAGAATGGGGTAAAAATTTCCCTGCTGAATATCAATCGTTTTTACAAACCGAACAAACCGATTTTGCAACATACCAAGGCGGAAACGCAATGCGCGATATGCTTGAAGAAGATACCCGTTTAGCAGTTCTTTGGGCGGGTTATGGGTTTTCAAAAGATTATAACCAAGGGCGCGGACACCAATATGCCGTTGAAGATATTCACAATACATTAAGAACCGGTGGCCCTAAAGGCGCAGGCGATGGCCCTATGCCTGCTACCTGTTGGACCTGTAAATCGCCCGATGTACCACGTTTAATGAACGAGATTGGTATTGCTGAATTTTACAGCGGAAAATGGGCCGATAAAGGCGAAGAAATTGTAAATCCTATTGGTTGTGCAGATTGTCATGACAGTAAAACCATGAAACTTACCATTACACGTCCGGCTTTAGTTGAAGCTTTTGAAAGTATGGGTAAAGACATTAATAAAGCTACACACCAAGAAATGCGCTCTTTAGTATGTGCACAGTGCCACGTAGAATATTATTTTAACAAAAACACACCGGGTAAAGAAGGCGTGCCGTATTTAACCTTCCCTTGGAAAGACGGTATGTCTGTTGAAGCTATGGAAAAATATTATGACGACATGGACTTTAAAGATTGGACGCACAAACTAAGTAAAGCGCCCATGCTTAAAGCACAACACCCTGGTTATGAAACATACTTAACTGGTGTACATGCAGATAGAGGTGTTTCATGTGCAGATTGCCATATGCCTTATAAAAGTGAAGGTGGACAAAAATTTACAGATCACCATATACAATCGCCACTTAACAACATAGCCAACTCTTGTCAAGTATGTCACCGTGAGGAAGCCGAAAAATTAAGAGCCAATGTATATGACCGCCAACAAAAAGCAGCCGAAAGCCGTTTAAAACTTGAAGATGCTTTAGTAAAAATGCATGTTGAAGCAAAAAAATGCTGGGATTTGGGTGCTACCGAAGATCAAATGAAAGATATTTTAATGGACATACGTCACGCACAATGGCGTTGGGATTATGCTGCAGCATCGCACGGTGCGTCGTTCCACTCGCCTGTAGAAATTGGTAGAGTATTAAGCAGTGGTTTAGATAAAGCTACTGAAGGACGCGTAAAATTAGCAAGATTATTAGCAACATTAGGCCATAATAAACCAGTTGAAATGCCCGATCTTTCAACAAAAGAAAAAGCACAAGAATACATTGGTTTAGACATGGAAAAACTAAGAAAAGAAAAACAAGAATTTAAAGAAAATTTGTTACCAAAATGGTTGGAAGCGGCGGAAAAGCGAGAAGCAAATTATGGCAGCAAACAACAGGTTTCGGCAGCAAATTAACAGTGGTTAGTAGTTAATTCTTAAGCGAAAAAGATAATCTTTTAAGTGCTTTTCACGGTAAAGATTATCTTTTTTAAATTTTATTACAGGTATGAGCATGAAAACAATTTATAAATTCTTTTCATCATCGGGTCTTGCCCTTTTGTTACTGTTGGTATTTGCAGTAGCAATGGCTGTGGCAACCTTTGTTGAAAATGATTATGGTACAGCAGTTGCATGGGCCAGCATTTATGATGCGTGGTGGTTTGAAATAGTAATGTTAGGGCTTGCTTTAAGCTTTATTGCAAACATTTTTAAATACAAACTATTAAGAAAACAAAAATGGGCTATTTTATTATTTCATTTAGCTTTTATAATAATAATTTTAGGCGCAGGCATTACTAGGTACACATCATACGGAGGTATTATTCGCATTCGCGAAGGTGCTTCATCAAATGTTATTATTTCAGATACTAAATTGCTTACTGCTACCATTACCAATGGTTCAGAAAGTAAAACAATTCATAAAAAATTAAATTTTTCACCTTTAAAAAATAATCATTTTGAAGTTGAAACAACCTTTGCTGGCAAACCAATTTCAATTTCATACAACAAATACATTGCAGATGCATCACCTGAAGTTGTTGAAGATAGCTTAAACGGTAAACCTTTGCTTGAAATGGTAGTAACATCGGGTGAAGGGCGCAATACTATTTATTTACAAAAAGGCGAAATTGAACGTATTGGGTCTCACCAACATGAGGTTGGCTTTGAATCTAACAGAAACGATATTATCAATATTTTTGAAGATAGTGGTGCTTTCAAAATTAAAACACCACACGCCATAGATTTTTTTATTATGGCTAGCCAACAGGCTGGAAAAATAGCTCAAGACACGCTTCAAAATATTAATTTAAAAACCCTTTTTAGAGCTGGTGATTTTTCATTTGTTCCCACCAATTATTACAAAAATGGCACCTTCAAACTAAAAAGTTCAGCGCTTTCAAAAATAGATAATGACAAAACCCTTGATGATGCTTTAGTTGTTGATGTAAAAGTTGCTAATGAACCAACGCAAGAAACAAATTTACTTTATCGCGAAGGTTTTTTACCCATCAAGCATATTAGCAATTTTAATGACAATTTACAGATAATTTTATCATACGGCGCTGGTGCCATTGAAATGCCTTTTGCTTTAAAATTAAACGATTTTCAGTTGGAACGTTATCCAGGTTCTTCAAGTCCTTCGGCCTATGCCAGTGAAGTCATGATTTTAGATGGCGATACACAAATACCATACAGAATTTTTATGAATAACGTTTTAGATCATAAAGGCTACAGGTTTTTTCAAGCAAGTTATGATACTGATGAGCAAGGTACTGTGCTCTCAGTAAATCATGATAGTATTGGCACTTGGGTTACCTATTTAGGCTATTTTTTAATGAGTTTGGGTATGTGTTTTACATTCTTTGGAAAAACATCACGCTTTCAAATTATAAACAAGAAACTTAAAAAATTGAAAACAAAAGCCATTGCTAGTATTGTTGTTTTATTAGGCCTATTTTTTGCAAATACATCATTCGCCAAAACAAATGATAGTATTCCGAAGGTTTCTATTGAAAAACTGGTACTTTCACAACAAATAGACAAACAACAAGCCGAATTATTTGGGCGTTTATTGGTTCAAGATTTAGATGGCCGTATAAAACCTATAAACACACTAGCTTCAGAATGTATTAGAAAAATTTCTAGAAAATCATACTTTAAATACCCTGTTAATGGCAAAAATGTAAAGCTAGATGTAAATCAGGTATTTTTAGGTATGCACATGGCCTCTGGCGTTTGGCAACGCATACCAATTATTAAGGCCGATACTGAAAAAACAGGCAATTTACTTCATGCAATTTCTCCTGGAGAAAATGGTTTATATGCTTTTATTAGTTTTTTGAATAAAGATGGGCAATATTTACTATCTGAAGCTGTTGAAGATGCTAATAAAAAGAAACCTGCCGAACGAAATGAGTTTGATAAAGAGGTTTTAAAAATTGATGAACGCTTTAATATTCTTTATAACTTATTTACCGGAAATTATTTAAAAATATTTCCTAACAAACAAGATGAAAACAATACATGGTTTAGTTACACCCATAATTTTGAAGATTTCACACAAGAAGACGGACGTTTTGCCAAAACCATTTTGCCCGCCTATTTTAAAGATATAAACCTAAAAAATTATAACGAAGCTTATCAAAAAATAAACTACATTAAAAAATACCAAGATGTAATTGCTGCTAATATTATTCCAACACCTCAACGCGTAGAAGCAGAACTTTGGTATAACAAAGCCAACATAAACTTTTGGTTGTTTCAGGTGTTTTTCACCCTTGGTTTTGTGCTGTTAATAATGGCTATTGTTAAAATGTTTAATAACAAAAAACTGGTTAATATTATCTGGAATGGGCTGGTTTTATTAACTCTAATTACTTTTTTGTTATTTACCTTTAATATTATTTTACGTTGGTATATTGCGCAACATGCCCCATGGAGTAATGGTTATGAAATGCTCATTTTTGTGGCTTGGTGTTTATTATTTAGCGGTTTAATAGCTTTTAGAAAATCTGATTTTGCATTACCGCTCTCTACCCTATTTTGTGGTGCCTTACTTTTTGTAAGTTATTTAGATTGGTTAAACCCCGAAATAACTAACCTTATGCCAGTATTAAAATCATATTGGTTAAAAGTACACGTAGCCACTATTGTTAGTAGTTATGCACCATTAGCACTATCGGCAGTTTTAGGTATAATGGCCTTATTACTTATGCTATTTAAAACAGCCAAAACCAAACAAATTATAGAACTTAAAATAAAAGAACTTACGTATATAAACGAACTATCAATGACCATTGGCTTATTCACATTAGCCATAGGCACATTTTTAGGTGGTGTTTGGGCTAATGAAAGTTGGGGGCGCTATTGGGCCTGGGACCCCAAAGAAACTTGGGCACTAATTAGCATTATAGTTTACGCCATAGTTTTACACCTGCGTTTTGTGCCAAAATTAAACAACTTTTACACCTTAAATGTAGCAAGTATGTTTGCGTTTTGGTCTATTATAATGACATCTTTTGGGGTTAATTACTACCTCTCTGGCTTACATAGTTATGCAGCTGGAGACTCTGTACCTGTGCCTAAATTTGTATATGTTATTTTTATATGCATGGTTATTATTACCATTTTAGTAGCCTTTAAAAAGAAACAACAAACAGCTAAAACGTAATAGTTAATAACTTTATATATTTACTGTCATAAACTGATAAATATTAGGTTTTACATCTTATTTTGAAACTACTTTTGAGGTACATTTAACCTATAAAGTATACTTCAAATGAAAGCTATTTTAACATTTTTAGTAGTTATCACATTAGTACAATTAACTGCTTGTAACCATAAAAAACACCAAACAACCGCTAAACATAATCATGAAAAACACTGGAGTTATGCTGGTGAAACAGCACCTATTCATTGGGCAGAAATTGAAAAAAATTCCGATTGTGATGGCAACCACCAATCGCCCATAAATATAATTCATAAGCAAGCCGATTCTGTACAAGGCGCTTCAGATTTAAAAATTCACTATTCTCCATCAACATACATTGAAAAAGTTGAAAACAATGGGCACTCCATTCAATTTAATTTTGAAGCTGGAGATTCTATTTATTATAAAAACGACACCTATTTTTTAAAACAAATTCATTTTCATGAACCCTCAGAGCATAAAATTAATGGTGTTATTTACCCCATTGAAATTCACTTAGTACACGTAAATAAAAATGGCCAAATAACGGTACTTGGTATTTTAGGTGAAGAAGGCGATGAAAGTCAACTATTTGAATTTTTAGAAAGCTTTTTACCACTAAAAAATGGCGAAACCAAAACCATACACCAGCAATTAAGTTTAGAATATTTATTTGAACACTCACAAGAGTATTACACTTATGGCGGCTCATTAACAACGCCACCGTGTACCGAAAATGTAAATTGGGTAGTATTTAAACACCCTATAATTTTATCTGTTGAAGAGGTTTTAAAACTAAAAAACAACATGCCTGTAAACAACTACCGTAATGAGCAAGCATTAAACAACCGCAGCGTACAGTTTAATTATTAAAACTCATTTTGTTATAGGTATTTAAACATTTGTTTTACAACTAAAACCGCTGTATAGTTTTAGTCTAATACTAAATATTTGATGCTTAACACCTAATATTTAAGTTTGTTTTGAACAAAACTTAAACAAAATGACTATTTACAAACTATGTATCATTTGGCTTGTTTTTGGTTTGGGTAATGTGTTTGCACAAACTGAAAATATTGAAACAATGCCATTACCAAAACATTTACAAGATTGCACTACTTGGGAATTTCAAGAAGATGTTTCAGATGATTTTAATTACACCTTTAAGCCACAAAACAAAAAAACCAACTTTGGCGATAACAAATGGTATAATTTTTACCAAAGCAAATGGGATGGCCCAGGAACCACCTATTGGAAATACAACCATGTAACCGTTGATGGTAACGACTTAATTTTAAAAGCATCGCGCTGGAAAGGAAAAGACGAAGCTGCGCCAAAAGCGTTTAAGTTTAATAAAATGAACAAACCAAATGGCGGTGTTAGTGCAGGTTGCATCACATCAACCGTACAAGTTAAATACCCTGTTTTTATAGAATCTAAAAGTAGTGTTGCCAATATTACGTTGGCCTCTGATGTTTGGCTATTAAGTCCTGATGCTACCCAAGAAATAGATATTATGGAGTGCTACGGTGGTGCTGGCCAAGGCAATGCCCATTTTGCAAAATCTATTCATATAAGTCATCACTCATTTATAAGAAAACCATTTACAGATTACCAACCGCGTGATAACGGTGCATGGTATAAAAGAAAAGGAGTGGCATCTTGGGGAGATTACTGTTGGAATAATGGTGATAGAAAATACGTTAAAACCGCTGTTTACTGGAAAAGTCCTGTGCATTTTGAGTATTTTATTGATGGTGAATTGGTACGCGTTTTATACAACAAAGCTTTAGCAACCAAAGTAAATGGTAAATGGGAATACGGCTACCCAACCATGACCAATGGTAAACTAGATAAGCAATACGGTAAACAAAAAATTACTTCATTTAGTAGCTTAGATTATTACGCGTTTGAAGAATTAGAAAAAGCCAACAACGCATCACAAGTAAGTATTATTGATCCTTTTGAATATCAAGGTGGTAAAGGTTTTACAAAGCCCTTAAACATAATTATTAATATTGAATCTCAAGATTGGCATGTAAAAGCAGGCAGAACACCCAGTGATGAAGATTTAAATAACCCTGAAAAAAACACCATGAAAGTAGATTGGTTTAGGGTTTTTAAACCTGTAAACTAATTGCTTTTATATTAAAAAGTATTAGTTTCAACATAAAACCAAAATAAATGCCTTAACAAGTAATAACATAAATTGTTACTTGTTAAGGCATTTTCAATGTTGTATCTTCAATTTACAAACACTAAAAATTAATCTTTTGGTGCCTCATGTAAAGCCGCAGCAGCAGCACCAATAATACCGGCATAATTACCCAATTCTGCAGGTATAACAGGCGTTTGTATTTTTATTTGTTTATGGTATTTATCAAAATCTGTAGCACTACCACCACCTAAAATAATCATATCTGGGCATGTAATAGTTTCAACAAGTTCTAAAAACTTATTAAAACGTTTACCCCATTTTTTAAAGCTAAGATTATTAAGTTCTTTAGCTCTGTTTGAAGCGTATGTTTCAATTTTCTTGTACCTTTTGTATGGTATTTGCCCAAGCTCAAAATTAGGTAACAATTCGCCATTAAAAAAAGCGCCACTACCCAAACCTGTACCAATGGTAATAATTAAAACCAAACCTTGTTTGTCTTTACCAATACCGTAATTCATTACTGCATACCCAGCAGCATCAGCATCATTAACAACCGTAACAGGCAAACCAGAAACTTTTGTAAAAAGGGCTTTAGCATTAGTACCAACCCAAGTTTTATGCAAATTACCGGGCGCCATACAAACACCATGCTTTATAATAGACGGAAACCCAACACCCACCGGACCATTATAATTAAAATGCGTAACAATATCATTAAAAACCTTTGCCATTTCATCTGGTTTTTTATGTTTTGGTGTGGGTATTCTGTAGCGTTCAGTAAGCATTTCGCCAGTAATGGTGTTTACAATAGCGCCTTTCATACCAGAGCCACCAATATCTATTCCTAGAACATTCATTGTATTTGTAGTTTTAAAATGACCACAAAAATAAGAAAAGTAAATTGGACGTTAATAATAACAACTTTGTTTAAAACTTTTCTTTCTTTATATGTAATACTTATTATCTGTTTATTAATTTTAAAAACTGTATAACATACGTGTTGGGCTTAAATTATTTTATGAATACTGAGTTTTTTGGTTTTTGGAATGATTTATAGCTTGACGTTGTATAACATTTAAAATAAACACTAATAAATGAATGACAATCAAAAATTTTTAGACTTTTCAGAGTCTCTCAAACTTGTTAGAAAAACCAGAATTGAAGATTTTATAGAAGATAAAAACATAGATGATATTTATACAGACCTGCTCCCAAACAACGGAATAATTAATAAGTTAAACCTGCCAAGAACCACTTTATTAGTTGGCAGAAAAGGTACTGGTAAATCAACGATATTTCAAAAGTCACAAAAAGATTTAGTATCGAATAAAAAATGTATTTCTATATATATAGATGTTAAATCTTTATTTGATAATTCTACACCAGAGATTCCAAAGGAAGCTCAAGAGCTTAGTATAGACTTTCACAAGTATTTGCTATACAGTAATCTTGTAAAAGAGATAATTTTGGAAACCAGAAATAGGTTAGACGATTTTGTTAAAGGATCAATTTTAAAAAAAATATTAGGTTTTGATCTTGAACAAATTGATTTTATTAATAAAGAATTAGATTTAATAGAGACTTCAATAAAAGATGTGATTAAAAATGTCGATATTTCATTAGTCAACACTTTCAAAAAAATTAATGAAGACAAACAAGATAAATCTGGAAAAGTAAATTTGAGTATTGCAAAAACACCAAATCTTGATGTTTCATTAAATTCAACATCTGAACAGACTATAAAGTCAGAGTTTGAGCAGACTTTAGTTAAATATCTTGACATAAAAAAAAGCCTAATTAATAGTCTGATAAAAATTAGAAACATTCTTAAAATAGACCATTTATACATTTTTCTTGATGACTATTCTGAAATTGACGAAGATGCACAAAAAATATTTATGGACTGGTTTATAACCCCGTTAGACAATCAATCTGATGACTTTGTAAAGTTTAAAATAGCTGTATACCCACATAGGTTTTATTATGGTAAGCTTGATAATTCAAAAATAGACGAAATATCATTAGATTTTTTTGATGCGTTTTATTCCTTTGAAAATAAAACTAATATTTCTAAAATGGAATCATTAGCTTTAGATTATACTAGTCGATTAATAAAAAAAAGACTTAATCTTTTTTTTCCGAATAATCATTGGGAAAGGTTCTTTGATATTAATGAACCTGAACTTATAGATTTACTTTTTAGTGTTTCATTCAATATTCCAAGAAAAATTGGGTATATCCTATCTTATTGCTATGAATCCTGTTTAATTCATAATCAAAAAATCAGTAAAGTAGCTATTGAGAATGCTGCTCAGCGTTATTATACAGATGTTACTTTAAAATATTTTATCGCAAATCAATTCGTCTCCAGACCTTTTTCTGATAAAATTTCTAATGAGCATCAGTTTGAGCTTTTAAATAGAATAATTCAACGTCAAAAGATCAATTCATCTTCTGCTAATAGAGCTAGGGTAAAAGGAAAACCAACAAATCATTTTACTGTCAATAAATCAATTTCAAATCTTTTGGATAATTTAGAGCTAAACGGTTTTATCACAACATATAATAACGTTATAGATAACACAAGCGAGTTATCTATAATTTATTCACTGGATTATGGATTATCTAAAAGGCATAATTTAAATTTTGCAAGGGCTTATAATGACAAATTACTTAAATATTTTTCTCATTCAAGATTTAACATGAATGTTCTTATTGCTGATTATTTTAATAAAACACAAATAATTAAATGCAGTGAGAATCATGAATTTCCATACGAAATGTTAGAAAATTTAAAATTATTTAAGATGAAATGCCCTAACTGTTTAGAAGAAGGACGTATTTCAATTTGTGAATTGACTGTTTCTAATACTGAAATAAAAGAGCAATTAAAATCAATTGAACAAGCTCAACTAAAAAAATTCTCTTTTTATGAGTTTCAAATTTTAGATTATTTAAAAACGATTAATAAAACAGTTAGCAAGGAGATAATTTCAAATGCTTTAGACAAAAGTACAACCACAGTAAGTTCAACACTTCATAAATTATTAGAAAGAGGGTTTGTTAAACAAGATATAGAAGCTAGTAAAAGACTCAAAAAAGAACTTTATTTAATTACACCAAAAGGAGATAAATTTGTTTCTAAATTGCTAATACTTATAAATGAAATAATAGAGAAAAAGAAAATAGGAAAATAACCAAAATAAACTGTAGCTAACAATAGCTTTAAGTAATCGCTTTTTATCGCCTAATTTTATAAACCATCCTTGATTTCCAGTTTGATTTACTCTTGTAAAATTAATTGTAAACCCAAGCAACTATTAATAACCATGAACGTAGTTAAACATTAAAAACAGAATCTATGAAAAAATATACTTTAAGTTTAATGACTTTATTTTTAATAATTAGTTGTTCTTTAGAATCAAAATTTAGCTTACCAAATGATGAAAAAATTAATCCTGAGTTAATTGGAGAATGGTATAATGGAAAAGACAACAACGAAAAACTTACCATTATAAAACACAACGAAAAGGCTTACAAATTAATACTCAAAGACAATCAAAAAACCGATGAATTTATTTCATTCTCAAAAACAATAAAGGGCTTTGAGGTTATGAACATAAAAACTGAATACGAAAATAAAATCACAAATGTTTTTTATGGTTTCAAAATAGAGGGTAACACTCTTATATTTTCTGAAGTTAATAAGAAATTCAAAGATAAAGAATTCAAATCTCAAATTGAACTTTTAGAATTTTTTAAAAAGAATATTAATAGGGAAAATTTCTTTATAAATCAAACTAAATTAATTCGAAAATAAAAACATGTAATACACGTTTTGTATCATTCAAATAAAACACAAATGGAAATTGATATTCTAGAAAAAACTAACGTAAGCCCACGTGTTCAAAATCAAATATCTGCATTGTTTAAACAGTTAGGTGGAGATAAAAAGCAAGTTACATTGAATGAACTACTAGATGGGGAAAACCAAATATCATTAGCTTATTGTAGTGAAAACAACAACATAATTGGTATAGCCATTATGTGTACTTATAAGGTAATTTCGGGTAAAAAAGGGTGGATTGAAGATGTTGTTGTAAATGAAGCTCACAGAGGCAGAGGCATTGGAAGAAAATTGATGAACAAACTGCTTGAAGTTGGTAAAGAAAAAGCTTTAACTGAAATTCTTCTTTTTACCGAAGACCACAGAAAATCTGCCATACACCTTTATTCTAATTTGGGTTTTAAAGTTAAAAACAGTAAAATTTATACTAGAAAACATTAAAGTTAACTCAAATTATAAATAATAAAACAAAAAGACCTTGCTGTATAACTACAAGGTCTTTTATTTATTTATTTAAGGCTGTATTATTTACTTTAAATACTTTAAAACATTTGTTTCAATACGCTCTTGTATATTAGAAACATCTGCCTTTACAAAGGTTTCACCAGTAATGTTTTCATAAAGTTCAATGTAACGCTCAGATACTGAGGTAATGTATTCATCACTCATATGTGGCACGGTTTGCCCTTCTAAACCTTGAAAATTATTGCTAATTAACCATTGGCGCACAAACTCTTTACTTAATTGTTTTTGAGCTTCGCCTTTATTTTGACGTTTTTGGTAACCATTGGCGTAAAAATAACGTGATGAGTCTGGTGTATGTATTTCATCAATAAGTACAATTTTACCGTCTTTGGTTTTACCAAATTCGTATTTGGTATCCACTAAAATGAGTCCGCGTTCTGCAGCTATTTCGGTCCCACGTTTAAATAGTTTACGGGTATAATCTTCTAAAACTACATAATCTTCTTCTGACACTATACCTTTTGCTAAAATGTCTTCTCTAGAAATATCTTCGTCATGGTCTCCCATTTCAGCTTTTGTTGCTGGTGTTATTATGGGTTCTGGGAAGGCATCGTTTTCTTTCATGCCTTGGGGCATTGGTACGCCACAAAGCATGCGTTCACCTGCTTTATACTGGCGTGCTGCATGCCCGCTCATGTAACCACGTATTACCATTTCTACTTTAAAAGGCTCGCATAAATGCCCAACGGCCACGTTAGGATCTGGTGTGGCAACTAACCAATTTGGAACTATATCTTGGGTAGCTTCCATCATTTTTGTGGCTATTTGGTTTAGTATTTGCCCTTTGTATGGTATGCCTTTTGGCATAACTACGTCAAAGGCCGAAAGCCTATCGGTAGCTATCATTACCAATTGGTTGTTATTTATGTTATAAACTTCTCTTACTTTGCCTTTGTATACGCTTTTTTGCCCCGGAAAGTTAAAGTTGGTATTGGTTATTGTGTTACTCATGGGTATTGGTTTTTGCCTTTAGTTTTGGCTATTGGCGCTCAATATTATTGTGTTATTGTTTAAAAAAATACTTTTGCTAAAATACACTTTCTTTTGGTTTGGGCTTAGCCCCGATTGAAACGGCATCCTTTTTTGAGGTACGAGAAAAAGATATAGTGGAAAGCGGGAAATAGCTTCTAAAAAAAAATATACAATGCTGTGTATACATGTTTTGTTTTTTTATGGGCGTTTACTGTATGTAACCTGCTTTAAACTTTACTTACAATTATTTACTAGCAATAGGTGTTTACCCTCTGTTTTCTATGCTTTTGTAGGCGTCTATTATCTTTTTTACTAGTTTGTGACGGATAACGTCTTTTTCATCTAAAAATATCATGCCTACGCCTTCTACGTTTTTTAGAATTAACATGGCTTCTTTTAACCCTGAAATGGTACGCCTTGGCAAATCTATTTGCCCCGGATCTCCGGTTAAAAGGAATTTGGCGTGTTTACCCATACGGGTTAAAAACATTTTCATTTGGGCGTGTGTGGTGTTTTGGCCTTCGTCTAGTATTACAAATGCGTTATCTAAAGTACGACCACGCATGAAGGCTAACGGCGCTATTTGTATGGTACCGTTTTCTATGTAATGTGCTAGTTTTTCGGGTGCTATCATATCTCGCAAGGCATCGTACAATGGTTGCATGTATGGGTCTAGTTTTTCTTTTAAATCGCCTGGTAAAAACCCTAGATTTTCGCCTGCTTCAACAGCGGGTCTAGTTAAAATAATACGTTTAACTTCTTTGTTTTTTAGGGCTTGTACTGCCAATGCTACACCGGTGTAGGTTTTACCGGTTCCTGCAGGCCCAATGGCAAATACCATATCGTTTTTACGTACACTTTCAACTAGTTTGCGCTGGTTGGCGGTTTGTGCTTTTATTAGTTTGCCACCAACACCGTGTACTATTACCTCGCCACTTTGTTTTGAGGTACTGTAATCTTCGCTACTTACACTGGTTAAAACGCGCTCTATGGCGTTTTCATCTAGTTTGTTGTATTTGGCGTAGTGTTTTAGTAGCATGGTTATACGGCGATCAAACTCTTCTAGTAGTTCTTCATCACCAAAGGCTTTTATTTTATTGCCTCTTGCTACTATTTTTAATTTTGGAAAGTACTTTTTTAAAAGTTCAATATTGGCATTTTGCGCACCAAAAAATTCTTTTGGTGTTATTTCTTCAAGTTCAATAATTATTTCGTTCAAAAGCTTATATTATTTTATTTCTAGTTTTAAATTATATGTTATGTTTTAGCTTTTATAGTTTGCTTAAATACATTTTTTAATTACTACAATTTACAAAAATTAGTTTTACTAAAGCAAGCTATTTTTTTGTGCATAAATTTTTTCAATTGGGTTTTTATAGAATTTCTAGAATGAAAAAATTCATGTACTTTTGATACACTCAAAAATACATAAAATTGAGTGACCGAAGGTTAAAAACATATCAACAATTTTGGCAATGCCCCTTATTACTTTAACAACAGATTTTGGCGAGAAAGATCACTTTGCTGGCGCAACTAAAGGCGCTATTTACAGTGAATTACCTGATGTTACTATTGTTGATATCTCACACAACGTATCGCCTTTTAACATACCCGAAGCCGCTTATATTATTCAAAACGCCTACAGCAGTTTTCCAAAAGGCAGTATACACATTATAGGTATAGACTCTGAGCTTAACCAAGAAAACCAACATATTGCCTTAAAACTAGACGACCATTATTTTATTTGTGCCAATAATGGAATTATGAGCATGATTTGTGCCGAAATTGTGCCTGAAAAAATTGTAGAAATTAATATACACGATAAAATACAAACAAGTTTTCCGGTGCTTGATGTGTTTGTTAAAGTAGCCTGCCATATTGCACGCGGCGGCACTTTAGAGGTTATTGGCAAAACTATACACCAAATTAAACCCATTAAAAACATTGTGCCTTATGTTAATGATGATAAAACTCAAATTATTGGTAGCGTTATTTATATTGATAACTACGGCAATGTAATTACCAATATTAAACGCACTTTTTTTGAAACCATACAAAAAGGACGCGCTTTTGAAATTATGGCAAGAAGCTATAAGTTTAAAACCATTTACAATAAATACAGTGATATTGTAAATTTTGAAACACCCGAAGAGAAACGTCATGATGAAGGTAAAGGCTTGGTAGTTTTTAATTCTGGTGATTTTTTAGAAATTGCCGTATATAAAAGCAATACAGCCACCGTTGGTAGTGCAAGCTCTTTAATGGGCTTAAGCGTTATGGATACTGTAACTATTAAATTTTTAAGCGAATAAATTATGCTTGTTAGAATTGTTAAGTTAGGATTTCACAAAAAACATATTGATACTTTTTTAACTAATTTTGAAACCGATAAAACCGCTATTAGAAATTTTGAAGGCTGTAACTTTTTAGAGCTTTACCAAGATAAAAACAACCCAACCCTATTTTTTACCTACAGTTATTGGGATGATGAAATAGCTTTAGAGCGTTACCGAAACTCTGAAACATTTACCAATATTTGGAACAAAACCAAAATACTGTTTAATATAAAACCCGAAGCTTGGAGTGTTAATAAATTAGCTTCACTTAAGTAAAATGTTTCGTATTAAAGTTATAAATAGCTTAAAAAAAACACATTAAAACTATTACTTTTGAAACTTTCAACTTTTAAACTACATAACAAACTCTATTAAATGTTAGCCATACTTAAAAAAGAAATAAACGCATTTTTTGCATCGCCCATTGGCTATTTAGTTATTGCTATTTTTTTAGTTTTAAACGGCTTGTTTTTATGGCTTTTTAAAGGTGAATTTAATGTTTTAGACTATGGTTTTGCCGATTTATCATCTTTTTTCCTTTTAGCACCATGGATTCTTATTTTTTTAATTCCGGCAGTAACCATGCGCAGCTTTTCCGATGAGAAAAAACAAGGCACTTTAGAGCTACTCTTAACAAAACCTATTAGCCATTTTAATATTGTTTTAGGCAAATATTTAGGCGCTTTTATTTTAATACTTATAGCGCTTTTACCAACGCTACTATACGTTTACACAGTTTACCAATTAGGTAAACCTGTTGGTAATTTAGATATGGGAAGCACTTGGGGCTCTTATTTTGGTTTGCTATTTTTAGTAGCAGCTTATACAGCCATTGGCGTTTTTGGTTCTACACTGTCGCAAAACCAAATTGTGGCATTCATAGCATCGGTTTTTTTATGTTTTGTATTTTATATAGGTTTTGAAGGTGTGGCAGATTTTGCCGCTAGCCATTTTATTGAGCAACTTGGTATGAGTTACCACTTTAAAAGCATGAGCCGTGGCGTTATTGATACGGCCGATATTTTATACTTTTTAAGCCTAACCATTCTATTTATTACACTAACAGTTTACGGTATTAAAAATGAAAAATTACCACAAAAAACATGGGGTAAACTCATTATTTTACCTGTAGCATTATTGCTTATTAACTTTATTTTAGTAAAAGCACACGCACGTTTTGATTTAACTGAAGATAAACGCTACACGCTTAACGAAGCGGCGGTTAATGTTATAAAAAACGTACAATCGCCCATAGTTATTGATGTGTTTTTAGAAGGTGATGATTTTCCATCGGAATTTAGACGTCTGCAAACCGAAACCAAACAATTGCTTGAAGAGTTTGCAAATGTTAATGATAATATTGTATTCAGTCTTATAAATCCTATTGAAGATACTTCAACAAAAAATAAAAATATTGAGCTTTTAAATGCACGAGGCTTAACCCCAATGCAGCTTAGTGTTACCGAAAGCGGAAAAGCATCGCAAGCCATTATTTTTCCTTGGGCTTTGGCTAGTTTTAATGAGCAAACGGTGGCTATTCCGCTAGTTAAAAACAAAATTGGTGCTACCCAACAAGAACTGGTTTCAAACTCTGTTCAGCATCTAGAATATGCCTTTGCCGATGGTT
The DNA here is from genome assembly GCF_056160885.1 of Seonamhaeicola sp. ABD4_175. Lineage (NCBI taxonomy): Bacteria > Pseudomonadati > Bacteroidota > Flavobacteriia > Flavobacteriales > Flavobacteriaceae > Seonamhaeicola > Seonamhaeicola sp. ABD4_175. Next base: position 220,689 of record NZ_JBSWYC010000004.1, read on the forward strand.
TTAGCAAATTAGTTAATCCTAAACGTAAAAAAATTGCCATTTTAAAAGGTAATAAACAACTAAACGATGCCAATATTGCCAGCTTCATAAAAAAATTAAAAGATTATTATTACATAGCGCCTTTTACTTTAGATAGCGTTGCTACAAATGCGCAAAAAACTGCTGATGCTTTAAATGCTTTTGATTTGATAATTTCGGCTAAACCTACCGATGCTTTTACCGAAAAAGAAAAATTGGTTTTAGACCAGTTTACCATGAATGGCGGTAAAAGCCTTTGGCTTATTGATGCTGTAGCCATTGAAAAAGATAGTTTATACAATGATGCCGGCAAAAACTATGCCGTAGCACGAGATTTAAACTTAACCGATTTCTTTTTTAAATACGGTGTTAGAATTAACCCAAGTATTATTGCAGACCTCTACTCTGCCCCAATTATGTTAGCCACTGGCAATGATAATGACACCAGACTAATGCGCTTAAAATGGCCTTATGCGCCATTAGCATCAGGTAACCCAAACCACCCAATTACCAACAATTTAAACCTAGTAAAATTTGATTTTGCTAACCAAATTGACACGCTTAAAAACAATATTGAAAAAACTATTTTATTACGAAGTTCTAACCTAACAAAGCTTGAAGGTGTACCACGAGAAATTAATTTAGAACAGGCCACACAAGAGCCTCAAACCGAGCTTTACAATAAAGGCCACCAAACATTAGCGGTACTTTTAGAGGGTAAATTTACTTCGGTTTACAGTAATTTAGTTAAACCTATTAAACTAAAAAATACTAAAAACCAGAGTACGCCAACTAAAATGATTGTTGTTGCTGATGGTGATGTAATTAAAAATAATATTGATAGAAACGGGCCAACAGATTTAAGTTTTGACCGCTCTAGCAACCAAGAGGTTGGCAACAAAGAGTTTTTATTAAATGCTGTAAATTATTTATTAGATGAGAACGGACTTATAAACATTCGTTCGAAAGAATTGGCTGTTGCCTTCTTAAATCAAGAAAAAATAGCCCTAGAAAAAACCAAGTGGCAACTCTTAAACATAGCGCTACCACTAGTATTATTAGCTTTATTCGGAATTATTTTTAATTTCATAAGAAAGAAAAAATACGCATCTTAAATGTTAATAAGTTTGTTTCGGTTATTTATAAGTATAGAATATATTTGTAAGTAGCTTATTAGCTTAATATAAATCAACTTTTCACAACAACAAAAGTTGCATCTTTCAACAAAAAAATAAATAACATTTACAAATGAAATTTATAGTATCAAGCACTTATTTATTAAAACAATTGCAGGTTTTAGGAGGCGTTATAAACAACTCTAACACCTTACCTATTTTAGATAATTTTTTATTTGAATTAGATAATAATACACTTACCGTTTCTGCAAGTGATTTAGAAACCACCATGGCTTCTACTTTAGATGTAGAAAGTGATAGCACTGGTAGTGTTGCCATACCTGCACGTTTATTACTTGATACGCTTAAAACGTTTCCTGAGCAACCTTTAACGTTTGTTATTGAAGACAATAATACTGTTGAAATTAGCTCTAACCACGGTAAATATGCCTTAGCTTATGCTGATGGTAACGAGTTTCCAAAAGCGGTGGCGCTTGAAGACCCAAGCAAAACTGTAGTAACAGGCGATATTTTAGCAACCGCTATAAGTAAAACTATTTTTGCTGCAGGAAATGACGATTTACGCCCTGTAATGAGCGGAGTATTTTTTCAATTTTCAACCGAAGGTTTAACCTTTGTAGCTACCGATGCACATAAACTAGTAAAATACACACGCGAAGATGTAAAAGCAAATCAAGTTGCAGAATTCATTATGCCTAAAAAACCATTAAACTTGCTTAAAGGAATTTTAGCTGCTAGCGAAGATGAAGTTACTATTGAGTACAATGACTCTAACGCTAAATTTACTTTTGAAAACTCTGTTTTAATTTGTCGTTTAATTGATGGGAAATACCCTAATTACGAAGCGGTAATTCCGAAAGAAAATCCAAATAAATTAACTATTGCAAGAACACAATTTTTAAACTCTGTAAAGCGTGTTAGTATTTTCTCTAACAAAACTACACACCAAATACGATTAAAAATTGCTGGTGCAGAACTTAATATTTCTGCTGAAGATGTAGACTACAGCAATAAGGCAGAAGAACGCTTAACCTGTGATTATCAAGGTGATGATATGCAAATTGGTTTTAACTCTCGTTTTTTAACTGAAATGTTAAACAACCTAAACTCTGATGATGTACAATTAGAAATGAGTATGCCAAATAGAGCAGGTATTTTAACGCCTATTGATGGCTTAGATGAAGGTGAGCACGTAACTATGCTAGTAATGCCTGTGATGCTTAATAGTTAAAAACAGTATATTAATTGATATAAAAAAGCCCACTTTAATTAAGTGGGCTTTTTCTTTTCAGCTAAAAATTAGCCTAGTTCCTTAGGAACTTTTGATTAATAGCATTTTTAGAGGTTTTAATTTGAATCATGTATAATCCTGAAGGTAATACAGATACATCAATACCGTTTGAAGTCTCAATAGCTTGCTTTACAAGCTGACCGTTAATATTGTAAATAGATATGTTTTCAGTTTGCTCTGTAGATTTAATAAACAATCTATCATTTACAGGGTTTGGATATAGTTTTACTGAATTTATATTTAAAGATACATCATCAACACTTAATGTAGAATTGTACTCGTAAGCTCCTAAATCTATCGTAGTGTTAAAAACTCTTGTGTTACCAGATGCATCTAAAGTTCCGAATAATCCTGAATTATAAAATGAATTTGTTCCTTGATCTATAACTGCTGTTGAAGCTGAAGTTGGTTTATAGTCAGCATCTAAATTAGGATTTGCTGTACTTATATTAAAAGCATCTGAATCAATATTAGATGTATAAGGATAAATTGTAGGTGCAATACAGTTATCAATATCTAAATCTCCAAAATTACCTTCTGCAGGTTTAGAATTATCAAAAACCTTATCACTAACTATAGATGTATTACTATATAGATTATTATAGAAAATAGAATTATATACATCTACAACATTTTCTAACGAACCAGATGAACTTATATTGATTAAATGTTTAATTGTAGTGGTAGAAAAATCATTTTGATTATTTACAAACGTTGAATTAACAATAGTTGTACTCATATTTGAAGTTCCTGTTTCTCTAAACCAAATAGCGCCAAAGTCTGAATTAAATTGATTATCAGAAAACTCTAAATTCACAAATCTAAAATCGATAGGTGTATTACTACTTGAACTTTGAAATAAGCAAACTCCATTATTAACTAAGTTTCCTTTTACAGCAACATTAATAAATTCTATAGTATCTGTAAAATATCTATAATCCATCAGTAATCCGTTACCCGTATAATTGTTTCTAATGATACTGTTTTTTAGTGTAAAATACGATGTATTATAAGTTGTTGGAAAATAAATTACAGGATTACTACCACTAGGTTTATGAGCATTTTCAAAAATAAAACCATCAAGCGTTACCAAGTTTGTGTTAACATTCATTAATTGCCCTACGTTATCAGATTTGTTAGATGCAAAATCTCCAGCAATATCATTTCCATTTATATCTCCTGAAATAATGGTAGCATTTGTGGTATAGATTAACGACATATCTCTATCATTTTCATCGGTTTCTGTACCATTAAAACCTCCAAAAATTTGAACATTATCATCACTTACTGTAAATCCTCCAGTTGTTGGGTAATACGTTCCAGCTTTTACAAACACTTTTCCTCCAGGCACAAAACTAGTTGAGTTTAAAGCATCATATAAAGAGTTGTAAGCATCTGCCCAAGAGGTACCGTCATTATTACCAGTTGCACCAGCATCTACAAAAATATCTCCAATTGGTGCTGGTGTAGATAAATTTGCAATATCTCCAGGACCATGAAACATCGCTGTATTTGCATGCTGAATAGCTCCTAAACCAATGATTGTTCCACTAGAATACGTTCTTCCGTTTTGAAAACAATCTGTCGCAGGAAAATCAGAGAAATTATAGCCTCCAAAACTACCCATAGTACCGTTTTGACGATAAGCTGCTAAAGGTTCAAAATTTCCTGAAGAAATATCTACAAAAGGTGTTGTTGGTAGATATATTGAATTTGAAACATCATTACTAGGTGTGAAATCACGAGCGTTGGTATCACCAAAATTTATACCTACACCAGAAGTAGTAAAACCAACAAATTCATTTGTTCCTGTATTATTATAATAAATGTTGTTATACCAAGCTCCGCCAACGCCACCTGAAGTTCTCTCTAATCGAATACAACTAGCTACTGAAGCCGCTACACCAGCGCCTTCTTGATTTAAAGAAATGGTATTATTATTAAAAAACACACTAAGACCTTGTGCTCCGTTAGAAATAAATCTAGCTACACTACCCGACTTTCCTGCATCTTCTACTTTGTTTGCAATAAATAAATTATTTCCTATAAAAATCTTATCATAATCCTGAAGTGATCTATATTCAAAAGCATACCCAACTTGCGACACATTTTCATCTACAATACTATTAAGTAAAGAAAACGTTTTAATAGGATTTGCACTACTTCCTCCATATATATTAGCCCAAATATCAAAAGCTGGTCTAGTTGCTGCGTAGTTTCGTGCAAAACGACAATTTAAAAGTGTGATTTGATTTTGTGTATAGTTAACTGAACTTGGGTGACTGTACAAAGCACTTCCTCCGTAAGCATTTACAAAGTTAATACGATCTATTACAATGCTTTCTTGTACATGATTTAAAGTAGTTCCATTAACAGTAGTTGGCTCAATTTGCAAAATACGTGTTGCATTATCACTTTTATTTGTTGATGTTACACTAGGTACTTCATTCAAATCATCTCCGTTTATATCGCCAGATAAGTATACTGGATGTAACCATGGGTCAACGTTACGATCAGCTTTAGTATTTTCAGTTCCTACAAAACCACCAAAAATATTAACACCATATTGATTTAAAAATGGTGTTGAAGCATTAATAGGTTTGTAAGTTCCTTCAGCAATCCAAATTTCAGCACCAGCAATATTTGTATTGTTTAATGCATCATGTAAAGAGTTGTAGGCATTAGCCCAACTAGTTCCGTCATTGTTACCTGTAGCATCAATATCTACATAAACAATGGTTTGTGCTTGCGTAAAACCAAACACTAAAAAGGTTAATAAGAGTAATTTTTTTTTCATTGTAGTTGAGATTAATATTCAACTACAAAATAACTTCACTTTTAAAGGTTTTCAATTTGCTTTTTTCTGAATAGCTCTAATTTCTTTCTGAATGATTTACGAAGATTATTCTTACATTAAATATTATAAAAAAAAGCCTGCTTAAATAAGCAGACTTTAAAAACTTTAGGTTAATAGCGCAATTTTAATTATTCGCAATTCATTTTTGTCCGTAAGGCATTTGTCCATGTATAACACCACCAAATTGTGAACTACCATAACCACTACCATTGTATTGCTGTTTTATTAAAAAACCTTGTAAATAGCAGTCGTTATTTTTATTTTTTTCTGTGAATGCGCCTTTAATCCAACGGTATAAAATACGACCTGTATATTTGTTTTTTACAATACTCCAATCGTTAGATTCTATGTTTAACTTTATAAGTTTTGCACCATCTTTTGCAATGGTTTTTGATACATTTTCTTTAGCAAAACTCACTAATGAAGCATTACTATTCATGCTACCTGCTTTTGGCATTTTTATAGCATCCATGGTTGATTTTGCAGCTGCATCATAATTTGCTTTTAACGTAGCTTCAAACTCTTTTACAATTGGTTTTGCTTTTTCTAACCACTCTACATGAAATTGTTGCTCGCCTTTACCAATCACGTTTAAAATAGTAATATCTTTTTCGTGCATGTACGATGGTACATTAAATGCGTGTCCGCCTTGGTGCGATGCTGCATAAATAACAAACACATAGTCTGCAATTAGCATACCTCTTACTAAAATTGGCATACCTGTACCAAGCTCTAAAGTTTGCGATCGGTCTGCACCTACTTTGGTTGTAAACATTCCTGAAACCAACTCGTAACCAATATATCCTTCTGGTGACATGGCTACTAATTCTGGTGTGGTTAAAAAGCGTAACCATGCATAATCTGGATCTTGTGCTGGCAATAAGTCTACATTATCACCCATATCTGTCATTTGGCGTCTTAATTTTACACGATCTACACCAACTGCGCTCATGCCTTTTGTCATTGCAAAAGGATACGACATGTATAGAAAAACATCGCTTACTGAATTTGCAGATTTAGGCTTATTAGCGTCTGCTTCTTGTTGCTTTTTCTCAAGGTATTTTTGATAGTATAAATCTTGTTTTGCCTGGTCGTTAGGATACTTTTTAGCTAATTCTGCTTTAAATTCTTCATCGGTATATTCTGTTTTTGATGCATCTTGATTTGATGTTGAAGAACTGCCAACCATTCCTGAAGCGTTTTCAGATTTTGAAGACGAACTGTTACTTTCTTTTTTATCTAACTTCTTCTCTACTGCTGCTTTGGCTTTCTTTTTAAGCATTTTACCAAATTGCGCATGCGAAACGTTATAGCATAATGCCAAGACGAATAATAGAACTATTTTTTTCATAAGAATTGTGTTTAGTGGACTTCAAAATAAAGCACTTAAGCACTATTCTTAATTTGGTTTTTTCTGAAAATGATGATTTTTTTTCTGAAGGAATTTCAAAACCTTCAAATCAATCACATAAAGGTTTCCTTGATGACTTCAAGAAACTGATCGCGTTTAGATTTTGAAATTGGTATGCGTTTTTGATTGTTCATTAGCAAATAATCGCCATCATCTTTTACCAATTCATCTACATATTTTAAGTTGATTAAATACGAACGATGACATTTAAAAAACATCGCGTTGCGTTCTAATTGCTCAACAAAATGCTTTAAGGGTTTGCAAATGGTTTTTTGTTTGCCATCCATAAGTTGAACGTTTGTGTACATACCATCGGCTTCAAAATAAACGATATCATTGTGCGATGCGAACATGATGCCTTTAGGAATTTCTAAAGCAACTTTGTCCATTGAGAGTTGCTTTAACGAGTCGCGTAACTTGTTTAATTGGTCATTTAAATTGTTGGCTTTTATGGCTTCTTCAGCTTTTGTTACTGCTTCTTTTAACTCGGTTGTGTCCACTGGTTTTAACAAATAATCTACAGCCGATAATTTGAAAGCTTCAATCGCGTATTGATTGTACGCTGTAACGAAAATGATTTTAAAATCTATCTGATTTGGGAAATATTCTAAAATGTCTAATCCAGACTGATTTGGCATTTCAATATCTAAAAAGACAACATCAGGTTTACTGATTTTAATCAAATGGACACCAGATGCTAAATCTTGTGCTTCTTCAATACTAGTAATACTTGCGCAATGTTCGGTTAGCAAGTTTGACAGTAAATGTCTGGCGCGTTTTTCGTCGTCTATAATTATCGCTTTCATATCTTAATGTATTGGCATGGTGATAACCACTTTTGTACCTGCTGCAACGTCGTTTTCGTCATACAAATCGTTGGTAGTTATGGCTATATCACGCTTTAATTTGTTTTTATAAAGATGTACACGTTCCTCATTAGCTTTAGTAGCAAAGGGTTTGTGTTGTTGGTTTGGTCGTTTTAATTTTTCCGATTGTGTGCGACCAATTCCGTTATCTTCAACGGTAATTTCTAATTTGTTTTGCTGAATAATTGTTGCTTCAATATGTAATTTTCGGTCATTTAATTTGTGTAACAATCCGTGTTTTAAAGCATTTTCAACATACGGTTGAATGAATAGCGACGGTACTTTTATCTGTTTTGTCTTCAATTGATTATCAACCGAAATTGTATATTCCAATTCATCTTCAAAACGCACTTTTTCTAATTCTAAATACAGTTTTAAAGCGTTTAATTCTTCTTCTAAAGTAATTTCGTTTTGCTGACTATAATCTAAATACATACGAATTAATCGGCTAAACTTCACTAAATACGAGCTTGCTAATTCCTTTTCGTTTGAAATGATATAATCTTGAATAGAATTTAAGGCATTGAAAATGAAATGCGGATTCATTTGCGAGCGCAGATTTTCCAACCTTAAATTCGTTATTTTTTTATCGATTAATATTTTATCGACTTCGGCAATACGTTGTGCTTCTTTTTGTTGTAAACGCCATCTAAAATACAACCAAACTAATCCAATTATTGCTGCTACAACTAAACCATAAAACCAATAGGTTTCCCAGAATGGTTTAGCAATTACAAAGGTTATTGGTGTTACAAAAACAGCTTGTTGTGCACTTAAATTTTGGGCTTTTAATTCAAAAGCATAGGTGCCACTAGACAAACTATTAAACGTAACAAAATGTGCGTTTAGCGGTATATTTTGCCAACTTGTATCTATTTGTTTAACGCGGTATTGGTAGCTTACATGTTGATTAGACTGAAATCCGTTTGAGTTGAACGAAATATCAATTTTATTTAAATTATATGGTAGTTTGTAGTTAGTTGTAACTAACGTGTCGCGGTGGTTAATTTTTACAGCTTCTACCCTAACCTTGGCTGTTTTAAAAGCTTTAAACAATGCGTCTGATTTTGGCAACGCATAAAATGCTTTAGGCAAGCTTACAATAATTTGATTTTGAAGTATTAAAAAATCATTAACTGCTGTATTTAAACCATCTTGCGCACTTAACGATTTAAGCTGGTGCGTTTTTGTATGATATTGAAACAATCCAGCATCGGTTGAAATCCAAAGCACTAAACCATCGGCATTAATGGCATTAATTTGAAGGTTTTCAGGAAGCTTAATTCCTGAAGGTTTTAGCGTATTGTTTTTGTATTTTAATAATCCGTTGTGTTGAGTTGCAACCCAAACTGTTCCGTTAGTTTTAGTTAGTGTATTAACCAGTAAACTTTTAGAATTGAATGTAATTTCTTCTGCATTAAATGTTTGCGTATTGTATTTGTAAAGTCCGTCGATGTACGATACAAACAACTGATTATTAGAAACCACCGAAGCTTTTACACGACTTTCCTTAAGTATTTGTTGTTCAGGATGATTAAACGGATTTTTATATACAATACCTTGACGATAATTACCATAAAACAAGGTGTTGTCATCAATTTTTGAAAAGGTTTTGGCAACTGAAAATCGGTTGTTTACGTCTAAAATTTCATCATTTTTTAGATTAACTACAAACGATTCTGAAGCATTAATACTAACTATTAATTGTTCGCTTTTAGCATCATAAAAAAGTTTTCCAATGATTTTTTTTCCTGGCAACTGCAATGTTTTTGTGAGCTGATTGTGATTGTAAAACAGTAATTTACCATCATTGGTTCCTAAAACAAATTGATTGCTTTGTAACGCAACAGACGCTGTAATTTTAGAGTCTATATTAGATAATTCAACACGACGAATATTTAAGTTTGGTGATACAAACACACCATTATCTAAAGTTGTAAACCAATAATTTTTATTAAAATCTACTTGAACATCGGTAATAGATTCTGTTTTAAAAAGTTGTTCTTTAAACGTGAAAATTTCATTTTCAAAACCATAAACAAACACGCCAGAACTGGTTAAAAACCAATAGTTGTTTTCAATGTTTAAAAGTCCGTAAATAGTTTCATTATATATTTGTTTTGGTGTTTTAAGCTTTGTAACAATATTGTTTTTTGGATTAATTGTACACAAAACATTACCGTTTGAGCTCTTGTGTGTAAAGAATACAACATTGCTAAACGCAAATAATTTTGGTGATTGAATACGTTTTGAGCTAGTTATTTCAAATATTTTGGTTGAATTTTTTTTATTGTACTTGTAAATACGGTGACGTTCTAAACCGTTTTCAAAACTTATGGCAAACGTATAATTAGTCTCATTAATTTTAGAATTACTTATACACATACCATCAAACAGCTTTGTAGCTAATTTGGTTTCAATATTTATATCATAAATTCCAGTTACTGTAAATAATCTTACATATTTTTCTGAAACTTCATAAGGCGCTAATTGTCCATTTACCAATTCACTAGCATCATAAAACAGTTTTAATTTATCGTTTTCAACATAAAATATTTGTCCGTAAATATTAATACACCACAATCGGTTTTTTTTATCTAAAAGTAATTGAAATAAGGAATTTGATTTTTGCTCAGGATGACTAAAACGCTCATAAATAGTACCATTATACCTAAAAAGTCCTTTATCAGCAGCCAACCAAATATATTGCTGGTGGTCTTCAATAATATCATAAAACTCTACATCAGGCAATGGTGACACTGCAGACATGTTTACTGAAACAGGGTTTTGAGCCTTCAATAAAAAGCCAAAACAAAAAAATAATATGTATATAAAATAACGCCACATAGTTACCAATAGGCAAACTTACTATTTATGCACACAAAACATGTTATAATTTTCTGTAACTGCTTTATTTTTTTCTGAATAAAAAAACGCCTACAAAAATTGCAGGCGTTTTAATTATTTATCTCATACTAAATAAACTAACTAATAAAATTAAGAGATAAAGGATATTTTGGAATTTCGCCATTACTTGCTTTTATGGCATTAATAATAGGGAAAATAAATGAAAATATACCTAAAATTAAAAATCCTAAAAGACCTAAACCAAATAGTAAAATTAAAGGAATACAAACAATAAAATACACTATTAAACTCAATTGGAAATTAATAATGCTTTTTCCGTGATTATCCATTTGGTAAACGCGTTCTTTTTGGGTTGCCCATAAAATTAAAGGAACAATTAAACTGCCAAAGCCTGTTACAAAAAGTACCAATTGGCTTAAGTGCGTAATTACAATAAGTTGATTATCTTGTCGCATAATATCTTGTTTTTTTGATTGATACTAATACGACGCTTAAAATTAAAAAATGTTACATTCTTGCTATTTTAAACATCCTCTTTTGTTAAAATTAACAACGGAAATTTGCAGGAATATGCAATTTCTTCTTCAGTAAAATTATTGAGTAAATACTCTAAAAACGAATGATTTTTTTTAATTATTGTTAATAAATCAAATCCATCGTAATTCTTATTGTTTTTTATAGCTTTTAAAAGGCAAGTTTCGTAATCGCTTAATACTTTATGTGTAGCTGCATCAAAATATAAATTAAAAAAAGTTTGGTTGTGCCTGTATTCTTTAGAATTTTTATTGGCCGTAAAATGTAACACCGTTAAACTTGCTTGATGGTTATAAATTATAGTGTTTAAAGCTGCTAAGGTTTCTTGGTTATACAGTGTAATATGGTTGGTTAAAAAGCTAATTTTTTTAGGAACTTTAAACTTACAATCTTTTGGCACCACTAATAATGGTGTTGTACATTGTTTCATTACTCTAACGGTATTACTACCAAATAAAAAACGTTGTAAACCACTAGCGCCTTTAGTACCCATTACAATTAAATCTATATTATGTTTATCTATAATTTGCTTAATAGAATCTATAAAATTATCATAATCAACTATAGCATGAAACGTATGTTTTTCATTCTGTTTAGTTGAAATTATATTCGTTATAATATTTGAAATAGATTTTTTAGCAGCCTTAATAATGGTTGAATATACAGTTGTGGTTGTTGATACTACCATCATATCATCAGAAATAAACGATGAAGCTTTTTGTACATTTAAAACATAAAAATTACAAACCTCATTTTTAAATAGCTCGGTAGCATAATTAATAGCGTTGATAGAATTTTTTGAAAAATCTGTGGGTAAAAGTATAGATTTCATGACTCTAAAGTTTTAAATACACGTAAACTTAACCTTAAAAACGCATAATAACTATGACAATTATCAGTCAAACAAATAGTTACAAACACCTAACAATAAAAATTAGTATAATAATGTAAAGCATTGTATTTTCGGCACAATAAATGTTTATCAATACGTTATAACCATAAACTAATTTTTATGATGCGTTTTTTGCTTCTATCTATTTCGCTTTTATTTATAAACTCTAGTTTAAAAGCGCAAAACAATGCTGTTGCTGCCGGAGAAAAACTGGTTTACACAGCCTCTTACAACATGTCTGGTTTACTTAATGACATTGCTCAGGTAACTTTAGAAACCAGCAACGTACAAACATCTAAAGCCGTTTTATTGCGCCTAAAATGTACCGCCGCCACTTATAGCAAATGGGATAATTTTTTTAAAATTAGAGATTTATATGAAAGCTACGTAAGCCCTAAAACACTTACACCCTATTTATATAAACGTAATATAAATGAAGGCGACTATTTTAAGGCCATGAAGTATACGTATAGCCATAAAACAGGCACTGTAAAATCTGTTCAAACTAAAAAAAATAACAAAGTTGAAAATAAAACCTTTAAAATAAACGCAGGCTCAAAAGATATTGTATCGGCTATTTACAGCCTCAGATTATTAAATTTTGATGCTATGACTAAAGGGCAAAAAAAAACCATTACTATTGTTTTTGATAGAAAAGAAACCAAGGCGTACATAACCTATTTAGGTAAAGAAACTATAGCTACAAATATTGGCACAAAAACATGTCATAAAATTTCAATAGGTAGTCAATCTAACGTATTACAAGGTAGCAATAATAACCAATTATGGTTAACTGCCGATGAAAACAAAATTATGGTTTATGGTAAGTTTAAAATACCTGTTGGTAATGGCGAGCTTAAAATTAAATCGGCTTCAGGCTTAAAACACTAAAATAATTATGAAAAAACTCTTTACAATTTTAGCCGTAATTGCATCTATTTTAGCAATTATTCTTGCTGTTTTACCTGTATCAAAGCTAGCAATAATTCCCTCAGTTTGTGCCTTAATATTTGGTTTATTAGCATTTTATCTTTCAAAAAAAACAGGTGAAGTAAAAAAAATAATTCAGTTTACATTCTTTTTAACCATTATAGCTTTAGCGTTAACAACTTACAAAGCTGTATTTACTAAAACCGAAGTAGCTAATACTGAAGAACTAGAAGCTACTGAAACAAAATCTGAAGAAGATGCTATTGAAGAGTTAGAAGAATTAGAAATTGACGAAGCTGAATTAGAAGACATAGAATTATAACGTCATTTTTAACCAATTACTTAATATTTATAACACTTTAATAATAAATACTTTACTTTTGCAATTATTTTACAAAAAGATATGCAAAAATTATTAGTACTTATGTATACTGCAGCTGTAATTACAGCTTGTAGTTCATCAAAAAACAAAAAAAATATTGAGGTTGAGGCGGCTAATCCTGCTGAGTATGCTAAAACTATTACTTCTGAAGAATTAAAAAACATGCTTTACACCTTTGCCTCCGATGAATTTGAAGGCAGAAAAACAGGCGAACCAGGACAAAAAAAAGCTATAGAATTTATTAAAAACCATTACATAGCTAATAACATAGAGTCTCCAATTGGTGAAGGGGAATATTTTCAAAAAATAACCGCTACTTTTTTTAGAAGCAACATGAAACCATCTGAAAATGTTGTAGCCTACATAAAAGGTGCTGAAAAACCTGATGAAGTTTTAGTAATTTCAGCACATTTAGATCATATTGGAATTTCTAAAAATGGTGAAATTAACAATGGTGCTGATGATGACGGTTCAGGCACAGTAGCTTTATTAGAAATTGCTGAAGCTTTTAAAACAGCTGAAAAAAATGGACATGCGCCTAAACGTTCTATTTTATTTTTACATGTAACTGCCGAAGAAATAGGTTTATTTGGCTCTAGATATTACACAGATTTTGCTCCAATTTTTCCTTTAGAAAATACCATTGCCAATTTAAATATTGATATGGTTGGCCGCATAGACCCAAAGCATGAAAAAAATCCAAATTATTTATATTTAATAGGTGCAGATAAACTAAGTAAAGAGCTCCATAATATTTCTGAAGAAGTAAATAAAAAATACTTTAACATGGAATTTGATTACACGTACAATGACGATAATGATCCTAATAGGTTTTATTACAGATCAGATCATTACAACTTTGCAAAACACAATGTTCCTGTAATATTTTATTTTAATGGTACTCATGCCGATTATCACAGACCTACTGATACACCTGACAAAATTGAATATGATCTTTTAGCAACAAGAGCTCAATTAATTTTTCATACAGCCTGGGAGTTAGCCAACAGAGAAGAACGTGTTAAGCTAGATAAAACAGAGAAAAGCAGTTAGAATTTCTTTTCAAAAAATATCAATAAAAATTGAATACTAAATAAACGCATGTTATTGCGGCTATAAACAAAAGAAGCCCCTCCAAAAAAGGAGAGGCTTTTATTTTGGGTGGAAGATCGGTCTCGAACCGACGACCTCCTGAACCACAATCAGGCGCTCTAACCAACTGAGCTACAACCACCGTGTTGAAAAGCATTTTTGTAATGCGAGTGCAAATGTAATTCATTTCACTTTTACTACAAAGCGTTTTTTAATATTTTAAATAAAATATTTTAAATTATTTTAAATCATATAAACTATTAACCGCTACATAGCGTTCAGTTGTAAAACCTTCAGCATATTCTACACCAATTAATCGGCCTAAATCTCTAGCTCTATATTTTACACTATCGGTAAAGTTTTTACTAGAAATGGGTGTTTCTGGCTCTTTGCTGTTAGCATCAAAAAACTGTGTTTTATAGGCTAAAACAGCTTCCATTTTTTTATCAATAAAACCTGTAACATCAACTACAAAATCTGGTTCTAAATTTTTCCATTGTATATAATGGTAAACATGTTTTGGGCGCCATTGCTTTTGTAAAAGGTTATCAACTTCAGTTTCAATTTTTATTAATCCGCTTAAAAAACAAGCGTCGCTAACTAACTTGCTACCTTTTCCGTGGTCTATATGCCTATCATCAATGGCGTTACATAAAACTACATCGGGTTGATATTTTCGTATTATTTTTATTATTGCTAATTGATGTTCTTTATCATTAGTAAAAAAACCGTCTGCAAATTTTAAATTTTCTCTAACAGCAACTCCTAAAATGTTTTTTGCATCATTTGCTTCGGTAGCTCTGGTTTGTGCTGTACCGCGGGTACCTAATTCGCCTTGCGTTAAATCTAAAATACCAACTTTTTTTCCGTTAGCAATTTCTTTAGCTATAGTAGCACCACAACCTAATTCTACATCATCAGGATGCGCACCAATGGCTAAAATATCTAGTTTCATAACATTAATTTTTGAGCTAAAGAAATAAAATAGTAGCAATAATTACACGTATTTTTCAAAATTTTAAAATTTATTATTAATCTTTATAATTGTATTCTTCTAAATAATTAATAATTACTTAAAAAGTATAATTACGCAAACGTATTCGTTAGTTGTTTCTTCATTTTTTATAAGCTAAATATAACAATAATTAAAAAATTAACAGAATATGCAAAGTATGACTTTAGTCATGATAGATGCCTTATACGGATAGTAATTTTACCTCATAATTAATACTAAAAAAATTCAGGTATGTATTTAATGTTATTCATTTTAGTTGTAACCATCGGGTTATTTGTATGGGGCAAGTTTACGCCAGATATTGTTGCGCTTATATCAATGATTAGTTTGTACTTAACGGGTATTTTAACTGCTTCTGAAACCTTAAGCGGTTTTAGCAACCCAACAGTAATTATGATTGCTGCACTTTTTATTATTGGTGAAGGTATTGCTCAAACCGGTTGGACTGCCATGGCTGGTAAAAAGTTTGTGGAATGGGCAGGTAAAAGTGTTCCAAAATTGTTAGTTATTGTTAGTTTGGGCGCTGGTGTATTATCTGGCTTTGTTAGTAATACTGGTACTGTTGCTACGTTAATGCCTTTAACAATATCATCTGCTTGGAGTATTGGTACATTGCCATCAAAAATGCTAATGCCTGTTGCTTTTGGCTCTAACACTGGTGGTTTATTAACACTTACTGGTACACCACCAAATATTATTGCTAGTAATGCTTTAGTTGAAAATGGTTTTGAAGGATTTTCATTTTTTGAATTTGCACTTATTGGTATACCTCTTTTAATTATTGCTTTGGTGTATTTTAGATATGTTGCTTATAAACTATTACCTAAAAATAAAACTAATAACAAACCTGTCAATATTGATTCTACTTTACACAACTGGATTGAGGCTTACAAAATTAACGACGATTATTACAGATTACGCATCAGGTCTATTTCACCCATGATTAATACAAAACTTAAAAAATGGGATTTAGAAAAAAAATATAATATTACGGTTATTAGACTGAAACGCAGACACCCAAACATGCTTAAAGGTATTCCTCAGTTTGAAGAATTTCCAGATTTAAACACCAAACTTAAATACCATGACATCATTACAGTAAAAGGTAGCACTGAAGCTATTAACAAATTAATGATAGCCTTTAGATTAGGTTTATTACCACTAGAACCCGTTACCGATGAATTAAAACACAACCTTATTAACCAAGAAGTTGGTATGACCGAGGTTATTGTAAACCCTAACTCTATTTTTGTTGGAAGAAAATATAAACTTGGTGATTATTTTAAACGTTTTGGCATTCAATTACTGGCTGCATCTAGAAATAACAAACCACTTTTAGAAAAAGAAATTACAGTTAAAGCTGGTGATGCCTTTTTACTTAGAGGTAGCTGGAGCAGTATTGAAGACTTAAAAAACCAACACGAAAACCTTGTTATTATTGGTAGCCCCGAAGGAATGGCTAAAAATGTTGAAAATTTAAACCATAAATCATACATCGCTTTAGGCTCATTATTACTCATGATTGTTTTTATGGTATTTAAAATAGTTCCGGGCTCTATTGCAGCTTTAATTTCTGCTGGTATTATATTATTAACAGGTTGTATTCCTATGGCTAAAGCCTATAAAGGTATTAGCTGGATAAGCGTTATAATGATAGCCGCAATGATACCAATGGGTATTGCATTACAAAAAACGGGTACTGCCCAAGTAATTGCCAACGCTTTAGTTGATTATTTAGGCTCAATACACCCCATAATGCTGCTAGCTGGTGTGTTTTTATTAACCACAACCTTTAGTCAGGTTATAAATAATTCGGCTACGGCAGTGTTAATGGCTCCTATTGCAATACTTGCTGCAAACTCTTTAAACCTTTCACCCGAACCTTTTATGATTGTAGTAGCTATTAGTGCTTCAACCGCATTTTTAACACCTATTGGTACTACAACAAACGCTATGGTAATGACGGCTGGTGGTTACAAATTTATGGATTACCTAAAAGTTGGCGCACCACTTTTACTCCTATTCTTAATTGTAACGCTTTTATTAGTACCTGTTATTTGGCCATTTTAAATGAATGAATTATGAAAAAATTAAGTTCTATAATTGTTATTATTGTTATTTGTAGTAATGCTTTTTCTCAATCTCCAATTGAAGATAAAATGGGGTCTTGGTTTACTTACGGTGCAAGCTACAGAGTTTCAGATAAAATAAGTATAAGTAACGTTGTTCAATCTTGGCATTATGAAGTGGCAGACAACTTTAATTTCTTATTCACTAGTTTAACATTAAATTACCATGTATCACCAAAATTAACAACATCAGTAGCTTATGGGTGGATGGATATTGATAGTGGATTTAACAAAAATGGTCCGCATACGTTTGAAAACAGAACTTATGAGCAATTGGGGTATAAACACAAATTAGCAAAACTTCCTTTTGATCATAGATTACGCTTAGAGCAGCGTTTTTTAAACAAACCCGCTCCTAAAGACAATATTTTTAATAACCGTATGCGCTACAGATTAGGTACCAAAATTACATTAAACAACACCTTTTTTATACGGTTGAATAATGAGTTTATTTGGACTATTCAAACAAAAGAAAATGATGCCTTTACAGAAAATAGAGCTTACGGGGCTTTGGGTATTAATGTATTTAAAAGCTCCAACATACAGGTAGGTTATTTAAACCGAAAAATTAAAGGTTTAGACCTCCACAGATTGCAACTTGGATTTTTTTACAAATTAGATTTTAGAAAGAAAAATATTTAGTTAGAATTTAGTTTATTCTTGGTAAGACCAGGCAATAAAACGTACTGTTTTATTGCCTGTTTGCATGTTTACAACTTTTACTGTTGTTGCTCCTAATTTTTTTAATGATACTTTTAAACCTCGTATTAAATCTTTTTTTGAAACTAATGATGTATACCAAACACATTGCGTTTTAAACAAAGAACTTTCGTAAATATAATTATGAAGAAATGCTTTTTCACCACCTTCAAACCAAAGTTCGTTATGTGTTCCTGAAAAATTTCTTACAACTTTATCTTCAACAGCAATATCAAGCCCTTTTAACTTTCGTGCGGTAGCTCCAACAGCTTCTTTTTCAGATTTATAAAATGGCGGATTACACATAGAAATCTCAAACTTATCGGTTTCTTTCAAAATTCCTTTTAAAATATGTGTTTTATGTTTTTGAAGTCGCAGTTTAATACACGCATTCAAATTATTTTTATCAATAATTACCTGTGCATTTTTTAAAGATGCTTCATCAATATCTGTGGCCACAAATTGCCAATTATAAACTGCATTTCCAAGTAATGGATAAATACACGTAGCGCCTGTACCAATATCTAAAACTTTAATATCACCGGTAATTTTAGTTTCAAATAACAAATCGTTTAAGTGATGAATATAATCTACTCTACCCGGAATTGGCGGGCATAAATTACCATCAGGAAATTCCCAAAACGTTACATTGTAATGCATAAACAGCAAAGCCGTATTAAGCGCTTTAACCGCCTTAGGGTTTGAAAAATCTAGTGTTTTATTTTGGTATTGATTTTTAAAAACAAACGCACCCAAAGCAGGATACACATTGCATAAAGCCTCTAAATTATAACCATTGTTGTGCTTATTTTGTAAGTGCAATTTCGTTTTCATTTAAATAATTACTTTTTTCAGATACCTCTTTTAAACCAAATACTAGTTTTAATTATCTTGAAATTTTGGCTAGTTAATAGGCATACTCCTCAATATTCCTATAGATGCAAACACCAAATATGGTATTATTAATTGGAAAACACAACACCTTTTTTAGGCTGAAACCAACAATTAAATTATATTCGTTGCTTAAAATTAAAAACATGCTGAAAGCCGTTATTTTTGATATGGATGGCGTTATTATTGATAGCGAACCATTGCACAATAAAGCCTATAACGATATGTTTAATGAAGTTGGTATTGAAGTTTCTAAAGAACTTTATGAATCCTTTACAGGGCAATCTACCATTAATATTTGCAAGCGTTTGGTTGATCATTTTAATTTAAAACAGTCTCCTGAAGCACTTGTTGCATTAAAAAGAAAACATTACAAACAGTTTTTTGAAAACGATTCTGACTTAGAATTAATTGATGGTGTTTTAGATTTAATAAAAGATTACCACAACAATGGTTTAACCTTGGTTTTAGGTTCATCAGCTTCTATGGGTGGCATTAATCAAATTTTTGAACGTTTTAATTTAAACCAATATTTTAAAGCCAAATTAAGTGGTGCCGATTTAAAAGAATCTAAACCCAACCCAGAAATATTTATTAAAGCTGCCGAAGCCGCCGGTGTTAAAAGAAATGAATGCTTTGTTATTGAAGACTCCACAAATGGTGTAAAAGCTGCTCATGCTGCAGGTATTTACTGTGTGGGTTATGATAGTTTCCACTCTAAAAACCAAGATTATTCAAAAGCTAATAAGGTAATTAGCAACTTTAAGGATATTAGTTTTGAAAAGATTAGCAATGAATTAGTATTTGCTAATTCTAATTAGGTTATAATTATGTACTTAACCTTTTCAGACACATGAAACAAAAAAGCAACCTAATCAGGTTGCTTTTTAAATTTATATACAAGTTTGTGTTTTAAACATGCAACGCCCTATCATCAGTTGCAGCTAAAGCCGCTTCTTTAATAGCTTCAGTAAATGTTGGGTGTGCATGAGACATTCTAGAAACATCTTCGGCACTAGCCCTATATTCCATAGCAACAACAGCTTCGGCAATCATATCGGCAGCACGTGCACCAACCATGTGTACACCTAAAATTTCATCGGTGGTTTTATCTGCTAATACTTTCACAAAGCCATCAATATCCATACTTGCTCTACTTCTTCCTAAAGCACGCATTGGAAATTGACCTGTTTTATATGCTACACCAGCTTCTTTTAATTGCTCTTCGGTTTTACCAACAGCTGCAACTTCTGGCCATGTGTAAACTACTCCTGGAATTAAATTATAATCAATATGCGGTTTTTGGCCTGCTAAAGTTTCAGCAACAAACACACCTTCTTCTTCAGCTTTATGGGCTAACATAGCTCCTTTTACAACATCGCCAATAGCATAAATGTTTGAAGCACTAGTTTGTAAATGATCATTTACTTCTACTCTACCTCTATCATCTAATTTAACACCTGCTGCTTCTACATTTAAACCGTCAGTATATGGACGACGTCCAACAGATACTAAACAATAATCTCCTTTAAATTCTACTTCTTCTCCTTTTTTATTATCGGCTTTAACAATAACCTCATCACCAACACGCTCAACAGATTTTACTTTGTGAGAAGCATTAATTTTGAATTTTTGTTTCTTAAGAACTTTATTCAATTCCTTAGAAACACCTGCATCCATAGTTGGTACAATTCTATCAGCATACTCAACTACAGAAACTTCAGCTCCTAAACGTTTGTATACTTGACCAAGCTCTAAACCAATAACACCGCCACCAATAACTATTAAATGCTTTGGAATTTCTTTAAGTTTTAAAGCTTCGGTTGATGTTATGACTCTCTCTTTATCTATACTAATGAAAGGTAAGCTAGATGGCTTACTTCCTGTTGCTATAATGGTGTTTTTAGCTCCAATTTCAGTAGTTTCTTCACCTGAAATTGTAATATGCGTAGCATCTTTAAAGCTTCCTAAGCCTTGATAAACATCAATCTTATTCTTCTTCATTAAAAAGTCTATTCCGCTTGTTGTTTGATCTACAACAGACTGCTTACGCGCAATCATTTTTTCTAAATTTATTTTTACATCACCCGGAATTTCAATACCGTGCTCTTCAAAGTGTTTTATAGCATCTTCATAATGGTGTGAAGAATCTAAAAGTGCTTTACTTGGTATACATCCTACATTTAAACATGTACCACCTAAAGTTGCATATTTTTCAATTATGGCGGTTTTCATTCCTAATTGTGCGCATCTAATAGCAGCAACATATCCACCAGGACCAGAACCAATAACGGCTACATCATATGAATTCATAAACTAATTTTTCTATTTAAAAATTGGTATACCAAAAGTACAAATGTTTTACGGTAAGGCAATGAAAAAGTGCTTTTAAAACACTTTTATGTTTTTTGTTATGTTTGAAACATATAGCAGGCTTGAAAAAAAATTACTCAACTTTTTCTAATTCATTTAAAACCCATTGCAATTCTGCATCTATGTTTTGTTGCCTATGTTGTATGGTTGGTGAAATTTCAACATCGGGCTTAATACCAAAGCCATCGGGTTTTTGTTTGTAAGGTGCCTCAATTTGCATTAATCCCATACGCACTTTTAACTGTGTATTTGGTAGTTTATAATTTTTATAAATGCCGGCTACTGTACCGTTATAGGCGCCTCCAGTTTCTTCGCCAACAAATATTGCTCTTTTTGTGGCTTGCAAATGTGTTGATAGTAATGATGATGCTGAAAACGAATTACCATTAATTAACACATACATATTACCAGTGTAATTAAGCGGATTTGGTTTACCCTTTTTTGCCCACTTAAACTTATAATAAATTTTACCGTTTTCTTTTTTAGTACGTAATAAATTTTGCACCAAAATAACTGGCGATAATAGTCCGCTAAAAACTTTTAACCCAACTGACGATGTATTACTGAATGCATACTTAAAAAAAGGCGTGCGACTTTTTACTTCACTTTTTAAAATAAACTGGTACTCTTTATCAGTTAAATATGAATATAGCTTATTAATTTCTGCAATGCGTCCGCCACCATTATCGCGCAAATCTAAAATGAAATTTTCTGTTTGCAAACTATCCATTTTTGCAAAACTTTCTTGGTAGAATTTTTTATAATTGCCGTTGGTAAAACTTCTAATTTTCATGTATGCTACAGAACTATCTTTACCTATAAAATTAAAATTACGTGTGTATTGTTTTCTCTTTGAAATATAACCATGCTTTTTATTATATTTTTTACGTTTTCTTTTGGCAATTTTTCGTGATTTTTTTTCTGCTTTAGTAAGTTTTGTAGGTGTTTCTTTTTTAAGAGAATCGGTTATTGTTTTTTTATTTTTTTCGTTTTTAGCAATACGTTTTAAGGTTTTAGTAAACACTGAATCGTTTTTTTTAAATGTAACTTGTAAACTATCTAAAAACCCTTTTTCTTTATAATAAAACGTTGTAAAACCTTTACTTACAAACCTGTTATGCAAGGTGGTGTTAAAACCATCGGAAGCAAAACGCGTTTTTAATGTTTTTACTATGTTTTCTGCTGGTTCATTTGCAATACTTAATACTTCGCTACCAACTAATAAGGTGTCTTTTCCGCGGTTTGCCTTTACCCAAAGTTTATTATTTAAATATTCAAAATCTAAATTATAAAACTCAAATTTTTGTTTAAGTAATGCCTTACGCTGTTTTCGTTTAAACCGTTTTGAAACAGAACTCACAGATACATGCCCTTGCTTTACATTAGCCACTACAGGTGCCAATATTTTATAAAACTCACGCGAACTCATAGGTGATTTTATACTGTTTTTTAAGCTATCAAACTTATAACTCAATACTTTTTTGGGCGTATATTGGTATAATCTTGGGTGATGTTTTTGCAGTTGATTGTATAGTTTATCAATATCACTGTGCAAATCTTCAACAGTGTGTAATTTTGTTATTTGTGCGTTATAACTATCAACACTTTTACAAGCATTTAGTTGACAAAAAATAAGGACTAAAAAAAGGAGTTTTCGCATAAATGTATTAATAATATGTGCTAAAAATAATTGTTTAGCTTTTCTTATTAATTATTTTAATAAGATTTTATCATACTTCAAATTAAAAAATTGGTGTATTTTTGTGCCCCATGCAAAAAACGGTAAACATATTAAATAAAAAGGCACGCTTTCAGTATGAAATACTAGATAAGTACACGGCTGGTATTGTACTTAGTGGTACCGAAATTAAATCTATTAGAAACAGTAAAGCATCAATTGCCGAAAGTTTTTGTGAATTTAATGATAGAGGTGAACTTTTTGTAGTTAATATGACTATTGAAGAATACAGTTTTGGCACACATTACAACCATAAACCTAAAGCCACAAGAAAGCTTCTTTTAAACAAAAAAGAATTAAAAAAACTTGAAAAAGAAGTGCAAAATTCTGGTTTAACCATTATTCCTATAAAGCTTTTTATTAATGATAAAGGCTTTGCTAAACTTAACATAGCTCTAGCAAAAGGTAAAAAATTGTATGACAAACGCGAAACTATAAAAGACCGCGACAACAAACGAAACCTAGACCGCATTAAAAAGAGTTTTAAGTAATTATTGGTTAAAATAAAATCAGTATTTTTCGTGTTTGTAATTACAACTTAATACACCATGAAAAATACAGCGTTACTCCTATTATTTTTATTTTCAATTTGTAGTGTAAATGCTCAAAAAAAGGATTCAGAAAAAGAAGGTCCTAAAGTTTTTGGAATTGATACCACAAAGGCGTTTACAATTGATAGTACTATAAAAACATTATATAAAACAATTTCTGGTGAAAAAGGCGAAGCAAGAAACTGGGGCCAATTTAAGTTTTTGTTTTATAAAGATGCCAAGTTAATTCCGTCTGGTAGAAATATAGAACGTGTTTATAAAGCACGCTATTTATCTGCTAATGACTACGTTAAAAACTCAGGAAAATGGTTGGTACAAAACGGATTTATAGAAAAAGAAATAAAACGTGAAGTACAGCAATTTGGAAATTTAGCACACGTTTTTAGCACCTATGAATGCTACAACAGTAAAACTGATGAAAAGCCTTTTATGCGTGGTATTAACAGTATTCAGTTAATGTTTGACGGGAGCCGCTGGTGGATTATAAATATATATTGGACCAACGAAAACAAATTTAACCCTATACCAAGAGCTTATTTGCCAAAACATTAAATTTAATAACCAAAAGCATGTCTAAATTTTACACTGAAATTACTCCTGAACTTCAAACATTTATTGAAAATCAAAAAATATTTTTTGTAGCTACAGCGGCTCATGAAGGTAGAATTAACCTATCACCCAAAGGTTTAGACACGTTTAGAATTACAAATAAAAACACCATTGCATGGTTAAACCTAACCGGTAGTGGTAATGAAACAGCGGCGCATTTACTAAAAAACAACCGCATGACTATTATGTTTTGTGCTTTTGAAGGCAAACCGCTAATTTTAAGATTATATGGCACTGCCAAAATTTACCATGAACGCGATGCGCAATTTAAAAACCATATAACACGTTTTGATAAAATAGCAGGAACACGACAAATTATTGAAATGCATATAGAATCACTACAAACTTCTTGCGGATTTGCAGTACCTTTTATGGATTTTAAAGAAGAACGCCTACAACTAAATAATTGGGCCGAAAAACAAGGTGAAGAAAAAATAAAAAAATACCAAAAAGATAAAAATACTACAAGTATTGACGGTTTTGAAACTGGTCTTTTAAACTAATTTTTTTTGTATTTGAGATATTTAAAACTTCAAACAAAAAACTAATTCTTATCTTCTAGCATTGGTACAAACCTAAACTCGCCAAATTCATGCTGCTCAAACGCTTTAGGGCCTTTTCTTACAAAAAGATTCATAACCTGCACATCATCACCAACAGGAATTACCAAACGTCCGCCAATTTTTAATTGTCCAAGTAAAGGCTTTGGCACAAAAGGTGCGCCAGCAGTTACAATAATACCATCAAATGGGGCTTCATCTGGCAAGCCTTTATAACCATCGCCAAAAATTAGTTTTTTAGCTCTGTAACCTAACTTTGGTAAAAACTTGCTTGTTATTTTAAACAGTTCATTTTGTCTTTCAATACTATAAACTTTGGCTCCTAACTCACACAAAACGGCTGTTTGGTAGCCGCAACCTGTGCCAATTTCTAAAATTTTATCGCCGTTATTAACCTGTAATAATTCTGTTTGAAACGCAACTGTGTATGGCTGAGAAATAGTTTGGTCTGCCGCAATAGGGAACGCTTTATCTTGGTAAGCATGGTCTAAAAAACTAGAATCCATAAATAAATGCCTAGGCACATTACCTATGGCCTTTAAAACGGCTTCATTAACTATTCCTTTGGCTTTTACAACATTAACAAGTTGCTGCCTTAACCCTTTGTGTTTAAAAGTATCTTTCAATATTGTTGGTTGTTTACAAGGCTAAAATTAGTTAAACATTTTAAAGGTTAAAATAATATTATTAATAATTTATTAACGGTAAAAAAATTCTGTATTTAAACTTAAATTTTAACCGCAAATGGTTAAAATCATCTTTTAAATATGTTATTTTTGTTGAAAACGTAATATTATGCTAAACGCTGGTGTACTAGGTGCTGGCCACCTAGGAAAAATACATTTAAGACTTTTAAAACAATCTACTAAATATAATCTTGTTGGCTTTTATGACGCCGATGAAAAAAATGGCAAAAAAGTTGAAAAAGAATTTGGCTATAAGTTCTTTAAATCAATTGATGCGCTTATTGATGCTGTTGATGTTGTTGATATTGTAACACCTACACTATCACACTACGATTGCGCAAAAAAAGCCATTGAAAAAGGGAAACATATTTTTATTGAAAAGCCCATAACCAATACTGTTGAAGAAGCTGAACATATTAGAGAGTTACTTGCCAAACATAATTTAAGAGGTCAAGTAGGCCACGTTGAACGCTTTAACCCTGCGTTTTTAGCTGTAAGAAATGACATAAAATCACCTATGTTTATTGAAACACATAGGCTTGCAGAGTTTAACCCAAGAGGTACCGATGTTCCTGTAGTTTTAGATTTAATGATACATGATATTGATATTATTTTAAGCATTGTACAATCTAAAGTAAAACAAGTATCAGCAAGTGGTGTTTCAGTAATTAGTGACACGCCAGATATTGCCAATGCACGTTTAGAGTTTGAAAACGGTTGCGTTGCCAACCTAACAGCTAGTAGAATTTCGCTTAAAAAAATGCGTAAAGCACGTTTCTTTCAAAAAGACGCTTACATTTCAGTAGATTTTTTAGATAAAAAATGTGAAGTTGTTAAAATGAAAGACGCCCCAGAAAACCCAGGCGATTTTGATATGGTACTTCAAAATGCCGAAGGCGTAAAAAAACAAATATATTTTGATAACCCTAAAATTACTGAAAACAACGCCATTTTAGATGAGTTAGAAGCTTTCGCAAATGCCATTAACACCAACACAACGCCCGTTGTTACACTTCATGATGGCACCGAAGCGCTACGCGTTGCAAACCAAATAATAAATAATTTTTAATTATGAAAAACATTGTTGTTATAGGTGCCGGCACCATGGGTAACGGCATTGCACATACTTTTGCTCAATGTAACTTTAACGTTAAGCTAGTTGATATAAACCAAGTTTCTCTTGATAAAGGCTTAGCTACCATTGCTAAAAATTTAGATAGAATGGTGGCTAAAGAAAAAATTACAGAAGCAGAAAAAACCAAAACACTAAATAATATTACAAGTTTTACTGCTATTGATGACGCTGTAAAAAATGCGCATTTAGTGGTTGAAGCTGCTACCGAAAACATAGACTTAAAACTTAAAATTTTTAAACAATTAGATGGAATTTGTGATGCTGAAACTATTTTAGCAACCAATACATCATCCATTTCAATTACTGAAATTGCAGCAGTAACCAACAGACCAGAAAACGTTATTGGTATGCATTTTATGAATCCGGTACCAATTATGAAATTAGTAGAAGTTATTCGTGGTTACAACACCAGTAACAAAGTAACTAATACCATAATGGCGTTATCAAAAACTTTAGGAAAAGTACCTGTTGAAGTTAATGATTACCCAGGCTTTGTGGCCAACCGTATATTAATGCCAATGCTTAATGAATCTATTGAAACACTTTACAACGGTGTAGCTGGTGTTACAGAAATTGATACGGTTATGAAACTTGGTATGGCACACCCAATGGGCCCATTACAATTAGCAGATTTTATTGGTTTAGATGTGTGTTTATCTATTTTAAACGTTATGTACAACGGCTTTAAAAACCCTAAATACGCTCCTTGCCCACTATTAGTAAATATGGTACGCGCAGGTAAATTAGGTGTAAAATCTGGTGAAGGTTTTTATGATTATTCTGAAAGTAAAAAAGCCGAAAAAATAGCTGCTCAATTTTCAAAATAATGACTATAACACAAAACCTTGAAAATATAAAAGCAACACTACCAAGCCATGTAACCTTGGTAGCCGTTTCAAAAACAAAACCAATTTCTGATATTTTAGAAGCCTACAATGCCAAACAACGCATTTTTGGCGAAAATAAAATACAAGACATGGCCGAAAAACATGAAGCACTACCAAAAGATATACAATGGCATATGATTGGGCATGTGCAACGCAATAAGGTAAAATATATGGCTAGTTTTGTTAGTTTAATTCATGGTGTAGATAATTTTAAATTACTTGCTGAAATTAACAAGCAAGCCCTAAAACACAACCGTGTTATTAATTGTTTGCTTCAAATAAAAATAGCTTCAGAAGATTCTAAATTTGGTATGGCTCCTTCTGAAGCTTCAGAAATATTACAATCTGAAGTCTTTTCAACATTAAAAAACATAAAAATTACGGGTGTTATGGGTATGGCTACATTTACCGATGATACTGTTCAAATTGAAAATGAATTCAAACTATTAAAATCAACATTCAATAATTTAAAAGCTTTTAAAACTGAAAACTGCCAATTAGAAACCATTTCAATGGGTATGAGTGGCGATTATCAATTAGCTATAGCCTGCGGAAGCACTATGGTTAGAGTTGGTAGTAGTATTTTTGGAGCACGTAATTATAGTGAGCAAAATTAAATTTTTAACTTTTAACTTTTAACTTTTAACAAATTTACGCAATACTAGACATAGAAACCACTGGCGGCAAGTATAATGAGGAAGGCATTACTGAAATTGCTATCTACAAATATGACGGTCATGAAGTGGTAGATCAGTTTATAAGTTTAGTGAACCCTGAAAGAGACATACAACCTTTTGTGGTTAATTTAACAGGTATAAACAGTAATATGCTACGCAACGCTCCTAAATTTTATGAAGTTGCTAAACGTATTGTTGAAATTACAACAGACTGTATTATTGTTGCACACAATGCCCAATTTGACTACCGTATTTTACGAACAGAATTTAGCCGATTAGGATTTGAGTTTGAACGAGAATCACTTTGCACCGTAGAGCTTTCAAAAAAGTTAATTCCGGGGCAAAAATCATACAGTTTAGGCAAATTAGTGCGGGCATTAGGCATTCCGGTTTCCGATAGACACAGAGCATCGGGAGATGCGCAAGCTACCGTTAAGCTTTTTAAATTATTACTTGCCAAGGACACCGAAAAGCATATTATTAAAAATTCTGTAAGAGCCAACCCTAAACGTCAGCTTGAACCTAAACAT
Organism: Seonamhaeicola sp. ABD4_175; assembly: GCF_056160885.1. NCBI lineage: Bacteria > Pseudomonadati > Bacteroidota > Flavobacteriia > Flavobacteriales > Flavobacteriaceae > Seonamhaeicola > Seonamhaeicola sp. ABD4_175. The sequence continues at coordinate 249,446 of NZ_JBSWYC010000004.1, forward strand.
ATTGATATTATTGCCAATTTACCATCAATTACAGGTGTTTACTATATTCATAATGCCGAAGGTGAAATAATTTATATTGGCAAGAGTAAAAACATAAAAAAACGTATAAATCAGCATTTTACGGGTACTAATCCAAAATCAAAAAAAATTCAAGCAGCCGTAAGTTCTGTAACTTACGAAGCCACTGGTAGTGAACTTGTAGCACTTTTAAAAGAAAGCGAAGAAATTAAACGTGTTAAACCTATTTTTAACCGTGCTTTACGAAGAACCATTTTTACCCACGCACTATATAGTTTTGTTGATGAAAATAACTATATAAATTTAAAAATTGATAAGGCAGACGGACGTAAAAAACCAATAACCACCTTTAGTAACAGGCAAAGCGGCAAAAGTTTTATCACCAATGCTGTTGAAGAATATAACCTTTGCCAAAAGCTAGCGGGCTTATACAAAACAAAAACCAGCTGTTTTAATTACGAAGTAAAATTATGCAATGGTGCTTGTATTGAAAAAGAACCGCCTGAAAGTTACAACAAACGTGTAAATAATCTAATTACTAAAAACAGCTACGCCAATAAAAATATGGTAATTATAGATCGCGGAAGAGATGTTGATGAGCGTAGTGCCATTGTTATTGAAAATGGTGTTTTTGTTGGTTTAGGCTTTTATAATTTAAATTATCAAATAAATAATATTGACGTTTTAAAATCAATTATTACACCCATGGCAAATAATAGAGATACTCAGCACATAATACAAAGTTATTTAAGACGATATAAAAAAATGAAAATTATACAGTTACCTTAAAGGCAATAATTTTAAAACTGATTTTCTTTACTATTTTTGAATTAATGAACACACAAAAAAAACATTGGAAAGATAAACTTCATGAAATTATTTATGAAGCAGATACCAAAGCAGGTAAGCTTTTTGATGTTATTTTACTTTACACCATAATTGCAAGTATTTTACTTGTAATGCTTGAAAGCGTTGAAAGTATTGATGCCAAATACCACAATATTTTAGACGTTTTAGAATGGATAATTACTATACTTTTCACTATAGAATACATAGCGCGCGTAGTAACCGTAAAAAAACCATTAAAATACATATGTAGTTTTTACGGTGTAATAGACTTATTATCAACCATACCAAAATACATTTCATTAGCCTTTGGTGGCATACAAGCGTTAGTAGCACTTCGTGCATTGCGCTTATTACGCGTTTTCAGAATTTTAAAATTAGTACGCTACCTTGGCGCCTCAAACGCATTAATAAAAGCCTTAAAAGCAAGCAGGGTTAAAATATCCGTATTTCTATTTGCAGTAATAATAATATCAATAATACTAGGCACCATTATGTATTTGGTTGAAGGAAACCAATCTGGTTTTACCTCAATACCAACCAGTGTTTACTGGTGTATTGTTACCTTAACTACTGTTGGTTATGGTGATATTTCTCCCATAACACCTTTAGGGCAATTTATAGCATCATTAGTAATGGTTTTAGGTTATGGCATTATTGCAGTACCAACAGGCATTGTTACGGCCGAATACACCGCCCAAACTAAAAACGAAAAACAAAACTCACAAAACAATGTTAGTTTAAACTCTAAATGTTGTTTAAATTGTCTTGCCGAAAACCATAAAGACAATGCCGATTTTTGCTATAACTGCGGCAAAAAACTACACCGTTAAATTCAAAATAAACCTATCAAAACTAATACTAAATATTTAATTTCTGTTATTGGGCCAACTGCCATTGGCAAAACAGCACTTAGTATAAAACTGGCGCAATATTTTAATACCGAAATAATATCGGCAGATTCTAGGCAATTTTTTAAAGAAATGCACATAGGCACAGCGGCACCAACTGCTACTGAGTTGGCTGCGGCTAAACACCATTTTATTCACCACAAATCAATACATGAAAACTACAATGTTGGTGCTTTTGAAAAAGATGCTATAAACACCTTAAATACACTTTTTAAAACTCACAATGTTGTAATAATGGTTGGTGGCTCTGGGCTTTATGTTGATGCTGTAACAAAGGGATTAGATGATTTTCCTGATGTTGACAGTTCTATAAGAGAAAACCTCAATAAAACATTACAAAATCAAGGTCTTGAAACTTTACAAAATCAATTAAAACAACTAGACGAAAAAGCCTTCAACAGTATTGCTATTCAAAACCCACACCGCGTTATAAGGGCCTTAGAAATTTGTATAGGCACAAGCAAGCCCTATTCATCTTTTTTAAGCAACCCCAAAAAAAACCGACCATTTAAAACCATAACTATTGGCTTAATGGCCCAAAGAGATGTTATTTACAACCGCATTAACCAACGTGTAGATATTATGGTTAAAACCGGTTTATTAAATGAAGTAAAAACACTTTTACCCCATAAAGAATTAAACGCCTTAAATACGGTTGGTTATAAAGAAATTTTTAAATATTTTGAAGGTGAACACACTTTAGATTTTGCAATTTCTGAAATTAAAAAAAACACCCGAAGATTTGCCAAAAGACAACTCACATGGTTTAAAAAAAACCAAAACACCTTTTGGTTTGATTACACAACAAACACTGAAACAATTATAAACACTATAAAAAACAACTTAAACAATGATTAACGTAAATGAGTATTTTAACGGAAACGCAAAATCTTTAGCATTTAATAATACACAAGGTAAATTTACTGCTGGCGTATTATTAAAAGGCGAATACGAGTTTAACACATCTACCAAAGAATGGATGACTTTAACTGCAGGTAGTTGGGAAATTGAATTACCTAATGATGTTAGAAAACCTTATGGTATTTTTGATGTTTGTGAAATTCCTTCTGGTATAACCTTTAAAGTATACGCTTTAGAAGACTCTTCTTATTTATGTAAATATGAGTAGTTTTTAGGGTAATACGTTTAGTATTTTTCAACTTTGGTTAACCGCTCAAATCAACTAAATTTATTTAAAAATTATATCTTTAATATATGAATATAGTTTCTGAAACACCTTTAGATAATCCTGTTTGGAGCACTTTGGTTGACACTCATACAAATTACTGTATTAACTACGGAAACGTAAAGTTTTTTAAACCAGAATATGCGCCTTTTGGTGCTTTCACTAATATTGAAGACACCAAAAGCGCCATTTTTGAACACGCTAAACTAATTGATGAGTTCTTTATTGTAGGCAATAAACCTTTACTGCCTGATGGTTTTAAAATAAAAAAATATGTTGGCTTACAAATGGTAGCGCAACAACCTTTTAATAATCCTATTTCAGAAAATATTATTCAATTAAACGCAACACACCACACAGATTTGTTAGCACTAATAAAAATTGCATATCCGCATTTTTTTAAAAATAAAACAAATGTGCTTGGTCGCTATTTTGGAATTTACAAAAACAACCAGTTAGTAGCCATAACAGGTGAGCGTATGCAAACAAGTAATTTTATCGAAATTAGTGCCGTTGTAACACACCCAGAGCATACAGGTAATGGCTATGCTAAACAGCTAATAACACATACCGCTAAAAAAATAATTGAAAGCAAAAAAATACCGTTTTTACACGTAGATGAAAACAATGTAGGACCTATAAATTTGTATAAGAAATTAGGCTTTGTTGAAAGAAGAAAAATGCATTATTGGTTAATTAGTAGGGCGTAAAGTAATTTTATTCCATAACAACCGTACTATATTTTGCGTTAACAACTATACTTTTACCACTACCTAAACTACCTGCAGTAAAGGTTGAAACATTGCCGCTTTCCTTTTTGGGGTGCGCTAACCTAGACCTATTACCTTTATATTGCAAATTACAACTTGCTTTAGGTAATGCTATTAGGGCATTACTGTTTTGAAGTATTATGTTTAAGTTGGTAAAAGTATCATCTATTTTAAAAATATTTACATCGCCAATATTACAATCTATTATAGCATTTCCTTGCAAACTATCAATAGTAATATTTGATGAATTTGCATTTAACACTACATGCTTAACATTACCAATTTCAACAGCTTTAGAATGGTTTAAGTTTAGTTCACCTAAATTCCAGTTGGTTACATAAACAGGCGAATACGAAGCATTAATGGAAGTAGAACCTCCATTAACGCTTTGTGCTATAAATTTTGTGTGTGATAAGTTTGCCTTTAAATTTTCGGCCGATGCAAACTCTACTTCACCATGCCTAACATTCACCTTTAATTTGGCTCCTTTTGGTAGTTTAATTTTAATTGTTTTTTTAACAGGTATACTACCTTCTTTGTTTGCTAATTTTTCAACTATTATACGTCTTTTTTCAATAAGCTGATCGCGTTTTTCACGTTGTATTTCACGTTGTTCCATGGCTTTTACTCTAGCCTTTTCACGTAATTCTTGTGCTTTTTCTCTAGCTTTTGCTGCTTCTTCTCTTGCTTTATGCTGTTGTTCCATTTGTTTTCCAAAGCGTTCTCCCCATGCTTCCATTTGCTTTTCAAAGTCTTCGCTATTCCAATTTTTTTCAAAATTTTTGGCCCAAGCCTCCATACGCTCTCCAAATTGTTCGCCCCATTCTTTTCCAAATTTTTCACCCCAAGCTTCCATTTTTTTAGCGTATTCTTCACCATAAACAGATTCAAACTTTTTTGAGTATTCTTCTAAATATTTTTCACCATCTTTTTTATAAGCATCATAATCAAAAGCTACATGGTCTGCGCCTTTTGGTAATTTTGGCAATTTAGGCATCTTTGGCATTTCGGGTAATGCTGGTATTTCTGGTACTTCAGGTATTTGTATGCTACTAATACTTTCACAAATAACATCGGGCAAATCTGCCAATTCATATTTTAATTCATCTAAAATTATATTTACCAAACCATCGTCATCTGTATAAGTATTTGGTGTTGCGTACCAAACCTTTGTTGGTTTGCCTGAGCTTTTGGCATTAATACTTACGTGGTTATTTGTAGCATCAACATCTACATGCCAATTGTTTAAAACTTCTTGCAGTGCATTATCACTAATATTATCACCTTCAATATAGGCCTCAATGCTTACTTCGTTTCTGTTCCAAGTATCAAAAACTATGTTACAATAGCTGGTATTCAAATCTATATTTACATCTTTATTTACTTTTATAGATTGTGATACTTTTGTTTGTTTGTTTTGCGCTTGCAAGCTACCAAGCGCAAAACATGCTATAACTATTATTGCTAGTTGTATAATTGATTTGTTCATTTTTTGATTTTTTTAGATTGATTGTGCTTCTGCCTCTGTACCAGCTTGAGAGGGCGAAAGTGTTTTTAATTGTGATTTTAAACGATACAATAGGTTTAAACGTAATTTTAAATTATCTATTAAAGCATTTATGGTAAGCTCTGTTGGACCAGATTCTGTGAGTTCTTCCGAGAGTGTTTTATACTCATTATCAAGTTCTGCCAATTGTTCAATATAACCATCAAAAAGGTCTTTGGTTTCTGGGGTATATTTAATTTTAGATAGTTCTAAATTTATACTTGCCAAATAATAATCTTCAACCTTTTTTAATCCTGGTGAAATATCTCCCAAAGTTTTTGTTTCAATAGTTAGTGTATTAACAACATTATTAGTGTTTATGGGCTGTGGCTGTGGACTGTAAATTATTTTATAGGCCGAAAAACTTAACCCCATTACCAATACAATACTTGCAGCTATACGTAACCAACCAGTGTTTTTAGTTTTGGTTACAGGTAAAGCCTCATCTAACTTTTTAATAAATCGCAATTCATGATTATCGGGCATCGTTTCATGCGTTATTTTGTTATTTTCAAATAACTCTCTAATATCTTTTGCCATGATTTTTAAGTGTTAATAATTCTTGCAATTTTGTTTTTCCTCTAGATAATTGTGTTCTTGATGCTACTTCAGATATGTTTAAAATATCTGCTATTTCTTGATGGTCATACCCTTCAATTAAATAAAGCATAACCACATACTGGTACTTATCTGGCAGTTTATTTATTGCTAGTTTTACATCGTTTAGTGTTATAGCATCATCTACTAACCATTTGTTGTCTATTGGTGCATCAACAACTTTTAAATGCACATCATTTAACTCTACGAGCTCTTGTTTTTTGGCTTTTAAAAAATCGATACTCTTATTAACAACAATACGTTTTAACCATGCCCCAAAAGTAACTTCGGCTTTGTACTGATCTAGTTTTGAAAACGCTTTAATAAAGGCCTCTTGTACTACATCTTCAGCATCATTTGCATCTTTCAAAAACCGTTTAGCAACAATATACATACCATTGCAGTACTGGTTGTATAACTGCAGTTGTGCTTTACGGTTGTTCTGTTTACATTGTTCAATAATGTTAACTTGAAACATGTTATTTTTTTACTTTTGGTTTGCGTTAGTTTATTTGAAAGACGATACAAAAACTAAAGTGTTGCAAAACATCATATTTTTTTTTGAAATTAATAACAAAACACAATAATTATACGTTAGCAGTTTAGCAGTTAATAGTTTTAAATTATATTTGCTGCTTAAAAAACACTGCTACATGAATACCTTTTTAAAACGAATATTAATACTGCTTTCTATAATTGCTTTAGGCTTGTTATTATATTCTGTTTTTGTTGAAAATATTTTTGATAAACGCCTGAGTCCTAAAGATACTGTAAAATTTGAATTGAATGATTTAAGGCTAAAAGTGTTTTATAACAGACCCTTTAAAAAAGAGCGTGAAATTTTTGGTGCCTTAGTACCTTTTAATAAAGTTTGGAGAACCGGAGCCAACGAAGCTACTACGTTTGAAACCAACAAACCGCTTGAAATTAATGGCGTAAATTTACCCGTTGGTAAATACACGTTATGGACCGTACCAAAAGATTCTGTATGGACCGTTATGTTTAACACCAAACAATATGATTGGGGTGTAGACTCTGAAATGAATCCGCTTTGGGACCCCAATTACGATGTTGTAAACGTTAATGTGCCAGTACAAAAAATTAATGGCACCGTTGAACAATTCACCATTGCTTTTGATAATTCTACTGATAAGCTTTACCTAACCATGGCTTGGGATGACACAAAAATTGCCGTTCCTTTAAAAAATTAAGGGGTTTATTTTGCGTATCTTAGCGTATAAACCTTTATACTAAGTGACAACGCCCAAAAAAACAGCTTTACAAGAAACTGATGGAATTTCAGCAACTGAAATCACCAACAAAAACGCTATAAAAAAACTAAAAGCTAAACGCAACCAACAGCTTGATAATAACGCTCTTGTTTTGGCTATTTTAAACAAAGATATAACCGCTTTAAGTAGAGCCATAACATTGGTTGAAAGCCAAAACCCAAACCACATACAAAAAGCCAAAAACATTATTAAAGCTTGCTTACCACACGCCAATAAATCTATTAGAATTGGTATTACAGGCGTTCCTGGTGTAGGCAAAAGCACTTTTATTGAAACCTTTGGAAAATATTTAACTAACCAAGGAAAACGCGTTGCTGTTTTAGCCATAGACCCAAGTAGTAGCGTTACTAAAGGTAGCATTTTAGGCGATAAAACCCGAATGGAAGCCTTAGTTAAAGATGAAAACGCATACATAAGGCCATCAGCATCTGGTGAAACACTTGGTGGTGTAGCCAGAAAAACAAGAGAAACCATTACATTATGTGAAGCCGCAGGTTTTGATGTTATAATTATTGAAACTGTTGGTGTTGGACAAAGCGAAACAACCGTGCACAGTATGGTAGATTTCTTTTTACTATTAAAATTAGCGGGTGCAGGTGATGAGTTGCAAGGTATAAAACGTGGTATTATTGAAATGGCCGATGCCATAGCCGTTAATAAAGCCGATGGCAACAACCTACAAGCCGCAAAAAATGCCAAAGTAGAATTTGCAAGAGCACTTCACTTCTACCCTACAAAAGCATCAGGTTGGCAACCAACAGTTACTATTTGTAGTGCTTTAAAAAACGAAGGTATTGATACTATTTGGAATAATATTTCAGCATATATTAAAACCACAAAAGCCAACAATTATTTTAATTTAAAACGAAACGAACAAAACAAGTACTGGCTTATTCAAACCATAGAAGCACAATTAAAGTCAGACTTTTTTAATACACCAAAAATAAAAGCCGCATTAAAAAAACAGCTACACCTTATTGAAACCAACCAAACAACACCATTTGCAGCAGCCGATGTTTTGTTAAACCTCACCTAAGTTGTAATGTATTTTTTAATTAAAAATTGCCCAAGTTTGTAGAATAAAAACCCAGAAATAGCTCCAAAGGTTAAACCGCAAATAATATCTGTTGGGTAGTGCACACCTACATAAATACGGCTATAAGCCACCACAGCACTCCAAAATAACAAAATAAAAATTAAGTTTTTATAATATGGCTTTAAAGTTAAACCTGCAAAAACTGCCGCCGCCATTGAGTTTGAAGAATGCCCAGAAAAGAACCCATATTTGCCACAACGCACAGCAATAAAGCGTATTTTATCAAATAAACCAGCCTCATCTCTACAAGGTCTTGGCCTTTCAAAACCACGTTTAAACACGTTGGTAATTTGGTCTGTAAAGGTAATCATTAGTGCCACTACTACTATAAAAATAAGCAATGCTTTCCAACCAAACTTTTTATAAAGTAAAAACAATAAAATAGCATAAAGCGGTGCAAATGTTAATTTATCTGTAATAATTAACCATAAACTATCCCAACGTTGAGAACCAAGGTTGTTTAAAAAAATAAATAATTCCGTATCGTACTTTAATATGCTTTCTAACATAAAATAAAATTTGGGCGTTCCCCTTTGGGTCGGGCTTTACGCGTTACACGGTAACTTGCTTCAATCCCTAACGCGGTTACTCGCTGTATTTTTCAATTTCGGCATCATACCATTCAGTAGCTAACGTAATGGCATTTTCGGTTTCGGTTTCAAGTTCTTTTTGGTCTTCAGCATCAAAATCTTCAAACCATTCAACTTCATCATCTTCAAGATTAATAATAAACCTAGGAAACTCTGTATGAATTACATAAATAGCTGTTGGAAATTCAGAATTATCACCTAAAATAAATTTTGGTAGTGCCATTGTTGTTAAGTTAATTTACAAACATGTATTAAAACAGTGTAAAAATAGCCAATACTATGTTAGCATTGCATTTTTTGCTATGTAAATTTACAAATTACTGTGCTTCTACAATTAATTTTTTAGTTAAGTAATTAAACCTAATATAAAGCAAAACTGCGGCGGTAGATAAACCAGCCAATAAGCCCAACCAAATACCAAAACTACCATACATATGGGCTTTACCAAAAAACCAACTTATAGGAAACCCCACCAACCAATAAGAAACAAAGGTAATTATTGTAGGTATTTTAACATCTTGCAAGCCACGTAAAGCACCTAAAACTATAACCTGTATACTATCACTTATTTGAAAAATAGCCGATGCAATTAATAACTTTGCAGCTATTGTAATTACTTCTGTGTTATCTATTAGGTTTTCGGCATCATTTAAATCTACATACAATTTGGGCAGTTGTTTGTGTAAAGCAAAAAATAATAATGCAAAACACACAGCAAACATGGTACCCATTAAAAATAGAGAAAAGGCTATACGCCTAAGCTCAAAATAATTTTTAAGTCCTTTTTGGTTTCCAACTCTAATCATTGAAGCCACACTTAACCCCATGGCTATCATAAACGTCATTGATGATAAGTTTAAAGCAATTTGGTTTGCCGCTTGCGGATTTTTACCTAACAAACCACTTAACCAAATGGCTGCGGTAAAAATGGCCACTTCAAAAAACATTTGCATGGCGCTTGGTGCTCCTAAATTTATTATTTTAGTTAGCATTAACTTATCTAAAACAAAAAACTTAATGCTGGTTACATAGTTTTTAGATTTTTCTTTTCCTTTTAATAAATACCATAAATAGGCTACCATTACAAATCTTGAAACTAAGGTACCATAGGCAGCACCAACAATACCCATAGCCGGAAAACCAAACTTACCAAAAATTAAAATATAATTTAAAAGTACATTTATTACGTTAGCAATTATGGTGGCATACATAGGATACTTTGTCATAGACAAGCCATCACTAAATTGTTTAAACGCCTGAAAAACTATTAACGGAATTAAAGAAAAAGCCACCAAATCTAGATATGGAATAGCCAACTCAACAACCTCTTTGGGTTGTTGCATCAAATACATTAAAGGTTTTGCAAAAAACACTACTAAAAATAACAACACACCTAAAACAGTACATAAAAAAAGACCATGTTTAAAAGATGATTTTCCTTTTAAAAAATTATTTTCGGCATCTGCTTCAGCAATTAAAGGTGTAATTGCTGTAGAAAAGCCAATACCTAAAGACATGGCTATAAACATAAAGCTGTTACCTAATGAAACCGCGGCAAGTTCTGCTGTACCTAATTGGCCAACCATTATATTATCAACAAAACTCACAAAGGTATGCCCAAGCATACCTAACATAACTGGTGCCGCTAATTGCCAATTGTATTTAAACTCTTTTGTGTAGTGTTTTAATTGCATTTTGCAAAAGTAAAGTATCCCTTTGTTACAGGCTAGTAATTATAGAAACAAGATTTGAAAATAGCACTATAATGAAGTTATTTCTTTTTTAGCTAATTCAAATTCAGAAATTAGATCTTGAAAAATTTCATTTACTGGTTTAATGGTATCAATTAAACTTGATATTTGACCAATTTCTAGTTCGCCATTATCTAAATCGCCTTCAAACATACCTTTTTTGGCGCGAGCTCTTCCTAACAAAGATTTTAAATCTTCTACCGTTGGCGATGTTTTATAAAGATCTTGTATGTCATTGTAAAATTTATTTTTAATAAGTCTTACAGGCGCTAATTCTTTGAGTGTTAAATGTGTATCACCTTCTTTAGCATTAACAACAGATTGTTTAAAATTAAGGTGCGCAGAACTTTCTGTGCTTGCAACAAACCTGCTTCCCATTTGAACACCATTGGCCCCTAAAACCATGGTGGCTAACATGGCTCTACCAGTTGCAATACCACCTGCTGCAATTAAAGGTACTGTAATTTCTTTTTTAACCATTGGTATTAAAGCTAGGGTTGTTGTTTCATCACGCCCATTGTGGCCACCTGCTTCAAAGCCTTCGGCTACAATGGCATCTACACCGGCCTCTTGTGCTTTTAGTGCAAATTTTACACTGCTAACTACGTGTACTACGGTTATACCTCTTTCTTGCAACCAAGCTGTATATGTTTTAGGGTTTCCGGCAGAAGTAAAAACTATTTTAACACCTTCTTCAACAATTATTTGCATAATATCTTGAAGATTTGGATACAACATAGGCACATTAACACCAAAAGGTTTATTAGTGGCTTTTTTACATTTTTGAATATGCTCTCTTAAAACGTCTGGATACATTGAACCTGCGCCTAAAAGGCCCAAACCTCCTGCATTACTTACAGCTGATGCTAAACGCCAACCGCTATTCCAAATCATTCCGCCTTGGATGATTGGATATTTAATTTTAAAAAGTTCTGTTATTTTGTTTTTCATTTTTTATTAAAGAAAATAGGAACTGAATAGCTGTAGGGCCACTTTATATTTAAAAATTCTGCTGGTTGCCAGCCTTCAATACTTTCAAAATATTTAATGATATTATTTTTGACTTTTATGGGTAACTGATTTTGTTCAACCTCTACATCTTTAATATTTCCATTAATATCAATTGTAAAATTGACATAAATTACGCCGTGTAATGTATAGTCTATATTACTAACAATACCCTGTATTTTTCTTTTAAATTTTTTATTCCCTCCACTGAAACTTGGTTTTTTGTAAAGGGTTTTATGTGTAAATTCTAGACTTTTACCTTCTTCATTAAAGTAATTTCCGGATAAAATAGAATCGTTTTTATAAACTAGTCTAGCTCCTAGTTTACCATTGTAATGGTAGTACTTCCAAATGCCTTCTTTTTTATCTTCTATATATATGCCTTCATTCTTTAAATACCTATTATCAAACCAAGTTCTAACTTTCCCATGCTTTAACCCTTTTGAATTGTAATGTAAAATATTTGAAATACTATCTTTTCTATTGTAAGTTATAAATTGACCTATTGGTATTTTAAAATCTTTAGTTTTGAAATGCCCAAAATTTAATATTTTACCATTTCTGCGATACCTTTTCACTTGCCATAACGAATCATCTATTTTTTTTACAACTTGAACTATTCTTGCATGATCACTTATATCTTTTTCATTCTCTAATTTCTTATTGTTTATATCTAAATATGATATTATTGAGTCAGTTTGAGCTAAATTTAAACTTGTAAAGAATAAGAGTATGATTGAAAGATAAGTCTTGTTCATATTATTTGCATATTTAAATGCAATTTATGAAATAACCCCCGAACCTAAAAGCTCTTCACCATTATACCATGCTACAAATTGACCTTCGGTAATGGCAGATTGATAATTTTCAAAAGCAACATAAATACCTGCTTCAACTTTGTGAAGCACTGCTTTTTCTAAGGGCTGCCTGTATCTAATTCTGGCTTCAACTTGCATAGTTTCACCATTGTTTAGCGCTAAATCTTCACGAATCCAATGCAATTCATCATTACTTACAAATAAGGCTTTTTTTAATAATCCTGGGTGTGTTTTGCCTTGTCCGGTATAAATTATGTTTGTATCAACATCAGTATCAATAACAAACAATGGCTCTACAGTTCCGCCAACAGCGAGTCCTTTTCTTTGGCCTTTAGTAAAGTAATGGGCACCTTGGTGTTTACCAACGGTTTTACCATAGGTTTCTTTATACTCTATTTTTTTTGACTGGTATTGAAGTTTTTCTTCTTCGGTATTAAAACTGGGCGTTTTTTGGTTATAAACTTCGTGTTCTTTAGGTATTTCTACAATAACACCTTCTTTTGGTTTTAATTGTTGTTGTAAAAATTCAGGTAATTTTACTTTTCCTATAAAACACAAACCTTGTGAATCTTTTTTATCTGCGGTTACTAAACCTATTTCATTGGCTATTTTTCTAACTTCCGGTTTGGTTAATTCACCTATAGGGAATAATGATTTTGATAATTGCTCTTGTGATAATTGACATAAAAAATACGATTGATCTTTATTACCGTCTACACCAGCCAATAATTGATACACGTTTTCACCTTCTTTATTTATGGTACCTTTTCTGCAATAATGCCCGGTTGCAACATAATCTGCCCCAAGATCTAATGCTATTTTCATGAATACATCAAACTTAATTTCACGATTACAAAGCACATCGGGGTTTGGGGTTCTTCCTTTTTCATATTCATTAAACATATAATCAACAATACGTTCTTTATATTGCTCACTTAAATCAACTGTTTGAAAAGGAATACCTAATTTTTCGGCCACTAACATAGCATCATTACTATCATCTAACCAAGGGCATTCATTTGAAATTGTAACAGAATCATCATGCCAATTTTTCATAAAAAGTCCAATAACCTCATAGCCTTGTTGTTGCAATAAATATGCTGCAACACTAGAATCTACACCGCCTGAAAGCCCAATAATAACACGTTTCATTTCAATAAAATTAGTCTGCAAAGATACATATATTTAAAGGAATACTAAACATTTTACATATAACTGAAACATCATTTTGTTCATCTATTTTTATTTTTTTTTGAACAAAATTTGTTTTTTTGTTTAATTATTTTATACTTTTGTTAAACAATTAATCGTAAATATCATAAACATGAAAACATTAACAGCATTAAAAAAGGTTTCATTGATGTTATTTGTTGCTATATTATCTATTGGATGTAGCGATGATGATGACAACAATATGCCTATTGAAAAAGCCCCTGAAACCATTACTGAGTTAGCGGTTGCTACACCAGATTTAAGCATTTTAGTACAAGCTTTATTGGCTGCAGACGGTAATCTTGCAGCTGTTTTAGATGATCCAACTGGAGACTACACAGTATTTGCACCTACAAATGCTGCCTTTGAGAAATTTTTAACAGATAACAATTTCTCAAGTTTAGCCGATGTACCAAAAGACGTTTTAACACAAGTACTATTAAACCACGTTGTTGCTGGTGAACTACAATCTACTGCCTTAAGTACTGGTTATGGAAAAACTTTAGCCACAGAAGCTACAACAGGAGCTAATTTGAGTATTTATATCAATACTAGTAATGGTGTTACTTTAAACGGCATGTCTTCAGTAACTACACCAGATGTTGATGCTACAAACGGTATCATTCACATTGTAGATGAAGTTATTGGCTTGCCAACAATAGTAGATTTTGCTACTACAAACGATGACTTTTCGGTGCTTGTATCAGCATTAACTGGAAGTGATTTAACATTTGATTATGTAACAGCACTTTCTACACCTAACGGTACAGACCCTGCTCCATTCACAATATTTGCACCAACAAATCAAGCTTTTATTGATGTATTAGCTGAATTAGGTGCTAATGATTTAAGTGATATAGACGAACCAACTTTAAAAGCTACTTTAGATTTACATGCAGTGGCAGGAGCCAATGTGCTTTCTAGCGCTTTAACCGATGATATGCCTGTTTCAACACTTGGTGGGGAAATTACTGCAAATGTAACTGGTGGTGCAACTTTAACAGATTCTAACGGTCGTGTTAGTGACATACTTGTTGTAGATGTACAAGCTGCCAATGGTGTAATTCACGTAATAGACAAAGTTATTTTACCAACCATACCTAACACTATTGCTGGTAAAGTAGCTGCCAACGAAAGCTTAAGTAGCTTATTAGCTGCGTTACAAGCAGCCGATGGTGATTTGGTTTCAATTTTAAATGGTATGACAGATTACACAGTATTAGCACCAAGTAATGATGCTTTTGCTGCATTTTTAAATGACAATAACTTTGCTTCATTAGGAGATGTTCCTACTGATGTTTTAGCACAAGTGTTGTTAAACCACGTAATAACTGGAGAAGTAATGTCTACAGATTTAGTTAGCGCTGGTTCCGGATACGCTAAAACTAACGCTACTGGCGCTGGAAACATGAATATGAGTATTTTTTATGATACTTCAAACGGCGTAATGTTTAATGGTATTTCTACCGTTACTAAAGCCGATATTAAAGCTACAAACGGAGTTATACACATTGTTGATAAAGTAATAGGTTTACCAAGTGTTGTAGATCATGCTATTGCAAACCCTTCATTTAGCAACTTAGTAGCTGCTTTACAAGCAGCCGATGGTGACTTAGTAAACACATTAAGTGGTGATGGCCCTTTTACAGTACTTGCACCGGTGAACGATGGTTTTACAAGCTTTTTAAGTGACAATAATTTTGCTGCTTTAGCTGATGTTCCTACTGATGCTTTAGCGCAAGTATTGTTAAATCACGTTATGAGTGGCACAACTTTTTCTACAGATTTAGTTTCTGCTGGTGCTGGGTATTCTACAACAAGTGCTACCGGAGCTGGAGATAATGCTATGAGTATTTACTACAACACATCAAATGGTGTAATGTTTAATGGTGTATCTACTGTAGCGGTTGCTGATGTTGTGGCTAGCAACGGTGTAATTCATGCAGTTGATAAAGTTATAGGCTTACCAACTGTAGTTGATTTTGCTTTAGCCGATCCTAATTTTAGTACGTTAGTAGCAGCATTAACTAGAGATGATTTAACTACAGATTATGTAACATTATTGTCTACACCCAACGGTACAGATCCTGCGCCTTTTACAGTATTTGCACCAACAAACGATGCTTTTACAGATTTATTAACTGAACTAAACGCCAATAGTTTAGCAGACATAGACGAGCCTACATTAAATGCTACATTAAGTTACCACGCAGTGGCTGGTGCTAATGTAAGAGATACAGATTTAATGGATAATATGACAATAGCAACTCAAGGTGGAAATATTACAGCAAATATTACAGGTGGTGCAACTTTAACTGATGCTAACAATAGAGTGAGCAACATAATTGCTGTTAATGTGCAAGCTTCTAATGGTGTAATACATGCTATAGATAAGGTTGTTTTACCACCTCTACCTTAATTTTAAAAAATACGAATAAGTCTTTATTTTGATTTATTGGTTATGTTTGGTTAGAAAGTCATGGACAATATTTACTCCATTTACTCTTGAAAATTGTCTATGAAAAAGAGGCGCCCTGAGATTTCAGGGCGTTTCTTTTTTTAATTATTTTGAAGAAAAATTAATAGTTTCTTTTAATGCTCCAGCTTCATAATATTTCCAAAGGCCGTGTTTTTTTCCGTTTTTATAAGCGCCTTCAACTTTTAAATGTCCATGAGAGTCATATACTTTTGATGGCCCATGTAATTGCTTGTTTTCATACATAAACTCTTTTAAAACAACATTTTTTATTGAATACCAAACAGATGCTCCGTGGCGTTTTCCATTGATATAATTTTGGCTTTCGGCTATTTGCCCATTATTGTAATACACAAAACGCTCACCATGTAATTGCCCTTGTTGGTTATAATGCTCTAAAGTCATTAACTTATCAGAGTTTTTATGATAATACGCCCATTCACCAATATAATATTTCCCGTCCATGGCACCCTTGCTTATAATTTTTCCGTTAGAAGCATAGAAAAACACTTGAGCAATATTATTGCGATTATTAAAAATTTTAGTTGCCGTTAACACCGCTTTGCCTCTAATATTTTTATAAAAATTGAATGTATCAATTTCTTTACCATGTTTAAATTTACCTTGGTATCTTAGCACTTTTGTGCCATCAAAATTCTTTTTCCAAATACCATGACGCTTACCGTTATCATCAAACTGATTAAATGTTTGGGCTGATATTGACGTGAATATTACTAAAAATACAATTGTTAAAATACTGCTTAATTTCATAATTTAAATTGACTATTTTTTTG
This sequence comes from Seonamhaeicola sp. ABD4_175, assembly GCF_056160885.1. Taxonomy (NCBI): domain Bacteria; kingdom Pseudomonadati; phylum Bacteroidota; class Flavobacteriia; order Flavobacteriales; family Flavobacteriaceae; genus Seonamhaeicola; species Seonamhaeicola sp. ABD4_175. The sequence goes on from NZ_JBSWYC010000004.1 coordinate 266,357, forward strand.
TTTCACTTTCACTTTAAAAAATAAAAACAACACATAATTAAACGATAAATAAAACTTCAAATTGTATAAAAAAAGCTGCCAAATACATATAATTTAAGCAGCTTTTTAATTTATACTTCAGTTAAACTGAAAATATTTTTTAGATTATTTTTTTCTTTTTTGTTGTGCCTGTCTTTGTTGTTCGGCTTGCTCCATCATTTCTTGCATACGTGCCTGAAATTTGTTCTGCTTTTTAGGTTTCTTTTTATTTTCTTGAATTTGTGCATGAATTTTATCTTCATCAAGAATATAATTTTTAATAACTAAAATAATACCAATACTAATTAAGTTTGAAATAAAGTAATACAAACTTAAACCAGATGCATAGTTATTAAAGAAGAACAGCATCATTATTGGAGAAAAATACATCATGTACTTCATCATTTTTGCCATATCTGGCATACCTTCTTGCTGTGGCTGTTGCATTTGCACATTTTGCCCCGTTGTTAAACGCATGTAAAAGAAAATAGCTATAGATGCCAATATTGGAAATAAACTAACGTGATCTCCATAAAATGGAATATTAAAAGGTAAGTTAGCCACTGTATCATATGACGATAAATCTTCGGCCCAAAGGAAACTTTCTTGTCTTAATTGAAATGCCGATGGGAAAAACTGGAATAACGCATAAAACACTGGCAACTGTATTAAAGCTGGTAAACACCCTGATAATGGGCTAGCACCTGCTTTTGTTTGTAAGGCCATAGTTTCTTGTTGCGCTTTCATTTTATTGTCTTTGTATTTCTCGCGGATAGCATCTAACTCTGGCTTTAAAATTTTCATTTTTGCCTGCGATAAAAACTGTTTATACTGTACAAAAGACAAACATATTTTAACCAAAATTGTCATTACCACAATGGCAATACCATAAGGCATAAAACCACCAAGAAAACCAAATAAAGGCATAAAAATATAGCGGTTAATCCAGCCAAAAATACCCCAACCAAGTGGTACTAACTCATCTAAATTTCTATTATATGCATTTAATGTTTTAAACTCACTTGGCCCGTAGTACCAATTCATGTTATAATTAAGCTCGCCACCTTTTAACTCTAATGGTATTTTTGATGTGAAATTTTTTGTAAAAACGGTGTCAACAGCTTCATCTTCAACCAAGTTAGTTGATGCTATTTTAGCTGTTTTAAATGGCGTATCTGTTAATAATATAGATGAGAAAAAGTGCTGCTTATACCCTATCCAACTAACATCATCTAGTGTTTCTTCGGCATCACGCATACCGGTATAATCATCTTTTCCATCTTCGTATTCATAATGAATATCTGTATATCGGTTTTCATATGAAATACTTTTTGCATGACGGTAACCTTTTTGTTTCCAATCTAAATTAATGTCTTGCGAACCATTAATTACATCACTTAAACCTTGTGAACGAATGGTGAAATCCATCATATAATCACCATCAACTAAATCATATCTATACTCTAAAAATTTGGTTTCAGAAACCTTAAGTTTCATTGAAACTATGGTTTTGTTACCATTTTTTGTGATAGAAGGTTCAAAAAATAAATCGTTAGTATTTAAAATTCTACTATCTGTAGTTCCAAAATTTATATTGAAAGAAGCGTTGTTATCTTTAACAAGGTAAATGGGTTGTTTTTTAAAATCTACAAACTTTTTTAATCTAACTTCTGATAAGTAACCGCCTTTGTTATTAAACTTTAAAGCTAATAAATCGGTTTCAACAAGTGTTTCTTTATCAGATGCTTTCATTGCTGAATAAGCAAAAGCACCTAATTTATTTTTTAAAGCAATTTGTTGAAGTGAATCTGCCTGTGTACCAACTGCGTAGTCTGCTTGTGTGGTAGTGTATGTGCCTTGTTTTTCTTCTTGTTTTTTTTGTTTGGCTGCTGCTTGTTCTTGTTTTGCTTTTTCTTGAGCTTCTAATTCTTCAGGTGACGGCTGGTTTTGCCATAACATGTAAGCTAAAATTCCAAAAATAAGTACAAAACCTATTATTGAATTTATATCTAACTTTTTTTCTTCCATATTGTAGTTGTTGTCATTTTGAATAAAATAAGAGCCAATTAAAGTTGATGTAATTTTGCTTTATTTTTTTTGACAAATATTAATGTGTTATATATTTTCGTTGATAATCAAAAAGCTATCCATTTTAATTTTTATGCCATAGTGGCACTTTTTTGTTTGCTTTTGTACTTTAAAGCTGCTTTTACAAAAGCCACGAATAATGGGTGCGGATTTGCAACTGTACTTTTATATTCTGGGTGATATTGCACACCAACAAACCATGGATGTGCTGGCACTTCAACTATTTCAACTAACCCTGTATCTGGGTTTAAGCCTGTAGCTTTCATGCCTGCTTCTTCAATTTGCTCTTTATAATTACTATTAAACTCATAACGGTGTCTGTGGCGCTCTGTAATAGTTTCAGCTTTATAAATGTCTCTTACTAAGCTACCCATTTTTAAATTACATGCCCAAGCACCTAAACGCATTGTACCTCCTTTGTCTGTAATAGTTTTTTGTTCTTCCATTAAATTTATTACAGGGTTTTTAGTTTCAGGATTCATTTCAATAGAATCTGCTCCTTCAATGTTTAAAACATTTCTAGCATATTCTATAACTGCCATTTGCATGCCTAAACAAATACCTAAAAACGGAATATTGTTTTCGCGTACAAATTTAACGGCATCAATTTTTCCTTCAATACCACGTTCACCAAAACCTGGTGCTACTAAAACACCATCTAAATGCGCTAGTTTTAGTTTTATATTATCACTATTTAAATACTCAGAATGTACAGATTCTATGGTTACTTTAACTTCATTTTCTGCACCTGCATGAATAAATGCTTCTAAAATAGATTTGTATGAATCTTGTAATTCTACGTATTTACCAATTAAACCAATGGTTACTTCGGTTTTTGGGTTTTTATGTCGGCTTAAAAATTCATTCCAACGGTTAATATTAGGTTCAGTGCTTTGTAATGCTAGTTTTTTAAGTACTACTTTATCTAAACCTTCATCAAGCATTAAATTAGGTACATCATAAATGGTTGAAGCATCAATAGATTGTATCACAGCTTCTTCTTTTACATTACAAAATAATGCTAATTTTCTTCTTAAATCACTTGGTAAATCGTGCTCTGTTCTACATACTAAAATATCGGCTTGAATACCACTTTCCATAAGTGTTTTTACACTGTGTTGTGTTGGTTTCGTTTTAAGCTCGCCAGCTGCCGATAAATATGGTACTAAAGTTAAATGTACTACAATACCATTATTTTCACCTAAATCCCAACGCAATTGGCGTACTGCTTCAATGTATGGCAACGATTCAATATCACCAACGGTTCCTCCTATTTCGGTAATTACAATATCATAATCGCCAGAGTTACCTAAAATTTGAATACGTTCTTTAATTTCATCTGTAATATGCGGTACAACTTGTACAGTTTTACCCAAAAATTCGCCACGGCGTTCTTTTTCAATAACACTTTGGTAAATACGACCAGTGGTTACGTTGTTAGCCTGACTTGTTGGTACGTTTAAAAAACGCTCGTAGTGCCCTAAATCTAAATCGGTTTCAGCACCGTCTTCAGTCACATAACATTCACCGTGTTCATACGGGTTTAGTGTTCCTGGGTCTACGTTAATATACGGGTCTAATTTTTGAATGGTTACTCTGTAACCTTGGGCTTGTAGTAGTTTTGCCAAAGATGCGGCTATAATACCTTTTCCTAATGATGATGTAACTCCTCCGGTTACAAAAATGTATTTTGTACTTGTCATTGTGCGCTTATAAACGCAGGCAAATTTACAAAATTAAAATAGTTAATACCGAATAACTTTTTAGTTATTTGAATCTACTTTTTAACAACACATTTTAAACGCCTGACATATTTTGACATAAGCTTATATAATTTTGCAGTATTAAACACAAAAGCATATAATTTTTTAATAATGTGTGATACATTTTTACATATGAATCGTCATTTAAAAAAGCTTAATGCAAAAATTACATCAATCAACAAAAAACAACAAACAAATGATTAGTCCGTTTTACCACAAAAGAAAGAGAAATATTAGTATTCACATACTTAAAACAAACATTAATAGTAAAGCAATAAACATTTTAAAATTACTTTTTAATACGCATCCTGATGTTATAAAATGGACCATAGACCTTGAAGATATTGATAAAGTGTTACGCTTAGAAACCACACAAACACTAAAAACAGAAGAGATTATACAACAAATTACTAGCAGAGGATTTTACTGTGAAGCCTTGGTTTAAATTAATTTATTTGGGGTATTGTTTTCTAATGTTTCTTACCAAACCCTCTAGCCCATTAACTTTAAGCTCATAAACAGTGGTTAGCATATCACCTAACTGCCCTTTTGGAAAACCTTTTCTATGATACCATACCACATAATGCTCTGGCAAATCAATTAAATAACGGTCTTTGTATTTACCATAGGGCATTTTGGTGTGGGCCAATTTTAGTAAAAACTCTTTATTTGGTAGCATTAATTATTTTTGTAAGTATTGTACTTTTTAAGTTCTTTAGCTATAAATGTTTCCCATTTTTTTTGTGCATCAAAATTTCTAGAATAATTTGTTTCGGCATCATAAGCATTCTGCATATTTTTTAATTCTGAATTTATTGTATTCTGAAGTGTGTTTAGCTGTTTTTTTATGTTATTTGAAACTGTTAGCTTACTAATTTCAAACCTAAATTTCCGGGCATAAAGTTCGGTGATATCAAAATGAAGTTGCTCATGCCCTAAAATATGATGATTAGCATCGGTTGGTTTTACCCATGATTGATTAGGGTAAAAATGAGCATGAACTTCGGTAGAAAAATCTACTACATTTTGGTTTTTAAGCTGTATTGAAAACCCAAACGAAATGCCTGATGCTGTAATGGCCGATGCTCTTACCTCATTATTAGGCGTGCCTTTAAAATTTTGCCAGGTTAATTTTTGTGTTTCATACCATGTAATTACTGGCTCATCTTGCACCAATAAAAAACAACACGCTATAATAAAAAACTTAATCACAAACTGTTAAACGCCGTTTTTATTTTTATTATTGTTTAACTTCAACAATATCTAAATCTTGATATTTAACCAGGTAAACAGCTTCATTGTAGAAACCACCAAACATTTTCTTTTTGTATGAAAACTTATTTTCTGTATACTCTGTAACAGGTGCTTTGGTAACAGACATGAATAAATCATTTGCCGATGCTATACGCAGCACAACATCCATAGTTAAATCAAAACCTTTAACGGCTCTTTTATTTGGTGTTATGTTGTATTGGCGTTTATAGTTTTTAACAAAACTGTTATCTTCACTGTAACTTTTTGAGGTGCTAGCGTAATGAAATTGAAGTTTTGAAAGATGCTCATTTGACACCTCATCACCTGTAAAAGCTTTATTAAAATTAGTAGTTACCAATGTAATATTGCGAGCTTTAGTTTTTAATTGCAAGTCATCTTTTTGAATAAGAGAAGCCAAAATACTTGTTACGTTTGAAGCAAAACCTTCGTCTTCGGTTTCTAAAAACACAATATTTTCACCATCTTTTAAAGCATCTTCAATATCTTGTTTGCCTACATAAAACTTATCTTTTCCTTCTTTATCTTTTCTAGAAAACACTTGTTTTGCAGCTATAAATTGATTTTTTAATGTGTTTGAAATGGCTACATTTTTAGAATCTGCTATTATAATAATGTTGCTTGCTAACGTATCGGCCTTTACAAAATTTATAATTTTTTCTTTTAATACTTCATCTGATGTTCTAGACTGAAAAACGTTATCATAGAGTTGTAAATTTGACCCAATTGGAGACACAACTGGCACATGATAACTTTTTAATGATAATGCTGCTTTTTGAAAGTTTTTTGATGTTAACGGCCCAATAACGGCATCAACATTTTCAAAATTATTGTTTTTAATAATGCTTTCAACTTCACTTACTTGGTTTTTGGTATCGTAAACATCAACTTTTAATGATATCCCTAATTTTTTAAGCGAATCTACTGCCATTAAAACTCCCGAATGAAAATCTAAAGAAGCATCTAAATACGGATCTTTTTCAATGTTATTTTTTAAAGACCCTGTAAAATCTATTCTATTCAACCTAAAAGGCAACATTATTGCAATATGCTTAGTATCAAAATTTGTAATGCTATCTAATAGATTCACTTTGCCTTCTTCAGTGCTATTTGCTAGTGCTTCATTAAAAGGAATTTTTAAAATCATTCCTGCTTTTAATCCACTTTCTTTTAATTCTGGGTTTAGTTTTTCTAAATCTGCTTGTTCTAAACCAAGCTTTAATTTTAAGCGGTAAAAGCCTTCTTTTGGTAAAACTTTGTAGTAGCTATATTGTTCGTCAATTACATTTTGGGCTTCTTTTTCTAAATTAGGTACTTTAATTTCTTGTCCTTCTTTTAAACCATTTTCTTTTAATTCTGGATTTAAAGCTTCTAACTCAGATATTGTTATGCCAAATTTATATGCAATACGCCATTTGCCTTCTTTTGGTTTCACTACATAGGTTTTATATTGCGGCACATCTTCAACAACTTCAGTAATTTTAAAAACTGGTATTTTAAGTTTATCGCCTTTTCTTAAAGGGTTTGCATATAAAAACGTATTATGTTTTTTTAGTTCTTCTTCTGTAATATTATATGTTTTAGCTAAACTATAAAGTGTTTCTTTACGTTTTGTTTTATGGTTTTTAAAGCCTTGTAATTCTTTAACAACTGTTACCTTTGGTGTTGTTTTTGCTTTTGGTATAATTAAAATGGTGTTAGGCTTTAATGCTTTTTTTGCTTCTGGGTTCAGTTTATAAATATCAAAAGGTGTTACATAGTAACGTTTAGCAATACCCTCAATAGTCTCACCTTTTTTAACTTTATGAATACTATGATTTTGAGCATTAACAATTTGAAAACCAAAAAGGAAAACAAAACAAAAAACAGATAAAATTTTAAACATACGTGTTGTTTTTATAAACAGTAAAACGTTTTTACTGATTTTAGAATATAAATGAGTATTTAATTTTAAAATCATATAACATGCCAAAATAAAAATACTTACTAATAATTTTAAATAATTTATATACGTTACCAAAAACATTTAAGACGTTGATATTTTTTTAAATGTAGTTAAAAAAACATTGCAACGCCTAAATTTTATTATAGGTTTAAGACACTTAAGCCTTTATAAAGTCACCAATCTATTCCCATTCAATGGTTGCTGGCGGTTTAGAGCTAATATCATACACTACTCTATTAACGCCTTTAACTTTATTTATTATTTCGTTTGATGTTTTTTGAAGAAATTCATAGGGTAAATTAACCCAATCGGCCGTCATACCATCAGTACTTTCAACAGCTCTAAGCGCTACACATTTTTCATACGTACGCTCATCGCCCATAACACCAACGCTATTAACAGGTAATAACATAGCGCCTGCTTGCCAAACTTTATCATACAAACCCCATGCTTTTAAACCATTGATAAAAATAGCATCAACCTCTTGAAGTATACGTACTTTTTCGGCAGTAATATCACCCAAAATACGAATACCTAAACCAGGACCTGGAAATGGATGACGCCCAAGTAATTCTGGATCTATGCCTAATGATGCGCCCACTCTTCTTACTTCATCTTTAAAAATAGCACGAAGTGGCTCAACAATTTTAAGTTTCATAAAATCTGGTAATCCGCCTACGTTATGATGACTTTTTATAGTTGCTGAAGGCCCACCTGTTGCCGATACACTTTCAATAACATCAGGGTAAATGGTGCCTTGTGCTAACCAAGTAACATCTTCAATCTTATGAGCTTCATCATCAAAAACCTCAATAAACGCATTACCAATGGCTTTACGTTTTTTCTCAGGATCTTCAATACCTTTTAGTGCATCTAAAAATCTAGCTGAAGCATCAACGCCTTTAACATTAAGCCCCATACCTTCGTATTGGTTTAGTACGCTTTCAAACTCATTTTTTCGTAATAAACCGTTATTAACAAAAATACAATACAGATTTTTGCCTATGGCTTTATTTAGTAATACAGCAGCCACTGTAGAGTCTACACCGCCTGATAAACCTAATACTACTTTATCATCACCAACTTTTTCTCTTAATTGTGCTACGGTTTCTTCAATAAACGAATCGGGTGTCCAATCTTGTTCTACACCAGCAATATTCACCAAAAAGTTTTCTAATACTTGTTTACCATCTGTTGAATGGTATACTTCTGGGTGAAATTGAATTGCATAAGTTGCTTCGCCATCAATTCTGTAAGCTGCATTTTCAACATCGTGTGTGCTTGCTATTAAAACACCATTTGTTGGTAATGTTTTTATAGTATCAGAATGACTCATCCATACTTGGCTACCGGTTTTTATGTTAGCAAAAAAAGCTTCATCATCTTTGATGAAAGATAAATTTGCACGCCCATATTCTCTAGTGTTTGAAGGCGCTACTTCGCCACCTGAAAAATGTGCCAAATATTGTGCTCCGTAACATACAGCCAGTAATGGTTTTTTACCACGAATGTTTGATAAATCTGGATGTAAAACATCTTCACCCCTAACTGAGTTTGGACTACCAGAAAGTATAATGGCTTTATACTCTTGAATGTTTGACGGAATTTTGTTAAATGGATGAATTTCGGAATAAATGTTGAGTTCCCTAACTCTACGCGCAATAAGTTGTGTGTATTGCGAACCGAAGTCTAAAATAAGTACCTTGTCATGTTGCATGCGCAAAAATAAAAAGGTTTTTATAAATACATTTATTAATTTATTTTTTTTTAAAAAAGGTTATTAACGGGTTTTAAACCATAGACTCTAAAATAGCCTCAATATCTGCCTGGGTAGTATCTGGATTTATAAAACAAAAACGTGAAACGGTTTCAAAACCATTTGGTGTACGCCATTTGGTTGGTGTTACTAATGCAAAACCTTTTCGGTGGTTTTCATAAGTCCACTCTCTGTAATCTTCGGGTTTCCAACCAATTCTTCTATATAATACACAAGACAAACTAGGGTCTCTAACCAATTCTACATGCGGTTTGTTTGTAATTAATTTACCTGCAATTTGTGCAAGTTCTAAGCCGCGTTCTACAGCTTCCTTATACCTATCTGTACCATGTGTAGCTAAAGAAAACCATAAGGGTAACCCACGAACACGACGTGTTAATTGTATTTGATAATCGGTTGGGTTAAAGCCGTGAGCACCTTCGTCTTTAAAAATTTCTAAATACGAACCTTCTTGAGCATGTGCATTTTTTGCCAATTCAGGATTTCGGTAAATAACAGCGCCGCAATCATAGGGAGAAAACATCCATTTATGCGGATCTATGGTTATACTATCGGCCTTTTCAATGCCATTAAACAAATGCCTAACAGAATCTGCTACTAATGCGCCACCACCATAAGCAGCATCTACATGAAACCATAGGTTTTGGGTATTACAAATAGTACCAATACTGCTTAAATCGTCAATAATGCCTGCATTGGTTGTACCACCCGTTGCTACAACTGCAAACAAACGTTTACGTTGGCTTTCGGTTAAATTATCTATACAATTTTGAAGTTCTTCACCTGTTAAAACATCTTCAGTATCAACCAAAAGAATATCAACATCGGCTACTTTAGCCATGGCTTTAATTGATGAATGAGCCCCAATTGAGGTAATTATGAGTCCTTTTTCGTTTTTAAACGCTTCATTTTCTCGCCAATGTTCTCGAGCTGTTACAATAGCCGATAAGTTTGCTGCTGTACCTCCACTGGTAAACACACCAAAAGCACCTTCTGGTAAACCGGTTAAAGAAACAATCCAGCTCATGGCCTCGTTTTCACAAAAAATACCGCCAGCGCCTTCCATCCAGTAAGCACCGTGAATACTTGAAGCCGATGTAATTAAATCAAACATTATGGCTGCTCTTGTGGGTGATGCTGGTACAAAAGCCAAATGCCTTGGGTGGTCTATTGGCACAGTAGCTTTTGCTAAATGTTTGCGCCACATTTTAAATGCATATTCTCCGCCAACGCCTTTTGGTGTTACAGTATCGCCAACTAGTTTTTTTAGCGCTTCGGCTTTTTGTGGTTTTCCTATTTTACTTTTTGTTGCTGAAACTCTATCTATGGTGTATTTCATAACATCCATAGTCATTTCTACTAAATCTATATCTATTTTATGCATTGACATTTTTAAATATTAGACCGTAAAATTACCATTATTTCATTAAAAAAGATGATTTACTAACAATCTTTCACAAAAATTACCTAAAAAAAATAATTAACGTTATAATGTTAAAACAACAAACTCACTTTCTAAAGGGTTTAAATGAGTCATTAATTTAGGTATTAATGTTTTTCCGTATTCTAAATAAAATTCAGAAAAATTAGCATTACGCTCTTGTAAACTTCCGTTTGGAAATAATTCATTTTGAATATCTGTCATTCTAGAAACCTGATCAGACAATTTATATTTTTGAGCCTTAAGCAATCTTCTTTCTAATTTATTTAACCCTTTAAGTTGCTTTTTTTCTTGTGCTTTTACCGCACCAAGAAAGGTTTTATCTGTTTGTTCAGCCAGTTCATAAAGTGCCGTAAACTGCTGTTTTAAATGCTTTTTTTGTTCAGAAAAATCAATATTGATATTTGATATTTCTCTAACTTTTTTATTTATGAATGTATGGCGTTTTAAAAAAATATCTTCAGTAGAAATTTGCAATTTTTTAAGCTTATCCTCCTGATTTTCAGTTTGAATTAACACCGAATTACGCAGCAATAACACCGGAAACGGCACAGAAAGCGCATTAAACATTTGCTTTAATTGAAACCAATAGGCCAGCTCGCCACCGCCACCTATGTAACATAAATTAGGTAAAATAACTTCTTGGTATAAAGGGCGCATTATTACATTAGGCGAAAACCTTTCTGGGTGCATTTCTAACTCAGTTTCTAAATCATTAGCGCTCCAACTAATATTGGTATTTAGTACTTTGTAAACACCACCTTCAAAAACTATACGCTCTCTTAAATTACTTGTTAAATAAAATAAATTTATTTCGCGCGGATTTACCTGTAATTTATATTGCTTTTCGTCTAAATTGTTTAATTGCGCATTGGTATTAGTTACTTCTTTAAATGACGTTTGCTCAAACAATTCTTGCTTAACATAGGGTGTAAAAAGCGCTTTTAGGCTTTTATCATTACCATCTATAATAACCAAACCATAATTTTTAAAAAGCGCATTGGCTAAATATTGCGTGGCTTGTGTTAAATTATCGTGTTTTAAGTACGCGTTTTCAAAAAGTAATTTTAAATCTTCCGCATTTTTTCCTATACCAAATTCACTATTTATTAACTGTGAAATAGCCTCTAAACCATCTGTTGATAATTCGCCAACAGCACCATTGGCATTTTTGTTCCACTGTATTTTTTTTCCTTTAAAATTGAAAAAGTTTATTTCATCAAAATCATGATCTTCAGTAGCCATCCAATAAATAGGCACAAAATTAAAATCTGGATATGCTTCTTTTAACTGTGTAGTTAAATTTATGGTTGAAATTATTTTATAAAGAAAATATAATGGCCCCGTAAATAAATTTAACTGATGCCCTGTGGTTATAGTAAAGGTGTTTTGTTGCTGTAAATTTTCAATATTTTGAAGTGTTTCATTTGAAGCTTCAACCAATTTATATTGGTTTTTTAAAGCTTTTACTAACACATTTCTAGTGGTTTGCTTGTAAAATTGTTGCTTTTCTTCAATCTGTCCTTTAAAGTTTTCAAGACTAGGAAACCTATTGTAAAAAGGCTTAAGCGCTTGTTTTTCTTCTAAATAATCACAAATTAATGAAGAAAAAAAACCTGTTTTATTAAATGGTAATGTTGAAATTTTTGTCACAAAAAAAAGATTTAAACAAATGTAAATGTTTAGTAACAACACATGCAAAATACTAACACATTTTTAACTAATTAAAACAATTAACATAATATTTACACACATAAACTAAGACTAAAACCTATAGAAACCAAGGTTTTACATTACAAAAAAACACAATTGGTTATTTAGAATAATTACAAATATTAAAGCTATCATAAATTAGCTAACACACAGAAAACAAAAAGTTAATACAAGCTAATTATTGACTTAACAACACTTAAATAAGCTAATAATACTTTTGAAACCATAAACAATAACTAATATTTAACAGAAAAAATGAAAAAATTATTAAATCCAATTTATGTTTTAATGGTATTAGCCGCAGTTGCTTTTACAGGTTGTGACATTGAAGACGGAAAAGATGGTGTTGATGGTGTAGACGGACAAGATGGTACCGATGGTGTTGACGGTGTTAATGGACAAGACGGTGAAGATTTAACCGTAACTCCTACAATGTTTGAAAACAAATCTAACTTAAAACCACTTGTTGCTATGAGCTCTCAATTCAACTTTGTTGAAGCTTACTCGGTAGTAAGTTCTAGTGATGTTTTAGATTTTGGAAATGGCGAATTTAGAATTGGTGGTGGTGCCGATGGTGCTGGTTTCTTAAAAAACCCAAATGGTGGTTATGAGTACGTTGTAAACTTTGAAGACCATTTTGCAGTTGCAAGATTATCTTTAGATGAAAACTTTGAAATTACTGATGCTACTTACCTACTAAACTCTAGTGTTGCAGATTATGCACGCCAATGTTCTGGTACAATGTGGGAAAAAGACATTCACGGTGGAGATAAAGATTTATTCTTATCTGCTTCTGAGGCTTTTAACTTTGATGTAAAAGGTATAGACCCATGGGTAGAAACACCTACTCCTACTGCCGATTTTGGTTTAGATGCTTTAGGTGAATTTGCTTGGGAAAACGCTACTCCACTTCCTAAAGATACTTACTCTGGTAAAACTGTAATTATTGGTGGTGATGATGATTCTGATGGTTCTGAAGGTCAAGTAATAATGTATTATTCTGATGCTGGTGATGCAGACTTAACTGGTGGTAAAATTTACGTTTTAAGATTAAAGCAAATTTCTGATGGTGCTGGTGGTGTTCAAGCTGTTGCTGCAAATACACAATACAACGAAGGTGATTTAGATTTCCAAAAGGAATACGAAGTTGAGTTTGTTGAAATAGCTAATGGTGCTGCTATGACTAAAGATGAAATGGAAACTGCTTGTAATGATGTTTACGCATCTCAATTTATGCGTGTTGAAGACGTAGATTACCAAAAAGGTAGTGATGCCAATGCATTAAATGTTTTCTTTGCTGTAACTGGTCGTGGCCCAGGAAGAGGAACTTATAACGATTGGGGTACTGTTTACAAATTAGTTTTAGATGCTAACAACCCATTAGAAGGTAAATTAACACAAGTTATTAGTGGTAACACAAACACTAATAATATGGATGGTAACTTAGCTGAATTACAAAGTCCTGATAACATCTGTGTAACAGAACACTACATATACACACAAGAAGATCCTAACTCTTTTGACAGAGGGCACTCTGCTTACATTTACCAATCAGATTTAGATGGTAACAACCCTAAAGTAGTTATGGAATTAATTGTAAGAAGTGATTTAGCTCCTAACAAAAGTACTGGTTTAAGTGGTGAGTATGGTGCATTAACTGATATCTCTGATAAAGTTGGTGAGCCAGATACTTTCATGCTAGCATTACAACCTCATTACTGGAAAAGTGATGACCACGCTGGTGTTGATGGTGGTACAAAATCATTAGATCACCCTTGGATTGGTGGACCTTACCTTGAAGGTTCTCAAATAGTGCTTATAAAAGGTCTTCCTAGGTAGTAAGTAGCCTTTATAAAATAAAACATATTGAAAAGTTACCCTACAATTTATTTGTAGGGTCTTTTCTATTTAACACAGTTCTTATTACAATGCGTTTAAAACTAGCTTCACTTGTTATTATTTTAATGTTTATTTTTTCTTGTATAACAGAAAATAATACAACTAAACAAAATACTGTAAACACCGTAAACTGGGAAAATGCCCAAAAATATTACTTAGAAAATATCACAAAAGCAATATCATTATTAGATTCTTTAGAAAAACAAGATGCTAATGAAGAAATTTCTAAAACCCTATTTTTTGAGGTAAGAAAAGCATTTAAAAAAGCCGAACCTATTGCAGGTGCTTTAAATCCAGAAACTACACACAGAGCCAACGGTCCTGCTCTACCAATTTACAATGATGATAGCGGAAGAATTGTTGAACCCATTGGCTTACAAAAACTTGAAGAAACCTTATTTTCTGATGAAGTTTCAGAAAAAGAGTTTAAAAGAGACGTATATTTTTTAAAAGGTTTTTTTAAAAATTTAGAAAGCAACATTACCAAAAGAGATGTAACACCTAAACGCTTTTTTGTTGGCACACATGAACAACTAATGAGGTTAGTTAGCCTATCTATGGCTGGTTTTGATACCCCTATAACAGGTAAAAGCATAGGTGAAACATCGGTATCATTACAAAGTTTGCACGATGTTTATAGCCTAACATTTCAAAAATTAATACAACAAACAAACCCAACTTTAGATGAAGAATTTTCTTCCAACATAAAAAAAGCTATAAATTTTATTGGAAATACACCAAATTTTGAAACATTTGACCGTTTTACATTCATAAAAAATCACTTAAACCCAATAACCAGAAATTGGGTTAAACTAAGGCAAACATCAAACTTATGGGATGCTGCAACAAACGCCTACCCTTTAAACTTTAATGCACCAACATTTTTTGAGAAAAATAGTTTTAATACTAACTTCTTTTTAGATGTTAATGATAGAAATCCTTCTGAAGAAAAAATAGCACTTGGTAAAAAGTTGTTTTTTGATAAAAACCTATCCGAAAAAGGCAATATGGCCTGTGCAACATGCCACCTACCTGAAAAAGCCTACGCAGATGGTATAAGGTTTAGCAAAGATAATAATGGTAATCCATTAAATAGAAATACACCAACATTGGTTAACAGCATTTATCAAAAAGCATTTTTTTGGGATGGAAGAGCCAATACCATTGAAAGCCAAATAAACTCTGTTTTTAATAATGATAAAGAGTTTAACACCAATGTGCATAAATTTTCAGGAAACATATTAAAAGATTCTACATACATTTCATTATTCAAAAATGCATTTGGTTACGTACCAAAAACTAACAAAGAAACGGTTAGAGCTATATCTGTATTTGTATCTACTCTAAATGGTTTAAACTCAAAATTTGATAAAAATATTAGAGGTGAAGAAAATACATTTACCGCACAAGAAAAACAAGGTTTTAATCTATACATGGGTAAAGCATTATGTGCAACTTGTCATTTTATACCGTTAACAAACGGTTCTGTGCCTCCATTTTATAAAGAAACCGAAAAGGAAGTTATTGGTGTACCTAAAACTGCTGAAAATAAAACTATAGATGCAGATAAAGGTTTTTATTGGGTTTATGAAGAGCCTTTACATGATAAAATGTTTAAAACACCAACCATTAGAAATATTGAGTTAACAGCGCCATACATGCACAATGGTGTTTATAATACTTTAGAAGAAGTTATAACTTTTTACAACCAAGGCGGTGGTGCTGGTCTTGGTTTTGATGTACCACACCAAACACTACCTTTTGATAATTTAGATTTATCTACCGAAGAACAAAGTGCCATAATTGCTTTTATGCGCACACTTACTGATAGTTAATATATTTTAAATAACAATAATAAGCTAATAAGCTAAATCCCAATTACCTAATTGGATTTTAGCTTATTTTTTTGTAACTTACTATCAACTAAACCCTTAAACATCAATAGTCATGAAAAGCAAGCATACGTTTATGCCTTCATTTATATTAGTTTGCTTATTTGTTATTTGTGGCAACTTCACAATTTATGCACAAAACACATCAAACTTTATTGAAATAAAAGGTATTGTTACAGATGAAAACTCTAATGACAGATTGGTGTTTTCAGATATTATTATAAAAAACACCAACATTAGTACCGTAACCAATATTGATGGTGAATTTGCCCTAAAAATACCTATTCAACATAAAAACAGCTTTATAATTATTACGCATTTAGGATATGAAAAAAAGGAAATTAGCATACCTAGTTCAAATACAAAATTAAAAGTTAAGCTTACACCCGCCATAACTTCTTTAGAAACCATTGAACTTGTTGCAAAAACAGGTGATGCCAAATCTTTAGTTTTAGAAACCCTGCAGAAAAAAGGCGCGCTTTACAATAACAACAACACTTTAATGACAGCTTTTTATAGAGAAACCATAAAAAAAAGGCGTAAAAATGCATCATTATCTGAAGCTGTAGTTAAAATTCATAAACAACCCTACGCAAATTACAGAAAAGACAATATTGAATTAATAAAAGCCAGAAAAAACACAAATTATGATAGATTAGATACACTTGCACTAAAATTACAAGGTGGTCCTTTTAGTAACCTTTATACAGATTTAGTTAAATATCCTGAATTTATTTTTACCAATGAAGATATTGATAATTATGAATTTACCTTCGGAAAGTCTACTAATATAAACAGTAAATTAGTGTATGTAGTTAACTTTAAACAAACACCTTTTATAAAAACACCATTATACTACGGTAAATTATATATTGATGCAGAAACATCGGCACTTATTAATGCTATTTACAGTTTAAATGTTGAAAACAAAGAGTTGTCTAGCCAAATGTTTGTGCGTAAAAAACCAAGACGTGTAGATGTACACCCAACAAAAGCAACATACCGCGTAAATTATAGAATACAAAATAGCAAATGGCATTATGCCTACAGTAATATTTTACTAAGTTTTAAAGTTAACTGGAAAGGTAAATTATTTAATAGTATTTACACCTTAAATAGTGAAATGGCAGTAACAGATTGGGAGATTAAAGATACTAAAATAGCTACTTTAAAAAACCAAATGTTACGTCCTTCAACCATATTAACAGATCAGGCCTCTGGTTTTTCAGATCCAGAATTTTGGGGTGAATATAATATTATAGAACCCGAAAAATCTATTGAAAACGCCATAGAAAAAATTAAAAAGCAATTAAAGAAAACTTAATTATAATTCAAATTAAGTTAGTTACTCGGCAATCTCAATGAAGATTTTTAAATTTTCATTGAGATTTTTTGTTTTCACTTTACGCTATAAAACTTTTAAAACAAAGTGGTTTGCCCTTCATCATCGTTATCTTCTGCATCTGTATTTTTTGAAGAAGAAGTAGGTTTTGAAACATCTGTTTCATCAACCACCTCAATATCATCAGCATGCACTTCATCGGGCGCTTGGTATGGTAAAGGTTCTAGTAAATTTATCTGGTTTACTTTATCTTTTGTTAATTGGTTTCCAAGCGCTGTAATACCTTTTATAGAAATAAATTCTTCTAAGTTTACTTCTAAATTATCCTTTCTGTCTTTGCCACGTTCTTTAGCAAACACTACTTCGGCCATTGGTTTCCAATCTGTTGAAACAATTTCTAAATGCGAGTTTGGAGTATCAGAAATGAAATACTCTTCTTTATTTTCATTTTCTATTAAAAAGCGTTTTACATAGTAAATATCTTTTTCACCGTGATAATAAATGGCTGATATTGGTTTTTTGGGCACCCATTTTTCCATAACAATCATATCATCATCAAAATGCATAGTTACCTCTGGTGTTACTGTTTTAACAATGCCAGATTGGTTTATTATTAGTAATTTATCTTCGCCCCTAAATTCACCTATTAACTCGCCTCTTCCATCAACATTTAAACGTTGTACGGTTTCATCAAACCAAATTTTTCTGGGCTTTAATGTTGAAACTCCTTTTTCTTTTAATTCAATACGTTTAACGGAATATTTTGTAACTAGATTTCCTTTTGAGGCGCGCCCTTTTATTAAAATATCGGCAAAATCAATATCCCACTTTAGTTTTTTAATACTACCTGCTTGTCTTAAATTTATGGTTATAACCTCAGCTTCACCATTTGGATTTGCAGAAAAATATAAAACTACAGAACCTTTGTTTCCATTAGTTAAATCGTATTCTCTATCGCGGGTAATACTTGTAACCGCAAAACGTTTTATATATGAAGGCCCTTTAGCTCCATCTTTGTAAACCATATTATAAATGGTACGCTTGTCTTTCTTTTTAAATACAGCAACATGGATAATGTCTTTACCAATAAAAGTTTTGGTATCTACTTTTGTAACCATCATTTTACCTGCTTTGGTAAATACAATAATGTCATCAATATCACTACAATCTCCTACATACTCATCGCGTCTTAATGATGTACCTATAAAGCCTTCTTCTCTATTTACGTAAAGTTTGGTGTTTCTAATAACAACTTTAGTGGCATCAACATCATCAAAAACTCTAATTTCAGTTTTACGTTCACGTCCTTCACCATAATCATTTTTCAATCTAGTAAAATAAGCTATAGCGTATTCAATTAAATGCTCTAAATGATGTTTTACCTCAGCTATTTGCTCTTCTAAAGCGTCAATTTTTTGTTGTGCTTTATCAATATCAAATTTTGAAATTCGTTTAATTCTAATTTCAGTTAAACGTACAATATCATCTTCAGTAATGGCACGTTTTAAATGTTTTATATGAGGTTGAAGCCCTGTATCAATGGCTTTTATTACGCCTTCCCAAGTTTCTTCTTCTTCAATATCACGATAAATTCTATTTTCAATAAAAATACGTTCAAGTGAAGCAAAGTGCCACTGTTCTTCTAACTCACCAAGCTTTATTTCTAATTCTTGTTTTAAGAGTTGAACGGTGTTATCTGTTGAGCGACGCAACATTTCAGAAACCCCAATAAACAGTGGTTTGTTATCTTCAATCACACAACCTAATGGTGATATTGAGCTCTCGCAACTTGTGAAAGCGTAAAGCGCATCAATAGTTTTATCGGGTGATAAGCCTGATGGTAAATGTACCAGAATTTCAACTTCGGCAGCTGTGTTATCTTCAATCTTTTTTATTTTGATTTTGCCTTTATCATTGGCTTTCAAAATAGAGTCTATTAAAGATGAAGTGGTTGTGCCATAAGGCAATTCTGTTATAACAAGAGTGTTTTTATCTAATTGCGAAATTTTAGCACGTACGCGTACTTTACCGCCTCTGTTACCATCGTTATAATTTGAAAAATCGGCTATTCCTGCGGTTGGAAAATCGGGTAACAAAGTAAACTTTTTACCTTTTAAGTGTTTTATTGAAGCATCTATTAGCTCAATAAAATTATGTGGTAATATTTTTGTTGATAAGCCTACTGCAATACCCTCGCCGCCTTGTGCCAACAATAACGGAAACATTACTGGTAGGTTTACAGGTTCTTTTCTTCTGCCATCGTAACTGGCTTGCCATTCGGTAATTTTAGGGTTATAAACAACATCTAAAGCAAATTTAGATAAACGCGCTTCAATGTAACGAGAGGCTGCTGCTCTATCTCCGGTTAAGATGTTTCCCCAGTTTCCTTGAGTATCAATTAACAAATCTTTTTGGCCAATTTGCACCATGGCATCGGCTATACTTGCATCTCCGTGCGGATGGTATTGCATGGTGTGCCCAACAATGTTTGCTACTTTGTTGTAACGCCCATCATCAAGGTCTTTCATAGAATGCATAATACGACGCTGTACAGGTTTAAAGCCATCTTCAATGGCTGGTACTGCACGTTCTAAAATTACATACGAAGCATAATCTAAAAACCAATCTTTGTACATGCCCGTTACACGGGTAATGGTTTCTTGTGGTTCGTCGTTTTCTTGATTTGTTAAATCGTCGTTTTCTTCTTCTATCATACTTTGTTATTCCTTTAAAAGCAGGAATCTATTTAATTTGTTAAATAATATTCTACATTTAATAACTCAATAGAATTTATAATACCTAAATCATGAGAATCTTCGGCTTCAAAACTAATTATACAACTTGAATTGGCGGCTATTTCATTACAACTTGAAATGCCGTAATTAGTTGAGAACTGTAAATCATCAGACTTAATGGTTAAATACGGAACCCCTTTAACTACAAAATTGTTCAAATTATTTAATTGAATTTGAAATTCAAGTTTAGATGTATTATTTCCGGTATCCTTAGTGTATTTAAATAATAACACATTATAAGTAAAGTTTTCAAGCACAGGAGGTTCTATTTCTTGTACTTCATCTGGTTCAGGAAAATTGCAAGGTACTTCAATTACTGAATCGTAATAATGTGATTGATTGTTTACAAAATATACGTTTTGTATGGTTATATTTTTTACACATTCCTCATTATCTTTAGAAGAACAACCAACCAATAGTATTACAACTATAATGCAATTTAACTTCTTCAACATAAACTTTTATATCTTATTTCTCTTCAATTAAATCCAATTCCACCTTTAAATTATCAATAATAAATTCTTGTCTAGATGGTGTGTTTTTGCCCATGTAAAAGGCTAACAACTCTTCTATTGACATATTATCATCTAACATCACAGGATCTAATCTTATATCTTCGCCTATAAAATGTTTAAACTCATCGGGTGATATTTCACCAAGCCCTTTAAATCGGGTAATTTCTGGTTTTGGTTTTAATTTTTCAATGGCATTAACGCGCTCTTCTTCTGTGTAACAGTAAATGGTTTCTTTTTTATTTCTTACCCTAAAAAGCGGTGTTTGTAATATGTACAAATGGCCTTCTTTTATAACTTCTGGAAAAAATTGTAAAAAGAATGTTATTAATAAAAGGCGAATATGCATACCATCAACATCGGCATCAGTAGCAATTACCACATTGTTATAGCGCAAATCTTCTAAAGATTCTTCAATATTTAAAGCCGCTTGCAGTAAGTTAAACTCTTCGTTTTCGTAAACTATTTTTTTAGTTAGCCCATAGCAGTTTAAAGGCTTTCCTTTTAAGCTGAAAACCGCCTGCGTGTTTACATCGCGAGATTTTGTGATGCTTCCTGAAGCCGAATCTCCCTCTGTTATAAACAAAGTGGTTTCTAGATTTCTTTCGTTTTTAGTATCGCCAAAATGCACACGACAATCGCGTAATTTTTTATTATGAAGACTGGCTTTTTTAGCGCGGTCTCTGGCTAATTTTCTAATTCCTGAAAGTTCTTTGCGTTCACGCTCTGCTTGTAATATTTTCTTTTGAAGTTTATCTGCTACTTCAGGGTTTTTATGCAGAAAGTTATCTAGCTTGGTTTTTACAAAATCGTTTATGTAAGTACGTACGGTTGGGTAATCGCCACCCATTTCGGTTGAGCCCAATTTGGTTTTTGTTTGACTTTCAAAAACAGGCTCCATTACTTTTATGGCAATGGCTGAAATTATAGATTTTCTAACATCGGAAGCATCATATGTTTTACCGTAAAATTCTCTGATAGTTTTAACCACTGCTTCTCTAAAAGCATTTAAGTGTGTACCACCTTGGGTTGTATTTTGTCCATTTACAAATGAGTGGTATTCTTCACTATATTGCGTTTTACTGTGCGTTATAGCTACTTCAATATCATCACCACGCAAGTGAATTATTGGGTATAATAAATCTTCTGCTTTTGTACTTTCGGTTAATAAATCTTTTAATCCGTTTTCACTATAAAACTTTTCACCGTTAAAAACTATGGTTAATCCTGGGTTTAGGTAAACATAGTTTTTAAGCATTTTAACTATGTATTCATTTCTAAATTTATAGTTTTTAAAAATAGATTCATCTGGCACGAATGATACTTTGGTACCCTTACGGCGCGATGTATCATCTAACATTTCTTTGCCGGTAAGCTCGCCTTTTTCAAATTCGGCTGAGGCCGATTTACCATCGCGTGTAGATTCTACTCTAAAATAATTTGATAGTGCATTTACGGCTTTTGTACCAACACCGTTTAATCCTACAGATTTTTTAAAGGCTTTAGAATCATATTTTCCACCGGTATTCATTTTAGAAACCACATCAACCACTTTACCTAAAGGAATACCACGCCCGTAATCGCGCACTATAACTTTATTGCCTTGAATTGAAATATCGATGGTTTTACCTGCACCCATTACAAACTCATCAATAGAGTTGTCTAAAACTTCTTTTAGAAGGATGTATATACCATCATCTGGCGAAGAACCATCACCTAATTTACCAATATACATCCCTGGGCGCATTCTAATATGCTCTTTCCAGTCTAATGAACGTATATTATCTTCGGTGTAATTGGTTTGTTCAGCCATAAAGAAAGTAGATTTTTAGTGATTGCTTGCTAATATAATACAACACCACAAAATATAAAATAGGGTGCGCACAAAATAATTAACAATTGTGTGTAGATTGTTGTTGAGAACGTTTATTAAACGTTCTATTGTGGGTTTTTAACCTATAAAATCACGAAATTTCTTATGTGCTTTACAAAGAAACCATATGTATTTGTAAAATAACCTGGTTGGTTTTACACGTTAAATAAGAAATGCATTATATCGCCATCTTTAACAATGTAATTTTTACCTTCAACACGCATTTTACCGGCTTCTTTAACTTTGGCTTCGCTACCAAATGACACATAATCATCGTAAGCTATAACCTCAGCTCTGATGAAACCTTTTTCAAAATCGGTATGAATTACGCCTGCTGCTTGTGGTGCACTGGCGCCAACATCAACAGTCCATGCTCTTACTTCTTTTACACCGGCAGTGAAATACGTTTGCTGATTTAATAGTTTGTAAGCTGCTCTAATAAGTTTTGAAGCTCCTGGTTCTTCTAAACCAACATCTTCTAAAAACATTTGACGTTCTTCGTAGTCTTCTAATTCGTTAATATCGGCTTCGGTGCCAACTGCAAGCACTAAAACTTCAGCATTTTCATTTTTAACGGCTTCTCTAACCTGTTCTACATAATCATTTCCTGAAACAGCAGATCCTTCATCAACATTACAAACATACATTACTGGTTTATCTGTAATAAACTGTAATGGTTTTACGTAGTCTTCATAATCTTCTTCACTAAACTCAATAGCTCTTACAGATGTTCCTGCTTCTAAAGCTGCTTTAATTTTTAACAATACAGCCTCTTCTGCTTGTGCTTCTTTATTGCCTGTTTTAGCGGCACGCTTAACTTTATCTAACTTTTTATCGGCTGTTTCAAGATCTTTTAATTGTAGCTCCATATCAATGGTTTCTTTATCTCTAATAGGGTCTACACTACCATCAACATGTACAATATTATCATTATTAAAACAACGCAACACGTGCAAAATAGCATCGGTTTCTCTAATATTTGCTAAAAACTGGTTTCCTAAACCTTCGCCTTTGCTGGCGCCTTTAACTAAGCCTGCAATATCTACAATTTCAACAGTTGCAGGAATTACGCGTTCTGGGTTTACCAATGTTTCTAATTTTTCCAGTCTTGGGTCTGGAACATTCACCACGCCTATATTAGGTTCTATGGTACAAAAAGGGAAGTTTGCACTTTGTGCTTTTGCGTTTGATAAACAATTAAATAATGTTGATTTACCTACATTTGGTAATCCTACAATGCCTGCTTTCATTGAACTATATTTTTCATTTCCGTGAAAAACGGAAATTTTTTAACTTCTATTTCTTATATAAATTTCCCCACTACATGGGAATCTATTTTGCGAGTGCAAATGTAGTTAATTAGATGATTAGATTATTTAGAAATTTTGTTTTATTACATACTAGTAAAAAAGAAACCAAAAACTAAGAACATAAAACAAACAAAAACACTTACTATAGTAAAAACAACTATAAAGAACATTAGTTTACCAAAATACATCCAAAAGCCTTTATATGGTTTTTCATCATGCATTTTTCTAAAATAAAAAATCCTAAGCTTTCACTCAGGATTTTTATATAAAATAACGCTTAGCGTTTAATCTTCTGGGTGCATAAAACGTTGTTTAGCCAATAATTCTTCTTCTGTTTCAACAACATCTTCATCTGGCACACAACAGTCTACCGGACAAACAGCAGCGCATTGTGGCTCATCATGAAACCCTTTGCACTCTGTACATTTATCTGGTACAATGTAGTATAACTCATCACTAATGGGTTCTTGTGCCTCATCGGCATCAACTTCAATACCGTTAGTTAATACTATTTTTCCTTCTAAACTTGTACCGTCTTTATAACGCCAGTCATCGGCGCCCTCATAAATTGCAGTGTTTGGGCATTCTGGTTCACAAGCGCCACAATTTATACATTCATCTGTTATTATAATTGCCATACCGTTTTTTCTCTTGAGTTTGCTTAAATTTGCAGTTGCAAAAATAAAGCCAAAACCATTCAAAACCAAATTAAGCATGCATTTAGAACAAAGAATTAATGCTTTTGTAAAATTAGGAGATTTTTTAAGTCAATTTTCTAATGAAGTTGTTACTAAACACGATAATATTGAATATAACAACCTGTTTTTTGATGGTTTTAAGCATCAAATAAAACTAGCAAAAGAACACAATGGTTGGTTTACCACAGAAAACCTTCATTTTGCCTTTAAAAATTGGGCAAATGCTTTAACAACAAACAATATAAAAACTTGGTTAAAGCCTTATCAAATAGACGTTTTAACTCCTAAGAAGGTAGCTATAATTATGGCTGGAAACATTCCATTGGTTGGGTTTCATGATTTTTTATCGGTACTCATAACAGGGCATCATGTGCTTGTAAAACAATCATCAAATGATAAACATTTACTACCATTTTTAGCTAAATATTTAGAACATGTTGAACCCTATTTTAAAGGCAAAATAGCTTTCACACAAGAAAAATTAGAAAATTTTGATGCCGTAATTGCTACTGGCAGTAACAATACCGCTCGTTATTTTGAATATTATTTTAAGGGAAGACCTTCAATTATTAGAAATAACCGTAATTCTGTAGCTATTTTAACTGGTAATGAAACCGATGAAGATTTACAAAATCTTTCAGAAGATATTTTTAGATATTACGGTTTAGGCTGCCGCAGCGTTTCAAAACTTTTTGTGCCAAAAGGCTATAACTTTGACGCTTTTTTTAAAGCCATTTACCATTGGCATCCTATTATAGAAGGCGCCAAATACGCTAATAATTACGACTACAATAAAGCCGTTTATTTAATGAGCGAATTTGATATGCTAGAAAACGGTTTTTTAATGATAAAAGAAGATGAAAGTTACGCATCACCCATTGCAACCGTTTTTTATGAATTTTATGACGACATTACCCGTTTAAAAGAAAAATTAAACGATGAAGCGCAGCAAATACAATGTATTGTTGCTAAAGGTTTTTCTGAAAATGAAGTGGCTTTTGGAGCTACTCAAAATCCTAAACTTTGGGATTATGCGGATAGTGTCGATTCTATTGAATTTTTATTATCAATTTGACGAAAAAATTATTGAATTTTCACCAACAATTAGGCAATTAATTGCAAACTTTGCATCTTTAAATTTTACCACACAAAATGAGAAAACACAACTTTAGTGCAGGACCTTGCACTTTACCTCAAGAAGTATTATTAAAAGCATCACAAGCTGTTGTTGAGTTAGATAATAGCGGTTTATCACTAATAGAAATATCTCACAGAAGCAAAGCCTTTGTAGACATAATGGAAAACGCTAGAGCGCTTGCTTTAGAGTTGTTAGGTTTAGAAGGTAAAGGCTACAAAGCCTTATTTTTACAAGGTGGTGCTAGTACACAATTTTTAATGGTTGCTTTAAACCTATTAGAAAAAAGAGCTGGTTATTTAAACTCTGGTGCTTGGGCTGCAAAAGCTATTAAAGAAGCTGCCATTTATGATGATGTTTATGAAGTAGCATCATCAAAAGACGCCAACTATAACTACATACCTAAAGGGTATGAAATTCCTGAAAACTACGATTATTTCCACTGCACATCAAACAACACCATTTATGGTACGCAAATGAAAGCGTTCCCAAAATCGCCAATACCAATGGTTTGCGACATGAGTAGCGACATTTTTTCGCGTAGTTTAGATTTTTCTCAATTCGATTTAATATACGCTGGTGCTCAAAAAAATATGGGGCCTGCAGGTACAACATTAGTTGTTATAAAAGAAGATATTTTAGGTAAAGTATCGCGTAAAATACCATCAATAATGGATTACAAAGTACACATAGACAAAGGTAGTATGTTTAATACACCTCCTGTTTTTGCTGTGTACACATCAATGCTAACATTACAATGGTTAAAAGACCTTGGAGGTATTGCCGCTATTGAAGAAGAAAACGAAAAGAAAGCGCGTTTAATGTATTCTGAAATAGATTTAAACCCATTATTTAAAGGTTTTGCCGCTAAAGAAGACCGTTCTACAATGAATGCTACCTTTACTTTAGAAAACGAAAACCTTAAAGAAACGTTTGATACTATGCTAAAAGAAGCCAACGTTAACGGCTTAAATGGTCATAGAAGCGTTGGTGGTTACAGAGCATCAATGTACAACGCCTTATCTTTAGATAGCGTTAAAGCTGTTGTTGAAGTAATGAGCGAATTAGAAAGAAAAGCTTAAATAGTTTACCGTAAACAATTGCAATGTGCAGTTGCTTGCTCAAACTAAAAAATAAAATCAATATTACGTTGAAAGCCTTAAGTTTAAAAAAACTTTTAACTTTTAACATTACAACTTTTAATTAAAAAAAATGAACGTATTAGCAAATGATGGTATTTCACAAAGTGGAATAGATGCTTTAGAAAAAGCAGGTTACAATGTTAGCACAACAACAGTAGCCCAAGAGCAGTTAATAAATTACATTAATGAAAAAGACATCAGTGTACTTTTAGTACGTAGCGCAACCACTGTGCGTAAAGATTTAATTGATGCTTGCCCAAACCTAAAAATAATTGGTCGTGGTGGTGTTGGTATGGATAATATTGATGTAGAATATGCCAGAGAAAAAGGCTTACACGTAATTAATACACCAGCAGCGTCATCACACTCTGTAGCAGAATTAGTATTTGGACACCTTTACGGTTTAGCACGTTTTTTACATAACGCAAACCGCGAAATGCCTTTAGAAGGCGATAGTAATTTTAAGGGTTTAAAAAAGGCGTATGCAAAAGGCACTGAGCTTAAAGGTAAAACTTTAGGTGTTTTAGGCTTTGGTAGAATTGGTCAGGCAACAGCAAAAGTAGCTTTAGGTGCTGGTATGAAAGTTATTGCTTTTGATCCGTTTTTAGAGAAAGCTAACTTAGAGTTAGAATTTTTTGATGGCCAAAAAGTAAATTTTGATATTGAAACTATCTCTAAAGAAGAGGTTTTAAAACAAGCCGATTTTTTAACATTACACGTACCTGCACAAAAAGATTACGTTATTGATGAAGCTGAATTTAACATGATGAAAGATGGTGTTATTTTAGCTAATGCAGCACGCGGTGGTGTGGTAAACGAAGTTGCTTTAGTAAAAGCTATTGAAAGCGGAAAAGTAGCAAGAGCAGCACTTGATGTTTTTGAAAAAGAACCAAAACCAGAAATTCAATTATTAATGAATCCTTCATTATCATTAACACCTCATACTGGTGCAGCAACTAATGAAGCTCAAGATAGAATTGGTACAGAATTAGCATCGCAAATTGTAAGCATACTTGGGTAAACACTCAAAATGTGACCAAAATATTATAAATGAGTCTCAACTATAGAAGTTGGGACTTTTTTTGTACCTTCAAAATCCATTTTTTAACCATAAAAACTAATACAGATGTCTGGAATTTTAGATTTATTAAACAGCGACCTTGGAAAAACACTTATTAACGGTGTTGCGGGTCAAACCAACCAACCACAAAACAAAACACAAGATGTTTTAACAATGGCTTTACCAGTGTTAATGCAAGCTATGAAACGTAATGCTTCTACACCAGAAGGTGCCCAAGGCTTAATGAGTGCATTAAACAATAAACACGATGGTAGTATTTTAGATAACCTTGGCGGTTTATTTAATGGTGGTGTTGATGATAATGTAATGAATGATGGAAGTAAAATTTTAGGACACGTATTAGGTGGCAAACAACAAGCCGTAGAAAATACTTTAGGCGCAAAAGCAGGTATGGATGCTGGTTCTGTTGCACAAATATTAAAAGTTGCTGCACCAATTTTAATGGGTGTTTTAGGCAAACAAACAAGACAAAATAATGTAAGCAACCAAAATGGTATTACAGATTTACTAGGTGGTTTAATTGGCGGAAGTTCTGCTAGTAACGAGCAAAGCTTTTTAGAATCTATTTTAGATGCCGATGGTGATGGTAGCGTAGTTGATGATGTAGCAGGTATGGTACTAGGAGGAAGTAAAAAGAAAGGTGGCCTTGGCGGATTATTAGGTGGCCTTTTCGGAAAATAAATGTGTAATTTATTTTATTTATACAAAGACTGAGTTTTAAAACTCGGTCTTTTTTTTGTTAAAACTGTTATACAACAACCATTTACAGATTCATTTTTGTAAATTTAATACAAAACACAACGTTTACTCAAGCAAATAAACCGTTACCTCATTCACACTTTAAAAACTTAAGTAATGGTTTTAATTTTAGGGTATTATTATAAAAATATTCATCATGAAAAAACTAAATTACATACTTGTATTATTAATAACTAGCGTAATAGTTTTAAACTGTAATACCACCAAACAGCCTGTAAACAATAAAAATATTACAGAGCAAACTGAAAACTTAAAAGTTAATGATACTGTAAAAATTGCTAATGAAGAACTAGAATACGAGATTATAATTATAGATCCTGGTTACGCTACTTGGTTAGCATCTATGGCAAGACCCGAAGGTTTTTATTCACAACAATACATGGAAAACAGAAATAGAATTTTTGTTATTGAATGGAACCAACGCGTACTACAACCAAATGTTTACAATCCTAGTTTATATGAACTTCAAATAGATTACAGTCCGCAAATTGATTATGGTTATGAGGTAAATTATAAATTATACAATTACTTTATTTACTTTCAGTTAAAATACAACCAAAAGCTTGGGCCGTTTAATGTTAGAATTTAGCAATGCTTAAATAAACTCTAGTTCTTTAAAATTCTAAATTTTAATATGTGAAAAAGTTATGTACTTTTGCACACAAATTAACGCTGTGAATAAATTAAAAGAACGTTGGGGTATAGAATCTAATTGGCAAATTGCTGTAATTTTTATAGTTTTTGCTGTAACAGGCTCAACGGCATCGTACATTGGGAAACCCATATTAAAATTTTTAAATATAACTACAGAAGGTTTTGGTAGTTTTGGCTATTGGGCTATACGTATTGTTTTACTTTTTGTAGTATATCAATTTTTACTCGTTTTTTTTGGTTGGCTTTTTGGGCAGCACAAATTCTTTTGGAACTTTGAAAAGAAAATGTTGCGTAGATTTGGACTCTTCAAAGAAAAAAATTAAGATTTTATTAGCTTTTGTTTATTCAGTAAACTTTATATTTGCAAAATTGCAATGAAAAGCTATTTAACGAAAATACCTGCTCTTTTTTTTCTTTCAATATTGCTACTAAGTAATGTTGCTAATCTTCACATATACTTACATGATGAAATTCAAGACCAAAATCACCATAAAAATGATTTAGGTTGCGATAATGAAAACGAAGAAAATACTACTTGCGACATTTGTGTTATAGCCTTCAACATTAACAATTTAAAATATAGTTATACACCACAATTTTCTTTCACACCAAAAACTACTGTTCTCAAAATATCTGGTAAAGAAACATTTGGTTATGTTAATACACTTCAAAAACAGCTCTATTTAAATAAAAATAGAAATAAAGCACCACCGTACAGCGCTTAATACTTCACAAGAATAAATAAATTAGTAACTATGATATTTAAGTATGAAAAATATCTGCCTAATCTTATTTATACTATTATCAAGTTTTAATTACAGCCAAAA
Organism: Seonamhaeicola sp. ABD4_175; assembly: GCF_056160885.1. Taxonomy (NCBI): domain Bacteria; kingdom Pseudomonadati; phylum Bacteroidota; class Flavobacteriia; order Flavobacteriales; family Flavobacteriaceae; genus Seonamhaeicola; species Seonamhaeicola sp. ABD4_175. Next base: position 296,293 of record NZ_JBSWYC010000004.1, read on the forward strand.
ATGCAATAGAATTTTTATTGGTGATGTTACAGATTTTCATAATAATACACCCTTAGAAAACGCAACCATAAAACTTGTTGGTACTAATAAGATTACTATAACAGACCATAACGGTAAGTTTACATTTAATGAGTTATGCAACGGTATGTACACTGTTGAGGTATCTCATTTAGGATGTAAAACCAAAACATTAACATTAAGCATTAATGGCAACACACATAAAGCCATAAGTTTAGAGCATCACTTAGAAGCCCTAAACGAAATTGTAATTACAAAAAATATTAAAACAGCCACTACAAGTGTAGAGCAATCTATTTCTAAAAACGAGATTGAGCGTTTTACTGATAAATCTCTTGGTGATGCACTAAACACTGTAAGCGGTGTATCTTCCTTAAACACCGGCAACACAATTGTAAAGCCAATGATACATGGCTTACACAGTAGTAGACTTTTAATTGTAAACAATAATGTACGCCTATTTGACCAAGAATGGGGCGATGAACACGCACCTAATATTGATATAAATGCAGGCGGAAACATTACTGTTGTTAAAGGAGCCAATACATTAATATACGGCAGTGATGCTATTGGTGGGCTAATTTTAATTAAACCAAATAATTATGCTATAAAAGACAGCCTATTTGGAAGCACTGGGGTATCTGTAAACTCTAACGGATGGGGCAGATCTATTAACACTGAATTAGTAAAAACTTTTAAAAATGGATTTTACAGTAAAATTCAAGCCAATCAAAAAGTGTTTGGTGATTTTAGTACTCCTAATTATCAATTGTCAAATACTGGCTTAAAAAGCTTAAATGGTTCTGTTAGGTTTGGGTATAAATCTTTTGAAAAAGGCTTTGATGCCTTTTACAGTTACGTAAATAATACTATTGGTATTTTAAGAACATCACACATTGGTAACACCAATGATTTGGTACAAGCTATTAACAGTGGAGAACCCCAATATGTAAGCAATTTTTCATTTAACATTGAAAACCCTAAACAAGATATTGTTCATCACCTTGCTAAAATTGAAGCTTTTAAACGCTTTAAAGCTTTAGGTAAACTGTCTTTACAATACGATTTTCAATTAAACAGAAGAAAAGAATTTGATTTAAGACGCGGTGATAGAAAAAACACACCAGTAATAGATTTAAAACTACTTACAACATCATTACAACCCAACCTTAGAATAGATGCCATTGATGATATTAAAATTAATACGGGTTTTTTACTCAGATATCAAAAAAACCAACCAATATCGGGTACTGGTGTAAGCCCAATAATTCCAGATTTTGAAAAATATGAAGCTGGTATATACGCAACAGGAAGCTACAACTTAAATTTGTTTACTGAAATTAGTGCTGGCTTAAGATATGATTATTCTAAAATTGAAGCTGAAAAACGCTACAGAGTAACTGATTGGTATGATACATATAATTATGATGAACTTTTCCCTGAATTTGATACAGGCATCATAACCTCATCTAGAGTACTTACACTACCCCAATTTACATTTCATAATATTTCTGCAAGCTTGGGTTATGCTAGGCACTTAAGTAATGATTTTGATATTATGCTTAATTATGGTTTAGCATCAAGAACGCCTAATCCTTCTGAATTATTTAGCGATGGCTTACACCATAGTGCTGCCAGAATTGAAATAGGGCAACTAACTATAAAAAAAGAAGTTGCTAATAAACTGATAGCTTCAATAGAAAGAAATAATAAAAATTTTGGCTTTACAATAAGCCCATATTATAAGCGTATAAATAATTTTATTCAATTAATTCCGGTAGGTACAACAACAACCGTTAGAGGTGCTTTTCCTGTATGGGAATACAACCAAATAGAGGCACAAATTTTTGGCGTAGACGTAACTATGAATAAAAAAATAACACACAATTTTAATTATAATGGAAATCTTAGTTTACTAAAAGGTGATAATTTAACAGACAATGTTGCCTTAATAAACATGCCTGCAATAAACTTTACAAATACCATAACTTATACCAATAATAAGTTAAACCAGTTAACTGTAAACTTAACTCAAAAAACAGTATTGCAACAAAAAAGGTATCCTAATTATAATTTTTACACTTTTAACGCCGTACAACAACAAGATGTTTTTGTAGACATTAGTTCTCCTCCACCATCTTACACTCTATTTAACTTTAATACAGCTTTTATTTTTAAAACACTCAATAACAACACTTTAAAAATAGAATTCAACATTGAAAACCTTTTTAATACTTCGTATAGAGACTATTTAAACAGACTACGATATTTTACTGATGATGTTGGAAGAAATTTTAATATAAAACTCAAATTCAATTATTAATAATTATGTCACACTTTAAAATTAACACCATGAAACAAATCAAATTATTAGCCTTATTATTTTTATCAAGTTTAGCTTTTGTTAGCTGTTCTGATGATGACAACCATGATGACCACGACCATGATCATGAAGAGGAACTAATTACAACTGTAGTTTATACCTTAACAAACAATGATGACGCTACAGATGTTATTACTTTAACTTTTGAAGATTTAGATGGTGAAGGCGGTGCCGATGGCACTTATTCCGTTGAAGGTGAATTTACAGTAAACGCTTCATATTCTGGTGAAATAACATTATGGAATGGCACAGAAAATCCTGCTGAAGATATTACTGAAGAAATTGAAAACGAAAGTAATGAACACGAGTTCTTTTTCTCAAACACTGCTGGTTTAACTATTACAAAAACTGATAATGATGGTAACGGCAACCCTTTAGGCTTAAAAACCACCATTAGCACAGGTAATACACCTACCACTGGTACTGTTACTGTTATTTTAAAACACGAACCAACAAAACCAAACGATGGCACAGTTGAGAATTCTGGCGGAGTTGCCGAGGTTAATGTTACTTTTAATGTTACAGTAAATCCTGCTGCAGTTTAACAAACAATTATATTTCAATAAAAAAATCCCTTTCAAATTTTGAAAGGGATTTTTTTATTATTTAATAATATTTTCTTTCTGTGTTTTTAAAACAAAAGTATTCAACCACATTAACGTAAAGGTTGGTATAACATCTAAATAGGGAAATGCTTCTTCAATAAATGATATAACCGCAGCAATTTTCCCCTCTTTTCCTTTGTAAAGTTTTGTCATTAAATAAGCCGATGCTGGTGCCCAAATAAAATCGAACGCCGGAAAAATAAATGACACATACCCTAAAGCATCAAAAACAATACTTAAGGCTAATATTTTGTATCTACTCATAAATTATTTTTTAATAATTTAATTACAAGAAATATACCAAAAATTAGTAACTGCTACTTCCCTATTAACTTTAAAAACTCGTTACGTGTTTCAATTTTTTCAAATTGACCTCTAAAACCAGATGTTGTGGTTGTAGAGTTTTGTTTTTGTACACCACGCATCATCATACACATATGCGATGCTTCAATTACAACAGCAACACCTTGTGGTTTTAAAGTATCATTTATACAATCTAAAATTTGTTCAGTTAAACGCTCTTGCACCTGTAGCCTTCTTGCAAACACATCAACTATACGTGGTAATTTACTTAAACCAACAATATGTCCGTTTGGTATGTAAGCAATATGAACTTTACCAAAAAATGGTAATATATGATGTTCGCAAAGCGAATAAAGCTCAATATCTTTAACAATAACCATTTCATTGTAAGACTCTTTAAACATGGCGCTTGTTAAAATTTCAACAGGGTCTTGCTCATAGCCTTGTGTTAAAAATTGCATGGCCTTAGCTGCGCGTTCTGGCGTTTTTAAAAGGCCATCGCGTTTGGTGTCTTCACCTAAATCTTCAATAATTTTTTTATATCTATCTTTCACATCATCAGTTACCTGTATGCTGTATTCTTCAAACTTTTTATAAGGCATTGTATATATTTTTTCTTTTAAAGTAACATTTGCAAGTTAAAGTAGTTTTTTTATTAATAAATATCAAAAAAAACACCATCACATTAATTTTGCTGGTTAACATCTAATATAGTATTTTCATAGCCCTAATAAAAATTGCATGATTAAAGCCAAAAACATACATAAGTTTTATAATGATTTACACGTTTTAAAAGGTGTTGATGTTGATGTTAAAAAAGGTGAAGTAGTATCAATTGTTGGTGCTTCGGGAGCTGGTAAAACAACTTTGCTTCAAATTTTAGGCACTTTAGATAATGCTTCAAAAAAGGAAGATTTTGAGTTAAACATTAATAACACCAACCTAACATCACTATCTGATAAAGCTTTGGCTAAATTTAGAAATAACCATATTGGTTTTATTTTTCAATTTCATCAATTACTGCCCGAATTTACTGCTATTGAAAACGTTTGCTTACCAGCATTTATTAAAGGCACACCAAAAAACGAAGCAGAAACCAGAGCTAAAGAATTGTTAGATTTTTTAGGCTTAAAACACCGTTACAACCACAAACCTAGTGAAATGTCTGGTGGTGAACAACAACGCGTAGCGGTTGCTAGAGCTTTAATTAATAAGCCCGATTTAATTTTTGCTGATGAACCTTCGGGTAATTTAGACAGCGAATCGGCTGAAAATTTACATAATTTATTTTTTAAACTTCGTGACGAATTTGGGCAAACATTTGTTATTGTAACACACAACGAAGAACTGGCAAATATGGCCGACAGAAAGCTAACCATGGTTGATGGCAAAATTATTTATTAAGAAAAACTCTTTTTTTGTTTAGTTTTTTACTATTTTAGTTGAACACTTACAAAATAGAAAGATGCAGCTAAATACCATACCAAAAAATGAAGATGATAGGCTTTTAGCTGTAAAAAGCTATAATCTTGAAAGAAATCAAGACAACGCAGATTTTAATAATATTACAGAACTTGCTAGCGCTTTAACTAATATACCAAATGCCTTAATTTCAATTGTTGATAAAGAAGAGGTTTGGTTTAAATCGGCTAAAGGACTGGATATTTGTAGCTCAGACCGTAATTTATCATTCTGTAATTATGCCATAAACAGCAACGATGATGTTTTTACTATTGAAGACACCACAAAAGATTTACGTTTTATAAATCACCCATACACCAAGAATGATAAAAACCCTATTATATTTTATGCAGGCGTTTGTTTAATAGATGAAAACAACTATAAACTTGGTACTTTATGCGTTATAGATAGTAAGCCTAATTCTATAAATACTAAACAAAAAAACAATTTAAAAATTCTTGCTAAACAAGTTGTAAAACTTATTGAATTAAATAAAAGTAATGCCAAATTAAAGCAAACTAAAAGAAAACTAGTAAAAAGAAACAAAATGTTAAAAGGGTTTGCATCTCAAGTTGCACATGATATGAAAATGCCTTTAGCTAATATGATTTTAACCTCAGATATTTTAAAATCTAAATACAAAAAAAATTTAGATCAAAAAGGTGAAGATTATATTAACAACATTAAAAGTGCGTCATTATCACTTAATAACTACATTAACAACCTTTTAAATTACTACGAAAACAGTAATTTAAGTAAAAAAAATGTGGAAATGTTTTCATTTAATCAATTACTTGAAGAAGTCATTGATATGCTAAACATAAAAGTAAATTGCTCTGTAAATATTCCTGATAGAGACCAAGATATAACCACCAACAGAGCTGCGCTTGAGCTAATTTTGCTTAATTTAATAACCAACAGTTTAAAATACAACAACAAACCTGAAACTATAATTGATATTGATTTAAATACAACACAAAACGATTTTTATATTATTGAAGTTTCAGACAATGGCATTGGCATACCTAAAGAAAAACAAAAGAAAATTTTCAAATTATTTTCAACCATTGAAGAAACCGATCGTTTTGGGCAAAAGGGTCATGGTATTGGCTTATCTACTGTAAAAAAATTAGTAAGCAAATTAGGTGGCAATATTAGCGTAAAATCTACAATTGGCATGGGCAGCACCTTCAAATTTTCAATAAAAAAGAGACCTTAAATTTATAAATTTCAGTCTATTTTAAGGTGTTTTTTTAATGTACACTCTTCGGTTTTTAATTAAAACTTCCGTTTCACAAATACAAAAAGTGCTAATAACGGACCAATAGCTAGAATTAAAAACAAATATTGAACTGGTAAAACAAGCGTTAAATAATTTAATGTTTGTATACTTATTATGGTAATGCTAAACCCCAAACAATTAACTATTGTGAGTGCTGTACCTTTTTGATTATTAGGAACATTATGAGCTACCAAGGCCGAGAACAAAGGCGAATCTGCAATAACAACCATACCCCAAAAAATCATAAATAATAAAAACATATTTTTTGATGCGTATAAAAAAAACAGCGGTGAAACTATACAACATATGCAAGATAGCAACAATGCCATAGAAGCCACTAATTTAGTAGTGTAAACCTGAGATAACTTACCCGAAATTACACAAGCCAAACCACCAACAGCAATTATACAAAAAGCTAATATTGATACATTAAAATTAAAAATTTGGTGGTGTGCTTTATAAGCATTTAAAATGAAAGGAATAAAAGCCCAAAAAGCATAAAGTTCCCACATATGCCCAAAATAGCCAAGGGCAGCTACCCTAAACTTTTTGTTTTTAAAAACATTAAAAGTTACTTTAAAATTGAAACGTTGCAATGGGGCTCTAAATGGTCCGTTTGGTACAAAAACAACAACCAATAAACCACCAAAAATAGCTAGTAAAGATGTAGTATAAATAACAAAATTTATAGAGCCGCTAATACTAAAATAATTTAATAAATGCGGAAACGCAGTACCTAAAACTAGAGCGCCAACCAAAAACCCTAATGATTTTCCTAAATTGTTTTTATAATAATCTGCTGCTATTTTCATACCAACAGGATAAATACCCGCTAGAAAAAAACCTGTAAAAAACCGTAGAACAATTAAACTATAAACGCTATGGTTACCTATAAGCATAAACTCATTAAAAACTGAAGCTATACAGGCACTAACAAAAAATACTTTTGAAGGCGAAAACCTATCAGCAATTGTAAACATTGCAAATAAAAACGTTCCTAAGATAAAACCAAACTGTACAGCAGCTGTTAAATGCCCTAATGCCTGAGCGTTCAAACTAAAAATAATAACTAAATCTTTAATTATAGCATTTCCAGCAAACCAAAGTGACGTGCAACAAAACTGTGCTAAAACTATTATGGGTAAAATATGTTTACTAATGGGCATTAATTGTTTTTTATACCAAATATACGTCTGTTAAACACACTATTATTTACAAAATTTTCAAAAAAAATATGTCATAAAAAAAGGGCTTACATTAAAGTGCAGCCCTTTTTTTACTATAACGTTTATAATTAATCTCCAAACGGATATGATTTTCCAAAAACTGTAATTGTTGATGTTGTGTAGTTTATTTTAATGCCATTAATAGCGCCAACTTGTACATTTAAAATACCAGATTTTACTTGGCGTGGTAGCAATGTAAAATGTAAAGGCTCTTCAACAGTTAAAGAATAGCCAACATTTTTTGAGCTAATACCGGTTTGTGTACCTTCTAGTAAATATTCATCATCCCAAATGTTTAAAGGTGTATCACTACCCGCTACCCAAGTTCTTGTTGAATTCTCGGTATAATTTATTTCTACACCAGAATCTTTAATAATTTTTCCATTATTTATAGTTACTTCATACTGTAAATTACCATTTGTATTGGCTCCTAAATTTTTAGTTTTATGCGTGCCTTCAACTTTAAAATTATTATGGTAATAGTTTGTAAATGTTGTGGTATGCTCACTATTTACATTTCTATACCAGTCTGTTGAAACAATAGTTGCAATACCTTTTCTTGTTACGCCATCTTTACAAACAATGCCAGTTCCATAATCAATAGTTATTGTTTTAGGAAATGTGGTAAAATCTAAAGGTTCTACTGTAATTGATGGCGCATCATTTTTAGCTAGTATACTTTTGCTAGTAGCTGCGTTTTCTGAAACTAAAACAGCGTCTCCACTATTATTACCAATATCTTGAAAAACTTTGTTTATAGTGGTATACTCGGTTAGGGCTTCAACCGCTTCGGTTGTATTTTCTGCATTTGTTAATTGTTCAGTTTCTTCACAACTAAACAATATTAATAAAATAATTGGGGCTAAAATTTTTTTCATTGTTATTTTGGTTTGTTTTGTTAAATAACGCAAAAAGTTTCATATTATTAAAAACTCAAAGAACTATTTCATTTAAAACTAGCCATTTAAATGCATTTCATCGGATATTTATAAATAAATTGTTCTTTATCATATGAGTATTTTTAATGGCATTATTACTTTTGTAAAAAAACACATTTGAATTTTATTAAAACTGAAGATCTAAAAGATTTTTTAAACGAAAAAGTTTCACAATACAACAATCCTAAATTTATTGAAAGTGACCCTATTCAAATTCCGCATTTATTTTCTAATAAAGAAGATATTGAAATTGCCGGATTTTTAACAGCTACAATAGCTTGGGGCAACCGTAAAAGCATTATTAATAATGCTAAAAAACTTATGTTTTTGTTAGACAATGCACCTTTTGATTTTGTTAAAAACCATAAAGATACTGATTTAGAAAAGCTAGCACCCTTTGTACACCGTACTTTTAATGGTACTGATTGTATACAGTTTGTTAAAAGCCTTAAAAATATTTACATAAACCATAACGGACTTGAAAAAGTGTTTGCTACATATGCTGAAAAAGATTCTTTGCAAACAGCTATTTCTCAATTTAAATCTATTTTTTTTGAAATAAACCATTTAAAAAGAACCCAAAAACATGTAAGCGATCCATTAAAAAATTCTGCTGCAAAACGTATAAATATGTTTTTACGTTGGATGGTAAGAAACGATAATACAGGTGTAGATTTTGGTATTTGGAAACAACTTTCACCAAAGCAATTATCATGTCCTTTAGATGTACATTCGGGCAATGTGGCACGTAAATTAGGTCTACTAACTAGAAAACAAAATGATGCTAAAGCTCTTTTTGAGTTAGATACAAACCTTAGAAAACTTGACAGTGAAGATCCTGTAAAATATGACTTCGCCTTGTTTGGATTAGGAGTTTTTGAAGGATTTTAACATTTCTTTTAATTATCTTTAAAAAATATTTAAAATTTCAAATATTTATGAAAAAAACGTTTTTATTACTACTCCTATGTATTGCATTTGCTTCTAAAGCGCAATCTGTTAAAATTCCCACAGACACCACTGTTGTTACCACACATAATACAACTGTAAAAGGCACATCATTTACCTACACTGCCGAAACTGGTATGCAGCCTGTTTGGAACAAAAAAGGCGATGCTATAGCAACTTTGTATTACACATACTACAGCCGAAATAATGTAAAAAATAATGCAAAAAGGCCTTTGCTTTTTTCTTTTAATGGCGGCCCTGGTTCTGCTTCGGTTTGGATGCATATTGCTTATACAGGCCCAAAAGTTTTAAATATTGATGACGAAGGCTACCCAATACAGCCTTATGGTGTTAAAGATAACCCAAATTCTATTTTAGATATTGCTGATATTGTTTACGTAAACCCAGTAAACACAGGCTACTCTAGAATGATTGCCGATAAAGATGGAAAGTTTCCAAAGCGTGATACGTTTTTTGGCATAAATGCCGATGTAGCCTATTTAGCCGATTGGATGCACACGTTTGTTACCAGAAAAAATCGTTGGCAATCTCCTAAATATATTATTGGCGAGAGTTACGGTGGCACCCGTGTAATGGGGCTTGCTAAAGAACTACAAGCTAAACAATGGATGTATTTAAATGGTGTAATTATGGTATCTCCTGCAGATTATAAATTATATAACACCTCGCAACCCATTTATTCGGCCTTAAACTTACCGTATTTTACAGCTGCCGCTTGGTATCAAAAAGCATTGCATAACGATTTGCAGCAGCAAGATTTACTTGATATTTTACCTGAAGCTGAAGATTTTGCCATAAATAAACTAATGCCTGCTATTGCCAAAGGTGGTTTTATTTCAGAAACTGAAAAGCAGGAAATTGCTAAAAAAATGGCGCATTTATCTGGTTTAAGTGAAAAAGTTATTCTTCAGCATAATTTAGAAGTACCAACCTCATTTTTTTGGAAAGAGTTACTTCGTGAAAAATCAGGTCACACTATTGGCAGATTAGATTCTAGATACTTAGGTATTGATAAAACTGAAGCTGGCAATAAACCCGATTATAATGCTGAATTAACCTCATGGTTACACTCTTTTACTCCTGCCATTAACTATTACATTAGAGAGCATTTAAACTTTAAAACCGATGTTAAATATAATATGTTTGGTAATGTACACCCATGGGACCGTAATAATAATGATGTACGCGAAGGTTTAAGGCAAGCTATGGCACAAAACCCTTATTTAAAAGTGCTTATACAATCTGGGTATTATGATGGTGCTACTACCTATTTTGGTGCAAAATATACCATGTGGCAAATTGACCCTAGCGGAAAAATGAAAGACCGTTTTACCTTTAAAGGTTACCGCAGCGGCCATATGATGTATTTAAGGCATGATGATTTAATTAAAGCTAATGATGATATTAGAACGTTTATTAAAAACTCATTAAGCAACGGTAAACCTGCTAAATACTAATGACTTATACAAAAAAAAAGAGGCTATCTAAAAATAAGATAGCCTTTTTTTTATGCTTAAAGCTTATTGTTTTATCCTTTTAACCATGCTTTGCGTAGCGCTTTTTGAGCTTCGCTTACATTGGTTAATTCTACAATTTTTTGACCTGTAGTATAAGGCTGTTTAGTTTTAGTTTTTATGATGATTTCTTTACCATCTCTAACTAAAATTACTTCAACATCTTGCCCTTCTTCCCATAAAAACACTTCTTGTAAAACAGTATTAGCGTTTTGCAGTGTTAAATTGGTGCCGTTAATAGTTTTAATAACATCATTTGGCAAAGCACCTTGCTCAGTCCAAAAGCTATTTTTGGCTACCATATCAGAAAAGTAAATGATACCTTTTTGTCCATCGCCACCAACAATGGGCATTCCTTCCATTAAAATATAATTGGTTTTAACTTTACCTTCACCAATTTCTAAGCCTACTTTATTGAAAAACGCATTGTAATTTATAGGTGTATCTCCAATAACATGTGTGTTGAAAAATTCGGCTAAAGATGGATACGTCATTGTTACAATTTCATCAATTAATTTATCATCTTCAAACGGTTTATTTTTCCCGTATTTATTAGATAATTCTTTCATTAAAGATAAAATACCTCGATTACCATTACTTTCTTCACGCAATAAAATATCAATACACATACCTATTAATGCGCCTTTTTGGTACACATTTACGTATTGGTCTTTGTAAGGATCTTTCAGAACGTTTTCACTCATAATGGTAAAACTCATGCTGTCATCCATTAAAGCGGCCGATTGTATTTTACCCATAACTTTATTGTAAAATTCACTTTCATCAACCAAATCTTGATTTACCTGAAACAAGGTAGCAAAGTACTCTGTAACACCTTCATACATCCATAAATGTTTTGAGAAGGTTGGGTTATTATAATCAAAATAATGTACATCTTCAGAGTGTACGCTTAATGGTGTTACTATGTGAAAAAACTCATGAGACACAACATCTATCATACCTTCAGCTAAAGCATCATCACTCATGCTTTCTGGCATTACTACAACAGTAGATGTATGATGCTCTAAAGCGCCAAAACCTTTTGGTGAGTCTTCCTTTTCTTCTGATAGGTATAAATAAATATCATAGCGCGGTGTAGCATTAATATCGCCCATATATGTTTTTTGGGCTTGCATCATTTTATAAATAGTTTCTTTTAAAGACTTTGCAGAATGCACTTTATTTGGCGAGTACACGCTTAATACAATTTTAATATCGCCTACTTTAAATTCTTCAACATCTAAATTACCGTACATCATTGGGTTATCGGTAATATCAAAATAACGCGGTGCAAAATAACTTGTGGTTAACATTTCGCCATTAGCGCTTTTTGTTGTGTTTACCGTTTGTAGTGCCGATGTTCTAACAAAACTTGCTGGTGCGGTAACATCAACTTTGTATTGGTTGTTTTTTAAAGAATCAAAATACCCAATAAATCCGTGTAAGTTTAATACATAATTATTAGGTTCAATATTTGTGCCCGATGGCGAAAATGGTACATCTTTGCCAATACCACCCTCATCTTCTTCATCATAAGTATCGTTTACTAAATAGGTAATTTTGTCTAAATTTTTAGCTTGGGCAATGCTCCATGAGTTATCATCTAATTTAGTAACAGGCATTTCTTCACCTTTATAATTAATGGCTTTAAACCCTTCAATATATTTTCCAAAATCACTAACAGCATAAGTGCCTTGTACAACTTTTGGCAATCTGTAAGTTACGGTTTCACTAGTAAATCTTCCTGGGTTTATGGTTACCGGAGCTTTATCATTAGTTACCGCCGATAAATTTATGGTGGTTTCAATAGGGTTACTCACAGCTAAATCATTAACACTGTTTTTTGTAGAGCTACAACTAGCCAATACTATACCAGAAAAAATAGCTGCAAAAGTTCTTTTATTCATTATTTGTTAATTTTTAAGTTTGTTAAATGACGTGCAAAATAGTATTATGTTACAATTTCTCATCATAAGTTTTTGTTAAACATAGTATATTCGCACAATGCAAAGTACACTTATAAGTATTCTTACACCTTTTAAAAATACTGAAGTTTATTTAAATGAATGTATAGATTCTATTTTAAATCAAACTTACACTAATTGGGAATTATTAATTATTGATGATCATTCAACCGATAACAGCTACCAAGTTGTTGAAAAATATGCCCAAAAAGATAACCGCATTAAGCTTTACAAAAACAACGGCAGCGGCATTATTGATGCTTTACAACAAGCCTTTGCTAATAGTAGCGGTACATTTATTACCCGTATGGATAGTGACGATATAATGACCCCTAACAAATTAGAGGTTTTGGCCAACAATTTAATAACCCACGGTAAAAAACACGTGGCTATTGGTTTGGTAAAATATTTTAATGCCAATGGCGTTGGTGCTGGTTATAAAAGTTATGAAACCTGGTTAAACCAACTTACTTTACATGGTAATAATTATAATGAAATTTATAAAGAATGTGTAATACCATCGCCTTGTTGGATGATTCACAGAGACGATTTATTGGCTTGTGATGCTTTTAACCCAAATATTTATCCTGAAGATTATGATTTAACATTTAGGTTTTACAAACATAATTACAGCTGCATACCTTGTAATGAAATTATACATTACTGGAGAGATTACAGCACCCGAACATCTCGCACGCACGTACATTATGCACAAAACCACTTTACAAGTTTAAAAGTGCATCATTTTTTAAACATAGATTACAACCCCAACAAAACACCTGTAATTTGGGGCGCTGGCACCAAAGGAAAACTCATGGCTAAATTGTTTATTAATCATAACATAACGTTTAAATGGATTTGTGATAACCCTAATAAAATTGGTAAAGATATTTACGGAAAAACATTGCTGAAATTTAATGCATTAGCCAACATAAAAAACCCACAAAGTTTAATTACTGTAGCAAATAAAACTGCTCAAAAAGAAATTAAAACGTATTTAAAAAGTTTAAATTTAGAACCAATTAAGGATTATATATTTTTTTGCTAAAACTCAACAAAACAAACGTTTTGCACAAATGTCGTAAAAATGTCATGAATAAACCGCTATTAAAATATATAATAGAATTTAATTTTGAATCTATGATAAATTAAATATGCTTTATGATTGATATAGGTACCAAAATAAAAAATATTAGAAAAAAGAAAGGTCTTACGCAAGAAGAATTAGCAGAAGCTTCTAGAGTAAATTTAAGAACAATTCAACGCATTGAAAAAAATGAAAATGAGCCTCGTGGAAAAACACTTCAATTAATATGTGAGGCCCTTGAAATAAATACTGAAGAAATAATAGATTATGGCAAAGTAGATGACAAAAATTATTTAATTGTATTACATTTATCTGTAATTTCTTTCATCATTATTCCTCTAGGTAATATTATAATACCCCTTATAATATGGTTATTCAAAAAAGATAAAATTGTTGGCTTAAAAGAAACAGGTGTTAGATTATTAAACTTTCAAATATTCTGGACATTTATATCGTATTTAGCATTAATTATCTGTATAATCATGGCTATGATGCATATTGATTTTGGTTTTATTTCCTTTAAATCACTTTTGTTATTATTTTTCTTTGTTAATATTGTAAATATTGTACTTCCAATCATTTACACTATTAAAACAAGCAATAATCAAAAAGGCTTATACCCCAATATCATCAAACTAATTAGGTGATACATTATCATTTCATTAACCTAACGCTTTCAGGAATAAGTTTTTTTTTCATAATAAATTTATTTTATTGGACTTAATTCTCATTAATTCATAATAAAGCTTAATGTAAAATTATAATTATGCGTTTTAAAGTTGAAAATTTTACTTAATTTTGATTAATCAAAAAACAGTATGCAGTTTAAACACCCCGAACTTCTTTACGCTTTATTTTTACTGCTAATTCCAATTATTGTTCATTTATTTCAATTACGCAAGTTTAAAAGAGAAGCCTTTACAAATGTGGCATTTTTAAAAGAAATAAAACAAAACTCGCGTAAAAGTTCTCAAATAAAAAAATGGTTTATACTAGCCACAAGGCTTTTACTTTTAGCAGCTATTATTATTGCTTTTGCACAACCTTTTACAGCAAAAAACAATACGTTTAAAACCGAAAAAGAAACCGTTATTTATATTGATAATTCTTTTAGCATGCAAGCCAAAGGTAGCAAAGGCGAACTTTTAAAGCGTGCATTACAAGATATAGTTAGTAACTTACCTGAAAACAACAAGGTGTCAATATTAACCAATAACAGCCTTTTTAAAAACACCACATTAAAAGCCATAAAAAATGATGTTTTACAAATAGATTATACGGCTAATAAACTTACTTTACAAGCCGTTTTACTTAAAAGTAAAACACTTTTTAGCAAACAAAAAAACACGCAAAAAAACCTTGTTTTAATTTCAGATTTCCAAGAAAACAATTCTAATTTAACTCCAGAAATTGACACGTTAACCAACATACATTTGGTACAATTAAAACCCGTTAACACCAATAATATTGCTATAGATAGTGCTTATGTTGCTTCACAAAGTTTGGCCAACACACAACTAACGGTACTTTTAAAAAATAGTGGTAAACCTGTTAAAAATGTACCTGTTTCAATATTTAACAATACACGTTTAATTGCAAAAACATCGGTTGATATTAATAAAGAAGCCACCACAACGTTTTCTTTACCAAACACTAAAAATATAAACGGTAAAATAACCATTAACGATGCTAGTTTAAGGTTTGATAACAGTTTGTTTTTCAACATTAACAACAACCATAAAATAAACGTTTTAGCCATTAATAATGAAGATGATGACTATTTAAAACGCTTGTTCTCAAAAGATGAATTTAATTTAACATCGGTAAAAGCTAATGCGTTATCATATAACATAATTGACACTCAAAATCTTATAATTTTAAACGAACTTAACAACATACCAAATGCCCTAACATCGGCTTTAAATCATTTTACAAGTCAGGGTGGTATTGTTCTGTTAATTCCTTCAAAAACTAGTAATTTACAATCTTACAATACTTTTTTAACGCACAGAAACATATTATTTAACGCGTTAAATACTTCAGAAAAAAGTGTTACAACCATTAATTATGCTCACCCAATTTACAATAACGGTGTTTTTGAAAAGCAGGTTAGTAATTTTCAATACCCCAAAGTGCAAAGTTTTTTTGAATTAACCCCAAATAACGCAAGTTCTGTTTTAAGTTTTGAAGACGGCAAACCACTTTTACTTCAAAATAAAAACACCTTTATTTTTACAGCCGCTTTAAACACAAAAAACTCAAATTTTAAAAGCTGGAATGTTATTGTGCCAACCTTTTACAATATTGCAAAACAAAGCTTTAAAGCACCAAAACTTTATTATTCAATAGGGAAAAATAATAGTTTTGAAATTGAAACTCAACTGCAACAAGATGATATTTTAACACTAGAATATGAAACCATTAGCCTTATACCAAGGCAAAAATATTTTAACAACAAAGTAGAAATAAACACTCAAGAAATGCCAAATGTATCGGGTGTTTACGCTGTTAAAAACAAGAATTCAATTGTTAGCAATGTTAGCTATAATTATGATAATTCTGAAAGTGATTTAACCTATAAAAATTTAGAAAACATAAAAAATGTAACTGTAAGCAATTCAATAACCAATGTTTTTAATATATTAAAAAGTGACGCCAAAGTTAATGCCTTATGGAAATGGTTTGTTATTTTTGCATTAGTATTACTCATTATTGAAATGCTCATCTTAAAATATTTTAAATGAACATACTTATAAAATCTGCCACTATAATTGATTCAAAAAGCGAATTTCACAACGCAAAACAAGATATTTTAATTGAAAACGGCACGATTTTAAAAATTGCCAAAAGCATAAAAAACCCAAATAATTACCTTGAAATTACGCATGATAATTTGCATGTATCTCAGGGTTGGTTTGATAGTAGCGTATCTTTTGGTGAACCTGGTTTTGAAGAACGCGAAACCATTGAAAACGGACTTAAAGTTGCTGCGGCATCAGGCTTTACAACTATTGCTTTAAATGCAAATACCAAACCGGTGTTAGATTCAAATTCTAATATCACCTTCATAAAAACTAAAACTGCTAATAATGCTGTAAGCGTATTACCAATTGGCGCCTTAACCGTTGGCGGAAAGGGCGAAGATTTAGCCGAATTATATGATATGACCACTGCTGGTGCTGTTTCGTTTTA
This sequence comes from Seonamhaeicola sp. ABD4_175, assembly GCF_056160885.1. Lineage (NCBI taxonomy): Bacteria > Pseudomonadati > Bacteroidota > Flavobacteriia > Flavobacteriales > Flavobacteriaceae > Seonamhaeicola > Seonamhaeicola sp. ABD4_175. The sequence goes on from NZ_JBSWYC010000004.1 coordinate 313,235, forward strand.
TGATTACAAAAAGCCTATTAGTAACCCAAACCTCATGAAAATTGCATTACAATATGCTGCAAATTTTAATGGTTTGGTGCAATCATTTCCGCAAGAAAACAAAGTGGTTGGCAAAGGCGTTGTTAATGAACATATAACCAGTACAAAATTAGGCTTAAAAGGTATTCCGGCTTTAGCCGAAGAACTACAAGTGGCTCGCGATTTATTTTTATTAGAATACACGGGTGGCAAATTACATATTCCAACCATTTCAACAGCAAAATCTGTGGCACTTATAAAAGAAGCGAAAAAGAAAAAGTTAGATGTAACGTGTAGTGTAGCCATTCATAATTTATATTTTACTGATGACGTTTTAACAAGCTTTGACTCTAATTATAAAGTGTTACCGCCATTACGAACACAAACCGATATTGATGCCTTAATTGAAGGTATTAAAGATGGCACCATAGATATGGTAACCACAGACCATATGCCTATTGATATTGAAGAGAAAAAAGTAGAGTTTGACCACGCTGCATACGGAACTATAGGCTTAGAAAGTGCTTTTGGTGCCTTACAAACTATTTTTAAAACCCAAAAAACCGTTGATATTTTAACCAAAGGCAAGCAACGTTTTGGGGCTACATCAACCGCAATTAATGTTGGTGAACAAGCTAACATAACACTTTTTAATCCAGAAGGAGAATTCACATTTAGTAAAAACCATATAACATCAAAATCTAAAAACAGTATGTTTCTAGAAACAAGTTTAAAAGGAAATGTTTACGGTATAATTGCAAACAACCAAATTGTATTAAACAATTAATAATGAATCAACAAGATATTGAACGCGGTAAAAAAAACGCCATAATAAGTTATATCACTATTTTTGGAGTTATCATTGCATATTTTTTAAATAACGAAACAGACAAAAAAAGTGAATTTGCTAGTTTTCACATAAGACAATCTTTAGGGTTATGGCTTACATTTTGGGCATTGGGTTATATTATTGGTAGTTTTGATAGTTGGCTAGTTACCGCTAGTTTTTACTTATTTTTTGCAGTGCTTTTTATTTATGGTTTTTCTATGGCTATTTCTAAAAAAGCAACCGAAGTACCACTTGTTGGTAAATTATACCAAAAAATATTTTCAAATTTTGCAAGATAAACTATGAGTCAATCACTTTCACTTCAACATATTACAAAACCATCAAGTTTAAAAGAAAACGCACCTTTATTAATCATGCTACATGGTTATGGTAGTGATGAGAACGATTTGTTTTCGTTCGCTTCAGAATTACCAGATGAACTTTTTATAATTTCAGTAAGAGCTCCCTACCCTATGCAACCATTCGGCAATGCGTGGTACGCTATTAATTTTGATGCCGAAAAAGGCAAATGGAACGACCAACAAGAAGCCGAAGCTTCAAGAGATTTAATTGCAAAATTTATTGATGAAGCAACAGCTCATTATCCTGTAAACAAAAATAATGTAACGCTATTAGGGTTTAGCCAAGGTTGTATTTTAAGTTGTGCGGTAGCCTTAAACTACCCAGAAAAAATTAAAAATATTGTGGGCCTTAGCGGTTATATATATCATGATATTTTACCCGATAATTTACAAGAAAAAGACTATTCAAGTTTAGACTTTTACTGCTCTCATGGTAGTGTAGACCAGGTAATTCCTGTAGATTGGGCAAGACAAACTCCCGTTTTCTTTAAAAGTTTAAATATTAAACATAAATATTCTGAATTTCCGGTAGGACATGGCGTGGCACCGCAAAATTTTTATGAGTTTAAAACTTGGTTGTCTAATCGTATTTAATTTTTTCATACAAAAGTAATCCCCCATTATTTATTATACTATTGAACATTTGTTATACTGAAACACCTATAAAACAAAAGGTTGTTCAGGTTTTGTCAAGTTTTTTTCGTTACTAAATATCCAACAGATTTTAATTTTACAAACTAAAATTGAAATCAAAATTTAAAATGAAAAAAACCACTAAACTAATTATTGCATTATTTTCAATATTCCTTTTTATTGCATGCGGTTGTTCTAATAGCAATGGAGAACCTGTAGAAGAAGAACAGCAAGAAGAAATACCTAAAGATCCTGAACCTGAGGAAGAGGAAGAAGAAACAAATCAAACATTTGCAGATATTGAAGTTCCTGCTAACCCTGGAGACGGCATGATTTGGGAATTTCAAGAAGACTTATCTGATGATTTTGAATATGAATATGCTGGAGAAAACAAGTTAGCCACTTTTGGTAATGGAAAATGGACTAACTTTTATCATAATTCATGGAATGGTCCAGGGCCAACAATTTGGCGCTATGAAAATGTTACTGCCTCTGGTGGCAATTTAAGATTGATTACAAGCAGAGAACCCGGTGAAATGAAAACTTACAGCGGTTCTACCGGTAATATTACAGATAAAGCAACACGATTAGGTTGTATTACATCAACAAAACGCGTAAAATACCCTGTATTTGTTGAAGCGCGCGTAAAAGTAGCTAATGCTTTTTTTGCATCTGATATTTGGATGCTAAGTCCAGATGACACACAAGAAATAGATATTTTAGAAGCCTATGGCGCTCAAAACCCTAGAAATGAACAAACATGGTTTTCAGAGCGTTTTCACATAAGCCACCATGTATTTATTAGAAATCCGTTTCAAGATTACCAACCCAAAGACTCTAGTACGTGGCAAAAAATTGATGGCTACCCACACACCTCTAGTGATTGGGTTAGAATTGGTGTTTATTGGAAATCGCCTACTTACCTTGAATACTACATTAACGGCAAACTTATAAAAGTTATGGATAATTTAGATACCGCTAACGGTAAAGACGGTATAGATCCGCTTAATTACACCTCGCCTACCGGAAATGCTGCCGATAGAACTGGTTTAAGTAAAGAAATGGATATTATTATTAATGCCGAAGTACAAAACTGGAATGCCGAAAAAGGCAGAATACCAACAGATGAAGAAATAGAAAACAACAAAGAAGACCACACATTAAAAGTAGATTGGATTCGTGTTTTTAAACCTGTGGCCCAATAATAAATAAACTTAAATATAAAAAAAGGTTATGTTACTTAAAACAACATAACCTTTTTCATTGGATAAATTTGAAGCTTTGTTTTATTAAATAATTCATTTACTTTAGTTGACATTAAAGAAAATTCTCAATGTAAAATATGGTTGTGCATAATTTAAAAAGTATAACTTAAAATATCATATTTAAACTTAATGTTAGAAAACCTTTCAGTTGAAGAAAATATTGTATTCAATTTTTTTAATCAGGTATACCCTATTTCTAAAAGTGATTTTGAACCAATAAAAAAGAATATAAAAAAGAAAAGCCTAAGTAAGGGAGAAATTCTTTTAGATATTGGACAAATTGAGACTAAAACAAGTTTAGTTTTAAAAGGATTTATACATCAATATGTGATAATTGAAGAAAATTTATTCACCATAGATTTTTCTCTTACTGGCATGAGCTTTAATAATTTTACTAGCTATATGGAAGGTTCTCCATCAAACCAAGTACAAGAAGCTATTACTGATACTGAAATTCTATATTTTGAAAAAAAAGATATTGAGAAACTTTTGTTAGAAAGCCATTCGTTTTCATACATATATACCAAACTATTTGAACAAGTACATTTAGAGCGTGAAAAAAGATCTTTATTATTGCAGCATAAAAATGCATCAATAAAGTATGAACTTTTTTTAAATACAATTTCTAAATCCAAGGCTTTCTTAGAGCAAGTACCTCAAAAGCTAATTGCTAATTATTTAGGCATCACACCAGAAACATATAGCCGTGTAAAAAAAGAATATTTAAAAAAACAGCAATAAAAACATTTCTTGATTTAAAATAAGTTTTTTATTTAAAAGATTTAAGATTTTTGACAAAAATCTAAATCATGAAACTTATTCGGTATATATTTTTATTTATTATAATATTTAGTTGCTCCAAAGAAGATGATTTTACATTTAAAGGAGTAAAACAAGAATTTATAATAAAGTCTACATTAATAAATGATGATTACCCCATTTACGTTTTCTTACCTGAAAATTATAACACAAGAAGCAATAATAACCAGTTAATAATTGCCTTAGATGGAAACACAAGATTTAATGATATTGCTAAAATAATTTCTGAAAAGGCTCAAAAAAAATTATTACCACCCACTATTTTCATTGCCATAGGTAATAACGAACAAAGAAATAGAGATTATACACCAACCTCATATTCTCATGGCAAAGGTGGCGCCAATAATTTTTATTTATTTATAAAAGATGAATTAATACCAGAGCTAGAATCTAGGTATAACATTAACCCTAACAATAATAAATTATTAATGGGGCATTCTTTTGGTGGACTATTCACACAATTTGTTATGGCACAAAACAGAGCTTCAAACCCATTTAACAAATTTATTGCAAGTGGAACTTCTTACTGGTATGACTCTGGTGTTATTTTTGAATATGAGCAAAATTATGCAAAAAACCACACAGATTTAAATGTAACTTTTTACAATGGAATGGGAACTTTAGAAGGCGGTGTTATGCTTGCTTCTTTTGAAGAAATGAATGAACGCTTACAAAAAAGAGCCTACTTAAACTTTAAACACAAAAGTGAACTTATTGAAGGTAGCGGACACAAAAACTCTGCCAACACAACATTTAAAAAAGGTTTAGATTATGTTTTTAATAATTAAAAAAATTATTACACTTTGTTTATTGGTATTTGCCTTAACATTACAGTCTCAAAACACTCATAAAAACTCTTTAGAATTAGGGGTACTTGGTGCCGGTTATGAAGCATTTTATTACGGCGGTTACTGTAAATATAACATGGCTCTTTCCCCTAAAAAAAACCACATATTTTTAGGTTTTTCCTTTGTTGGTTATTTTGATTTTAAGGGAGAATCTGAGCCTGAAGCTTATTTAAAAAATGATGTTGACATGCGCCTTATGCCATCAATAAACATAGGTTACTCTTTAAATTTTAATAAAGTACAATTAAACTTTGAAGTTCCTGTTGGTTTAAATATTGCTATCACCAAAGGCACATTGGTTAATAATAAAATTGGCTTTGAAAGAAGCTTTTCTAATAATGAAATTTTTTTTAATTACGGTTTATCATTTTCTCCTAAGCTCAAACTAAACAACTCAAATAGCATAGGTCTATATAGTTTTTTTCCTTTAGTAACTGATATGGCGCAGTCTGGATATCAAATAGGTATAGGATGGACAAGAAATTTTCACTAATAATACTAACAACAAAATAAAAATAATCAAGTTCAATTTTATATAAACCAACGTATTATGATAAAAAAAGCATTTTTATTAATATTAACAGCCTTTATTTTGTCTTGCACATCAAATGATGATCCAAGAGATAATTACCCTAAAAATAAAAATATTTCATTTTGTGTAACATCAACAGATAATAATAGGTTGTCTGATATTACATTCTCAATACAAGGAAATGGAATAAACATCACTAATTTCTCAAGTAGTAATTCTCATTTACCATTAAAAAAAGATTATTTAAATCAAAAGATAGCACATTTAACAATATTAGATATTTCTTATCGAGATAATTCAGGAGGAGAAATTGGTATGCCATTTCAGCCTTATGAGGTAAAACTTGAAATAACAGTAGACTCTGATACCATTACAGAAAAAACATTTACTGTTTCAGAATCTGGAAATGTAAATTTTCTTCAATACACATTTGAATAAAACCAAAAATAGTATATAGTGTAAAATAATAACGTTTTAAACAACACGAAATAATTTTCCTATTTATCATATAGTTTTTTCTGTAAATTAGCCTAAAATTAACACAAAGCCTTAAAAAATGAAAAACACCTTATTACTAGTATGCTTGTTTTTAATAGTTTCATGCAAATCTGATAAAAACAAAACTACTGCTACAACAGCAACAACTGTTAACACTGAAACTGAAAACGAAACTCAAACAAGTACAAAAAGCAGTGATTATACACCCTACATAGTTATTGATGTTTCAGACAGAAATAAAGAGCGTATTGAAGAAACAGAAGATTTCTCGCCTGCCGAAGTTAGAACTACTTATTTAAAAAACAAAGGCTACATAACTACATTTAAAGTATTTTTAGGTTCTTTTGAAGATGAGCATTATTACGGGCTTAATTTAGCACACCTTAGAAAATCTGGAGATACCAAATTAGAACCAAAAACCTATAAAATTGCTACAACAAGTGAAATGGTTAAAATAGATAAAGGTGATAATGCTTATTTTGAAAGCTTAGATACGTATGATACTGAAGCCTTTACAACTGCAAAAAGCGTTGGTACTATTGAAGATTTTACAGATGAATTTTATGCGCCTTTAAGTGATGACAATATTTTGGTAATTGAAGCTATTGAAGATTTTGGGGAAAGCAACGAAGGTGCCTATTTTTCTGAAAGTTTTCAACGCATTAAAGGTTACTTAGTATTTAACGTTATAAAAATGATTACTGAAAAACCATATACTATTCGTGTAGATTTTGATGTTATTAATGAAATAAGATTACCTGTTAAAAGAGACTAAAAACTTTTTAAAACCATAAATGAAAAAATCCAGTTACTTAAAATTTAGTAACCGGATTTTTTTATTAAATCAAATTGAATACCTATTATCTACTCATTTATTACAAGCCTAAAACCTTCACCATGTATGTTAAGTATTTCTACTTTTTCATCTTGTTTTAGGTATTTACGTAATTTGGCAATGTACACATCCATACTACGCGATGTAAAGTAATTATCATCTCTCCAAATTTTTGTAAGCGCTAATTCTCGCGGCATTAAATCATTTTCATGTAACGCTAATAAACGTAAAAGCTCATTTTCTTTAGGAGATAGTTTTACTGGCTCACCACCATTAAAACGTAAAAAACGAAGTTTTGAGTTTAAATCAAACTTTCCAATTTTAAACTCAAATTGTTTACTATCAGAAATAGATTCTGTGGCCTTACGTTGAATAATTGCTTTAATTTTCATTAAAAGCACCTCGCTATCAAAAGGCTTATTTAAATAATCATCGGCACCTACTTTATAACCTTTTAAAACATCTTCTTTCATGGTTTTAGCGGTTAAGAATATAATGGGCACGTCGGCATTTTTTTCTCTAATTTCTTTAGCCAATGTAAAGCCGTCTTTGTAGGGCATCATTACGTCTAGGATGCATAAATCAAAGTCGTCTTTTTTGAACTTTTCAAAACCTTCCATTCCATTTTTGGCGTGGGTTACTTCATAATCATTCATCATTAAATAATCTTTTAGTACGGTTCCAAAATTAGGGTCGTCTTCAACTAATAAGATTCGTTTTTTTAGTTCTTCCATATTTTTTATGATATTAACGGAAGCTTTATTGTAAATGTGCTTCCTTTTCCTTTTTCACTTTCTACTGAAACATAGCCTTGGTGGTCTTCAACAATACGTTTAACGTAGGCTAAACCTAAACCATGTCCTTTTACATTATGTATGTTGCCTGTGCTTTCTCTATAAAATTTTTCAAACACATGCTTTACTGCTGTTTTACTCATACCACTACCATGATCGGTTATTTTTAAGAGCACATTGTTTCCAATATTTTCTGTGTAAACCTCAATTTTTGGCGCATTAGGTGAGTATTTTATTGCGTTATCTAAAATGTTAACTATAACGTTTGTAAAGTGCGTTTCATTTGCTAAAACCGATGTTTTATTGGCATTTAAAAATGGTTTTATATAGCCTTGTCTGTCTTCAACTATAAGTTCTACATGCGTAATCGCATCTTCAACTAAGTCGTGTAGTTTAACGCGTTCCTTACTTATGTTTAGTTCATTTTTTTCTAGTTTAGATATTCTTAATACGTTTTCAACTTGGGCGTGCATGCGTTTATTTTCTTCTTTTATCATAGATAAATAACGCTTCACTTTTTCTTTATCATCAATAATTGCAGGGTTTTTAATGGCATCTAAAGCTAAATTTATGGTTGCTATAGGTGTTTTAAACTCATGCGTCATGTTGTTAATAAAATCTGTTTTAATTTCAGATATTTTTCGCTGTTTAACTAACTGGTACAAAGCACTTGAATATGCTACTATAATAATTGATGTGAATACTATTGATAGTAAAATCATGCCTATTATTGATGATAGAATGAAACTTCTATCATTAGGGAAATTTACTAATAATTTGTATGGACTTTGATTGTTTTCATCATAAAGCACAGGTACTTTAAAGGTTGATGTGTTATCAAACTCAAAGTTTTCACTTTGTACTTTTGTTGCTAAATCATTGCTGTAAATGGCGTATTCAAAATCTATATCAATTTCGTCTCTTTTTAAAGCTTCAACTAATAATTTGTCAAGTTCTTTTTTAGAAACACGCTTATGTATTGGTGTTTTTTTTCGTATTTCTTTAAAACTTTTTTCAAAACTTAAGCGTTGTGCATCTTCAACAATGCCCGATGATATTATTTTAGTTACAGGGCTTTGGTTTATATCTTTATCAGATAATTCAATATTACTATAAACCTCGGCGCTAGAGCTGCCAATTATATTTTGTATTGTAAGGCTATCTAAACCAATGTCAAAGAGCGATGAAGATAATTTATAATTTTCTTCTAACACGTTGCTTCTGTAAATTAGCGTTTCTTTGGTGCTATTGTTTTGCTGATATATTAATAGCTGAGAAACGGCAACAGAATCGGTTTTATCTTCTTTAGGTAAGCTTTGGTATCTGTCATAATACTCAGCAATTTCAGTTTCCTCTAGGGTGTTTGAAACATAACTAAGCGCCCTTTGTACCTTGAATTTAAAACGTTCTTTTTCGTTTTTTACAGAGTCGTTAATAAAATAAGCTTGTACAAATATTATCCCAATTAAAGATAAACTCATTAAAAGTACCAGAAGGGAAAATATTTTTTTGCTCATCAAACCAAAATTAACATTTTAACATGTAGTACACTTATGTTTTAACCTTACATTAACAAAAATGTTAAAATGGTATGCTATTTATCTTTTAAAAGCAGTTGTTGGTGTATTTTTTCTACTTGTTTTTTTGTGTTTTTTAATGAGGTATTCTCAATTACAAAATCTGACAACTTAACTTTTTCATCATCAGGCAACTGGTTGTTCATTATAGCTTTTATTTTTTCTTTTGTAGTGTCATCACGTTTTAACAAACGCTCTATTCTAAGTTCTAATGGCGCCACAACTGTGATAACAAAATTACATTGTTTATGCCCTCCATTTTCAAATAAAATGGCTACTTCTTTAATTACATAGGTAGTATTTTGTTTAGCTATCCATTTTTTAAAATGCCTTGCTACCCTTGGGTGTACAATAGCATTCATTTGTTCTAAATAGCTTTTATCATTAAAAATAACACTGGCCAGATAAGGCTTATTTAAAGCATTATTTACATACGCATTTTCACCAAAAAGTTGTATTAATTTTCGTTTTATAACTTTTGATGTGTTCATTAGTTTTTTTGCCTCATCATCTGCAATATAAACCGGCACACCTAATCTTTTAAACTGTTTTGCAACGGTAGTTTTACCACTACCAATACCACCTGTAAGGCCTACAACTATCATTTTGTTATTATAAATTCTATTTGCTTGTTATTTATTTTAGCACTTTTTACTGTGCTAGGAATACGCACTAGTTCTGGCACTAAAAAGTTTTGATTTTCGGTTATTTTAGCATAATCGCAAACAACTTCAAAATCTGTTGTTGTTATGTTTTGAAAATTATTCAAACTCACATAATAGGCCACAGTTACTGCTTTTGGAAAAAATTTAACAGTAACACCTTTGGGCACATTAACAACATTAATTGGTACTTTTAAAGTGCCTTCAGTAAACTTTTCAACATTAGCTAATACCTGTATTTGTTTTGCAGATATATTCAAACCTTTATGCTTTTGGGGTAAATGTAAAGCTATTTTAGTATCAATATCATCTCTTACATCATTTAAAACAAGCGGTTCTGTTTCTATTTTATTTATTTTTGAAACCAGCATATCAGGCCCAATTACAACTACAGAATCTGGTTGTAATGCAATAGCGTTTAAAGTATTATAACCAACACTATAATTAATTGTAGCGTTTAAATTTACTGGTACTTTTTTTACCATATTAACATCAAATTTAAAAACTAATGTATCTGGGCTTATATTTAGAAGTTCAACTTGTTCATTAAACTGTGTGTTATTTATATAGGCTTTAGATTTATTGTACATATAGGTTTTATTATGTTTAGTAACATCTTTACTAAAATCTATTTGCACTTTAGGATTGTTAAAATAATAGTTTAACCACTTAAAACCGTGAGTTTTTAAAGTGATATGTAGTTGTACAGAGTCATTTAAAATAACATGCTCTTGGGGTACATTTATTTTTTCTATTTGAAATGAAATGGTGTTGGTATAATCTTTTGACAGTTTAGATACTATTAAAATAACAAACGAAAATAACAGAAATAAAAAGAACACATTATACCTTTTACTTTTAATAGATGCTGCTATTTTAGATTTTATTTTACCAATCATTTTAACAATGTAGCAAGATTAAACGTTTTATTAATTTTTAAAAAACAATTTAGGAAAACGTGTTTCGGGTTGCTTTTTTAGCACACTAACGGCCCATGTAGATTTTAAAAACCCATAGCCATAACCTAAAAATTGTATACTAATGGCGGGTATTGCCAACACCGAAACCTCTATACTTTTTGTTGTTGCCAATGCCATAAAAAAGGCTAACACAAAGTACAATGCGTACGCATATAATAAGGCGTTAAAATTGAATAAAATTAATAATAATGCCAATAAAAACCCTAAACAAAATACCGTAGGAAACCAATATGTTATTTTTTTTGTTGAAGGATGCCACGCATTTAAAATAGGCCTAACCATACCAAACTTATGTACTTGAATGTAGAATTTTTTCCAAGAAATACGACGTTTATGAAACACTTTAGCACCTGAAATAAGTTTGGTTTTGTAACCTAAATTCCAGAGGCGAATTGATAAATCTGGGTCTTCACCTGGATGAATACGCCCAAAACCTTTTGATGCTTTAAATGCTTGTTTTGAAATACCCATATTAAAACTTCTGGGTTGAAATTTGCCCACGCTATTTTTATTACCTCTAATACCACCAGTTGTTATTACCGATGTCATTGAAAAATTAATGGCCTTTTGTAAATTGGTAAATGATTGGTGTGCTGTATCTGGCCCGCCAAAACAATCTACATAATTTTTGTTTAAACTTTTTTCTACAGCATTTAAATAGTTTGGTGGCAAAATAACATCACTATCTAAAATAATAAAATAATTGCCTTTGGCTTTTTGCATTCCAAAGTTTCTGGAGTCTCCAGGGCCAGAATTTGGTTTAAAATAATAGGCTATATTTAAAATGGTATTAAATTGCTCTACTATATTTTTTGACGTTATTGTTGAGCCATCTTCTACAATTACAATTTCAAAGGGTGTGTTAGTTTTTAAGTTTATAAAACTTTGAAGAAGCTCCAAGATTTCATCGGGCCTATTATAAACTGGTATTATAAATGAAAATTGTAATGCCATTATTTGTTTTACGTTGCTTTTGCGTTAGGGATTGAGGCTTTGTTGGAACTCTTTATATTTTGCTTTTTGGGTATGCTATTTTACAAAATATAAAAGTGACTGCCGAAAGCCCGACCCTATGGGTAACGCCCAAATTGTTCATACACAAATGTAACAAAAAAGCCACCCAATAAAGGTGGCTTTTATAAGTATAATTTTATTTTTTTATTCTTCGTTCATAAACGTGCTCATTACAGCATCACTTACACCCATGTTGCTAAAACCACCATCATTATAAAGGTTTTGTAGCGTTACACGTTTTGTTAAATCACTAAATAGTGTTACGGTGTAGTTTGCACAATCTAGTGCGGTTGCGTTACCTAATGGCGACATTTTTTCGGCATATGAAATAAACCCATCAAAACCTTTTACACCACTACCTGCTGTTGTTGGTGTTGGTGATTGTGAAATGGTGTTTACACGTACTTTTTTATCTCTTCCAAAGAAATACCCAAAGCTACGTGCTATACTTTCTAAATAGGCTTTATTATCGGCCATGTCATTATAATCTGGAAATACACGTTGTGCGGCCATATATGTTAATGCTACTATGCTTCCCCACTCATTCATAGCATCGGCTTTGTAAAGTGTTTGCATAACTTTGTGAAAAGACATGGCAGAAACATCGGTTCCTTTTTGTGTCCAAGCATAATTTTGGTCTGTGTAATGTTTGCCTTTACGTACGTTTATAGACATACCAATGGAGTGTAAAACGAAATCTATTTTACCGCCTAATATTTCCATTGATTGCTCAACAAGATTTTTTAAATCTTCTTCTGATGTTGCATCGGCAGGAATAATTTGAGATCCTGTTTTTTCGGCTAATTCATTTATTTGTCCCATTCTCATGGCTACTGGTGCATTTGTTAATACAAATTGCCCGCCTTCTTCATGTACGCGTTCTGCAGTTTTCCAAGCAATTGAATTGGCATCTAATGCTCCAAAAATGATTCCCTTTTTTCCTTTTAATAAATTATGTGACATATCTCTTTGTTGGTTTATTCCTGTGTTTATGTTTTTGTTTTAATGTATGCAACTAATGCTAACAGTAGTTACTGTTTTAAAGCTTCAAAAATAAGAAACTTATAATTTATTATTTAAAACTTATTGTTTTTTTAGTTTAGTAATTCTTTGGCGTGCGCTAAGGCTGATGATGACATATCTGTACCGCCTAACATTTGAGCTATTTCTACAACACGTTCATCATGGTTTAATTTTACCAAATTGGTTTGCGTTACATTATCTACATCTTGCTTATATACTTTATAATGCGAATGCCCTTTGGCTGCAATTTGCGGTAAATGTGTTATTGAAAACACCTGCATAGTTTTACTCATTTGCAGCATAATATCGCCCATTTTATTTGATATTTCGCCAGAAACACCGGTATCAATTTCATCAAACATAATGGTTGGTAATTGCATGTATTTTGATAAAATAGACTTTATTGCTAGCATTATTCTAGATAATTCTCCGCCCGATGCAGCTTTTTTTAACTCATTAAAACTACCACCTTTATTGGCTGAAAACAAGAACTGCAAATCATCTTTTCCATTAGGTAAAAAGGCACTTTGTAATTTTACCGCAATATTAAATTGTGCATTTGCCATACCTAAATCTGCCAACATGGTTTCTAGTTGCTTTTTCAATTCTGGAATAGCTAAACTTCTATTTTTATTAATAGTTTTTGCAAGTGTATTTAATACGTTTTCTTGAGTTTTTATGGCTTGTTGCTTTTTTTCAATAGTATCATCTAAATTTTGGGTAACAGCCACTTTTTCTTCTAAAGTTTCTTTAATTTTTATTAATTCTGAAACATCTTCGGCTACATGTTTTTGCATTAAATCATGTAGTTTTTTTAATTTGGCATCTACCTCTTCTAGCCTACTTGGGTTTGCATCTAAATTGTCTTGTAGTGTATTTACTTCTGAAAAGACATCATCTAATTCAATTAAACTACTGTTTACTCTATTGAATAAATCTTGGTATTTTGATGATAAGCCAGTTAACTTCTGAAAAGTGTTTTTTAAATTCGTTAAGGTTGGAATAGCCCCTAATTGCTCATCGGTTAATAATTGATATGCTTCAGATAATTTTTCTTTGATGCCTTCAATATTATTTAAGGTTTCAAACTCTTCTTCAAGCTCGTGTAATTCGCCTTCAACCAAATTAGCTTCTACTAATTCTTTTAATAAAAAGGTATTGTAATCGTGCTCTTTTATGGCTTCTGCCTGAAAATTTAATAGTTCATTTAACTCTTTTTGTAGTTTTTTATAAACCTTTAATTCGGTTTTATAATTGTATAACGGTGTTTCGTTTTTTGCTAAAGCATCAATAATTTGAAATTGAAAAGCATCATCAGTTAATTGCAATGTTTGGTGTTGCGAGTGTATATCTAACAAACGCTCACCTAAAAGTTGTAAACTACTTAAGTTTACAGGCGAATCATTAACAAAAGCACGCGATTTTCCTGAGGGCAGAATTTCTCTACGTATAATGGTTAAAGGTTCATAATCAAAATCTTCGGCTTTGTAAAGTGCTTCTAATTTATAGTTGGCCACATTAAAAACAGCCTCAATAATACATTTTTTTGAGGCGTCTTTCAAACTACTTAAATCGGCACGTTTACCTAAAATTAAAGACAAGCCACCAAGTAAAATAGATTTTCCTGCACCGGTTTCACCTGTTATTATAGAAAATCCATTATTGAAATCTACTTTAAGATTATCAATTAATGCGTAATTTTTTATTGAAAGTGATGTTAGCATAAGTAATTAGTTGCAATTTTTAGTTAAAAAACTAAACGTTTGAAAATTAAAACTTAATATTTTGCCATTTGCTGCTGTGCATTGGCGCTACTTTTTGAAGTACATCTTTTAAATTAGCAATGTTTACATTGGGGCCATCGCTAAAAATTTCAGTAATTTCATTGGCCTTTGCATCAAAAAATGTGCGTTGTAAAAACGAATTTGGTCTGCGGCTATTCATACTTTGAAACTGTTGTAACACAGCTGCAATGGCTTCTTTACCTTGTTTAGTATTTTCACTCATAACATCTAAACCATCACGATGGTACACGTTTATTACTTGCCTATATTCTTTAAATGTTGGCGATAATAAATTGTCTATAAGCATAAACCTACTTTGCAAACCGTCTTCTAATTTCCAACCTTTAAAATTGCCTTGTTGCGAATAATTTGTAATGGTTTGTGCTTGCTTAAAATAAGCACTACCTCCATTGGGCGCAAAAGAATCGGCATCTAAACCTAAAATCATATACACATGAAAAGCGATAACCGATACTAAATTAGATTGAAATTGTTGCGGATTGAAAATAAGATTTTGATACTCTAAATAACTAAAATTAAAATCTTTATCATTAAAATTATAAACTGGCGTGCTGTAAGACGAGCCGTAAACTGGACGAGATGATTGTACTTGTAATGAGGCTTCAAAAGATTCGCTACTATAATTTGAAACATTAATAACCATACTACAATCTATACGCTCTTGTGGCAAAAATGTTTTGTTTGTCCATTTTGTGTTATTAACAAACTCTGTAAGTTGTTTTTCTAGAGTTTTAAAAATGGGAAAGTTTTCATTGCCCGTAAATTGCGCATTAACAACAACATTGCAATTTAACTCTTGCGCTAACCCAACCCATGTAATTAAAAAAGTAAAAACAATTAAAATGTTACGCATTAATTTGCTCTGTTATTTTGTTTAATAAATCTTTGGCTACATCGGCCTTAGATTTTAATTGAAATTCTGTAATAGTTTCGTTTTCATCAATAAAAGTAACTTTATTGGTATCGCCTTTAAAGCCTGCCCCTTTATCGTTTAACGAATTTAAAACAATTAAATTTAAATTCTTTCTTTTTAGCTTGCCTTTTGCATTTTCTAATTCATTATTAGTTTCTAAAGCAAAGCCTACTAAATATTGTTTGGTTTTAATGGCACCTAATGATGCTAAAATATCTTTAGTTTTTTCTAACTGTAATGTTAACGTTTCATCTTTCTTTTTTATTTTTTGAAGCGCTACATTTTTTGGTTTATAGTCTGCCACCGCAGCCGATAGTATGGCTACATCAACATTTTGATAATGTTTATGTACTTCATCATACATGTTTTGTGCACTTACAACTGGTATTACATTAATAAAACTGTGTAAAACATTTTGGTTTGTTGGCCCCGTAACCAATATAACTTTAGCGCCTAAATTAGCCGCTGCCTTGGCAATTTCAAACCCCATTTTTCCGCTAGAATGATTTCCAATAAAACGCACAGGATCTATAGCTTCATAAGTTGGGCCTGCTGTAATTAATATTGTTTTATTTTTTAATGGTAATTT
Source organism: Seonamhaeicola sp. ABD4_175 (assembly GCF_056160885.1). Taxonomy (NCBI): domain Bacteria; kingdom Pseudomonadati; phylum Bacteroidota; class Flavobacteriia; order Flavobacteriales; family Flavobacteriaceae; genus Seonamhaeicola; species Seonamhaeicola sp. ABD4_175. The sequence goes on from NZ_JBSWYC010000004.1 coordinate 329,231, forward strand.
GTTTACAATATCGTTTTCTATGAAGCTTACAATATCTTCGGGTTCTGCCATTCTACCTTCACCTACCAATCCGCTAGCCAATTCTCCACTAGTTGCAGGAATCATGGTATTACCAAAGTCTTTTAATTTTTCAAAAGATGCCAAGGTTGTTGGGTGTTTGTACATATCTAAATCCATAGCCGGTGCAAAATACACAGCACATTTAGCCGATAAATATGTTGCAAGCAACAAATTATCACATACACCATTTGCCATTTTAGACATGGTGTTTGCTGTTGCAGGTGCCACCAAAAGTAAATCTGCCCAAAGGCCTAAATCTACATGGTTATTCCATACACCGGTATCATCATCTTCGTTTGTAAAAGATGAATATACAGGGTTTTTAGATAATGTTGAAAGTGTTAAGGGTGTTATAAATTCTTTTGAAGCTGGCGTCATTACAACTTGCACATTGGCACCTGCTTTTATAAACAACCTTACTAGTGAAGCTGTTTTATAAGCGGCAATACCGCCACTAATTCCTAATAGTACGTTTTTGCCGCTTAGAATACTCATAAGAAATATTACTGAGCGTCTTCCTCTGTATTTCTAAAATAAATTTTATCAGTTAGCCATTCTTGAACAGCTAATGCATGAGGTTTTGGTAATTTTTCGTAGAATTTTGAAACCTCAATTTGCTCTTTATTTTCAAAGATTTCTTCAAGACTGTCATTGTAAGTAGCAAATTCTTCTAACTTATCAATAAGTTCTTTTTTAATCTCTGTGTTAATTTGTTCTGCTCTTCTAGCAATAATAGAAATTGACTCATAGATATTTTCTGTAGGCTCATCTACTTGATTTCTATCATAAGTTACTGTATTAACAGGAGCATTGATTTTTTTTAAATCCATTGTGATTATGTTTAACTTTGTGTGCTATACGTGTTTAATTCTTCTTCAACAGCCTTTACCATCTCATTTACTTGGTTGGTGTATTTTGAATTAGCAAACATTTTTTTAAATGAATTACCGTATTCTTTTGCTGTTTCTAAACGTTGTTTACGTAATTGAACAACGCCTTCTTCTCTAGAGCTTATGTATTCAAAACTATTTACAGCTTGCTGGTATACAGCATCTAGCCTGTAATAGAATGCATCTTCTCTTAATTTTGAACCTGGAAATTCATAAAGAAAATTGTCAAAAGATTTTATAGCCGCTGTAAAATCTCTTGTAAAACCAGGCGCAATATCACTATATTGTTTTGCTATATGAAATGCTTTTTGTTCTAATTTAAATTCTAGTTCTTTTACAAGTTTATTAGCATCTTCTAAATATTTAGAATCTGGAAACCTATTGATAAATTCTTGAGTTTTTTCAATAGCTTCAATAGTTTCTTTTTGGTCTTTAGTATATGCTGGCGATAACATATAATAACTTTTAGCACTTAAAAAAGCGGCTTCTTCAAGCTTTTCACTTTTTGGGTATGCTGTTGCAAATTGCTCAAACCTATATGCTGATGTGTAATAATCTTTCATTTCATAAAAGGTCATAGCATATAAATACATAAGCTTTTGGGCTTGAGGTTTCCCTCTGTATTCTGGTACTATTTGAGCAAATAAACGGCTAGCTTTTGTAAACTTACCTTCATTGTATAAAGTTTCGCCCATTTCAAACTTTTGTTTTATAGCGCCTTCTCCTGATGCTTTTAACACCTTTTGATATTCGCTACACGAGCTTAAAATGATTGTTGATAATAATATGTAAAAAAACTTTTTCATAATTTTTAACAGAGGGCAAAATTACGTTAATAATATGGATTTTAAAAATAATATTTTAAGCTAAAATAAACGCTTAAACTTAGTTACTGTACCGTTTAAGTTATATTTAACTTTTGTATGTATTAAAAACATACTATTGTTTAATTTATTTTGCTAAGTATGCTTTTATTTTTTCTTTTAAAGCACTTGTAGCTGGTACTACGGGTAACCTAACGGTATCTGCACATAAACCTAAGGCTTCAAAAACAGCTTTGATGCCTGATGGATTGTTTTCTTCAAAAATGTAACCAATAATGTCCATTAATTTAAAATGAATCCTGTAAGCATCTTTAGCATTTCCTTTTAAGCCTAAACGAATCATTTCTGAAAAATCTTTTGGTAATGCTTGCCCAATTACCGAAATAACACCGGCACCTCCTGCTAGAACAACACCCAAAGCTAAATCATCATCACCTGAAATAATTAAAAAATCGTCTGGTTTGTTTTTAAGTAACTCTAAATATTGTGCCATATTATTACCTGCTTCTTTCACACCAATAATATTTGAAAAATTGTTAGCTAAACGAAGTGTTGTAGCTGCATCCATATTTTTGGCAGTTCTACCAGGTACATTGTATAAAATGATATCAACTGGTGAAGCTTGAGAAATTGCTTTAAAATGCTGATAAAACCCTTCTTGAGTTGGCTTATTGTAATACGGCGCTACCGATAAAATGGCACTAATACCCGTAAAATCTGTAGTTTTAATTTCATCAACCACTTGCTTTGTATTGTTTCCGCCAATACCTAAAACCAAAGGTAAACGCCCATTATTAGCTTTAGAAATGGTTGCAATAACATCTTGTTTTTCTTGCTTTGTAAGTGTAGCGCTCTCTGCTGTTGTACCACAAATAACAAGGTATTCTGTACCGTTTTCAATATTATGGTTTACAATGTTGGTTAAAGCTTGGTGGTTTACACTTAAATCTGCATTAAAAGGTGTAACTAAAGCAACGCCAGTTCCTAAAAACTTACTGTTCATTTTTAATTTTGTTTAATATAGTTAGGTATTTAAAAAGTTCATTTTTAAACACATCAAATTCATTAATATTTGTTTTAATTATAAGGTCGTTTAAACGTTCATCGGTTTGCAAAACACCTACTTTAAATTGAGCTTTTGAAGATGCTGTAATTAATTTTAATTCTAAAATATCTTCTTGATAGTAACTTAAAAGCATGTCAAAATCATGCTCTAAGAAAGATTTTAACTCTACATTACTTACTGCACCGTTCCATCCAAAATCTTTAGGATTAAAACATTCTACCCAAGAGAGTAGCGCTTCCTTTTTACTTTCAGAAAACACTACTACTTTTAATTTATTATGATGTACTTTTATTAAATCTGCAAGTTTTCTAAAAGTATCAAGATCATCAAACTCATCAACATTTAATATAACTCCTAAACTTCTAATCTTAGAACTGGTAACATTTACCTGTCTTTTAGATAACAATTTATTCAAGTACTTTTTATTAGATTTCTCTTTAAAACCCTGTAAAATCATTTATCTTTAACCTTTTCGCAAAGGTAGCAAAACTACATTCAAAATTTTGATTAAACACATGAGGTTAACACATTTATTTATTTTGTTAATAATTTTTGGCTTAACTAGCTGTAAAGAGCAAACCTATCATTTACATAAAATTGAAGGTAAACGTATTGAAATTTCAGATTCGTTACTTACAAATCCTGAAATTGACTCTTTCATAAAACCTTTTAGAGAACACATTAACAACGATTTAGACAGCACTCTAGCCTACTCTAAAAATGTGTACTCTAAAAAAGACGGCGAATTTAACACTGCTATAGGCAACTTTTTAGCCGATGCCGTTTACACCCAAGCCAACCCCGTTTTTAATAAAAGAACTGGTAAAAATATTGATATGGTTTTACTAAATCATGGTGGCATTAGAGCTATTTTACCTAAAGGAAACATAAGTAAAAGAACCGCTTTTGAAATTATGCCTTTTGAAAATAGTATTGTGGTTGTAGCCCTAAAAGGTACTCAAATTGATAGTATTGTAAATTTTTTATCTAGCCACAAAAGCGCGCATCCTATTTCACAACTTAAGCTTAAAATTGATGCAGATTTTAAACCAATAAACGCCACTATTAAAGGTGAAAATATTAATAAAAACAAAACCTATTATGTAGCTACAAACGATTATTTATACGAAGGAAATGATGGCATGACTTTTTTTAAACCAAATGATTCATTATACAAATTGAATTATAAAATTAGAACCGCTTTAATTGATCATTTTAATACAATTGACACCATTAGCCCTGTTATTGACGACAGGTTTATTCAAATTAAATAATCTTTAAAACATGAAACGTAGAGCATTTATTCAACAAGCAACAGCAGGAACCGCTTTAGTAACTTTAGGCAGTGTTGGTTTACAATCTTTTTCAGCTTCAAAAGCAAAAAAAATAACCATTTTGCACACCAATGATGTGCATAGCCATATTGATGCTTTTGGGCCTAATGACGGCAGAAATGCTAATAAAGGTGGAATTGCCAGAAGAGCAACATTGGTTGAAAGTATTAGAAATGAAAACCCAAACACACTTTTATTAGATGCTGGTGATATTTTTCAAGGTACGCCTTATTTTAATTATTACGGTGGCGAACTAGAGTTTAAACTTATGAGCATGCTAAAATATGATGCAGCAACTATTGGAAATCATGATTTTGACAATGGTATTAATGGTTTGTATGCGCAATTACCGCATGCTAAATTCGATTTTGTTTCCTCTAATTACAACTTTAAAAACACCGTAATGGATACACACGTTAAACCCTATAAAGTGTTTACTAAAGATGGTATTAAAATTGGTGTTTTTGGCTTAGGTATTGCTTTAAAAGGTTTGGTAGCACCTTCTCTTTACAAGGAAACTGAATATTTAGACCCTATTGAAACGAGCCAAGAAATGACTAGAGTTTTAAAAACCGAAGAACAATGTGATTTAATTATTTGTTTATCGCATTTAGGTTATAATTACAAGAGTGATAAAATTGGCGATTTAAGTTTAGCCAAAGCCACCCGAGATATAGATTTAATTATTGGTGGCCATACTCACACGTTTTTACCAAAACCTACTGTTGTGAAAAATATTGATAACAAAAACACGCTTGTAAACCAAGTTGGATGTTACGGTATTTATTTAGGAAAAATTGATTTTTATTTTGATACTGATAAAAACAAATCGGCTAACGGCACATCAATAATTGTTTAAACTTAAATTACCACTACCCGAACTAAGTTTTTTGGGTAATTTTAATGTATGACTTGGTGTTTTTACCTTATTGTAGTTAGTTTTTGTTGTTTCTTTAAAAGCCATTGAATTAACTAAAAAATAAATACCAGATACATGCATGATTTTTTCTAGCATTTCAAAAGTCCAATGATATACATAATATAAGTTTACATAATTTAAAACTGTTGCAAAACCTAAAAATATAATACTTACTAGAAACCAAACAGATTGTCTGCTTTCTGAAGACAAATACACGCCGTAAGCCAATAATGCTAAAAGCATAACCACAGCGTTTTTTATAGCAAATAATAACACTTCACTACTATCACTCACCACGTTATTAAGAGCTGTGTACAAACTGAATAAAAAGTAAAATCCAATAAAAAAAATCATTATTAAATAACCAATAATAAGTTTATCTAATTTATAAACTTTAAACTTAGGTAGTTTAATAGCTATTAAATATAAGAAACCCATAACGTATAAAGCGCTAGAAATTTTTAACTGCAAATCTTCATAAAAAAATAGTGATGCTAAATTGCCTAGAAAAGCAAATACTAAAAAGAAAGCAAACCCAACGTTTAAACTTTTAAATTTTGAAACATAAATAACTAAAAAAGTGGGTATAATTAATGAGTATACATATTTAGCTATTTCTAAATTATTTGCCACATAACTGTATACAATTACTGCTACAAATAAAGAAAATACGCTAAAAATTAATTTACCAAAGGGCAGAGTGAATAATTTTTTCATAACGATAACAATAAGTAGGTTAATCAAATATAATAAAAAATTGTTATTTCAACGTTTAAAAACTACTTTTTATCGATTTTTATATCAAAATCATGTTCATTCGTCGATACTCTTATTACTAAATTGGTAAGTAAATGAAAAATAATCGTCTAATAAAACAACACACTCAAAATATGAAAAAGCATATTCCATTTATATTACGTTTAATTGTAGCCATTATTCTTATTCAAACATTACGATATAAATTTACAGCACACCCAGACAGTGTTTATATTTTTACTAAGGTTGGTTTAGAACCTTATGGCAGAATTATTATTGGTGTTTTTGAATTAATTACCGGCATATTGTTGTTAATACCAAAAACAGTATGGGTTGGCGCTTTATTAACTTTAGGCATTATTGGTGGCGCAATAATTATGCACATAACTACATTAGGTATAATTGTAAATAATGATGGTGGTGTGCTTTTTAGTACCGCAATATTTACTTTTATAATAGCTGTAATTATATTGATTTTGTACAAAAAAGATATTCCTTATTTAAAACAGGAATAAAAAAAGTTTAAACATACATACCATCTTTTTTCACATCTAATAAAGTTGCTTGTTTACAAAAAAAGAAAAAAGCAAATAGTGTAAGCGTAGTAGACAATAATACAAGTAAATGCCTGTGTGCCATATATATATAAGCAACATCAACAACCTCAGAAAACACAATACACATAGTGCCTAAAAAAAGAAACAATGCCTTTTTATTGTCTTTATAAAAATAGTTAAGAAGCGCTACGGAAAGCAAGAATAGCATAACTATGTTGTAAATAAACTCCAAATAATATTCGCCATTAAAATTTGTATTAGGTGACACTATTACCTGTAAAACATACACTAACCATATATTTAAAAACAATAAAACAATTAAATGAATTTTAAAATTTTTAACTACTTGGGTAAAATTAACACCCTGAGCTATTAGCAATATCAAGAAAAAGTATGCCAGAATATAAAGTGTATTACCTATATAATAATCTGCATTAAATATAAAGTCAAAAGTAGCTGTATTTGGTAGTAAATTAACAAATAAACCTTCTACATCTGATATGGTGTAACATATCATAAATAATATAAAATACTTTGTTTTGCCTTTATAAAAAAGAAAGTAATTAACAGCAATTAAAGGTACTATAAGAGCATTTAAAATAGCCGACATATCATCATAACCCATAAACCCCGTTACGGCAAACAAAATATACGCTAGTAATACAAACAAATATATTATCTTTGATGTTGACATTCAACTACTTTTAATTCAATACAAATATAAAACTTGAATTCAATTTAACGGTAAAAAAATACATTTTATCGATGAAATACACGATTATTTTATTTTTTGTAAAAATTCACTTTCACTTAAAATAGAAATACTTAGCTTTTTTGCTTTTTCTTTTTTACTTGGCCCCATATTATCGCCAGCAACAATAAAACTTGTTTTTGACGATATTGAACTGGCAACCTTACCGCCATTATCTTCAATTAACTTTTTTAATTCATTTCTTGAAACAGTATGAAACACACCTGAAACCACAATGGTTTTCCCTTCTAAAATGGTTGTTTGTCCTGCAAGCTCTTCTTCAGATATTTGTAATTGCACACCAAAACTTTTTAATCTTTCAATAATATTTTTATTAACTTCAGAATTAAAAAAGTCTACAACACTTTGCGCAATTTTAACACCAATTTCATCAACATTAACTAAATCTTCTTCAGTAGCCAAAGCAATAGCATCAGCAGTTTTATAATGTTTAGCTAATTTTTTTGCTACAGTTTCACCAACATAACGAATACCTAAAGCAAATAAAACACGCTCAAACGGAATGTTTTTAGATTTTGAAATACCTTCAATTAAATTGTCGGCACTTTTTTCTGCCATACGCTCTAAAGGCAACACTTGTTCTTTTGTTAATTCATATAAATCTGCATAATTACTTATAAGTCCTGCATTTACTAAAAGCGCTACGGTTTCGCCTCCTAAACCTTCAATATCCATAGCTTTTCTGGATATGTAATGCTGAATTCGACCAATAATTTGCGGATTACAACCATTGTAATTAGGGCAATAATGTTGCGCTTCGCCTTCTTTTCTTATTAATTCTGTACCACATTCGGGGCAATGCGTAATATAATTTGTTGGTTGAGAATTTGGTAAACGTTTTACTACATCTACACCCAATATTTTAGGAATAATTTCACCACCTTTTTCAACATACACTTCATCACCAATTCTAACATCTAATTTTTCAATTTGATCTGCATTGTGTAATGACGCTCTTTTTACTGTTGTTCCTGCCAACTCAACTGGCTCTAAATTAGCTACCGGTGTAATTGCACCAGTACGCCCAACTTGATATGTTATACTATTTAATTTGGTTGAAACCTGTTCTGCTTTAAACTTATAAGCCATTGCCCAACGTGGTGCTTTTGCGGTATAACCTAACTCTTCTTGTTGTTGTAAACTATTTACTTTAATTACAACACCATCTGTTTCATACGGTAAACTATGCCTATGTACATCCCAATAGTTTACAAACTCTAAAACGTCTTCAATTGAATTAGCTAATTTAGCTACTTCTGGTACTTTAAAACCCCACGATCTTGCTTTTTCTAAACTTTCAAACTGTGTTTTTACACCTAAATTATTACCTGTAATATTATAAAGCAAGCATTCTAACGGGCGTTTAGCAACTTCAGAGCTATCTTGTAATTTTAAACTTCCTGAAGCCGTATTTCTTGGGTTTCTATATGGTTCTTCACCATTAGCTAAACGCGCTTCATTCATTTTATTAAATCCATCAAAAGGCAACACAATTTCGCCTCTTATATCAAATTTAGAAGGAAAATTACCTTTTAACTGTAATGGTACAGACTTTATGGTTTTTACGTTGGCCGTAACATTATCTCCTTGAAAACCATCACCTCTGGTTACAGCACGCGCTAACAAACCGTTTTCATAAGTTAAACTTATTGAAGCCCCATCATATTTAAGCTCACAGGTGTATTGTACGTTACCATCAACTAGTTTTTTTATACGCGTTTCCCAATCTTGTAAATCTTCTTTTGAATATGAATTATCTAAAGAATACATACGGTGTTCATGCTTAACAGTTTCAAAATTTTTGGTAATAGCACCACCTACACGTTGTGTTGGTGAGTTAGCATCAAAAAACTCAGGATACTTTTCTTCTAAAGTTTGAAGTTCTTTTAATTTTACATCAAACTCAAAATCTGAAATTGTTGGAGTATCTAACACATAATAATTATAATTATGTGCACGTAACTCTTCTCTTAGTTGGTTTATTTTTTGTTCTGTATTCATTAAAATACGCCTTTTATCATTCTGTCTTTTTTAAAAATATCTTGTTTTAATTCTATATTTTTAAACTTATAATTTTGTAGTAATTGTGCCATGTCTTCTCCTAAATATTCATTTATTTCGAAAAATAAAGCGCCATTTTCTTTTAATTTATTAGAAGCAAACTTACAAATAGCATTGTAAAATATTAACGGATTATTATTTTCTACAAACAATGCTAAATGAGGCTCATTGTTTAAAACATTGGGTTTCATTAATGCTTTTTCTTGCATTCTAACATAGGGCGGATTTGAAATTATAACATCAAAATCTGGTAGTTGATTTTCTAAATTAGGTTTTAAAATATCATCTTGAACAAACTTAATATTTACATTATTTAATACGGCATTTTGTTTAGCAATGCTTAACGCGTTTTCACTAACATCTAAAGCATAAACAGTTGGTTTTGGTAAGTTTTTAGCTAATGCTATAGCTATGCAACCGCTACCGGTACCAATATCTAAAATAGTAATAGGTTTATGTTTGTTTGTTTTTGATGCATTTATAACCCAATTTACTAATTCTTCGGTTTCGGGCCTTGGTATTAAAACATTTTGGTTTACCTTAAAATTTAAGCCAAAAAATTCAGTTTCACCTAATATATATTGTATTGGCTCTTCTTTTTTTAAATGGTCTAAGGCTTTAAAAATTGCATCTGTGTTTTCTAGCTGTAAATTAGTGTTTAAAGCCAATTGTAACCGTGAAATGCCGTAATAGGCTTCATTCAACATAAAAAAGAAGTTATTTATTTCTTCTTTTGAATAAATACCTTTTAATGTTGTGTGAAATGTATTTTGAATATCTTTTAACTTCATAAATCTTTAATCATCCAAATACCACAACTGTAATGCCCTGTATTACCTAAAGCGCCATCTAAATGCTTGAATCCAAAACTTTCATAAACATGAATAGCTGCCTTTAATTGGGGTGCAGATTCTATATAACACTGTTTATAACCCATTTTTTTTGCTGCTTTTAAACAGGTTTCAAACATTTTTTTACCGTAGCCTTTTCCTCTAATTTTTGGTGAAAAGTACATTTTTTGAAGCTCGCAAATATGCCCATTTGAGTTTGGTAAAGGCTTTATACCTGCACCTCCTAAAACTTCGCCGTTATTTTCAATAATATAATAAACATCATTTGTGTTTTGGTAGGCTTGGTACATTTGCGATGTTTCTGGGTCTGTGTATGCAGTGCCTTCTAACGGAATGTTAAACTCATAAAAACAATGGCGTATTAATTGCTCTAACGGCTCATTATCATCTGGCTTAATTTCTCTAATAACAATAGTATCTTTAATCACTTTAAAATAGTATTTTTACCCAAGTGAAGATACTTAAATATAAAAACATGCAAAAAAGGGCTGCCATTATTTTATCAACAATAGTATTTTTAATTTTTGGTTGTACTATAAAAGAAAAACCTGAATTTTTAAGTGTTGAAAACATAAAAGTTTTAGAATCTACCAAAAACCACATTACCATTACCGCAAACGCTGTTTTTTTAAACCCTAATGATGTTGGTGGCCAGTTAAAAACTGATGCCATAAAAGTGTATGTTAATAATAATGAAATTGCTACCGTATCTACCGAAAGCTTTGATGTGCCAGCAAAAAAAGAATTTTCTATTCCATTAAAAACACATATTCCAACAGATAGCATTTTAAGCAGTAAAAATATTGGTGGTTTAATAGGCAGTTTATTTTCTAAAAAAATTAAAGTACAATATAAAGGCGCTATTATTTATAAAGTTTTTGGTTTTTCATACGCTTATAATGTTGATAAAACCGATAACGTAAATATAAAATTTTAATAGTGACAGTTAACGAATTTTACATAAAACGTACCATACAAATAGCCAAAAACGGTTTAGGCACCACAAGACCAAACCCCATGGTTGGCGCTGTTATAGTTTACAATAACACAATTATTGGCGAGGGTTTTACAAGCGCCTATGGCGGAAGTCATGCTGAAGTAAACGCCATAAATGCGGTTAAAAACAAAAGCTTGCTTAAACACGCCACTATTTATGTAACTTTAGAACCATGCTCACACTATGGTAAAACACCACCATGTAGTGATTTAATAATAAAACACAACATACCCAATGTGGTAATTGGTTGTATTGATGATAATGAGCAAGTTGCCGGAAAAGGCGTAAAAAAACTACAAAATGCAGGTATAAATGTTACCGTAGGTGTTTTAGAAAATGAATGTAAACAGCATTTAAAACGTTTTTTTACGTTTCATAACAAAAAAAGGCCCTACATAATTTTAAAATGGGCACAAACCACCGATGGTTTTATAGCTCCTGAAACAAAAACCGAACAAAAACCTGTTTGGATAACAAACACATACTCAAAACAGTTAGTACACAAATGGCGTATGCAAGAACAGGCTATTTTAGTTGGCACCAATACCGTTTTGCAAGATAACCCAACGCTAACAACACGTACTTACAAAGGGCAAAACCCCACAAGAATTGTAATTGATAAAGATTTAAAACTTAATAAAAGCTTAAATATTTTTAATAATGAAGCTGAAACCATTATAATTTGTGAAAAGCACAACAACATCACCAGCAAAGCACCTAACCTGCATTTTGAATTTATAGATTTTAGTGCAAAAAACAACATAGCTAAGCAAATATGCACTGTACTTTTTAAACACAACATAAACTCTGTTATTATTGAAGGTGGTAGCCAAACATTGCAAACCTTTATAAACGAAAACCTTTGGGATGAAGCGCGTATTTTTACAGGACATTTAAATTTTAAAAAAGGTACAAGAGCTCCTAAATTTTCGGGTAATGTAATTGCTAAAACCAACATTCAGTCAGATATTCTAAAAATCTACACCAATGATTAACACCTTAATTTTTGACTTTGGCAACGTGTTTATAAATTTAAACAAGGCGTATACCGCTAAATACATAAAGCATTTTGAATCTTCAAAACATTTTGATGCCATTTTAAAAACCAATTTAAAGTTTGAAAAAGGCGAAATTTCAACCCAAGAGTTTTTAAAAAATTACAATAATTATTTTCCAGAATTATCAGAAAATGAAATTATTGAAAAATGGAATTCAATTTTAGCCGATTTCCCAAAACATCGCTTTGATTTTATTAAAGATTTAAAAGACAACGCCTCATACAAACTCATATTATTAAGCAATACAAATGCATTACATATTAAATTGATTGAAGAAAACATTCCCTTTTATAACAGTTTTAAAAACTGCTTTGATAAATTTTACCTTTCTCACGAAATAAACCTAAGAAAACCCGATTCATATATTTATAAATTTGTTTTAAATGACAATAATATTGAAGCTGATACCTGTTTATTTATTGATGACGTGAAAGATAATATTACTGCTGCTAAAAACATGAACATACACACATGGCATCTTAACCCTGAAAAAGAAGATGTCACCAATTTATTTAAAACCAAAAGCGCTCTATTTTAATTTTTTGGAAGAAACTGATACATACAAAACTATTACCCACAAAACCAACAACGTTTTATTTAAAGACAAAAACAGTAAGTTTTTTGGTTACGCATTTCCTGTTTTAACAGAAGACGAGGTAAAAACACACATTGAAACTCTAAAAAAAGAACACCATAGTGCCAGACATTGGTGTTATGCCTACAAAATTGGCACAGAAACTATACGCTTTAGAGCTAATGATGATGGCGAGCCTAATAACTCTGCAGGCATGCCCATTTACAATCAAATATTAGCATTTAATGTAAACAATATTTTAATTGTGGTTGTTCGGTACTTTGGCGGCGTAAAACTGGGTGTTAGCGGCTTAATAAACGCCTATAAAACCACTGCTCAACTTACTTTAGAGGCTTCAAAAATTATAAAAAAAACCATTAATATAGATTATGCAATACATTTTGATTACCCAAATATGAATACCGTAATGCGCATAATTAAAGAGAAAAACTTAAACATTATAAACCAAAAATTAGAAATAGATTGTGAAATAACTATTTCTGTTAGAAAAAAAGATGCTGAAGCTGCTTTTAACAGCTTCAATACATTACATCAAATAACCATAAAACCAGTAAACTAGTCTTCTAGTAAGTTTAAAATATAATCTGGCGCTTGTGTTGGCCGTTTAGTTTTCATATCAACAAACACTAAAACAGTGCTTGCTGTTGTTAAAATTTCGCCTTTTTCATTGGTTATTTCATAATCAAACTCAATCTTAGCAGTTGGCTTGTTTTTTAGTTGAGTTTTTACTGTAATTAACTCATCATAACCTGCTGGTTTTTTATAATTTATGTTTAATGAAACTACAGGAAGCATAATACCATTTTCTTCCATTGTTTTATATGAAACACCAAGCTTACGCAACCATTCAACCCTTGCCATTTCTAGATACAGTGCATAGTTACCATGATACACTACCCCCATTTGATCTGTTTCACCATACCTCACTCTAATTTGTATTTCGTCGATTTTCATAGCTTTTTTTAAATATTTTTTTGTAGTTTCGGAATCGGATTAAACATGAGGAAAAATTTCTAAAAATTCAATAATATTTCATTTTTTTTTTAAGAATTTTGTTCACATATTTGCCCCACTGTAAGAGGGAGCGGGATTGTACACCTCTTTTCTAATTTGCTAATTAACAAACCTTAAAATTTAACAATGAGTAACACTGCGAAATCGGTATGGAATAATTGTCTTAACTTCATAAAAGATAACATCCAACCGCAAGCATATAAAACATGGTTTGAGCCCATTGTTGCAGTGAAACTCACTGACAATGCGTTAAGCATTCAGGTACCTAGTAAATTTTTTTATGAGTGGCTAGAAGAACACTACGTAAAAATTCTTAAAGTTGCATTAACAAAAGAGTTGGGTAAAAATGCCAAATTAGTTTACATTATTAAAATGGAAAACACTTACGGCAACAAGCAACCCTTTACAGAAAAAATACCTAGCTCAAATAGGTCTGCAGTAAAATCACAAGATGTTGATATTCCTTTAAACAATAAAAGTCCAGAATTACGAAACCCTTTTGTTATACCTGGTATTAGAAACGTTAAAGTAGAATCTCAACTAAACCCAAATTATAGTTTTGATAACTTTTTAGAAGGAGACTCTAACCGTTTGGCACGTAGTGCAGGTTTAGCTGTAGCAAACAAACCAGGAGGCACATCTTTTAATCCGTTATTAATTTTTGGTGGTGTTGGTTTAGGTAAAACACATTTAGCTCATGCTATCGGTGTTGATATTAAAGACAAATACCCAGAAAAAACAGTTTTATATATTTCTGCCGAAAAGTTTACACAACAATATATAGACGCCATAAAGAAAAATAATAGAAATGATTTTATTCATTTTTATCAAATAATTGATGTTCTTATTATTGACGATGTACAATTTTTATCAGGAAAAACAGGAACGCAAGATGTTTTCTTCCACATATTCAACCACCTGCACCAAAACGGCAAACAAGTTGTTTTAACCAGTGATAAAGCACCGGTTGATATGCAAGATATTGAACAACGCTTATTATCTCGTTTTAAATGGGGGCTTTCGGCTGAATTGCAAACACCAGATTTTGAAACGCGCGTATCAATTTTAAAGAATAAATTGTATCGTGATGGTGTTGAAATGCCCGAAGATATTATTGATTATGTTGCTAAAAACATAAAATCGAATGTTAGAGAACTTGAAGGCGCTATTATTTCGCTTATTGCACAATCTTCTTTCAATAAAAAAGAAATAACTATAGATTTAGCTAGAGTTATTGTTGAGAAATTTGTTAAAAATACCAAACGAGAAGTATCAATAGACTACATACAAAAGGTAGTCTCTGATTATTTCCAAATGGATATTGACACCTTGCAATCTAAAACTAGAAAACGTCATATTGTTCAGGCCCGTCAATTAGCTATGTTTTTTGCAAAAAAATTCACAAAAGCATCATTAGCTAGTATTGGTTCACAAATTGGAAAGCGTGACCACGCTACCGTTTTACATGCTTGCAAAACCGTAGACAACCTTACTTCAACAGATAAACAATTTAGAAAATACGTTGACGATATTACCAAAAAGCTTTCAGTTTAATATTTTTTTACAATGACAAAAATACTAATGGTGTGCTTAGGTAATATTTGCCGATCTCCATTAGCAGAAGGTATCTTAAAATCTAAATTACCCAAAGAAAAATTTTTAGTTGATTCTGCAGGAACCGCAAACTATCATACTAACAAACAACCAGATAGCCGCTCAATTGCCGTAGCAAAAACACATGGTTTAAATATTTCAAACCAAAAAGCAAGACAATTTATAGTAAACGATTTTGATGCGTTTGATTTTATTTACGTAATGGATCAAACAAATTACCAAAACGTTGTAAACCTTGCCAGGAACCAAGCAGATAAAAGTAAAGTTGAAATGATACTGAATGTAGTTTATCCTAATAAAGATTTTGAAGTGCCAGATCCTTACTATGGTGGAGATCAAGGATTTGAAAACGTATACCAAATGCTTGATGAAGCTTGTAATTTAATAGCCAAAAAACTACAATAAAATCATGCAAAGCAAAGCAAACCTATATTTAATACCAACAACTTTAGGTGATAATGAGCCGCTAGATGTTTTACCTATTACAGTAAAAAACACCATTGAGCAAATTGATATTTTTATTGTTGAAAACGAAAAAACAGCTAGACGATTTATAAAAAGAATAGCCCCTAATAAGCCCCAACCATCTTTACACCTTTTTGTTTTAAACAAGCATACCGAAATTTCAGAATTACCCGAATTTTTAACACCATGCTTAAATGGCAAGAATGTTGGATTACTATCTGAAGCTGGCTGCCCAGGTGTTGCAGATCCTGGTGCAGAAATTGTTAAAATAGCACATCAAAAAAATATTAAAGTAATTCCGCTAGTTGGTCCTTCATCAATATTACTAGCTTTAATGAGTTCTGGTATGAATGGCCAAAGCTTTGCTTTTAACGGTTACCTTCCTATTGATAAAAGTGAGCGTAAACAAGAATTAAAACGTTTAGAGCGCTTATCATTTGATCAAAATCAATCACAAATTTTTATTGAAACACCTTACCGTAATAACAAAATGCTAGAAGATATTTCAACTGTTTTATCTGAAAACACAAGTGTTTGCGTAGCGTGCGACATTACTTTACCTTCTGAATTTATAAAAACTTTACCCGCGGGTAACTGGAAAAAAAATATGGTAAATCTTCATAAAAGACCCACCATATTTATTATTCATAAAAGCTAATAATGATTATTTTTTGTTGCAAAGCACAACAACTTACATAGCTTTTGCTTTCTTATTAGGTTTTATAAAAGAAGTATCATAGCCAGAAAAACGCTTCATGTAAGTGTACACTGTTGTACCAAAACCATCAGCAAAATTGTCTAATCCGTAACTTCTTAAATACTTTTTCACACTTCCAGGTCCTGCTAAATGCGCAGCTGCCAAAATACCAGATTCTGTTACCAAAACGCCATTTATGCGTTTACCAACAAAATTTCTGATGTCTCTTCTAAGAATCCATTTGTTTCTTGATGCATTAGCAATAAATGCTTTTTCCTGAAGTTTAGGGTCATTTAAAAACGCCTTGGCATTATAGATACCAATGAGTTTTAAAGTTTCTTCGCCAAATTGATACTTACCTAAATAACCAAACGTGTTAATACACGCATAATCTCCTCTAGATTCTTTAAAAGCCACCGCTTCTTTAAAACCAATAAAGGATTTACCTAGATAAGGCGTAAAAACTTCTTTAGATGCTATAAGATCCTGGTCTTTAACATCATTTAGGCCTACTGTGTAATTTAAGCCTAGTCCTTTTGTAGAATACTTACTCAAGTCTATAGTCTCGTTTTCTGTATAAGAAATATATGCT
Organism: Seonamhaeicola sp. ABD4_175; assembly: GCF_056160885.1. Taxonomy (NCBI): domain Bacteria; kingdom Pseudomonadati; phylum Bacteroidota; class Flavobacteriia; order Flavobacteriales; family Flavobacteriaceae; genus Seonamhaeicola; species Seonamhaeicola sp. ABD4_175. Next base: position 346,353 of record NZ_JBSWYC010000004.1, read on the forward strand.
ATGACACATATAGTAAGACTGAGGGTAATATAACCTGCTATATTCTTTACCATAGTTCTAAATTTTTTCAGCATATTTTATACAAAAAACATGCCTTGAAATTTGAGCGTGCAAATATACGCAAAATATTAATACGCGCAAACCTACTCGATTAAATACGTAATTTAATAGTAGAATGGATGAAATACAGTGCCTTTTTTATTAAATTCTAAGGCAGGAAAAGGTATTTTTATCACATTCAAAACGCTAAAAATAGAACTTAAAACTGGAGACTTAGTTTTTATGTTTTTCAAATTTACATCAAAACTTAAATAGAATTGACGCATAGGTTTTTTATTTGTTAACAACTGATTGTCAATATCTTTTGAATTACCAAGCATACCATGTGCGCCATAACCAACGGCAATATTTAACCATTTTGGTAAATGGCTATGTTTAAAAAAAGCATGTAAATTGAAGCTTAACCAATAGGTTTGACCATTGTAATCTTTTAAAATTTCTTCTAAAAAATTAGCACCAAGTGTATCCGGGTTTTGTTGTGCGTATGCTGTTTGATGAAAAGAATATTTTAAATTAATGCGTTGTTCTTTCCATAATAATTCTTGACTAACATACAATCCTGTACCGGCAGCATTGGCAAAAACATCGCCCCATGAAAAGCCCCATTCTTTTGAAAAACCATCTAAAACTTCAACAGCCGTTAAAAAAGAAAAGCCTAAAGTTGCACCATAAATTAATTGCTGCTTTTTATTTACACCACTCCAATTTAATAAATTGGCTCCCACTTTTCCCATTTGGTAGGCTGTAAACATATGGCCCGCTTTATCCATTTGTAGCCACTCATTATTATCATTTACGGTGTGAAATTTAGATCTTTCATAATCTGCATACCACAACGCATTTAATCCTAAAAGCGAAGCGGTTGCTAGTGATGCTTCAGAAATAATAACCAAATTGCGCCTTGGTTTGTTTAAAGTATCACTGGGTTTAAAAAAATGAGATTTTTCAACTTGCCCAAATGCAATATTTACAAATAGAATAAAGGGTAAAACATATTTGTGTTTACGGCGCTTCACTATCTATTTATACCTTGTGAAGACAAATACCTTTGGTAAGCTCTGGCATTTTGATTGTGTTGTGAGAGTGTTTTTGCAAATTTATGGTAGCCTAAACGCTTAGCATCGGCAGCAAAATATAAGTATTTATGCTTTTCATAATTTAAAACCGCATTAATTGCCGATAAATCTGGCATTGCTATAAGCCCAGGCGGTAAGCCTGTGTTTTTATAAGTATTGTAAGGTGAATTAATATCTTTATGAACATTTAATACACGCTTTATAACCGTGTTTTTATATTTTGGTAGCTGATAAGCTGCAAATTTAAGTGTTGGGTCTGCTTGTAGAGGCATACCAATTTTAAGGCGGTTTATGTAAACACCTGCAATTCTGGGTTGCTCTTGTGCTTGTTTAGATTCTTCGTAAACAATAGAAGCCAATGTCATCACTTCATCTTGTGATAACCCTAATGTTTTGGCTTTATTTAAACGGTTTTTATTCCAAAAAGCCTTGTATTCTTTAAGCATTCTTGCTCTAAAATCTTCAGCATTAGTATTCCAAAAAAACTCATAACTGTTTGGTAAATACATACCTAAAGCTGTTTTTTTTGTAAAACTATTTTCTGTATAAAATGTTTTATCTGTAAAAGCTTTAATTAATGAAACACTATCGGCTTCAATTTGTAACGCAATTCTACCGGCTAATTTTTCTAGAGAACTTTGGTTGTTAAAAGACACTTTAACGGGTATATTTTTACTACGTATGGCATTAATAATTTCGTTGTTACTCATGCCTTTTTTTATGGCATACTTACCGGGTTTTACGTTATTAGTGTACTTTTTTTGTTTTGCTAGTGCATCAAATTTTGTTATATTTTTTAACAATGGCTCTAGTTGTTCTCTAACTTGAGCATAATTATCAGTAGATTTGATATAAATGTAAGCTTCTTCGTTATTAAAAGCAGTATTTGGCACCATCATAGCACTGTAAATAAAATATGCAAAATAACCTGCTATTACCAAGCCTATTAATGCTATGGCCCAAAGAATTTTTTTTATGTACATGTTAATTATTTATTAGCTGAAATAAATATTCGTTTTTATAAGAATTGTTAATAAAATTCCAATCTTTTTTTAAACCCACTTGTTTAAAACCCTGTTTTTCAAAAAGTTTTATGCTAGCTAGGTTATCTTCAGAAATATTGCAATACAATTGGTGCAACCTTAAATGTGTAAAACAGTAATTAACCAACAAGCTTAAAGCCTGAGCACCATAACCCTTGCCTCTACTTTTTTCGTCATTAATTAAAATGCCTATGCCTGCTCTACTATTTTTAACATCAAAATCAAAAATATCAATCATTCCCAAAGCTTCATTATTGTAATTTGAAATTACCAAACGTAGCTGCTTAACTTCATAAACATCTTTATGAGCATTTTCTAAATACTGCTTAATTATGTATTTTGAAAAAGGTGTTTGTGTGTTACTTATTTGCCAAATGGCCTCGTTATTTTCTACTTGATGAACAAAAGTTAAGTCTTCAGGCTCTAAAGCGCGCAAATAAATATCTTCGCCTTTTAATGTAATCATACTGTGCCTTTAAATACAAATTTTGCTGGCCCTACAAGCCATACGTTTTTGTAGGCTCCGTTATCTTCAGTAAATGATACATTTAATTTACCACCTTGCACATTCAAATTAACGTTATTGCTAGTTGTTTGGTTTGTTGCATGCATAGCAATGGCTACAGCAGTAACACCGGTACCACATGAAAGGGTTTCATCTTCAACACCGCGTTCATACGTTCTAACTGTAAATGTGTCATTTGTTATTTTTTTTACAAAATTAACATTACTACCAGCTTCATTGTAAAGTGCGCCGTAACGTATTTTTGCACCTTCGGTTTTAATATCAAAATCTTCAATATTATTTTTAAATTGAACATGATGAGGCGAACCTGTATTTAAAAACACGTGGTTTTCATGTTTTTCAATAGCATCAACATCTAACATTTGAAGTTTTACAATATCATTTGTAATTGATGCATGATGCAAACCATCAATAGCTTCAAAAACAGTATTTTTTGTAATAATACCCAAATCTCTGGCAAAAGCTACTAAACAACGGCCGCCATTACCACACATGGTACTTTCATTTCCATCAGAATTATAGTAAACCATTTTAAAATCATGTTTTTCATGGTTTTCTAATAGAATTAATCCATCAGCACCTATGCCAAAACGTCGGTCACATAAAAAAGCAATGTGTTTGGTATTATTTTTGTCAAACGTTTGTAAACGATTATCAATCATTACAAAATCGTTACCTGTTCCTTGATATTTATAAAATTCTTGTTGCATAATAATGCACAAATATAGGAATATAAAACCATTTTTTTGTTTGTTAAAACTAGTTAAAGTTGAAGTTAAAAACCGTTAAAGAGCAAGTTGTAAATTCAATAAATAATTAATTTTAATTTTGAAATACGTTTACTTAATTATGTAACGTTTTAAGAAGAACTCAAATAAAACAAGTTCAACATAGAAATAATTTAAAATAAACTTAATTCTGAAAAATTATGAAGAAGATTGTATCATTAGTCCTTATTTCGGCCTTAGGTGGTGTTTTAACGCTAGGTGGTTACAAATTATTTTTAGAAAAAGATAAAACCGTTGTTGTTGATACTACACAAACAACACCTAATTTTTTCCCTACTAGTAATATAAACACCTTGTATAATACTACTGAGGCACCAGATTTTGTAAGTGCTGCAGAAAACACTGTACATGCTGTTGTACACGTAAAAAACGTATCAATGGGCTCTGGACAAATGACCTTTGAAGATTTATTTTGGGGTCGTAATTCACAACGCCCACAGTTGGGTACAGGTTCTGGTGTTATAATAAATGCCGATGGCTATATAATTACCAATAACCACGTTATTAAAAATTCACAAGAGCTTTCAGTCACCTTAAACAATAACAAAACTTATGAAGCTGAATTAATTGGAGCCGATGAAAAAACAGATATTGCACTTTTAAAAATTGAACCTGATGAAGCTTTACCATTTGTTACTTTTGGAGATTCAGACAACGCTAAAATTGGCGAGTGGGTATTAGCTGTTGGTAATCCTTTTAACCTAACATCTACTGTTACAGCAGGTATTATTAGTGCAAAAGCCAGAGATTTATCGGGTAAAAGTATTCAATCGTTCATTCAAACCGATGCTGCTGTAAACCCAGGTAATTCTGGCGGCGCTTTAGTTAATACTAATGGCGAATTAATAGGTATTAACACAGCCATTACATCGCAAACAGGTTCATACGTAGGCTACTCTTTTGCAGTACCAAGTAATATTGCTAGAAAAGTTGTTGAAGATATTATGGAATACGGTAATGTACAAAATGGTATTTTAGGTATTAGAGGCGGCGCTTTAAATAGCAGATATTCTGATGAACTAGGCATTAATGATACCGAAGGTGTTTATATTGCTGAAGTTGTTGAAGACTCTGGAGCAGATAGAGCTGGTTTAAAAGAAGGCGACATCATTAAGAAAATTAATAACATTAAAATTTCAAAATTCTCAGACTTAACAGGTCAAATAGGCTCTAAAAGACCAAATGATGTAGTTGAAGTAACTTATACCAGAGACGGAAAAATTAAAACCGTTAATGTTACTTTATTAAAAAATCAAACCTATACAATACCTTTAGTTGGTGAAGTGAAAAACGTTAAACCAACCGATTTAAAAAAGCTAAAGGCTTCAAATGGTGTAAAAATTATTAAACTAAATGAAAAGTATAGAGATTACTGGACGCGTAATGGTGTTGAAGCCGGTAGTATAATTACTATGGTAAATGATGTTGAAGTGAACTCTATTGATGATGTGCAAAAAGCATTAAAAAATGCTACAGAATTTGAATCTTTAAAAATTGAACTTATCAATACTAAAGGCGAAAAAGACCGTTTTAACTTTAGATAATTTCGCTAAATATTCGATTAAAAGTATAGCTTCCTCGTGTAAAATCAAGGGAGCTATTTTTTTTACAAAAAGCGCTACGAAAACGTTTGAAATATGATACTTTTGCAAAAAATTAAACCCAACTAAACATTTTTTGTATGAGTACAAACAAAACTTACGAAAAAGAATTAGCCTTTCAAGCAGACCGCAGAAGAGCTACCGTAGAATTCATTAAAGTTGTAAGCGATTTGTGGTATGACAAATCTATTGAACTAGTGCTTTTTAGAAATCAATTAATAGACCGCAACGTAAGTCAAATACTAAATTTACATGACTATGCCGGTAAATTTGTGCAAAAACACATTTCTATTTTTGATTCTGTTGAAATTGCTCGTGCAATAAAAACATTAAACGTGCCGCCCGCAAAATTAGATATTGGCAAACTTACCTATGAGTTTCATTTAGACGATAATAAACACGAAAACGCCACCTCATTTGTAGCTAATAAACTTAAAAACGCCGATAACAGTAAAAACATTACGCCAAAAGATGTTGTGCTTTATGGCTTTGGAAGAATTGGCCGTTTAGTAGCCAGAGAACTAATGGTTAGAACCGGTAAAGGTAGTCAATTACGTTTAAGAGCCATAGTTACCAGAGGCGAAACCAATGCGCAGGTTTTAGAAAAAAGAGCATCGCTTTTACGTAATGATTCTGTTCATGGTGATTTCCCCGGTACTGTTGCTGTTGATACTGAAAAAAATGCCTTAATAATAAACGGTACTACGGTAAATATTATTTCTGCCAACGCTCCCGAAGAAATTAATTATACCAATTACAATATTAAAAACGCACTAGTTATAGATAACACAGGCGTTTTTAGAGATAAAAAAGCTTTAAGCAAACACCTAAAAGCTAAAGGGGTTGAAAAGGTATTATTAACAGCACCCGGAAAAGAAATACCTAACATTGTTTATGGGGTAAACCATTTAGAACACAACCCTGATAATGTTGATATTTTTTCGGCAGCATCATGCACAACCAATGCCATTACCCCAATTTTAAAAGTAATTGAAGATTCTTTTGGAATAAAAAGCGGCCATTTAGAAACCATTCACGCTTACACTAACGACCAAAACTTAGTAGATAACATGCACAACAAATACCGCCGTGGTAGAGCTGCTGCATTAAATATGGTTATTACTGAAACAGGCGCTGGTAGTGCTGTTGCCAAAGCGCTACCTAGTTTAGAAGGTAAATTAACATCAAACGCCATACGCGTACCTGTTCCTAATGGTTCTTTAGCTATTTTAAATTTAGAATTAGATAAAAAAACATCACTAAATAGTGTTAATACCATTTTAAAAAAATATGCTTTAGAAGGCGATTTAGTTGAACAAATAAAATACGAATTAAGTGACGAATTAGTATCAAGCGATATTGTAGGCTGTTCTGCTCCTTCAATTTACGATAGTAAAGCCACTATTGTTAGAAAAGATGGAAAAAACATAGTGCTATATGTTTGGTATGATAACGAATATGGCTATAGCCACCAAGTAGTAAGGCTTGCAAAATATATTGCCAAAGTAAGACGTTTTACTTATTATTAATTAATAACATCTCTTTTTTAATTTTATGCGTATATACAAAAGCCTCTTTATTAAAGAGGCTTTTTATTAAAAATGCATTTGTTTCACTTAATTTTATAAATTAGCAACACCAAAACCACACTTAAAAAAACCAATAATAATGAAGTTCATAAAATCACATACTATTTTACTACTTATGCTATTAATTTCTGCCACAAGTTTTTCACAAACTAATGCAGATGACAACCTATCATTAAATAGTGGTACAATAGACAGTCAGTTTGAATTTGTAATTAGAAAATCTGGTAATTTTAAAGGCACTAATGGTCAAGCTTACGAAGCCGTAAAACAAGCATGGTTATATACCTTAAAAGCTCATACATTGGATTCTTTAAAGACCATAAGAAAAACATTGGTTGATACTGAAGCTGTTGTGAAAAATCAAGCCAAAGAAATTTCAGAATTAAAATCTAAACTAACGAATACAAAAGACAATTTAGATAAAACAAATTTAGAAAAAGATAGTATGGCTTTATTTGGCTTGCAAATGAGTAAAACTGGCTATAATATGCTTATGTGGACTATTATTGCCGCTTTACTTGCACTGTTGCTATTCTTTATATTTAAGTTTAAAAACAGCAACGCTATTACCAAACAAGCTAAGAAAAATTTAGCCGAAATTGAAGAAGAGTTTGATGAACATCGTCGTGTTGCTTTAGAGCGCGAACAGAAAGTAAGACGCCAGTTGCAAGACGAAATTAATAAACAAAAAGGGGTTCAATAACCTTAATAGAATAAATACATAAAAAAAGCTGCAATTAAAAAATTGCAGCTTTTTTTTATAATAAATTCACTAATTATCTTGAATAATTAGGAGACTCTTTAGTAATAGTTACATCATGCGGATGACTTTCATTAATACCACTAGCTGTAATTTTAACAAACTGTCCGTTTTCTTTTAAAGCTTCAATATCTTTAGCACCGCAATATCCCATACCAGCACGTAAACCACCAATAAACTGATGAATACTTTCATATAAATCACCTTTGTAAGGTACTCTACCAACAATACCTTCGGGTACTAATTTTTTAATATCATCTTCAACATCTTGAAAGTATCTATCTTTACTACCTTGTTTCATAGCTTCAACAGAACCCATACCACGGTAAGATTTAAACTTTCTACCTTCATAAATAATAGTTTCACCAGGAGATTCCTTGGTTCCTGCTAAAAGAGACCCTAACATTACGGTATCTGCACCAGCGGCAATAGCCTTTGGTATATCGCCAGTGTAACGTATACCACCATCTGCAATAACAGGCACGCCAGTACCTTTAACAGCAGCAGCAACTTCTAATACAGCAGAAAACTGGGGAAAACCAACACCAGCAATTACACGTGTTGTACAAATAGAACCTGGACCAATACCAACTTTTACGGCATCGGCACCTGCTTCAACTAAGTATTTTGCAGCAGCAGCGGTTGCTATATTTCCAACAATAACATCAAGTTCAGGGAATTTACTTTTCACCTCTTTAAGTACGCTAACAACACCTTTGGTATGCCCATGCGCTGTATCAATAACAACGGCATCAACACCTGCATTTACAAGTGCTTCGGCACGTTCAACGGCATCGGCAGTTACACCTAAAGCTGCAGCTACACGTAAACGCCCGTATTGGTCTTTATTAGCCATTGGTTTTTGGCTAACTTTTGTAATATCTCTAAAGGTGATTAAACCAGATAATTTATAACTATCATCAACTATCAGTAATTTTTCAATTTTATGAGCTTGTAAAATAACTTCGGCCTCGGTTAATGATGTTCCAACAGGAGCAGTTACAAGGTTTTCACCCGTCATAACTTCTACAATTGGTTTTTTATTATCATGAACAAAACGTAAATCGCGGTTTGTTACAATACCTTTAAGTTTTCCATCTTCATCTACAATTGGAATACCACCAATACTATGTTCTGCCATGGCACGTTTAGCATCACCAACCACAGCGGTAAGTGGTAGCGTAACGGGGTCTATAATCATACCACTTTCGGCACGCTTAACACGCCTTACTTTATTGGCTTGTGCCTCAATGGTCATGTTTTTGTGTAAAACACCAATACCACCTTCTTGCGCCATAGCAATTGCCATTTTACTTTCGGTAACCGTATCCATGGCTGCCGAAATAATAGGTACATTAATAGTAATGTTACGTGTTAATTTTGTTTGAATATTTACCTCGCGTGGAAGTACTTCAGAAAAAGCTGGAACTAGTAGAACATCGTCATAGGTTAAACCTTCTCCTACTATCTTGTTTTGATGTGCGGTCATTGTGCAATTACATTAATAATTGCGTGCAAATATACATCTTTTTTTCTTATTTAATGTTAATACAAACTTAAGAAGTCTTAAGTAATACATATAGTTATTTCTGGCTCCATTAAATGAATTGGTATTTAAAATGTAATTTGAAGCGTTGCATACCAATTTCTAGGTGCCGAAGGAATAATACCTGGCCCAGGATAACCTGTTGCTCTTCTGGTAAAATAACTATTATCTAATAGGTTATTAACACCTGTTTCTAACTTAAAATTATTAGTAAATCTATATGAAAAAGATACATCTAAAATATTATAACTTGGTATTGCACCAATAACATCGGTAGCATTATTAGGGTTGTACGGTGAGTTTGTAACATCTGTAAACTGTTCTGAAATAGCAGTGTATTGTAATGCCATTACCGCATTTTTGTAACCAAAATTAACTCCTGCTTTTAAATTTATAGCTGGTATAAATTCTACTTCATTGCCTTCTATACCATTTTCTTCAGATTTTGTGTATTCTGAAGTTGTTAAAGCTAAATTACTAAAGGCATTAAATGAAATATTGTTGTTGTTTTTAAAAAATGTTTCTTTAATATTCCATTGTATTAAAGACTCTAAACCATAAATAAAAGCTGTACCAATGTTTTTTCGTACCCATTGCGCTCTGTTATTTAAAACTTGCCCAATTCTATTATCATACAATAGTGAAAACGCATTTACATCATAAGACAGTGCTTTATTAAATTTACCGCGTACACCAACATCAAAAGTATAACCTTCTTCATCTGTTATATTAGGATCAATTATAAACGACGGATTTACAGTACGTATATTTGAAAATGTAACTGATCTGTAATTTTGTGATACGTTACTGTATAGCTCAAAATACGGTTTTGGTTTGTAGCTTACACCAATGCCTAACAATACAAAATTTCTAACAAATGTGTTATTGTCTGGTATAAATTCATCTAAATTAACATCATAGTAACTTCCTTTAGATTCGGTGTTAATATGCTCAAACCTAAAACCTGGTGTTACACTTAAATTATTGGTTATATTGAAAATATGCTCTCCAAAAAATGACGCATTAAAATTAGGGTAATCAAAACTATTTTGGTTGGGGTATTGTGCTGCATTAATAAAATTAAAATCGGCATCGGCATTTTTACTTCCTGGTCCTTGTTGTGAGCTATTATTGGCATTGTAAACTTTAGAACCTAATAGCAAATAAGCGTCTTTATTTCCTATTTTGTAGTTTGATAAAAACCTTACTTCTGCACCCCAATTACTAAACTCATCAATTAGTAAATCTCTTTGGTATTCATATTCACCAAACTCATTAACCGCATCACCATTAGGATTAAAAATTCTTGGATTATCTGCACCTGGAACACCTCTAAAACCAACTGCTTTTCTTGCGGCTTCTAAAGCAAAAAGGCTAACTGTAATTTTATTATTTGTGTTAAAATTGTGCTCTAATTTAAGGTTAAATAAATTCCAGTTTACATCAAACCAGTTTCTTTTAAAATAACTTTGCTTTGGGTTTTCTAGAAACTGCACATCAGACAAACCACCTGGTTGGTGTGCTAAATAATCGAAATATGTATATTCAAATGCTATACGTGTTTTTTCATTGAATTTATATGCCAAATGCGCAAAAGCGTTATGCGATTCATAATCTGAATTTGGCCTGAAACCATCTCCTTTTTTTCCGTTGTAAAACGTGTAATACGAAACCTTATTTAACGTGCCACTTAAAGAGGTAAAGTTTGAAAACGAATTAAATGAAGACACAGTATTGCGAGTTGTAAACTCAATAGAATTTAAACTTGGATTCTTAAATTTAAAATTTACCAAGCCACCAAATTGCGTACCATATTGCAATGATGCTGCACCCCTAATTACCTGAATTTGAGATAAAGCCTCTGTTGGTGGTGTGTAATAACTTTCGGGGTAGCCTAAAACATCGGCACTAATATCGTAATCGTTTTGTCTGGTGTTAAAATTGGCCGTTCGGTTAGGGTCTAAACCACGCCCTCCAATGTTTAGTTGCAATCCGCCATCATTAGCATCATAAATATTTAAACCTGCTACTTTTGAAAATATTTGACGTGCATTGTTTGCTGCTTTGTTACCATCAATTAAATCTAAATGCACAACTTCAGATTTTTTTCCAGCATAAATATGCGTGCCTTCAACGGGTGCTAATGCAGTTACTGTATAATCTTGTTGCTTTTTTGTTCTAATTACAACTTCAGAGAGTGTTTCAGATAATGGTATTAAATACACTTCAAAGGTGTTGCTTAAAGTATTGGTAATTACTTCAGCAATTTTATAATCTTCATTTTGAAAAAAGAATTGGGTTTCTCCTTCGGTATTAACTTTTAATATTCCTGTGTTATTTGTTATACCTAATAATTTACTTTTTGCTGTTATAATTTTTACATTTGAAACGGGTAGTAAAGACGTTTCATTGTATACTTTAAATGTAATTTCTTGTGCAAATGTTAAGCTTGTAAACAAGAAAAAAAACAGACTAAAAACCTTTAATTTCATCTTTAAATGGTAAAACCCATGTTTTGTGTTTAAACCCTTTTTTTTCATGATACAAATCTACAGTAGGGTTTATAAACTGCTGATTTAATCTGCCATTTAGCGCTACATAACTTTCGGCAAAAATTTGAATATTTTCATGTCCTTGGCTTTTAAAATGATCTCCTAATTTATGAGCATATTCTAAAATAAAATCTGGCTGAAAACTCATTTGCTTTATTTGAAAGCTGGTTAAAAAATCGGTATTATCTACATAAAAATATTTACCAGTAGTCGCATTTTTTACAATAAGTTGTGTTTCGCCAACCTTTTCCATAAGCATAACACGCCATGAAAATCTGTAACCTTGTTCATGCCAAAATAATTCTTCTGGATACAACAAATTTCTAAACGGCAAAAGTAGTTGTATTACAAAAAATATAGAAATAATACACCGTTTAATATTTTGATTTTTAACTGAATATTTTTCTTCAACATTACATATTTCAAAACGGTTCAACTTAAAAATGTGTTTTATAATACTTATAAATTTATTGTGAACTGAAGCGTTAAAAAACACCAATGTAGCCACTATCATGATGTAAGGAAACATACCAATGTTGAACAAAATTCTTGTAAACACATGAAAAACAACCACCAAAACAAAAGCAAATGGCCTTGTTTTTTTGTAGAGTAATAAAAACGGAATTGTTAAATCATATAAAGCACCACTCCAACTCATGGCGTAATGAAACCATGTTTCTTTCATTAATGGCCCTACTAACCATAAATCGGTTTTTGATGATAACCATATTTTTAACGGTTGTGCTTTAAGCAACCAATCTGAATTTAATTTTGCCAAACCTGCATAAAAATATACAATACCTAAAAGTAATTTTATACTGTCTACGGTGTATGCTGGCACATATTTGTAGTTTATTTTTCTTTTAAAACTATCTATTGAAAATGTAGCGTTTAATGGTAAAAAATAAAGTAAAAAACTTAAAATACTTACAAAATAATAGTGGTTTAAATAGGTTGTTTTATCAATTAATTCTATGTAAGTGAATGATAAAAAGAAAAGCAACATTGAAATTCTATACCAAAATCCTAAAATGATACCAACGCAAGCGGTTATGGCTATACCAAATAAAATATATGTGTATTTGCCCCAAGTTTTAACCCATTCAAAACCATAATATTTAAAATGAAATTTTGGCGTTATATAAAAATCTTCAACCCAACCCATGCTTATAAATCTTACTAAACTTAGTAACATAAGCACACCAAATAAAACACGAAAAGAAGCTAATATACTAGCTTCTTTTCTATTATTTTTTAAATATGACTTGATAATTAAACCGTTTGCCATTTTGTGTTTATAGTTTATTAATCACCATCACTATCAACAAAATCTACCGTTACATCCATGGCATTTAAAGCACTTGTTTTTAAAACGGTAACGTACAGTTGAATGACGTTAAAGGTTTCTAAAAGTTGGTTGTTGTTAGTTTCAACTTGTATGGTAAAATCACTATTTAAACTGGCTACAACTTGATCTATTGCGGCAAAACGTTCTTCAATAATGGCTGTAATATTTTTTGTTGCTCTTTCATCGGCATCAAAAGCGGTTGCTTGTAAAAAATCTAAATAATCATCAATACTTTGTCCGTTTGTGCTGTTAGAAAAAGATGTTCCGTAATATAAATTTTTCACAGCTTTATAAGCTTCTAAAAATAAAGCTTTTGAGTTTTGCGAACTGTAAAAAGACTCAACAGTTTCTTTATTTGGGCTACCGTTTCTTTTACCAGATGGTGTAGCAATTTTAAGTTCTCTAAAACCTTTTTCAACGTAGTTAACATAATCATTAACCAACTTATCAAAAGATGCTGTTGCAGATGATCCATTGTTAGCAATTACAGCGTTTGCATTACTGTTCCAGTAGGTTACAACCTCATTTGTTAGGCCTACCATTCTGTCTAACACTTTTTCTAAATACGCAATGTAATTGTCTTTAATAGCATTAGTTGTGTAATACGAAACTATTTCGGTGTTTGTTGCAGCAAGACCGTTTACCATATAATCTACCGCTGGAAAGCCTTGTTCATTATTTCTTTTCTCTAGTGTAAAATCTATATCGGCAATTGGTAATGTGTTAGCCTCAATATTGCTTACAATAGTGTTATCATCTTCTTGAGAATCATCGGCAGTAGTTATAAAATCTACAGGATATGAATTCATAAACAACCTATAATTTAACTCTTCGGCTTTACCAAAATTAAACATTGCTATGTGTTGCCATGATTTTTGCGCATTAAATAATGCTGTTTGCAACGCTACTAAATTAGTTTCGTTTGGTGTTGTTGTAAACTGCGTTTGACTAGATTTTAATGTTGTTAATTTGGTGTTGAAATCGGTTATTGCTGGTGTAATTATATTGTTAACCCAATTGGTTAATAGCGCTTCTCTGTTGAATGTGTTATTATTGCCTTTATCACCAGAATCATCACTTGAACTACATGAAATAATTACTAAAGTTGCAAAAGCAAAACAAACTAAAAATCCTTTTTTCATTTTCTTTTTTTTTTATTGAAAAGCAATTTACTGCCACGAATATACTGCTTATTTGTAAAACCAAAAGAGTGGCTTATTTACATAAGCCACTTTTGTTAATTTATTGTGTGTTATAATTTTTAAATTATGCACCTGCTTGGGCTACGGTGAAATTAAACTTTGCTGCAATTGCTGCAGAAATTTCATCTAATTTCGTTTCGGTAATATCCCAGAAGCCATCTCCTTCAACTAAATCGTCAATAAAACCTTGTACTTCAGTTTGTGTAAATAATGGTGTTACACCATCTAGAGACAAAAATTGTAAAGAGTATACAAAACCGTAACCTTCAGATAAATCATGAAAAGCAGTAGATCTATCAGTTAATTTAGCTTTACCTTGTTGTAAGTAATAAACGGCTCTAATACCAATTACTTTGGCAAGCTCTTTTCTAATAACTGTTATAGCTTCATCTCTAATATCGTATTTTTTTTGAGCAACGGCTGCTCTACCAATAATAAATGCATCAATAATAGTTTGTGCAGTACCTGTAAAATCACTATCACCCTCTACTCTGTTAATGTATTTTTGCATTAAAATATCATCATCGGCAGATAACCCGTACACGTAACCATATGCTTCATCAAAATGGTGCTCCATGGTGGTGTAATCTTTACCTTCTGCATTTTCACCAGCATCATTTGCTGTACGGAAGCTATTTGTACCATCAAAATCATCTTCATCTAATCTATTAAAATAATGGTTAGCAGCTTGATCAAACACTAAAGCACCAATTAAAGATTTATAAAATGCTTGATTATACTCTAAACCATCACCATTTACATTTCTATTTCCATCGGCTATTCCAGCATTGCCTTTAGTAGCTACTACCGCATTTGAAACTGGTGTTTGTACTTCAGAAATAAAATTAGCTATATACGCATCAAAATCTGCTTTTAAGGCATCGGCATTGTTTGTAACGCCTACAGAAAATAAACCTAATGAATTAGCTACTTTGTTTCTTATTTTCTTTCCGGTGCCGTTTAATGAAGGATCATCAAAACCTTCGCCGTTTTTAAAATTATTTTCTAATTCAGTAAGTGTTGAAGTTGTAGCGTTTAAATCGCTACCAATAGCAGCCACTTGTTTTAAACGCGTTGTTTGCCCAGAAAAACTTACTGTTGTGTTTCCATCTCTTGTAAAAGTGTATGATGTTGGCACTGTTAAATCTGTAATATCTATACCTGTTGTTTGAGAAATTATGCGTTGTGCGCCATCATTATCATCATCTGAACATGATTGAAATAATGCAGCAACTGCTACAAGCGATAAAACTAATTTTTTCATTTCGTCTGTTTATTTAGATTTATTTAAAATAATTTTCACAAATATAAAACCCATTTTAAAGGACGCAAAATTTATTTAGATTAATTTTAAATTAAAAAACAAAAAGACAATTAATCTACTGTATTTAAGAAAGATATACTAAAAATAATTTCTAAATATTTTTGAAGCTTCGTTAAAAGCGCTTTCAAAACTCATAGCGTTTAAAGTGTTTTGCTGTTTTGAAGTAAAGTATGACAGTAGTTTTTCAGTTGGCATATTGCCTGTAAGTTCATTTTTTGCCATAGGGCAACCACCAAAACCTTGAATGGCACCATCAAAACGTAAACAACCAGCATTGTATGCCGCATCAATTTTTTCAAACCAAGTATTTGGTGTGGTATGTAAATGTGCACCAAATTCTATTTTGGGGTACTTAGGAATTAAATTAGAAAACAAATACGATATATTTTCTGGGTTTGAACTACCAATGGTATCACTTAATGATAAAATTTCAACACCCATAGTGCTTAAACGCTCGGTCCACTCTCCTACTACATCAACATTCCACGGGTCGCCGTAAGGGTTTCCAAAGCCCATTGAAATATAAACAACTACTTTTTTATTGTGCTTGTTAGCTTCTTCTAAAATATCATTTAAAATATCAACAGACTGCGCAATGGTTTTATGTGTATTACGCATTTGAAAATTTTCAGATATTGAAAACGGGTAGCCTAAATAATTTATTTCAGAATGTTTACAAGCATCTTGGGCCCCACGTAAATTGGCTACAATTGCCAATAATTTACTGCTGGTTTTAGTTAAATCTAACTGCTCTAAAACCTGAGCAGTATCAACCATTTGCGGAATGGCTTTTGGTGAAACAAAACTACCAAAATCTATAGTATCAAAACCAACACGTAATAACGACTGGATATACTGTACTTTTTTTTCTGTTGGAATAAATTGCTTAATGCCTTGCATAGCATCACGCGGGCATTCTATAATCTTAATTTTTTCTAACATATACTCGTTTAGTTTCGGTGTAAAAATACTACTAATTTTTATAAGGTTTAAAATTAGAAATTAATAGATATAACAGTTATGTTGGTTTATATTTATTAAATTTTAATTTAATTGATAACGTAAGTGTAAGCAAAAACTAATTGTCAATTATTTCCTATTTATCGATTAATATTTACACTTAACGTTTATTTTACAATATTTTCACATTAACAGGTACATTTGATTTACCAAATTTACCCAATGATACCCAACCTAAAAAAATCATTTCTTTTTTTTGTAGCAGTAATGCTAACTGCATTTGGTTTTATATCTGCGCAAAACAATGATTTTGCTTGCGGAACCTCATTTTCTGAAGCACAAATTGAACTCTTCAACAGTATAAATTACAACGAGACTTTAAGTAACAAGCATTTAAATTTAAAAGACTTATCGGAAAACATTGTTAATTATATTCCTGTAAAAATTCATGTTTTAAGATATTCTAACGGAAATGAAGGTATATGTGATGCCGATTTAAATGCTGCACTTAATAATTTAAACAACCATTTTAACAACGCTAGAATGACATTTTTTGTTTCTAGTGAAATTAATTACATTGATAGTAACCCTACTGCTCACATAATAAAAGGAGAAGATGATACTGTTTTTGAAACTAATAATTCTCCAGGAGTTATAAATATTTATTTTACGCATGCTTTAAAAAACGAAGCAAACCAAAGTATTTGTGGTTACACCAATAATACTAGAAACAAAGATTATTTAGTAATTAAAAATAGTTGTGCCACATCATCACTTGTGCATGAAATGGGTCACTTTTTTTCACTATTGCACACACATGGTAACGACAATAATGCATTAACCACAGAGCTTGTTGATGGTAGCAATTGTGATACAGATGGCGATGGTATTTGTGACACACCTGCAGACCCAAAATTAACAACTAGTAATGTTAATGAATTTTGTGAATATATAGGTACAGAAACCGATGCTCATGGGCATACTTTTAAACCCGATGTTAGCAACATAATGTCTTACGCAAAAAAAGTATGCAGAACGCATTTTACCAACCAACAATTACAAAGAATGTATGCTTTCTATATAACACAAAAGCATTATTTATCTAGCCCTACGTTTAATGCAGACATAGAAGCATATAATACCATAAGTTGTGAAAGTGAATTAACAGTAAACTTTAGTAATTCTTGCGCTAACATATCTGCTTGGGAATGGGATATAAATTCTGATGGTATTATTGACTATACCACACAAAACCCAACACATACATTTAATACCGGTATTTACAGTGTAACACTTTCAGTTTATAAAAATTCAAAAAAAATAACTAAAACATACCATAACCTTGTTAAAGTTGGCGTATTAACTGAAACTCTTTTTGATGAAGGTTTTGATACTTTTGACGTAGCAGGAGATGATGGATGGACTGTAAACGATAACAACAGTGGTTACCACTGGGTTATTAACCATGGAGAAACACACTCTGATGCTACTGGCCCCTTAAATAATCATCATCACAAAAATGGTAATTTAAACAGGTATATTTATACCGAAGCTTCAGGTGCAGAAGAAGGCGCTACAACAGCGTTTATTTCGCCATGTATTGATGTAGTTCATCAAAATTCTGAAATAGATTTTAACTACCATATGTTTGGTGAAAATATAGGTGAACTTCATGTTGATATTAAAACCATTGATGGCTATATAAATGATGTTATTCCGCCATTTATTGGTAGCCAACAAAATAACCAAACCGATGATTTTTTAAAAGCATCTATCAATTTATCATATTATGTTGGTGAAACTATCAATATTAGGTTTAGGGCCGTAAGAGGTAATGGCTGGAAAGGTGATATTGCTATTGATAATGTACACTTAAAAACAATTAGTGTTCCTGTTACAGATAAAGACATTAAATTGTACCCAAACCCTGTTAAAAACAACCTACTTTATATACAAAGAGTAGCATCTAATTTTAATGATGAAAACAGTGTTTTATACTTTGAAATTGCAAACTTAGTAGGGCAAAAATTTTCATCAGGCGTAGTTACTAACAAACCAATTGACACCAGTAATTTAGCTTCAGGCTCATACTTACTTACGGTTATTAGTAATTCTGTTAGGGTAGTAAAACGTTTTGTTAAGTAGCTTTTAAAATTGCTTTGTTTATAGATTTCACCAAACGTGGCCCTTCATAAATAAAACCTGTATAAACTTGCACTAAATCTGCACCAGCATTTATTTTTTCAAGAGCATCATTAGCAGAATGAATACCACCAACACCAATTATTGGAAATGCTTTATTGCTTTTAGTTGCTAAATACTGTATAACTTTGGTGCTTTTATCTTTTATTGGTTGCCCGCTTAAACCACCATTACCAATAGCTTTTAGCATATCTTCAGATGCTTTTAAACCAGTTCTATCTACAGATGTGTTACTTGCAATAACACCATCTAACTTTGTTTCGCTTATTAACTCTATTATTTCATCTAATTGCCCTTCATTTAAATCTGGTGCAATTTTTAATAATATAGGTTTCTGTTTTTCAAATGTTGTATTAGCCTTTTGTACCGCGCCAATTAGTTCTAGCAAATAATCTTTATCGTTTAATTTAGCATGACTACCAACATTAGGGCAACTTACATTTAGCACAAAATAATCTACATACGGGTGCAGTGCATTAAAACACGTTAAATAATCTTTGGTATAGTCTTCAGGTTTTGTATCTGTGTTTTTTCCAATATTTCCGCCAATAATTAAATTTCCCTTATTTTTTTTTAATTTTTCAATAGCAGCTTCAACACCTTCATTATTAAAACCCATTCGGTTTATAATACCTTTATCATCTTTTAACCTAAACAACCTTTTTTTAGGGTTTCCCATTTGCCCTTTAGGCGTTACAGTACCAATTTCAATAAACCCAAAACCAAAGTTTGCCAATTCGTTATATAAAATAGCATTTTTATCAAAACCTGCTGCTAAACCAACAGGATTTTTAAAAGTTAAACCAAACAAATTGCGTTCTAGAGTTTTATCATTCACAACATATAAACTTTTAAAAACAGCTTGTAAACCAGGTATTTTTGATGTGAATTTTATTAAACTAAATGTGAAATGATGAATTTTTTCAGGATCGAAAGCGAAAAATATCGGACGGATAAGTTGTTTGTACATCAGTATTATTTGTGCAAAAATACACTTAATAGTTTAAATAAAAAATCAATATAGTTAAAGAGCTAAACAATTAATAATTGTAATTTTGAAATTATAATTACACATTTAAAAATTCACTTTTAAAATGATTTCAAAAGAACATATAATAAAACGTTTTACTAGTTACGTAACTATTGATACGGAATCTGACCCAAACTCTAAAACCACACCAAGCACAGAAAAACAATGGAATTTAGCCAATAAACTAGTTGAAGAGTTAAAAGCTATTGGCATGCAAGATGTAACTATTGATGCTAATGCATATATTATGGCAACCTTACCAAGTAATGTAAACCATGAGGTACCTACTATTGGATTTATTTCGCATTTTGATACATCGCCAGATTTTACAGGCGCTAATGTTAAACCTCAAATAATTGATAATTATGATGGTAAAGACATTGTTTTAAATGAAGAAGAAAATATTGTTTTATCACCAGATTATTTTGAAGATTTATTGCAATACAAAGGACAAACTTTAATTACCACCGATGGTACAACACTTTTAGGAGCCGATGATAAAGCAGGTATTTGCGAAATTGTATCTGCTATGGAATATTTAATTCAAAATCCAGACATAAAACACGGAAAAATACGTGTTGGCTTTACACCCGATGAAGAAATTGGACGAGGCGCTCATAAATTTGATGTTGAAAAATTTGGAGCAGATTGGGCTTACACCATGGACGGAAGCCAAATTGGTGAATTAGAATACGAAAATTTTAATGCCGCCGGTGCCGTAGTTAAAATAAAAGGGAAAATTGTGCATCCTGGTTATGCTAAAGGAAAAATGATAAATTCAATGTACATAGCCACCGAATTTATAAATTCACTACCAAGGTTAGAAACGCCAGAGCATACTGAAGGTTACCAAGGTTTTTTCCATTTACATAACATGGAAGGTGATGTTGAAGAAACCACACTACACTATATAATTAGAGACCATGATAAAGAGCATTTTGAGGCCAGAAAAGAAGTAATGGTAAAACTAACAAACGAACTTAATGCCCAATACGGTAATGAGGTTATTGTTACCGAAATAAAAGACCAGTACTTTAACATGCGTGAAAAAATTGAACCCGTAATGCACATTGTTGCTATTGCAGAAGAAGCAATGAAACAATTAGAAATTAAACCACTTATAAAAGCAATTAGAGGTGGTACTGATGGTTCTCAATTAAGCTACATGGGCTTACCTTGCCCCAATATTTTTGCTGGCGGACACAATTTTCATGGGCGTTATGAATATGTTCCTGTTGAAAGTATTATAAAAGCCACAGAAGTAATATGTAAAATAGCAGAATTAACTGCCAAATAAACTTTCATATTGATAGCTTAAGTATATTTTCACTTTATATTTATCGATAAAAATCGTAATTATTCGGCTTAATGTAAATTGTTTTTACAAAAACAATTTTAATCTAATAAATACAGTGTTTATCGAATAAAAACTGTTATTTCATTGACATATAATATTTTTACAATGCTATTAATCTAATATTAATTAATTTATAACAATGAAAGACAAGGGTAATTTTTTATTAAAAAATTTAAAGGTTATAGCATTTGTATTGACTTTTATGTTCTGCTTTGGTTCTAGTGCCAATGCAACAACAAATGCGCCTTCAATGAACTTAACTACAAACACACTAACAATTTCAGCACAAAACCCAACATTAACTTGGGGCTTTGGTTGGTATTATAAGTGGAAAAAGAAATGGTACAAAAAGAAGAAAAAGCAATGGAAAAAACCAAAGCAACCTACAGATTCTGTACCATTAGATGGTGGTTTAGGTATCTTGCTTTTAGGTGCAACTGCTTTTGGAGTAAGAAAACTTAGAAAAAACTAAATATCAAAATTACTTTTAATATTTATAAAAAAGGTCTCAATTTGTATTGAGACCTTTTTTATATATGAAACTTTTAATATATTTCTAATGTAAAAACTTTCTCTTTTTTATATTTACGGTAATGCTTTATGCTACTTTTTTCAACATAATCCCTTTAATATTTTATTAGTTGAGAAAATAATATATTAAAAAAGGCTCCATTAAAAATGAAGCCTTAATATATTTTTATAAACAATTTAAGTGTTTATTTTGTAGTTGCTGGAGTATTAATTTTGTTACTCATTTCCATTGAAATTGAAGTGCGTTCAAACTTAATTTTACCTGATAAGGTTTCAATAACGCAGCTACCATCTTTATCATTAAGCTCTAAAACTTTACCATGCATACCGCTTTTAGTAACAACTTTGTCGCCTTTTTTTAGTTCTGCAGCAAACTTTTTTTCTTTTTTTGCTCGTCTCATTTGAGGTGCAATCATAAAAAAATAAAGCACTACAAATAATAAAATCATTGGCATAAATGCCCCAAATCCTTCTCCCATAATTTATATGTTATTGTACTGGTGAATTAGTTGCTTTTGCATCTGTTTTTACAAAAGCTGTTATTTTTACTGTTTCTTTACCTTTTTCGGTGTTAGCAGTAACTGTTATTGTTTTTGATATTTTATTTGAACCACTACCATTATAAGTAACAGTAAATTTACCAGATTCTCCAGGAGCTAAAGGTGCTCTACTCCAATCTTGTGGTACAGTACAACCGCAAGAACTTTTAATATCTGTAATTACCAAAGGCGCATCTCCTTTATTTGTGTAATTAAACACTGTAGATACTGATTTTTTAGCCTCTATTTCACCAAAATCATGTTCTGTTTTATCAAACTCAATCACAGGGAATTTTGATGCTTGAGCATCTCTTTCGGCAGCAGCTGCAATATTACTTTTATCTATTTTACTTGCGGCATTTTCTTTACAAGCTGTAAAAGCCAGTAAACACATAGTGCTTAAACCTAAAATTACTTTTCTCATGTTAATTATTTTTCTATTTGTAAGGGTAAAAATACTAATTATTTAATCTATTAAAAATTTTTCAACTTCAACTTAACAACATTTTATAATAAACCGCGTCCAATTTTATTAAGGGCTCCATTGTCAGTATATTCTTTCACGAGTTTGTCTAAAATACCATTTATAAAAATACTACTTTTTGGGGTAGAATATTCTTTAGCTATTTCTAAATACTCATTTATAGTAACTTTTACTGGTATTGAAGGGAAGTTTTTAAGTTCGTTAATTGCCATTTGTAACAATACATAATCAATATCTGCAATTCTTTCTGCGTCCCAATTTTTGGTTTTGGTTTCTATTTCTTTGTTTAAATTAGCTCTATTTAATAATGTTTTCTTAAACAAATCTATCGCAAATTGTTTATCATCTTCTTCTTTAAAAAGTTTAGGTACAAAATGGGTATCTAAACTGTTTGGTTTTACTTTACGTAACAATTTTAAAATGGTGGTATTTACGGTAGGCAAATCATCTAACCATGTTAAGTTTTTATCTTCAATGTAATCGTAAAGTTTATCATTTGGTGCAATAATATCTTTAAAAACATCTACAATAAATGCTTTATCTTCTTTAAAATCAGATACACGTGTGTTCATGTATTCTTTGTAAAGATCACTGCTTATAATATTTTTAAAAAGTATTTCAACATATTCAGTATCTAACTCCCAATTAGTAACTTTATGTAAATCTAACTCATCTTTAAGAGATAAGCTATTGCTTAAAAAAGTTAACAACTGATTATTAATAAATTTTTTATTGGGGTCTTTATCTTCTTTTGTGGCTAAGTGTTTGTTTTGCTTTTTTTGAAGATCTTTTTCAGCTCTTTTTCTAATTTCTAGCAGTAAAGAAATTAATAACAAGTACAAATTGTACATATTATTTATACTAAACAATAGAAATTTTTGGTCTTTACTAAAATCATCACTTTCACTACCTTTAAAGGCGTATAAAGTTTGCATAACTTTTACTCTAATATGTCTTCTGTTTAGCATAATTACAAAGAACTTAATTTAAGAAATAATAAAACATTTACTGTTTGTTTTTCGCTGCAA
Source organism: Seonamhaeicola sp. ABD4_175 (assembly GCF_056160885.1). NCBI lineage: Bacteria > Pseudomonadati > Bacteroidota > Flavobacteriia > Flavobacteriales > Flavobacteriaceae > Seonamhaeicola > Seonamhaeicola sp. ABD4_175. Next base: position 369,899 of record NZ_JBSWYC010000004.1, read on the forward strand.
AAATAATATTATTTTATAAAGAAACTTCATTTTTAATTTTAATTATTTCACTAATAATTTAGAGTATTTTTAACAATTACTAAACGCGTTTTAAAAGTATATAACATATATATGCGTTATATTTGCTTTCTTGTTTACCAATATTCAATGAAAGAATTAAAACATTTAAATAAATATTTTTTAAAATACAAAACACACCTTATTATTGGTAGTTTAACCACTGTTGCAGCACGTATATTTTTATTATACACACCGCGTTATGTGAAAAAAATTATTGCTACGGTTGAAAATTACAGAGCCAATACCATTACAGAGGCTGTTTTTAAAACGCAATTAACACAAGCAATTCTATACATTATTGGTGCTGCGGTAATTGCTGGTATACTTACCTTTTTTATGAGGCAAACCATTATTAATGTTTCGCGTTACATTGAGTATGATTTAAAAAACGAAATTTACGAACAATACCAAAAACTATCTTTAAATTTTTATAAGCAGAACCGAACGGGAGACCTCATGAACCGCATTACTGAAGATGTTGGTAGAGTACGTATGTACTCTGGCCCCGCTTTAATGTATAGTATAAACACAGTTGCACTTTTTGTGGTGGCATTAATTTATATGTTTAAAGAAGCACCAACGCTTACGCTTTACACTATTTTACCGCTGCCTGTGCTATCTGTAATAATTTATAAATTAAGTAAAGAAATACATAAAAGAAGTACCATTGTACAAGAGTATTTATCTAAACTTTCAACCTTTACACAAGAGTCATTTAGTGGTATTTCGGTAATAAAAGCTTATGGTATTGAACCTCAAACCTCTACTAATTTTGAAACTTTAGCTATTGAAAGCAAAGACAAACAAATAAGTTTAACAAGAGTGCAAGCATGGTTTTTCCCTATGATGATTTTATTAATTGGCGCCAGTAATTTACTTGTAATTTACGTTGGCGGCATGCAATACATAAACGGAGAAATAGACAGTATTGGCACCATTGCAGAGTTTATTATTTACGTTAATATGCTTACATGGCCTGTTGCTACAGTTGGTTGGGTAACTTCTATTGTTCAGCAAGCCGAAGCATCGCAAAAACGGATAAATGAATTTTTAAAACTAGAGCCTGAAATTAAAAATACTGTTACCAAAAACACTGAAATAACTGGAGATATTGTGTTTAAAAACGTGTCTTTTACTTACGATGACACTAATATTAACGCTTTAAAAGGCATCAGTTTTTCTGTAAAAGAAGGAGAAACACTTGCTATACTTGGCAAAACAGGTTCGGGTAAATCTACTATTTTAGATTTAATTGGAAGACTTTACGATATTGATAATGGCAGCATTACCATAAACAATAAAGAAATAAAAAACTTAAATTTAAACAATTTAAGAGACAGTATTGGCTATGTGCCACAAGATGCTTTTCTTTTTTCAGATTCTATAAAAAACAATATAAAATTTGGTAATGAAAACGCTACTGAAGAAACTGTAATTGAAGCCGCTAAAAACGCCCAAGTACACAAAAACATTATTAAGTTTAACAACGGCTATAACACTGTTTTAGGCGAACGTGGTATTACGCTTTCTGGCGGGCAAAAGCAACGTGTTTCTATTGCCAGAGCTATAATTAAATCTCCAAAAATATTACTTTTTGATGATTGTTTATCTGCCGTAGATACTGAAACTGAAGAAAAAATACTTAAAAACCTTAACAAAATTTCAAAAGGAAAAACTTCTATAATTGTTAGCCATAGAGTATCATCAGCAAAAAATGCTCATAAAATTATTGTTTTAGATGATGGTAAAATTATTCAAGAGGGAACGCATGAAACCCTTATAAACACTGATGGTTACTACAAAGATTTGTATTTAAAACAAATTAGCGAAACTTCAAGCAAATAACCTTTAAATCAACATTTTACGGTTAACATATTTAAAATAAAATCAACAAAACTTAACATTTCAAAAAGAAAATTCATAATTTGTTGGTTAATAAAGGTTTTTTTTAGATTTTTGGTACACAAACCATAATACTATAAATTTCTATACAACTATGAATAATAATGATATGATGGAGCGAGAAGAAATATTTTCTAAAGTATTGAGAGCAGGTAGACGTACCTATTTCTTTGACGTAAGAGCTACTAAAGCAGATGATTACTACTTAACTATTACAGAAAGTAAAAAGTTCACTAATGACGATGGATCATTTCACTACAAAAAGCATAAAATTTATATTTACAAAGAAGATTTTGCTGAATTTAAAAGTATTTTATCTGAAATGACAGATTATATCATAGAAGAAAAAGGTGATGAAGTAATAAGCGAACGTCATCAAAAAGATTTTAAAAAAGAATACAACAATGAATATTCTGCAAAATCTGAAACCGAAGACACCCTTAAAGCTACTGAAAGTTTTACAGATGTAGATTTTGATGATATTTAATTAAACAAATACAGTAAAAAGCAGCGTTTAAAACGCTGCTTTTTTGTTTTTACGATACAACCATACCGTTTTTAACCTTATGTTCTGGTTTTAACAAAATAACATCTTTACCATTTACAGCTCCTAACACCAAGCATTCACTCATAAAATTAGCTATTTGTTTTTTTGGGAAATTTACAATTGCCATAATTTGCTTATGCAGTAAACTTTCTTTGGCATAACGTGTTGTAATTTGTGCCGATGTTTTTTTAATTCCTAAATCGCCAAAATCTATAATTAATTGATAAGCTGGATTTCTTGCTTTAGGAAAATCATTAACTTCAATAATGGTTCCTACTCTTAAGTCTACTTTAGTAAAATCTTCAAAAGTTATTGTATCATTCATTTTTTAAAAATACAAATTATACCGAAATTTGATTAAAAATTAACACCATGTCAAATACACCTTCAAATATGTTACCTTTAGGTACAAAAGCACCAAATTTTTCACTATTTGATACTGTTTCAAATAAAACATTACATTTTGATGATGTAAAGGGTGAAAAAGGCACTGTAGTTATGTTTATTTGCAACCACTGCCCTTTTGTAATTCATGTAAATACTACTATTGTAAATATAGCCAATAACTATATAGAAAAAGGCATTGGTTTTGTGGCTATTTCAAGTAATGATGCTATTAATTATCCACAAGATAGTCCTGAAAAAATGGTTATACATGCCAAAAATGAAGGGTACCCGTTTCCTTATTTATATGATGAAACACAAACCGTAGCTAAAGCTTATGATGCAGCGTGTACGCCAGATTTTTATGTGTTTAATGCTGAAAATACGTTAGTTTACAGAGGACAATTAGATGATTCTAGACCAGGAAACAACATTCCTGTAACTGGAACCGATTTAAAACATGCTTTAAATTGTATACTTGAAAACACTGAAAATAAAGCTTTACAAAAACCAAGTATTGGTTGTAATATTAAGTGGAAAGTATAAGCTGATACATACCTACATCTTGCCACTGTTCAAATTTAAAACCTACCTGATTTAAATGTGCTACTTTTTTAAAGCCAAATTTTTCGTGTAATTTAACACTGGCTTCATTTGGCAACGTAAGTACACCTAAAACGGTGTGATATTTTTTTTGCTTTAAGGCTTGTATTAACGCTTGGTATAATTGTGCCTAAATTTTTACCGTGTGCGGTATGCTTAATATAAATGGTAGATTCTACTGTGTTTTGGTATGCTGGTTTAGGCCTAAATTTACTTGCATAGGCAAAGCCTAAAAGTGTGTTATTTTCTTCAAAAACTAAAAACGGAAATTCTGAATTTATAGTTTTTAACTTTTCATAAAAAACACTGTATTTTAGTGGCTCATCATCAAACGTGGCTACAGAGTTTTGTACGTAATAATTATAAATTTCTAGTAATTGTTGGGTATCTTCTTTTTTAAAAGTTCTAATCATTTTTACAACCAGCCTTTTTCTTTTAAAACATTTTCAACGTGTGCATAATGGTGTTTGCTATGCCATGCATAATTACCAACATTGTGTGATAAAAACACTTTACTATTAGTTTCGGGGTGTATGAAACTTTTATTAAAATCGGCTGTTTTTAATAGTTTTAGCAATGCTACTAGTTTGTAATGCACAGCTTTAATATGCTCTAAAGACATTTGAATTGGCGCTTGTTTGCTATCGGGTAATTCGGCCCAAAGCTTTTCGTTATAAGCTTTAATTAGTGGAGTATTTTCAGTTAGAGCCCACTTAAAACGTATGTAACTATGGTGATGACTATCGGCTACGTGATGCACAACTTGCCTAATAGTCCAACCTTCAGGCCTGTAAGGTGTATCTAGTTGCTCCTTTGTTAAGTGTTTAACAAGCGCTTCAAACTTAATTGGGAATTGCTCTAAAGTTAAAATCCAATTATTTAAATGTTGTGTTGTAACAGTTTCTGGGCATTGAAACTTACCTATGGGATATTTTAATTGCTCTAAGCTTTTTTTCAAAACGTATATTTTTATAAAATAAATATAGTTTTAAAAATTATGTTAAGCAACTTCTTGCTTTCTTGTTTTGGCTTTATTTACGGCCTCAACTAAACAATTAAAAGTTTTTATTTTACTTCTAAAAAAAAGTTTTTCAAAAGTTATATTAAAGTGCCCTTTATTAGCTGCTGTAACAACAAAATATTCTTTTAAACCATAATTTAGTTTGAAATATTTTAACCAATCTTGTGGCACAACAGAATATGAGTTTACTCTGTTTGATATATATACTAAGTTTGTACCATCTGTACCTAAAAAGCTTTCAACGTCTGCAACCATTTGTTTGGCATTATCCCAACTTAGGGTAACACCTTCACCTATTTCTGAAATTACAAAACCCGAAAAAATATAAAGTTTACCAAAAGGGTAAATACACACTTTTAAAACTTCTTTATAAAAAGGAGCGTCTTCTACTCTAATCATACTAAAAATTATTGAGGCAAGGTAAATTTAAAGAAAACAAGTAATAACTCACAAAAATACTCGATATAATAAAAAAAGCACACCCCAAAAGGTGTGCTTTTATATAAAATATAACTTTATTTTTATTTTACATTCATTAATTCAACATCAAAAATTAATGTGGCATTTGGTGGTATTACTCCACCAGCACCTCTGCTACCGTAGCCTAAATTACTTGGTATTACTAAACGTGCTTTATCACCAACTTTTAAAAGTTGAATACCTTCATCCCAACCAGGAATTACTTGGCCAACTCCTAAAGGAAAATCTATGGGTTGGTTTCTTTTGTATGAAGAATCGAAAACAGTGCCATCAGCTAATTGCCCTTTGTAATGTACAGATACTGTTTTACCTTTTTCGGCTTTAACACCATCTCCTTTTTGAATAATTTGGTAACGCAAACCGCTTTCTGTTTTTTCAAAACCTGTAGCTAATTTATCTAATTCGGCATCGGCTTTTGCTTTTTCTTCAGCTATTCTTTTTTCTCTTGCACCTTCAAAAGTTCTAAAAGCTTCAATAGCATTAAATGCTTCAGCTTCTGTACCAACTCTTACTATTTCTAAGGTTTCAATAGCATCATCTTGTGCAATAGCATTAACAACGTCTTGCCCACTTTGTACTTTACCAAAAACGGTATGATTATTATCTAACCAAGGTGTTTCAACGTGTGTTATAAAAAACTGGCTTCCGTTAGTTCCTGGGCCAGCATTTGCCATAGATAATACGCCAGGGCCATCATGTTTTAAATCTGGGTGAAATTCATCATCAAATTGATATCCAGGATTTCCTGTACCGGTACCTTGTGGGCAACCGCCTTGAATCATAAAATCTGGAATTACTCTATGAAATTTTAAACCATTGTAGTATGGTGTGCCTTGTGGTTTTGCTGAATTTTCAAGGTTACCCTCTGCTAAAGCTACAAAGTTACCAACTGTTCCTGGTGTTTTTTTAAATTCTAAAGCAACTAAAATTTCGCCTTTTGTTGTATTGAATTTTGCGTATAATCCGTCTTGCATTGTTCTAATTTTTAAGAAAGTGCAAAGATAAGAATGATTGACGATTTACAATTGACGATTTACAATTTTATTTAAAATACTGAATACGGCTTTTTAATTAGCTACTTCGCTAATAAACTTAATTCTGTAAAGGCGTAGTTCTTCTTCATCATAATCGCCATCAAACTCTTCAATAGCTTCGTTTATGGCATCAGATTCAGAATCCATAAAATACTCGTGTATTTCTTCCTGCTGGTCTTCGTCTAATATTTCATCAACCCAATAATTAATATTCAATTTAGTACCAGAATATACAATGGCTTCCATTTGTTTTATGAAATCATTCATTTCTAAACCTTTTGCTGATGCAATATCATCTAAAGGTAATTTCCTATCAATACTTTGAATAATGTAGAGTTTATTTGCTGAATTGGTTCCGGTAGATTTTACAACTAAATCATCTGGACGTACAATATCATTTTCTTCAACATACTTTGCTATTAGGGCTACAAAATCTTTACCAAATTTTTTGGCTTTTCCTTCGCCTACACCATGAACATTACTTAATTCTTGTAATGATATTGGGTATTTAAGCGCCATATCTTCTAATGATGGATCCTGAAAAATAACAAACGGTGGCACGCCTAGTTTTTTTGCATTCTTTTTTCTTAAATCTTTAAGCATGCCCATAAGTGTTTCATCGGCAGATACGCCGCCACCTTTTGATGCTGTTACTATGCCGGCATCATCTTTTTCATTATCAAAAACATGGTCTTCGGTCATCATAAATGATACGGGCGATTTTATAAAATCTGCACCAGCTTCACTTAATTTTATAACGCCATAGGTTTCAATATCTTTTTTAAGATAACCTGCAACAAGAGCTTGCCTTAAAAGTGCCATCCAGTAATTTTTTTCTTTATCTTTTCCTCTTCCAAAAAACGGTTGTTCATTGGTTTTATGAGAATTTATCATGGCATTTTCTGTACCAACAATTACGTTTACTAAATCTTTTGATTTGTATTTTTCATTGGTAGCCTGTATGGTTTCTAGCAAAACTACTACATCATCTTTAGCTTCTGTTTTCTTTTTTGGATGCCTAACGTTATCATCCATATCGCCACCTTCGCCGGTTTCATTATCAAAAGCTTCACCAAAATAATGTAAAATAAATTTTCTTCTAGAAATAGATGTTTCTGCAAAAGCAACTACTTCTTGTAATAAAGCGTGCCCAATTTCTTGTTCGGCAACGGGTTTACCAGACATGAATTTTTCTAATTTTTCAATGTCTTTATATGAATAGTACGCTAAACAGTGGCCTTCGCCCCCATCACGACCAGCGCGCCCTGTTTCTTGGTAATAACTCTCAATGCTTTTTGGTATATCATGGTGAATTACAAACCTAACATCTGGTTTATCTATACCCATACCAAAGGCTATTGTTGCTACAACCACATCAATATCTTCCATTAAAAACATGTCTTGGTGGTTGGATCTTGATTTGGCATCTAAACCTGCATGATATGGCACTGCTTTTATACCGTTTACTTGTAATACTTGAGCTAATTCTTCAACACGTTTTCTGCTTAAACAGTAAACAATACCAGATTTCCCTTCGTTTTGCTTAATAAACCTAATAATATCGGCATCAACATTTTTAGTTTTTGGCCTAACTTCATAATATAAATTTGGCCTGTTAAACGAAGCTTTAAACGTATTTGCCCCAGTAATTCCTAGGTTTTTTATAATATCTTCTTGTACTTTTGGTGTGGCTGTGGCTGTTAAACCAATTATTGGAATATTATCTCCAATTCTGCCAATAATATTGCGTAGGTTTCTGTATTCTGGCCTAAAATCATGTCCCCATTCACTTATACAATGGGCTTCATCAACAGCCATAAATGATATTTTAACCGATTTTAAAAACTCTATGTTTTCATCTTTGGTTAAAGACTCTGGTGCTACATACAGTAATTTTGTAACCCCATTAACTATATCTTCTTTAACACGTTTAACTTCGGTTTTATTTAATGATGAATTTAATACGTGTGCTATACCTTCTTGGTTTGATACACCTCTAATAGCATCTACTTGGTTTTTCATTAAAGCAATTAAAGGCGAAACCACAATGGCTGTACCTTCTTGCATTAATGCAGGCAATTGATAACAGAGTGATTTACCACCACCCGTTGGCATAATTACAAATGTATGATTACCTGATAAAATACTTTCAACAACATCTTCTTGTAACCCTTTGAATTTGTTAAACCCAAAATACTTTTTAAGCGCAGAATGCAAGTCACTTTTTGCTACCAACATGAAATAATTAAAATTTATTTATACTTAAAAACACTATAAAATATTCAATATTTTTTTTGAATAATTTAAGAGACTATTTTAAAGAACCCCCATATTTTTTTCGTTAGCTTTGTAACGAAAAACCAAAATACAACAAAATTTAAATTTGAATACCTTTAAAGATAAGAAATTCTTTAAAAGCATCAACTAAAACCATATAAATTTTGAATAGCGAGAATTCTATTATAAAAATTGCTAAACAAACTATTGAAGCAGAAAGTAAAGCCATATTAAATCTTTCAAGCTTAATTACAAATGATTTTGAAGAAGCTGTAAAGCTTATATACAACTCTAAAGGGCGAGTTATAATTACTGGTGTTGGTAAAAGTGCCATAATAGCTCAAAAAATTGTAGCTACATTAAACTCTACGGGTACACCTGCTATTTTTATGCACGCTGCCGATGCCATTCATGGCGATTTAGGCCTAATTTTAGAAGATGATGTAGTTATTTGTATATCAAAAAGCGGTAATACGCCCGAAATTAAAGTACTAGTTCCTTTAATAAAAAGCGCAAAAAACAAAATGATTGCTATTACAGGCAACACACATTCTTTTTTAGCACAACACGTAGATTTTATTTTAAATGCTTATGTTGAAAAAGAAGCTTGCCCAAACAATTTAGCACCTACTACAAGCACTACAGCCCAATTAGTTATTGGCGACGCTTTAGCTATTTGCTTACTTGAAATGCGCGGGTTTTCTAGTAAAGATTTTGCTAAATACCACCCAGGTGGTTCACTTGGCAAAAAATTATATTTAAGGGTTGAAAACATTTCGTCAATTAGCGAAAAGCCTCAAGTAAAACCCAGTGCCAACGTAAAAGATGTTATTGTTGAAATTACCGAAAAACGCTTAGGTGTTTCGGCTGTAGTTGAAAACAATAAAATTGTAGGTATTATTACCGATGGTGATATTAGACGTATGCTAAGCAAAAATATTGACTTCACAACACTAACGGCCAAAGATATTATGAGCACAAACCCAAAACGAGTTGATGCTGATACTATGGCGGTTGATGCGTTAGATATTATGGAAGAAAAAGGCATATCGCAACTACTTGTTGAAAGTAATGGTAATTATGCAGGCGTTGTACATTTACATGATTTAATAAAAGAAGGTATTATATAATGGCTAAAAAAAATATAAACGAGATGTCTTTTTTAGATCATCTTGAAGATTTAAGATGGCATTTAATACGAATTTGTTTAGCGGTAATTATTGTAGCTACTTTAGCATTTGTTTTTAGTAGATTTATTTTTAAGTCTATTATTTTTGCACCGTTAGATATGAGTTTTCCAACATATAATTTTTTATGTAAAGCAGCTACTTATATTGATGTAACCACCACATTTTGTAACGAAAAAATACCAATTATAATACAAAACCGCACCATGGCCGGACAATTTTCGGCCGATATTTGGACCGCCATTTTAGGTGGTTTTGTTATTTCTTTCCCCTATATAATTTATCAACTCTGGAAATTTATAAGCCCAGGCTTGCATGACAATGAGCGTAAACACTCTAGAGGTTTTATAATCATTTCATCATTATTATTCTTTATAGGTGTTTTATTTGGTTACTACATAGTTACACCACTATCTATAAACTTTTTAGCAAATTACAGCGTTGCCGATATTGTTGATAACCAAATAGATATAAGCTCATACATTGGTTTAGTACGATCATCTGTACTAGCCTCTGGTTTAATTTTTGAATTGCCAATAATTATCTATTTTTTAACTAAAGTTGGTTTAGTAACACCTCAAACCTTAAAAAAGTACAGAAAATATGCCTTGGTAATTGTTTTAATACTTTCGGCTGTAATTACACCGCCAGATATTGCTAGCCAAGTAATAGTAGCCATTCCAATATTAATTTTATACCAAGTAAGCATTTACATTTCTAAAATTGTAGTTAGAAATCAAAAACGAAAAGAAGCCAAAAATGTCTGATATAGTAAACGAATTTAATGAATATCGTTCTAAAATGAACGACAAAATATTAAACGACAACAACAAAATAATAAAACGTATTTTTAATTTAGATACCAACGCATACGCAGAAGGCGCTTTAGATGTAAAAACAAAAGAACTACTTGGTTTAGTAGCATCGGCCGTTTTACGTTGTGATGATTGCGTAAAATATCATTTAGAAAGCTGCCATAAAGAAGGTTTAACAAAAGAGCAAGTTGTTGAAGCCTTAAGTATTGCAACCTTAGTTGGCGGCACTATTGTAATTCCGCATTTAAGACGCGCGTATGAGTTTTGGGATGCCTTACAAGAAAACTAGTTATTTAACAATTTTAAAGCCACAAAGGCGTTTAGCGTTGTATAACACTTTTTCAATTAAATAAAAATTACGTTATTGCAAGTATGATTTTAAAAGCTGAAAACTTAATGAAGTCCTATAACGGACGAAAAGTTGTTAAAGATGTTTCTCTTGAAGTAAAACAAGGTGAAATTGTTGGATTATTAGGGCCTAACGGTGCTGGTAAAACCACCTCTTTTTACATGATTGTTGGGTTAATTAAACCTAATGGCGGACACATTTTTTTAGATAATACTGAAATAACAAAATTCCCCATGTATAAGCGTGCCCAAAACGGTATTGGGTATTTGGCTCAAGAAGCTTCGGTTTTTAGAAAATTAAGTATTGAAGATAATATTTTAAGCGTTTTGCAACTTACCAAATTAAGCAAAAAAGAACAACGCATGAAAATGGAATCTTTAATTGAAGAATTTAGCTTAGGCCATATTAGAAAAAACCGAGGCGATTTATTATCGGGTGGTGAACGCCGAAGAACTGAAATTGCCCGCGCTCTTGCTACAGACCCTAATTTTATTTTATTAGATGAGCCTTTTGCTGGTGTAGACCCTGTTGCTGTTGAAGATATTCAACGTATTGTAGCACAACTTACCAAAAAAAATATAGGTATTTTAATTACAGACCACAACGTACAAGAAACTTTAGCAATTACAGACAGAACCTATTTAATGTTTGAAGGTGGTATTTTAAAACATGGTATTCCAGAAGATCTTGCTAGTGATGCCATGGTGCGTAAAGTATATTTAGGCCAGAATTTTGAACTTAGAAAGAAAAAAATTAGAGATTAATCTAACTAAAAAATATAACAATGAGATGACTTATTGTTTTGTTGACGACTTTTATATTTCTCAGTTGTTCTAATCCTCTAGAAAAATCTATTCTTGAAAAACTTACCTTGGATGAATTAAATCATGAATTACAAAAGGATTCTGAGTTTAAGTACATATACGAATCGATTCAAGAAACTATTAAAAACCCTGATTTTAAGGATACTGATAAAGCTGAATTTAAGAACCTCACATATAAAGATGGGTTAGAATTCCATCATTTTCTTTTAGATACTACCTCAAAAGAATACGTTCAATATAAAAATGAATGGATAAAAAACAACCACAAAAAAGAGTTTTTGTTTGATTCTGTTATTAGACTTTTCAATAACAGAAAACATAATAACTTTATTAAATCGGAACTTGGAAAAAAAACATTTGTGTTAGCTCATATATACACTAACTCTAATGATTTTTTAATGAAAAGAGATTCAAAAGTTGATTTAATGAATATGTTAGGTTATTATAATTATGTTCCATTGAGAAAATTTGTCATAAAAAGAATTGACAGTATTTCGGAAGAAAGGTATCCGTTATTTTATAAATTTTCAAATCTTTACAATTAATACTCCTTTTTATTCAATTCTTCTTTTGCCTTTTCTTTTAATAATTTCTTTTGGTAACGCCCTTGCACAACATCAACAATTACCAATACAGCCAGCACAAAATAAAAGGTAGTTTTACTCATAGGTACTATATGATTACCAAATAATTCAAGATGCGCTAAATGCCCTCCTTCAGTAACTAGCATAATTCCAACAATAAAAAGTATGAATAATCCTAGTACTTCATACATTCTATTTTTAGCTAAAAACACTGATATTCTATCGGCTAAAAACAGCATTAATAATCCGCTAATTACAATAGCAATGGCCATAACTATAAATGCTGTTGTTGCATTTTCTATTTCACTTGTAAGCCCAATAGCAGCCAAAATAGAATCAAAAGAAAACACTAAATTCATTAACACAATACTTGCTATAACAGCATTTGATGATTTTTTTCCTTTATCTGCCTCATCATTTTCAACATCATGATCTAAATCTTTTAAAGAAATCATATGCCAAATTTCTTTAATAGCCGTATAAATTATAAAACCGCCACCTGCTAAAACTATCAAACTGTGGCCGTTAAAAGCAAAATGAGCAACACCATCTATTCCGCCAGATAAAAATGAAAATGGTTCTTGAAAATAGCTTATTAATGATACTAAAACAAATAGTAAAACAATGCGTAATGCTATGGCAATTAAAATACCAACTTTTCTAACACGTTTTTGGTCGTTTTGTGGGGCTTTTTTAGATTCTAATGAAATGTATAATAAATTGTCAAAACCTAATACAGCTTGTAATAATACAAGCATTAAAAGGGTAAAAATAATTCCTAGCATTTTTAAATGTTATTTTGAGGTTAAATTGTTTAAAACAGACATGGCTATGTACAATAAAATAATTAAAGGAATGGCTGCAAACTTAAGCACAACAAGCAATACAACGCAAAGTATTATAAAAATATAGCGTGTAGCGTTTTCTTTAAAATTCCAATTTTTAAACTTTAAAGCAAATAGTCTTATACCAGAGTTTAGTAGCCAACAGCTTAAAATTGTTAGAGCTATTAAAAAATATTTGTTCAAAATAATAGCATTTATAGCATCATTATTTTGAAACTCTATTATTAACGGTAATGATATTATAAGTAAGGCATTTGCTGGTGTTGGCAAGCCTTTAAAAAATGTTTGCTGTTCTGTATCTACATTAAACTTTGCAAGCCTATATGCCGAGGCTAAGGTTATGGCAAGCCCTAAAATTGGTAAAAAAGGCAGGTTAAATTCGTTTTCAAAATTTAAAGTACCCCAATCTGCTTCAACAAGTTCAAACAACTTAAACATTACAATTCCTGGTACTAAACCACTGGTTACAACATCGGCTAAAGAATCTAGCTGTAAACCTATTTCACTTTGTACATTAAGTTTTCTGGCAGCAAAACCGTCAAAAAAATCAAAGAAAATGCCTAAAAAAACAAAATATGCCGCCCAAGTAAAATTACCATTAACAGCAAATATAGCCGCAATACATCCGCTTAAAAGGTTTAAAAGTGTAAGAGCATTAGGTATGTATCGCTTCATAAAATGTATTATAATTTGTGGTAAAAATAACAAACAATTTTAGTTACAAGCAATATCTAATATAAATTCAAGTTTATAGGTTTGTAAATTATGTGCATCTTTGTAAAAAAATTGCAGTTGAAAGTTTATTTAAGTACACTTTTTTGTTTGGTATTTTTTGCCGTTTTCAGTCAAACCACTAGAAAATACTCTAATGAGTTTATGAATATTGGTGTAGATGCTGCTGCTTTGGGTATGAGTGGCGCTGTTACCTCGCATACCGCCGATGTTAATGCAGGCTATTGGAATCCTGCGGGTTTACTAGCCTTAGAAGACAACCAACTTGCCTTAATGCATTCTAGTTATTTTGCAAATATTGCTAATTATGATTATGCCGCTTATGCTATGCCGCTTGACGACAGAAGCGCTATGGCCATTTCATTAATAAGGTTTGCTGTTGATGATATTTTAAACACCACCCAACTTATTGATGAACAAGGCAATATTAATTATGACAGAATTAGTCTTTTTTCTACTGCCGATTATGGCCTAACATTTTCATACGCCCGAAAACTACCCGTTCAAGGCTTAAACTATGGTATAAATGCAAAGGTAATTAGGCGTATTATTGGAGATTTTGCATCATCATGGGGTTTTGGCTTTGATGCTGCTGTACAATTTGAAACTAATAATAATTGGAAGTTTGGAATTATGGGCCGTGATATTACCACAACTTTTAACGCGTGGGCTATTGATGAAACTGAATTTGAAACTATTAGAGATGCTGTTGAAGGGCAAAATCAAGAATTGCCAGAAACTACCGAAATTACCATTCCTAAATTACAAATAGGTATTTCTAAAAAATTCGATTTTAACTATGATTATACACTTTTAGCCGCTGCCAATTTAAATGTTAGGTTTGAAGAAAATAACGATATCATTTCAACATCATTTGCCAGTATAAACCCTGCTTTAGGTTTTGAATTTGGCTATATTGATATGGTTTACTTACGTGCTGGCATGGGTAATTTTCAAAACGAATTACAAATTGATAATTCTGAACAATTAACCTTTCAACCTAGTTTTGGTTTAGGCTTTAAATACAATGGTATTCAAGTAGATTATGCCTTTACTGATATTGGAGACCAAAGTGTTGCACTATACTCAAACGTATTTTCATTAAAACTAGATTTTAGTATTTTTAGATAATGGCAAAACAACTACTTTTTCTTTTTTTAATTTTTACATCGTTCACATTTTCACAAGAAATCACTCTATCAAACACTGCCGAAATTAGCATATTAACTGCTGGCCCCGGAAACGCATTAAACGATGCCTTTGGGCATAGTGCTTTTAGAGTTAGAGACCCTGAAAACAAAATAGACGTTGTTTATGGCTACGGTGAATATGATTTTGATGCCCCTAATTTCTATTTAAAATTTGCCCAAGGCAAACTAAATTACTTAATGAGTAAAGATAATTTTAGTAGATTTTATAAAATTTATGTTTACCTAAACCGCACATTAAAAGAACAAGTTTTAAATATATCGCAAAGCGAAAAACAACAACTATACAATTACTTAATTACCAATTACAAACCTGAAAACCGAGGCTATTTATATGAGTTCTTTTTTGATAATTGTGCCACAAAAATTAAAGATGTAACCAATATTGCTACAAACAAAAATATTACTTTTAACTTACCTGATAGTTATACCGAAAAAACTTTTAGAACCTTAATTTACGATAATGTAAACAAAAATACATGGGGAAGTTTGGGTATAGACATTGCTTTAGGCTCTGTAATTGATAGAAAAGCCACCGCCGAACAACATATGTTTTTACCTGAAAATATTTATAAGTTTTTTGAAGCAGCAACTCATAAAACAACCAACCAACCGCTAGTTAAAAAAACGCATATAATTTATAAACGGAAAGATGTAAAAACATCAAATTCGTTTTTAACAAGTCCGTTATTTGTATTTAGTATTTTAGCAAGTATTATTATTTTTATTACCTATACCGATTTTAAAAAACAAAAAAGAACCACTTGGTTAGATGTTGTACTATTTATTTTTACGGGGCTTGCTGGTGTTTTAATTTTACTACTTTGGTTTGCTACAGACCATACTGGCACACACCAAAACTATAATTTACTATGGGCTTTTGCTTTAAATATTTTTATGGTTTTTCAATTAACAAAAAAACATGTTAAACCATGGTTTACTAAATACCTAAACTTTTTAATAATTATGTTATGCCTTTTAACCTTACACTGGATTATTGGTGTACAAGTATTTGCAATTGGCTTAATACCACTGCTAATTGCGTTGTTTATTAGGTATGTATTTTTAACAAAGCACTTTTCAAAAAAACAGCAATAATTAATAGTTTACTTTACTACTGCCCTCTAAAAAATATAATGGTGCTTAGTGTTTTTATTATAATATTTATATCTAATAAAAAACTACGACGTTTAATATAATACAAATCGTATTGAAGTTTTAATAAACTATCATCAACAGAAGAGCCGTAACGTGTTTTTACTTGTGCCCAACCTGTTAAACCTGGTTTTATTATGTGGCGTGTTTCATAAAAAGGCAACATTTTTGATAGTTCTTTTACAAAGAAAGGTCGTTCTGGTCTTGGCCCAATTAAACTCATATCACCTTTTAAAATATTTATAAACTGCGGAATTTCATCTAAGCGTGAATGCCTTAAAAACCTTCCAAAAGGCGTTACACGCGTATCATTTTTTTTAGCCCAAGCAATGCCATCTTTTTCGGCATTTTTTATCATGGTTCTGTATTTAATAATATTAAAAGGTTTTCCGTTTTTACCTATACGCTCTTGTGTGTAAAACAGCGGCCCTCTATTAGCTAAAATATTACCAATTAAAACTATTGGTAAAAAAAACAGACCGAAAAACAAACCTATTACTGCAACAAACACATCAAAAAACCTACGAAAAAACAAGTACATTTTATTTTGGTTACTTCGGCTAAACGGAAAATATTTATAAAAATCTTTACCAACAAATTGTACAGGTATACGCTCGGTTAAATCTTCATAAACATGAGTGTACTCTCGTATTGGAATACCATCTTCTAACAAAGATATAAGCGCATAGTAAATTTCATATGTAATAGTTTCAGCATTATAACTGGCTACTACAATTTCAGAAATATTTTCTTTAGCAACCAATGCTTTTAAATCTTTTGGGTTGTATTCTTTTACGCCGTTAAACTTTATAGATTCTTTACTATTAGCTTCACAATTCACAAAACCCACAATTTTATAATTAGGATCTGCATCTTTAAAAGCTTCAATAATAGTTTCAATGTATGATGTTTCACCAACTATTAGGGCTTTTCTGTAAAACCTAGGTGATACTATAAAATTTATATACGCTAAACGCCATAAAATTAATGCTATTAAAATGGCAAAATAAAAGTATACTATTTGCAATCTATTATCGGGTAAAACCGGAGTAAAATATGGTGTTAGCAAATAAAACAATACGGTTGTAGAAACTGTAAAAACAACACTTGTTGAAATTTTTTCTATACGGCTAGATTTTTGTAAATCGTACATTTCAAAAATAGATCCAAAAAGTGATAAATACACTATTAAAACAAACACCCAACGCCAGTTTTCTTGGGTTATAGTGAAATAATCAAAATGAAAAGAATAACCTAAAAAATACAGTATTGTAAGTACCGAAAGTACATCAAAAACACGCAACAACACCTTACGTTCAGATATATTAAAGTGTATACTGCCTTTTGCCATAAACCGAAAAAGAAAATTAGTTTGCTGTAAAGATATAAAGTTTGCGCAATTAACTATTATGATAAAATTTTAAACCATGCATATTTTACAACATCCCAGTTAAAATGTTCAACTGTTTTCAATGCATTATGCGTTATATTACAAACTTCATTAGGGCTATTTATTAAAAACTTTATGGCTTTAACAAAAGCCTGTGTATTATTTGCTTCAACTAAAATACCGTTTTCTTTATTTGAAATTAAAAAAGGAATGCCTCCAACATTGGTTGATATTACTGGCAAGCCTAAAGCCATAGCTTCAATTACACTTACAGGCATGTTATCAAAATGTGTTGTATTTATAAAAATGTTGTAGTTTTTTGAAAGATTAATCCAATCTTGCTTTTCTAATTTACCCGTAAATGTGACCTCAACGCTTAACTTATTGGCTAAATTTTTAACTTTTTTTAAACTTCCATCTTTCTCAGGCCCAACCATACATAAACTGGTATTTATGCCTTCGTTTTGTAATTGTTTTAAAATATGAACTGCTAATTCTGGATTATATATTTTTGAAAAAGACCGCACCCATAGGAGCTTTACACCATGTATTTGTTTTTTTTCAAACGGATAATTTTCTAATTGAATACTGTTAGGAATACAAGTGATATTAGTAATACCAAATGTTTCAAAATGATGTTTTGTATATGCTGATGGTGCCACATTTATATAAGCGTTATTAAAAATAGCTTTTGATAATTTAGGCGATTTTTTTAAGCGCTCGGGTAAATTTCCACCATGTAAAATGGGTATGTATTTCAACTTAAAAAACCTACAAAGTAAACTACTAAAATAAGCGTAGTAAAAATTTAAAGTACTGTAAGTATCAATTAAAACATAGTCTATATTATTTTTATGTTTCACAATATGAAATAACATATCTAACATACGATACAGTTGTTGTTTTTTATTTGAAGCAGTTATTACGTGATAGCCTTCTTGCTTTAAATGCTTACTTAGGGTATCAATTGTTGTTACTGTATTATTAACAGACTGTAATTTATTACCTATGTAAAGTATATTTTTCATTATTACAAAATATAACTACTTTAAACTGTTATTTACAGGTTTTAATTTCCTTTTAGGAATATCATATTTCACATTTAACAATGTTAAACCATAAATAAATGCGGGAGCTGCAATACGCATTGCAGAATGATTTATTGTTAACAACCAAAATGCATAAAACGAATAGAAAAAAATATTAGACCGGTTTTTTAATCTTAAAGTTAATGGTGTAATAAGTAAAATTAGAAAAGCAACTACGCCAAACAAACCGTGTTCTGCTACAATACGGCTCATTTCGTTATGTGATGCAGCTACAACACCGGTTTGATTAAAACGAACTTCTTTTACTTTACCTACGCCAATACCAAAAAACGGATTATCTATAAATTCTTTAAGTTCAAAAGCCAATAAATCAGATCTTCCTGTGGTTACATCTTCTTTTGATCTGCCTTTGGCATCTTGGTTTGCATAACGCTTATCAATTAATCCGCTTGTTTGCACTGAGCTTATAAACCACATAAATAGAACTGCGCCTACAAAAAATAACAATGAAAATTTTATTTCAAATTTCTTTTTTAAATTCACTTTTAAGTAATACAACCCAATAAAGGCCGCTACCATTATGGCTGCTGTTAAAACGCCCCCTCTGCTAAAAGTTACAATAGCTCTAAAGCCTACAAGCGCCAAAATAGCCAAATCTATAAGCTTAAATAACCAGGCTTCTTTAGACATAAAAAAGCGTACTGCAAGTACAAACATAGCTAAGCCTAAAACAGTAGCTACTTGGTTGGGACCAAAACCACCTGAAGTTGCAAAATTTGAGCCTGTTCCATCTATAACAGCACTAACATCTGGCGTAAACAAAAACAAATATACCGTCATGCTTACCAAAGGCATTAAAAACCCCAACAAGATTACACGTATTTGCTTGAAGGTGACTGTTTTTCCGAAGCAAAATACAGCTACCAAGCCTAAACATATGGGGCCACTTAAATTAAAGGCTATAGCCTTACGTATGTTCGTTTCAAAACCCATTTGGGTTACTGCCACAAAAATACCGGGTAAAAGGAATAAAATATATAGTACATATGAAAATGCTTTATTAGTAAAGCTTACACTAAACATACCCAAAAGCACGTATATTATTACTAAATACTTGCTAGCTTCATAAAATATGGTACCGTTATTCATTCTTAAAAACACCTCAGCACCAACAATATAGGCACAAGCTAACAACACATAAAATACTTTGTTTTTTTTTGAAACTTTAATGATTTTATATCCTAAAAAAGCAGATATAAACAAAAAATAAACCGTTGCAAAAGGCCTTAGTGCAAACACCAAAAGTCCTAAACATACATGAAATATTAATAATTTATAATATAAGTTTAGTTTCATTAAACGTACTGCTTATAAATAGTTACAAGTTTATTTATTATTGCTTTTTCAGAAAAATTTTGAGTTACTTTTTTATGTAAATTTTGAGCTAATTTTGCTTGCAACCCTTCGTTATTTATGAGTTTTGAAATAGCTTTAGCCAAGGCTTCACTATTTTGCTTTTCTACTAAGAAACCTTCAGTTTGTGAGCTTACAACTTTTTTACAATCGCCTACATTGGTTGCTACACTAGGTAAATTTGCTATGCCATATTCTAACAATGCTAAGGGCATGCCTTCAGATTTTGAAGATAATACACCTATGGTACTCTGCTTTAAAATATGCTCAACATCAGGCTTGCTTCCGTATAAAAATACATGCTCTTCAAGTTTCAAAATTTTAATTTGTTGTTTAACTTGTTTGCTGTAATCATCATTGAAATTTTTACCAACACAATGTAATGTCCAATTGGGATTATTTTTAACTAAAATAGCAAACGCCTCTAATAGTGTTTTATGATCTTTTTGAGGTCTTAAATTTGCTAAATGTACAAGACGTTTTCCTTCAATACCTTTCAATATTGTTTCTGGTTTATTTAAAACCGAAACAGCAAAATTTGGCAAAAAATTTACGTGCTTACAATGTAAATTACTTATTGCCCATTTTTTTAGAGTTTCATTTACACATAAAACATGCTCAAAAAAATAAGATGCTAGTTTTAGTACTTTTGATTTTCTGTTATTTAAAAAGGCACTATTTCCGTAATGATCATGCCAAATAATTTTAACTTTTGAATGCCATAACTTTACTAAAACTGCTAAGAAAAATGAACTTGAATGTGCATGTATTATGCTTATGTTATTTTGCTTTACGTAATGTTTTAATGTTTTTAATGCTGAAACATCAAAAGTAGATTTTTTGTTTAAAAACAGATAACCAACATCTGCATTTAAACTTTGTTTAAGTATACCTTCTTTACGGGTTGCGCACAAAAAAGATGCTTCAATTTTAGTAGATAACGCATTAGCAATGTTAACGGCAACGCGCTCTGTACCGCCAACATCTAAAGAATCTACTAATTGAAGTACTTTCATAATTAGTGTAATAAAGTTTTTATTTCAGCTTCAAAAACATCTAAAGTATATTGCTGCGACCATTGTTTAGCTAATTCTGATATTTTTAATAAATCCTTAGAATTTAAATAGTTCAAAAAAGCATTCAAAGCACTATTTAATTCAAGTTCAATTAAAATACCTCTATTGCCAAAATCTAACATATAAGGCAAACAAGATACTTTTGTTGCAATAGGAATAACGCCATAAAACATAGATTCGGCAATTGCCTTTGGCCAACCTTCAGATTTTGATGGTAATATAGAAAAATGTGCTTGTTTCAGGGCAGTTTTTATAATTTCTTTTGTTTGGTTTCCATGTAAAAAAACAGATGTTTTTAAATTTTTACAGTCTATATAGTCTTGTAATTCTTGTTTTAAAACACCATCACCATACATATTTAAACAAACACGTTTTCCTTGTTTTATAAGTTGCTCAACAAGCTTTATGGCAAAAAGCGGATTTTTTCCTTCAACCAAACTACCTATAAACACCATGTTTAATGTTTTTGAATAATCTTTAGGTTTTAAAACTTCTATTTCATTTTTATAAAAGGATGCTGTAAAAAACGGTTTAATATTTTTTGTTTGATGTTCCCAATACCCATAAACCAAAACCTGCATATTCTTGGTTAAAAATGTATTGCTCAAAATCCATTTTTGTAGTTTATAACTTAATGGTTGGTTAGCTTTGGGATCCCAATTACCAGCATATTTGGCAGTTTTTATCTTCTTAGGAAATAATATTTGCACTAAACACCCCAACAAACCAATATTTCCAGGGCATCTTAAATGTATGTGATCTGCTTTTTTACAAGCCTTATAAATAGCATACAAAATAGTTGGAAATTTAAAAACAGAACGTATTGCGCTTATAGCCGATATAAATGAAACTTGAGGAACCTCTGTAAAATGTAATGAAGCATGTTTATAAGCTAAATCAATATCAGAAATAGCATCCTTTGTTAAGGGAGCAACAACATGAAACTCATCCACATGGTTTAACCACAAATTCATTTCTCTTACGTAAGGCGCATAACCAAAATAATCTTCATTATTTTTTTTATGTAGAACATGTGTTATTATTAAAAATCTCATGGTTTCACTTTTGGTTTACTAAAAATTAATGAAACCCAACCTATAAATCGCCCTAAACTTTCTGTAAAAGCTTCTTGTCTTCTATGGCTATTGCTTGTTAATATGTTGGTAAATCTAATAAGGGTTAATAAAAAAGCGGTAGCATGCCATTTTAGTTGAGCCTTAATAGAAGGTTTGGGGTATTTAACCCGCCAAACATACCAGCCATTTCTTATCACCATTTTACCATACTTGAGTTTATTAGGTCTCCCTGATATATTGTGATGATGCTCTAATTGTGCGGCAGTATTTACATAAAGATTGCCCTTTTTTGATAATCGCAATGAAAAATCGGCATCTTCATACAATCCGTAACCTTCAAAATAGGTTGAAAACTGCATGGTTTTAAAAACCTCTTTTTTGTAAGACGACACACCTCCCATAATTTGTTCTACCTGATAAATTTTGCCCGATGGTGGTAAAAAACTCACCGAACGCCCATGAGAAAATGTAGGCATATAACCCGGTTTAGCATCTGGCAGCAAACCTAAGGTTCGCCTTATCCTAAAACGCAAAGGCTCCTTTCGTTTCCAACCATCATAATAAAAATAATTACTATGGTCTGTCTTATCAGAATGCTCCCAATGGACTTCATTAGTTATATAACCTCCTACTGCCAAAGCTTCTGGTTCTTTTGTATAAGTTGAAATTAATGCATTAAAATAATCTGATTTTAAAATAATATCATCATCTAAAAAACAAATAACTTCAGAGTCAACTGAAACCTTTTTAATCCCAAAGTTTCGTTGTTTGGTTAAACCTCTATTATGAGCGTCAACTTTAAAATATTTAAGTTGTTTAAACGTATGTTCTTTTAAAAGAATACCTGTATCATCATTGTTAGAGCCATCAACAATAATAATCTCATTAGGATATAAGGTTTGAGCCTTTACAGAATGTAGTAATTCTAAAAGCGCTTGTGGTCTCAAATATGTACATATAACTAGTGAAAATTTCATATCATTTGGTACGCTTACCTAAAGCCATTAATTTTTTTGCATAAAAAACAGATTTATTGAATTGAAGCAATCGTATAGGAAGTTTAATAAACCTTAAAAACCATGCTACTTTAGGTGCTTTAGTAAAATAAAACACAAAATATTTGATTTTGTATTCCTTACGCTGTCTTTTGCTATAGTGCTTAAACAGTTGATACATTATTGTTGGGCTTGGCTTGGGCACAATCCATTTCACAGGAGTATCCAATTCCCACGGTTGTCGTTTTCGTTGCTTGCCTTTAACACCGGCTTGCTGCCCCCAAAACCTATATCCGCCTTGAGGTGGTTTTAAATGGAGGTTTACCGAAAAAGGGTTGTGTAAAACGGTAACTCCTAGTTTGGTTATTTCTAAACCAAAATCGGCATCTTCTCCATAACCGCCATCATAATTTATATCGTTGCCTACCAAAATATCTACAACTCGTTTAGATACGCATGAATTAGCATTACTAAAATTTTGACTTGCACCTACCTTCCAACGTTGTGCGCCTAAAGCGTTTAATTTAATAGTTAAATCGTTTAAATCTTGTTGTTGATGATCGGCTCTAATATCTAGTCCGTTACATGCTTCCGCATTATAAGTTTGTAGTAATTTAATATGGTTTTCAATAAATTCTGGCGGCACTCTAATATCATCATCCCCAAAAACTATACAATCTCCTGTACATAAGGCTAGAGCCTCATTTCTTGCTCTACAACTACCCTTGGTGGTTTGCCATTTAAAAACCACTTTAAAAGAATAGTTTTCAGGATTATACAAAGAAACGTTACGTTTATTTTTTGGAGTAGCATCAACTACAATAACCTCATAAGGTTTATAGGTTTGTTGTTCTAAATCGTTCAAAAGATTTAGCGTAAACTCCTGACGTAGCATGGTAGGAATTATATAACTCACCTTTGGCGAACCCTTTATAGGCTGAAGTGTTCTAGGTGCTAACTGTATAGTCTTATGTTTAAACGTATAATATTTATTAGCAAATAAATAACTATGTAGGTCTTTGGGTTTCCAAAAACCGCGCCTGAAAAGCATATAAATACTATGAGCTTTTTTAAAGTTTTTCTTGTAAAACGTATAAATATCTTTTGTAGATAAACGCACTGTTTCATTTGAAGAAGGAAACAAACCTTTTACATACAATGGAATAGCCCCTTGATACCTTAATATATTAAACCCAAAATCTAGAGCAGACATTTGAGTAGACTCATAATCATAATCAAAACCCCCAAATGTTTCCCAAACGTGCTTACGTATAGCAAATGCCTGCGGATTAATACGCCAACTAACGCAGGTATCAATATTGTCAAAATCGTTAGCATACCAAAAATACACCACAGTTTGATAAATAATCTCTGGAAAAGCATTTTTATAACCTTGGTCTAAGGCACTATGCCACACATCTCCTTCGCCTAAAGCTAATGTATTTAACAATTCAATATGAGGCTTACCCGTGTAGAGTATAGTTTCTCCTGTTGGTGCTATATGTTCTTTAAAATGTATCAACTTACTGTAATGCTATTATAAAAATCAACGGAACGTTGGGCTACATGTTCATGATTAAATTGTTCGACAACCTTTTTTCTTGCCGCTTTTCCAAACTGATGTCGTTTTTCTAAATTTTCCAACAACTCTAAAATACATGCCGCATAATCTTTATGATTGGTAGGATGTACCAAAAAGCCCTCTTTACCATGCTCTATCATTTCTGTTGCCCACCCAATATTAGAAGCTACAATAGCTTTTTCCATAGCCATAGCCTCTAACCAAGATACTGGTAAAGCTTCAGCAAACGTAGGAAACACACATACGGTGGCTTCTTTTATTAAGGCTTCAATTTCAGAATAGCTAACAGCTCCCATGTAATTAACTTGTTTTATGGCCGCTTTACTAAACAGGGGTTTTATAAGTTCCCAGGTAGAAGGTGCTCCGGTTTTAACATCGCCACTATCTTTTCCTACTAATACCAATTCAACGTCTGCATGTTTTTCTTTAACTAAATTAAAAATTTCAGGAAGCTCAAAAAGTCCTTTTTTTCTAATTAAAGTCCCAAAATAAAGAATTCGCAAGGTTTTGCTTTTGGGTTGTTCTGGCGTAAAAGCATGGGCATCTATACTGTTAGGTATCACTGTAAACGCCCTATTAAGTCCAAATAATTCATTGGTTAAATGGCCCGTAAAAGCACTAACACTTATAACGCCATCGGCTTTTTTTAAAGCACGCTTTTCTAAAAATTTATTTTTAAATTTTACGGGACGCTTATCTAAATGACAAAAATAAGTATCACTACCATTTTGCCTGATAATTAACGGACATTTTATATTTAAAAAAGAAGTAAACCCCGTCCAATCGGGTGCTTCAACAATATCAATCTTACCACTTTTATATAACGAATTTAATAAACGTGCTACCTTATTTTGAGTGAGTAAGAGTGATAAACCTATAACTTTTATATTCTTTACCTTATAAAAATGAATATGGTTGTCTTTAAAATAAGCATCAACATCTTGACCATAAATAATAACACTTACCTCATGCCCTAACCCCACAAGCGCCTTAGACAAATTAAAAATACTAGTCCCTATACCGCCGAATTTACCGGTTTTAGGATGTGGAAATTCTGGGGTTAAAAATGCTATTTTCATGAAATAAGTTTAAAATATTGTGTCACCATATTATCTATAGAAAATGACGTTTCTATTAATATTCTAGTATTTATTGTTATCTGTTCTTTACCTAAATAAACAGCCTCTATAATATCCTTTAAATCTAAAATAGCTTCAGCTTTAAAAATATAACCATTCTCACCATGCCTAACCACCTCTAAATTACCACCAACAGGTGTTGTAATTACAGGTACATTGGCAGCTAAACTTTCTAGAATAGATAAGCTAAAACATTCCATATGGGTAGGTTGAATCATGTAATCATAAAGGCAATACAATTCATTAAGATTATGAACACTGCCTTTAAAATTAAAAACCGTTTCTAATTTAAACAAACTGACCTTTTTCCTTAATTCAGATTCATAAGGGCCTTCACCGTAAATATCTATTTTAAGTTTTTCTTTTATAGATTCTGGCAGTTTATTTACTGCATCAATTAAATCTTGTATCCCTTTTGATGCTCTTAAATGAGAGACTACTACAAACTTAGGATGCATTACATTTCGGTTTAAATTGGGCTTAATATCTTTAACAATAATTCCATTATAAATAACCGAAGTTTTCGTTTTTAAATGGCTCCCAAAATCTCTAAATATCTCATTGGTAGTGTATTTAGAAACCCCGATAAACTGGTCTATACACCGTGAATACAACCATCCCTTTAAACGTTTCTTTAGTCGTTTTTTTAAAGGGTAGCCACCAAGCGGTCTTGGGTTATGATCTACGGCTATAACTTTAGCTTTTGTTTTCTTTTTAAGCTGACAATAAAATGAAGTACACAGTTCTACAAAGTGAGTAAACACCACATCATACTTA
Organism: Seonamhaeicola sp. ABD4_175; assembly: GCF_056160885.1. Classification (NCBI taxonomy): domain Bacteria; kingdom Pseudomonadati; phylum Bacteroidota; class Flavobacteriia; order Flavobacteriales; family Flavobacteriaceae; genus Seonamhaeicola; species Seonamhaeicola sp. ABD4_175. The sequence goes on from NZ_JBSWYC010000004.1 coordinate 396,403, forward strand.
ACTTCAACAGCTTGCAATACAAAGGTTTCTAAAACCATGTCCGTATCTGGAAACATGATATTCATACTTGAATAATTGCCATGATTTGAAGTATTAGGAAAAAACCAATCAATCTCTAAATTATTAGCCTTACAGGTTTTATCAAAAGCCCAGAAAAAATAATCCATTCCTCCTACTCTATTGGGTAGTAATTTATAATTACATATAATGGCAACTTTCTTTGTATTTAAACCCATGAAAATAAACTATTAACCAATTGTTTATTAGTTGCTTTTAAAGGAACCCCTAATTGCTTATTAATAAATGCTTTTCTGTTTTCAGAACCTTCAATACCCGATAAACATTCTGAAATAGCTTTTATTAATGCTGCTTCATTTTTTACAACCTTACTAGCCTTACTCTTTACTAAATGCTGAATATGCTCATAATTTAAAAAACGCTGATCATCATATAAGCCATTATGTTTATTTCCAAATACAGGGTTAATAACAGGCTTGTCAAACATCATAAAATCTAAACTCATAGTAGAAAACATATTGATATTTAAATCTGAATATTCTAATAAAGCTCTTAATTGTTTTACATCATCTATTGTTGGAATACGTTGAGACCATGCTTCTTGATGATTAGCTCTTACCTGCTTCCATTTTGGAAAATGCCATTTTATAAAAGGGAATTTTTCAACTAATTCCTTAAACCTTATGGGGTCTTCGGCTGGCGAAGTTCTAACTATAAAATTAACAAGTTCTATATGGCCTGCATCAATAGCTTTGGCTATGGTTTCTATATACAATTCATCATTTTTACTGGTTGAAATATCACCGCAACTAAAACAAATGCTTTTTAATTTTGGGTTCAAATCAAATTCATTAAAAAATTCAAATGCTTGCATCTTATAAACATCCATTACATAAGGTACAAACTGCGGTGTTCCTACAACTTTAACAGTAGCTTCCTTAACAGACTTATAAAACCTCAACAAATCACGCTTCATTAAATCACTCCAAACCAAGTAATAATCAAAGTTTGAAGCCATTCTGCCTTTTGATGCTAAATTATCCCAACTAAATATAAATGCTGCTGTTTTTATGTGTTTCTTTTTGGCAGCGTATACCAAAGGCGCTATATATGGCGGACGTTGGTGTGTAAAGAACAACAAGTTAAATTGCTCCTTTTCTAATATTGATAAATAGGTTTTGGTAATGCTATGATACCTAAATGTAAAATCTTGTAGCTTTTGAAACAGTTGTATGGTAGTTTCTGAATGACATAGAGTGGTAAGCTTATAAATAAATCGAGTGGCGTATCCTCTTGTAGTCTTTAATTTAGAATGGTTGGCTTTTAAATTATCTAAAATGCCAAAGTTACCTTCCTTATTCAACTTAAGGTGAGCAATCTCTTTGGCTTTTCTAAAAAACCAGGTTTTAAAAGTTTCTTCAAACACATCAAGTTCTATGATCTTTACTTGTGTATGCTTTTTATATACAGATTTTGGTAAACATGATAAAATGACCACCTCATCAAAATGCTGAGTTGCATCATCTAAAAAATCACTTAAAATGAAGTTTCTAAAGCCAACCCCGTCTGTAATTACAAGAGCTAATTTTGATTCTTTTTGTTGCAAATTTTAATTGGGTTTAAAAAGCTAAAGATACCATTTTTAGAAATAAAAATGGACTATGAAACTATTAACAATGAGAAGTTAACCAACTGCCAAATATGAAAACTAGATTCATTATCACCTGCCAAATACCTATGCCACTCTATATCTAATGCTTTTTCATTAAACCAGTGTTTGTATTCTGAAGATTTAATACTATCAATACACTCTTGAACAAATTCCTTTAAATCATCACCTAACCATTCCCGTTGCGGTGTTTGTAAAGGACGCTTAGGAGTATAAGTAACGTTACTATCTACATATTTTGAAATAACATCTCTTAAAAGCTGTTTTCCTTGATTGTTTTTAAGTTTGAATTCTTTAGGTAACGAAAAAGCAAATTCTACCAATCTATAATCTAAAAAAGGAACCCTTAACTCGGTTGAATATGCCATAGAAACTCTATCATTAAAACGTAAAGCTCTAGGTATTTTTGTGTAAAACAAATCTCTATATTGAAGGTTTTTTTCTAATGAATTAAAAGATTTAGGATAGGTATTGAATTTAGAAAGTTCTACAAATGATTGATGTAGCATATGGGCTCTAAACGGACTTTTTGAAACCCCTTGTATGGTAGCATTTGAAACGTTTCTATAATAATCATAACCAGCTAATTGTTCATCCATTCCCTGACCATCTAACAACACCTTAATACCTCTATTTGATGCCGAAGCAAATAATTTTGAATAAGCCAATGTAGGTATACCTCCAAAAGGTTCATCTTGTATATCTGAAATTTTTTCTGATAATGTCATTACTTCATGAGGCTGTAACAAAACTTTATTTAAAGGATTTTTATAAGAGGCTATAATTTGTTCTACCCATGGTAATTCATCATAATTTTTATCATTGGTATAAAATGTAAAAGCCTCAATTTTAGAAATATCAGTTTGAGAAATATTGGCCAAGGCTAAAAGCGCAGAACTATCTAAACCACCACTAACATTAAAGCCAATTGGCACATCGGCTCTAAACCTAAGTTTTATACTATCAATTAAAAGTTTTAAATAAACAGCTTTGGCTTCTTCGTAATCTTTTATTTTAGGTTGAAAATTTACAGCTTTTACAAAATCATACCAATGCTCCATTTTTAAAACACCATGAGCATATTCTAAAAAATGTCCTGCAGGCAATTGATGGATACCTTCCCAAAAGGTTTCATGAGGCAAGCCATAGCTACCATTAACAAAATAACCAGACCATACCTGTTCATTTGGATTTTTTTTTATACCTGCTTCATGTATGGCTTTAATTTCACTAGAAAAAATTAAGGTTTTATTATGCTTAGTATAATAAAATGGTTTAATACCAAAACGGTCTCTTGCTGCAAAAAGCTCTTTTTTTAAACAATCCCAAATAGCAAACGCAAACATGCCATTTAACATACTTAAACATGCTTTTCCGTGTTTGATAAAAACAGCCAATAATACTTCGGTATCTGATGATGTTTGAAAGTTATAATCATCTTTTAACCCAGCTTTAAGCTCTAAATAATTATAAATTTCGCCATTAAAGACAATAGTAAACCTTCCCGATGCATCTTGAAATGGCTGATTAGCATTAGATGTTAAATCTATAATAGACAATCTATTATGTCCTAATGCAGCAAATCCACTGTCAAAATAAGTACCTGTAAAATCCGGACCTCGGTGATGCTGAGACCTCAGCATATCATCTATTTGATATTGATAATGATCTTCTCCTATAACTCCAACAATACCGCACATGCTATGTATTTTTAGAATTTAAAAACAGCTCCGCTTGTTTCCAATCATCTAGAGTATCAATATTTATAGTATAGTCTAAAGGTGATTTTATATAAGCCAACTTAGTACCATAAAGTGAATGTTGTTCTAATAACACCTCGGTTTTTGTAATGTAAATAAGCCCATCTCTATGATAAACTTTGGGCAAGTCCTGACGTCTAGAAATTATTGTTTTATCGCCTGTTGCTAATTCTAAGTAACCTTTATTATTTTCTTTAAATGTCCAATGCGGATTATATTCATCTGGTACTTTTTGAACCGAGACTAAAGCATCACAATCAGATTTCTCAAATTTTTCTATGGCTTCATCAATAAAAGCTCCTGTTTTAAACGGACTGGTTACTTGTAACAAACACACAGCATCAAAATGTATGTTTTGTGTTTTATAAAATTGTAAAGCATGCTGAATAACCCCCAAAGTTGGTGATGCATCTTCCGCTAAGTGTTTTGGCCTTACAAAAGGCACCTCTACGCTTAACTCTTTAGCTACATGAATAATGTCATCATCATCAGAACTTAAAATGAAATGCGTTAACTTTTTAGAGTTTTTAGCAGCTTCAACGGTATATTGCAACAAAGGCTTGCCTTTGAGCTTTTTAATATTCTTTCCTGGAATAGATTTGGAACCGCCACGTGCTGGTATAAGTCCTAATATCTTCATTAATACGATATGGTTTTATGGAAACGTAATGTAACATCTGCTAAAATGTTGGCTATTTTTTCTCCTGAATTGCCATCGCCATAAATTGAGTCACTTGGTATTAGAGATTTTTGCGCCATTCTATTTTTAATAGCTAATTCAATATCATCTTCATTATAAGACACATCTAAAACATTAACTCCACGTGTTCTTCCTTGTTGGCGCGTTCCTATATTAACAACAGGCACCCCTAAATAAGCACATTCTCTAATGCCTACACTAGAATTACCAACCAAACATTGACTATTTATTAGTAACCTTAAAAAATCTTCTGGTATCATATTTTTAAAAAAACGAATATTCTCTGGCTTATAAATTTCTCTGTATAACCTAATACCATTTGAAGTACCATCGGCACCTGCATCTACATTAGGCCAAAACCAAAATGCAGGAATACCTAACTTATGAACTACTTTTAAGGTTGTTAATACGTTTTCCTTTGCTTTAGTATATTCTGTAGTTACAGGATGTTGCATAACCACTATATAACCTGTTTGCCAGTTGATGTCATTCCCTACACCACCATACTTTTCAATAGGATTAAAATTCAATGCGGGTGCTTTATTTACATTGTAAGCTAAGTCTATAGAAGGACAACCTGTATTAAAAACATAGCGTTCATCCTCTCCCATTTTAATAACTCTAGTTCTAGCATCTTCAGAGGCTACTAAATGAATATCGGCTAATTTGGTATTGGCATGACGTACTTTTTCATCTATATTACCCGTAACCTCACCACCTTGAACATGAATTAAAGGGATATTTTGATACGAAGCCGCTATAGAGGTTGCTAAAGTCTCAAACCTATCGGCAATGGTTACCACCGCGTCTGGTTTTAAATTATAAAAAGTATTGGCTAATTCCATAACCCCCAAGCCCGTGGTTTTAGCCATAGAGGTTTTATTTTCGCCTTCTAACACCATAAACACTTTGGCATCTATTTTAAAACCATCGTTTTCTATATAATCTACAGCGTTTCCGTACCTATCTAACAGTGCAGACCCCGCCACAACAAGCTGTAATTGTAATTTAGGATGTTGTTTTATGGCTGCTAAAGCGGTTTTTATCCTACTATACGATGGTCTTGCGGTAATAACTACGCATATTTTTCTTTTACTCATGTAATATCTTCTTGTGTTAAAAAATCCCACTGCTTCATATCACGCACCAATGCCTTACCTATCACTGCTTTAAATTTAGAAGCACTTATACCCTTATTGGCTGGTTTTTTGGCTTCCAAATCCTCAAATTGAATAATATGTCCTGCTCTTAAATCTTTATTAATGGCTAATGATTTTTCAAAAATGCTCTTGAGCTCTGTAAATTTAGTATTGTCATATTTATTAACAGGATTATTTTGTGCTTTTTCAATAGTTCTAACAGATTGGGTCAATAACTTAATCGCTTCTATTGTTAATGAAGAGCTCACATCAGGCCCAAAATCATCTTTACTAAAAACAGCATGAAACTCTAAAATTTCGGCGCCCAAAGCAACAGCAGCAATACAGGTTTCTATTTTTGCCGAATGATCTGAAAACCCAACAGGTACATTATACCTTGTTTTTAATGCTTGTATTACATTTAAACCATAAACTTCTGGTTGTGTTGGATAAGCGGTAGTACATTGTAAAATTGAAAATTCAACTGCTTTCGATTTTAAAAATGCAACGGTTTCATCTAATTCCTGATAAGAGCTCATGCCAGATGACAAAATAACGGGCTTACCGGTTTGCGCTATTTTTTCTAGTAACAAAAAATTATTAACCTCTCCTGAACCTATTTTGTAAAAAGTAACTCCTACTGCTTCTAATAAATCTACAGCAGCATTACTAAAAGGCGAGCTCATAAACTCTAAGCCAACATCATCACAATGCCTTTTTAATGCTTGCCACTCTTTAAGTGTAAATTCCATGGCTTTCCAATAGTCAAATCTAGTGGCATATTCATCTGTAAATTTCACTCTAAATGGCTCGTAAATACTACTCTCTGCCGCCGCTATATGGGTTTGAAACTTAATAGCATCAACACCTGTTGTGGCTATGGCTTCAATATAGTCATGGGCTTTTTGTAAACTCCCATTATGGGCTTGCCCTATTTCTGCTATTAATTTTACCTGCATTATCTAATTTTTCGTGCCACTATACCGTAACTCATTCCTTTTGCTAAAGGATTTCTATATTCTATATAGGCTTCAATTTTAGCCTTAATCCAATCTTTTAATGATGTTGCTTTTTGCTTTTATATTCTACATCTACAATAGCATATTCTAATACTTCAAAACCACTTCGGTTTAAAAATGCATACACCACATGTTTCCAGGGTGTGAATACATGATTTTCTTTAATATGCTTTTCTTGAAAGACATACAAAGCGCCTCTTAAAAACAAACTTAAAGTATTTTTACTAGATTGCGGATTAGGGATTGTTAAAATCAAAACCCCTTCTTTTTCCATATGCTCAGAAATATTTTGCAACCCTAATAACGGATTATCTAAATGTTCTAATACTTCTAAAAACAAAACCGTACCTGCTTTCTTAACCCCTTGAGGTGCTGTATTATTTAAATCCCAAATAACAGAAGCTTCAATTTTCCTTATATAATCAAAAGGTAGCCATAGAGTGTTTAAGGCTTCTACATGGGGTTGCATATGCCCAAAGCCTGCGCCTATATCACTTACAACATTATTAGGCGATGTTTCTATATATTCACGCAGTTTTGCTTTGGCAAATGCTGCTCGGTTACTATATGTTATAACTTTTTCCACTTAATCTATATAGTATTCTTCTATAATACTTTTTCATTTTCATTTTTACAGAAAAAAATGCATCTCTATAAATTTTATAATCCAAAGTATTCGAGTTATTACTGTTAATATCAACATCTAAACTCATTAAAATATTATTTATTCTTTTGGTATGCTTTTCATTTACATTATAACTCCTTGCATACCAAGTATGATAAGCAAATTCTTTTCCATTAAACAAAATGGAGTTTGAAATGTTATCCTCCAACATATTTCCTTCTAAATATAAAAACTTCTTTCCTTTTCTTTTTAGCCAAAGAAAAAAACAATAGTAGGGTTCGTAAAGACTATTTACATCATATTGTCCCTTTATTTCATTTTCTTCAATTGTAAATTCATTTGGTAGTATATATTGATGTGATTTTACTTCTTTAATGTTCCAATCTGCTAAAATTTCTTTAAAATTAATAATAGTAAAAAATGTATTTACCATAAATGGATTGTATTTTCTATGCTTAATTTCACCACCTTCTCTTACTCCAGAGACCGTAATATTTTCTTTCTTCATTTTATCAATTATAGAAAATACCACATTACTTTCCTTAAATATAACATCTTCATCTGCCATCACTAACCAATCTATACCTTCTTTTGAAAGTTTTTTGAACATATAAAAAATACTATAAATACCGTGCATACCATTAGTACCATCAACAACATATTTTCTAATATCCTTTGGAAAGAGATGTGATGTTACATTGTATAACTCAAAATTTGCTACTGTAGTTAATATTCCTATTTTGGCTTTATACATTTGGCTTTTTATTTTTCACAATATAATTTGATAATTCATCATTATCACCTTTATAAATAAAAATCATATTATGATAAAAATGCATAGAGATGATATGTTTATCATAATACGTTTTCTGATAATTTTCAATAATAAACTCCTCATTATTTAGACAATCTATTAAAGATTTAAAAAAACCATTGATAGTATTTCTATTATCAAAATTGGTTGAATCACCTCCATAATCCTCCCAATAAGAAGTTTGGGTATCTTCAACCACATAAATCCCTCCTTTTTTTAGCTTAGGAAAAAGATGCTTAAATGTTTTTATCACATGTTCGTTTACGTGACTACCATCATCAATGATAATGTCTAGTCCTCCTGTTTCTTTTATAATTTCATCTAAAAAATCATAATCTACTTGACTGCCTTTAAATATTTTAATTCTCTTTTCTTGTAGAAATGATTTATCATAAATGTCTAAGGCGTATATTTTTGAAAATGGAAAATATGATTTCCACATTCTTAGCGAATTTCCTCCTATATAGGGGTCTTCATAACCTCCAACACCTATTTCTAAAATGGTATTTTTTTTAAACTTATATTTTTGAAAATGGTTTTGATAATGTGGAGTATAAAAATGATACCCATATTTATCTGTTTTATGAATCCTAGCTATTTTCGATAAATTAAAAGGATATAAAAATGCTTTAAAATACCTTAACTTATATTTTATTTTTAGTTTTTGTTTATATGAAAGGTTGTTCTTTAGCGTGTTGAGCATTTAATTATATGATGTATTTAATTATTTTTTTGGGTTCCAATACAATTTGGTATCAGCTAATTTAGAATATTCTAAAAATTCTTTATTTGATAATCTATTAGCCTGTTTTAATAATCGCGGAAAATTAACAAACAAATCCCCTAAAGCTTGCAAAATAGCTAATAAGGCTCTAAAATCGCCTTTAAAAACTTTTGTTTTTAATTGAATCCACAAGGTATATAAAAACCTTCTAGGGATCGTTTTTAATGGATAAAATAAAACATACAAATACCAACCAGATCGTAAAGACCGCCTTAAACGGATTCTATAATCTTTATGGCTTTTTCGTCCTTTAACATCAACGCGATGGTGTACTAAAATATCGGGGACATAGTGTACCTCCCAACCAGACTTAAATAGCTGATAGCTGGCAAATTCTTCTTCGCCATAAAACACAAACCATTCAGGGTAATGAGGAATACTTCTCCAAGCTTCCATACGCCAAACATGACCACACCCTACAAAACCTTTAACACGCCTATTGGCTAACTTTTGGTTTAAGCTATTAGGTAAAGACCTTCCCCAAAAAATCCTAAAGGCTATAACGGCACATCTTTTATGAGATTCAAAAAACACTTTAATGCTTTCTAAAGTATTTTGCGATACAATATGTGCATCATCATCTAAAGTAATAGCATATAGGGCTCGGGTTAAACCAAGCAACTTGTTTCTACTGTAAATAAGCCCCTTGCTTTTAGAGTTTTTAATTAATTGAATAGAAGGATACTGTGTTGCTATAAAATTTGAAGTACCATCAGTAGAACCATCATCACATATAATACATTCTACATACTCTTGTTTTAGTAAATGAGCTATACTACTTAATGTTATTTTTAAATCAGTAAGCCTATTTTTAGTGGTTATTAATATGGAAAACTCAATCATTATTTAAAATTGCTTCAAGCTCGTTTTTTAAATAGTTTACACCTAAGTAGTTTTCTAAATCCACCCTATCTAAAGCTAAAACTTGAGTTGTTTCTTTCCACTTTAGATAAAGTAATTCTATAATTTCTGAAATTCGTTTCACATCAGTAACAGCAGCACAATAAATATAATCACTTCCTAGTAAACGTCTGGTTTCACTTTGCTCTGGTCCTAAATGAATAATGGGCTTATTGGCTGAAACACAATGCGGAAATTTACCTGGTAAAAAAGGACTTGCTTCTGCATGGGCTTCTAGAATAATATTGGCTGAAACATGATTTTGAAGCCACATAACTTCTCTAAAAGATACATTTTTGAGTTGTAGTTCTAATTGAGGCATGTTTTTAGCATAATTTTCTAGTGTACTTTTATGGTAATCTGCTCCTCCTATTAAAATTAACATAGAATTGCTCTGTGCGTCTGCATTGTTTTCTAAAAATAATTGAAAGCCTTTAATTAAACCTTCCGGATTTCGCTGCTTTAGCAAACTACCAGCATGTAAAATAGTAAACACCTTATTATTAAAATAATTTGGCAATTCTGCTTGCACCTCAATTTCAGTAATTTGATGCGGAATAACAATCCCTGTTTTACTAAAATTATTGAAAAAAGACGCCATCCAGTCTTTCAATAACAAACTTGGAAAAGCACTATATTTAGCATTAACAGAAAGCGTTTTAAAAAAACGTTCTTTTATTTTGTACCCTGGATCTTTCCAAGTGTAAGGTTTAGGATAACAACTAAAAGGATAAGGATCATGTATATAAGCCATCCATTTACTATGTAACTCTGGCATGTTATTCACAGCATAATGTGGTCTAAAACTAGCACCTTTACTAAGAGTTAAAATTAAATCAAATGGTGATACCTCATGCTTTTTAATGGCTGCTTTAATACTGTTTACATCATTAAAAAAAGTAAATGAAAAACCAAAAACGTGCTCTAAATACCTTGCTAAGTTTATTTTAAAATGCCTTTGTATAACCCGTTGTCCTCTGCTTAAAAAATAGAATATGGTGTGTTTTTTTTCTTGTATTGAAATACATTCAATGCCTTCAATTTTAATAGCTTTTCTTGTATAATGCAGTACAGTAACCCCATAGCCAACAGTAACTAAGTTTTTAATTAAACCCACATTGGCTTTAGAACCACTGCTATCATTAACATCTATAGAATCTACTATAACTAGTATGTTATAAGCCATTAAACTAAAAGATTATGTTTAATAAAATTAACTATTGTAACAGCAGCATCACCATGACCATACGGATTAGATAATTTACCTGTATTTTCTTTACTCATAAGTTGTTTAGCGGTAGCTATAATTTTTTTAGTCTCTGTTCCTACTAAAAAAGAACATTTAGCCTTTATACCTTCTTCACGTTCGGTGGTGTTTCGTGTTACTAAAACAGGGATATTTAATGAAGGGGCTTCTTCTTGAATACCACCCGAATCTGATATTATTAAATTAGATTGACTCATTAACCAAACAAACGATGGATAATTTAAAGGGGGTATTAAATGAATATTTTCAACATTCGATAATTTTTCATAAACCACACCTTGCACATTGGGGTTTAAATGTACTGGATAAACAATTTCAACGTCTTTTTGTTTTGATATTTCTAGAATAGCCTCACAAACATTTTCAAACCCTGTACCAAAACTTTCCCTTCTATGCCCTGTTACTAGAATAATGTTATTATTAAAATTTATGTTAGATTTTAAATTTTCAATAAAAGTATTGGTATAGCCCTGTTTAATTTTTTCTAAAGTAATTTTTAAAGCATCTATAACACTATTACCAGTAACTACAACCTTATTTTCATTAACACCTTCATTTAAAAGATTGTTTTTTGCTTGCTGTGTTGGTGCAAAATGATAATCTGAAATTCTCCCTGTGAGTTGCCTGTTTAATTCTTCTGGAAATGGAGATTGTTTGTTGTAAGTACGCAAACCTGCCTCAACATGAGCCACCTTAATATGACGATGAAAAGCAGCCAAAGCTACCAATGCCGATGTAGTGGTATCGCCATGTACCAAAACCATATCAAACAGTTCTTGTTCTAAAATATCATCCATTTCTAGCAATATCCTAGAGCTTAATCTATTTAAACTTTGATTAGGTTGCATGATATTTAAATCGAAATCTGGCACTAGCTGAAAAAAATCTAATACCTGATCTAGCATTTCTCTATGTTGAGCGGTAACACAAAGTTTAAATGGTATGTTTTGTTTAGCCAACTCTAAACAAACGGGAGCCATTTTTATAGCTTCGGGGCGCGTACCAAAACAGATGAGTAATTTCAATTTTTATTTTTTAGGTTAAGAAGTTGTTTTTTTAAATCTAAAAATTTTTATCCAAACAGGGTACAAAACATACTTTAATTGATAAAATAGCCTACGTTTTATATTGGGTTTTGTTTCTTTAATAATACATTTTACTAGTTTAAAATCTCTAAACGAAATTGCCAAATTCATTAAATATTTAAACAAATAAGGCGTAAGCAATCCTTTATTGTATAAATTAGAAACAACCAAGTTTATAGCTTTCTTTTTAGAATTTATTCTAGTCTTGTCTTTTTGCCAATATTCCCCTGTATTGGAGTTTGCGTGTTTTCTATTAAAGTAAAGGTGCTTTTTTATTAAAGCCCCTCTCATGTTTGTACTTAAAATACGTTGATAACATTCCCATTCCTCTGCATACATTAAACGTTCATTAAACCTACTGCTTCTAAAACACGCTTTTTTCCACATAACTGTGCAAGATGCAAAAGGTGTTTTTTGGGTTACTACGTCTTCTAAAATTTGATGATTGGTTTGTACGTAGTTTAAATTAGAATCCTCATCAATTAAATTAGAATCTAATGCACCTATAAAAGACTGTTTTAAATAATTACAAAAATGTAAATCCTCATGTTTTTTAAATACCGATAAGCATAGCTCTAAATTTTGTGGATGTACAATATCATCATCATCAAAAAAAATAATGTAATCTCCGGTTGCTATATCTAAACCATAATTTCTACACCCAGGTAAGCCTTTTAAATAAGTATCTGTTCTTTTAAAAAATTTAAACCTACTGTCTGCTTTTAACAATGGGGCTATAGCGGTTTCTGTATTATCACTACCCCCATCATCAATAATTAAACATTCCCAATGGGTATAGGTTTGTGCTTGTATAGACTTTAAAGTTTCTACAATAAAATGAGCTCTATTGTAGGTGGCCATGATTATGGATACTTTTGGGACATCTTTCATCTTAAAAGTGATTTTATCCATCTTAATGGCATCAAAACTGCTTTACCTATTTTAAACTCTAACCGTTCTATATTTTTTATTTTCTCTTTTTCCTCTCTTTCTATTCGTTTAATTAAATGATGTATAGTTATTTCAAATTTATCAATGTACAAATCTTTGTTTTTAATATAAATATACTTCAATAATCTATACTTTTTACTATTGGCTTTAGTTGTGGTAGAATCAGAACGTTTTCTATAATTATATAATGGTTCTTTAATAACATGAGCAACTCCTCCTTTTGCAAGTAACCTTATAAAAAATTCCCAATCTTCAAACCCCTCTCTCATACTCTCATCATAACCACCACAAAGTTCCCAATCCTTTTTTTTAAACATTGATGTGCCTAAAGCTTGATTTACAAACAAAAAATCTTCAAGTTTTCCTCCATTTGGTTTATATATTAAACTTGTTTCATTTTCAAAAAGTAAATTTGCATAACATGTAACCAATTTTATATCATTTTTTTCTAAAAAAACATTAATAGCCTTTTCACTAAACATTGTTTCAAAGATATCATCACTATCTAAAATTAGAATATACTTACCATGAGCTGCTTTAATACCTTCATTTCTTGCTGTACTTTGTCCTTTATTTTCTTGTGTAATTAATATATCTATTTTAGATTCTAATTCTTTTAAAATAGCTTTTGTTTCCTGATTAGAACCATCATCAACTACAATTATTTCTTTATTGCGATAAGTTTGATTAATAGCAGAATTTACAGCCTGTTCTACATATTCAAAATCATTATAACATGGAATTATTATTGATAGTAAAGAATTATTTTTCATAAGTAACAACTAAATATTTTATTCATACAAATGTCCATACTATTCTTTATTTTAAGAACACATCCACTTTTTTAATTATTAAACAAACCTATTCATGATTTCAGTTAATTTATTCACATAATTTTCCTTTGTGTAAAAATCTATATGCTTTTTGTTTTTCCCTCCTTCTAAGTACCTCATTTCTTTTGATTTTGCTAATTTTTTTAATGCTTGTAACAATTGATCTTCATCATTTTGGATTAAAAAAGGAGAGTCTTTTAATAACTCTTGACACCCTGGATGATTTGTTGATATTACAGGTAACCCATACAACATGTACTCCATAACAGCATTAGGAACCCCCTCAATAGCAGATAGTAAAACACCTATATCTAAAACTGAAAGAACTTTTTCAACCTCTATATTAGATAACAAAAGAACTCTATCATTCAAATTAAAATCTACAACTTTTCTTTGCAGATTTTCGTATTTATTTGAAGTTAATTCAGTGTTATTCCTATTTCCTAAAAAAACCAATTTTGAATTAGGGTATTCTTTAATAAACTTATTAAAAGTATTAAGTAACAGTTCATGAAATTTTTCTGGCCTATAGTGAGCTACCATACCAATAATTAACTCATCTCCATTAATGGCTAATTCTCTCTTAACTATTTCAGTATCATATGCCTTATATTCCATAGATAAGTATTGAGGTAATACAAAAGCCCTGTTTTCAGTTAGACTGTAATCTTTTCTAAACAAATCAAGCCCATTACTAGCATTTGCAATTACACAAGGAATATTGTTTGCTGCAATAGTTTCAAATACATCACACTTTTGAATGTCTAACCCCAACTGATGCCAAAAAGTAAATTTAACAGTTGGAAGTAATTTGTATAAAAAATAAGCGACTTTAGATGGATAATTTAAAAATGGCAAAATAACATCAATATCTAAAGGTTTCAGCCCTTTCCTCATTCGTAACAAATACTTAAAAGACCAATAAAAGCGTTTTATATTTTTGATGCTAAACTCTTTTCTTCCGACTAAATATGGTTCTCCAAAATGATATACTTTTTTTATACAAGAATTATTTAAACACATATCAAACTCCTTCGTTGTTTCTCTAGAGTGTGTCAATAGGAGATAAACATTACATCTGTATTTTCTAGCTAAAAATCTGCCTAGCCCTAAGCCTTGCCTCTCTGCACCACCTAAAGCTCCCTCATGTAAAACTAATAAAATATTCTTTTTATTAAAATTCATTTTAATAATGCTATTTTTTAAGTACAGATTGCTTAAACAAAGAAATCTGTTCTTTTAATTTTTTAACTATAACAAAAGATTTCTCTTTAAAAGGTAAAATACACAAAATGTCTTTTCTCAATTTATAATCAACACCTACTCTATTATTGGTGAAAAATATTTCAAAAACAAACCTCCTTTTTAATGCTTGCACTACTTTTTTGAGTTCTTTATTCTCAAAAACTTGTTGCTTTTTATTAATTCTTAAAATTTGTGTTAACCACTTAAAAAACTGTTTAAATTCTAACAATGAAAATTGATTATTTGAAAACAACATGTTCGTTAGAAATGCATCAGAAAACACGGTTTTATTATAATTTATTTTATGATATAAGTTTAATTTAATGGCTATATCTTGATTTATCTGAACATTTTTGTGCTGTGTAGAAACCTGATTGGTATGAGTTCTATAATAATACAAAACTTCTTGAATATTATACATTTGGCTTTCCCATGCTGTTCTTGCCCAAAAGTCATAATCTTCTGCATGTATTTTAGTTGAATCAAAACTATAATTTTTATAAGATTCCCCGTGTAACATGGTTGCACCTAAACTCATGGGATTACTTAATAATAAATGCGCCTGAATTTCTTTATGATGCTCCCTATGTTTTATAATCTTTGTGCTTGCACCAAAACATTGTAACCAACACCCACAAGCTTTAATATTGGGGTTATTTTGCAAAACATGGAGTTGTTTTTCAAATCTATTTAAAACGTTAATATCATCGCCATCCATTCTAGCAATATATTGCCCTTTGGCTTCTTTAAAACCTATATTTAAACTATCAATAAGGCCTTTATTTTGTTGTTTTTCAATAATTCGTATTCTGTCATCTTGAAAATCTTTAACAACCTTTAAAGTATCATCAGTTGAACAGTCATCAATAACTAACACTTCAAAATCTTGTATGGTTTGGTTTAAAACAGAATCTATAGCCTCCTTTATAAAAGGCGCTACATTATAAACTGGAAGTACAACAGATATTAAGGGTGTTTTCATATCCTACCCAATATTAAAACCATTAAACTTTTTATTTTAAACATCAACTTATAGAGTGGATACGCTGTAAAAGCCTTGTATAACAAATAGTATTGAGAACATTTTTTATTAGAAAATTTAAGACGTTCAAACCGTTTTATATAATAATTAGAAACTAATGTCTTTATATAATTTTTAGAAAAATTATCAATTTCAAGACGTTTCTTTTTTCTACGTTTATAGGCATTAACTATAGCATAAAAATGCCAATATTCGGCTTTATGAAGGTTATCATTATTAGAAATACTATGTTCATGCACTCTATAACGATACAAAACCTTATCTAAAAACAAATGCTTGCCCTGTTCTTCTAACTTGTAATACAAATCTTGATCAACTGCCCGTTTCATAAAAGGGTTTATACCTCCAGATTGTGTATATGCCGCTTTCTTAAAAGTAGCAAAGTGGGTTAAAGCACCATTAGCATAGGTTAAATACGATTTTCCTTTAGGGATGTTACTTCCATAAAAACTTGGCTTAGTAAAATTCATTTCTAAATCTACAAACTCATATTTTGAGGTTACGATAGCAACATCTTTATTTTTAAGGTGTGTGTTAACCATAAGCGCTATAGCTTCTGGAACCAAGGCATCATCTGGATCTAAAAAGCCCATTATGTCTCCTAGTGCTAGTGTGGCACACTTATGCTTAGTATAACCACAGCCTTTATTGGTTTTATTTAAATATAATTTAAACCTATCATCGCCTTTTATCAAATCATTAATGATTTCAATAGAATCATCCGTTGAAGCATCATCAACAATAACAGCTTCCCAATGACTGTAGGTCTGAGCAAAAATGCTTTCATAACAATCTTTAAAAAAATGTCCATTATTGTAATTAGCTATAAGTATAGAAAACTGTGGTTCTTGCATAAGTAACGCCTATAGATTTAAAATACAAACTAATAATTCTTTTTTAAATTTTTATCCATTCTTTAGGTAGCAATGATGAAATATCTAGTTCTTTATTGTTATTCCATGTTTTTGGTGCAAAAACAATTTTTGACGTATTTTTGTTTAACCATGCTCCCCACCAACTAAAGGAACTATTAGCTATAATATTGTGTTTACAAGAACTCATCAAAAACATATCTACCCAGCTATTGTCTAGGTTATTGTCAATAAAATATTTTTGCTGATTTAAATTGACGAATGCTTTTTTAACCCAGACCATATCATCTGAGAAAAAAAATAATGTTAGGTTATCATAACGATCTTCTAACTGTTTTATGGCCTCTATATAATAATCTAAATTACATACACCATGATAGGCATTTGTAATTTCATCTTCAGCATAGTCTCCTCTTCTAATATGGATAGAAATGGAATTTGTTTTTTTAATTGTTTGCAAAAGTTTTTTATTAGAACTAGACAGTGAATCAACATTAAAAGAAAACAACCTCTTAACAAGGTTTTCATATTCAATAAAATACTTATAACTCTGAAAATACCCCTGAAGATAAACATCTTGTTTAAAAGATAATAAATGTGGATTATACCTAGAAAAATTCTCAATATACTTTACAGGATATTTTAATCCAAACCTTTTTTTTATTCGATTTAATAAGCTTAACTCATTAAAAGAAATAATATCTTTTTTTTTAGCAAAATTATAATCATTTTCAAAAATATCTAATTCAAATGCCCGCGGAGTAAACCCAGGTTTCTTTTTTGTATTGTTAAAAAAACTAATATCTAATAAAAGTTTGCTTCTGTTTTTTTTTGCAAGTACACTTCCTAAAGCATATTGAAACATTTGGTTTCCTAATCCTCCTTGTAATTTTATAATTATCATTTAACTACTCGTTCTGCTAAATAATTTGTTGTGGTAAAAGCTTCATAAAGCTCTTTATATTGGTTTATTTTATATAAACCATCTTTTACAATTCTATATATATAATAATCTTCTTTTAATAAGTAATAAAAATCTTGAAAATAGGTTCTAGAGTCTATATTACAACCACCAAACTCAAACTGAATGAAATTAACTTTACTACTATCTAACATTTTTTTTGCTCCTTGTAATACATTCAATTCATTTCCTTCTACATCTAATTTCAAGAAATCAATTTGTGTTATATCATTTTCGGCACAAAAAAAATCAATAGTTTTAATTTTTATATCTTCTTTAAGATTCATACTAATATTAAAATGATCTAAACGTCTATTATATAGGCTTGCCAAACCAGACATTTCTTTATTTGAAAAAAGAGTTACTAATGTATTTTTATCACCAAATCCAAAATTATACAAATCTATATTTTTGAGTTCCTGTGTATTTTGTGTTAACTTTTCGAATGTAGATTTTGAAGGCTCAAATGAGAATATTTTATGATTTTGGGTAAAAACCTCTCCCAATAAAATAGAATAATTTCCAATATTAGCACCCACATCAAAAAGTACTAAATTATCTCTTTGTTTCAGCTTATCAAAAACATAGAGTAAAGCATTTTTCTCACCTGAATTACTGGTGTTAGTCCATCCTCCTATATTCATGCCTTGCAGAGATATATTGTGTAAATCTTCAAATAAAGCTTGATATTGTTTTTGCCCCTTTACTTTATTAAAAAAGCACTTAGCATGTTTAATACAAAATTTTTCAAAAATCCTATTTATCATTTTTAGTCAACTTATAATTATTCAAAACATTTAATGAATAAAATAATTAGCTAACAAACTTTTTTAGTTTATACTTTAAAAATTTTTTAAAGGATATATATGGATACATATTTTCAACACTTATTTCTTTTGTTATTTTCTCTTGTAATTTTACTGCATCCATATGGTAAGTTAGTAGTTCGATTTTATCTACGTGTCTAGACTTAATTTTATCAAACCACTCAAATCCTTGAAAAAAGTAGTTTTTAAAATCATTAATGGCATCGTAATATTTTAGTTCACAAGTTCTATAAAAAAACTTATGTATAGGGCTAAATTTATTTAAACCGCTTTCTGCTTTAGTCATCCAATTTATAACGCCATTATTTTCTAATAAAAACAATTTATGCTCTGGAAAATTATAGATATAATCATAATAAATGGTTGGAAATTCTAAATATCCTTTATTTGCCACTCGTTGAATTTCACTTAAAAAAGCATCGGCATTTTCAACATGTTCTAAAACATGAGAGCATATTACATAGTCAAATTCATTGTTTTTAAAAGGAAATTTTCCACCATCATAAAAAACAACTTCTTTATCTGTTTCTAATATTCCTACATGGCCAGACTGTGCAATTCGCTCTTCTTTAGTTTCATATTTCAATTCTAAAAAAACATCAGACCTAGGATGTGGTGTAGCTCCTGGACCTATTTCTAAAACTTTATAATTTGTTTGAATTGACTTAATTCTATCTGGAAAAAACATATCGCCTATTTTTTTAAGTACCACTGAAATTTTCTGTTGATAAAAGAAAAATTAATTGATAAAAAAAAGTTTTTATTTAAATAAAATTGATCTCCAAAGTCTCCTTCAAATACCGATTTCACTAAAACAAAACCATTTGACTTCATAAAGCTTTCTATATTAGAAGTTATTGGCTGACCCTTATATAACTCTACATTAGATACTTCCATCCAAACAGATTTAATTTTTTTTAAATAACCTTCTGCTCCTTTTAATACATTTAACTCTGCACCTTGAACATCCATATGAACAAAGTCTATTTCTTCTATTTTTTTTTCTTCAAAAATTCTTTTAAGTGTACTAGTTTTAACTTGAATAGTTTCCTTAAAATTTAACCAATAAGGTCTATACGCTTTATTAGGTTGTAATAAAGAACTAGATTTATTACCAAAATCCCAATCTAAATTTTTTGGTTGTTCCTCAGGGTGACCAGATGAAACGTAAAAATTTGAAATCCCTACAGTATCAGATAATGCAAAAGGCAGAAATTCTACATTGTTAATCTTATATTTTGTTAAATTCGCCTTAATTAATTCTTGATTTTTGGGTAAAGGCTCAAAAATATAAATTGATGAAAAAGGGAACAACCTAGAGTACCTTATAGACTCCTCTCCTTCACAACCTCCAATGTCAAAAATTATTAATTTATCTTTTTTATCAAACAGTTTTAACAAATCTCCCTTTAATGGAGTATCCAATGAAATATATTTTTCTCTATCGCGCATATTAAAAATCAGGAAGCTTTAATAATTGACGATTGCATTTGATTAGCAATTAAACCACTCTTGTTATTTTTCACTGCATCGTCTTGATTATAAATGACATCTGAAATAACCACAAAAACATCATTATTAATATACTCAATAACTTCTGAACCTTTTGATAAACCTACCAACAATTTATATTGCCCACTATTAAATTTAATGTCCTTTTCTTGGAATATTGCAACATAGCTACCCTTATCTAAATTTTGAGGTTCTGTCCATGATGTTCTTATTGATAAATCATACATATTTGTCATCCCCAAACCTACCACTAAATTATTAATAGGTTCGTTTAAAGTAAAATACAAAGAAGCTCGCCATGACTTACCTATAGGTATTTCATTCATTAAATTACCATTTAAATCTTCTACTCTTAACTTAGTACTAAAAGCCTTTTTATAGCTTTTTGAATGTTTCTCAAATATATATTCTGAATTATTTAAAACTGACTGACTTAAATAATGATCTATCACTTCATCTGTTTTCCCTTTCATAACTACCTTACCATTATTCAACAATATTGAATTATTGCATAGTTTTTGAATAACTCCCATGTTGTGACTAACCAACAAAACAGTTCTACCTTTCCCTTTAGATATATCCTGCATTTTCCCAATTGCTTTTTTCTGAAATTCGGCATCACCAACAGCCAAAACCTCATCTATAATTAAAATATCAGGTTCTAAAAAAGCGGCTACCGCAAAGGCTAACCTTACTGTCATACCTGATGAATAACGTTTTACTGGCGTATCAATATAACGTTCACAACCGCTAAACTCTATAATTTCATCTATTTTAGAGGCTATTTCCTTTTTGGTCATTCCTAAAATGGCTCCGTTAAGGTATATGTTTTCTCTTCCCGTAAGCTCTCCGTGAAACCCTGTTCCAACTTCCAATAAAGAAGCTACAGTACCTTTAGATTTTACACAGCCTGTAGTTGGGCTTGTAATTTTAGAAAGTATTTTAAGCAGTGTAGATTTACCCGCACCGTTTTTACCAATAATACCTAATACTTCGCCTTGTTTTACTTCAAAATTAATATCCTTTAAAGCCCACACATAACTAGAATTAGCTTTGGCAGTTCTGTCATTCTCCTCGCCTATTTTTTGAAACGGATCTTGTTTACCTCGCACGCCATACCACCACCGTTTTAAATCATCTTTAACGGTACCCGTACCAATAACCCCTAAACGGTATTGTTTGCTTAAATTTTCAACTTTTAATATTATATCACTCATTATTTAGTGAATTGTATCACCACAAACTTTTTTATTTTTTTATACTAAACTAGCATTAAATTTTATAAACATTCACTTTTATCATCAAACCGTATCTATAAAATTCTTTTCTGTTTTATTGAATATAATCATTCCTATAAAAAATATTACCAGAGTAACAGACAATGTATAAATAAACATTTCAATATTAAAACTACCTGAACTTAACAACATATATCTAACACTTTCAACAACAAAGGTTAACGGATTGTATTCTACTACCCATGCATAATCAGGAAGTTTTTCTTTAAAAAAAGAAACAGGATACATAACAGCAGAAATGTACATAAGTAATTGTAAACCAAAATTAATTAAAACCTTTAAATCTCTGTATTTAGTTATTAATGAAGAAATTACCATACCTAAACCCAAACCTAACATACCCATAATAATAATGATTACAGGAAATAAAAAGGTATGCTTATTTAATGAAATTTCTGCTCCTTTGTTGTAATAATATATATAGAATACAGCAAAAACAAGTAGCTGAATACCAAATTTTAACAAGTTTGAAATAACCACTGATAATGGTACTATTATACGCGGAAAATACACCTTACCGAAAATGCCCGCATTGGCAGAAAATGTATTTGATGTTGACATAAAACACACTTTAAAATAGTTCCAAATGGTAATACCCGCCAAATTAAACAAAAACGAAGGCACTGCTCCCGTTGAAATATTTGCTACATTATTAAAAATTAATGTAAAAATAACTGAGGTAAATAAAGGCTCTATTAAATACCACAAAGGCCCCAAAATGGTTTGCTTGTATACTGTTACAACATCACGCTTAACAAAAAGCATTAGTAAATCTCTGTACCTCCAAACTTCTTTTAAATTTAAATCTATTAATTTTCGTTTAGAAGATATTGTAAATAACCACTCGTTTGTTTGATGCTTGCCCAAAAAAATTAAATTATTAGTAGGTTTATTTTTTAATTATAGATTTTATTTTGTCAATTAATCCTGTTTTTGCTTTAGCGGCTTCATGATATCCATTAGCATAGTTACCGTAACCATAGCCATAACCATAGCCGTAACCATAACCATAGCCGTATTTTGCTTTTTGGTCATAACCATTATAAACTATACTAATGTTTTGTATTTGCTTATTTCTATATTTTTCATTTATAAAATTAAGCATACCTTTTTTTGTGTAATCTTGCCTAACCATGTAAATTGAGGTATCTACAAAATCAAATAACTCTAAAGCATCGGCTACCAAGCCCATAGGTGGTGTATCTAAAACAATGTAATCATACTGCTGTTTTAATTGTGTTATTAATTTATGTAACTTAGGGCTGATTAATAACTCTGCAGGATTTGGCGGTATTGGCCCTGAGGTAATAACATCTAAAAACTCAACCTCAGTTGTTTGTACTATATCTTTTAAAGCATCTTGCCCTATTAAATAATTAACTACACCAATTTCATTTTTAATATTGAAGTCTCCAAAAATCTTTGGTTTTCTTAAATCTAAACCAACAAGTACCGTTTTTTTTTCGCTTAATGCAAAAACGGTGGCCATGTTTATTGAAGTAAACGTTTTGCCTTCTCCACTAACTGATGAAGTTACCAAAAGTGTTTTAGCGCCTTCTAAATTTTTAGTTTTATAGAAGTATTGAAGATTTGAGCGTATTGCTCTAAAAGATTCTGCTACGGCCGATTTTGGTTTTCTGTGTACTATTAAATTATTATCTAACGGATTTTTCCCTACAACACCTAAAATAGGTATTTGAGATAGTTGTTCAACATCTAATGGGCTATGTATACTATTGTCTAATAACGTAAAAATAAATGCCAATATTAACGGAATAATTAATGCTATTAAAAACGCAAAAACATACCTAACGTTTAAATTTCTGCCTAAAACTTGTGCGCCTGTATTTTTAGCAGAATCAATTACCAAAATATCAGATACATTTGATGCTTTTATAATTTCTGCTTCACCGCGTTTAGCTAAAAACACATTATATGTTTGCTCACTTAATGTATATTGGCGTTCTATGGTAATTAAACGCTGTTGGTCTTCGGGTAGTTTACTAAATTGAGATTCAACTTTACTTAACCTACTACTAACTAATTTTGATTCGCGTTTTAGCACATTGGTAGCCGCTTTAATATTTTCAAGTAATACATTTTTTAAACCTTCAATTTGCCTATTTAAATCATTAAAAATACTAGCATCATTACGTACTGAATATTGAAGTTTTGATTTTTGAACCGAAAGCTCATTTATTTTAGACACATTATTCAAAATATTAACATCATTTATACCTGCTATTGATGGCGCAGGAATATCAGTAAAAGTGCTACTTGTAGTTAAATACCCTTGTAAATTTGCGTAGTAATTTAGCTGTCTGTTTATACTTTCTTTTTCAGCATCTAAATCTGTAAGTTTTTCATTTAGTATTACGCTTTCATCATCTAAACTAAATATTTTATTCTTTTTTCGGTACTCATTTAAATCTTCAGCATTTTTACTTAACTCGCCTTTTACTCTAGATATTTGTTCATCAATAAACTTAATGGCATTAGTTGCATATTGGTTTTTTCTATTTAGTTGGTCTTCACTTAAAACAGTTACTATTGTGTTTAAATAATCAACTATTTTACCGGTATTTTTATCTATTAACGATATATCAAGAATTGGTGAATTTGCAGGATTTGATACAGATGTTCTGCCTTTATAACTAGCCACAACACTATCAAAATTACTAAACTGAATATAATAACTTGTTTCTGGGCGCACTATTCTGTCTTCTGCTAAAACTACGGTTCCTTTTAAAAATGGTAAATTTATAGGTGCACCTATTTTAAATTGTTTTGTAAAAACACCTGGAGTAACATCAATAGTTTTAGTGTTTTTGGTAATGTAATTTTGCGCAGCTACGGTAGTTCCTGTAAAATCTACCTCTAACTCAAACGTATCACTGTTTTTAAAGGTAATTTTAACGGGTAAATTAATTAATTGATGCGCATTGTATTCATGATTAAACCTAAAAGGCGCTGCTTTGTAAATATCTTCTTTTCTAAAGCGCCCTTGGGTTAAATAACTTTTGTAAAACTCTAAGCGTTCAACTACTTTTTCATGGTGCGAACGCGATTTTAAAGTAACAACCAAGGTTTGAACTTTTGCTGTTACGCCACCCCAATTAAAAGTTAAACTTGCGTTTGATGTGAATAGCGGATTACTATCATCTTCAATAGAAATTTTAGTACCTAATCTATACGAGAATTCCTCTCTTACATTTTTATAATGCACATAATAAAAACTAATGGCTAAAAGCAGTATAAACCATTTCCAGTAGCTTAAAGCTCTAAACAAAAACTTTTTTATATCAAATGCAGAGGCTGATGTGGTGCCCGTATTTTCTAATATATCAAATTCATCATCCATAAATACAACTTACAAGTTTTTGGCTAAAAAGTACGTAGAAACTAATACTGAAAAAATTGATGCTACCGTTGTTAAAGTTTGCGTAGCAGTTTCGCCTGCCCCTAAAACCTTACGTTTTAAAGGTTTTACTAAAATCATATCATTAGGCTGAATGTAATAAAAAGGCGATTTCATGGCTGTAACATCAGTTAAATCTATGTGGTGTATTTTTTGTCCGTCTGGGTATTGCCTTATTACCAACACATCGGTTCTATCTCCAGTGGTTTTAATATCACCCGCATTTGCTAAAGCTTCAATAATATTAACCCTATCTTGGAATAAGGTGTAAACACCTGTTCCTCCAGTTTCGCCTGTTACAGTGTAACGTAAACCAGCTAGTTTTACAGTAACAAAAATTTCAGCAGTTTCTTTAAAATATTGTTTTAAAAGTTCTGTTTTAACCTTGGCTTCAATATCTTTAATTGTATAACCTAACACATTAATTTCACCTAAAATAGGAAACTTTATATTGCCATGTAAATCAACAGTAAAACCCGTAAAGTATAAATTTGCTCCACCTACGTTTTGCCCAGAGTTTTCTTGAGATGTTGGATTAAAAATACTAACCAGCTCTTCATCTAAAGCCTTAACATTTATATACAAAATGTCATTAATTTGAACTCTGTATGGTTTTGAAAGTTCTTTAATTTGAAGCGAATCACTTATTGATGTTCCTTTATCCTGCAAATACACCACATCTTTGTTTGTAATGCATGAGCTAAATAACACAGTAAAAAGCAATATAAGTAACCAATAACAATGTTTCATTAAAAATAGGTTGAGTAAACACAAATATAGGTTTTCAAAGGGAATAATAAAACTTCAATCGGATTTTATAGATATTTGCACGTTATTTGCAAAAAAAGCGGGTTTATGAATTATTTAACTGTTGAAAACATATCAAAATCTTACGGTGAAGTTGTGCTATTTGAAAACCTATCATTTAGCATTCATAAAGACCAAAAAATTGCCTTTGTTGCAAAAAATGGTACGGGTAAAACCTCTATTTTAAATATTCTTTCTGGTGATGACCAAGCCGATACCGGTAATGTTATTTACCGCAAAGACATTAAAGTAGCATTTCTTTCGCAAGACCCAAAATTTGATAAAAACCTAACGGTTGAAGAAACTATTTTTGCAAGCGAAAACCCTATTTTAAAGGTAATTCACAACTACGAACAAGCGCTTTTAAATCCTGAAGACACCGAAGCTTACCAAAAAGCTTTTGAAGCTATGGAACAACATAATGCTTGGGATTTTGAAACGCAATACAAACAAATACTTTTTCAATTAAAACTAGATAATTTAAACCAAAAAGTGGCGCTACTTTCTGGCGGGCAAAAAAAACGTCTTTCATTGGCTAATGCCTTAATAAACAAACCAGATTTACTTATTTTAGATGAGCCTACAAACCATTTAGATTTAGAAATGATTGAATGGCTTGAAGCCTTTTTTGCTAAAGAAAATATTACCCTTTTTATGGTAACGCATGATAGGTATTTTCTTGAGCGTGTGTGTAATGAAATTATAGAGTTAGATGGTGGCGAATTATACAATTATAAAGGCAATTATTCGTATTACTTAGAGAAAAAAGAAGCGCGCAAAGAGCGTGAAGCTATTGAGGCCGGTAAAACAAAACAACTATTTAAAAAAGAATTAGAATGGATGCGACGCCAACCTAAAGCGCGCACCACAAAATCTAAATCTAGAATAGACGATTTTTTTGAAATTAAACACAAAGCGCACCAACGCCGTAAAGAACACCAGGTACAATTAGAACTTAACATGGAACGTTTGGGAAGTAAAATTCTTGAGTTTCATAAAGTTTCAAAAGCCTTTAAAGACAAAGTTATTTTAAAAAGCTTTGATTACACCTTTAAAAAAGGAGAACGCGTTGGTATTATTGGTAAAAACGGCACAGGTAAATCTACATTTCTTAATATTTTAACCCAAACCGCTCAACCCGATGCCGGTAAAATTGTAAAAGGCGAAACTGTAAAATTTGGCTACTACACCCAAAATGGTATTACCGTAAAACCCGAACAAAAAGTTATTGATGTTATTAAAGAGTTTGGTGACTATATTCCTCTTAAAAAAGGTAAACAAATTAGCGCCCAACAACTGTTAGAA
Organism: Seonamhaeicola sp. ABD4_175; assembly: GCF_056160885.1. Taxonomy (NCBI): domain Bacteria; kingdom Pseudomonadati; phylum Bacteroidota; class Flavobacteriia; order Flavobacteriales; family Flavobacteriaceae; genus Seonamhaeicola; species Seonamhaeicola sp. ABD4_175. The sequence goes on from NZ_JBSWYC010000004.1 coordinate 423,254, forward strand.
CGTTTTCTTTTCAGCAGAAAAAAACAATATGATTTTGTTGAAAAACTAAGTGGTGGCGAGCGTAAACGATTGTACTTGTGCACCGTTTTAATTCAAAATCCAAACTTTTTAATTCTTGATGAGCCTACCAATGATTTAGATATTGTTACCCTAAATGTACTTGAAGAATTTTTGTTAGATTTCCCTGGTTGCATTATAGTTGTATCGCATGACAGGTATTTTATGGATAAAGTCATTGATCATCTTTTTGTATTTAAAGGTGATGGTGATATTGAAGATTTCCCAGGAAATTACACAGATTATAGAGTTTATGAAGATAGCCAGCCTTCCATTTCAAAAGCTACGGAAGACAAAAAAGACAAAACCGCTTGGAAAGAAAACAAAGCAAGCAAACTAAGTTACAACGAAGAAAAAGAACTTAAAAATATTGAAAGTAAACTGAAATCTTTAGCATACGATAAAAAACAATTAGAAGACAAATTTTTGAATCCAGATTTAACACAAGAGCAAATAAACAAACTATCAGAAGAACTTCAAGGTATTATTGATACCATTGAAACTAAAGAAGAACGTTGGTTTAAACTATCTGAAAAACTAGAAAACTAGTGTTTTGAAGTTATAAAACATGTTATACCAAACCATACAGTACATAAAATTTCTGTTAAAATCTACCAATCAACATGGTGTACACTCACCTTTTGTGTACAATTTGGTAACCAAGTGTTTTTATAACAAAACAACCTTTAAAGCTTACAATAGCCTAAAAAACTACCAAAAATCACTTCAAAAAAACAACACACGCATTTCGGTAATAGATTTAGGTCCGGGTTCAAAAAAAACAACTTCAAACCACCGAAAAGTAGCCGAAATAGCCAAAACAAGCGGCACTACATTAAAACGAGCAAAGCTACTTTTTAGGCTTTCAAAATATTTAAAACCCAATAATGTTTTAGAGCTTGGTACTTCATTAGGTATTGCTACACACGCTATAGCTCTTGCAAACAACAACACTAACATTTTAAGTATTGAAGGTTGCCCTAATATTTCAGAATTTTCAAAAGAAAACTTAAAAAACTTCAAAAATATTCAAATTAAAAATGGCGATTTTTCAACCATACTTCCTGAGCTTAAAAATCAAAGTTTAGATCTTGTCTTTTTTGATGGCAATCATCAAAAAGAACCTACTCTACATTATTTTGAAACCCTTTTACCAACCGTAAACAACAACACCGTTTTTATTTTTGATGATATTTATTGGTCTAAACAAATGAGTGAAGCTTGGGAAATTATAAAAACACACCCAAAAGTTACTGTAACCATTAACACCTTTTTTTGGGGCTTTGTCTTTTTTAGAAAAGAACAAGGTAAAGAACATTTTGTTATTAGAGTTTAATAATTCTACTTTACATACCATTTTAAAACAAGCAGTAAAAACTTTTAACTTTTGCCTTTTCAGTTTTTTACTTTTAACTTTGAAAATATGAAAATTTACACAAAAACAGGCGATAAAGGCACTACTGCTCTATTTGGTGGCACACGCGTACCCAAACACCATATTCGTATTGAAAGTTACGGCACCGTTGATGAGCTTAACTCATACATTGGCTTAATTAGAGACCAAAATATACAAGAACAGTATAAAAATACACTCATAAAAATACAACATGAACTTTTTACTGTTGGCGCTATTTTAGCCACAGACCCTGAAAAAGCTGTTTTAAAAAACGGCAAAGAACGTTTGAATATTAATAAAATTTCAGACGAAGAAATAACGCGTTTAGAGCACGAAATGGATACCATGAATGCCGCTTTACTACCCATGACACACTTTGTACTTCCTGGTGGGCACCAAACCGTGTCATTCTGTCACGTTGCCCGTTGTGTGTGCCGTAGAGCCGAACGTTTAGCTACAGCCCTTAATGAAACAGAACCTGTTGAAACCAACGTTTTAAAATATTTAAACCGTCTTTCTGACTACCTTTTTGTATTGGCACGAAAGTTGACACTCGATTTACAGGCAAATGAAGTAAAGTGGATTCCAGAAAAACACTAAAACCATTTGGATAACCAAGTATTAACCTTGCAAAATGTAAAATTTTTACGCTTTTGTAACGTAAAGAAAAACGCTCTTTTAATTAATGATTAAATAATGCACTTTTTTCTTGCACGTTTAAACTAAAAATTTATTTTTGCAAAAAATTAAACCTAGAAGAAATGTATTGGACTTTAGAACTAGCATCTTATTTAAGTGATGCCCCTTGGCCGGCTACAAAAGACGAGCTAATTGACTATGCTATTAGAACTGGAGCACCTTTAGAAGTTGTTGAAAATTTACAGTCTATTGAAGACGAAGGTGATTCATATGATTCTATTGAAGAAATCTGGTCTGATTATCCTACAGATGAAGATTATCTGTGGAATGAAGATGAATACTAAATAAAAAGCATAAAAATAGTTAAAAAGTCTCTTTTTTGAGGCTTTTTTTTATTCTTATAGCTACAAAAACATATAACATAATGTATCTTTGAAAGCACATCAAAAATACATTACAAACTACAGGGTAAACACCCTTAGTAAATATAAATACACATTATGAGTTTTTTAAATTCTGTCTTAAAAGTATTTGTAGGAGACAAATCAAAACAAGACGTTAAGGCTATTAAGCCAATTGTTGAAAAAATAAAATCTTTTGAGGCTGCTTTAGAAGCCTTATCACATGACGAATTACGAAATAAAACCGTAGAATTTAAAGCTAAAATAGCCGAAGCTTGTCAAGATTTAAACAACAAAATAGCCACACTTACACAACAAGCCGAAAACACCGAAAATATTGATGAACGCGAAGATATTTACCTAGAAATAGATAAAATACATGACGATGTTTACGCAAAAACCGAAACCGTTTTAAATGATATTTTACCCGAAGCTTTTGCGGTAGTAAAAGAAACAGCAAAACGCTTTGTAAATAATACAAGTATTACCGTAAATGCCACTACTTTTGATCGTGAATTATCAGGCACCAAAGATTATATAACTTTAGATGGCGATAACGCAACTTGGGCAAACTCATGGGACGCCGCAGGAAAACCAATTACTTGGGACATGATTCATTATGATGTGCAGTTAATTGGTGGTATAGCCATGCACCAAGGTAAAATTGCCGAAATGCAAACTGGTGAAGGTAAAACACTTGTTGCTACACTACCCGTTTATTTAAATGCCTTAGCTGGTAAAGGTGTGCACCTTGTGACGGTTAACGATTATCTTGCAAAACGTGATAGCGCGTGGATGGCACCAATTTTTGAGTTTCATGGCCTTAGTGTAGATTGTATTGATTACCATCAACCAAACTCTGACGCCCGAAGAAAAGCCTACAATGCCGATATTACTTACGGTACAAACAACGAATTTGGTTTTGATTACCTGCGTGATAACATGGCGCATGCACCTGAAGATTTAGTGCAACGTCCGCACCACTATGCTATTGTTGATGAGGTTGACTCTGTTTTAATTGACGATGCCCGTACACCATTAATTATTTCTGGCCCCATACCAAAAGGTGATCACCATGAATTTAACGAGCTAAAACCAAAAGTAGATAACATTGTTGGTGTACAGCGAAAATATTTAACAGGTGTTTTAGCCGAAGCAAAAAAACTAATTGCCTCTGGCGATACCAAAGAAGGTGGTTTTCAACTATTACGCGTATACCGCGGTATGCCAAAAAACAAAGCACTTATTAAATTTTTAAGTGAAGAAGGCATAAAACTACTTTTACAAAAAACCGAAAACTTTTACATGCAAGACAACAACCGCGAAATGCACAAGGTTGATGCTGAATTGTACTATGTAATTGATGAAAAAAATAACCAAGTTGAATTAACCGATAAAGGTGTTGAGTTTATTTCTGGTAAAGAAGATCCTAATTTCTTTGTGATGCCAGAAATAGGTATGGAAATTGCAAAAATTGAAAGACAAGGTTTATCATCTGAAGAAGAGGCTAATTTAAAAGAAGATTTATATAAAGAATTTGGCGTAAAGTCTGAACGCATACACACGTTAAACCAATTACTAAAAGCATACGCTTTGTTTGAAAAAGACACGCAATACGTGGTAATGGATAACAAAGTAATGATTGTAGATGAGCAAACGGGACGTATCATGGATGGTCGTCGTTATTCCGATGGTTTACACCAAGCTATTGAAGCCAAAGAAAACGTAAAAATTGAAGATGCTACCCAAACATTTGCAACAGTAACACTTCAAAATTACTTCAGAATGTACCGTAAACTTTCAGGTATGACGGGTACTGCCGTTACTGAAGCTGGCGAGTTTTGGGAAATTTACAAACTAGATGTTGTGGAAATTCCTACAAATAGATCCATTGCACGCGATGATCGTGAAGATTTAGTTTACAAAACTAAACGCGAAAAATATAACGCCGTAATTGATGAAGTAACACAATTATCAAAAGCTGGTCGCCCGGTATTAATTGGTACAACTTCCGTTGAAATATCAGAGTTACTTGGTAAAATGCTTAGCATTCGTAAAATTCCGCATAATGTATTAAACGCAAAACAGCACAAAAAAGAAGCTGAAATTGTAGACCAAGCAGGTAGAAGCGGGCAAGTAACCATTGCTACAAATATGGCGGGTCGTGGTACCGATATTAAATTAAGTGATGAGGTTAAAAAAGCCGGCGGTTTAGCAATTGTTGGTACAGAGCGTCATGATTCACGTCGTGTAGACCGCCAGTTGCGTGGTCGTGCAGGACGTCAAGGTGATGTTGGTAGCTCACAATTCTATGTATCCTTAGAAGATAATTTAATGCGTCTTTTTGGAAGTGAACGTATAGCCAAAATGATGGATAGAATGGGCTTAAAAGAAGGTGAAGTTATTCAACATTCTATGATATCAAAATCTATTGAACGTGCACAGAAAAAAGTTGAAGAAAATAACTTTGGCGTGCGTAAACGTTTATTAGAATATGATGATGTAATGAATGCACAACGTGAGGTAGTTTACAAACGCCGCAAGCATGCCTTACATGGTGAACGCCTTCGTGTAGATTTAGCAAACATGATTTATGATACCTCTGAAGGTATTGCGCAAACAAACAAAGCGGCTAATGATTATAAAAACTTCGAGTTTGAATTAATTAGATATTTCTCAATGAGTTCTCCAATTTCAGAAACTGAATTTGGTAAACTTTCAGAGCAAGATATCACTTCAAAAATATACAAAGCTGCTTTTGATCATTACCGTGAAAAAATGGAACGCAATGCCGAAATTGCTTTCCCTGTTATTGAAAATGTATACGAAAATCAACGCGATAAATACAAACGCATTGTAGTACCATTTACCGATGGTGTAAAAAGTTTAAACGTTGTTACAGATCTTGAAAAAGCTTACCAAACAAATGGTAAACAACTAATTACAGATTTTGAAAAAAATATTACACTAGCCATAATTGATGATGCATGGAAAACGCATTTACGTAAAATGGATGAGTTAAAACAATCTGTTCAATTAGCTGTACATGAGCAAAAAGATCCGCTTTTAATTTATAAATTTGAAGCTTTTGAATTATTTAAAGAAATGATTGACCAAGTAAATAAAGATGTTATTTCATTTTTATTTAAAGGTGAATTGCCGCAAGAAACGCAAGACAACATACAAGAAGCCAGAGCAAGAAAACAAGAAAAAGTACAAACTACTAAAGAAGAAATACCAAATCTTGATGAACGCTCAGCTCAAAATAGAGCTGCTAGTAATACGCAACAGCAGCAAGTTGTTGAAACCATTGTACGCGATAAACCAAAAATTGGACGTAACGATCGTGTTACCATAAAAAATGTAATGAATGGCGAAAACAAAACTGTAAAATTCAAACAAGCTGAACCTCTATTAGCTAAAGGCGAATGGGTTATTGTTGAAGAATAGTATGTATTTCATTACAATAAAAAAGAAAATCCTGATAAGTTTTATCAGGATTTTTTACTTTTCTATATTCGCTTTTAATAACCAATTATAAGCAAAACTCTAAATTTAGCTTTTTTGAAACGTAGAAAATTCATAAAAAAAAGTATTTATAGTACTATTGGTATTGGAGCAGTTACGGGCTTATACGCGTGGCAACTTGAACCTTATTGGTTAGAATTTGTAAACCTACAAATGCCTATTAAAAACTTACCAAAACACTTAGTTGGTAAAACTATAATGCAAATAAGCGATATACATATTGGTAATCATGTTGATGATAATTATCTTATTAAAGCATTTAAAAAAGCTCAAGCTTTAAAACCAGACATTGTTGTTTATACAGGCGATTTTGTGCATTATGATAGCCCTGAACAATTCGAACAATTAAAAAAAGTAATGCAACATGCTGTAAAAGGAAACATGGGCACCTTGGGCGTTTTGGGCAACCATGATTACGGTGAAAATTGGGAAGAAAGCCATGTTGCCAACACCATTACAGATATTGTAAATACGTTTGGAATTACTGTACTTAGAAATGAATCTACTAATATTAATGGTTTAAACATTATTGGAATTGACGATTTTTGGGGTACTAATTTTAACCCAGAAAAAGCGCTTGCTAATTTTAATGCTAACAATGCTAACTTAACTTTATGCCATAACCCTGATGTGTGTGATTTAGATGTATGGAATAATTATAATAGTTGGATTTTGTCTGGGCATACTCATGGCGGACAAGTAAAACCTCCGTTTTTAAAACCTCCTATTTTACCAGTTAAAAACAAATTATACTCGGCTGGTATTTTTAATTTATCAAACCACAGAACATTGTATATAAATAGAGCTTTAGGGCACCTATACCAAGTGCGTTTAAATGTAAGACCCGAAATAACTTGCTTTCAATTAGAAACTAAAATATTTTAACAAATACTAATTTAATTAGATAAACGGTTTATAATTACTTATTTATTAAAAAATAGATGTAAAAAATTTGATTTTATAATAATTAAAATTTAATTTTATAAAAACACCTTCTAATACAGGCAATTAACTAATAATAAGTTGCCTATTTAATATTTAATAAAATAATGTTATGGGTTTATTTAAGATAAAAAAAAACATGGATATTATAGATAGATTACTACGAGGTGTTATTGCGCTGGTAATTGTTATTTTATCTATTACTGGAGTTTTAACAGGAACTGCTAGCACAATACTGTTAATTTTAGCTGGAATATTTATACTAACAAGTATTACTGGAAATTGTCCTTTATATGTGTTATTTAAGGTTAACACCTGCAGAGTAAAACCAAAAAACTAACTACGTTAACTTTAAGATTATATTAGGATCTGGGCAATTTTCTAAATAAAAATTCAACTCATTTTTTGAACACACTCCTGGATAATCGCCTACACAACCTTGTAAATCTTTTATAATTTGAAAGTGTAAATGTGGTGGGTAATTTCCGTTAACAGCTTCATCTCCTAAAGTTGCTATTTGTTCGCCTTGAACAAATGTTTTACCTACTTCTATTTGTTTAATAGATTGTAAACTTAAATGACCATAGAGTGTGTAAAAAGTATGCTTTTCAACCGTATGCTCTAGTATAATTGTTGGCCCATAATCGCCAAAATTGGTATTATTTTTAAAGCTGTGTACTTTACCGTGTAGAGGTGCTAAAATAGGCGTATTCACATCAATCCATAAATCTATACCCAAATGGATATTACGCTCTTGCTCTGTGTTACTAAAATGATTACTTCGTCTGTAAATTCCACGTGCTTCTTTATAACCTCCAAATGCCACTAAAGCATTATTTTTTGCTTTAATTTGATTAATAAAATTCCCTAAATATTTAGGTGATGATACATCTACCTGTTTTAATGCGTCGTTATTTTCCGATAGGTTTAATGCAACATATTGAGATTTTAAAATGGCTTCACTTAAAACATGTAATGGCTTTGAACTAATAGAATTTAAAATAGTGTGCAGCCCCATAAATTATAATTAATTTAAAACATCGGCATACAAATCAAAATCTTCAGCTTCGGTAATTATAACTGTGGTGTATTCACCAGTTTTTAAATAGGTTTTTGTAGCATCAATTAAAACTTCGTTATCAACATCGGGCGAATCAAACTCGGTTCTTCCTATAAAATAATTACCTTCTTTTCTATCAATAATAACCTTAAACTCCTGCCCTATTTTAGCTTGATTTAGCTCCCAAGAAATTTGTGATTGTATCTCCATAATTTGGTTAGCACGATCTATTTTAACTTCTTCAGGTACGTTATCTTCTAAATTATATGCATGTGTGTTTTCTTCATGTGAATAAGTAAAACAGCCCAAACGCTCAAAACGCATTGTTTTTACCCACGCCTTTAATTCTTCAAAATCAGCTTCGGTTTCACCAGGATAACCAACAATTAAAGTAGTACGGATAGTCATTTCTGGAACAGCTTTCCTAAATTGTTCAATTAATTTTGTGGTTTTTTCTTTGGTTGTACCACGGCGCATGCTTTTCAAAATACTATCAGAAATATGCTGTAACGGAATATCTAAATAGTTACAAATTTTAGGTTCGCGTTTCATAACATCAAGCACATCCATTGGAAAGCCAGTTGGAAATGCATAGTGCAGCCTAATCCATTCAATACCTTCAACTTTTACTAAAGCTTCAAGAAGTTCAGCTAAATTTCGTTTTTTGTATAAATCTAGTCCGTAATAGGTTAAATCTTGGGCAATAAGTATTAATTCTTTAACACCATTTGCTGCAAGTTTTTCAGCTTCAACAACTAAATCTTCAATAGGTGTACTACGGTGTTTACCACGCATAATAGGTATGGCGCAAAAACTACAAGGCCTATCGCATCCTTCAGCAATTTTTAAATAAGCGTAGTTTTTTGGGGTGGTTGTTAAGCGCTCTCCAACAAGTTCGTGCTTATAATCGGCTCCCAAAGCTTTTAACAAACCAGGCAACTCTGTAGTGCCAAAATATTGGTCTACATTTGGTATTTCCTTCTGTAAATCTGGTTTATAGCGCTCACTTAAACAGCCTGTTACAAAAACTTTATCAACATCACCTGCTTCCTTTTTTTGCATAAACTCTAAAATAGTATTTACACTTTCTTCTTTGGCATTGTTAATAAAACCACAAGTATTTATAACTACAATATTACCTTCTTCTTCATGAACAACGTCTTTACCACTTGCTTTAAGTTGCCCCATTAACACCTCGCTATCGTAAACATTTTTACTACAGCCTAGGGTTACTACATTTATCTTGTTCTTTTTTAATGTTTTTGTACGCATACTATTTTAAATATGGGTGCAAAGATACGGAATGATTTAAGATTTATAATTTTAAATTAGTTACTATTAAACCTTTAGTATATTTGAATGTCTTAATTATGAAATAACTCCAAATTATGAAAAACCAAACCTACTTATTTCTGTTTTTAGCAATAGTTTTTTTTAATTGTTCTACGGAAGAAACTACCACTAACACCAATGTAGCTGATGATGGTTCTATTTACTTTCCTGAAGCAAATACAACAACTTGGGAAACTACACCCATTGATAATTTAGGCTGGAACACCAATAAACTTGAGACATTATTACAGTTTTTAGAAACTAATAACACCAAAGGTTTTATAATGCTTCACAACGGAAAAATTGCTGTTGAAGCATATATGAATGGACATGATAGCAACAAGCTTTGGTATTGGGCCAGTGCAGGTAAAACACTTACTTCAACACTTTCTGGTATTGCTCAAAATGAAGGTTTAATTGATTTAAACCACAAAATTTCTGATTATTTAGGTAATGGGTGGACGCAAATGCCCATTGAAAAAGAGCATTTAATTACTTGTAAACATTTATTATCAATGAGTTCTGGTTTAGATGATAGCTTAGGAGACAAAACAAACCCTGAAAATCTGCAATATAAGGCCGATGCTGGCACACGTTGGGCATACCATAATGTTTATAAAAAAATGCAAGATGTTTTAGTTGAAGCTAGTGGCACGCCATTTAAAAACTATTTTAACACCAAATTAAGAGATAAAATTGGTATGAACAGTAATGGAAATTGGTTAGAACTAAACGATTTTAATGTTTATTGGAGTGATACGCGAAGTATGGCCCATTTTGGATTATTAATTTATGCAAAAGGCAAATGGAACAACGAGCAAATTGTTTCTGAAGCTTTTTTAAACGAAGCCACAAATACTTCACAAAATATGAATAAATCATATGGTTATTTATGGTGGTTAAACGGAAAACAACAATACTTATTACCAGGAAGTCAATTACAATTTGCTGGTAGTTTAGTACCCAATGCACCCATTGATATGTTTGCCGCTTTAGGTAAAAACGATCAAAAAATTTATATTGCTCCTAGTAAAAAATTAGTAGTTGTAAGAATGGGAAATGCAGCTGAAAAAGAAACCTTTGCCCTTTCTAGTTTTGATAATGACTTATGGAAAAAAATTAATGATCTAACAAATTAATTGTTTAAAAAAAATTCCCGTAAAAAACAGGAATTAAAATTTTTATTTAAAGAAGGAATCTACAAATTCAAACTTATTAAACACTTGTAAATCATCAATACCTTCACCAACACCAATATACTTTACAGGAATTTTAAATTGATCTGAAATACCAATTACAACGCCACCTTTGGCTGTTCCATCTAATTTTGTAACTGCTAATGATGTAACCTCTGTAGCTGCTGTAAACTGTTTAGCCTGTTCAAAAGCATTTTGGCCAGTAGAACCATCTAACACCAAAAGCACATCGTTAGGTGTATCTGGTACAACTTTTTGCATAACGCGTTTTACTTTGGTTAACTCATTCATTAAATTAACCTTATTGTGGAGTCTACCTGCGGTATCAACAATAACCACATCTGCATCTTGTGTAACAGCACTCTGCAACGTATCAAAAGCAACCGAAGCTGGGTCACTACCCATACTTTGCTTTACAATTGGTACATCTACCCTGTCTGCCCATACTTGTAATTGATCTATCGCTGCAGCTCTAAAGGTATCGGCTGCTCCTAAAACGACTTTTAAACCTTGCTTTTTAAATTGATTTGCTAACTTACCAATAGTTGTTGTTTTACCAACTCCATTAACACCTACCACCATAATTACATATGGTTTTTTATCTTTTGGAATGGTAAACTCTGTTTCTTCACCAATATTTGTTTCACTTAATAAGCTAGCAATTTCTTCTCTAAGAATAGTATTAAGCTCATCGGTACCAAGATATTTATCTTTGGCTACTCGTGCCTCTATGCGTTCAATAATTTTTAAAGTGGTATTTACACCAACATCACTACTTACAAGTACTTCTTCTAAATTATCTAAAACCTCATCGTCAACTTTAGATTTTCCTGCTACGGCCTTACTTAATTTACCAAAAAAACTGGTTTTAGATTTTTCTAAACCTTTGTCTAATGTTTCCTTTTTTTCAGAAGAAAATATTTTTTTAAAAAAACTCATTCTTTTGAATGTTTATGTGTTTGTTGTTAGCTTGTTTACTTAATAGCTAAACATTACTTGTGCACTATTACACATTATGATATAACAAATATTTAGCCACTATTTTTTTCTGCCATAATAGCAGAATATTCTTTTTTTATAATATACCTTTTTAGGAATGTAAAATGAAAAACTACTTTTAAAACAGGTTTTTAGTAGTTTAACACGCCAAATATAAACATAAAAAAACTGCTTTCTTACTAAAAGAAAGCAGTTTAATATTTTGATAAGAAAGGCTTACTAATTTTTATTCAAAAAATCATTAACTTCTTCTGGAGACATAATAGCCTCAACAAAAGTATAAGCGCCTGTTTTAGGTGACTTTACCATTTTTATGGCTTTAGTTAACCTTTTAGATCCTGTTTGTAACGATGCTACTGCTTTTTTTGCCATGACTTAATTATTTTATCTCTTTATGAACTGTCATACGCTTAAGGATAGGGTTGAATTTTTTCAATTCCATTCTATCTGGCGTATTTTTTTTATTTTTTGTAGTAATGTATCTAGAAGTTCCTGGTTGACCAGAAGCTTTATGCTCTGTACATTCTAAAATTACTTGTATTCTGTTGCCTTTCTTTGCCATTTCTTAATACTTTTTAAACGCAGCTATTATTTTAAAAATCCTTTAGATTTAGCTTCTTTAATTGCTGCAGATATACCTATTTTGTTAATAGTTTTTAAAGCAGACGTAGAAACCTTTAAAGTTACCCACTTATCTTCTTCTGGAATATAAAAACGTTTTTTAACTAAGTTAGCATTGAATCTGCGCTTAGTTCTATTTAACGCGTGTGATACGTTGTTTCCAACCATTGCTTTCTTCCCGGTAAGTTCACAAACTCTTGACATTATTATATAACTTTAAATTTTTGTTGCTTAAAATCGAGGTGCAAATATACAAAATATTTACATTATGACAATCTTATTTTTATCTATTTTTAAAAATTTCTTTAAGAAGTAATTCTAAAGCCTTATTTACAGCCCTATCTATAACCTTTATTCTGTGATTTCCTAAGCTAAACATTTGAGAAAAAACAGCGTTTTTTGTAGCTATAGCAATGTAAACGGTGCCAACTTCTGCATCAGAATCGCCTTTTGTGGGGCCTGCATTTCCTGTTGTAGCTACTGCAAAATCTGTATTAAAAAGTTTTAAAGCATTACTAGCCATGGCTTCGGCAACTTGCGCGCTAACTACAGAGTGTGTGTTAATTATATCTTTTGAAACGCCTAAAACATTTATTTTAGATTGTGTTGAATACGTTACAACACCACCTTTAAAATATGCTGATGCACCAGAATTTTTGGTAAACTGTTCGGCTAAAGTACCGCCTGTACAACTTTCTGCTATAGCTAATGTTTTACCTATTTTTGTTAATTGTTTGGCAATGATAACCTCGGCAGAACCATCTTCGTCTTCAAAACCAAAAAACTCTTCTTTTATAAGTGGTATTACTTTATCAACTTGGGCATCTACTCGGGCTTTTAAAACGGCTTCATCAAACCCTTTTGATGATAAGCGTAAACGCATTTTTCCTAAACTGGGTAAATATGCTAATTTCATATCGGTTGGTAATGCGTCTTCCCATTGCTCTATTTTTGCTGCCAAAGCACTTTCACCTAAACCATAAACTAAAAGTGTTTTATGAATTATATGCGGGCATTTATACTTAGCTTGCAATTTTGGCACCACAGCATGTTGTATAAGTGTACTCATTTCATAAGGTACACCGGGTAATGAAATTATTGTTTTGTTTCCTTTATCAAACCACATGCCTGGTGCTGTACCAAGCTTGTTCATTAACACGGTTGATTTTGAAGGCACCAAGGCTTGATCTTTATTTACTTGCAATAGCTTACCGCCAACGTGTTTGCGCCACAATTGTTCTATATTTTGAAGCACTTCAGGGCTTCTAACAAGTGTATCATTAAAATACTCGGCTATGGTTTTTTTGGTAATATCGTCTTTTGTAGGCCCTAATCCACCGGTTAAAATGATAATATCCGAATCTTTTTCAGCTTCGTTTAAAGCTTTTAGAATATGGTTTTTATCATCTTGAATAGACGTTATTTGATACACTGAAATTCCTATTTTATTTAGCTGTTTGGCTATAAAAGCAGAATTTGTATCAATAACCTGCCCTATGAGCAGTTCATCTCCAATGGTTATTACGTGGGCTAACATTACAAATTAAAATCGTTCTTTATTTCTACAAGTGCATTTTCTACGGCGGTTGTTACAATTTGTAATTGCGCTGTGATATCTTCATCTGTTTTTGTGAATTTACCCCAATCTTGTACTTCTATTAAAGTATCTAGCACGCCAAGTTCAAATAAATCTACAGTTGGTTTCATTTTATGAGCCGCTTGGTATGCTTCATGATAATCTTTTTCTGCTACGGCAGTTTGAAGTCTTTCTAAATCTGGCGCTACTTCTTCTAAAAAAGCTTCGGCTAGTGTTTTAATAAAATCTTCATCATTATCAGCTAACTCGCGTACTCTAAATAATTTGTAATGTTGTTCCATTATTTTACTGTTATTGAAAACATTTCAGTGGTTTGTATAAAACCTGTTAATTTATCGTTAGCATTTACTTTTCCAACCCCTGCCGGAGTTCCTGTAAATATAACATCTCCTATCTTTAATGTGAAATATTTTGAAACATATTCAATTATTTCATCAATTTGCCATAACATGTGGCTTGTATTTCCTTTTTGCACAATATTATTGTTCTTTTTTAAAGAAAACTCAATTGTGTTAACATTGGCAAAGTTACTTTTAGGCAGCCACTTACCTATTACCGCTGATCCGTCAAAGGCTTTGGCTTTTTCCCAAGGTAAGCCTTTTTCTTTTAATTTGCTTTGCAAATCGCGTGCTGTGAAATCTATACCTAGCCCAATTTCATCGTAATACTTGTGGGCAAATTTTTTATCGATATATTTTCCTATTCTATTAATTTTAACCAAAACCTCTACTTCATAATGTACATCATTTGAAAAATCTGGTATAAAAAAGGGTTGTTTTTTAAGTAAAATGGCCGAATCTGGTTTTTGAAAAACAACAGGTTCTAGCGGCTTTTGGTTTTGCAATTCTTCAATATGCTCAGTATAATTTCTACCTATACAAATGAGTTTCATTTATGCTTTGTTTCAAAATTAATTAGACAATTAATGCATTAAAAAGTTATTAAAACAACTTATTATTAAAGCCTCTTAACTTTATATTTGTTAATACTTTTTTGGTGTATAATGGAAAATCTGCATTTAATAACCAACCAAAATATCCTGGTTCTTCAGTTAAAACATCTACTACTTTTTTTCCTTTATGTTTACCAAATGAGAAACATTCTTCACCATCTTTATTAAATACTATAAAACCTGCAAAATCTGCAAATTGTTTTCTAGAGCTAAACTCGGCTAAAAATTTGGTGTTATTTTCAACCTCTTCATATCTTTCAATTTGAGCTTTTAACACTTCGTATGTGGCTTTAGTATCAGCTTCGGCACTGTGAGCACCATCTAAGTTTTTATCGCAATAGAATTTGTATGCTGCACTTAATGTTCGTTGTTCCATTTTATGAAAAATGGTTTGCACATCAATGGCCAAACGGTTTTTCATATCAAAATCTATATCTGCTCTCAACATTTCTTCGGCAAGTAAAGGAATATCAAACCTGTTTGAATTGAATCCGCCTAAATCTGAATCTTTTATAAGGTTATAAATTTCTTTGGCTAATTCTTTAAAGGTTGGTTTATCTGCAACATCTTCATTTGAAATACCATGAATGGCTGTTACCTCTTTTGGTATATTCATTTCTGGGTTTACCAACCATGTTTTGGTGTCTTCTTTTCCGTTAGGAAACACTTTTAATATGGATATTTCAACAATTCTATCTTTTGAAATATTAATTCCTGTGGTTTCTAAATCGAAAAAACAAATGGGTTTTGTTAGGTTGAGTTGCATTTATGACGCTTTTATAAAAATTAATTTGGTTGATATGCAAAAATAGAAAAACCCAACCACATAAGCAGTTGGGTTTTGTAAGTTTATTTTTATATTTATATTTCTCTGTTAGTGTCCCAAGCTTCTAAATAATCTTTTACAGCTTTTACAAACATGCCTCCTAATGCGCCATTTACTACACGATGATCATAAGAATGCGATAAAAACATTTTGTAGCGAATACCTATAAAATCGCCTTCAGGCGTTTCAATAACCGCAGGAACTTTTCTAATAGCACCCAATGCTAAAATACCCACTTGAGGTTGGTTTATAATAGGTGTCCCCATAATACTTCCAAAAGACCCTACGTTTGTAACGGTATATGTACCATCTTGAACATCATCAGGACTTAACTTATTTACTCTTGCTTTGTTTGCTAAACTATTTACTTTTTTAGCCATTCCAACAAGGTTTAACTGGTCGGCATTTTTTATAACTGGCACTATTAAATTACCGTCGGGTAATGCGGTGGCCATACCTAAATTTATATGCTTCTTTTTAATGATTTTACTATCGCCTTGCACCGAAATATTCATCATTGGATACTCCTTAAGCGCTTTGGCTACAGCCTCCATAAAAATGGGTGTAAACGTTAATTTTTCACCTTCACGCTTTTGAAACGCATCTTTATTTTTATTTCGCCAGTTCCAAATGTTTGTTACATCGGCTTCTATAAAACTTTGTACGTGAGCCGATGTTTGTATAGATTCTTTCATGTGATGCGCAATGAGTTTACCCATACGCGTCATTTCTATAATTTCATCTTCACTACTTGAAACAACTATTTCTTTTGAAGATTTTTCAACAGGTTTTTCTTCTTTTTTAGGTGCTACAGTTTTTGTTTCATTAACTACAGGTGCAGATGTTTTGCTTTCTGTATTTCCTTTATTATCAATATATTTTAAAATATCATTTTTAGTAACTCTGCCGTCTTTACCTGTTCCTGAAATAGCATCTAATTCTTGTTGTGAAATACCTTCTTGCTTTGCAATATTTTTTACTAATGGCGAATAAAATCTATCTGCATTTGATACTACAGGCGCAACAGTTTCTTTAGCAGCAACAATGTTTTGTTCAATTTGAACAGCGGCTTGCTCAGGAGCTACCTCAACGGTTTCATCTGTATTAGCACTTGCTGTTTCAGGCAAACTACCTTCGGTTTCAATTACAGCAATTACTTGTCCAACTTGCACCACATCATCTGCATTAAAAAAGCGTTCAACCAAAACACCATCTACCTCACTTGGTACTTCACTATCTACTTTGTCTGTTGCTATTTCTACTATGGGTTCATCCATCTCAATAGTTTCACCTACTTCTTTTAACCACGATGTAATTGTTGCCTCAGCAACACTTTCTCCCATTTTAGGTAATTTAAGCTCAAACTTTGCCATATGTTTAATGTAATAGTTGTTTTCTATTTTCTGTTTGCAAAATTAATGAAAAATAGCCGATTTATTTAAAAATTCAACAATAAATTAAACTAAAACTGAATAACCTCACCTCTACAAAGCGGACTATTACTCCCCAAAATAAAATTTGATTTTCCTGGTAATATTTTGAACGTTAAGTTTTGGTTATTGTACGCTTCCATGATTGCTATTATTTCCTGGTAACTTAAATGGTTTGCATCTAACACTATTTCATCGGCCTTTTGAAACTGTGTTACATCTGTCTTTAATATAGTTTTTTTGTTTAATACTTTACTTAATTTAGTATGATTGCAATTTGAAAACAACACGTACCTTTTAACTTTTTTTTGAGTTATTTTAGGGGTTCCTCTTAAAACATAAGCTATTTTAACACCTAACCACACAAAAGTATCAAACAAAATGTTTTGCTTAAAATGCTTTTTATAAAATATTTGCATAGCATCATAAAACCTTTTTGCATATAATTTATCTTTTAAGGTACTTTCTCCTTTAAAATGAACAACACTTACTTTACCATAATAATAATTTTTATAACCTGCGTTTGTAAGCTTGTAAGATAAATCTATGTCTTCGCCATACATAAAGTAATCTTCATCAAAACCGCCAATGCTATTATAAACACTACGTTTTAAAAACATAAATGCACCAACAAGCACGGGCACTTTACCAATATCATTTTCATTTATATGGTTTGCATAATATTGTTTGGCATTACCAATCATTTTTTTATAAGCTACTTTTACCAAAGGCAAATTACGCTTACTCTCAGGTAAAAAAGTACCAACACCATTAATTAACTTACAGCCAACTGCTCCTAAATTTTTAGTGTTTTCTGCAAAATCTAACAATTTTATAAAAACATTTTCAGGCACTACTGTATCTGGGTTTAACACACACACATACTCTCCCTTTGCTTGTTTAACACCTATATTATTACCTTTTGAAAAACCAAAATTTTTATTATTTTCAATAAGCTTTACGTCAGGAAAAATTGATTTAACCATGTTACAACTAGCATCTTCAGAGTTATTATCAACTACTATAATTTCAGCATCAATGGTTTTAATAGCGGCTTGTACACTTTTCAAACAAAGCTCTAAAAAGTACCTAACATTATAATTCAGTATTACTACAGAAAGTTTCAATATTGAGAGATTACGATTTTAATGAAGTTTCAAAAGGAATTCTATTAACAATACTTCTGCCCAAAGTAATTTCATCGGCATATTCTAATTCATCGCCTACTGAAATTCCTCGTGCTATGGTTGATGTTACCACATTATAATCTTGTATTTGTTTGTATATATAAAAGTTAGTTGTATCTCCTTCCATGGTTGAACTTAACGCAAATATTAACTCTTTTATTTTACCCTCTTTAACTTTATTTACCAACGTTTCAATATTTAAATCATGCGGACCAATACCATCCATAGGCGAAATTTTCCCTCCTAAAACATGATATAACCCTTTAAAAGAACTGGTATTTTCAATAGCCATAACATCTCTTATATCTTCAACAACACAAACAATTTCAGAATTTCTGTTATTTGCTGAACATATTTCGCACAACGTATTATCACTAATATTATGGCATGATGTACAAAACTTTATATCATTACGCATGGTTTGCAAAGCCTCAGTTAACGCTTGGGTTTGCTCTTTGGGTTGGCGTAATAAATGTAACACCAAACGCAACGCGGTACGTTTGCCAATACCTGGTAATTGTGATACTTCGTTCACGGCACGTTCAAGTATTTTTGAAGAAAATTCCATGGCTGCGAATTTACAATTTTAGATTTAACTTATGGATTCTTATTTGTATTTTGCCACTTATTTATTTTTAAAAACATGACTGCAGCTCAAATTCTATATCTTATTGCCGGCTATTTTGTTGTACTTATACTTATATCTTATTTTACAGGAAAAGAAGATAGTAATGATGCCTTTTTTAAAGCAAACAAATCTGCACCATGGTATTTAGTGGCTTTTGGCATGATTGGAGCCTCATTATCAGGCGTTACGTTTATATCGGTTCCTGGCGCTGTTGAAACAAAACAATTTGGGTATTTGCAAGTAGTTTTTGGCTATTTATTTGGATACATTGTTATTGCTTATGTACTGCTTCCTATTTATTACAAGCTTAATTTAACATCAATTTACACCTATTTAAAAGATAGGTTTGGTACTGTAAGTTACAAAACAGGTTCTGTAGCCTTTTTAATTTCGCGGGTTGTTGGCGCATCGTTTAGGTTATTTTTAGTAGCAAAAGTACTGCAGCTATTAGTGTTTAACCAGTTTAATATTCCGTTTGCATTTACAGTAATAATAACCGTTATTTTAATTTGGCTTTACACATTTAAAGGCGGTATTAAAACCATTATTTTTACTGATACTTTACAAACACTTTTCATGTTAATTTCGGTTGTGGTTACTATATTCTTTTTAGCATCGGCTTTAAATTTGAATAGTGTTTCTGAAATTTATACTAGCGTAAAAAACAACGCAATGAGTAAAGTTTTCTTTTTTAATGATGTTAATGATGCCCAATATTTTATAAAAAGTTTTTTATCGGGTATGTTTATTACCATTACCATGACTGGTTTAGACCAAGATATGATGCAAAAAAACCTGACTTGTAAAAACTTAAAAGAAGCTCAAAAAAACATGATTTCTTTTAGTATAGTTTTAATTTTTGTGAATATTTTATTTTTAGTTTTAGGCTTAATGCTAACTAAATATGCCAATGCTCATGGCATAACGGCTAAGAAAGATGAATTGTTTCCAACCATAGCTATGCTACCTGAAATTGGTATTTTAACCTCTTCATTATTTATTCTTGGTTTGGTAGCTGCGGCATATTCTAGCGCAGATTCTGCTTTAACATCACTAACAACATCATTTTGTATTGATATTATTGAAATTGATAAAAAACCTAATAATACTCAGAAAAAAATTAGAAAACGAGCACACATTTTAATTAGCATTGTACTAGTTATTGTAATTATTTGTTTTGATGCTATTTTTAAAGATGTATCGGTTATTTGGGAATTATTTAAAGCAGCAGGTTACACCTATGGGCCACTTTTAGGTTTATTTGCTTTAGGTATTTTTACTAAAATTCAAATAAAAGATAAATATGTGTGGGTAGTAGCTATTGTTGCTCCGCTTATTTCATACTTTATAAATAAGTATTCTGTAAGTTTATTAAACGGTTATCAAATAGGGTTTGAAATTTTAATTATTAATGGCTTACTTACCTTTTTAGGTTTAATATTGATTGGTAGAAAGCAACACTAAAGTACAAGCAACTTCATAACCAATATTATTTTCTTTTAGAATAGTATAAAACTCCGGGTTTTCGGTTCCAGGATTAAAAATGACACGTTCGGGCTTTAAACCAACTATATAATTATAATATTCTTTTTGGCGAATTGGGTTTAAGTACAATGTTACCGTGTGTACATTTTTGTAGTCTTTCAATTCTGTATCAATTTCAACACCATTAATTTGGCCTTTACGTAAACCAAACGCAAGGGTTTCAAAGTTATTAACGGTTAATTTTTCAACAGCAATATTTGAGTATCTGTTAGGTTTTAATGAGGCTCCTAAAACCAATGTTTTCTTATTCATATAAATTTTTTTTATTTAAATACATTCTAAATAAATGGTTTTTTCTGTTTTTTTTTATAAATGCAGTAACATTATGTGAGTTCTTACGTCTCTTTGGTATCAAATCAAACAAAATCAATCAAAAAACAACAAAATGAAACATGCATTTTTTATGTGCATTTTTTTGCTTTCTCTAATGGCAAATGCACATACAGACCCTACAAAAAACGCCGATAAAAAAGGATCTATAATCGGTACTGTATTAGACGCAACCTTAAAACAACCCTTACCCTATGTAAACGTTATTATTAAAAATAGTAATAACCAAACTATTACTGGCGGTATTACTTTAGACGACGGAACATTTAAAATAGATAAAATTGTTGAAGGTAATGTAATTGTTAGCATTCAATATATTGGCTACAAAACATACTCAAAAAACGTTACTATTGGCAAAGGTAATTACAATGTAAATTTAGGTGATATTTTTTTAGAAGAAGAAGCCGAAAGCTTAGAAGCTGTTACCGTTATTGCAGAAAACTCCACCATACAACAAAAAGTAGATAGAAAAGTTATAACTATAGGTAAAGACCTAGCTGCAACCGGTACCGCATCTCAATTAATGGTGGGTATTCCATCTGTAAATGTTGATGCTCAAACAGGCGATATTAGTATGCGTGGCAACCAAAACGTACGCGTAATGGTAGATGGTAAATTATCAAACATACCAACAGCGCAATTGTTAAAACAAATTCCATCAACAGCCATTAAATCTATTGAGTTAATTACAAATCCTTCAGCTAAATATAATCCTGAAGGCATGAGTGGCATTATTAATATTGTGTTACACAAAAATACCATGGTTGGTTTTAATGGTAATTTTAATGTTGGTGTTACACACGAAAAAGAAGCCAAATTTAACAGTGCTTTAAATATGAATTACCGCAACGGAAAATTCAATATTTTTGGCAGTTACAGTAATAATATTTCAAAAAACAGAAACCTTGGTGAAGTTATCAGACCAGAAAACAACTCGTTTCAAAACTTTTCATTTTTAGATTCTCGAAAAAACCATCAATTTAAAGTGGGTTTAGATTTTTATTTAAACGAAAAAAACACCATTTCTGTTTTTACAAACCAAAACATTACAGACAATAGTACAATTGGAAAAACGCTTGTTAATTTCATTGATAATGAAGCTTTTAATCAAAACCAAATTTTTACAAATATTGGCGAAAACACTTCAGAACAATACAACTTTAACTACAAACTAGATTTTGCTAAAGAAGGTGAAAATATTGAATTAGAAGTAGATTACAACACTTACGATGGCGAAAACCCTGTGTTTTTCAATCAAATTTTAGGTCCGTTAAGAGATTATACAGATTTTAATGAAACAGACAGAAAACGTACTACGGTAAATTTAGATTATGTAAATCCGCTATCTGAAACTGCAAAACTAGAAGTTGGCCTAGAAGCGCGTTTATTTAATACTGATATTAGCTACGCCTCAACAGGCGATTCTTATGACCAAACCGGATCACTAATACCAACACCAAGTACTAATTTTGATTATACACGTGATATTTATTCGGCTTATGTTAATTTCAACAAAAAAATTAATAAATGGACATACCAAATTGGTGTAAGAGCTGAAAATGTAAATGTAGAAACCTTAGCCGTACAACAAGATGTTACAACAAACAACATAACAAACATACCTTTTGATAATGATTATTTTGAATTATACCCATCGGTTTTTATAACCTATGAAGCTTCTGAAAAAAACTCATATCAATTTAGCTATAGCCGACGTGTAGACAGACCAGGCATTGGGCAAGTTAATCCAATAAAAGAATGGAGTACGCCACTAATCTCATCATTTGGTAATCAGGCATTAGTACCACAATTTACAAACTCTGCTGAAGTTAATTATACACGTAACTTAAACAACCGCAAAGGTAGTGTTACGGCAGGTGTTTTTTACAGAGCTATTTCTAATGAAATTAACCGCGCTTTGTTTATTGATAGAAGTGATGTAACATCTGGTCGTGTTATTTTAACTCACGATAATTTTGATGATACATCAGCTTTTGGTTTAGAACTTTCAACAAACTACAGAGCAACAAAATGGTGGTTTATTAATAGTAGTTTTGATTTATACTCGCAAACTCAAAAAGGTATTGCCGAAAATATAGTTGATGGCGTGCTTATTGAAAACGCTACCATTGCCGATATTGAAACCCAAGTAACCGAAGTAGATAACGTAGCTTGGAATTTTAGAATGTTTAACAATTTTAGTTTAAGTAAAAACTTAACCTTTACAGCGTTTGGCTTTTACCGCGGAAAAAACAAAAACATACAATTTGACGTTAAACCTATGTACTTTGTAAACTTAGGCATGCGTTACAGTTTCTTAGAAAACAACAAAGCTACATTTGCCTTTAACTTAAATGATATTTTTGATACCCAACGTTTTGCTTTTGATGGAGAAAGACCTTTTGTACAAAATGGCGAATTTAATTGGGAAAGCAACACATGGAACATAAGTTTAAGCTACCGCTTTGGCGGCGGAAAATACCGTGCTAAAGCGCGTAAAAAAAGAGATGACAATGTTAAATCTGGCGGTGGCGGTTTCATGTAAAAAATTAAAATATTAATAGCCTGCATAATAAAATTGATGGTTAGTGTTACGTAAGGCTATTAAAAGAAACCCCAAGGTTTTATAAACTTTGGGGTTTTGTTTTATTTTTTTTAACTACCACACAATAAAACACATAGCTTTACGTTTAGTGCTATATACTGTCTAACCAATTACGAAAAAAATATAATTATTTAGAGTTAGTCGTCTTATACAATATTTTATTGCTTCGTATAACAGGTGGGTATAAATAGGAAAAACTCGAAATTTAGGTTTCGGGTTTTTTCTCTTTTATGTTAAAAAAAGTTAAATAATATAATGCTATGCAATAAAGCTATAGGTTTTACGTCTAAGGTAATAGATTCTTCAACAGAGTGTTAGTTGAGTTGATTAATAGCTAGTTTAAACCCTGAAACATTAAGTTTCAGGGTTTATTTTTACCATTTTATTATTACACTGCCCCAAGTAAAGCCACTACCAAAGGCTGCTAAAACCACCGTATCACCTTCTTTAATTTTACCTTCTTCCCAAGCTTCGGTTAAAGCAATGGGTATAGATGCTGCAGTTGTGTTACCGTATTTTTGAATATTATTAAACACCTGATTATCATTTAAACCAAACTTCTTTTGTATAAATTGTGCAATACGCAAATTAGCTTGGTGTGGTATAAGCATGTCTATAGCTTCTTTTTGTAAATTATTTTTCATTAAACCTTCCATAATTACTTCGCTAAAACGTACAACGGCATTTTTAAATACAAACTGCCCATTCATGTGCGGAAAATAACTTTCATCATTAGGGTCGTTATCATCTAAAATATCATTAACCCAACGTTTTCCCATACCTGGAGCTACTAAAACCAATTCTTCGGCATGTTCGCCTTGGCTATGCAAGTGTGTAGATAGAATACCTTTTTGTGTATTTTCCTCGCGTGTTAATACAGCTGCACCAGCACCATCACCAAAAATAACACTAACACTACGTCCGCGGGTAGTTTTATCTAAGCCATAAGAATGTAACTCACTACCAATAACCAGTATGTTTTTATACATGCCCGTTTTTATAAAATTATCGGCTACAGACATGGCATACACAAAACCAGAGCATTGGTTTCTAACATCTAAAGCCCCAACGGTTTTTATATTTAAAGCGTGCTGTACTTGCACACCCGGACCCGGAAAATACATATCAGGACTTAAGGTTGCAAAAATTATAAAATCAATATCATCTTTATCAATTCCTGCGCGTTCAATAGCTATTTTAGCAGCTTTAACACCCATGGTTGCAGTGGTGTCTCCACTACCCTTTTTTACCCAACGGCGTTCTTTTATTCCTGTGCGTTCTTGTATCCATGCGTCATTGGTATCCATCATTTTAGACAAATCATCATTTGTAACCACATGATCGGGTACATACTTACCAAGACCTATTATTTTTGAATTATACATGTTAATATCTATTTTATTTGGCCTTTTACTTCAACATAAAAGACGTCGTTTAGTTTTTCTTATTACAAATTACAAAATATAAAATTCAAATTACAACTTTTTAAATTTTAGACTTTACTTTACATTTTCTTTTAAAAAAATTGTGTCAGTTTGTCACTTTTTATGTCTTGGTATTTTTTTTGTCTATTTCAAACACATAAATAAACTATTAAATTAACTAGGTTTCCGCTACGCGGGAATAATAAATACACAATTTATCATGACAAAAGGAAGTATTAATGTTTCGGTAGAAAATATTTTTCCGTTAATTAAGAAATTCTTGTACAGTGACCACGAAATATTTTTACGTGAGTTAATTAGTAATGCTACTGATGCTACTTTAAAACTTAAACATTTAACAAACATTGGTGAAGCCAAAGTAGAATACGGCAATCCTAAAATTGAAATTAAAGTAGATAAAGACGCTAAAAAACTTCATATTATAGACCAAGGTTTAGGTATGACTGCCGAAGAGGTTGAAAAATACATAAACCAAGTAGCGTTTTCTGGTGCTGAAGAGTTTTTAGACAAATACAAAGATTCTGCTAAAGATTCTGGTATTATTGGTCATTTTGGATTAGGATTCTACTCTGCATTTATGGTTGCTGAAAAGGTTGAAATTATAACCAAATCTTTTAAAGATGAACCTGCTGCTCATTGGACTTGTGATGGTTCGCCAGAGTTTACACTTGAGCCACATGATAGAACTGAAAGAGGTACAGAAATTATTCTTCATATTGCTGAAGATTCTACAGAATTTCTAGAAGAACCACGTATTCGTGAGCTATTAAACAAGTACAACAAGTTTATGCCTGTGCCAATTAAATTTGGAACTAAGGAAATTAATGACCCTGAGCATGAACCTGCAACTATTACTGATAAAGACGGCAAAGAAACCAAAGAGCCACACAGACAAATTACGGTTGATGACATTATTAACAACCCAGACCCAGCGTGGACAAAACAGCCTACAGATTTAAAAGAAGACGATTATAAAAACTTTTACCGCGAATTGTACCCAATGCAATTTGAGGAGCCGTTATTCAACATACATTTAAATGTAGATTATCCTTTTAACTTAACTGGTATTCTGTATTTCCCTAAAATGGGACAAGACATGAATATTCAAAAAGATAGAATTCAGCTGTACCAAAATCAGGTTTTTGTAACCGATAATGTTGAAGGTATTGTACCAGAATTTTTAACTATGTTACGTGGTGTTATTGATTCTCCAGACATTCCATTAAACGTATCGCGTTCTTACTTACAAGCCGATGGTGCTGTAAAAAAGATTTCATCATACATTACCAGAAAAGTTGCCGATAAATTAAAATCGTTATTCAATAATAATCGTGAAGATTTTGAAGCAAAATGGAACGATATTAAAGTGGTTATTGAATACGGTATGCTTTCTGAAGAAAAATTCTTCGAAAAAGCTGATGCTTTTGCGCTTTACCCAACCGTTGATGGTACGTATTACACTTACGAAGAATTATTCAACAAAATAAAAGCAAACCAAACTGATAAAGACAACAAGTTAGTTATTCTTTACGCTTCAGATAAAGATGCGCAACACAGCTACATTGAGTCTGCTAAAGCTAAAGGATAC
The DNA here is from genome assembly GCF_056160885.1 of Seonamhaeicola sp. ABD4_175. NCBI lineage: Bacteria > Pseudomonadati > Bacteroidota > Flavobacteriia > Flavobacteriales > Flavobacteriaceae > Seonamhaeicola > Seonamhaeicola sp. ABD4_175. The sequence goes on from NZ_JBSWYC010000004.1 coordinate 449,558, forward strand.
GAAGTATTGTTGTTAGATTCTCCTATAGTTTCACATTTAATTCAGAAATTAGAAACTTCAAAAGAAAACATATCTTTTGCACGTGTTGATGGTGATCATATTGATAATTTAATTAAGAAAGATGACAACACCATTTCTAAATTAGATGAAGACCAAAAGAAAACGCTAGATGAACTTTTAAAAGAGGTTATTCCTTCTGAAAAATTCACTATTCAGTTAGAAGCTATGGATAGCAGCGCCAACCCATTTATTATTACGCAACCAGAGTTTATGCGCCGCATGAAAGAAATGCAAGCTACCGGCGGTGGCGGCATGAACATGTTTGGTAATATGCCAGAAATGTACAATTTGGTTGTTAATACAAACCACGATTTAATTAGCGATATTTTAAATACCGAAGCTAAAGAAGATAAAGAACGCTTAATAAACCAAAGTTTAGATTTGGCACGTTTATCTCAAGGTTTACTTAAAGGCGAAGCTTTAACAAACTTTATTAAGCGTAGTTATAATATGATTAAATAACCCTTTTATTACAGCACTTAATACAACTTTAAGTGTTAAAGTTTATAAAACCATTTTGCTTTTGCAAAGTGGTTTTTTTATAATAAAAAATTATAAACCATAAACTAATGAAAAAAATAGGAAAAATTATAGTAGTAATTTGTTTATCATTAACAGTTACAAATTGTGCCACCATTTTAGGCGGCCCCATAAATTCACACCAAAAAACAAAACCAGCTCCTGGGCAACCACAACGTGATGTTAGAGTTGTTGCTTTAATTGCAGATATTGTGTTGTTTTTACCCGGTACAATTGTAGATTTTGCAACTGGCGCTATTTACAAGCCTCATTAAGCAATATTTTTATAAACGTATTTTAAAAACCACTTTGTAATTTCAGGGTGGTTTTTTAATTAAAACTTCAAAACAAAATAAACCCCTGACACATAACGGCATTAAGCCTATTAAATTTGCATGTAAGTTTAATTTAAAAATCAAAAAACAACATGAAACATGCAATTAACTGGTTTGAAATTCCTGTAACAAATTACGAGCGCGCAAAACAATTTTATGCTACGGTAACAAATTCTGAAATTAAAGATCATCACATGCCTGAACAAAACACAAAATATGGTGTGTTTTCACATGGTGATAAAGATAGTATTGGTGGTGCTATTATTGAAGCTGAAAACCAAACACCATCAAACCAAGGCGCTACAATTTACCTTAACGGTGGTGATGATTTAAACGTTCCGTTAAATAAAGTTGAAAGTGCTGGTGGTAAAATAGTTATGCCTAAAACTGCTATTGGTGAAGATGGATTTATTGCGCAATTTATTGATAGCGAAGGTAACAGAGTAGCTTTCCATTCTTGGAATTAAACTGTTTATACCTTTAGTAATTTTAAAAAAAGCATCAATCAAACAAACGAATAGAAAGCGAATTGATTTAACAATTCGCTTTCTTTCATAAATTAAAATTTTAACTTTAATTTGATAAACACCAAACAACCCTATTATTTTTGTTAGCATGTCTCAATTAGCAAGACTCATATCAATTTTAACACTTTTACGATCTAAACGCTTACTAACCGCGCCAGAATTAGCCCGTAAATACAACGTAAGCGTTCGTACAATTTACAGAGATATGAGAAAACTTGAAGAAGCTGGCGTGCCCGTTACAACTATTGAAGGCAGGGGCTATTCATTAATGGAAGGTTACCAAATTGCGCCCGTACAATTTACTGAAAAAGAAGCCAACGCATTAATTACAGCTCAACATTTAGTGAGCCAAACTAAAGATGCCCAATTTACAAAAGACTTTCAGGAGGCATTAACAAAAATAAAATCGGTTTTTAGAACTTCAATTCAAAAAAAGAGCGAAATTTTAGAACGTAATATTCGTGTTTTTGATTTCGATTTTGAAAACATTTCAAGCAACGCACTTTCTGATTTTCAATTAGCTATTACTAATTTAAATTATGTTGAAATTAACTACCAAAAGGCCAACGATACAAATATTAGCTTCAGAAAAATAGAACCTTACGCCTTTTACTCTTTTAATAATAAATGGATTTTAATTGCTTGGTGTTATTTACGTAATGATTATAGAGCTTTTAGAATTGATAGAATTAAACATTTTAAAATATTGCACGATACCTTTACAGATAGAAACTTCAATCTTCAAAAATATTTTGAAAACTGCCCCTACAAAGAAAATTAGTCTGTTTAAAACACTGTACTTTGTAATGTTTAATACTATTTTCGTCTAAAAGCTAATATCTATTAAATATTCATCATGAAAATTATAGCCACCAACATTGCAAAACCAACAACTATTATTTGGAATGATAAAGAAATAACCACAGGCATTTACAAAAAACCAACTAGCAGTTCTATTTACTTAGGAAAAACTGATGTTAAAAATGATGAAGTAACAGACCGCAAGCACCATGGCGGCACGTTTAAAGCTTGTTATTTGTTTTCTGCTGAAGAATATGATTATTGGAAAAACCTATACCCAAATTTAGATTGGAACTGGGGTATGTTTGGTGAAAACTTAACTGTAGAAGCTTTAAACGAAAAAACACTTATAATAGGCAATATTTATAAAATTGGCAATGCTTTAGTACAAGTAACGCAACCAAGAGAACCTTGTTTTAAATTTGGTGTTAAATTTGGTTCACAAGATGTTTTAATGCAATTTATTAAGCGGGGTTTACCAGGAACATATATACGTGTTTTACAGGAAGGTAGTGTACAAGCAGGAGACACGTTTGAGCTAGTTGAAACATCAAAAAACAGTTTAACAACAGCACAATTTTTCAAACTATTATATCAAAAAAATAAAGATAAAAAATTGGTGAATTTAGCTATAACAAACACCGCTTTACCAGAAAGCAAACGAAATAAAATGGCCAAATTTATATAAAAAGCTAGCAATTTTAGTTATACTTTAAAAAATCTGTTTATATTACCAAACACCCTAATAAAAACAGATTTACTAATACACACTACTTTTTTTTAATGGATTTTACAAACCCGCTAGTTTACGGCGTACCTTGTTTTTTAGGCCTTATTTTAGTTGAACTTACATATAGCAAAGCTCACAAACATAAACTTTATAATTGGAAAGACTTAGGCTCAAGCCTTTTTATGGGTATTGGCTCTGTTATTTTAGCGCCTTTAATTAAAACTATTTCGGCCATTGTTATTTTTAATTATTTGTATGAATTATGCAACCCCATTGTAAACGGGGTTAGAACCAATATATTAGGTTATGAATCTTTTGGGTATGCTTGGTACGTTTGGATAGCTTGCCAATTTTTAGATGATTTTACTTATTATTGGTTTCACAGGCAAAACCACATGGTTAGGTTTTTATGGGCTGCTCACATTGTGCATCATTCTTCAGAAAATTTTAACTTAGGTACCGCTGTACGTAATGGTTGGTTTACCATTTTATATAAGCCATTATTTTATATGTGGCTTCCGGCAATAGGTTTTCCTCCAGAAATGGTTGTGGTTTGTTTAGGTATTGAAGCTCTATGGCAATTTCAGTTGCACTCTGTATATATTCCAAAACTTGGTATAGTTGAAAAAATTTTTAACACACATACCATGCACCAAGTTCATCATGCAAAAAACTTAGAATATATGGATAAAAACCATGGCGGTTTTTTAAATATTTTTGATAAAATTTTTGGCACTTGGAAAGCGCTTGATGAGAATATAGATATTGAATATGGTGTTACTAAACCGCCAAACTCTTATAATCCGCTTGTAATATTAACACATGAATACAAAGACATTTGGAAAGACACCAAAAAAAGTTCTAATTGGTATCATAAATTCATGTACATATTTGGCCCACCAGGATGGAGCCATGACGGAAGCACCCTTACAATTAAACAAATACGAGCACAGCAATTACAAAAAAGTAAATAAGTTGTTATTCTATTGGAAAACTAAAATACGTTTTAGGAAAAGGCTCATGCCTTAAGGTAAAATGCCACCACTCTTTTGAGTAGCCTCTAAAACCAAATTTAGCCATTACACTTTGTAATAACTGCCTATTAGCTTTTTGCTTTGGTGTAATTTTATCATAATTTACCCAAGATTGTTTGCCAAAAAAATCAAAGTGACTTCCCATATCTAATGGCACTCCTGTATTTCCATCTATAATAGTTACATCAACAGTACTACCACGGCTATGACCAGATTTTGATGCTATATAACCTTCATTAAAAAGATAGCGTTTCTTTACGCTTGGGTAAAATTGCTTTTTATTTAAAGTATCATTTAAATTTCTAGCCCATTTTACAAAATGATTAACAGCTGTTTGTGGTCTATAACCATCAAACACCATTAAACATAAATTTTTACTTTGTAAATAGTTTTGAACCTTTTTTAAAGCATTTGCTGCTTCTTTTGTTAAAATAAGTCTGTTTGTATTATAACCGCTTATAGGCTTACCAATAAAATTGTTTTTTGAAAAATATCTTAATTCAACATCTAAATCTGTTACAACTTCATCTACATACACAAAACCATCTGGCAATTGTGCAAAACAACAATTTAAACTAAAAATTATAATTATGTATTTAATAAGTGTCATTAGCAGCCAATATAATTAAAATTGTAATCAGAAAAGTTTAAACACAAAAAAACCGAGTTCCCTCAAACCCGGTTCTTTCTTAATTTGCTTTTTTATTACGAAGTAGATTTAGGGAATCTATATCAACGACATAATGCAAATATTAATTAATTAATCCATTGAACTAAAAAGTATGTTATTTAGTACACCTCAAAGATAGTATTAGATTTGAATTACAACGTTTAAAAACATATAAAATCGACAAAAAGCATATTTTTTTAACATTTAAAGTCAAAATCATGTATTTCATCGACAAAAAGCAGCATTAAATATTTTTCACAAAAGCCATTAAAAACAAAAAAGCATCTTTTACAAGATGCTTTTTACTAACTAACCAACCAAAAATATGAATTACAATTACTAAGTTTAAAGTACCACTCAATAAACTTTTAATAATTGAATGTATTTACTTTTTATAACACAATGTTCGTGCCAAACTAAAAATCATTCAAATTTTATTTTAATTATATTGTGCTCTTTTATTGAAAACTTCAAATTAATATGAAAAGCACACCGCTGTTTACTAATGACACCATTGTTTTTGGCCTTTTAATGCTAATGCTAGCCATTGTTTTTTATACATCATCAAAAAAAACAGGTTTTTGGGCTAAATTTTACAGTATTGTTCCTGCGCTATTAATGTGCTACTTATTACCTGCAATTTTAAATTCTTTACATATTATATCACCTAAAAATTCTGAAATTTACACCATTGCAAAAAATTATTTATTACCCGCAGCTATTGTTTTAATGACACTTAGTTTAGATTTAAAATCTGTATTTAATTTAGGCCCTAAGGCTTTAATAATGTTTTTTACAGGTACCGTAGGCATTATTATTGGTGGCCCAATTGCAATTTTATTAGTATCTATTTTTAGTCCAGAAACAGTTGGTGGTGTAGGTCCAGATGCCGTATGGCGAGGTTTATCAACCGTTGCAGGTAGCTGGATTGGTGGTGGCGCCAACCAAACCGCCATGTATGAAATTTTTAAATTCAACCCTGAAAAATACGGTAGCATGATTTTAATAGACATTGTTGTTGCGCAAATATGGATGGCTGTTTTACTTTTTGGTATTGGTAAAAAAGACAAAATAGACAGGTGGCTTAAAGCCGATAATTCAGCCATTGAGGCTCTTAAACAAAAAGTAATTAATTACGAAAAAAGCGTAATGAAAACACCTAACTTAACTGATTACATTATTATGCTAGGCATAGCTTTTTTTGCTGTAGGTGTTTCGCATTTAGGCGCCAATAATATTTCAACCTATTTATTAAATAATTTTGAAGTTTTTAATGATAAAACTTCGGCATTAGCTTCATTCACTTCTACATTTTTTTGGATGATAACAATTGCAACTATTATAGGTATTGCTCTATCTTTTACAAAAGCAAAAAAATATGAAGGTGCAGGTGCCGGTAAACTAGGTAGTATTTTCATTTACATATTAGTGGCTAGTATTGGTATGAAAATGAATTTAGCATCAATTTTTGAAAATCCAGGCCTTATTTTAGTTGGGTTAATTTGGATGTCTATACACGTTATACTTTTAATAACCGTTGCTAAAATTATAAAAGCACCTTATTTCTTTTTAGCTGTTGGTAGTAAAGCCAACGTTGGTGGTGCAGCCTCGGCGCCTGTAGTAGCAGCTGCGTTTCATCCATCATTAGCAACTGTTGGCGTTTTATTAGCTGTTGTTGGGTATGCAATTGGTACATTTTCGGCACTATTTTGTGCCAACTTAATGGAAATAGTATCTCCGTAATACCACTTAAATAATATTTTAAAATATATTTGCCCACAAAATAAATTTCTGAATGAAAAAAATAGCATTATTATTTATTATTCTTTTTGCAATTGCCTGCGGAAAAGAAAAACATGATTTAGTAGTTAAAACCAATATTAAAGGTTTAAAAAAAGGCACTGTTTATTTGAAAAAAGCCGAAGACACGCTAATTGTTACTGTAGACTCTATTGTAGTAAACGGTAATTCTGAATTTGAACTTTATAGTGATTTAGAATCTCCTGAGGTTTTCTATTTGTATTTAGATAAAAATAGTAAAGAAGAAGACAGAATTACATTTTTTGCTGATAAAGGTGTTACCGAAATAAATACAACGCTTAAAAATTTTGCTTTTGATGCTAAAATAAACGGTAGCGAGCAACAAAAAACATTAGAAGAATACTTAAAAGTTATAGCTAAATTAAACAATAAAAATTTAGAATTAATAAAAGAAAATTTTGAAGCTCAAAAAACTGGTGATACAGCTAAACTTAATGACATTGAAAAACAATACAAGAACACTATAAAACGCAAATATTTATACACTGTAAATTTTGCTATAAATAATAAAGATAGTGAAGTTGCGCCTTATTTAGCTTTAACCGAAATTTACAATGCTAAACTTAACTTTTTAGATACCATAAACAAATCTTTAACCTCTGAAGTAAAACTTTCAAAATATGGTAAAGCGTTAAATCAATTTGTTGAAGATATAAAAGCAAAAGAGACCAAATAGTCACAAAAATTATTTAACATAAAAAATCCTTTCAATTTAAAACTGAAAGGATTTTTTTATTTTATAGCAATAAAAACAATATTACACTAATTACTACATAAAAAAAACGCCTCATATAAGAAGCGCTTTATTTTTTTGAGCCGATAGAGGGACTCGAACCCACGACCTGCTGATTACAAATCAGCTGCTCTAGCCAGCTGAGCTATATCGGCTTATGCGGGTGCAAATATAATATCAAATTTATAATATGCAACACCTTTTTAAAAAAAATTAAAGTTTATTTATTTTTTCTAATAAAGCGTTTCCTTTTGCCTCTAATTCTGCGTTTATAGATTTAAAATGTGCTTTTACATCATCAACATCTTTAGCGTTTACTTTTTCAATTAAATCATCAAATGTAGCAATGGCTTCATCTATAATTGCTTCACTCTCTTTTGTGTCTTTATCTGTATTATCAATTTCCCAAACGTATACTTCTTCAATAATATCTCCTAATACGTTATTAATATCTTTTTTTAAGTTTTTTACACTTGCCATTTTATACGGGTTTTAGTTTATTATAAATATAAGTAATTATTTCAATAAAATTAATTACCTGCGTAGGTTACAAAATTTCTTGGGGTTTCGTAAAGTGTTATTTCTAGCTCTAAATTTGGTTCTATTTTGGGTTTTATTTTGTTGTAAATAACAACTGCAATATTTTCGGCAGTTGGGTTTAAATCTTCAAACTCTGGTACTTGAAGGTTTAAGTTTTTATGATCAAAAGCGTCTTCTACTTCAGCTTTAATAATGTTTTTCAACACTTTCATATCAACCACATAACCTGTTTCTTTATTTATTTCACCAGTAACACTTACAATAAGCTCATAGTTATGGCCATGAAAATATTGGTTGCTGCATTTGTCAAAAACTTGGTTATTTTTTTGGTCACTCCAATCTTTACGGTACAACCTATGGGCTGCGTTAAAATGGGCTTTTCTGCTAACGGTTACTTTCATTGTTTACATTTATGTGTTGGTAAAATTTATCAAAAATAACCTTAAACCATGCTGTATATATTTCTGGATTTAATGCTATATCTACTTTTACGGCTTCTAAAGGCATCCATTTCCAATTAGCAACTTCACTTGGGTTTATTGTTGGAGTGTTGTTGTAATTTCCTAATAAAATATGATCGTATTCATGTTCTGTTAAGCCATTATCAAAGGGTGCTTTGTATATAAATGAAATGGATTCTTTAAGCTCTGTAACAAACCCCATTTCTTCCATTAAACGGCGTTTTCCTGCTTCAATATTTGTTTCGCCGTTTCGTTGGTGACTACAGCAGGTGTTTGTCCATAACCCTGGAGAGTGATACTTATCTAAAGCACGTTGTTGCAGCATTAGTTCATTTTTATCATTAAAAACAAATACAGAAAACGCTCTGTGCAACAATGCTTTTTCATGAGCTTCCATTTTTGGCATTAGGCCAATTTGCTCATCGTTTTCATTTACTAAAATCACCTTTTCTTCTTCCATGTAGCAAAAATACAAACAAATTTATACTTGGTTGCTAAACTGTTCAAATAAAAAAAAAGCAGTTAAATTATTTTTAACTGCTTTTTTTTGGTCTTTTAATAGGAATGCTTGCTACATTTTTATAATGATAAATTCTGACCTTCTATTAAGTTGATGCTCTCCTTCAGAACATTTAACGCCATCTTTACAACGGTTTATTAATTGTGTTTCTCCGTAACCTTTTGCACTTTCTATTCTGTTGCTTTCAATACCGTTACTTATTATATAATCTCTGGTTGATTTTGCTCTTCTATCTGAAAGACTTAGGTTGTACTCATGTGTATTTCTAGAATCTGTATGAGATTCTATTTTAATTACCATTTCTGGGTATTGTTTCATTAATAGCACCACTTTGTTAAGCTCTATTGAAGCATCATTTCTAATGAATGATTTATCTAAATCAAAATAAATAATGCCTATTTTAATTTTTAGTAGTCCGTTTTCTTCAACAATTAACTTGCTTAATGTTTCTAAACCTAAAGCAACTATAGTTTCACCTGGTTCATTTAGTGTTTTGGCTAATTTATCTTTTTTAGCATATCCTGTTTTTGTAGCTATTACTTGATATTTTGTATCACAGTTTAATACTTTTTTAAACTTGTATGCGCCATTTACATCTGTTGTAGTAGTTTCTAATTCATTGCCTTTATCAGATAACAAAACCATTTTTACATCGGGTATGCGCTCTCCGGTTACATTGTTAGACACATAGCCTTTTATGGCTTGGTTACATGTTGGTTCTGGTAATCTTACAAAAGAATAAATATCATCATCACCTTTACCAGATAGCCTATTTGAACAAACAAACCCTTTATTTTCTTCTTCTTTAATAATGAATGCAAAATCATCTAATTCACTATTTAGTGGTGCTCCTAAATTTGTTGGGGCACCTAAACTTTGGTCTGTAATATTGCTTTTATAAACATCTAAACCGCCAAGACCTAAATGACCATCGGAAGCAAAGTATAAGGTATTGTTGGTTATAAACGGAAACATTTCTCTTCCGGCTGTATTTACTTTGTCTCCTAAATTTCTTGGTTTAGAGTAACTTGTACTGTCTGTATCTTTTTCATTTAAAATATCAACCACAAAAATATCTGTTGCACCAATAGAACCAGGCATATCTGACACAAAATACAATAACTTACCATCAGCACTTATTGATGGATGCCCTACCGAATAATCTTCACTATTAAATGGTAACTCTTTTACGTTTTGCCACGTTAATTCGTTATCTTCATTATTCAATAAATCTGCACTATACAGTTTTAAATGGTTGGTACCTTTACTGTCTCTACCTAAATCTCCGTTATAGTTATTTCTTGTAAAATACACTTTGGTTTGCTCTGGGTTAAAAGCTAAAGTAGCTTCATGATACCTGGTATTTAGTTTTTTAGAGAACTCTCCTTCTTTTTTTAAATCAGATTCAATTTCATTTAAATCTCCTACGTACATGTTTAAAAAAGGTTGTTCGTTCCAGTGATAAATTCTGGTATGGTAGTTTGAAGAATCTACCGCAGATGAATAAATAAGCTTATCTTTATAATACATTGGTCCAAAATCTGAATACTTTGTGTTTACAGATACATTTTTTAGAATAAATCTTGGTTCTATATTTAAAACATCTTCAACCGTTAGCTCTATTTGGTCCAAATGTTCAGCTCTATCGTCTTCACTTTCTGTTCTTTTAGAAAACTCTTTCATCCAACGTTTAGCGTCTCTGTATTTACCTATACCTTCAAGCGCATGGGCATATCTAAATATATATTCTGGTTCAACACTTGAGAAAAATTCAGATACTAATTTATCATACCATATATAGGCATTTTCCATATCTGTATTAAAAAAATAGGCATCGCCAGTTCTTTGAAGTAAGGTTTTATATTTACCCGAATCTTTTGAATCTTTATTCTCTAAAGACCTCGCTTTAGCCTCGTATAAAACAGCCGCTTCTTTGTACCATAATCTTTCAAATAATTTATCTGCTTTTTTTGTTTCACTTTGTGAAAAAACAAAATTAGCCACGCATAAAATTGTTATTAAAAATATTTTCTTCATAGTTACTTAGGATTAAAAGAAACGAGGTGATTTTAGTTGTTTTTCTTTAGATTTTAATTCGAAACGCAACATAATTTCATGTGTTCCGTTGTTAAAATTTTGAAGTTCGGTAGTAGTAAAATCATAGGCATAACCTACCATTAACTTTGGTCCTAATTGTAGGCCAACTAAACCACTAACAGAATCATCCCAACGGTATGCTACACCTAACCTTAACACTTCGCTAAACAAAAAGTTAGCTGATAAATCTGCAATAATTGGGGCTCCTACAACAAACTTACCTAAAAAGGCTGGTTTAAATTTTACTGTTGGACTTAAATCAAACACTTTACCAGCAATTAAAAAATAGTGCAACCTTTCGGCAGCTACAGCATCTTGTACTTCATCATAATGCTCATCTGTTAAAAAATTTGGAACAGATAAACCTATATAACTATTATCACTATGCCAATAAATACCGGCTCCTACTGTTGGTAAAAACCTATTATTTATATTCTCAAAAACACCTTCTTGCTCTTGGTAATCTCCTTTGGTAAAATCTACATTTAACATTCTACCGCCTCCTTTTAAGCCAAATGATAATTTACTATCATTATCTAAATTAATTGTGTATGAAAAATTGGCATCAAAATAAAACTCATCTGATGGTCCCAATTTATCATTAACAATTGAGAATCCTAAACCCACGTTTTTACCTACGGGAGACTCTATACTAAAAGATTGGGTCTCAGGTGCTCCATCTAAACCTACCCACTGAGTTCTATGTAACCCCGTGATTGCTAAGTGACCTCTAGACCCGGCATATGCAGAGTTTACTGTTAATGTATTAAACATATAATCTGTATACTGCGGATCTTGTTGCCCATTACTAACATTAGTTAGCAACAGCGATAAAATTAACACTACTATTGATAGGCTATGCTTTACGTTCATATCTAAACTTTTATATTTTGTGAACATTTTAAATTTTAATTTTTTAATGATTTTTACCTAACTATATATAACCAACCTGCTTTTGCTTTAGAGCCATCGCCTAAATCTAGAACATAATAATACGTACCTACAGGTAATTTTTCGTTTTTGTTTAACACTGATCTTCCGTTAGATATTCCGTCAAACGTATTATCATAACCTTCTTTTGTGTAAACAAGGTTACCCCATCTGTTGTAAATTTTTAAAGTATTATCTGGATAGTTGTTAATACAATCTATATAAAACACTTCGTTTTTACCATTTCCGTTAGGTGAAAATTCATTGTAAATTTTCAAACATTGAGGATCAATAGTTGCTGTATCATCATCATTATTTTCATTAGAATCTATTTGATCTAAACCTTGTAATGATGCTGTGTTTAAGTAATCATTAATATCTAAAACAGTTACAGTAATTTCAAGTGTTTCGGTTAAACCAGCAGCTACTGTTGGTATTTGCCATATTCCTGTATTTTCACTGTACATTCCTGATGAAGCTGTTGCAGATTCAAATTGATAACCTTGAGGCAGTACATCTAAAATTTCTACAGATGTAGCATCAATATTACCTAAGTTTGAAGCTGATATTGTAAATGTTATTACATCTGCAATACTTGGGTTAGCATCACTTACAACTTTTACAACCTCAATATCTGCGGTTGGTGTGTTAATTTGAGCGCTGTCTTCATCATTCTCACTTTGATCACCGTCGTCATTATTTGGTGTACTATTTGGATCGTACTGATCTGCTGCAATAATTTGAGCAATGTTTAAATACTCGCCATCAACCAATGTTGGCATATTAACTGTAGCTTCATAAGTTATTGTTAAACCTGTTAATGGTACAGTTAAATTAGTCCAAATAATTTCATCATCATCTAACAAGCCACCGTTACTAATGCTAGATATGTTACTGTAACCAATTGGTATTACATCTTCAACAGCAACACCTGTAGCTTCATTAGCACCAGCATTATCTATTTGAATTGTAAAGGTTACAACCTCACCTACGTTAGCATTTTCATTACTTACAGTTTTGGCTAAGCTTAAATCTGCTGTTTCAGTTAAAATTAGTATACCATCTTCATCATCTTCACTTTGATCTCCATCATCGTTATTTGGTGCACTATCTGGATCTGTTATTTCAGAACTAGTAATTTCAGCACTGTTAAAATACTCTCCATCTGTTCCTGTTGGTTCGTTTATTAATACATCTATAAATAAGATTTGTGAACTTCCGCTAGGAACGGTTCCTACACTCCAAACACCTGTGCTTTCAGAATAAACACCTGATGTTGCACTGTAAAGAATAAAATCAAAACCTGATGGTAATACATCTGTTACTTCAACACCTGTTGCGGCATCTGGCCCATCATTGGTAACTGTAATTTGGAATGTAATTTCTTGACCAACATTTGGAGAAATATCATTATCTACCACAGTTTTTGTTAAACTTAAATCGGCCATTGCTTCTACTGGTGTAACAAGCACGTTGTCTTCATCATCTTCACTTTGATCTCCATCATCGTTATTTGGTGTAGAATCGTTATCTAACACATCAGAACCTGTAATTTCAGCAATGTTTAAATAATCTCCTGTACCATTTACAAGTACATCAATTAATAAGGTTTCTGTTGCGCCATTAGCAATGTTGCCTACATTCCAAACTCCTGTAGATTCATCATAAGTTCCAGATGTAGAACTGAATAATATGAAATCAAATCCTGATGGTAATAAATCTGTTACTTCAACACCTGTTGCATTTTCAGGACCATCGTTTGTAACTGTAATTATGAATGTAATTTCAGTACCTACTAACGGTGATGTATCTCCATCTACTACACCTTTTGTTAAACTTAAGTCTGCTACTGAAGCTACTGGTGTAATTACTTGACTATCTTCATCATCTTCACTTTGGTCTCCATCGTCGTTATTTGGTGTTGAATCATTATCTAAAACATCCGATGCTATTACTTCGGCAACATTAGTGTAGTTTCCTGAAGGATTAACTAATACATCAATTAACAAGGTTTCTGATGCGCCATTTGCAATGTTACCAACATTCCATATACCTGTAGTTTCATCATAAGTTCCAGCTGTAGAACTGAATAGTATGAAGTCAAATCCTGATGGTAATACATCTGCTACTTGAACACCTGTTGCTGCTTGTGGCCCATCATTAGTTACTGTAATTTGGAATGTGATTTCAGTACCAATTAATGGAGAAGTGTCACCATCTACTACTACTTTTTCTAATGAAAGATCTGCAACCGGTATTACTGGTGTAACTATTGCGTTATCTTCATCGTCTTCACTTTGGTCACCATCATCGTTATTTGTCGTACTATCTACATCAAATACATCAGAAGCTGTAATTTCAGCAATGTTTAAATAATCGCCTGTTCCGTTTACTAAAACATCAATTAATAATGTTTCAGACTCGCCAGAATTAACAGTTCCTACAGTCCATATTCCAGTAGTTTCATCATATAACCCTGCTGTAGAACTATATAATATGAAGTCGTATCCAGAAGGTAACAAATCTGCAACTACAACACCTGTAGCGCTATTTGGTCCGTCATTAGTTACTCTAATTTCAAATGTAATTTCTGAACCTACAAGTGGCGTAATATCACCATCAACAACTACTTTAGTCAATGATAAATCAGCTTGGGCTGGTGCTACTGTTAACGCTGTTTCATCGTCATCGGCTATTCCATCACCATTGTCATCTACTGTTTCATCTGTTGTTGGATCACTGTCTGGATCGTACTGATCTACTGCCGTGATTTGTGCGATATTTGTATACTCGCCTGCGGTTCCTGTTGGGGCATTTACGGTGGCTTCATAACGTAATGTTATTGTGCCATTATTGGCCGCTACTGTTAAACCTGCCCAACTTGCTGTGTTTCCTGTTTGTGTTCCGCCATCGTTTACTGCTGTTAAACTGTAACCTGATGGTAAAATATCTTCTACTGATACTCCCGTGGCTACATCTGGTCCCGCATTAGTAACTGTTAATGTAAATGTTACCGTATCGCCTACATTTGGCACACTGTTGTCTATTGTTTTTACGATACTTAAATCTGATTGTTGGATTACAACTCCTACACTGGCCTCATCATCATCGGCTATTCCATCGCCATTATCATCTACGGTTTCATCTGTGGTTGGATCACTGTCTGGATCATATTGATCGGCAGAGGTGATTTCAACCGTATTTAAATATTCATTGGCTGCTCCCGTTGGGGCTTCTACTACTGCATTAAACGTTAAGCTTACCGTGTCTGTGCCTAATGGCACACTTAATCCTGTCCAATCGATTTGGTTGCCTGTGGCTACGCCTGTGTTGCTTATTGCTGTGATTGTGCTGTAACCTACTGGTAATACATCTTGTACCGATACGCCTGTGGCAGCTACACTACCCGCATTGCTTAAGCTTATCGTGAAGGTTACTACATCACCTACATTGGGCGTAGCATCACTTACTGTTTTATTAATACTTAAATCTGAGGTTTGAGGTACAACAGTAAAACTGTCTTCGTCATTCTCACTTTGATCGCCATCAT
>NZ_JBSWYC010000005.1:0-97744 GCF_056160885.1 Seonamhaeicola sp. ABD4_175
GTGGAACAGATATTATAAACAACCAAGATGTAGGTAATGTAACTACGTTTGATTTACCTACAGATTTACCAGAAAATACCCAAATATTTGTGAGCCTTGTGCCATACAACGCAGTAGGCGATGCTACAGGTTGCAGCGAAGAATCTTTCACTACCGAAACACTTCCAACAGCACCAACCTGTACAAGTTTAACAAGTCCGCTAGATGGCGCTACAAATGTTTCAGTAACCACAGATTTAACATGGAATGCCATTGCAGATGCCACAGGTTACAGACTAACGGCAGGCACAACTTCAAACGGAACTGATATTATAAACAACCAAGATGTAGGCAATGTAACTACGTTTGATTTACCTACAGATTTACCAGAAAACACCCAAATATTTGTGAGCATTGTGCCATACAACGCAGTTGGCAATGCTACAGGTTGCAGCGAAGAATCTTTCACTACCGAAACGCTTCCTATTCCTTTAGTAGAATCTAAATACGGGTTCTCTCCAAACGATGATGGCATAAACGATTTTTGGGAAATTGTAGGTATTGAAAATAGCCCAAATAATACGGTTAATATTTATAACCGCTGGGGCGATTTAGTATTTAGTATTACTAATTACAATAACACCTCAAACGTTTTTAGAGGAGTAGCCAACCGTATGAGTAAATCTGGTGCTGGCAAATTACCTGATGGCACTTACTTTTTTGATATAAAAATATCAGGCACACATAATTTGAAAAAACTAAAAGGATTTGTAGTTATAAAACGCTAAAAAATGATGAAATTAAATACTTTAAAACCCCTATTTACAGCAGCGTTTCTTTTAGTTATTATGCACGTTAAGGCACAACAGAGTCCGCTATTTGCAGAATATAACTATAATCCGTTTATTATAAATAGCGCTTATGCTGGACTTAGCGGAAATACTGAAATTACACTAAGCAATAACGGTTATTTTAACGATTTTGATGGCAGCCCGCGCACACTTTCGTTTAGTGGTCACGGTAATTTAAACAACGAAAAAATAGCCTTAGGCGGAGGCATTGTTAGAGATGAAATTGGCGTAACCAATTCTACAAGTGTGTTCGCCGCCTTTTCATATAAAATATTTTTTGATTTTAATGGAAATCGCCCATATTGGCAACATTATGCACCTAATGTACTCTCTTTTGGTTTAACAGCTGGTTTGCAACAATTTCAAGATAATTTAACCGAATTAAATATACCTAATGACCCCAGTTTTGCACAAGATGTTAATGCAAGTATACCAACTATTGGTTTAAGTTTTTTATATAATCACGCATCATTTTATGTGGGTGTTTCGGCACCAAATATTGCAGGCGATAAACTAGCTACTGAGCAAAATATAAGACTTTCTAGTCCTGTTTACGCCTATTTAGGCTATCGTTTTTTTAGCAATAAGTTTGATAACATCATGATTAAGCCTAATATGCTAATAAAACATGAAGAAGGTGCTCCTATGCAAGCCGATTTTAATATTGCTGTAAGTTTTAAAAATAAATTTGAAGTTGGTGCTGGCTACAGAACATCGTCTAGTTTTAATGTATTAGCTGGAATTTATCTTATTAAAAATTTAAGAGTTATTTACAACTACAATGTGGCTACAAATAATTCACCTTTAGGTAATAGCCATGGTTTAGCGTTAAGTATTAAATTTAATGAAGGGTACACGCAATTATAAACTTCACAATATTTAACATAAGCATAACTTTTTAGCATTAAATATTAAATAAATTTGAGGCCAATTCCCTAAGGCCCTAATGAAATTTAATTTTTACAATTCTTACAGATTCAGGATTGTCCTGTCTTTTTTATTAATAATAGCTCCTACTATTTTAATATTTATTGGTTATAATTATTTTAAATCTAAGAGTAAAAATCTTCAAAATATAACTAATAGAATATATAATTTAGAAGCTGATTTTTCTAACAACGAAAAACATTTACAATCTTTTTTATTATACGGTTATAAATCTGATAGTTTTTATCTAAATGAAAAAGAAGAAACAATAGACAATTTTATAAGCAATACTAATACGCTTAAAAATGAATTTAACGCTATAGTTAAAGAACTTCAAATTAACAATATTAACACACACAGCCTTTTTGCTAATGATGTAACGGCTGGTTTTAATGCTTTAGATTCAATTTCAAAAAACTTAAAAGAACAACGCTTTTTGTTAGGTTATAAAGATTTTGGCGGCATTGGTAATATGCGAAAAATTGCCCATAAAATTGAAGATGACAACATTATAAAAAACGAAAGTATACTGCAATTAAGGCGTCATGAAAAAGATTTTCTGCTTCGTACAGAGCAACATTACATAAATGCTTTTAACACACTAGCCAATAGTATTATTGAAGACAAAAAAAATAGTGCTACTGTTAAAAATGCACTAAAAACGTATAAAAAAGCTTTTAACAATGTAGCTCAATTAACTTTAAACATTGGAAACAGTACTAATAGTGGTTTATACGGACGAATTTTTGAGCTCAACAAAACCATAAAAAATCAGCTTTATGAACTTGAAGCTATTGCGCAAAGAGGTATACTACGAAAAAATACAGATATAGATCAATATGTAAAAATATCATTTACATTAATGGTGCTTTTCATAATTTTGGTAATTCTGTACCTATCTAGAATGTTGACTAGAGATATTTTAAAACTCCAACTATCAATGCATCAGTTTATAAAATCTGGTTTTAAAGAGAAGGTAGACCCCAATGCCGATAAATCTAAAATTCTTGAAATTAATTTTTTATACAAAGCCTACGGTTTACTTAAAAAAAACCTATTAAAAAACATTGATGGCTTAAAATTAACTATTGAAGAATTAGAACGCACCACCGCCTATAAATCTAGTTTTTTAGCCAATATGAGTCATGAAATTAGAACACCTTTAAATGGTATTATTGGCGTATTAAACCTTTTAAACCAATCTAATTTAAATAAAGAACAAGTAAAACTTTTAGAAATAGCCAATTACTCATCAAGCCATTTACTAGGCCTAATTAATTTAATACTAGATTATTCTAAAATTACGGCAGGAAAAATGGAACTTGAAATTAGGCCAGTAAACCTTAAAAAAGATTTAAGCAATCTTATTAAAATATTTCAATTTCAGGCCAATGAAAAAGGCATAGATTTACTTTATTCATTTAATAAAACAACTGAAGCATCAGAACTTGTTTATGGTGATGCTATACGCATAAATCAAATTATAATAAACCTATTAAATAACGCCATAAAATTTACAGATTCTGGTTGGGTAAAGTTTAATATTATTCAAAAGAAGTATAACCAATTTGAAGATGAATTTTTATTTACTGTAGAAGACACAGGTGTTGGTATTGAAAAAAATAAGGTTTCTAAAATATTTGCAGCCTTTGAACAAGAAGATATTTCTACAACCAGAAAATACGGCGGTACAGGTTTAGGTTTAACCATATCAAATGATTTGGCTAAATTAATGAATACCGAATTAAAATATAAACCATCAGACACTGATGGCTCTTGTTTTTATTTTACAGTAAAACTTAAAAGGGCTGATACCAAAATTTATAATAACAATAGTGCTAATTTATTTAAAAACCTTCCTAAAATTGGAAATGAAATAAGCGTACTAATTGTTGATGATAATATAATGAACCAAAAAGTACTGGGTTTAATGCTTAAAAAATTCAATTTGAATATAGATTATGCTAACAATGGTTTAGAAGCGGTTGAAAGTGCAAAAAACAAAGCTTATGATATTATTTTCATGGATATTCAAATGCCTATAATGGATGGCTTAGAAGCTACTAAAAAAATTAAAGCTTCAAAAAAGTTTAAAGAAAACCCGTACCCTATAATTGCAGTATCTGCTAGTGCTTACACAGACGACAGAAAAAAAGCGAGCCAATGTGGTATAGATGATTTTATATCAAAACCTATTGAAGTAAAAAAACTTCACGATTTACTTATTAAGTACTCCTTAAACCCTGAAACACGAGAAAAACCAGTAATAGCTTAAAAGAAAAATTCCTGCTTTAAAAAAACAGGAATTTTTAATGTTTGTTGTTATTTTATGAACTATGGCGCCGGATTTGGCATAGCATTGTGTACGCTGTTTATGGCCTCTAAAACTTCACTGCTAAGGGTAACGTTTATACTTTCTATATTTTCTTTTAACTGCTGCATTGTAGTTGCACCAATAATAGTACTTGTAACAAATGGCTGCTGGTTAATAAACGCTAAACTCATTTGTGCCAAAGTTAATCCGTTATCTTCAGCTATTTTTAAATAACGCTTTGTAGCCTCTGTACTTTGCTCGCTACTGTAACGTGCAAAACGCGGGTGTAAGGTTAAGCGTGAATTTTCGGCTGCTGTACCTTTTATATATTTACCAGAAAGTACGCCAAATGCCATTGGAGAATATGCTAATAAACCAACCTTTTCTCGCATTGCAACCTCAACCAACTCATACTCAAATAATCTATTAAGTAATGAATACGCATTTTGAATAGTTACTGGTCTCTGCAAGTTTTTATCTTTAGCCTCTTGTAAATAACGCATGGTGCCCCAAGAGTTTTCATTTGATAAACCAAACTGCCTTATTTTACCTGCTTTTACTTGGTTATTAAGTTCTTCAATAACTTCATTAAAATTTTCTTGCCATTGTAAACTAGTTTCGTGCGGAAAATTTCTTAATCCAAATTTATTTGTATCGCGTTCTGGCCAATGTAGTTGGTATAAATCAATATAATCTGTTTGAAGTCTTTTTAGCTCTAATTCTATAGCTTCTTGAATAGATTTTGGGCTAAAACCTGTTGTTCTAATATGTGCTGTGTAATCTCCTGGGCCTGCTATTTTTGATGCTATTACTACATCATTTCTTTTGCCAGATTTTTTCACCCAAGACCCTATAATTTCACTGGTTCTACCACTGGTTTCAGCGGTTGCTGGCACCGGGTATAATTCGGCTGTATCAATAAAATTAACGCCTTGTTCTAGGGCGTAATCTATTTGCTCATGTCCTTCTGCTTCAGTGTTTTGGTTTCCCCAAGTCATGGAACCTAAACATATTTTACTAACTTTTATGTTGGTATTGGGTAGTGTTGTGTATTTCATTTGAGATTGTTTGGACTAACTTAGAATTGTTAGACTTTTTAGATTTATAGCTTATTTGCTAATTAGTGTTTGTAAATATAAAAACCTTTCAGAATTATTTTTGTTTTCTGAAAGGTTTTTATTGCGTTAGCGATTGAGGCTTTGTTGAAGCTCCCCGACGCAGGAGGGAGCGACTGCCGAAAGCGCGACACCAAATTTTTCTTTTGGTGTAACGCCCACATTTTAATTATCGTTTAAAAGCTTTGAAAGCTCATCTAACTTAGGTGTTAAAATAACTTCAATACGTCTGTTTTTTGCTTTACCTTCGGCGGTATCATTAGTGGCCACTGGCGCATACTCTCCTCTACCGGCAGCGGTTAAATTTTCGGGGTTTATTTTGGCATTTTCTCTTAAAATATTAACTATTGATGTGGCGCGTTTTGTTGATAAATCCCAGTTGTTTGTTAGCACGCTGTTTCCGCCGTAAGGTACATTATCAGTATGGCCTTCAATTAAAACGGCAATGTCTGGGTTTTCGGCTAATACGCTACCTAGTTGTTGTACGGCTCTACGACCTTCAGAGCCTACTGCCCAACTTCCTGAACTGAAAAGGAGTTTATTTTCCATTGAAACGTAAACTTTTCCATCTCTTTGTTCTACAGTTAAACCTTTGCCTTCAAAATCTGTTAATGCTCTAGAAATGGCATCTTTTAAAGCGCCCATAGCGGCATCTTTATCGGCGATAACTTTTTCTAATTCTGCCACTCTGTTTGAGCGGTCTTCTAGTTCTTTTTTAAGTTTTTCTAATCGAGCATTTTCAGCAGCTAAGGCTTGTTCTTTAGCTTCTAACTCTGCTAATAATTCTCTGTTTTTTTGTGAATTTTTGGCAATTGCAGCCGAACTATTTTTCTCTAAAGCATCATATGAGGCCTTTAATGCATCATAATTTGCTTTGGTTGCTGTATAATCTGCTTGAAGTTTATCGCGTTCTGCAACAGCTTCATCATAAGCTGTTTTAAGCTGTTTTAACTCGTTTTTTGCTTGATTTTTTTCATACAGAAGTTCTTCGTTTTCATCATAAAGCTTTCTGTTTTCTTTTTTCAAGTTATTGTATTTAGCTTCTAATTCCTTATAAACTTTTGGAGATACGCACGATGCTAAAACGGATACTGTTACAACTGATAGAACGATTTTTTTAATCATTACGCTTGGTTTTGTTTTTGTTTGTTTATTGGTTATTTATTTCTACTAAAATAGGGCAGTGATCACTGTGTACTGCTTCAGTGAGTATAACGGCTCTTTTTATATTTTCTTGTAATGGTTTTGCTACCATGGCATAATCTAACCGCCAACCTTTATTGTTGGCACGTGCATTGGCCCTGTAGCTCCACCAGCTATATTGCTGTTTTTCAGGATTTATATACCTAAAAGAATCTATAAAACCACTGTTTATAAAACTACCTATCCACTCACGTTCAACTGGTAAGAATCCTGAAACGTTTTTTAATCCTTTTGGGTTGTGAATATCAATTTCTTCATGGCAAATATTATAATCGCCACAAATAACAAGATTTGGTAGCTCTTTTTTTAAGTTATCAATGTAGTTTTGAAACATATCCATGTACTCTAACTTATGCTCCAACCTATCAATATTTGTGCCAGAAGGTAAATATAAACTCATAATTGACACACCATCAAAATCTGCTCTAATATTTCTTCCTTCAAAATCCATAGATTCAATACCTGTACCGTATTCTACATGGTTTGGTTCTGTTTTACTTAAAATAGCAACACCGCTGTAGCCTTTTTTTTGGGCGCTAAACCAATAATGGTATTTATATCCGGCTTCATCAAAAACGCTTAAATCTAATTGTTCTTTTAATGCTTTAATTTCTTGTAAGCAAATTACGTCTGGGTTTGCTGCTTTTAACCAATCTATAAACCCTTTGTTTATTGCTGCTCTTATGCCATTTACGTTGTATGATATAATTTTCATGTCTTCAATTTGTTATTCTGAATACATTTTAGAATAACATCAATTTATTTATTAATATTTTAATAAAACCAAAACAACACTTTTACTGTATAAAGTGCAAATGCCTAGTTTAACACAAAACTATTTAAGAATATGTTTTTGGTCGTTTCAGCTAAAATAAATAATACATTACTTTTACGCTATACTTGTATATGCATTTTATACAAATCTATTAACAAAATATTTTAAGCGTATTACAGTTTAAATATCAAATGAAATATTTTTTACTAACACTTTTATTATTTATTGGCTTGTTTGGGTTTTCGCAACAACCTAAATCTAACTACAAGCGCATAAAAGTAGCGGTAACAGATAGTATTAAAATAGATAGTGTTAGTATTAACTCTAGTTGGTTTAAGGTAGAAACAAAGCATGGTAATTTACTAGATAGCACTTTTTACAAAGTAAACTTCTCTGAAGCTTTAATAACGTTTAAAAAGCCTATTGATACTGATACTTTAGTTATAAATTACCTGAAATTTCCAGAGTTTTTAACTAAAACCTACCAGCAACTCAATGAATCTGTTATTGTAAATAATAGCAATACACAAACACTTTACAAGCTTACCCAACCTAATACACAAAATACGTTTACACCTTTTGATGGTTTAACAACATCGGGCAGTATTTCTAGAGGTGTAACCATTGGAAATAACCAAAACGCTGTAGTTAATAGTGAATTAGATTTACAAATTACAGGAAAGTTAAACGAAAAAGTATCACTTAGGGCATCTATACAAGATGCTAACATACCTTTACAAGAAAGCGGTTATAGCCAACGTTTAGATGAGTTTGACCAAGTGTTTATTGAGTTATTTAGTAATAGTTGGAACATAAGAGCGGGCGATATTGATTTGCAAAACAGTAATTCTACTTTTGCAAGTTTTTCTAAACGTGTACAAGGGCTATCAGTAAATGCCAACATAGGAAACCAAAATACCAAAACCAACCTGTTTGCTGCTGGCGCAATAGTACGCGGGCAATTTACCCGTAGCCAGTTTACCGCACAAGAGGGCAACCAAGGCCCTTATAAATTACAAGGCCCTAACGGCGAGCTTTTTGTGCTTATAGTATCTGGTAGTGAAACCGTTTACGTTAATGGTGTAGCTGTAAAACGTGGCGAAGACCAAGATTATATTATTGATTATAATGCTGGCGAAATTATTTTTAACGCTACATTTCCTATTACTTCTGAAATGCGTATTACTGTAGATTATCAGTTTAGCGAGCGTAATTACTCGCGTTTTGTGGCCTATGGTGGCGGCCGTATTGAAAACAAAAAATTGAATATTGGTGTTTCTGTATATTCTGAAAACGATGCTAAAAACCAACCGCTACAACAAAACCTATCCGAAGAACAAGTACAAATTTTATCAGGAGCAGGCGATGATAGAACGCTTATGGTTGCGCCTTCAGAAATTGAAGAATCGGCTAACGAAAACCGTATTCTTTATAAAAAAGAACTCATTAGTGGTGTTGAAGCTTTTGTGTTTTCAAACAACCCCGATGATGTATTATACCGCGTTACATTTACACAGGTAGGTAACAATTTAGGCAGCTATGTTATAAGCAATAGCAACGCCATTAATAATATTTACGAATATGTTGGCATTGGCCAAGGCAATTATGAGCCTATTGTACAACTTGTAGCGCCCACAAAGTTACAATTAGCTGTTATTAATGGCAGTTACAAACCTAGCAATAACACCTTAATGAATTTTGAATTGGCTGGCAGTAAAAACGATTTAAACTTATTTTCAAATTTAGATGATAGTGATAATAATGGGTTTGCTGGCCAATTTAATATTAACCACAAATTAACAAAAAACGATAGCGTTTGGAATGTGATCGTTTTTGCAAATACAGATTATATTCAAGAAAACTTTAAAACTATTGAACGCTTGTATAATGCAGAGTTTTCACGCGATTGGAACTTATTATCAACCAACAATACAACTATTAATGTTACGGGCAACCAAACCCTTTTATTTTCGGGTGTGCAATTTAATCATCATAAAAAAGGCACTATAAATTATCAATTTGAGCATTTAAACTTTTCAAATGGTTTTAACGGTAACAGGCATGTTACTAATGCTAATGTTACTTTAAATAAGTTATCAATAGCTTCAAACAGTAGTTATTTAAAGGCAACTTCAAACATAAACGCATCTACTTTTTTTCGCTCATACAACACTATAAACTACAGCTTAAAAAAAGCATGGATTGGTACAAAAATAGCTATTGAAGACAATAAACAACGTGATAGCACAAATACATTAACCGCTTTAAGCCAAAAATTCACATCATACCAAACGTATATTGGCGTTGGAGATAGTAGTAAGGTGTTTGTTGAAGTTGGCTTTAAAAACAGAGCTAATGATAGTATTAGAAACAACCAATTACAAAAAGTAAACACATCGCACACCTACTATTTAAACTCTAAATTGGTTCAAAATAAAAACACCAATTTATCATTATATGCCAATTATAGACATTTAAAAAGTGAAGAAACAGGCATTGATAATGAGCAATCTGTAAACTCTAGACTACAATTCAACCAAAAATTATTTAAAAATATTGTGCAATGGAACACTATTTTTGAAACCAATTCGGGCACTTTACCTCAACAAGATTTTACGTATGTTGAGGTTGAAGCTGGCCAAGGTAATTATACTTGGATAGATTATAATGAAAACGGCATACAGGAATTAGAAGAGTTTGAAACAGCACAATTTCAAGATCAAGGTAAATATATTAGAGTACTTTTACCAAACCGCATTTT
Source organism: Seonamhaeicola sp. ABD4_175 (assembly GCF_056160885.1). Lineage (NCBI taxonomy): Bacteria > Pseudomonadati > Bacteroidota > Flavobacteriia > Flavobacteriales > Flavobacteriaceae > Seonamhaeicola > Seonamhaeicola sp. ABD4_175. The sequence goes on from NZ_JBSWYC010000005.1 coordinate 9,926, forward strand.
TATAAAAACACACCAAAACCGTTTAAGCCAAACTTTAACTATTAACCCGCAACAATGGCATGTTAGTAAAAATAAATCACAACAATTTTGGTCTCATTTTTACAATCAAACCAGTTATTTAATAGATAGAAAAATTAAGCGTGAAGGCAATGCTTTTAATATTAATCCGTTTGAAAACGATACTAACAATCAATTAGGCTTACAATTAAACTTTAGAAACGTACTATTTTTTAACCGCGGGCAACAACATTACACAACATCATATACCTATTTAAACAATCAAACCAGAAACATACTATCTGTTGGCTTTATTGAAAATAATTTAAAAAGCCATCAAATAAACTTCAATCATAAAATAACTAACAATTGGTTATTTAGTACGCTAACCACTTTTGCCAATAATGAAAGTATAAGCCAAAACTTTTCAAGCAAAAATTATAATTTTAAAGAAGAAAGTTTAAACCCAAAATTATCGTATTTATTTAATGATAATTCTAGTTTTGATGTGTTTTATGAATACTCAAAAAAAGAAAATACTATTAGTAGCTTTGAAACGCTCAAACAACACAAATACGGTGTTTCTTTCATGTTTTCAAAAAACGTAAAAAGTGCCATTAATGGTGAATTTAATTATTTTTCAAACACATACAATGGCAATGCAAACACACCTATAGCCTACCAAATGTTAGAAGGTTTACAACCTGGTAAAAATTTTACATGGACACTGCTTGCTCAAAAAAAACTAACTAAATTTTTAGATTTAAATTTGAGCTACTTTGGCAGAAAAACACCCACAAGTAATACTATACACACAGGTGCTGTACAGCTAAAAGCTTATTTTTAAAAATTAAAATATTATTGTGAATCAATTTTATTAAATACTGAAATTATTGTTTTTACAGCCTCAATGTAAAACGTTGGGTGAATGTTTTCAAAATCATCAGTAGGTTCATGGTAATCATCATGATCATCTACTCCAAAATATAAAAACGGAATATCTTTTTTGTGAAAATTTGCATGATCTGAGGCATATACCCAACTATCGTTTTCATCAAAACCATCATGCCCGCTTTTAAGTGTAAAGCTATCATTTGAAACACAACAAACCGCTTGTATAAATTGTTTATAAATGTTTGAACCAGAAACATACAACGTATTAGTATTACTTCTGCTAATCATATCCATATTTATGTTTAGCAAAATTTTATGATGCGGAATATTTAAATTATTTACAAAGTAACTAGAACCTTTTAGCCCTAATTCTTCAGCATCAAAAGCAACTAAAATAACCGAGTGCTTTGGCGGATGCGTTTTAAAATATTCAGCAAAACTGAATAATGCACTCAAGCCCGAAGCGTTATCATCTGCACCATTGTAAATTTTTCCGTTCTTAATACCTTCATGATCATAGTGCGCACTAATTACAATGTACTTATTAGGTATGCATGTACCTTTAACATAACCAATAACATTTGTAGCGCTATATTGTTTTTTCCCTTTGTAAAATAAAAAAGATTGCTGATATGATTTTTTAAAAGGCTTTACACCTAAAGAATGAAACTGATTAATAATATACTTTTTAGCTTTTATTGCACCGCGTGATCCTGTTTGCCTGCCTTCAAAAGCATCAGAAGATAATGCTTTTATATGCCTTAATAAATTTTCGTGACTAAAACATATATTCTTTTCATTTTGAGAGTAGCCAAATACTGTATTAAACAACACGAAAAACACTAATAAAAACTTAATTTTAAACATTTAGGTGGCTTGGGTTTAAGCAATTTATTGGTTTACGGCTTTAAATTGCTGCTCAAGAGGCACACCATAAATAGACTCTAACTGCTTGACGCTTTTTTTATAAAAGGCTGTTTCTGGGGGTAAACTAAGGTTGTTCCAAAAACTAGGATTAAATTTTATATCAATATCACCCATATCTTTTTTATAACCTTCATAATTTCCAACTTTAATTTTCTTTTTGTTGGTTTCAATTCCTAACACAAAAACCTCGTGCCTGTAAGACACTGGAACCTTATTACTAGTTGTTTGTAACAGCTTTTTTTGCATAGCATTAATAGACATATCTTTTGCCCAAACTCTATTATGGTAACTTAAAATTAATTTTCCATTAGGGCCTTTTTTATATATCCATATAGAATTTAAATTTGATGATTCTATTTTATAGATACCTTTAGTATCAACACCAATATATAGTTTTAACCATTGCCATTTATTTTTTTTGCCTTTACCCTCAATAATTACAATATCTTCACCGTCATATGAAGTATCTCCTATTTTAGTCCAATTATAATTATTTTTGTTTATACCTTTTCTAACAGGATTTGTATTGGCTACATTAAGTACTTGATGCCCAGGATATTTATCTTTAACAAACCTGTAATCTGCAGATTTTCTCCCTTCAATAACTTCAACTCTTGTGTATTGTGGTGAATTTAAACCTCTATCTAGCACTTTTATATAATGCTCAACTAGAAAGCAAGCTTTTTCAGCTTCTGTTGAAAATCTTCTGTATAGTATATTGAGCTGATGATTGCTACTTAAAGATGTATTTTTTATATTTTTAAGAGCTGTTTTAATATAATCTGATGCTGCTAAAATGTTTACCTCATCTAACGATACAATATCCTCTTTTAAAACAATAACTTTTTCACTTAAGTTTAAAAAATCTTCAACTTTGATTTTATAGGTTAAATATCCAATACTAGATACTTCTAGACTATCAGCTAGATTACTTTTACTAAGTTGTAAATAAAAACTACCGTCTTCGGTAGTGGCTGTACCTAAATATTTTTTTGGAATACCTACGGCTGCATAAGGCACTTCATAGTTATTTTCATCTTTTACCAAACCTTCTAAAACTACTTTTTCCTGCTGTGAGAAACCAGATAAAAAGCACATAAAAAAGAAAGCAAATACATATTTAACTATTGTAGTTTTTTTCATATTCAGTAATTTTCAGTTAACGTTTTGTATTAAAAACAAAAACCATACCTAATACAAGGTATGGTTTTTTTCGAAATATTTATATTTTTTTCTTAAATAGAAGCCTTAATTAGCTCTCTATTCATTCTTGCAATGTTATCTAATGAAATTCCTTTAGGGCATTCAACCTCACATGCACCTGTATTTGTACAGTTACCAAAACCTTCTAAATCCATTTGCGCTACCATGTTTTTAACACGATCTGCAGCTTCAACTTGCCCTTGTGGCAGTAAAGCATATTGTGAAACCTTAGCACCAACAAATAACATAGCAGATGAGTTTTTACAAGTAGCCACACATGCACCACAACCAATACAGGTTGCCGCATCCATAGCTTCATCTGCAGCATGTTTTGAAATTGGAAGCGCATTGGCATCTTGTGTATTACCAGATGTGTTAACAGAAATATAACCACCTGCTTGTTGTATACGCTCAAAAGAGGTTCTATCAACAACTAAATCTTTAATTACAGGAAATGCAGCTGCTCTAAACGGTTCTATTGTAATAGTATCGCCATCTTTAAACATACGCATGTGCAATTGGCATGTAGTTACACCTCTATCTGGGCCATGGGCTTCTCCATTAATATACATAGAACACATACCGCAAATACCTTCTCTACAATCATGGTCAAAAGCAACTGGCTCTTGCCCTTCGGCAATTAATTGCTCATTCAAAACATCCATCATTTCTAAAAAAGACATATGTTCTGAAATATCATTCACCTTGTAAGTTTCCATCTTACCTTTTGATTTAGCATCTTTTTGGCGCCAAATCTTTAATGTTAAATTCATTCCTTTTCCTGACATATCTTTATTATTTATATGAACGTTGTTTTAATTCAATATCCTTAAATTCTAATTCTTCTTTATGAAGTACAGCATCGGCTGGTTCTCCTTTATATTCCCAAGCAGATACAAACGCAAAGTCTTTATCATTACGTTTTGCTTCACCTTTTTGAGGTCCAGACTCTTCAGCAGATTCTTCTCTAAAATGTCCACCACAAGACTCTTCTCTTGTTAAAGCATCTTTAGCAAATAGCTCTCCCAATTCTAAAAAATCTGCAACACGTCCTGCTTTTTCTAATTCTGGATTCATTTCATTAGCAGCTCCAGGTACTGATACTTCTTTCCAAAACTCTTCACGTATGGCTTTTATTTCAACCATAGCTTCTTTTAAGCCTTGTTCGTTTCTAGACATTCCGCATTTATCCCACATTACTTTACCAAGTTTTTTATGGAAATAGTCAACAGATTTTGTTCCTTTATTGTTAATAAAGAAATCTATTCTATCTTTCACTTCTTTTTCAGCAGCGTCAAATTCTGGTGTATCTGTTGGTATTTTGCCTGTTCTAATATCATCAGACAAATAATCTCCAATAGTGTAAGGCAACACAAAATAACCATCGGCTAAACCTTGCATTAGTGCTGAAGCCCCTAGCCTGTTGGCACCGTGATCTGAGAAATTGGCTTCACCAATACAATATAAACCAGGTACTGTTGTCATTAGGTTATAATCTACCCAAACACCGCCCATTGTGTAGTGAACTGCTGGATAAATCATCATTGGTGTTTCGTATGGATTTTCATCTACAATCTTCTCATACATTTGGAATAAGTTTCCATACTTGGCCTCTACTATTTTTTGTCCAAGCTCATATATTTTAGCTTCTGAAGGATTTGCAATACCATGAATTTTAGCCTGCTCTTTTCCGTAACGTTGAATTGCCGAAGCAAAATCTAAATACACCGCTTCTCCTGTTGCATTTACACCGTAACCAGCATCGCAACGTTCTTTAGCTGCACGAGATGCAACATCGCGAGGTACTAAGTTACCAAATGCAGGGTAACGTCTTTCTAAATAGTAATCTCTTTCATCTTCAGACAAATCTGTAGGTTTCTTGCGTCCTTCTCTAATAGCCAACACATCTTCCATGTTTTTAGGCACCCAAATACGGCCATCATTACGTAAAGACTCAGACATTAATGTCAGTTTAGACTGATAATCTCCTGAACGCGGAATACATGTTGGGTGAATTTGCGTATAACATGGGTTTGCGAAAAACGCTCCTTTTTTATGAATTTTCCAACCAGCCGATACGTTAGAGCCCATGGCGTTTGTTGATAAGAAAAACACATTACCATAACCACCAGAAGCTACCACAACAGCATGTGCCGAATGTCGTTCAATTTCACCAGTAATTAAGTTTCTGGCAATAATACCTCTTGCTTTACCATCAACAATAACAACATCAAGCATTTCATGACGGTTGTACATTTGAATTTTACCACGCGCTATTTGGCGGTTCATTGCCGAATATGCACCTAATAATAATTGCTGCCCCGTTTGCCCTTTAGCGTAAAACGTTCTAGAAACTAATACACCTCCAAACGAACGGTTATCTAACAATCCACCATAATCTCGTGCAAAAGGTACACCTTGTGCTACACATTGGTCTATTATATTTGCAGACACCTCAGCTAAACGGTATACGTTTGCCTCACGCGAACGGTAATCGCCACCTTTTACGGTATCATAAAACAATCTGTAAGTTGAATCGCCATCACCTTGATAATTTTTGGCGGCGTTTATACCTCCTTGTGCTGCAATTGAATGTGCACGACGCGGAGAATCTTGATAAGCAAATGCTTTTACGTTGTAGCCCAACTCTGCAAGTGTAGCAGCAGCTGAGCCTCCTGCTAATCCTGTTCCAACTACAATAACATCAATTGAACGTTTATTGGCTGGGTTTACTAGGTTAATTTTATCTTTATAAGAAGTCCACTTATCTTTAAGAGGCCCCTTTGGTACTTTTGAATCTAAAACACTCATACTTGTATATTATTAGTGATTAAAATGGTGATAAACGGCTACAATAATGAATCCTAAAGGAATAACAATAGAATACGCCTTGCCTATGGTTTGTAATGTTTTTTTTCTACCTGCCGTAGAACCCATAGATTGAAATGCCGATGTAAAGCCGTGCATTAAATGTAATGCCAATAAAACAAAAGATAGCACATATGCCCCAACTCTTAAAGGGCTAACAAATTTTTGGGCCATTTCATGGAAATACCTAAACTCGCCATTGTGCATTCCTGTCATATCACCTTGAATATATTTAACATTCATTTCAGGAATCCAGAAATCAATAAAATGTAATACTAAAAAAGCTAGTATTACCAATCCGCTGTAAATCATGTTTCTACTCATCCAGGTAGAATTTGCTGCTCCGTTGTTTTTAACATACGAAACACCAATTGCTTTTCGGTTTTTTAATTCTAAAACAAAGCCCATAACAAAATGAAAAACAACTCCAAAAATTAATACAGGTTGCAAAGCAAATTGTACCAGTGGATTGGTTCCCATGAAATGAGATAATTGGTTGAACAAATCTTCACTAAAAATGGAAGTGATATTAACCGCTAAGTGAATGATAAGGAAAAACATTAGGAAGAATGCTGAAAGCGCCATGGCTATTTTCCTCCCTATTGAAGATTTTAAAAATCCGCTCATTATTTTTATAATTTAGTAGTGTTATACAAAGGTAAATTACTAATACTTGATAGACAATAAGTAATTTGCTTATTTTCTAATTTAGAATTATTTTAAGTAATAATACTTAGTTTTTAAACTATGATATTTATCATTAAAACAAAAAAGAGATGTATTGCACATCTCTTTTTATAATTTCTTCAAAAAAATATGTTTTTATTCTATAATGAGTTTTTTAGTAATTGTAGCAAAATTTGAATGAATATTAACAAAATAAACACCTGAAGAAGCCTTTAACATATTAACTTCTATTGTATGTTTATTATTTAATTTATGAGTTGATATTTTACGCCCACTTAAATCATAAATAATTGCTTTGGTTAAATTAACATGCGAATCATTGTGTATTTGAAATGTGCCTTTTGAAGGATTAGGATATAGTGATATACCTTCTTGCAATTGGTTTTCTTCAGTGCTTAATGGACAAGAAGTATTATCAACCAAAGCTACTCTATTACAAACGCTAGACAAACTTCTGTCTTGTATAACATTAGCTGCAGTGCTGTTAATTGGTCTTATTACTCTTTGATCTTCGGAAACAGATAATGCATAGTTCATTAAATCATTAGTATCATTTACATGCCCTAGTTGATGCCCATGCCCTAATTCATGCAGTGCCACACTTTGAAAATCAAATTCTCCTAAATCTGGCAAACCTAAACCCGTATACCAAAGTTCATCGGCATCAAACTCTATATCATGCCCTCTAACATACCAGTTTATAACACCCCCATCAACACAACCTGCATAATACGTGTAACAAACACCTAATGTAGGTTCATCTAACTCGCCATTATCAAAACGTATTATATTTACACCATCATCAGCAATAACATCGGTAGTGGTACTTAAACCAATAGTCCAATTTAGCTCTGTATCGCATATCCAGGTATCAAAAGCTCTTTGAAAAGCTGCTTTAGCACCAGAAACTTGAGCATCATTATTAAAATCTGTTTCCATGCGCCAAGTTATGTTATTATCATTGCCAGAGTAAGAAGAATGTTGTACTTGATAAGCTATTAATGGCTCTGGCCCGTTTGTTCCTGGCGGGTTGTTTTGCGTAGCATCGTCAACATCGTATTCTACATTTAACTCGGCATAACTTACAGTAATAGTTGTTTGGGGTGAAGGATCTCCAGCCGCATCTTCAACATACATATTACCAGTTCCTGCAAATGATGGCACTTCAACAGTAATTTGCGTATCATTCCAACTTAAAACCTGAGAATCTAAAGCTCTAATAAAAGTAGAGCCGCCATCATTAGCATTACTAAACCAAACTATACCTTGGGTGTTTCCAAAGTCTGATCCAGAAATTGTTAAAACATCTTTATTACCTGCGGTTACAACAGTTTTATTTAAAACCAAACTACTTGGCGCTAATAGACTATTTTTTGCAGCTTTGTTTTTTGCCAAAATAGCTTCAACATTAAAAGATTTTACTTCGGTATAAGGTTTTTTAGTGTAATTGGTAATTTCACTGTATAGAGATTTAGTTATATTCTTTTTTTTAGTTAATGTGTTTGCTGCTACATTATCTATTAAGTTATACTTATAAAACCCTTGATTTAATGCATTTGGCTTAAATTTAGTGTTATTTCCTTTTTTTGAAAACGTAGCATTGTTAGCATTTAAAATAAATAAACCTACATCTCCCGTTTGTAATTTTAAACCAGGGTTTGCAACCACAGCACTTAGGCCAACAACACCTCCTACAGTTACAACATCAACATATTCTGCCACATTTCCTTTAAACACTTTATAAATTTCAACTGTATTTATTGTGTAAATTAAACTATTGTTAGCATTCCAAGTAGCGTACTTATTTATAACTTTACCCTCTACTACCAAATCACTTGTTTGTAACTGGTTTTCTAAAGAGGCTTTTTTCATGTGAATTTGCGCCTCTAATTTCTTACCTATAATGATTGTAAAAAACAAAATCCCCGAAAGAAGTTTCTTACTTATATTTTTCATAACAACTTAATTAATTATAAATCAAACATTTAAAATAGCTGCAAATATAACCAATAATTATTCTACTTTTTCTTTTTACTTTTACATAATTAAAAACTTAATATGTATTTAACATGAAATACTCACCTATAAATAGCAACCTTTTTGTTAAAAACCGTAAAAACTTTGCCTCAAAAATGAAAGCCAATAGTTTGGCCGTTTTTAATTCAAATGATATATACCCAATAAGTGCAGACAGCACACTTCCTTTTCAGCAACACAGAGATATTTTTTATTTAAGTGGAGTTGACCAAGAAGAAAGTATTTTAGTTATTTTTCCTGATTGCCCTAAAGAAAAACACCGAGAGATTCTTTTTCTTAAAGAAACCAATGACCACATTGCCGTTTGGGAAGGCGAAAAACTAACTAAAGAAAAAGCTTTTGAAGTTAGTGGCATTAAAACTGTTTATTGGCTACAAGACATGGAACGTGTTATGTTTGAAATTATGACACAGTGCGACACCGTTTACATTAACACAAATGAGCATTACCGCGCCAATGTTGAAGTTGAAACCCGCGAAGACAGATACACTAAATGGCTAAAGCAAAAATACCCAGCGCATAGTGTTGCCAAAAGCGCACCAATATTACAACGTTTACGCTCTGTTAAAGACAGCATTGAAATAGATTTAATACAACACGCTTGTAACATTACTGAAAAAGGATTTAAACGTATTTTAAACTTTGTAAAACCAGGTGTTTGGGAATATGAAATTGAAGCAGAATATATTCATGAGTTTATTAAAAACAAATCTAAAGGGTTTGCTTACACACCAATAGTTGCCAGCGGAAACAATGCCAATGTATTACACTACATTGAAAACAACAAACAATGTAAAGCAGGCGATTTACTTTTAATGGATGTTGGCGCTGAATATGCCAACTATTCTAGTGACATGACACGAACAATTCCTGTTTCTGGTAAATTTTCTGAAAGACAAAAAGCCGTTTACAACGCCGTTTTAAGAGTAAAAAACGAAGCCACAAAAATGTTAGTTCCGGGAACACTTTGGGAACAATACCACATTGAAATTGGTAAAATAATGACCTCAGAATTACTTAGCCTAGGATTACTTGACAAAGCCGATGTACAAAACGAAAACCCTGATTGGCCTGCTTATAAAAAATACTTTATGCACGGTACTAGCCACCACATGGGACTAGACACCCATGATTATGGTATTTTAACAGAACCTATGCAAGAAAACATGGTGTTTACTGTAGAACCCGCAATTTATAATCCTGCAGAAGGTTTTGGCATTAGAATTGAAGATGATGTAGTTATTCAAAAAAGCGGAGCGCCAATAAACTTAATGAAAAACATACCTATTGAAGCTGATGAAATTGAAGATTTAATGAATCAATAAATTATAAAAAGCAAAAGAGGGATTTTTTAAAAAATCCCTCTTTCTATTTTGCAAAAACTGTGTTTAACATTTATGTTTTTTAAATGGCGACTAACTCAAATAAATATGCATTTAGTTTTTGCAAGGTTTCTACTTTATTTTTAGTATCAATTAACAACGAAATATTATTTCGGCTTCCGCCATAAGAAATCATTCTAATTTTCACATCTTGCAAAATTTGAAATAACTTAAAGGTATCTTGGTGGTCTGCAATTGAATGCCCTACCAAACATACAATACTTTGGTTTTTATCAATTTCAATAGAAGCAAAAGTTTCTAATTCTGCAATAATTTTATCTAAATTTCTATCATCATCAATAGTTAAAGACACCGCAACTTCTGATGTTGTAATCATGTCTATTGATGTTTCATAGGTTTCAAAAATTTCAAATACTTTTCTTAAAAAACCATGTGCTAAAAGCATTCTTCCAGACTTAATTCTAATAGCAGTAATATTATCTTTTGCAGCCACAGCTTTAATACCATTTTCTACATGATTTCCACTAATTAATGTACCAAAAGCAGCAGGATCCATAGTGTTTTTCAATCGTACTGGTATACCATCTTCTCGTACTGGTAAAACAGTTTGTGGGTGTAATATTTTAGCGCCAAAATAGGCCAACTCCGCAGCTTCATCAAAAGACAAGTTAGAAATTGGTTTAGTGCCTTCAACAAATCTAGGATCGTTGTTATGCATGCCATCAATATCTGTCCAAATTTGCACTTCTTCAGCTTTAATAACCGCTCCAATTATAGTAGCTGTATAATCACTACCGCCACGTTGTAGGTTAGATACTTGGCCTTCGTCATTTAAACAAATAAAACCTTGCGTAATATAAATATCGGCAGCTGGTGTATTGTTCATTACACTTTGCAAAGCTTCATTTATAGCTTCAATTGCAGGTTCTTTTACAGCGTTAGTTTTCATAAACTGTAAGGCTGGCAATAATTGAGCGTTTACACCTTCTTGTTGCAAAAATTTAGTAAACATAAAAGTTGAAAGTAGCTCACCTTGTGCAAGAATTTCGTTTTCTAAGGTTTTAGTAAACGAATTTTCAACACATAACCTTAAGAAATCAAAACGCTCTTTAACATAAGCTTCAACATCACTTTTAATGGTTTTTTCAATTATTAATTCATTTACAACATCAACATATTTTGCGTGTAAATTATTAATTTCTGAAATAGCCTCTGCCCCATTTGATGCAGCTAATTTATCTGCTATACTCACTAATGCATTGGTAGTGCCAGACATAGCAGATAATACTACTATTTTCTTCTCACCATCAGTAATTATAGATTTTACATTGTTCATGTTTTTAACCGAACCAACTGATGTACCACCAAACTTTAAAACTTTCATATTTATAATATTATAAATTACAATAGATGCATCATCTATTTATTTCATTTTCATTATTTTGAAGTACAAAACTAAAATAGAAACCCGCTAAAAACTTATTTTTATAAAAAAATGTTTACTTTTACACAAATTGTTAAATAATTAACATGAAGACTGTATCAAACTGTGTTGAAGATATTTTAATTACACAACCTTATTTAGAAGAAGCTTTATCTAGAAATATAATTAATTACAGCGCCTTAGCTGTAGAGTTAACTGAACCCATAAGCAAAATGCTTAAAAAGGATGTAAAACCGGGTGCTATAATGATGGCTTTAAGACGTTACAGCCCACCGCCAGCATTAAGTAATTCGGTTAAAATGAAGCGTGTTATTAAAAACCTGGGTGATATTACTGTGCGCTCAAATTTAACTGATTTTACAGTAAAAAACTCTGACACTTTAATTGATAACCACTCAAAAATTCTAGAACGTATTAATGCAGAAAACAAGCTTTTTTATACGTTTACAAGAGGTATTCATGAAAGCAACATTATAATTTCAAGTAGTTTAAAAGATTTTGTAGAAACCAATCTTAACAACGAAACCTTTTTAGCTGTACAAAGCGGCTTGTCTGCCATTAGTATCAACCTACCGCAAGACAACTCTAAAATTGCCGGTTTGTATTATCATTTTTTCAAACGTTTAGCTTGGGAAGGCATTGTACTTTATGAGGTACTTTCAACCACAAACGAGTTTACCATTTTGGTAGAAGATGAATATGTAGACAAAGCATTTGCCGCCATAAAAAGGGTGAAAACTTAATTTTTTTATATTACTATTTAACAACTTCTTTAGGTATTTCAATATTTTTACTAAACATTTCCCACAATTTGAAGCCACCTGCAACATTTGAAATATTACTAATACCGTTATTTCTTAAAATTAATTCGGCTAAATAACCCCTTAAACCTTTTTGACAAAACACAACAACTTTTTTATTAGCACCTTTTATTTCTTCAACATTATTCCTTAACAAGTCTAATGAATAATTTATGGCTCCAGGAATAGTTCCTTTTTGAAATTCCATTGGTGTTCTAGCGTCAATTAACAAAAAATCTTGCTTACTATTTATAAGTGTTTGTAAATCTTCAACCGAAATCTGCACACTTTTTTTATTTAAAATATTTTCAGCTATATATCCAGATACAACAATGGGATCTTTTGCCGGTGAAAATGGTGGTGCATACGCCAAATCTAACTGTGCCAAATCTGTGATTTTTAATTTTGCATAAATAGCAGTACTTAAAACATCTATACGCTTATCAACTCCTACTTCTCCAAATAATTCTGCACCATATATTTCTTCTGTTGTTGGATTATAATAAATCTCTGTAATTAAATCTTTTTGCCCAGGATAATACCCTGGCGTTGAACCCGCAACAGATAAAACAGTTTTAAATGGTATTTCTTTTTGAGTTAAAGTTGTAGCATTCATTCCTGTTCTGGCTAGTGTATAATCAAACATCTTAACTATAGCTGTTTTGTATGCTCCTTTAAATGACAAATTACATCCAACAGCATTAGCACCGGCAGTTCTTCCTCCTTTATTAGAGTGTGTTCCTAAAGGAAAGTAATCATAATTATTTGTTTGTAAATTTCTTACAGAAACATTATCTCCTGCAGCATAAACATCTTTTATAGAGGTTTCCATGGCAGTGTTTACTTTTAAAGCCCCATTTTTAATAGCCTCTGCTCCTTCATCAATTAATAAATTGGTATTCGGCTTAATTCCTGCACTTAGTATTACAAAATCTGTTTCAATTGTTTTTCCATCATTTGTAGAGACAGATAAAATCTTGCCTTCTTTATTAATATTAAATCTTGTTACCAAAGTGTTAGTAAAAACTTCAACACCTTCAGACTCTAAAATATTTGCTGCAAAATCTCCAAATTTCTTTTGCCACATATTTAATACATGCGTAGACCCTTCTATTAAAGTTACTTTTTTACCAACATGTTTTAAATTTTCTGCAACTTCAACACCAATTAATCCTGCCCCTATAACTGTTATATGTTCTGAAGAAGTGGTAAGTCCTTCTTTAGTTATTTTATCAAAATCTGGCATAGATCTACAAGTAGACCAATTGTTTGCTAATTTTATATTTTCAATTGGAGGCACAATAGATCTAGCGCCAGTGGCAAAAATTAAAACATCATATTGGTAACTTCTTAAATTAGAATATACCGTTTTACTTTTAGTATCTATTCTAACAATCTCTTCATTTAAATGTACATCTATATTAAATCTAGTTTCAAGTAGTTCTGGTTTTACAACCATTAATCTATCTCTTGTTTCAATTATTCCAGAAAAAGCATAAGGCATTCCACAAGTAGCATAACTAATATTCGCCCCTTTTTCAAACAAAATAATATTTGCTTGTTCATTTTCGCGTCTGGCTTTTGCAGCTGCCGATGGTCCTGCAGATAAGCCTCCAATTACTATAATTTTTTTCATCTAAAACTTAATTTATATTCAAATTTCAATGAAACTTTTAAAGTAGAATGTAATATTTGTCACTTAAACGATTTCGTACTTACATTAAACTATTTTAATTAACTACCAGTTAAATTATAATATGATATTTAATTTTGTTTAACATTGAATTGTTTGCTAAAAAATATTGGTAATGATTTTAAAACACAAGGGCATAAACATTTTTTATACTGAAAAAGGCAAAGGTAGCACCATTGTTTTACTTCATGGTTTTTTAGAAAGCTCAAAAATTTGGAACACATTTGTACCTATACTAGCTAAAAAAAACAGAGTTGTTTGTATAGATTTATTAGGCCATGGCAAAACGGAATGCTTAGGTTACATTCATCCCATGGAACTCATGGCAGAAGCTATTGAAGTTGTACTAAAACATTTAAGAATTAGAAAATCTACATTCATTGGGCATTCCATGGGTGGTTATGTAGCTTTAGCGTTTGCTGAAAAAAACCCAGATAATGTAAAAGGGCTGTGTTTACTAAACTCTACAACAAGTGCAGATACTCCCGAAAAAAAACAAAATAGAGAACGCGGTATTGTTGCTGTTAAACAAAACCATAAAACATTTATTAGGCTAGCTGTTTCAAATTTATTTGTACCAGAAAATCATAAAAAGTTTGCTAGCCAAATAAAACAACTTATTAAAGATTGCCAAAAAACACCTTTACAGGGTATTGTTGCTGCTTTAGAAGGTATGAAAATACGCGAAGACCGTGAAGTTTTACTCCATTTTTCACCATATAAAAAAATGATGATTATTGGTAAAAACGACCCTATTTTGAATTACAAAAACCTAATGTATCAAACTAAAGGAACAAATGTAAGCGTTGTGGTTTTAGATGGTGGACACATGAGTTTTATTGAAAATGAAAACGAATGTTTGGAAAATATAATGCGTTTCATCGAAAATAAATAACAATTTGTCGATGTTTAATATTTTTTTTGTAGGTTTATATTCATAACCCCAATACCATGAATGAAAATATTAAAAAAACAGCTTTACTTCCCAAGGTGTACTGCTCTATTTTTGGTCATGATTACCAAATAACAAAACATGTAACCTACCATGTTAAAGAGTACACATGTTCGCATTGTAAAAAACAGTTAACCACTAACAGCAATGGCAATTTAATTGAATTAACACCTAAGTTTAAAGAAATTAACTCAATTTTAGAAAAAGTGCACCTCTCAAAAACGCAACGTTTAAAGAGAAAAAACACACTTTCATCGATTTATTAACATTTCATTAATATTTTTTATTGTGATTTTTTACTTTTAAGAAGTCTCCCCCAGAACAGATTTTTTAATAGCTAAAATTTTATGAAACAACTTCATTGCAAAGTATTTGGACACGATTTAAGAGTAAGTAAAAACGTAACATTCCACGTGAAAGAATACACCTGCAAAAACTGCGGAAAAGAATTCACCACAAGTGGTAATGGTAATTTAACAGAGCTAACACCTAAGTTTAAAGAAATAAACCGTGTTTTAGAAAACATACATTACCGCCGCCAACTTAGATATCAAAAACTTAATCCGGAATTACTTGTGTTTAGGCATTAAAATTTTTCCAACCCTGTGCTTTAATTTCAACTTTTGTTTCAGCTCTTGTAACAAGGTGTGTACCTGCTTCTTTTTCTCTCATAAAACCAATAACCGATAAACTTGGATTTCCCTTTATTCTTGGGTAGTCTTCTTGCGAAATTGTAAAAAGTAATTCGTAATCCTCGCCTCCATTTAAGGCTACCGTTGTGCTATCAATATTAAATTCTTCACAAGTAGAAATAACTTGTGGATCTAGAGGAATTTTGTTTTCATACAAATCGCAACCAACATTACTTTGTTTACATAAATGTAAAATTTCAGAAGACAAACCGTCGCTTACATCAATCATTGCTGTTGGTTTTACACCTAAATCTTTTAAAAGTTGTACAACATCTTTTCGAGCTTCGGGTTTTAATTGACGCTCAACAATGTAAGTATAGGGTTCTAAATCTGGCTGGTTGTTAGGGTTTACTTTATACACTTCTTTTTCTCTTTCAAGCACCTGTAAGCCCATGTAAGCACCACCAACATCACCCGAAACAACTAGCAAATCATTAGGTTTTGCGCCATTTCTGTAAACTTCATTTTTTGGTTCAACTTCACCAATAGCGGTTACAGATATTAATAAACCTGTTTTACTAGAGGTAGTATCGCCACCAACAACATCAACATTATAAATTTTGGCAGCTGTTTCAATACCGGCGTAAATTGCTTCTAAAGCTTCTAAGGGAAATCTGTTTGACACAGCAATTGAAACCGTTACTTGGGTAGCCGTTGCATTCATTGCATAAATATCAGACAAATTAACAATTACTGCCTTGTACCCCAAATGTTTAAGCGGCATATAACTTAAATCAAAATGCACACCTTCAACTAGTAAATCTGTAGAAACTACAACATTATTATTATTAAAATTTAACACCGCAGCATCATCACCAATACTTTTAATGGTTGATGTTTGCTTAACTTTAAAATTTTTGGTTAAATGGTCAATAAGCCCAAATTCTCCTAAATCACTTAATTGTGTTCGCTGTTGGTTTTTATCCTCTATCATAATGCAAAAATAATAGTTTTATTAGGTTAAATTTGTTACTTTACAAATAGTTTTAATAGTTGCAAAAATAATAACAACCTTTAAAACGTTTTCAAAATAAAAACGCTTAGTATGTTTAACTTCACAAAAAAAAATAATTTCAATTGTTTTATAGTTATCGCATGTGCTTTTGGTCTTTTATTTTCTTGTGAAAGAGATAATAATTTACCCATAAATAATGATACTAGCTCAAACACCGAAGTTTTGGCTGCTTGCACCAATGGCTTTGCTGATATTTATCCTTGCAATGATTATGATTTAATGGCTAATTTACCATTAAGCATTTTTAACGCCAATGCAGGAAATGATTCTTGGGGATGGGTTGACACACAAACAAACAAAGAATACGCGCTTATGTGCACAGATAACGGTGTTGGTTTTGTAGATATTACTGATGCTTTAAACCCTATTTATTTAGGAAAACTACCAACAGCAACTATAGCTAGCCCATGGCGCGATGTTAAAGTATATAATAACCATGCCTTTATTGTAGCCGATAATAATGTAGGCGAAGACAGCCATGGCATGCAAGTTTTTGATTTAACTAGATTACGAAACGTAACCAACCCACCCGAAACTTTTACTGCCGATACCCGTTTTACAGGTTTTGGTAGAGCCCACAATATTGTTATAAACGAAACAAGCGGATATGCCTATATTGTTGGCGGCAACAGAAGCAATGCTTTTGCTGGCGGGCCTATTTTTATAAATATTCAAGACCCTAAAAACCCTGTTATGGAAGGTGGTTTTGGTGCCGGTGGCTACTCGCATGATGCTCAAGTTGTAACTTATAACGGGCCAGATGCAGATTATTTTGGAGACGAAATTTTAATTGGCAGTAACGAAAACGAGGTGGTTATTGCTAATGTAACCAATAAAAACAACCCCACTATTATTTCTAGAATTACTTATAATAACGTAAGATATGCGCACCAAGGTTGGTTTACTTCAGATATGACATATTTTATTTTAGGCGATGAACTTGATGAGCTAAGACTAGGCATTGACACCAAAACTATTGTTTTTGATTTCACAGATTTAGACAACCCATTGGTGCACTTTGATTATTTTGGCCCCACAACTGCCATTGACCATAACGGGTATGTTTTAAACAACAAATTCTATCTTGCCAACTATAACGCTGGTATGCGCGTTTTAGATATTTCGGCAATAGAAAACAAATCATTTACTGAAATTGGTTTTTTTGATACATATCCTGATGACGACAACACTGGTTTTGATGGCGCTTGGACTGTTTACCCATATTTACCAAGCGGCAATATAATTATTAGCGATGGCGCTAACGGTCTTTTTATAGTTAGAAAATCTGGTACTTAATTACAAATGCTTCACACCGCAAAAACATATTTTGTTTATATTTTTTTTCTAATCTTTGTTTTCAACTGTTCAGAAAACAACCAAGAAAACAACACAAATACTCCAACAGAAACCAGAGTAATTACAACATTAGGTGGCTCTAAAAACGAAAGTGCACGCTCTATTACGCAAACTCAAGATGGTGGATATGCTATTTTAGGCTATACACAAAGCACCAATGGTAATGTTACTTTAAAAACAAACGAGTCGTTTGATTATTGGTTGCTAAAATTTAACAACAAACATGAATTACAATGGCAAAAAACCTATGGCGGCACAAATGACGACCGTGGAAATTGCATTGTTGAAACCCACGATGGTGGTTTTGCTATTTTAGGCGCTAGCAAAAGCAATGATTTTGATGTTACAGAAAACAATGGTTTTGATGATTTTTGGATGATTAAAACCAATAACTCTGGTGATATTATTTGGGAAAAATCTTTTGGGTTTGATGGTGCAGATACTGGTACTGCGCTAATTCAAACCAATGATAATGGCTTTTTAATTACCGGTGTTTTAGATGTTTCTGCCTCAAATGGCCAAGGCAACACAAAAATTACTACCAAAAGACATGCCGGTGGCGATTATTGGGCCATAAAACTTGATGCTAACGGCAACATACAATGGAGTAAATATTTTGGTGGTACATTTACTGATACACTCTACGGCATTACCCAAACTAACAACAATGATTTTATACTTGTTGGCTCATCTGATAGTTTTGATTTTGATGTGAAAAACAACAAAGGCACTTATGATTTTTGGGTGGTTAAAATATCTGAAAATGGTGATTTTTTATGGGAAAAATCTTTTGGTGGCTCACAAATTGACGAAGCCAGAGGCATCACCAAAACTAACGACGGTAATTTTATTATTATAGGCGATACACGTAGTAACGATATTGATATTACAAAAAACAACGGCGCAGCAGATATTTGGGCAATTAAAATTAATACTAATGGCGATTTACTTTGGGAAAAAACCATAGGCGGTACAAACTTTGATGCAGCACGCTCCATAACTAAAACAGCAGACAATGGTTTTTTAATTGCAGGAAACACCAGAAGCAGCAATATTGATGTTTCAAAAAACAACGGACAAAATGATGCCTGGGTTGTAAAACTAAATAGCAACGGCAATATAATTTGGCAACAAACCGTTGGCGGTAGTAATGTAGATTTAGCCTACAGCAGTATTGAATTAATTAATGGCGAGGTAATTGTTGTTGGAGAATCTAGCAGTTCAGACTTTAATATAACAAACCAAGGTTTTACAGATCTTTTAATTTTCAGATTAAAATAATTTCAAAATGAAAAACATACTTTTTATATTACTCATAACATTAACATTAATGTCTTGTAACAGTTCTGAAGACACAATAGAAAGCACAACCATTGCTCTTAATTTCTCACACACTTGGAATGGAGCACCCGTTACAAACGCAGATTTTAACACCTTTAAATTCACCACCGAAAACGGTGAACAATTAAAGATTGAACGCTTGCGTTATGTAATATCAGATGTGACTTTAGAAACATCAAACGGCGAATTCATAGTAATAAACGCGCATAATTTAGTTGATGTAACCAATAATAAAAACTTAACTTTTGCACCAACGGCACCAATATTAACAGGTAATTACACGAACTTATCATTTATATTCGGCTTTAAAAACGAAAAAAATATAAGTGCTGCTTATGAAGATTTAAACACCGCAATTTTTGATGTTCCACAAATGCTTGGTGGCGGCTACCACTACATGCAATTAGACGGGAAATTTAAAAATGAAAGCGATGAAACTATTGGTTATAACTTTCATGCCATTAGAGCTGTTGATGCTTCTAGCGGCACACCAACCTTTCCTCAAGACACTTTTATAAAAGTAAATTTAGGCCCTGTTTCAATTACAAATAATACAACATTTAATATTGAAATGAATATTGCCGAGTGGTTTAAAAATCCGCATACCTGGAATTTAAATCAGCTACACCAAATGCTAATGCCAAATGCAAACGCACAAATTATGATGTACGACAACGGACAAAATGTTTTTAGTTTAAAATCTACTAACTAATTTACTTTGAAAAGAGGGCTAAAACATATTATCCTGTTATTAATTTGGGCTTTACAAGCATGTAATACAGAAACCGTTGATAATTTTAAACCAACACCAAGCCCTTTACAAATTCCTCAATTGTTTGAAACCCGCATACTAAACCCTACAGCATCCATAAACAACCCACAAACTAAAGAAGGTATTGCATTAGGCGAAAAACTATTTTTTGATCCTATTCTATCAATTAACAATACCATAGCTTGTGCCAATTGCCATGCGCCCAAAAATGCATTTACAGATAATAACCGCTTTAGCAGTGGCGTAAACCAAAATTTAGGCCTCCGCAATGCTATGCCACTTTTTAACCTTGCTTGGAATTATGATGAAAAATTCTTTTGGGACGGCAGTGTTTTTAGTTTAGAACACCAAGCAATTCAGCCAGTTATTGATGTTAACGAAATGGGAAACACTTGGCAAAACGTTGAACAAAGCTTAAACAGTCACCCTGAATATCCAGAATTATTCAAACAAGCCTTCGGAACCTCAAAAATAGATTCTACTTTAGTTACAAAAGCCATTGCCCAATTTGAGCGTACTTTAATTTCAGCCACTTCAAAATTTGATAAATTTCTTTTGGGTTTAACTACTTTAACACCCGAAGAACAAAACGGGTTTAATGTTTTTATGGATGAAAACAAAGGCGATTGTTTTCATTGTCATGGCAGTGAAAACAATCCGCTCTGGACCGATAATCTATTTCACAATAATGGTTTAGATACTGAATTTACAGATTTAGGTTTGGGCGCAGTAACAGGCGACCCTGCTGATAACGGAAAATTTAAAACCCCTTCACTTAGAAATCTATCATTTACAGCACCCTACATGCATGATGGCAGGTTTACCACCCTTGAAGAGGTAATTAACCACTACAGCGAAGGTTTAAAAAACTCGCCAACCATAGACCCACTTATGAAAAAAATTGCTCAAGGAGGCGTACAACTTACCAACGAAGACAAAGCCAATTTAAAAGCTTTTTTACTCACATTAAATGATTATAGCTTTACAAACAATTGATTTTCTTTAATAAAAACCACATTTTTTTAATAAACTACGGTTTTTACGCAGCAAAATTTTCATTCAATTTTATATTTTGGTGGTATAATCCCACAGAATGAAAAATAAATCTACAGCAAACTTGTATTGTTATGCCTATGGGCATAATTTTTTTCGTGTAGATGATTCGCCCCACCTTATCTGTAAAAATTGCAAACAACATTTCACATATAACTCTAATGATGAAATTGTTCCTGTTGCGAAAACTTCAGAAAAAGTCATAAAAAAACATCATTTTACCTATATAAGAAAAACTTATTAGAACATTTATTAATATAATGTTAGGTAACATGGTTATCGCTGACTTATATTGTATATTTGCAGTCAATTTAGAGCAAATCTAAACACAAAAGGTATGATTAAAGTTTCAGAAACAGCAAAGAAAAAAGTGATAGAGCTTATGACCGAAGACGGTTATAACGCTACTACAGATTTTGTTCGCGTTGGTGTTAAAAGTGGTGGTTGTTCAGGGTTGTCATACGATTTAAAGTTTGATAAACAACAACAAGATGATGATAAAGTTTTTGAAGACAATGGTGTAAAAATTATTGTAGACAAAAAAAGCTTTTTGTACTTAATTGGTACAACACTAGAATACTCGGGCGGTTTAAACGGCACTGGGTTTGTTTTTAACAACCCTAACGCCAACAGAACCTGTGGTTGTGGTGAATCATTTTCGCTTTAAAACTAAGTTTTTAAAGTAACAAGTTAAAAAGTAAAAAAGTCTATGGCAAAATTTAATTCTTTTGAAGACATAAAATCATGACAAATATCAAGAGAATTAAACAAAGTCATTTACACAATAACAAATAGTAACGAGTCTTTTGCGAAAGATTTTGGATTACGAGATCAAATAAGAAGATCTTGTATATCAATTTCTTCAAATATAGCAGAAGGTTTTGAAAGAGAAACAACAAAAGAATTCATCAGGTTTTTGTAAATAGCAAAAGCATCAGCAGGAGAATTTAGATCTCAATTGTATTTAGCTTTTGATTTAAACTACATAACCAGTGAACAATTTGAGAAATTAAAGTCAGAAGTAAATGAAGTGTCAAAGTTAATAAGCGGGTTAATTAAATACTTAAACTCTACTTTATAAACTTTATACTTTAAACTTTAAACTAATATGAGCAAATATACAGAGGACGATTTAAGAGAAGAATTAAAAACCAAAGAATACGAATATGGCTTCTACACAGACATAGAATCTGAAACGTTTCCAAATGGTTTAAACGAAGACATTGTACGCGCTATTTCTAAAAAGAAAGAAGAACCAGAATGGATGACTGAATGGCGCTTAGAAGCATTTCGTGTTTGGGAAAGCATGACTGAACCTGAATGGGCCAATGTAAATTATGAAAAACCCAATTTTCAAGCCATTTCATATTATTCTGCTCCAAATAGCAAACCAAAATATGATAGTTTAGATGAGGTTGACCCTGAGTTATTGGCAACTTTTGATAAACTTGGTATTTCATTAGACGAGCAAAAAAAATTAGCCGGTGTAGCCATGGATGTGGTTGTAGATTCTGTTTCGGTAGCAACAACATTTAAAGAAACACTAGCAGAACAAGGTATTATTTTTATGAGTATTTCTGAAGCCATAAAAAAGCATCCAGATCTTGTAAAAAAATATATAGGTACCGTAGTGCCACAAAAAGATAATTTTTATGCCGCTTTAAACAGCGCTGTGTTTAGTGATGGTAGTTTTTGCTACATACCAAAAGGTGTTAGGTGTCCAATGGAATTATCTACATATTTCCGTATAAACCAAGCCGGAACAGGTCAATTTGAGCGCACATTAGTAATTGCCGATGAAGGCAGCTACGTAAGCTATCTAGAAGGTTGTACAGCACCAAGCAGAGATGAAAACCAACTACACGCAGCTGTTGTTGAGCTAATTGCACTTGATGATGCCGAAATAAAATACTCTACAGTACAAAACTGGTTTCCAGGAGATGCCGAAGGAAAAGGTGGTGTTTACAACTTTGTAACCAAAAGAGGCTTATGCGAAGCCAATGCTAAAATATCTTGGACACAGGTAGAAACCGGTAGTGCTGTTACTTGGAAATACCCATCGTGCGTGTTAAAAGGGGATAATTCTGTGGGCGAATTTTATTCCATAGCCGTAACCAATAATTACCAACAGGCCGATACGGGTACAAAAATGATTCACCTTGGAAAAAACACCAAGTCAACTATCATTTCAAAAGGTATTTCAGCAGGAAAATCGCAAAACTCATACCGCGGATTGGTACAAATTCATTCTAGAGCTGAAAACGCACGTAACTTTTCGCAATGTGATAGTTTATTAATGGGTAATGAATGTGGTGCGCACACCTTCCCTTACATTGAAGCTAAAAACAAAACAGCACAAATAGAGCACGAAGCAACTACCAGTAAAATTGGCGAAGACCAAATTTTTTACTGTAACCAACGTGGTATAGATACTGAAAAAGCCATTGCATTAATAGTAAACGGTTTTAGTAAAGAAGTACTAAATAAATTACCTATGGAGTTTGCTGTTGAAGCACAAAAATTATTAGAAATTAGTTTAGAAGGAAGCGTTGGTTAAACCAATAATTTCAAATTAAAATATTACAAAAAACGAAGCCAATACATATGTTAAAGATAGAAAACCTACACGCAAGTGTTGAAGATAAAAGCATTTTAAAAGGTATAAATCTAGAAGTAAAACCAGGCGAAGTACATGCTATTATGGGGCCAAATGGTTCTGGTAAAAGTACACTTTCATCGGTAATTGCTGGAAAAGAAGAATACGAAGTATCTGAAGGAAGCATCATATTTGACGGTGAAGATATTGAAGAGTTAGCAGCCGAAGAACGCGCACACAAAGGTATATTTTTATCATTTCAGTACCCTGTAGAAATTCCTGGAGTTTCTGTAACAAACTTTATAAAAACAGCTATTAACGAAACACGCAAAGCTAAAGGTTTAGAAGACATGCCTGCAAAAGACATGCTAAAACTAATACGTGAAAAATCTGATTTATTAGAAATAGACCGTAAATTTTTATCGCGTTCACTAAACGAAGGCTTCTCTGGTGGTGAAAAAAAACGTAACGAAATTTTTCAAATGGCCATGTTAGAGCCTAAGCTAGCTATTCTTGATGAAACAGACTCTGGTTTAGATATTGATGCGCTTCGTATTGTAGCAAACGGCGTAAACAAACTAAAAAGCAAAGACAATGCTGTTATTGTAATTACACACTACCAGCGTTTATTAGATTATATTGTTCCTGATTTTGTACACGTTTTACATAATGGTAAAATAGTAAAATCGGGCACCAAAGAACTAGCTCACGAGCTTGAAGAAAAAGGATACGATTGGATTAAACAAGAGTTGGCATAACCAATTCTAAGTTAAAAGTAAAAGTTTGCAAGGTTTAAAGTTAACATCAACTTTTTGCTTTTAAACGTTTAAACATTTCAACTTAAAAGAATGGATTTAAAAGACAAATTATTATCATCTTTCATAGTTTTTGAAAACCAAACCGAAGGTAATGCCTACGTTAACGATGTACGTAACGAAGCCATAAAAACCTTTGAAACAAAAGGCTTTCCTACAAAAAAAGATGAAGCTTGGAAATACACATCTTTAAACAAAATTTTAAAAGAAGACTACAGTGTTTTCCCAAAAAAAGAAGATGCTCTAGATTATAAAGATGTAAAAAAGTATTTCATTCATGATATAGATACCTATAAAATTGTATTTGTAGATGGTAAATACTCATCGCACCTATCTGCAACCACGCATGATGGCATTGATGTTTGCCTAATGTCTGCTGCTTTAACAAAGCCAAAATACAGGTTAGTAATTGAAAATTATTTTAACAAAGCGGCTACAACAGATGGTTTATCATCATTAAACACAGCATTTTCAAAAGAAGGCGCCTATATACACATACCAAAAAATAAAATAGCCGATAAGCCTATTCAAATAATACATTTTTCAACAGGTTTAGAGTGTGCAAGCATGCTACAACCACGTAATTTAATTGTTGTTGAAGAAAACGCACACGTTCAAATTATTGAACGCCATCAAAGCTTAACAAGTAACCCAGTTTTAACCAACAGCGTTACCGAAATTTTTGCCAAAAAACGTGCTATTGTAGATTATTATAAAATTCAAAATGATGCCCAAAGCGCGTCGTTAATTGATAACACCTTCATCAAACAAAAACAAGAAAGTTTTGCATCAGTACATACCTTCTCATTTGGCGGAAAATTAACCCGTAATAACCTTAACTTCTATCAAGAAGGTGAGCGTATAGATTCAACCTTAAAAGGTGTAACAATAATTGGCAATAAACAACATGTAGACCACAACACGCTAGTACACCACATTGAGCCAAATTGCGAAAGTCATCAAGATTATAAAGGTATATTTTCAGATAGTGCCACAGGTGTATTTAACGGTAAAGTGGTAGTTGAAAAAGAAGCACAAAAAACAAACGCTTTTCAAGCCAACAACAACATTTTAGTAAGTGATAAAGCCTCAATAAACACAAAACCACAGTTAGAAATTTTTGCAGATGATGTTAAGTGTTCTCACGGTTGCACCATTGGCCAGTTAGATGAAAGTGCTTTATTTTACATGCGCTCGCGCGGTATTCCTGAAAAAGAAGCCAAAGCGTTACTAATGTTTGCCTTTAGTAATAATGTTTTAAGTTCAGTTAAAATACCAGAATTAAAACAACGTATCACTAAAATAATAGCAAACCAATTAGGTGTAAATATAGGTTTCGATTTATAATACTGAAGTAGTTTTCAGTATAAATAATTTTATTAGTAGCTAATTCCCGCTATCCACTGTATCTTTTTTGTTTTATGATATTTAAGAGCTAAACTATAAAGGTTCTAACCAAAACAAAAAAGGATGCCGTTACTATCGGGTCTAAAAAATAACCATGTTAAACGTTGAAAACATAAGAAAAGATTTCCCAATACTTTCACGTAAAGTAAACGGTAAACCTTTAGTATATTTTGATAATGCTGCTACCTCGCAAACACCACAACAAGTAATAAATGCTATTGTAGATTATTATTCAAATTACAACGCAAATATACATCGTGGTGTACACACTTTAAGTCAGGAAGCCACAGATTTATATGAACAATCCCGCAAAAAGATACAAGATCATTTTAATGCTAAATTTTCGCATGAAATCATATTTACATCGGGTACAACTCATGGTATAAACCTAGTTGCCAACGGTTTTTCTTCGTTATTAAAAAAAGGCGATAACATTATTGTTTCAGCTTTAGAGCACCACAGTAATATTGTGCCATGGCAAATGTTGTGCCAGCGTACCGGTGCCACATTAAACGTTATTCCAATGAATAATGAAGGCGAATTGGTAATGGCTGAATATGATAAACTGCTTTCAAAAAACACAAAATTGGTTTTTTGTAACCATATTTCAAACGCTTTGGGCACTATAAACCCTATTGAAGCCATCATAGAAAAAGCACACGCCGTTGGTGCTGCCGTTTTAATTGATGGCGCACAGGCATGCCCACACATAAAGGCAGATGTTCAAGCTTTAAATGTAGATTTTTATGTAGCATCGGCTCATAAAATGTGCGGACCAACAGGTGTTGGTATGCTTTATGGTAAAGAAGCGTGGTTAAAAAAACTACCACCATACCAAGGTGGTGGTGAAATGATTGCCGAAGTTACTTTTGAAAAAACTACTTACGCCGATTTACCTCATAAATTTGAGGCCGGCACACCAAACATTGCTGGTGGCATTGTTTTTGGCACTGCCATTGACTACATGAATAATATTGGTTTTGAAGCTATTGCAAATTATGAAAACGAATTATTGCAATACGCCACCAAAAAGCTTTTAGATATTGAAGGCTTAAAAATTTATGGCACTTCAAAACAAAAAACATCGGTATTATCATTTAATTTAGAAGGTATTCACCCGTATGATGTTGGTGCTATTTTAGATAAATTGGGCATTGCTGTAAGAACTGGCCACCATTGTGCACAACCTATTATGGACTTTTATAAAATACCTGGTACCGTGCGCGCATCGTTTGCTTTTTACAATACCAAAGCCGAAATTGATGCTTTAGTTGAAGGTGTTAAAAAAGCTAAAATGATGTTATCTTAGCATCTAAATAAGTTCCAAAAAAACGTTTTTAATTCTGAATTATTTTCAGAATATATCTTAATTAAATATTTTTAGTTAAAGAAAACTTGCCTTAAATAATTACGGTATATTTTTTGTATTTTAAAGAGTAAATTCAAAATAACACAATGAAATATGCACTTTTATTTTTCTGCTTTTTTGTACTAAAATGTGCAACGCCAAAAACAAAAACAACTTTAAACATTTCTAAAAGTAAAAACATTCAAAATATAACACTTCAAAAAAAATATAGCATTCAAACTTTAAACGGAAATGATGTAACTGCACACCGTTTGTTTATAGAATTTAATACAGATACTAAACAGATATCTGGTTTTTCGGGTTGTAATAATTTCTTCGGAAACTATGATATCACGAATACTCTTATAACCATAGGGCCATTAGCGTCTACCAGAAAAATGTGTCCTCCTTATAAAAATTCCGTAGAAAAAGAACTACTAAATACACTTCAAAGCGGCAAAAGAATTACTGCTGAAAGTGATTATTTAACACTTTACAATGATGCCAAAAAACCTGTACTCAAGGCCATTATTTTCACTCAAAAACATGCGCTAACGGTGCAATACACCCAAAGTTCTAGAGGCACCTTTAAGCAAATTATAGTAAATAATGATTTTACAAATATTAGCACTACGCGTGGTGTAAAAGGTAAAAATGAACGCTTTTCAAAATCTAAATGGAAAACTATAAAAAACTTAGTTGAAAATTTTAATTTAAACAACCTTTCAAACCTAGAACCTCCAAGTAAAAAACATCAATTTGATGGTGCTTCACTGGCTAAACTAACCATTACTTTAAATGGCAAAATATATGAAACACAAGCTTTTGACCATGGAAATCCGCATCCAGAAATTGCAAAAGTTGTTAAAGAAATCTTATCAATAGCTCAAAACATTGAATAGCAATTTTTCTTGTTGTATTTTTGCTTAAAATTTGACACCGTGACGATTGAAGATATTCAAAATGAAATAATAGACGAATTCTCAATGTTTGAAGATTGGGAAGAACGCTACCAATATATGATTGATTTAGGGAAAGAATTACCCCTAATTAACGACCAATATAAAACTGACACCAATATTATTAAGGGTTGCCAAAGTAAAGTATGGGTTCATGCCGAAATGGATAATGATAAATTAGTTTTCACTGCAGATAGTGATGCTATTATTACAAAAGGTATAATTGCAATTTTAATTAGAGCTTTTTCAAATCAGCACCCAAAAGATATTATTGATGCAGACACCAATTTTATTGATAAAATAGGATTGAAAGAACACCTATCTCCTACCCGTGCAAATGGCTTAGTGAGTATGGTTAAACAATTAAAAATGTACGCTATTGCGTACCAAACACAATTAAAATAACTGTATTCATATTCTTATAAAAGTATAAATATAGTAACAATTTTATTTTCGCTTTAGCAGAAATACTAAAAGAATACCATTTATGAGTGATACAACAATAGATACAAATGCCTTAGGTGAAAAAATAGTAAACGTTTTAAAAACTATTTATGATCCTGAAATTCCAGTAGATATTTACGAATTAGGATTAATTTACGACGTTTTTGTAAATGAAGATTACGACGTTAAAATTTTAATGACTCTTACAACACCTAATTGCCCTGTGGCAGAAACTTTACCTTTAGAAGTTGAAGAAAAAGTAAAATCTTTAAACGATGTGAACAACTGTGAAGTTGAAATTACTTTTGATCCGCCTTGGAGCCAAGATTTAATGAGTGAAGAAGCTAAGTTAGAGTTAGGAATGTTATAGCAGTATTTTAAAATACACTTAACTTTTTAAATAGTTACAATGGCTGACGAAATTATAAATCGTGTTGCAAATAGCAAGTTAATTACATTTGATCTTGAAGATTTTTATCCGAAAGGTGAGCGCATAGTGTTTGATATTAAAGATTGGCTTTTTGAAGGCTTCGTTTTACGCGAAAAAGATTTTAGAGAGCAAGTTAAAAACCATAATTGGGAACAATACAAAGACACTTATGTTGCTTTAACTTGCAGTACAGACGCCATCATACCTGGTTGGGCTTACATGCTAATTACTATAAACTTAGAGCCCTTTACAAAAAAAACAATAGTTGGTAGTTTAGAGACTTTAGAAACTGTTATTTATCAAGATATTATCAATAATCTAGACACTTCAATATACAAAAACACACCCGTTATTATAAAAGGCTGCACCAACAAACCTGTACCACAAAACGCTTATTTAATGGCTATTAGCAAACTTAAACCTATAGCTAAATCTATAATGTATGGTGAAGCATGTTCAGCAGTACCACTTTATAAAAAAAAGTAATATTTTTCTGTGACCTAAACCAAAACTTGGGTCTAACACGTATATTTGCATAAACAAAACAAAATTACGTTACATGAAAAAAGTACTAGTATTAGGTATGATGTTTTTAGGAGTTATTTCTATAAACGCACAAACCAAAGAAGAATTAAAAACACAAAAAGCTGAAAAACAAGCTATAGCTGATAAAGCACAAGCAGAAGCAAACGCTATTCAGGCTAAAATTGATGCTCTTCCAGGATGGAGAACTGGTGCATTTGGTACTATTGGAGGAAGTTTATCTGGTTTTAACAATTGGTACGCACAAGATAAGCCAAACAACAACTCTGGTAATATTGGTTTTACTTTTAATGCATTTGCTAACTTAATTGAAGAGAAATTTTTCTGGAGAAACTCTTTAAACACAAACTTAGCTTGGGTAAAGTTAGATGATAAAGATAACGGTACTGATGCCGATGATAGTTTTGAACCAACTACTGATGTTTTTAACCTTTCATCGCTTTACGGTAGAAACCTAACTAAAACATTGGCTGTTTCTGGTTTACTTGAATACAGAACAACCCTTTTAAACAACTTTAATGACCCAGGTTATTTAGATGTTGGTGTTGGTGCTACTTGGACGCCTATTCAAAACCTAATAGTAGTAATTCACCCTTTAAACTACAACTTTGTATTTGCTGATAATGATGCTGTTTTTGATTCTTCTATGGGTGCTAAAATAGTTGCAGACTACACAAGACAAATTGGTGCTATAAACTTTAAAACAAACCTATCTGCTTTTCAAAGCTACAAATCTAGCGATTTATCAAACTGGACGTGGACAAACTCATTTAGCTACACACTTTGGAAAATGATTGGTGTTGGTTTTGATTTTGGTTTACGTAGCAACAAACAAGAAGCTTTAAACTATGCATTGGCGCAAGACCCAGCTACAGCAACTGGATTTGATGATGTTGATAACGATTTACAAACTTACTGGACACTTGGTTTAAGCTATAAGTTTTAAAACATTATAAATAAATTATTTACAAAAAACCTCTTAAATTATTTAAGAGGTTTTTTATTTATAAAACAATAACATTCTATATTTAATTTTTAATTTTAAAGTGTCCATTTAAGAAAATAAAAATGAAGCCTAAAAACGAAGACCTAAAAATTGCCGATTACAGAATTAGAAAACTTATTGGGTTTTTAGGGTTATTTCTTCCTATTTTACTCTATTTCACTGAAGGTGAGTTATTGGCTTCTATAAGTCATTATTACTACAAACCATTACCTTCGCTTATTTTCATCATAATATTATCTGCTTTTGGTTTATTTTTA
The DNA here is from genome assembly GCF_056160885.1 of Seonamhaeicola sp. ABD4_175. Lineage (NCBI taxonomy): Bacteria > Pseudomonadati > Bacteroidota > Flavobacteriia > Flavobacteriales > Flavobacteriaceae > Seonamhaeicola > Seonamhaeicola sp. ABD4_175. Next base: position 40,805 of record NZ_JBSWYC010000005.1, read on the forward strand.
CTATCATACAAAGGTTATACAATAGATACAACTTCTGAAAAAATTAGTGATGATGTCCTTACCAATATAGGCGGTATAGCTGCTTTAATTGTGGTTTTCATCCCAACGTGTTGTAATGGTAGTTTAAGCGCTTCAATTGATATTATTTGCAGAGACCAAAGCTTTCCGTTATTAGGTCATAATAACGATTTTAAAAACACCATACATTTAGTAGCAGCTGGAGTATTTATGTTCACCATGGGGTGGATGTCAAAATACAAATTTACCCGAAGCGCTAATGATACTAACAATAAAATTTACAAAATATGCGGTAACTTAGTTTGGTTATCTATTGCACTAATTATTGTTTTAATAATTTTTGAAAAACTGAAAATACATATTGGCTTTACAGATTATTATGTTTTTGTTTTTGAAACCACAGCCATTATTCCTTTTGGTATTTCATGGTTGGTTAAGGGTGATGTTTTAGATAATGTAAGCAGTATGTTTAAAAAAAGTAACTAATATTTTCAGTTAATTCCTTACATCAAACTTCTTTTTCTTTTGTTTTTTTCCTTTAAACAGTCGCTTTAAAAAGCCATCTCTTTTCTCTGGTTCACAATCTAAATCTTGTAAAACCTGTGCTGTTGGTTTTTCAAAAGTACTTTTTGTTATTGTATTAAATTTAGAATTGGTATTTAGTTGCTTGTAAAAATTAGCAAAAATGGGCAATGCAGAATTAGCGCCTTGCCCTATGCCTGTGGTTTTAAAACCAATGGCATGATTATCATTACCAACCCAAGTAACCGTTACCAATTTTGGTGTTAAAGCCACAAACCAACCATCTTTATTATTTTGTGTTGTACCGGTTTTTCCTGCAATGGCATTTTGCAAACCATATACATTGCGTAACCTAGAGGCAGTACCAGAGTTTACTGTTGTTTGCATAATTTCTAGCATTACTTGCCTTGTGTAATCACTGTAAGCTTTTTCATTTGAAACCTCGGGTTTAAAATCAACTATAACGTTGCCATTTTTATCGGTAATTTTAGTAATGGCATATGGCTTTACAGGCTTACTATTATTAACATAACTGGCGTAAACACCAGTAAGCTCTTTTAAATTAATTTCGGCAACGCCTAATGCTAATGAAGGCTCTTCAGGTAAGTCTTTTGTAATTCCAAGTTTTTTTGCTTGGGCAATAACTTTTGGTATTCCTACGTCGTTAAACACTTTAACTGCAATGGTATTGACAGAATTGCTTAATGCCTTTTCAAGTGTGTAATTTATGTATGGATCTTCATTTTTACTACCGGAATTTTTGGGTGTCCAATTATCAAAATTAGTATAAGTTACAGCCGATAGCGGAAAATAAGTACATGGTTTCATACCATTTTCAATAGCAGCCGTATATACAAAAGGTTTAAATGTTGAACCTATTTGTCGTTCGCTTTGCGATACATGATCATACTTAAAAAACCTGTAATCTATACCACCAACATACGATTTTATGGCTCCAGTTGACGGTTCTATAGCTAACATACCTGTGTTTAAAAATTTCAAATAATACTTTAAACTATCAATAGTTGAAATGTTTTTAACGGTATCTCCTTCCCAACTAAATAATTCAATAGGCTGTTTTATTGCAAGAGAATCTAGAATTTGAGATGCTTTTAAACCTTGTTTTGTTAAAGCCTTATAACGTGCTAGTTTTTTTATTTCAGATTGAATTAGTTTTGAATTTGATAACCACGGCGCCGATTTACCAAAAGCATTTTCATGCGTTTTTTGAAGTTTTTTAAGGTGTAGTTTCATAGCAGATTCTGCCATAGCTTGCATAGTAGAGTCTAAAGTAGTGTGTACTATTAAACCATCTTTATACAGGTTGTAAGGTTCTCCATTTTCATTTTTTAAAGTATCTAAAATGGTTAAAACTTCCTTCTTAACAGCTTCTCTAAAATAAGGTGCCAAACCAACATCATGACTAAATGATTTGTAGTTTAATACTAGTGGCAAACTATTTAAAGAATCGGTTTCAGCTTCAGTTAAATAATTATACTTTAACATTTGCTGTAAAACTACATTACGCCGATTTTCACTTTGCTCTAAATGCTTTCTTGGGTTGTAATAAGTAGTTGCTTTTAGCGTACCAACCAATGTGGCTGCCTCTTCAACAGTTATATGTTTTGCGGCTTTATTAAAAAACTTTTGCGCTGCACTTTCAACACCATAAGTATTATCTGGAAAAGGCACCGTATTAAAATATAAAGTAAGTATTTCTTCTTTTGAATATACCCGCTCAATACGCTTGGCTATAATAGACTCTTTAAATTTATTTATGAGCATGCTAAACATAGCATACTGTTTTCTTCCGTAAAGGTTTTTTGCCAATTGCAATGTTATGGTACTACCACCGCCTGCCGATTTATTTCCTAATAAAATATTTTTAAAAAACACCCGCAATAAACTTATATTATCAACGCCGTTATGCTCAAAAAAACGCACATCTTCAGTAGCAATTAAGGCATTAATAAGGTGTTTAGGAAAAGCTTCAAACGGTAGTGGCTGCCTATCATAAATATAATATTTACCTATAAGTTTACCATTGCAATCAAGCAATTGAGTAGCTTGTGCTTGCTCAATAGTTTTTAAATCTTGGGTTGTAGGTAGTTTACCAAAAACACCCCAAAGTGCACATAAATAAATGCTAAAAAAGAAGGCAAGAACGCCAGCCCCAAAAACAAACAGCCATTTTACCCATTTTTGTTTTAAAATTTTTGAGTTCATGTGGCGTTTTAAGGGGTTTTTATGCATCATCTACATCAAATTCGTTATAATCTGGATACAAAAAGTTGTTATACGGAAAGCGTGTTACGTGAATATCTCTAACCTCATCATACACGCGCTTTTTAAAATCGTCTAAATTCTTTTTATTTAACGCCGAAATAAACAAAGCATTGTTTCCAATTTTGTTCATCCAGGTTTTTTTCCATTCTTCAAGAGTGTAATTAGCTTTGGTGCGCTCGGTTTCTAAATCATCTTCGTCAATGGGTTCTGGCTTGTACGCATCAATTTTATTAAAAACCATAATGGTAGGTTTATCACTACTATCAATTTCACCTAAAATTTTATTAACTGAAGCAATGTGTTCTTCAAAATTAGGGTGCGAAATATCAACTACATGCAGTAGCAAATCTGCTTCTCTAACTTCATCTAAAGTACTTTTAAAACTCTCAACCAATTGTGTTGGTAGCTTTCTAATAAAACCAACTGTATCACTTAATAAAAACGGTAAGTTTTGTATAACCACTTTACGCACGGTAGTATCAAGTGTGGCAAACAATTTATTTTCAGCAAACACCTCACTTTTACTTACCACATTCATGAGTGTAGATTTACCAACGTTTGTATAACCAACCAATGCTACACGTACCATTTTACCACGGTTACCACGTTGCACAGCCATTTGCTTATCAATGGTTTTTATGCGCTGTTTTAGTAATGAAATTTTATCGCGTACAATACGTCTATCAGTTTCAATTTCAGTTTCACCAGGTCCACGCATTCCAATACCACCTTTTTGGCGTTCAAGGTGCGTCCACATACCACGTAAACGCGGTAATAAATATTCGCATTGTGCTAATTCTACTTGGGTACGTGCATAACTTGTTTGGGCACGTTGCGCAAAAATATCTAATATTAAATTGGTTCTATCTAATACTTTTACGTTAAGTATTTTACTTATGTTTCGTTCTTGCGCTGCAGATAATTCGTCATCAAAAATAGCAGTTCCTACGTGATGTTCATCAATAAACTGGCGTACATCTTCCATTTTACCAGAACCAATAAAGGTTTTGGGGTCTGGTCTTTCCATTTTTTGTGTGAAGCGTTTTACAACTTCGCCACCAGCTGTATAGGTTAAAAACTCTAATTCATCTAAATATTCTTTAGATTGAACTTCATCTTGGTCTTTGGTAATAATTCCTATTAAAACAGCTTTTTCTAAAGCTATATCTTTCTTTTCTATCATATAAATTAATATTGTGCAAAGTTACACAATTGTTATCATATTAATTTTTATATTTTTAGACTCAATTTTTTATTTATGAGCGATTTATTTGATGATATTCCTGTGCAAGATAACATGCAAACATTGGCATTTTATAATCTTGAAAATTTGTTTGATTTAGATGATGATAAACATACAAACGACAATGATTTTTTGCCATATTCTGCTAAAAAATGGACACCAAAACGCTATAAAAATAAATTACGAAAATTAGGTTTTGCCATTTCTAATATTGGAAGACGCGAAACTGGAAAACACCCTGCTATTGTTGGTTTAGCCGAAGTTGAAAACGCCAAAGTTATTGAAGATTTATTGGCATCAAAACATTTAGAATTTTACAACTACAGTTATGTGCATTACGAATCTCCGGATGAACGTGGCATTGACGTAGCATTTATTTATGATAAAGATGCTTTTGAAGTAACGCACTCTGATAATTTTGTAGTGCCTTTAATGGATGATGATGGCATGCCAGATTATACCCGCGATGTACTTTTAGTAAGCGGTTTGTTAGATAATGAGCCTGTACATATTATTGTAAATCATTGGTCTTCTAGACGAGAGGGCACTTTAGAAAGTGAACCTAAACGTATGGCATCATCAAAAAAAGTGGGCGCTATTATTTCAAATTTAAAAGAAGAAAATACCAATGCTAAAATTATTATTATGGGCGATTTTAATGATGAACCCCAAAACAATAGTATTATTAATTTAATACAAAACTATAATTTATACAATCCGTTTGAAACATTGCGCTCATACAACCGCGGTACAGTTAGCCGTTTTAAGCAATGGAGTTTATTTGATCAAATATTTTTTACCACCAATTTTTTTGAAAACTCACAAAATGCCTTTGAGTTTTATAAAGCTAATATTTTTGATGAAGATTTTTTAAAAACCTTTAAAGGGCGCTACAAAGGATCACCGTTTAGAACCTATGTTGGAAAAAAATATAATGGTGGTTATAGTGATCACTTTCCTGTTTATGCGGTTTTTAAGAGGTAAGATTTTTTAAAAGTATTATCTATTTAGATTTGAGTTTTTTTTGCTAAAGTTATAGTTTTTACCACAAGACTATCTTCAACACAAGAAAGCCCGTATATTTCTTGAAGTTTCTCATTTAAAAAATTGATATTAGAATTTGGAAAAATTTTAAAATCATAAACATCACTTTCTTTTTCTTTGGAAAAGAAATGATGATGATTATTGTTACGATTTAAGTAATTAGACAAGTGGATAACTGAAAGTCCTTTTAAATTTGCCTCAAAATTGTTATAGCTATATTCATATTGTGTTGTGTTTTCTGAAGCGAATTTTTTAAGTTTTAAGGAATCTATGATTTTAATGTTGTAAGCTTTGACCTTATCATAACTTACGCTCATTTTTAAATTAAACCTATTTAATAATTTATTAACTACCTCTTTCTTATTTACAGTATCGTTAGTGTTTTTAATTTTATAGTTATACTCAAAAAAATATCTATCTAAGGTTTTATCTTCACAATAAACATCTTTATTAGACATATTAAATACTACAGCTATTGCATTTCTTATATTAAAACCATAAAGATAAATTTCATCAGGTTTACTAAAGCCTAAGCCATAACCTTTACATTGTTTTTCACCTGATAATACATCATATTTTGTATTTATCTCTCTAAATTCCATGTAATATTTTAACGAATCTTGTAACTCTAATAACACAGACCCCTTGCCACTTACTACATTATTATTAGTAGGTTTTATACTTTCACAAGCGCCAAAAATCACAAATATTACAAATGAAATACAAATTTTAATTAATCCTTTCATAAACTTTTCATTGTACATAATCAATACTAACATCATCTAATTCATAAACACCATCAAAACTTTCTTGTCCGCCGCCGGTATATTTAAAAGCAATGTAAACCGTACCCGATAAACACGATAAATCTACATTGCCAGATGGAAACCACTCAACAAAAGCATCGGTATCTTTCACCACATAAGCATTGGTTAAAACGTGCCACGTAGCTGCTGTAACGTTTTCTTGTATACCATCCCAATTATTTGAAATTAAAACTTCCATAAAGCTACTATCGGCTCTACTGTTTGATGTTTTAAAACGAAGTGTTTCGCCATCTTGAGCATCTAAATTTATAGCCGGTGTTATAAGCCAACCAATATTTTTAATATCGCCCGAACTAGCCGACTGAAATCTAGCTGAACGCCCCAAAGAAGCATTGGTAGATGTTGATGACCATGCTTCCCAACCCTCTAAACCTGCTTCAATAAAATTAGTCCACCCGTTGCCCTCAATAAGTCTGTTATTACGTTGCGCTTCAAAATCTTCAAAAAATAAATTAGTATTTCCAAAAGCATCGGCAATACCGCAAGATTGCTCACTTGGGTCACAACGTTCAGTGTTTTCAAAATTTACACTTTCAGAAGTTAATGGTAAAATAACGTTAAAATCGTCTCCAAAATCTCTACTAAAAACACCCGTAATACTGCCGCTTCCTTGTGGCACTAACAACGATTTAAAATCTGAAAACGTGCTTGTTTGCATTAACATTTGTATGCCAGATTCACAACTTTCTAGCAATCGCAAACCATCAAACTCATCAAAAGACTCACTGGCAAATGTAGCGCCTAATTCAAACCTATTGAGCTGCATATTATTTAATTTAATTAGTGTGTTTTCATCGGCTTCGGTTAAATTTTCTAAAGCTACTTCTTTAGGTTCAATATTGGCTATGGTGTTACTTCTAAGTACAATATTTTTGTATTCTGAAGCTTGAATTTGTTTAACGTTTACGCCATCTCCTTGCCCTATAGTAATTACACCATTGTTATTGCCAATTGTTAAGTTTTGAAGTTTTACATATACTTTTTGGCCAAATTGATAGGTGTCTGACAAGTTACTTTTATTAATATCTATTTTAAAACCAAGTCTTGGGTTATCATCTGGATTATCAGCATTGGTTTTGTTTTGAATTATGAGTTCTTTAAAAAAATTACCTGCTTTATCTGTTGATACCACGTAGCCTTCAATATACACATCATCTCTAATTAAAACGGTTGTATTACCGCCATTTACCGCTTGTTCATATAAACTTTTTATGGCTTTAAATGTGGTTATTTTATTTTGTGAAATTTCAGGTTCTGTAATTGAAACATCAGGAATACCGTAATCTTCATCTTTCACACATGCACAAAACAAAATGCCTGTTGCTATTAAAAATGTTACTATTTTTTTCATGTTTTAAAACCTTAAATTCAAATTTAAAAAATACGTAGTGCCTCTTCCGTACCAGTATTTTGGTGCAAAAACTGGTGTTTGTAATGCTTTATCGTCTCTTAACTCTCGGTAATTGGCATTACGCCCTTGTTCAAAACCTCCAGTTTTATAAATGGCATCTAAAAGGTTATTTACACTAGCAAAAAAACCCACGTAGTATTTATCTATTTTCCATGATTTACCGCCCACTAAATTCACAACCATATAATTATCAAAACGTTCTTGCTTTAGTAATTCTTGGGCTAATTCTTCACTGTAATCATTAAACGCATTACCATCAAAATCTGTATTAAAATTTGAAGAGCGTGTTAATGGGCTCACATCTACATAAGTATTATCAAAAAAGTTTGCAGTTGCACCAAACCACCAAAATTCTGGGTCTCTATATTCAAAACCTATTGAACATGCTGTTTGCGGACCAGTTGCTAGTTTATAATTTTTAAGTTTTGATTGCCCAAAACTTTTAAAACCGTTTACAAAACCTGCGTTTTCAGCATCAGCATCAGGTTCTGTAGACAAAAATAAATTAGGATTATTAGCGTATGTAAATTGCCCCAAAGCGGCAACACCTTTTAATTTAATGGTAGAAGTAATTTGTGCATCTACACCCAACTCTACGCCCAAATGTTGTTTTTCTATGCCTTGTAAAATTTCTTGAACAAATACTGCATTATCACCTCCAATACCATCGGCAAAAAAGAATGAAATTTCACTGGCATCAGTTATTTTTGTATAATATCCTGTGGCTTTTGCATTAATAACAGGTGATCTGTAAATATAACTAGCACTGGCGGTTATTATTTTTTCTTCTGAAATATTTGGAACAACATTATGGTTTTCACGCGCATTTGAAAATGTATTTTGCACCGTTGGCGCTCTAGAAATATAGCCTGCATTTGCATTAAATAAATGCTTGCCAGATATTTTATAAGTACCACCAAATTTTGCTCCCAAACCTGTAAAAGATAAACGCTCGCCTTTTCCTAATGAGTTATTTGGAAAACCTCCATTTTGATAAATACCTTCTCTTTGGTATTGGGTTTGTTTAATATGCGCTGCCACATAAAAATCTAGCTTATTATAGTTGAATTGTGCCTGAGCAAAACCACTAATTGTTTGTGCTAAAATGTTGTAATGGTATTTAAAAACATCTCCTTTACCAACCAATCTATTTGGAGTTAGTAAATTGTTTTGAGCTTCATTAATTTCGGTAGCAAATCCATCAACATCTAAATAGGTTTTAGCGCCCAAAAGATCTAAAACTTCGGCAAAATTTTCAGATTTTAAATGTTGATATCCCACAGATGCATTTAAAACTATATTATCATTTAATGTGTTATTTAAAATTGAATTTATTGAAAACTGCGTGTCATCAACTCTATCTTCATACAACGCATAAATAGCATTACCGCCATTGGTTGTATTATTTATATTGGCTTGATACATGGCATTCCAATCTATCTGCCCATCATTTTGAAAGGTCTTTAAAGCAGTGTAAGCAAATTGTAAATCATTAGGAAAATTACGTTCAAAATAACTAGGCAATTTTTGATAATATGTTGCGCTTGGATTTGCACCACCACCCATTGGGAAATTATCAATTAAATCGGTGCCATTGTAATCTAATCTACTATTACCAAGTTTACCAAATTGGTAACCAATATTTGTATTTATAGTAGTTTTATTGTTTAAACTCCAGTAATGATTAAGCATTACAATTGGCTCATTAACTTCTTTAATTCTAGAATTTCGTTTTTCACCATCTTGCCATCCCCAATATTCATTATATTTTATGTCTTTTAAATTATAAACTTCTTGTGTGTTTGGTGAAGATTTTCCGCGCCTGTTAGGTGTATAAATAGCTGCAAAATTTAAACTGTGCTTACTGTTTAATTTCTTTTCAACAGCCGCAAAAAAAGAATTAGCGTTGTAGCTTGTTGCATTTTGATAACCCTCATTACCCCAACGTCTTCCAACAGAAATTGTGTATGCCCAATTATTTTTAAGTAAGCCTGTAGCATACGTTGCCATAAGCCTGTTGGTATAGCTTCGGTTTGATGATGAATACGTTATTCTTCCGCCAGGTCTTGCTTCACTTGGCCTAATATTTATATTTGTGCTGCCCATTGCACCACCAAAAGTATAGTTTGAAGGCGCTAAACCTAAAGCTAATTCTTGGTTGCGTAATACATCATTAATGCCACCCCAATTACTCCATTGTGGTCTTCCGTTAAAGGCTTTATTCATTTCAATACCATTAATTAATACGGTACCGTTATTAGAATCTAATCCGCGAACGCGAAAAAAAGAAGCACTAAATTCAAACGCCGCTGTACGTTGAAAAACATCTAATGATGAGGCTAAAAGTCCTGAAATATTATCGGCTCCACTAGTGTCATCATTCAACTCATCATCAGAAAGTGTTATGGTGAATAAATCTTCAATTTCCGAAGTATCTCTATCTAAAGTTATATCAAAAATATTAACTTTTTCACCTTCATTTATTACAATAGGAAAGCGCTTTGGCAAATAACCTGTTTTTGAAACCGTAAGTACTTGCTCACCTAAAGGTAAGTTTTGTGTGAATTCAAAAACTCCAAGCTTATTAGTTAATGTTTTAAGGTTTGTGTTTTCAATACTTACTAAAACGCCTTCAACGGGCTTAAACGTAAAGGTTTCTTTTACACTACCATTTACTAATGTGTTTTGAGACGCACAAAAAGCATGGATGAAAAAGCAGCAAAGTAGTAAAACTTTATTCATTAAAAATAAACAATTTACATGTGTTAAAGTAAACCATTTCTTATTAAAAACAAAATTAAAAGCTTTTAGTTTAAACTATTAACTTTGGCTTAGCTTTTGTTCACTACTTTTATATCTATATTACAGACCAATGACATTAATAAAACTTTACACCTTACTTTTAGCTTTCACTTTAATTAATATAGTTGAAGCCCAAGAAAAAAACTATAAAATTCACACCATTGCTTTTTATAATCTTGAAAATTTATTTGATACTATAAACGACCCAACTAAACTTGATGAATATAGCCCAATAATGGAAATTAAAGGTAACAGAGACACTATTTACAAACAAAAAGTAAATAATATGGCGAAGGTTTTAGCTGATATTGGGAGCCAAAAAACACAAAACACACCAAGTATTATAGGTATATGCGAAGTTGAAAACAGGCAAGTTATTGAAGATGTAATAAACAATACTGCTTTAATTAAAAATGATTATGGTATTATACATTATGATGCCCCCGATGCTCGTGGTATTGATGTTGGTTTACTATACCAAAAAAGCGTATTTAAACCTTTAAATTCAAAAACATTTGAGCTTAAAATTTATGATGATAAAACACGTGAACGCGTGCAAACAAGAGATCAACTTTTAGTTAGTGGTTTGTTAGAAAATGAATTAATTCATGTTATTGTTAACCATTGGCCATCAAGACGTGGCGGACAAGCCCGTAGTAATCCCAAACGTATTGCAGCTGCTAAATTGAATAAACGTATTATTGATTCTTTACAAACTGAAGACCCCTACTCCAAAATTTTTATTATGGGCGATTTAAATGACAACCCTACAAACAACAGTGTTAAAAAGATTTTAAATGCCAAAGAAAACAAGGATGATGTGGAGTTAAAAGGTATTTACAATCCGTTTACATCAATTTACAAAAATGGTTTAGGCACCGTTGCCTACCGCGATGTTTGGAGTTTATTTGACCAAATAATGGTTACAAAACCACTAATTGACACAAACACTAAAGGTTTAAAATTATACAAAGCTAGCATTTTTAACGCACAGTACTTAATAAATAGTACAGGCGCTTATAAAGGTTACCCTTACAGAAGTTTTACTAAGGCGGGTTTTACCAATGGTTATAGTGACCACTTTCCAGTATATATTTATTTAATTAAAGAAATAAAAGAGTAGCATTAAAACCAAGTACTCCAAGGAATTCTAGATAACAACAACACTAATGCTATAGTATAAAAAATTGCTATTGTTTTTAATTTTCCTTTTGAGGTTAGTTTCTTTTTGTGTTTAGAATAGCCAATAGTTATTAAAGCAATAGCAATAATATTTACAAACGGATGCTCAACTAAATATAATCTGGCTAAACTATCACCCATAACACCTCCACCTAATTCACCCCAAAGTTGAAACCTTGGAGACACAAAGTATAAAACTATACCTATTAATAGTTGAATATGTGACACTATTAAAGTGAATAATGAAATTCTAAAATCTTTAGCACTATACTCTTTAGCGCCTGCCGATTTTATTAAAGCGTTAACAACGGCAATTACTAAAACAACTATTACCAAAAAGGCCCAATATGAATGTAAATTAAGTACGGTATTATACATGATTTATTAGCATTTAATTTAGCATCAAAAATAGTGATTTTAATTCATAAAAAAACCGCTTCTTTAAAAGAAGCGGTTTAATTACAAAAATAATTTTATTGCCATGTATTTTGGGCGTCATTACCACCCCAAATAAGGGTTGCTAAATACGGATTATCAATAAATGGGTTACGGTTACCTTGTGCTGCATAAATAACCTCATTACGTTGCATTTCAAAAGCAGAAACAGGATCTTCTATATTCCATTTTAAAAACAATTCTAATGAACCTACTTTGTTAAACGTTTCGCCATAACGTACATTTAAATAAAGTATCATACGTGCTACATCACCTTTCCATTCATCTCCTGGAAACCATTCTTGGTTTGTTAACAAATAACCACCGCTACCATCTCTGTATGGGTAGTTACTTCTTTGGCTATTTACATTTTCATCACAAACCCTTAAATGATGTAAATCTGCTCTAACAATTTCGTCTTTAGCATCACCTCCTTCACCACCTTCAAATAGTGATTGAGGATAAATATGTTCTGTGTTGAATGTTTGTGGTGTATGTGGGTTGGTTGGTGAGGCATATTCTTCCCAATACCTACTTTCACCAGAATACATTAAAATTACGTTATCAACGTTAGATAAATCTTCATCGGCATTATATAAGTAATTATGACGCTGCCCATATGATAAAAAGGTGGTGTGTTTGGTTTGTGTAACTTCTTCTAACTCATCAAACATAATATTGGTGTCTTGTACAAAAAGTACATCTTTATAATAATCTTGAAGGTTTGACGGAATATTAAAAGCTACAGAAGCTACAACATTTATTGATACAGTTGCTGTAGAGCAAGTTGCTGTTGGGGTATCATCATCACAAATGGTATATGTAAAAGTGTCTTGCCCTGTAAAATTTGTTTGTGGAGTATAGGTTATTGTGCCGTCATTATTTAACACAATATTACCTTGAGTAGCTGCATTATTTATTGATGAAATAACAGCATCATCAGTTAAATCATCATTATTTAAAATGCTAGTGATTGAACTTTCTTGATTACTTAATACTGAAATTTCGTCATTAACCGCAACAGGACTACCTTCATCTTCAACAGACACAGTTACAGTTGCAGTTGAACATGTTGGCGTTGGATCATTATCACAAATGGTGTATGTGAAAGTATCATCACCTGAAAAACCATTTGCAGCCGTGTAAGTAACAGTTCCGTTAGTGTTTAAAACAACTGTTCCGTTGGTTAAAGCATCATTAACTGCTGTTAAAGTTGCACCATCAGCCAAGGTATCATTATCTAAAAGCGTAGTAATATCTATTGATGTATTTTCAGTAACTTGTATAGCATCATTTACAGCAACAGGGTCTCCCAAATCTGTTACTGTTACAGTTACTGTAGCTGTTGCACAATTAGGTGTACTTAAACCATCACAAATTGTATACGTAAATGTATCTGTACCTATAAAATTTGCTGCTGGGGTGTATATTAATTTATTTGAAGCTTCAACAACAGTACCATTATTTACAGACCTATTATCAAAACTATCTAAAGAAGCATTATTTTTAAGTGTATCATTATCTAAAACACTAATTGTTACTGCTGTGTTTTCTAAAGTACTTATGGCGTCATTATTTGCTATTGGTGGCTCTACGGTTGCCCCATCATCACTGCTACCACAGGCAAATAGCATTAAAGCTAAACATATATATGTATATTTCATAAAACTTAATTATAGATAAAAAAACCTCTCGGTGTTGAGAGGTTTTTTTATTATGGTTATTTTTAATTTACTCTTGGTATACCCAAACACCACCTTCTTTAACAACATATAATGTTTCATTTACTGTTGAACCAGTATATGTTACAATTGTTACGGCATATTTTTGACCTTCTTCAGCGCTAGGGTTTATTTTGTCTAATACAACATTAAACGCTTCTAATAGCATTTCATCTGTCCAGTAATTACTACTACCACTACGTCTGTCAAAACTTCCAAAGAAACCAACGTTCTCGGCAGGTCCTGGATATATACCAATAAAAGTAGATTCAACTAATGCAACATCTGCACTTAAAAACATGTATGCTATGGTATTGTCTGGTACCCAAACACCGTCTTCAAAACCATATTGAAATGATGTTTCAATAATGTCTGGAGTTAACTTCCATTTATCACCATCAAAATTACTATGGCCATATTTTGTAACAGTAGCATCTCCGTTATAAAATGCATATTGTACCATGGCTACATCACCAGCTTGAGCAAATGGGAATAAATCTTCTAAAAAGATATCTAAAATATAAATATTACTGCTACTGAAGTTAGGAAATCTGAAACCGAAAGCGTCATAATCTGCTCTTGTAAACATATAAGGAAACTCCCAATCTCCGTTATTTTTTGCAACTGTAGATGTTATTTCTATAACAGTTTCACCAGATACATATGCACCAGATTCGTATTTTAACGTTTGAGTAGCTGTACCTACTGAGCCATCATAAATGGCATACGTTACCGCATACAAATCTCCTTCGGTAGCTGCCGGTAAAACAACATTAAATGCTTCAATAAGCATATCATTACTCCAGTAATTAGGACTACTTGATCTTACATCAAAACTACCAAATCTACCTGCGTTTGCAGCTGGACCAGGGTAATCTGCTGCTAATGCTGCTTCAATATCATCATAATCAGAATCTGATAAAGTATACTCTGTAGCAGAAGAAGCACTTGCTTCAACATCTAATTTTATGAAGCCATAACCATTATGTTGTACTACAAATGTTTCAGAAAAGTTAGTACCACCATCATAAATTGCAAATGACATAGCAATTACTTGGCCTGCATTATAATCTTCACCTAATAAAAGGTTTAAACCTTCTACAATCATATCATCAGACCAATAACTATTGCTTGATGATCTTCTTTCAAAGTTTTCAAATCTTGAAGCACTACTTGCCGGTTCTGGGTATTTAGAACTTAATCTGTTAGCTATAGTTACAATATCATCATCAGATAGTGTATATGCTAATAAAGCAGCATTGTGTGTTAATTCTACAAATGTTCCGTTTGTTGCGGTTTCAAATTCAGAATCTAAATAAGCATTTATATTACTTAAAGAAGATAATGTTTCTGAAGCAGTCATAGCTACAGGTACGGTTTCATCAAATAAGTTGTAGGTAACATTTACTAAAGAACCTTCTCCAAAAACTGGAAATTTATCTGCTAAGAAATCAGGAATAACAACATCAGCTAAATCTTGATTCATGAAGTACTCTACAGAATCTAACTGACCTTCGTAAGTTTCATAATCATCAGATGTGAATGTATACATTTGTGCTCCTTGGATGAAATCTTTACCTAAAATAGGTTTAGAATCCATTTTGTCATATATGTCATCCATAGGATTACACCCAGTGAAGATGGCTCCTAAGATTGCTAAATAATAAACTATTTTTTTCATTTTCAGTTTTTTTTTAAAAATTAAATTTTGCTCCAATACTAAAAGTTCTACCAAAACCGTAGTAACCAACTACAGTATCGTCTGTACCATCAAAAGCATCAGTAAAGTACTCAGTATCTAGTACGTTGTTCATTCTACCTGTTAAAGTAGTTTCAAATGGTCCAAAATCAAATGTATGTGTTACAATTGCATCAAATAACCCATAATTTGGTAATTTGTAAGCATCTGGTCCTGGTTCATTTCTACCACTTGGATCAAATTCTGCATAAATGTCACCAAAGTAAGTATAATCTACAATTAATTTTGTTTTAGCGTTAATGCTGTAATTAGCTCCTAAAGCCAATGTTGTTTGAGCAGCATCACCTACGTGTAAATCTTCAATAAATAAGTTTACAGTTTCAACTACTTCTTGGTCTTCATTAAGAATATCTACATCTGTAACGTTGCTATCCCATCTCCAGTCACCTATAGATAACATACCGTTTATTTTTAACTTGTCTGTAGCTTTATAAATAAAATCTAACTCAATACCTTGGTGAATTGCGTTAACACCCAAAATATTAGCAAAAGCGTTTGTACCATCAGGTTGTTGGAAACTAACTGTTTCAGTTCTATCTTTCCAAGTAGTTCTGTATAAGTTTAAGTTACCAGATATTTTTTCGCTACGGTAACCGTAACCTAACTCAAAACTAACAATTTTTTGATTTTCAGCATTCTCATTAATATGCTCATTATCAAAGTTTTGAAATACCGCATCAAAATCTGCAGCTCTTTCAAAATAACCTATGTTAGCAAATACGTTATGGTTATTGTCAATTCTGTAGTTAGCGCCACCTTTTGTGCTGAAGCCTATAAAGTTGTAACGGTCTGTTTCTTGTAATGGGTCACTATCTAAGTAATTAAAGTAGTCAACTCTTTTATATGATGTGTTTGAAACTGCTAACGATAAATATGTATTTAATTTTTCGTTTACATCATATTCTAATTGGCCAAATGCACCTATCCAACCTACTAAACCATCATTATAATAACTTCTTTTATCTCCTACTCTAGTTATTGCATTAGGGTTGTTAACGTTACTATCATCTAAATGATATTGACCTCCTAATAAATCTGTAACTTCTTGGAAGTGTTCCCCTTTATAGTTTCTGTAATCTAAGCCTGCTAATAACACTAAATCATCTGTTAAATTAGTTTTTAATGTAGATAATATACCGTACCAGTTATGATCATTACGAGAAGCTCTTAAAATAGTTTCTGAACCACTATCTCCAGCGGCAATATTTTCTTCAACTATTTTATCAAAATTTATTGGGCCATATAAACCATCTCTATATTCACTAAATCCATTTGAGTCAAAAGTGAATTTTGTTGCATCACCAGCAGTACCACCACCACCACCAGTACCAAAAGAGGCATATGCTACGGTAGAAATACTTGTGTTATCATTTAAATCCCAGTAGTGATTTAAAGACATTTGTGGTTTATTATAAAAGTTATCTTCTTGGTGCGTAACTTGCCCATTTTTATAACCCCAATCTGCGTTAAATTTTCTTCCTCTTTCTGAATTTCGGTAAGTTGAAATTAATTGTCTGTTTTGTCTTTGTCCGTGACGTTGTTTTGCACCAAAAACTGTAAAAGCTAATTTATGATAATCATTAATTTCTTTTGAAAGATTAAGGAAGTACGAAACACCTGTAAACTCAGTTCCGTCTACGTAACCATCGCCTTCGGTTTTAGCTGCAGATATTGTTGCTGCAAAACCTTTATCATTTAAACCAGTAGAATACGTAGCACCAAACTTTTTATAACCATCATTTGCAATTGATGTAAAAACATCTCCTCCAGCTTCAACATCAGTAGTCTTAGTAATAACATTAATAGTACCACCAATAGAAGGCACAGCTACTTTTGATGCTCCTAAACCTCTTTGTACTTGCATTGTTGAAGTAACATCTGCTAAACCTGCCCAGTTAGACCAGTAAACAGCGCCGTTTTCCATGTCATTAACAGGAATACCGTTAATCATTACTGCAACGTTTTCAGATTGAAAACCTCTAATTCTAACGCTAGCATCACCGTAACCACCACCTGTTTTTGTTACATAAACTCCTGGTGTAGAATTTAAAATTTCAGGAAACTCTTGTGTTCCTAATTTAAGCTCAATATCGGCTGATTTTACTGTTGAAACCGCTACAGGCGTTTTTCTATCAACAGCTACCGATGCAATAATTTGCACTTCTTCTAAACCTACTTGACTAGCCGATAAAGTAATTGAACCCAAATTGGTTCCTGTAGAAAAAGGAACAGTTTTAGAATTGTAACCAACAAACGAAATTACTAATTCACCTGAGCTAGATTTTGTGTTGATAGTAAAATTTCCATCAAAATCTGTTACTACACCGTTTGTAGTACCTTTTTCAACAACATTTGCTCCTGGTAACGGAATGTTACTTCCCGCTTCCAAAATAGTACCACTAATGGTACTTTGTGCCATAGCTACAGCAGACACTAAAAGTGCTACAGCAACTATTAAATTTTGAGTAATTCTTCTCATAATTTTTAAAAAGATTAATTTTTTTAATTAGTCTTGCAAAATTACTCCTTGAGTAAGGTTTTAATATTAAGAAAATATTAAGAAAACTATAACAGTTTTATAGCTAAAAAGGCACTAACCTATTAAAATTAGCACCTTTTTTTAAGTAAATATTATGAGAATGTATTTTTTTTACTTCATATTTTTGTAATATGTCAGTAAATTAACAGTTGAAGAATCATGACTGTTTGTCACCAAATTGTTAAATTCATGTAAAATTTTTGTTGCCAACTGTTTTCCTAGTTCAACTCCAAACTGATCGTAGCTAAAAATATTCCAAATAATACCTTGTACAAAAATCTTATGTTCGTACATGGCTATTAGTTTCCCAAGACTTTTAGCTGTTAATTTTTCTACAAAAATTGTGTTAGTTGGTTTATTTCCTTCAAATATTTTAAAAGGTAAAATAGTTTCTGAAGTTCCTTCTTCTATTACTTGTTCTTTTGTTTTACCATTAAGTAAAGCTTCGGTTTGTGCTAAAAAGTTTGATATTAATTTATCTTGATGATCTTGATTACCATGTAATGATTTTGCAAACCCAATAAAATCGGCAGGTATTAGCTTGGTTCCTTGGTGAATTAGCTGAAAAAACGCGTGTTGCGAGTTTGTACCAGGTTCTCCCCAAATTAATGTACCTGTTTGGTAATCTATAAAATTACCATTTCTATCAACACTTTTTCCATTACTTTCCATAATGCCTTGTTGCAAATAGGTAGCAAACTGGTTTAAATACTGCGAATATGCAATTACAGCCTCACTTTCAGCTTTAAAAAAGTTATTATACCAAATACTTATTAAACCTAAAACCACCGGAATGTTTGATGCAAAATCTTCATTTTTAAAATGCTCATCCATTTCATGAGCTCCTTCTAATAAACTAGCGTAATTGTTATAACCAACAGCTAAACTTATTGAAAGCCCAACGGCGCTCCATAGTGAAAAACGTCCACCAACCCAATCCCACATTGGGAAAATATTTTCTGAAGCTATACCAAAACTTTTAACCGCTTCTAAATTTGTTGATACTGCTACAAAGTGTTTTGCTATATCATCTTGTGATGCCGATTGTAAAAACCATTCTTTTATGGTGTTAGCGTTTGACAAGGTTTCTTGTGTGGTAAACGTTTTTGAAACTACTACAAATAACGTAGTTTCAGGATTTAATTTTTTAATTACTTCGTTTACATGATCACCATCAACATTACTTACAAAATAGGTTGTTAAATGGTTTTTGTAATACTGAAGTGAATCTACTACCATAGCTGGCCCTAAATCTGAACCGCCAATACCAATATTTACAACATGTGTGAATGCTTTACCTGTATACCCTTTTTTTGAACCACTTACCACCTCATTGGTAAAAGCTTCTATTTTTTCTCTAACACTGTAAATTTCAGGTATTACATTTACGCCATCTACATTTACAATGGCTGTTTTTGGAGCTCTTAAAGCAGTATGTAACACCGCTCTTCCTTCGGTTTTGTTAATTTTTTCTCCTGAAAACTGACTTTTTATTGCTTCCTTTAGTTTTACATCATCGGCTAATTCTAATAATAGTTTAAATGTTTCTTCTGTAATTCTGTTTTTTGAAACATCTACATAAAAATCTTGCCATTTAATGGTAAATTTATCTGCTCTGTTTGCATCTTGAGCAAATAAATCTTTCATATGTAAATTTTCTACTTTATTAAAATGGTCTTGAAGCTTTTTCCAGGCTTGGGTTTGGGTTGGGTTAACTGTTGGTAGTGCCATGTGTTAATAATTCTGTGTAATTAAATTTTGGTTTTGGTTCAAATTTTCTTGAGACGCTTGGTTTTCAAAATGTATACTATCTAACTGCGCCTTAATTGGTTTTATAAACTCTAAATATTTTGTTTTTAAAGAATCTGATATTGGTTTAGCTTCGGGTAATTTTTGCTTAAACGGATCAACTTGTCTGCCATTTACCCAAAAACGGTAGCACACGTGTGGTCCACCAGTATTACCCGTCATGCCAACCCAACCAATAACATCGCCTTGTTTTACAAACTGCCCTACTTTTACATTACGTTTTTTCATGTGTAAATATTGGGTTTCAAAAGTGGCATTGTGGCGTATTTTAACGTAATTTCCGTTTCCGCCTCTACGTTCAGATTTTGTTACGGTACCATTTGCAGTTGCCATAATGGGCGTGCCTATTGGCGCAGCAAAGTCTGTACCTTTGTGTGGGCGCACTTTAAAGCCATATACGGCAATTCTTCTTCTTAAATTATAGCGTGATGATATTCTGCTAAACTTAACTGGAGCTTTTAAAAATGCGCGACGTAAGTTTTTAGCGTCTTCATTAAAATAATCTATAATACCTTTAACAGAATCTGTTTCAAATTGAAAGGCGTAAAAAGGCTCTTTGTTATGCTCAAAAAAAGCCGCTTTTACATCGTGTATTCCGCCGTAAATAGTATCATCAATATATTTATCGGTATAAATAACTTTAAACCTATCGCCTTTTTGAAGTCTTCTAAAATCTATGGTCCATGCATAAATATTATCAGCCAATTTATTAGTTAATACGGCGCTAACACCTTTTTCATCTAAAGTTTCAGAAATACTGCTGTTTATAACACCGGTAACTGTTTTTTCAATATATTTTATGGGTTTACGGCTTGTAAATGCATGAATAGAATCTTTAAAATTTATAACAACGTATTCTTCTTTATTGGGTTGGTATATAAAAGATTCTGGCAACTCCAATGAGTCTTTTGAGCATAAAATGGTATAAGGTTTTCCTACTTGCAGTTTTCTAATATCAAAAGTGTCTTTTGCTTTTTCGGCAATGTGAAAAATTTTAGGATACCCAATATTGTTACGTTCTAGAATAACACCAAATGTATCGCCTCGTTTTATAGTATCTCTTTTTACAATGTAATCGTCTAGTTTAAAGCCAAATTCGTAAACATATTGTACTTCTTCAACCTCGGCAATGTCTTCTTTTGTAACTTCTTTTGGCTCATTTTTGCAAGCATTTAAAATGAGCAATAATAAACTTAATAATGTTAAATATTTGTTCCCCACGCTTCTATTTCTTTTGTTGTCCATAATTCTGGAAAAAATATTCTTTTTTGATACTTTGGGTGCATGTATTTTACCCACTCACTACCGCCTGTAGCTTCGGCTGTTTTGCCTCCTATGTTTAAATAGTGACTTGCGGTATTGTAATGTGCCATTACCCATTTTACATTAACCGTAAAATCATAATGACGCATTGCCTCTACTAGTGCTTTATTTTGCTGAGATTTTTGGGGTAAACTTTTAAATTTAGACCAAAGATTGTTTGTTTTGTAAAATTTGCTAAATCTAAGAAACTCTTCTTTATATTGTTCTTCAAAAACTGTTAAAGTATAGGTTTTTTTTCCTGTTTTGTAATCTTTACCTGCAGCTTGCCAGTATAAGTATTCAAAAGCATTTTCATAAGATGTTTCTGTATCAAAATTTGCTCTAAATCTTTTATCAATAAGATTAATAATTTCTGTTGAAGCAAACTCTATTTTACGGTATTGTGCACTTTGAAAACCACTTGCCGGAATTAATGTTTGCCTAAATTGGTTGTACTGTTCTATACTCATGCCATCTTTCATAATGCTAAATGATGATGTAAGCACATCAAAATAACGACTAATACGCATTATTTTATCAGTAAAAACAGCTTCGGTTATTTGGTTGCTTTTTGCTACTTGCTCTATTTCAGTAAGTATCATTTTAAAGAGCAACTCGGTGATTTGATGGTACATTATAAATACCATTTCATCAGGAAAATTAGTACGCGGCAGTTGTAAATTTAAAAGCGCATCAGTATGTATATAATCCCAGTAAGTAATAGGTTTGCTGTGTAATAGACCTTCTAAATGATCATCTAAATCTTGGTCTATAGCCTTATATTTTTCATTAAGTTTGTTGGTAATATTTTTTTCTGAACCCATTAATTTTTTACTACTATATTGAAGGGATGCTTTAAACCCTTAAAAGCATCTAAATCTGCTCTTAAAGATCCTACAGCCAAATCTGCTTTTATACGCAAAGGTACTTTATTTTTGTCTTTTGAAACCCAAAGTGTTAAACTTTCTTCCTCTTTAAACACACGACCTGCCATAACATAGGGCCTAAATTTTAACGATTCAACCTCTCCAAAATCTGTATCTATAATTTCTTCGCCTAAATACTTTAATTTAAAACCATAGTTTTCTTTATCAAAAAACATATCTACCCTAACCTCATCGCCTATTTTTAAGGTATCTGTTTTTAAATTATTTCTTAAGTAATAAAATGTTGATACCATATCTTGTATGTTTGGTCTGGTATCTAAAACATATTTTTTACTGTGTTTTTTATCGTTTACGTGTGCTTTATGGTTTACTTGGTCAAAGTCTATTTCAATATCTTTGGTATAGCCACCTTCATCAATATTTCTAACAAATTTGTAAGGTAATAATGTTTTTTTATCAAAATAGCTTTCATATCTATCTTTTACCTTAAAAAACCATTTTATCATACCGGTTGTCCAGCCTTTACCAACAACATGGTAAACATCTTTGTTATCTAGCTTAGTATCTATTACAGTAAGTGTGGCGTTACCTGCTTTTAAAAAATTACTATAACTCATTCTAAATTTAAACCACTCGCCATCACCAAATGACGATTCTTGCGCCTTTACCATTTGCAAACTGCATATTGTAATTATAATAAGTAGTGTTTTTTTCATGATGACTGTGGGGTTATGTTATTAACTTTTTAAAGCATTTTTTATTGTTATATCTACTGAAATTACAATTACTATTCCAAAAATATAAAAAAAACAATACAGCTTGTTTTATGTAAGAAGTTCTTAACGATAATTTGTTACATAAAAAGCGCCTTCAATATATTTTTTGAAGGCGCTTTTTAAGGTATTTATTTTGAAAAATTTACAAAGTACCGCGTTTTGCTTGCTCTCTTTCAATAGACTCAAAGAGTGCTTTAAAGTTTCCTGCACCAAAACCACGTGCGCCCATGCGCTGAATAATTTCGAAAAACAAGGTTGGTCTATCTTGTACTGGTTTTGTGAAAATTTGAAGTAAGTAACCTTCTTCATCAGCATCAATCATGATTCCTAAACTTTTTAAGGTTTCAATATCTTCTCGTAACTCATGGTTGTGTGTTAGCAAACGCTCTGGCACAGCTTCATAATACGCATCGGGTGGTGTTGATAAAAACTCTACACCTCTTGCACGCATACCTTTTATGGTTTTAATAATATCATCTGTAGCCACGGCTATGTGTTGTACACCTGCGCTTTCATAGAAATCTAGGTATTCTTCAATTTGAGAACGTTTTTTTCCTTCGGCAGGCTCGTTAATTGGAAATTTTATACGTCCGTTACCATTACTCATAACTTTACTCATAAGTGCAGAATATTCTGTGTGTATTTGTTTATCATCAAATGATAAAAAGTTTTCAAACCCCATAACATCTTCATACCATTTAACCCAGGTATTCATTTGGCCCCAACCTACGTTACCAACCATGTGGTCTACGTATTTTAAACCCAAAGGTTCTGGTTTATAATTAGACTCCCACGCTACAAAACCCGGCATAAATATACCGTTGTAATTTTTACGCTCAACAAACATATGCACGGTTTCGCCGTAGGTGTAAATACCTGCTTTTACAATCTCGCCATGTTCATCTTTTTCAACATAAGGCTCAATGTATGATTTTGCGCCTCTGCTAGTTGTTTCTTCATAAGCTTTTCTGGCATCTTCTACCCAAAGCGCTATTACTTTTACACCATCGCCATGCTTTACAATATGCTCATTTATTGTGTTTTTAGAATTTAGTGGTGTGGTTAAAACCAAACGAATTTTATCTTGTTTTAACACGTATGAAACGGTGTCTTTACTACCGGTTTCTAAACCTTTGTAGGCAAAAGATTGAAAACCAAATGCTGTTTTGTAATAATGCGCTGCTTGTTTTGCGTTACCTACGTAAAGCTCTACATAATCTGTACCTAAAAGTGGCAAAAAATCTTGTGCGCCATCAAATATTTTTTCTAAACCGTAGTTTACTGATTCTATATGTTTACTCATAATTATTTATCTGTTTTTTGTTGATTTGTTTTTAGCCCCGATAGTAGCGGCATCCTTTTTTGAGGCACGAGAAAAAGATACAGCGGATAGCGGGAAATAGCTTCTAATAATTTTACTCTAACCATGATTTATGGTAGCTTTCATCGGCAATTTTCATGGCTTCTTCTGTTACCATTAAAGGTTTAAACGTATCAACCATAACGGCTAATTCTTCGGTTTTTTGTTTACCTATACTGCGCTCTGTGGCGCCTGGGTGTGGCCCATGCGGAATACCTGCCGGATGTAGTGAAATATGGCCAGCTTCTACATCATTTCTACTCATAAAATCGCCATCAACATAATATAGAACCTCATCTGAATCTATGTTACTGTGATTGTATGGCGCTGGAATTGACAGCGGATGATAGTCATACAAACGCGGTACAAAACTACACACCACAAAGGCATCTGTTTCAAAGGTTTGATGCACTGGTGGCGGTTGGTGTATACGGCCTGTTATAGGCTCAAAATCATGAATTGAAAAGGCGTACGGATAGTTGTAACCATCATACCCAACAACATCAAATGGGTGCGATGCGTAAACCATTTCTATAATATCACCTTGCTTTTTTACTTTTATTGTGAAATCTCCATTTTCGTTGTAGGTTTCAAGCTCTTGTGGCCTGCGTATATCGCGCTCACAAAATGGCGCATGTTCTAGGAGTTGCCCAAACCAATTGCGGTAACGTTTGGGTGTGTAAATGGGCCGATGAGATTCTACAATGAAAAGTCTGTTATCTTCAGTATCAAAATCTATTTTATAAATTACTCCGCGTGGAATTAGCAAATAATCGCCGTACTTAAAGTTTAAATTACCCAGCATAGTGCGTAATTTACCAGTGCCTTTGTGCACAAAAATAAGCTCATCAGCATCGGTATTTTTGTAGAAATAATTTTTGGTAGATTGTTTTGGTGCTGCTAACACGATAGCACAATCTGAATTAATTAATACGGTTTTACGGCTTTCTAAAAAATCGTTTTCAGGCGTTACTTGAAAACCTTTAAAACGGTATGATTTTATATTGTTTTTTAAAGCTATTTTGGGTGTTACACTGTATTGTTTTTTTATTGCTTTTACTTGTGTTGGGCGTTGCTCATGATAACTATTGGTTGACATACCATCAAAACCAATAGTGCCAAAAAGCTGCTCATAATATAAACTGCCATCTGGTTTTTTAAATTGTATGTGACGTTTATGCGGAATGCTTCCTAATTTATGATAAAAAGGCATACTTTAATTTTTAAAATGTGAAAAAATTAGTGCTTGTTGGTTAACTGTAAATATTTAATTTTCAGTTACCTTTAAATATACAAAAAAGTGTGCTTATTCAGGATTTCTCTTGATAAGATAGTGTAGAAATTGTAATAAATCTTCAAAATAAAGTATCATACAATTACAAATATCGTAAAAAAACCGATATTTTTTCCAAAAAAATTAGTTAAAACCAAAAACCGAGCGTAAAATACCAAAAACCTTTGGTTTGCTCTGGCGAGTAACTGTACTTAACTTGTATTGGACCAACAAACGTATCAATAGCATAACCTAGAGCATAACCACGGTAATCTGGTAGTGTAAACCACTCGCCTGTATCAAAAATATCATCTTCAATATTTGCCCAATTAGCCTCTAAAGTTATGTGGTGCTTTTTTAGCCAATTATAATCTAAACCTGCGTAAGCTTTTACGTAACTATTTCCTGTTAAAGAAATAAAATCATACCCTAAAAACGGCACAAAATTGTTAATTAAATTATTACCGTAACCACCCAAGGCAAAATCTAGCGTTTGGGTAGTTTTATCGCCTAATTTAAAGCCGCCTCCAGATTTTAAATTAACAGCCAATTTATCGGTTATACTAAAAGCATACCCTATATCTGCTTTTGCAATACTAAAAGCATCAAATGTTTTATTAAAATGTGATGCGTATAAATACCAGTGCAAATCGCCGTTAAAATAGACACCGTTTTTAGGAAAATATTTATCATCATAGGTGTCTAGTTTTAAATTACTGTATAAGCTAAAATAATCGGTATTTTCAAAAACAAACTCTTCATCTACATTGTTGGTTGCCAAAGTCTCAGATGTTATTTCTAAACGTTTATGTTCTGCACCAACACTTAAAGCAAAGTCTTTTCTAAAAAGTGTTTGTAAGTAAAATTGATTAGTTTGGTCTTGTAAGTCTACACCTATTTTATTTAAGCCCATAGCATCAATTTCAGTATCATTTAATAACAATGAAGCTGAAATATTTTTGTTAAAATGGTTAAAACTAGACCGCAAACCTATACTCCAATAAAAACCTTTATCAATTAAATAGTCAAATTTATACCTAATGTTATCACCTAAAACAAGATCAAAAACCGCTATATCATTATTAAAAAGTAACCGTTTTTTTGTAACGTTTAAAAGCGCCCCACTTTTGTATAAATTGTCATAATGCACACCAAACTTTAAAAATGTGGTGTTTTTGGTTTCTTTTACGTTGGCAAAAAAATCATAACCTTTTTTGTTTTTTGAGGTTTTTAATTGATATTCAAAAGCATCAAAATTATTGGTAGCTATAATATTATTTATACCATTTGTTAATCTTTCATAGCTAATTTTCTCAAAACTTTTAATTTTTAACTTTCCCTTTACATACGCACGGGTGTAATTGTTTAGGCCGTTAATTTTTATATTATTTATAAAAATACTGTCTTTAGCATGAGGTGTTATTTTTGCTTTTGAGTATTGATTAGATTTTAAATTACCCAAAGCTTTTAGTTCATTTATTTTTTTATTACCAGCTGTTTGCCCTCTGGCAATAATTTCTTTACCTGCATCAAAAGAAACTACGCTGTAATCTTTAATATCAGGTTTTATATAAATATCGGTTTTTTTGCTTTTAACCTCCATGTCTTTAATGGTACGAAAGTTGTTTATTTGCAGCAACACATCTGGTGCAGATATTAATTGAGTTCTATCCATTAAACCATCTTGCACATCAACACCAATAATAACATCCATTCCTTTTGCTCTTAACTCATCAATTGGATAGTTATTAACCACACCGCCATCAATTAAAAGATTATCATTTAAAGCTACTGGCTGAAACAAGGTTGGTAATGCGCCACTTGCCATAACACTTTGGGTAAGATTTCCGGTTTCTAACTGTATTTGCTTACCTGTTTCCATATTGGTTGCAATACAAAAAAACGGCACTGGCAGTTTGGTAAAATCTTCAATTTCATTGGCATGCAAGTGTAACTTTAGCAGTAAATTATAGGCATTTTGCCCTCTTGAAAGCGCTGACGGTAGTTTGAGTTTAAAATCGTTAAAAGGTAATTTTATGGCGTATCGTTCGTCATTATTACGTTCAAAAAAATCTTTTGATGCTCTTGGTAAATCATCGGTAATAATTTTATCAAAATCTGCTTCAACAAAAATAGAATCAAGCTGTTTACCCGAATAACCTGCCGCGTACAAAGAGCCAATAATAGCACCCATACTTGTACCTGCTACATAATCTATTTCTACTCCAAGGCTATCAATAACCTTTAACACACCTATGTGAGCCAAACCTTTTGCACCACCACCACTTAGCACTAAACCTATTTTAGGTTTTTTAGATTTTAGTGTATCTGTTTGCGCTTTCGCGGAAATAAAAGCGATTATAAATACGAATGATATGGCTAGTGTTCTTTTCAAGTGAGTAACATTTTATTTGCCTTATTGTAATGACAATTTTTAATTATTTCTTTTCATGATAGTAATTATACACTTTTTCAGCTCTTGAGTTGCCTATAACAACTTCAAGCTCATCTAACTTTGCGTTAGAAACACGTTTAGCCGATTTAAAATGTTTTAACAACTCAACAACTGTTTTTTCGCCAATACCAGGAATGGTTTCCAACTCTGTATTTAACGCATTTTTACTGCGCCTATTTCTATGATGCTCAATACCAAAACGGTGTGCTTCATTACGTAATTGCTGAATTATTTTTAAGGTTTCGCTTTTTTTATCTAAATATAGTGGAATTGGGTCATTTGGATAAAACAATTCCTCTAAACGTTTTGCAATACCAATAATAGCAATTTTACCACGTAGCCCTAAAACATCTAAACTTTTTAATGCCGAAGAAAGCTGCCCCTTTCCGCCATCAATAATAATTAATTGCGGCAAAGGCTTATCTTCATCTAACAAACGTTTATAACGCCTGTAAACCACTTCTTCCATAGATGCAAAATCATCTGGCCCTTCAACGGTTTTTATATTAAAATGTCTGTAATCTTTTTTACTTGGTTTACCGTTTTTAAATACCACACATGCCGCCACGGGGTTTGTTCCTTGTATGTTTGAATTATCAAAACACTCAATATGCCGCGGTTCTTCATGTAAACGCAAATCGGCTTTCATTTGTGCCATAATGCGGTTTGCATGCCTATCTGGATCCACAATTTTATCTTGTTTAAAACGCTCCATACGGTAATACTTGGCATTGCGTAGTGATAAATCTAAAATATGCTTTTTATCACCAAGTTTTGGCACTGTAACCTTTATATTTTCGCCTAATTGCACTTTAAAAGGCACGTAAATTTCTTTTGATTTTGAATGAAAACGTTGCCTAATTTCGGTAATTGCTAAGGTTAGTAATTCTTCATCAGTTTCATCAAGCTTCTTTTTAATTTCTAATGTATGAGACCTAATTATGGACCCGTATGATAGTTGCAAGAAATTAATATAACCGTAGGTTTCATCACTCATAATTGAAAACACATCAACATTGCTAATTTTAGGATTTACAATAGTTGAGCGTGCTTGATAGTTTTCTAAAACTTCAATTTTTTCTTTTATTTTTTGAGCTTCTTCAAACAACATATCTTCAGCAAGTTGTTTCATTTGCTGTTTAAATTGTTGTAATGAATCTTTAAAATTGCCTTTTAAAATTTGCCTAATGGCTTTTATGTTTTCATTGTAAGCTTCTTCAGTTTCGTAACCTTCGCAAGCACCTTTACAGTTTTTTAAGTGATACTCTAAACACACTTTATATTTACCTGCTTCAATTTTTGTTTCGGCCAAATCATAATTACAGGTACGCAACGGGTACAAGCCTTTTATTAAATCTAGTAGTGTGTGTACGGTTTTACCACTTGTGTAAGGCCCAAAATATTCGCCGCCACCCTTAAAAACACGTCTTGTTGAAAATACACGTGGAAATCGTTCGTTTTTTATACAAATCCATGGGTAAGATTTATCGTCTTTCAACAACACATTATAGCGTGGTTTATGCTTTTTAATTAAGTTGTTTTCTAACAGTAAGGCATCGGTTTCAGTTTCTACAACAATATGTTTTATACGTGCAATTTTTTTAACAAGCACACGTGTTTTGCCGCTATCATGAGTTTTTGTAAAATATGAACTTACGCGCTTTTTTAAATTTTTGGCTTTGCCTACATAAATAATGGTATCGTCTTTATCAAAGTACTGATAAACACCCGGTTGATTGGGCAGTGTTTGTAATTGTATTTCTAAAGCAGGTACATCCATCATCTCAAAGGTAATTATTAAATATTTTATGGTTAAATTTTAATAAACTAAAAATTTGAATTAACTTATTTACTACATTGCGCCTCTTTTTAAAAAAGCAAATGAATAAAAAAACAATTGGAAGAATAGACAAAATAGATTTCCCAAAACTGGAACTCTACAACATTGATGTTAAGATAGATACAGGCGCGTACACTTCTGCAATTCATTGCTCTGAAATCATAGAAATAGACAACGCATTACTGTGTATTTTTAACAGCGATGTACACCAAAACTTTGGTAAAACCGAAATTATTTTTGATTCGTTTTCACTAACTAACGTAAAAAGTAGCAATGGCTACAAAGAAAATAGATACAAAGTAAAATCTGAAGTCATATTTTTTGGTAAAACTTATAAGATTAACTTAACTTTAAGCACCAGAGACGATATGAAGTTTCCTGTTTTAATAGGCAGGCAATTTTTAAGCCATAAATTTATAGTTGATGTAGATTTAGAAAACGTTTCTTTTAACTCAAAAACACCATGAATATAGTAATACTGTCTAGAAACACCAACCTTTATTCTACAGAAAGACTTATTGAAGAAGGCGAAAAACGCGGACACCAAATTGAAGTTATTGATCCGCTTAAATGCGATTTAATAATTGAAAAACAAAAACCATCTATTTTTTACAAAGACAGGTATTTAGATTACGTTGATGCTATTATACCCAGAATTGGTGCATCTGTTACATTTTTTGGTTGTGCCGTTGTGCGCCAGTTTGAAATGATGAATGTGTTTACCTCTGTAACCTCAGATGCTATTATTAGATCTAGAGACAAACTACGCAGTTTCCAAAGGCTATCAAAAGCAGGAATTGGCATGCCAAAAACAGTTTTTACCAATTACTCACGCGATATTGAAAAAGTACTATCGCACGTTGGTGGCACACCTGTAATTATTAAATTATTAGAAGGTACTCAAGGTTTAGGCGTTGTTTTAGCCGAAACCAAAAACGCCGCAGAATCTGTTTTAGAAGCCTTTAACGGCCTACAAGCACGTGCATTGGTGCAAGAATTTATTGCTGAAGCTAAAGGGGCCGATATTAGAGCGCTGGTTGTTGATGGCCATGTGGTTGGCGCCATGAAACGCCAAGGTAAAGAAGGCGAATTTAGATCTAACCTTCACAGAGGCGGCAGCGCCGAAATTATAAAACTTAACGAGGCTGAGATTAAAGTTGCCATGAATGCTGCCCGTGCATTAAAACTGCCTGTTTGCGGTGTAGATATTTTACAATCTGCACGCGGGCCATTACTTTTAGAAGTAAACTCTACACCCGGTTTAGAAGGCATTGAAACCGCTACAGGTAAAAACATAGCAAAAAGCATTATTACGTATATTGAACGCAACAAACATTAAGTTTTTTAAATGACGACGATTTATGACTTTAGAAAAAAAAACGCTTACCATTTTAAATGAAACCATTGCCCCTGGAGAAAGTAAAGAAGTAAATTTTGATGTTGCCAACTTACACACCAGTACTCCTGTAAATGTTCCTATTATTATTGAACGCTCAAAACGTGTTGGCCCAACAGTATTATTTACCGCAGGCATACACGGTGATGAAGTAAATGGTATTGAAATTGTACGCCAAATTATTGCCAAAGGCATTAACAAACCTAAAATTGGCACTATTATTTGCATACCTGTAATTAACATTTTTGGCTTTTTAAATTTAACCCGTGAATTTCCAGATGGCAGAGACTTAAACCGCATGTTTCCTGGTAGCCCAAAGGGCTCATTAGCCAGTAGAGTAGCCCATAAATTAGTTACCGAAATTATACCACACGTAGATTACATTATGGATTTTCACACAGGTGGTTCAGGTAGATTTAATGCACCCCAAATTAGAATTATTGAAGGTGAAATTGAGCTTAAACAACTTGCTAAAATATTTGGCGCTCCCTTTGTTTTGTATTCAAAAAACTTAAATAAATCGTTTAGAAACACTTGTTTCAAACTAAATAAACCGCTTTTACTTTTTGAAGGAGGCAAATCTGTACATATTGACGATGTAGTTACAAACTCTGGTGTTAATGGCGCTAAACGTGTATTAAAACATTTGGGTATGTTAAACGTATCTTTTAAAGCTTCAACCCCAAAAAAAGACTGTGTTTTTATTAAAGACAGTAAATGGGTTAGAGCCAAATTTTCGGGTATGTTTAAAGCCAGTGCTAAAATAAATTCAAAAGTTCAAAAAGGAGATTTATTAGGTAACATTACAGACCCTTATGGTAAACTTAATTTTTTTGTAAAAGCACCTAATACCGGTTATATAATTAATGTAAACGAATCGCCTATTGTATATCAAGGTGATGCGCTTTTTCATATAAGCACAAAATTAAATGACAAAAGCTGAACTACGCAAAAAACACAAAACGCTTCGCAATAATTTATCTCAAAATGATATTGAAACATTTAGTATTGCCATTGCTAATAATGCAATAAAAATGCCTATTTGGCAACATAAATTCTATCATATTTTTTTACCTATTGAAGAACAAAAAGAAATAAATACCGAATTTATTTTAAGCATTTTAGCTGGTAAAGACAAAAACATTGTGGTACCAAAAAGTCATTTTGATACTGGTGAAATGACACATTTTTTATTAACTGATAGCACAACCATTAAAAAAAACCATTACAACATACCCGAGCCTGTTGATGGTATTGAAATTGATGCCAATAACATTGATGTAGTTTTTATACCTTTATTAGCTTTTGATGAACAAGGCCATAGAGTTGGTTACGGAAAAGGGTTTTATGATACGTTTTTAGCCAAATGTAAACCGGAAACAATAAAAATTGGACTGTCTTTTTTTGATGCTGAAGCTCAAATTGAAGACATCTTTCCAACAGATGTTAAACTAGACTTTTGTGTTACCAAAACGCACACGTATGCGTTTAAATGATGTTTTTAATCGATAAAATACATTTTTATTTGTTTACAATGCTTTTTTTTTAGTATGTTTACAATAAGTTACTCTCATTTCTCTCAATAACTTAAAGTAAAATGCTATTAAATAACAGTATCAATAAACAAGTAAGTGATATTGCATTTTGGGAACTTAAGGATAATGATAAACTACTTTGGTCTGAAGTTTTTTTATCAAATCTAGGTTTTTCATTGCAAGCAAATCAAACGTTAGAAATCTTTTTAAACAAAATTATTCATTTTGAAGACGCTTCAAGTTTTGAACATAACTTTATAAATTATGCGAAAAATAATAGCCATTTTAAACAACGCATACGTTTAAAAAACAGCGCTGGCAGTTATACTTATTTTATATGCTCTAGCAAACACACCTTTTTTATAAAACCCAACAATACTTCACGATATTTGTTTTTTTATGAACAAGCTGAAAACACATCAGATTACATTGATAATTTAATTTCTCACGCTACACCAAATGTTTTTAAACAGCAACCAAAAAAGCCTAGAAATTATAATAAAATTGCTTTACATAATGTAAAATCGCATATAAATAATTTAAATTTAGTGTCTGAATTGGTTAACACCTTTAGTATTTCAGAAGAAAAAAATAATACAGCCAACAGCCGCAAAAATATTAATAAAGTAATTAATGAAACCTTAAGTGTTTTAAGTGAGATAAAACACACCCCAACATATAATGCTATTAGTTTTAATAACGTACTTTGTCAAGTTTTAATATCTATTAGCCCTGTAATTATAGACACTAATGCGAAAATAGATTCAGATTTTTCAAAACTTAAATCTATAAACATAAAAGCAGAATATATTGAGCGCATATTGCTAAATTTAATTACTAACGGCATAAAAAACAGGCACTCACACAAACACCCTAAAATACAAATACAAAGTTATTTAGAAAACAACAAATCGGTTTTAGAGATTACAGATAATGGTATTAATGTTAATTTGAATGAATTGAGTACAGCAACACTAACAAAAATGCAAGATATTTTAGTAATTGAAAGCAAAAAAGATATAGCAACTACTTTTAAAATATTTTTATAATTATTTTTTTGGAAACGCTTTTTTATTAAATACAATAAGCATAACAAAACCTGTACTAATTGCTACATCGGCAATATTAAAAACGGGCTCAAAAAACGTAAAATATTTGCCACCAATTACCGGTAACCACTGTGGCAAATACCCTTTCCACAACGGAAAATAAAGCATATCTACAACTTTACCGTGCAGTAAACCATCATATCCGCCTTCATTGGGCATAAAAGTAGCTACATCAATAAGGCTATCACTAAACAAAACACCATAAAAAACAGAATCTATAATATTACCTAAAGCACCGGCAAAAATAAAAGCTAACGCCAAAATTAGCACCTTAGGTTTTTGTTTTTTAGTAACATCAAACAGCCAATACCCAATACCACAAATTGCTACAATTCTAAATAAAGTTAGAGCTACTTTTGCAGTTCTATCATTTATAAAACTTACAAAATCACTAATTTTAGTACCCCAAGCCATTCCATCGTTTTCAATAAAATATATTTGAAACCAATTAAAAACCTTTATACTTTCTTGAAGCTGAAAATGTGTTTTTATATAAAGTTTACTAACTTGGTCTACAAGTAAAATTAAAACAATAATTATAGCAGATTTTTTTAATGACATTAGAGTAATTATTATATAATTGTTTTTATAAAAAAAACGCCACTCATTTAAATTTATGATTGGCGTTTTTTTAAAACTCCTTTAATTAAATAAAGGACTAATTATTTTTGCATGTTTTTGGCCTCAATACTAAGTGTAGCATGTGGTACAAGCTCTAAACGTTTTTTATTTATTAACTTACCCGTAACCCTGCAAATACCATAGGTTTTATTTTCAATTCTTATAATGGCATTTTTTAAATCTCGAATAAACTTTTCTTGACGAATGGCTAATTGCGAGTTAGATTCTTTACTCATAACTTCACTACCTTCATCAAAAGCCTTAAATGTTGGTGATGTATCATCAGTACCATTATTATGGTCATTCATATACGCACTTTTTATAAGCTCTAAATCGTGTTGTGCTCTATCAATTTTTTCTTGAATTAAAACTCTAAACTCTTCTAATTCTGCATCAGAATATCTTGCACTTGTGGATCCCATAATTTTAATGTTTTTGTATAAACAACTTGGTATTTATATCATCAAAAGCAATTTCAATACCTTGTTCTAAATTATCAATAATTTCAAGCTCTTCGGCTAATGTTTCCGTTTTTATGTAAGCTTTGTTTGTGTCTATTGCACTAACTATATGTTCATTTTTTTGAAGTTTTACGTCAATTCTATCAGTAACTTCAAAGCCTGAATCTTTACGTAAGTTTTGAATTCTATTAATAAGCTCTCTGGCTATGCCTTCGCTACGTAAATCATCAGTAATTGTAACATCTAAGGCTACAGTTAATGCGCCTTCATTGGCTACCAACCAACCTTCAATGTCTTGTGATGTAATTTCTACATCTTCAAGGCCTAAAGTAATATTTTTTCCATTAATGTCAAGCGCTAATTCACCAGATTTTTCAATTTTTTTAATATCATTTGCATCAAAATCTTTAATGGCGTTGGCCACCAACTTCATATCTTTACCAAAACGCGGGCCTAAAGCTTTAAAATTAGGCTTAATTTGTTTTACTAAAATATCAGAGGCGTCTTCTAAAAGCTCAACTTCTTTTACATTAACTTCATGTTTTATTAAGTTTGAAACCGCTAATATTTCTTCTTTTTGTTGAAGATTATCAATTGGAATCATTATTTTTTGAAGTGGTTGGCGCACTTTTATCTTTTCTTTAGCACGTAACGATAAAACTAATGATGATATTGTTTGCGCGTTTTCCATTTTACGCTCTAAACTTTTATCAACGAAGCTTTCGTTATACACCGGAAAATCTGCTAAATGCACACTTTCAAAGGCTTCTTTTTTAGTTACAGCATTTAAATCTTGGTATAATTTATCCATAAAGAAAGGCGCTATTGGCGCACCCAACTTTGCTATGGTTAGCATACAAGTGTATAGTGTTTGGTAAGCCGAAATTTTATCGGTTTGGTAATCGCCTTTCCAAAAACGTCTTCTACTTAAACGTACAAACCAGTTACTTAAATAATCTTGTGTGAAATCTGAAATAGCTCTAGCTGCTTTTGTAGGTTCATAATCAGCATAAAAAGCATCTACTTTTTTAATTAAAGTGTGTAATTCAGATAAAATCCATCTATCTAGTTCTGGTCTTTCAGCTAATGGAATATCAGTTTCAGTATATTTAAAATTATCTAGATTTGTATATAAACTGAAGAACGAGTACGTATTATAAAGTGTTCCGAAGAATTTACGCTTTACTTCTTCAATACCTTCTAAATCAAATTTTAAATTATCCCATGGGTTGGCATTACTAATCATATACCAACGTGTGGCATCTGGCCCGTATTTTGAAAGTGTTGTAAACGGATCTACGGCATTACCTAAACGTTTAGACATTTTTTGGCCGTTTTTATCTAACACCAAACCGTTAGACACCACGTTTTTGTAAGCCACAGAATTAAACACCATTGTGCCAATGGCATGAAGCGTATAAAACCAACCTCGTGTTTGATCTACTCCTTCAGCTATAAAATTTGCTGGATAGGTTGTGCCTTCATCAATTAAATCTTTATTTTCAAACGGATAGTGCCATTGCGCGTACGGCATAGAACCAGAATCAAACCAAACATCAATTAAATCGGTTTCACGTTTCATTGGTTTTCCTGAAGCCGATACTAATGTTATTTGATCTACTATGTTTTTATGTAAATCTACTTTTGCGTAGTTTTCATTACTCATGTTGCCTACTTCAAAATCGGCAAAAATATCTTCAGCTAAAACTCCTGCTTCAACAGCTTTTTGCATTTCAGTTTTTAACTCTTCAACAGAGCCAATGCAAAGCGCCTCTTTACCATCTTCGGTTCTCCAAATTGGTAGTGGAATACCCCAATAGCGTGAGCGCGATAAATTCCAATCGTTTGCGTTTGCCAACCAATTACCAAAACGGCCTTCGCCAGTGCTTTTTGGTTTCCAATTTATGGTTTGGTTTAGGGCAAACATTTTGTCTTTAACATCGGTTACTTTAATAAACCAAGAATCTAGCGGATAGTATAGAATTGGTTTATCTGTACGCCAACAATGCGGATAACTATGTTTATATTTTTCAACCTTAAAGGCTTTATTTTCTTCTTTTAATTTAATGGCAATTTCAACATCAACAGAACGCTCTGGTGCTTCACCTTCATTATAATATTCGTTTTTTACGTACTTGCCACCAAGTTCTTTTAATTCTGGGCGAAAACGTCCTTGTAAATCTACTAAAGGTACTAAATTATCGTTTTCATCTTTTACCAATAGTGGTGGTATTTCTGGTGTAGCTTGTTTTGCTACCAAGGCATCATCTGCTCCAAATGTTGGTGCTGTGTGTACAATACCTGTACCGTCTTCGGTAGTAACAAAATCTCCAGAAATTACTCTAAAGGCATTTTCAGGATTATCATTTGGCAATACATAAGGTAATAATTGCTCATACGTAATTCCAACTAAATCTGCCCCTTTAAATTCCCCAAGAATTGCATATTGAGAAATTTTACCTTTATTTACCAATTCATTAGCTGCGTAGCCCCCAACTGCAATAAGTTCTTTATTAGCAGGAGCATCAAAATACTTTCCAAACAAATTCTTAGCCAAAACTACATTCGTTTCTTCACCAGTGTATTGATTTTTTGTATTCACCAACAAATAATCAATATTTTTCCCTACCGTTAAAGCTGTATTACTTGGAAGAGTCCAAGGCGTTGTAGTCCAAGCCAAAAAGTAAACATTCTTTCCTACTTCAACATTAGCCTTACTCAAGAATTGATCTCCAACAGTTCTTATTTCCTTTCCAAAGAAAGGATTATTGAATAACTTTAATGCTTTTTTATCTCTTACATTAACTTTAAATTGAGCTACAATAGTAGTATCAGTTACGTCTTGATATGTACCTGGTTGGTTAAGTTCATGCGA
The DNA here is from genome assembly GCF_056160885.1 of Seonamhaeicola sp. ABD4_175. Taxonomy (NCBI): domain Bacteria; kingdom Pseudomonadati; phylum Bacteroidota; class Flavobacteriia; order Flavobacteriales; family Flavobacteriaceae; genus Seonamhaeicola; species Seonamhaeicola sp. ABD4_175. Next base: position 78,293 of record NZ_JBSWYC010000005.1, read on the forward strand.
ACTTAAACCAGTTCCTGCCTTTGGTGAATATGGCTGAATGGTGTACCCTTTATATAGTAAATTTTTGCTATAAATTTGTTTTAGTAACCACCAAACAGACTCCATATATTTAGGCTCATAGGTTATATAAGGGTCATCCATATCTACCCAATAGCCCATTTTTTCAGTAAGGTCATTCCACACATCTGTATAACGCATTACGGCTTTTTTACACGCGGCATTATAATCTTCAACCGAAATAGTTTTACCAATATCTTCTTTGGTAATGCCTAATTCTTTTTCAACACCAAGTTCAATAGGCAACCCGTGAGTATCCCAACCTGCCTTACGCTTAACTTGATACCCTTTTTGGGTTTTATATCTACAAAAAATATCTTTAATAGCTCGTGCCATTACGTGGTGAATACCAGGTAAACCGTTTGCAGATGGTGGTCCTTCAAAAAACACAAAGGTATCTTTGCCTTCTTTTGAGGTTATACTTTTATCAAAAATATTGTTTTCTTGCCAATATTGCAGTATTTGGTCTGCTACATTTGGCAAGTCAAGTCCTTTATATTCAGGAAATTTAGCGCTCATTTACTCGAAATTCATATAAGGATGCGAATTTAAGAATTTATCCTGAAAAGGTTGGTTTTAAAACACAAAAAAAGCCAAAACCTTATGTTTTGACTTCTTATTGTTTTGTATAATTATTTTGAAGTGTTATAATTTAATTTACAATAATTTTTTTGGTAATTACCTGGTTATCATCTGTTCTTAAATACACAACATATCCGCCTGATGCCACCTTTGGTACAGTAATACCATTTTGTAAAACTTGTGGAGACACATTTTGTTTTTCTAAAACTATTTGCCCTGTTATGCTTACTAAAGCTAAACGTTTTACAGTATCATTTAATTTTTTTGCATACAATTTATGGTCTGTATTTGTATAATACACATAATTAGATTCAACCTGCGTTTCTTCTGTACTTAGTGATTGTTGTTCAGATTGAAATACAATTTCAAACCTATTATTAAACTTACCTTGTTCTGATGTGAAACTGTATGCTTCACCTTCTGACAAGTCAAAATAAACGCCTAACATATTATCACGAATGTAAATTGATTGCTCTTCAGAAAAATGCTCTTTATCAGAAATTTTTATTTCGAAACTATTGCTTCCCGAAGACTTAAAATTTAACGGCACTACTTTGTCTTCGGTTACTGGACCGTAGGCTTGTATGTTCATATTCTCACCTTCTAACGATAAATTTAAATCGTTGTTATTGCTTTCTGATGATTTGGCTTCATAACCATAATCGTAACCATCTGTAGTAAAATCACTAAACCCTAGTAACAATTCACGATGTGTTGATGGCCCTGAAAGCGCACTAAACTCTAAGCGTATTTTTTGCATAACAGGTTTTTCTGTTTCAGGTTGCGCGACAGCTTTTGATATTTTTGATTTTGAATTTCCGCCTTTAAAAAACACCGATCCGTTATTGTAAGTTCCATCGGCGTCGGCTTCTTTTACAAATACACGTTGCGTATTATTAAATTCTACTTGGCCATTAGCAACTACTTCTACCACAAAACCTTGGCTTACTGGTAAGTATCTTGACGGCACTAAAGTACCATCTTGTGAGCCATTGTGCGCACCACTAATACCAACAAACTGAAATGCCCTTACACCTCCTGTTTTATTTACCTGTGCATAACCTCCGTTATATTCATTTAAATTGTGAGAATCTCCACTCCATTGTTGCCATAATTGAAGTGTGCCATCTATAACGCCTTGGTTATCATCAATAAATTTATGAATATCTATAGCTGAAGCATATGGGTTTCCTAATAAAAAATTAGTTCTTGAAACATCTTGCTCTGAACCAGCACCACCTTTATCTTCAACATCTACCAATATAGTGCCGTTATTAGGTTTTCCTTCAAAAATATATTCCTGTTCTGAAGCCGCAATACCTGTTCCTTTTTGGGTATAACCTATACCTGGAGTTAAGTCTCTAGAAGTACTTACGCGCTCCCAATCCCAATATGTTACGCCATTTTTATAAGTGTATATCCAATAGGTACTAATGTTTCCATTTGCTGTATAATTTGATGTGAACAAACAATTTGCACCAGCATCATCTTTAATCATGTTCAATCTGTACGACGTATTGTTTGTATTATTTGTTGATGCGTTATTGTTGGATAAACTGGTTGCGCTTTGTGCCCCAATTGGTGAAGACCAATAATTGTATCGATATGGGTTGGACTCTCCTTGTTGACGCCTTAATATTTTACCATTGGCTGTGGTAACCAAATCACTTTGTTCTGTTTGTATTAATTGTGAGTCATTTAATAAATCTATGGTGCCGTTGAGTTCTAAATACCATGTGTTTTTTATTAAATTATCGCCTGAAACTGTTAAACGTTTTCCTGCATCTATTATTAAACCATAGTTAGTATGCGAATTGTTTGTTACTACATCTTCTTCTATTTTTACTATACTCCATGCTTTGTTTTTTGAAACATCTTCTATATCCCAAACACCACCATGTGCCCATGTTGACACTGAATTCCAATTCCCATAAGACACAGCTCTATATGGCATTGGCGCTGTTTGTTCTTGTACAGTTGTTATGTTATTTAAATACAATAACCTGTTATGCCCTGAATAGTCTGTTGTTCTATCTGTTTTTATATTTGTCATTGGGTAATACGCAATAAGGCTAGCCCATGAAACAGTAGCATTGGTTTGGGTGTCTTGAATATTTTTTGGAACAACAGCACCTGACACATTACCAGCACTTTCATTTATTTCTTGATAAACCATACCTTGAATTTGGCTTGTTGTTAAGGCTGTATTAAAAACTCTAACCTCATCAATATCACCTTTAAAATATTTTTTATCGGCTAAGGTTGTAGACAAGCGTCCTACTTCAAAATTACCGTTACTGTTTACAGAATTTTGAATAGCTGAACCAATGACACTTAAGTTTGAAGATGTTTCCAAATTACCATCAACATACAATGACACTAAACCTGTTAAACTATTATAAGATGCTGCCACATGGTGCCATTCATTACAGTTAACAGCAGATGACGCACTAAGTGTTACAGCTGAATTAGCTGTAGTTTTAATTGTAAACATTGGAATATCACCATCTTTAAGCCAAATACTACAGCCAGTATCTTCGCCTGCAATAATCATATCTCTTGAATTACCTAAATCAGACTTTATCCAAGCCATAATTGTAATGTTATTTTGCCCACCAACAAAGGCTGTTGTAGACAAATAATCATCAACTCCATCAAAATCAATAGTTGCAGAAACTGGAGGATTGGGTGTAAAAACGTCACGATAATCTAAATCACCACCTGAGGCTAAATCACCATCAGCATCTGGAAGAATTGATAAATCTGATGGATTTTCAATATCTTCATTAGCATCTAAAACCGCATCATTTGTGTTGGTTGTTTCAAAAGCATTATCTAAACCATCATTATCGGCATCGGCACCTAAAATTGTATTTGGCATACCGTTTTCTTCAATATCAGGAGTTCCGTCGTTATCAGCATCAAGATCAATATAATCAGGAATACCATCTCTATCTGTATCTTCAAGTGTTAATAAACCTGCTCCGTAATTATCATCAACACCATCATTATTGGCATCTGTCATGGCTGTACCATTTCCGCTAGGTGCCACATAGCCTATGGTTGGTTGTGCTTCTACATTATCAGGAATTCCATCGTTATCTGAATCAATATCTAAATGATCTGGAATTCCATCACTGTCAGAATGTATTGCTGCACAATACTGCCACTCATACATTTGAATGGTTGCATTGGCAGATTCGCCATCATCTTTTGCAATTTCAATAATTAGTTCATTTAATGGCCCATAAATATTTACTTGCACACTATTTAACGGTGCATTTCCATTAACACCATTAATATCATATGCAGAATTTCCTGAAACAGCACCACCACTTAAGTTTATATCGGTTATTGAAACCGTTTTACTAGCACCACTATTATTTGCATAAACATCGGCTCTATCTTGGTTATCAAAACCACCCATTTTGAAAGACAAGTTATAAACTGGCTCTGAAAAACTAAACCTGTATACTGCTACATCTCCATTTGGAAAATCTGAATTTCTAACCTGTGTTTGTATATAACTACCACTAATACCTGCGCCTGTAATACTTCTAACCCCTGAAGCCCATGTTGCCGTACCTACTAATGAATATGTAAAGTCTACTGTAACACCACCGTGAGGATATATATTATTTACAACACCTGGGTTTGATGTTCTATCATTAAAAGTTTGACTTAGATCTATATAAGAGGCAGCACAGTTAATTTCTTGTGAATCTGGAATACCATCATTATCATCATCTAAATCTGCTGAATCAGCAATAGAATCGCCATCAGTATCTTGAGCATAAACATTGTTGTTAATAACAATACAAAGGCAAAATACTATAATAATCCAAAATTTGTTTTTCATGGTCTTTCATTTGTTGTGGTACTATTTAGACACGAAAGCAACGTTACTGTCACTAACACTTAACGATAAAAGCTAGTGTTTAAGCGAAAAAACGCACTTAAATTTTAGTTAAATGGATTATTTATTTTAAGAGGGAATAAAATACTTGATTAAAACGTTTTGTTTATAAACCAAATATTTACTTCAAAAGTAATCTTAAAAATCATACATTAAAAAGAACTATTGTTCATTTCGATAAAGCAGTGTAAAAAACGGTTATTACGTATGTTTTAAAATATGAAACACAAAAAAAACAGATGAATAACAGCAAGGTTTTAGCTAATTTTTAATTTAAAAAATAAAGCTCAAAAACAGAATAAACATTTTTGAGCTTTATGGTTTTTGGTTGATATGTATTTAGGAAACTTTGGTTGCTTAATTTATAATGAGTTTTTTGGTAAGCACTTGGTTATCGTTGGTTCTTAAATAAGCCACATAGGCTCCTGTTGCTACGTTGGGCACATCAATACCGTTTAATAATGTTTCGGGTGAAACATTATTCATTTCTAAAATGGTTTGCCCTGTCATGCTTACTAAGGCCATTCTTTTTACTGGTGCGGTTGATTTTTTTACATATAATTTACGTTCTTTATTTAAATAGTAAATAAAGTTTTCTTCAACCTGTGCTTCTTCTGTACTTAGTGATTGTTGTTGAGATTGAAATACTATTTGAAATCTGTCATTAAATTTCCCTTGTTCTGAAGTGAAATTAAATGCATCGTTATGTTTTAAATCAAAATACTCACCGGTAAAATTATCTTTTATGTAAATTTCATCAGTTTCTTCAAAATTTATCAATTCGGTTATTTTAATTTTAAAGGCGTTTTGCCCTGAAGATTTAAAGTTTAATGGCACTACTTTATCTGGCGTTACATTGGCGTATGCTTGCATATTCATGTTTTCGCCTTCAAAAGCTAGATTTAAATCGTTGTTGTTAATTTCATCACATTTAGTGTCATACCCGTAATCATACCCATCAGTAGTTTCATCACTAAATCCTAATAATAATTCTCGGTTTGTTTCAGGCCCTGTAACGGTTGTAAATGCTAATCGTATTTTTTTAAACGGGCTATCTTCTTCTATTACATTTTCAACTATAGCATTTTGTGATGATTTGTTTGATTTTGAATTGTTTTTAAAAAACACAGATCCGCTGTAAAAACTACCTCTGGCATCTTTTTCTAAAATAAATGCTCTTTGTGCATTATTGAATTCTACCTTACCGTCTGAAACAATTTCGGCAACAAAACCCTGACCCACCGGCAAATATTTAGTTGCCAATAAATTACCACCAGGCAGCAGTAAATTAATTAAACCGCTTATACCCGAAAACTGATAAGCTCTTGTTGCACCTAATAAACTAACCTGTGCGTAACCTCCGTTGTACTCACTTAAGTTATGTGAACTTCCGCTCCATTGCTGCCATAATTGAATATTACCATTTATAACACCTCTATTATCTCTTATAAACTGATGGATATCTAAAGCTGAAGGATACGGATTACCTAACAAGTAATTTGTTCTTGAAACCTCTGGCACAGAACCTGGTCCACCAACATCTTTAACATCAACAAGTATGGTACCGTTATTTGGTTTACCTTCAAAAACGTATTGTTGAGATTCAAAAGGCACACCGGTTCCTTTTTGTGTGTAACCAACACCTGGCTCTATATTTGTAGTGGGTGTTACGCGGGCCCAATCCCAATAGGTTTTACCGTTTTTGTATGTATACATCCAGTATGAACTAATATTACCACTAGCCGTGTAATTTGATGTAAACTGCATATTAAATCCTGCATCATCTTTTAACATACCTACTTGAAATGGTGTATTGTTTACGTTATTTGTTGAAGCATTGTTATTTTCCAAGGTGGTAACACTTGCTTTCCCTACAGGAGACGCCCAATAGTTATACCAAAAAGCACTTGGGGTACCTTCTTGCCTTCTTAACACTTTACCATCTGCCGATGTTACTAAATCACTTGTTTTGGTTTGAATTAATTGTGAATCGTTCATTAAATCTAAAGCACCGTTAAGCTCAAAATACCCTGTATTTTTAATAACATTATTTCCGTTTACAGTTAATGTTTTTCTATTGTTTATTATTAAACCATATGAAGAAAATGATGATGCTATTTCAATATCGTTTTCAATTTTAACTATAGTCCACTCTCTGTCACTTGGAACAGATTCAACATCCCAAAGATTACCATGTAACCATGTACTTTGTGAGCTCCAATTACCATCTGAAATGGTTTCATAAGGCATTGGTGCTGTTTGTTCCTGTATTGTTGATATGTTAAACATTGTTAGATTGTTGTTATTGTTTGAATAATCTAACACTTTGTTTGATGCAATATCAGTCATAGGATAATATGCAACTAAACTACTCCAAGGTACAGTAGTTTTAGTATCAAAATCAACAATATCTTTTGGCACAACCACACCTCTAACATTGCCATTATTGTTTTGAATTTCTTGATATACCATAGTTTGAATTTGTGTATCAGTTAATGCTTTATTAAACACCCTAACCTCATCAATTTCACCCTTAAAATATTGTTTATTAGTAATATCTCTAGAAATACGGCCTATTTCAAAATTACCATTCCATTTAGAAGTGGTTTTAATTTTAGCGCCTGATAGCAATAAACTGCGCGAGGTTTTAACCTTTTCACCATCTAGATATATGTTTACAGTACCCAAAGCGTTTGAAAATGAACCTGCAACGTGATGCCATTCATGTTTATTAATAGAACCTGTATTTAGGTTTTTTGAAACACCTTTTGATGTTTTTATACCAAATTGCACTTTGTTACCATCTTTAACAAAAAGCCTACACCCTGTATCTTCTCCAAGAACATATAATTTTGTATTACCGTTAACATCTTCTTCAAGTTTTATCCAGGCCATAATGGTTAATTCGCCTAGGCCATTTAATACGCTGTCTCCCTGAAGGTAATCATCAACACCATCAAAATCTACTGATGCTATTGAAGGGTACACAACGGTTACGGGCACATCACGATAATCTAGATCTCCTCCGGTGTTAACATCGGTATCTGAATCTGGTAAAATAGATGCGTTAGAAGGGTTTTCAATAGCTTCATTAACGTCCCAGTTTGTATCATTTACACCATTAGTTTCAAATGCATCATCTAATCCATCTTTATCAGTATCTGTACCTAAAATACTATTTGGCATACCATTTTCTTCAATATCATTAAAATCATCATCATCACTATTTAAATCTTTATAATCTGGTATTGTATCAGCATCAGTATCAACAGGTATAATGCCTATACCATAGTTGCTCCAAAGTCCTTTATAAGCTCCTGTTGTATTTACTGTTCCGCTAGGTAAATTATAACCTAAAGTTGTTTGAGCTTCAACATTATCTGGTATACCATCATTATCACTATCAATATCTAAGCTATTGGGGTAGCCATCATTATCAGTATCTACAAACAAAGGAATATCACAAACACTGTTAAATCTAACCTTTTGCTGATTATTTAAACCCCCAGTAGATGCTGAAAAGCCAAAATACACTAGGTTACTACCGCCAAAATAATTGTTTATTAAATCTCCGGTATAAATTCCAGCTAAAGTGCTATCAACATAATAACTTATGGTTTTTGTATTTACATTCCATGAAATGGTAACGGTATGCCACTGGTTGTCTTCTAACTGCCCTAAATTAGTAGAAGCCGTTAAAAAACCTGAGCTGGTTTGGTTGTCTGAATCCCAAATCATGCCATGATCTTGAGATATATCACCTAAAAAAGATCCGTTGTAATATGTATCTAACTCTAGTACAATTCCATTTTTAATTCCTTTAGCACCTAAGCCATTTCCTGATGCTCCTACTGCCGATGCTCCTGCGGGATCATTATGAAAAATAATAGCAATACCATCTGCCCCATAATCATAGGCTCCTAAAAAAGCATCAAAAGAAAACGAAAAACTTGTATCAAAGTTAATACGTTCTTTAATTGTGGCAGCTCCTGCTTGATAGTTGGTTGATGTTGTTAATTGAAACTCATCATCTGACACTTCAACGGCTGTTCCACTAAGTAAAAAGACTTCAGATATTGTGCCATATGTTATACCTTTTTCAACACAATCTAAAATTCCATCGTTGTCATCATCAACATCAACAACATCTGCAATACCATCACTATCTGTATCAATAAGCGGTACAGAATTTGAAATAAATTTTATGTTATAATCTTCAATTTCTCCAGCTTGCCAATTAAAATTACAAGAAGAAAAATTGGTGTTAGTACCCGTTCTAAAGGCTACTCGCATTCTAGAATTACCCACATCGGCGCCTTGAGGAATATTTATTGAAAATGGCACATCTAAGGTTTTACTTCCTCGCCATCCATTTCTATTACCTCTTATATTGAATATGAAACGCTCTCCGCTATCTTCAAAATCATCATCTGAATTCTCATTAAAATTAAGCCAAATAGCTACCGTATTATTTTGATCGTTCCATTTATTGAGGGTAACACTAACGGTTCCTGTTAAAGTTTGGCCTATTTCAATATTTTCTGTTGGAAGACTTGAGAAGTATGTATAACCTCCCGTTGAGCCTGCTGAAGTGTTATTTACACCTCCAAATGTTACTTTAGAAATATAGTTAGTGTTAAACCTACCAATATTACTTGGTGTACAATATTGTGCGTGTAAATTTACTGTTGTTAAGAATACAGCCCAAAACACTACTCTTAAAAAAGATACTGTTTTCATAGATTAATTGTTAATTGTATTAGAACCTAATTTTCTAACACTAAACAACCACTACGTTTTACTCCAAATGGATTAATATACTTTTGAGAGAAAAAGCAATTAACAAGGCAATATTAAACTATAGGCAGAAGAAAACCTAATAAAATTTCATTTTTTATCGATTAAACAACTCAAAAAATCGATGAAATGCAAATGAAAAAAATTCAATAAACATACAAAATATTGATTTACAGGTTAATAAATCAAACTAACCAAATCTTCAATTTTAGATACATATTGAATTTTTATAACGGTATTTTTTAATGATATTTTACTGTATTTAGACACAAAAATAGTTGAAAATCCTAATTTTTCAGCTTCTAAAATACGCTGTTCAACACGCTGAATGGGTCTTATTTCACCAGATAAACCAACCTCGGCTGCAAAACAGAAATTGTTTTGTAGCGGCTCATCTTCATTTGATGATAGTATAGCTACAATAACCGCTAAGTCTATTGCAGGATCATCTACTGTTATGCCACCCGTTATATTTAAAAAAACATCTTTAGCGCCTAACCTAAAACCTGCGCGTTTTTCTAAAACAGCTAAAAGCATGTTTAATCTTTTAGCATTAAAACCTGTGGCAGAACGTTGTGGCGTGCCATAAACAGCAGTACTAACAAGAGCTTGTACTTCTATCATTAATGGGCGCATGCCTTCTAAAGTGGCAGCAATGGCATTACCCGATAAGTCTTCATCTTTTTTTGAAATTAAAATCTCAGAAGGGTTTGATACTTCACGCAAACCAGCACCTTGCATTTCGTAAATTCCTAATTCATTAGTAGAACCAAAACGGTTTTTATTGGCTCTTAAAATTCTGAACACATGGTTTCTATCGCCTTCAAACTGTAATACAGTATCAACCATATGCTCTAAAATTTTAGGTCCTGCAATGTGGCCATCTTTGGTAATATGACCTATTAAAATTACGGGAGTTGCTGTTTCTTTTGCAAATTTTATGAGCTCTGTTGTACATTCTTTTATTTGCGAAATACTGCCTGCTGATGATTCTATATAATCACTGTGCAGTGTTTGAATAGAATCTATTATTACAACATCGGGCTGTAAAGCTTCAATTTGCTTAAATATATTTTGTGTTTTAGTTTCAGTTAAAATATAACAATTACTGTTGCTTGGGTTTATGCGTTCTGCACGCATTTTTATTTGTTTTTGACTTTCTTCGCCAGAAACATATAGTGTTTTGTATGGTAATTTTAAAGAAATTTGAAGCAGTAGTGTACTTTTTCCTATACCAGGTTCGCCACCTAAAAGTGTTAATGAACCAGGAACAATACCGCCACCCAAAACACGATTAAACTCGGCATCTAAACTATTTAATCTAGCATCTTCAGTTGTATCAATTTCATTAATTTTTAATGGTTTTGAAACGCGTTTATTTGTAGTGGTTGTTGCTTTCCAACCTGCTTTTTCAGGCTTTTCAATAAGCTCTTCGGCTATAGTGTTCCATGCTTTACAAGCATTACATTGCCCTTGCCATTTAGCATATTGCGCACCACAGTTTTGACAAAAAAATGCTGTTTTTACTTTTGCCATGTATGTTTTATAAAACTTTTAAGTTATTGTTTTGAATTTTATTAATACCCAAAATCACTTTTAATTGCTTCGGCTTTTTCTAACACCAAATCTTTTGTTATACCAGCAGCTTCATCTAACATGTAAGCCGATTGATAAGTGCGCATTGCCTTTTTAGGCTCGCCACCTTCTTCATAAAACCTAGCTATGTAATAACTTCCTAAAAGTGTTTCGGGGTATTGTTTTCTTGCAATTTTACCTAGCGCTTCATAATATTGAAATTGCTCTGTTTTTTCAATAGCTGCTGAAATGGCTTTAAAATCGTTTATTAAAATCTTTTTATTTAGGCCGAAAAGCGTTTTAATGGTTTCATATTTTTCAACTAAATAATCAACAGGAGATCCTTCTAATTCTAAAATAGTGTCTTTATATTCTTGTTTCGAAATAGGTTGAAATACTTTAAATATTTTTTCAATAGCATTGGGTATTGCGTGTGTTGGCACTGAATAATGCGAGGTTTCTTGAAATGATGTGTAACCGTAAGTAAAATTTTTGTTGTCAATTACCGAAAGGTCTTTATGTAAAGCTTCCGTCATTTGTATGATAGATTTTTTATCATTTTCAGTATTTGCCAAATAGTAAAATATTTTAGATTCTACATTTTGTAAACGCTCTGGAATATAATCTAACATATTTGGAGCTAACTCTGGACTAATTACAATATAGGCTTGAAACAACGGTACGCCTTTTAATAAATAGTAATTTATAAAATTAGCCGTTTCTCCGTGGCCAACAGCTACTTTAAAGTTTGAAGCCCTATAATTTTTCTCAATATAAGGTATAAGTTCTGTACCAATAAACTCAAAAAAGGCTGCACCGGTTTCAATAGGCAGTGAGTTTTGTTCAGAGTACAAACAGTCATCAAACCGCTTACCTAATTGGTTTACACCAACCACAATGGCATCTGGCATATCTTCCCAATAGGCGTAATAATCTGTATTTCCAGCTACAGCTTCAAATAAATAATCGCCATCTAACACAATAAAAATAGGAAATACTTTATCTTCATTTGAATTATAACCGCGTGGTAATTGTATTTTTATTTGGCGCTCTTCGCCTAAAGTAGCAGACTGAAAATTTTCATATTTAACTTGAGCTTCCGCAGATAAAAATAAGAGTAGAAACAAACAAATTGTACTAAATGTTTTCATGGCTAAAGGGGTTTTTGTTTTAAAGCGTAAGGTAAGAAATTATGCAACAGCTTTAAAAATTATTATTGGCTTTACGGTTTTTCTTTTGGTTGTAAATTGGTAGATATATTAATGAAATGCCTCCACAAACAATTACCAATAATGTTTGTGCTCCCCACATAATCCAACCAAATGCAATGCTTGGTTCTTCGGCAATTCCAAAAATTGAAAACGCGCCGTAAATAGCTAGTGGGTATGAGCCAATACCGCCGTTAGTTGCTGCAATACTAAAACTTGCTGCTATAAAACCTATTAAAATAGCACCCATTGATATACCTTGCAAAGGCTGAATAGCAAATGATGTTACGTAAAACATAAGTACATACATACCCCAAATAAATAGTGTGTGAAAAATATATGCCCACTTATTTTTCATTTTAAATATGCTAAAAACACCTTCAATTAAACCATTAACAAATGCTTTAATTTTCAAAGCTATTTTTAACTTACTCTTTTTAATAAAAGCTATTAAAATAACCCCAAAAGCTATCAATATTGCTATGGCTACTATAATTTTAGTAGGATTGAATTTTTCAGCAAAAAAACTGTAAATAAAATCGAATTGAAGACAAAGTGTAATACCTATAATAGCTAACATAACAACCATATCTGCAATACGTTCGGCCACAATGGTACCAAATCCTTTTTCAAACGGTACATCTTCATAATTCGTTAAAATAGAAGCTCTTGCAACTTCACCTGCCCTTGGAATGGTATAGTTTATTAAATACGTAGCAAAAACAGCCATAACACTGTTGCCAAATCTAATGTTATACCCCAATGGTGCTAGCTGAAAACGCCAACGATATGCACGCGACAAATGACTTAACAAGCCCAAAAAAACACCTAAAATTATCCATGAATAATTGGATGTTTTTAAATACCCGTAAATTTGTGTTAACGATACTTTTGATAATGAATACCAAACTAAAAAAACTCCCAATAAAAGTGGGAGTGTTATTTTAAGTATGTTTTTTAGTTTTAATGGCAACGGTTTATTTTAATAGGTTGGTAGCCTCATCTGGAAATACTAATGAAGGCTTAAACACCTTAGCCTCTTCAATACCCATAAAAGCATAGGTTATTAAAATTAAAGTATCACCAATTGATACTTTTCGGGCAGCAGCACCGTTAAGTGTGATTTCACCACTTTTTCTTGGTCCTGGAATACAATAGGTTTCTAAGCGCTCACCATTATCATTATTAACAATTTGCACTTTTTCTCCTTGTATAATATTGGCAGCATCCATTAAATCTTCATCAATGGTAATACTACCTATGTAGTTTAGTTCAGCACCTGTGCACTTAACTCTGTGAATTTTAGATTTTACTACTTGTATTTGCATGGGGCAAAGATAATTAATTTAAAGCTATATTATCAATAAGTCTTATATCATCTGCATATACGGCTATAAACGCTCTATATGCTTTGTTTTTGTACTTACGTGTTACGGGTTTTAAGGTTTTAGCATCGGCAATAATAAAGTATTCTAACTTTAATATTTCGTGATTAGAAAACTCATTTTCAACCCATTCTGTTACTTTACTAGCACTTTTTGTGCCAAAATGTTTTTTAGCGTTTTTTAAGGTTTTATAAATAAAAGGCGCTGCTTGTAAATACGCTGGTTTTAAACGTGTGTTGCGCGAGCTCATAGCCAAACCTGTAGATTCTCTGTAAATAGGACAACCCGTTATTTTTACAGGAATATTATATTTTTCAACTAATTTTTTTATGATTTGTAATTGTTGAAAATCTTTTTCGCCAAAATACGCATTATGGGGCGTAGTTATTTCAAAAAGGCGTTTAACAATAGTACCAACACCATTAAAATGTCCGTGACGAAATTTACCTTCCATTTCATGTTCTAAGCCATCAAAATCATAGGTTTCTGCTACTGTATTTCCTTCATAAACATCATCAATAGTTGGTGCGTAAACCAAAATGTGATTTTCTGAAAGTGTTTTAAGCAAGTTAACATCTTCTTGTAATGTTCTAGGGTATTTTTCTAAATCGGCACTGTTATCAAACTGTGTTGGGTTTACAAAAATGCTAACAACAACTTTATCATTTTCTTTTAAAGCTCTTTCAACCAAAGCCAAATGCCCATGGTGTAAAGCACCCATTGTAGGCACCAAACCAATGTTTAAGTTTTCAGCTTTTAAAACCTTTATTTTAGCTGATATTTCTTGTTTTTTATTGTAAACTTCCACTATTTAATAAAAAATTAACGGCTGCAAACTTAAGATTTTACAGCCAATTTGCATAAATTTTTGTACTTTTGCGTGTTTTTTATTTTGAAAGTACTTGTAAAAACCTGTGCTAACAAAATGTTCCCTAATAAAAAAATCGTTAACCCGATTATTAAAATGGCTTAATAAAAGCCAAATAAAAGTAAACATATGAAAGATAAGAGGATATTGTATGTATCATCTGAAGTAGTGCCTTATTTACCTGAAACTGAAATTTCTTCAATGTCGTTTGAAGCCCCAAGATTAGTAAATCAACAAGGTGGGCAAATTAGAATTTTTATGCCACGATATGGAAATATTAATGAGCGTAGGCATCAATTACACGAAGTTATAAGGCTTTCTGGTATAAATTTGGTGATAAATGATTTAGATATGCCTCTAATTATCAAAGTAGCATCAATACCTAAAGAGCGTATTCAAGTTTATTTCATAGATAATGATGAGTATTTCAAAAGAAAGGCAACACTAACCGATGAAGATGGTGAACTGTTTTCAGACAATGATGAACGTGCTATTTTCTTCGCAAAAGGTGTTATTGAAACTGTTAAAAAACTAAACTGGTCTCCAGATGTTATTCACGTACATGGCTGGTTAGCTTCATTATTACCAGTGTATTTAAAAGAGTATTATAAAGATGAACCTTTATTTAACGAAAGTAAAATTGTTACTTCGGTGTACAACCAAAGTTTTAACAATACTTTAAATAAAGACATGCTTAATAAAATTAAATTTGACAACATAAACGAAGATGCTGTTAAAGTGTTAGATGAACCATCATACAACAACCTTATGAAAGTTGCTATTGATTATTCTGATGCATTAATAATAGGTTCTGAAAACATACCTGAAGAATTACAAAATTATTTAGAAGCAGCAAACAAACCTATTTTAGAATATAAAAACAAAGATGAATTTGGCGAAGCTTATACAACATTTTTTAATAATACCGTTTTAAGTTAACCACACATTCATTTAGTGTATACATGAAAAAGATTTTAAAAGCCCTTACTACACCTACACTTGTACTATTACTTGTAACTTCTTTTATTGCTTGCGATAAAGAATTTTACACCATTGAAAGTGATGTTTTAGGTGAAGACAATGCAAATTTTGATACAAGTTTAGATTTTTACCCCATTATAAGTTACAACAAAAAACTAGACTCATTACAAGTAAGCAACCTAACATCAAACCTATTAGGCTTTTATAACGACCCCGAATTTGGTTCAACCACAGCAAGCGTTATTACACAAATAAACGCAACCGCATACAACCCAGATTTTGGCAACAACCCTAAGTTAGATTCTGTTGTTTTAAGCATTCCATACTTTAACAGAAGCGTTGGCTTTGATGATGATGGATTCCCTACATATACCATTAGCGACTCTTTGTTTGGTGATGAAGTATCACCTATAAAATTATCTATTTTTGAAAATACTTATTTTTTAAGAGATTTTAACCCAGATAATTTAGGCGAAACCCAAAAATACTATTCGCATGCAAGTAACGCTTCTACTGATAACTTTGCTAGAACCGATAATACTTTAATTAATTTTGATGATTTTGCCGGCGCACAATTATTAGACACAACATTTACACCAAGCAACAACAATATTATAACAACTACCACAACAGATACCACAAGATTTATTCCAGCTTTTAGAGCAAAACTAGACTCGCTTTTTTGGCAAAATACAATACTAAACAAAGAAGGTACGCCAGAATTGGTTAACGCAAACAACTTTAAAAATTATTTTAGAGGTCTATACTTTAAAGCAGAACCGGTTAACAATAACGGTAATATGGTGCTTTTAAATTTTGCTTCAACCGATGCTTCTATCACTATTTACTATAAAAAAGATAATGAAACTGATAGCGAAGGCGAAAAAGAACAAGCAACCTATACTTTCAACTTTTCTGGTAACAGATTAAATACATTTTCTAACAATTATACTAAAACATTAACCAACGGTAATAAAAATTTAGGCGATGAGAAATTATACCTAAAAGGCACCGAAGGTTCAATGGCTGTAATTAACTTATTTGATGGTTTAGTTGATTGTGATGGTGATGGTAATGTAGATGATGATGCTCTTGAATGTTTTAAAAACAGATTTAGAGCTAAAAACGACCAAGGCGAATACATTGTTGAGGGTACTACAGGAGATTTTGTTTTAAAACAACTTATCAATGAAGCTCATTTAGAAGTATATGAAGATGATGCTTTAAACACTGGCGGTAATGATGATTTCCATAAATACGACAGAATTTATGCTTACGATGTAAAAAACAACATACCTCTAATAGATTATTCTCTAGATCCAACAAGCAATTCAGCTTCACCTGTAAGTTCTATTGTATTTCACCTTACACAACGAGATACTGTTAATAAAAAATATAAAATACGCTTAACCGAGCATTTAAACAATATTTTATTAAGAGATTCTACAAACACACAATTAGGTTTGGTATTATCAACTAATGTTAACGTAACAGGAAGCTCTGATATCTTAAAAAGTAATGATGCTGTAACAGCTGTACCAACAGCCTCTATAATTACCACAAGAGGCACTGTTTTGTATGGTAGTAATCCAAATGTTCCCGAAGAAAAACGCTTAAAACTTAAAATATTTACTACTAAACCAAACCAATAGTAAGCTGTATTTTAAAGCTTTGTGTTATTTCATCGTATAAAACACCTACTTTATATAATTTACTAGGGTGTTTTAGTATTTATTTTACATATTTGTGCAGCTATTAATCAATAACCCAAATTAAAAAAAACTTATGTGCGGAATAGTTGGATACTTAGGTCACAGAGAAGCTTATCCTATTATAATTGAAGGACTTAAACGCTTAGAATACAGAGGCTATGACAGTGCTGGTGTAGCTTTATTTGACGGAACAGATTTAAAAATATCTAAAACCAAAGGTAAAGTTGCAGACCTTGAAGCGCTTTCAAACGAAACAATAACAAAAACAGGTAACGTTGGTATTGGTCATACACGTTGGGCAACACATGGTGTTCCCAATGATGTTAACTCACATCCGCATGTTTCAAACTCAGGAGATTTAGTACTAATTCACAATGGAATTATTGAGAATTATGAATCTTTAAAAAAAGAGTTAACAGCTAGAGGTTACACATTTAAATCTGATACAGATACCGAAGTTTTAGTTAACCTTATTGAAGATGTTAAAAAAGAAGAAGGCGTAAAACTAGGTAAAGCAGTTCAAATTGCATTAAACCAAGTAATTGGCGCTTACGCCATTACTGTTTTTGATAAAAATAAACCAGAAGAAGTTGTAGTTGCAAAATTAGGTAGCCCACTTGCAGTTGGTATTGGTGAAGATGAGTTTTTTATAGCCAGTGATGCTTCACCTTTTATTGAATATACAAAAGATGCCATTTATTTAGAAGATGAAGAAATGGCTATTTTAAGATTCCATAAAGGTATTAAAATAAGAAAAATTAAAGATGACTCTTTAGTAGATCCTTATATTCAAAAACTACAATTAAACTTAGAAGAAATAGAAAAAGGTGGTTATGATCACTTCATGCTTAAAGAAATTCATGAGCAACCTAAGGCCATAAAAGACACCTATAGAGGTAGACTTTTAAGAGACCAAGCCATTATAAAAATGGCAGGTGTTGAAGATAACATGAAAAAATTCTTAAACGCCAACAGAATTATTATAGTAGCCTGTGGTACATCATGGCATGCTGGTTTAGTTGCCGAATATATTTTTGAAGACTTAGCAAGAATTCCTGTTGAAGTAGAATATGCTTCAGAATTTAGATACAGAAATCCTGTTATTACAGAAAATGATGTTTTAATAGCCATTTCGCAATCAGGTGAAACTGCCGATACCCTTGCAGCTATTAAGTTAGCAAAATCTAAAGGCGCTTTTGTTTTTGGTGTTTGTAATGTTGTAGGATCAACTATTGCAAGAGAAACACATGCAGGAGCTTACACACATGCCGGACCAGAAATTGGTGTTGCATCAACTAAAGCTTTCACAACACAAATAACAGTACTTACTTTAATGGCTTTAAGATTAGCCAGAGCAAAAGGTACTATTAGCAGTTCAGATTATCGTCATCATTTATTAGAATTAGAGTTGATACCAAATAAGGTTGAAGAAGCTTTAAAATCTGATGCACATATTAAATACATTGCAGATATATATAAAGAAGCTACAAACTGCTTGTATTTGGGGCGTGGTTACAACTTCCCTGTTGCTTTAGAAGGCGCTTTAAAACTTAAAGAAATATCATACATTCACGCCGAAGGTTACCCTGCTGCCGAAATGAAACATGGCCCTATTGCATTAATTGACGAAAACATGCCTGTTATTGTAATAGCCACAAAAAAAGGCCATTACGAAAAAGTTGTAAGTAATATTCAAGAAATAAAATCTAGAAAAGGAAAAATTATAGGTATTGTTTTTGAGGGTGATGAACAAGTAAAAGAACTTGCTGATCATGTTATTGAAGTTCCTGAAACATTAGAACCTTTAACACCTCTGTTAACAACCATACCGCTACAATTATTATCATACCACATTGCTGTTTTACTTGATAAAAATGTAGATCAGCCAAGAAACTTAGCAAAATCTGTAACGGTGGAGTAGTCACGAACGGGGGTGAGTTGATTTGACTTTTTACGACCTCGTTTAACTGGCATAATAGATATTTGGGTTCCGTTTTCGGAACCCTTTTCTTTTTCTAATACGACAGGTATTTTAAAATTAATATTTAAAAGGTGCAGTTTATTCTCATTATCATAGTTCACTGTTATTTTATCTATTATAACCTTGAGAAACTCCTTTTTCATCTCGTCTGAAATATTGGTTTGAGTTTTGATATGTTCTGAGAAATTGTCAACCCAGTCAAACCATTTCTGTTCAGTTCCTAATTGCCTCAGTTTACTTCTCAAACCTTCAATCTTCAATTTGACTTGTTTAAGCTTTATGGCGAGGTCTTTTTTTAAAAGTTTATAAACCTGTTCAGAAGAAAACTCTTGTAATATATTCCGTGATTCAATTTCTACTAGACCTCTTTCAATAGTTGTCTTAGTTTTT
>NZ_JBSWYC010000006.1:0-16178 GCF_056160885.1 Seonamhaeicola sp. ABD4_175
CGAAAATTCATTTCTTTTTACTAAATTCGTTTTACGGCGGAATAATCCTGCGGATTTTTCCGCAACGAATTTCTAGCCGTTAACCGTTGTAGCCAATTTGAAAATGAGCCTTAATCAAAAAATAATTTCAAACCTTAAAAGCCTATTTCTAGAAAATTTCAAGGAAATTCAACATCCATCACTTTCACAATGGCTTGATTTACTTGAAACAGAAAATCCAGATGTATTTAGTATTAACGAGCAAAAGACCGTTAAACTTTACGACGAATCTGTAATTGGGAATTTTAAAATCGCAAAAGGAAATAAGAAGCTATTGAAATGCTATGAAAAAGCTATTGGATTTGATATTCACGAAACTGAAATTATTAATGGATTTTCAGAAAATTTAATATCATCTTTCGAAAAAATTAAAAAAGGAATTAGAAACATTGAAGGTTCAAAAATTCAAATAATCTTACTTACATATGATTTTGAGCCATATGCTTGGATAAGTGGATTTGGAGAAGGCAATTATCCTATTTTAGAAAAACCTGAATACTTTGATTTCAACTACAAAAAAGACTTCTTTGAAATTTTGGGACGTATCGACTACTCAAAAATTTGGAGCAACTTGATAGAACTAGAAGAATGTTTAGAGGAAGCCGAAATATTTGATGATGTCTTTGAAACTGATTTTTATCAAAGCTTAAGGAATTCGTACATATATAAAACCTATTTACTGCTGAATAAAGCATTCGAACTGAATAAAATGGAATTATTTAATGGACTTGATATTAAAAAACCATTATTTATTTATGGACACGAGCACGACTGTGAAAAAATAAACGTATTCTGTTATGAGTAAAAAACTGGCTACAACAATGTATAACCGCAATTACGGCGGATTCGACTACGTCCGAATCCACTCGGAATTGCTAACACCAGTTCTAAACCGAAAAACTTCGTATATTTATCCGTAACTGACAGTTATACGCGACCGTTGCCAGCAATTAAAAACCAATAAATATGATTTTTAAAAATAGAATTGAATTTAGCCAAGAAGAAAAATTAGTTCTTAATGCCTTAGTTGAAACCACTTCCGTTGAAAGTCTTTTCGAGCAACTTCATGAATTTGAAGACGATTTAGCCTTAACTATTAAGGCTCTCAATAATAAACTTGATTCTGACAATACATTTGAAGATTTATTGATAGAAATCAAAAATCTCAAAAGCATTATTTTGGAAAAAAATAGGCTTGTGAAAAAACAGAAATATGAAGAAGTTGCTCGTCTTCGTGATAAAGAAAAACAGTCTCTAAATAGACTAAATTTAGGATTTAACCTTAAAATATGGAAAAAAGATTTACAATTTTCCCTAGAAGAGTTAAAAAAGTATCTACTTTATAAAGATGCTAAAATATCTGAAAACTCAAATATCAGCCTTCTAATACAACCTGGCACAGCCTCGAAAGAAGAAGTAGGAAACTTATTATCTGAATTATCTAAGCTCTACAAAATGGTTGGTGGCAGTGGAATAACATTTAGGTTAGACGAAATACGCAATCCAAAATTCAAATTTGACCATGAGTAATTCTGGAGAAAAAGAACAAAATAATAGGATTGTAAAGTTCATTGGACGTCCTGCAAATCTTCAAAGTGAAGTTGAACTAACTAAATGGAAAAGATTTCTCAAATTTATATGGCCTTGGGCCAAAGAAGGAGGGAAATTAATTTCAAGAGGAAAAGAATTAACTGAAGATTTTTATCAAGCTGAAGTTGATAGAAAATCTAAAGAAGCTGAGAAATTTGCTGCTGAGGCGGCTAATATAGCCGCAGAAAAGGATTTAAAAATTCAGCAAAAAGTTAAAGTAGTAAATGAAGAAATCACTAGAATATTTTCAGATAATAATGTTCCTGACCTAGCAAAACAACTTCAACTTGCAAATTTGATAGCAAACAACCCTGAGATTTCTGCACAGCTCGATAAGATAGAAGAAATGGTATCTAAATTAAAGGCTGTAAATTTTTCTAAATTCAATCTTGAAATTGAAGAAAATACATCGAATTTAGATGCTGAAGAGGCAGAATTCGTTGATGAAACGAAAGAAGATGAATTAAACGTGGAATTTGATTTGCCAGAAGATGAAAAGACTGAACTAACTGAAGAAGAGGTACAAAGACAAGTTCGAGAAACTTTAGAGAAGCTAAAAAAGCCAGAACAAGAGTAAAATTATACAATAGGAATAATAACTGCTGGCAACAATGGCTATAAGTAATTGCTTGTTCTCGCCTACTTCTGAAAATCCTCGCGGATTTTCAGTTTGGTGTGTACTTGCAAAGTTAAATGCTAAACCACGCAACTACTCATAGCCTAGACCGTTACCAACAAGTTGAATCGTCCGCAAACACTAAGCTAAACCAAGGGTTTGTTCTTTTCTGCTGATAAATCATTAAACCGAAAATCTTCTGAAAATCAAACTCTGAATTTGAATTCGTAAAGCGGAAAATCACTCGGAATTTAAGCCCGCCTATAGTTCTTTTTTGCATCGAAAATTTAGAAAAAACTATGGTTTCTGCTGAATATCTGAACGGCAAAACGTTCGGAACAACTTTGCGGAAATTTCCCTGGTTATTTTTTAACGATGAAAATTTACGATTCCAATGTTTTTGCTGAATTAGATAACGGCAAAACAAATGAAAAAAATTAAAACTGAAAATTACCCAAATACAGTTTCTGACGAGGAAAATTTAGATTTCCAATGGTTAATCCTAAATGACTTTGAGGCAAAACGTTCGGAAAATTGAAAAAATAAAACCAGTTGGTAACAACGTATAAAATTAATTGCTAAATTAGGGCTTAACTAATGGTTGTTGCAATTTTGTTACGTCTGATTTTCCTGCGGAAAATCCTCGCACACAAAACCGCAACTAATCTTATACAAATACGTTGTGCGTCATTTGAGAAACGCGACATTATGAATGAAATTGAATTAATAAAAACAAAAATTGAGCAACCTGTCGCAAAAATTTCAGACACGGAATTGGAAAAACTAATTGACCGTGAATTTCCTGAAAATTCGGATTTAGTAAAACGTAAACTGACAGAAATTACGAGTGACTCTCAAAACGGACAAAACCGAATTGGAGCAGCAGTTCTAAAATTGGCAAATTCGGACTTGAATGCAATTGATTATCTCATAAAAAAAGCCAACGAAGATTTCAGAGATATTGTTTCTCAAGCGGAATATCCAAGAGCTTCAAAATATGGATTTGAAGAACGTTCGGACAATGAATTGAAAACGGATTATCTAAACGATTGGACTGAATACTCTGAATGGAAAAATAAAAAAGAATAAAAACGAACGCACAACAATGTATAACCGCAATTACGGCGGATTCGACTACGTCCGAATCCACTCGGAATTGCTAACGTCTGTGCTTAACCGAAAATAATCGCTAATTTAACCCGTAACTGACGGTTATACTAGACCGTTGGCAACAAGCTGAAAAAATCACGAATGAATCAAAATCTGGAACAAATATTTGAATTAGAATCTGCCGAAAAATATAATGAAGCATATTCTGAATATCGAAACCTGATTTCGAAAAACAACGCGGATTTTGAAACGTGGAAATATTATTTCTTCTTTTTGTGGTCTATGCTTGAAGATGTGAACGGACTTTTTAAAAAAGATATTGACTTACGAACTGAATTGGAATCCGAATTAAAAAACGGACTGAAAAAGTACTCGGAATTAGCAGAATTTAATTTTATCGCTGGATATGCGATTTCAATTTTCCCTTACGAATTTGGCGACTACGAAGAGTTGGAAATTAAAGGAAAAGAAATGCTAAAAAAGGCGTTTGAATTGGAACAATCTAATCCGATTTATGAAATGGTTTATTTGGGCTCAAAGAGTCTGAATGAGAAAGAACAAAATTTATATAAAAAGGCTTGTGCTGAATCAAAACTGATTTTACAAACCAAACATAGCGGAAAAGGATTGTTGAACGAATATTACAATCAAGTATTTAATCGTGAATAAAAGAAGCCAGTTGCCAACAATGTATAACCGCAATTACGGCGGATTCGACTACGTCCGAATCCACTCGGAATTGCTAACGCCAGTTCTAAACCGAAAAATTTGCGTACTTTAACCCGTAACTGACGGTTATACGAGACCGTTGGTTTCAATGCTGAAGCAAGTTTGCGGTTAGAAAAATGCCTGGTGCTTAGATTCGATTTTTTTTAGAATTTTAAGATAGATAATTCCGAAAAAGATTGCTGCCGAGTTTCAAAATGTTGCGGATTAAAAACTCTAAAATCGGAGTGAATAACTGTGCGGATTTTGACAAACGTTGCGGAAACCCTAAAATTATGAATAAAATTTACTGTGGACTTCCACTCTGCTGAATAAAAAAAAATTATATCGGTTTTTGAACTTTTTGCGGATTGGAAAAACCTTGCGGATTAACACATCAAAATCTGATAAAAAAATAAATTGAGCCGATTTGATTGCCGACTGATTTTCAATCAAAAAAAAGCACTAAAACCAACATTGTATATAAAAAATTGCTAGTTTTACCTAAAACAAATGGAAATTGCTCCTTTGCTTGCTTCCGATTTTCCTTCGGAAAATCGCCGCTCACAAACACGCAACTTTCCATATACGAACCGTTACCCACAAGTTGAAGACAGCGAATGCGAAAAATATTGACCTTAATACTGATAATGGGATTTTTAAGTAAACTATTCGGACAGACAGAAAAGAAATCTGATTACCAGCCAGATTGGACTTTTTACTTTTCAAACGTAAATGACAAATTGAGTTCTATTGCGACCGATTTGAACTTAATCAACATTGCACCAATAAATGGACAAGAAAATGTTGTTTATGTTTCTATTAAAATGCCAAACCCTAAAGAAAATGGACTTTCAAGCAATGAAGACGCAGACGAATTATGGGAAATAGAAGATGCAATAATAAAAGCATTTGATAGAAATAAACTGAACTACACATTTGCAGGTCGCTTGACATCAAACGGATTTCGAGACCTTTATTTTTTCGGAGAAAACACGATTCTTATGGAAAAAGAAGTTTCCTCGACAATGACAGCATTTCCAAAGTACGAATTTGATTTTGGACATAAACCAGATAAAGAGTGGAGTGGCTATTTTGACTTTTTATATCCTTTACCAAGACAAATTCAAGTAATCCAAAACAGACGTGTTCTTGAACAACTTGAAAAAGGTGGAGACGGCTTGACCAAAGCGAGAGAAGTTTTCCATTGGATTTATTTTAAGACACAAAATGAACTCGACCAGTTTGAGAGTTTTACGACCAGTTTAGGATTTGAAACAAAAAATAAAGGCAAAACTGAACAGCCCAATGAATACAAATTTGTCATTTCAATTTCAAGAGTTGACAAAGTCGGATATGACGAAATTGACGAATACACTTTAGAGCTATGGGAAAAAGCCCAAGAACTAAATGGAGACTATGACGGATGGGAAACTTCGATAGAAAAATAAAAAACCTGTGGGTAACAATGTATATAAAAAATAGGCGAAACAGTAGTAAAATTAAGGCTTTTGGCTCGTATCAAGCTTTGTGCTTTACCGAAAGTTTGGTGCTTCGGAATCGCCTACTTTTCATATACTAACCGTTGGCAATAATTATGAAAAAAAGAATCACAATAATATTAATTGCATTTTTTTCAATTTCAAGTTTCGGGCAAAATATTAGCCGAAATCAGATTGAACAAGAAGTTCTCGAATTTTATAATGATATTGAATCTGACTATCACCACACAAAGGTTTTTAAACGCTACGAAAAATCAGTAGATTCTCTCGACGCTAAAGATTTTAGGCTACTTTACTATATGAACAGTTATAAACCTAAAAGATTTTATCCTTCTTCTTTTTTGTCCTCAAAATCGATAAAAATGATAAAGTATGCAAACAAAAGAAATTTTAAAAAGGCAAAAAAATATGGATTGGAACTACTTGAAAAAAATCCATTCGATATTACAGCGTTAATATATGTTGCAATGAGTATTGACAATCTTGGAGATGGAAAAACCAATGATTATTACAAATTGATGCAAGGAATTATACAAGAAATTCTCAAAACTGGTTCTGGACAAACAAAGGAAAGTTCAATAAAAATATCGGAAATTGGAGATGACGAAGTGATTATCGGATTTACAGGTTTTAATGGACAAAAACTAAAACCAGAAGAAACTGAATACGGACTTGGTACCTATGTATGGAAAGCTCGAAATAATGCGAATCTCTTTTTTGACATAGTTTTAATATTTGACTAAAAAAACAACTATTGCCAACAATGTATAACCGCAATTACGGCGGATTCGACTACGTCCGAATCCACTCGGAATTGCTAACGTCTGTGCTAAACCGAAAAATTTACGTACTTTAACCCGTAACTGACGGTTATACGAGACCGTTAGGCAAAATATGAAAACAGAATGAAATTAGATGAATTTATATTTGAATCACTAAAGCAAGTGATTGATGGAATTGAAAAATCTCAAGAATATGCTAAAGAAAAAGGAGCTAATATCTCTGCTGAAAATTTGACTTTTGTAGGAGCTAAAAATGGAGCTGGAATTGTTTTTATGAATCAAAGGTCTGGTGAAATTGTTGAAAAAATAGAATTTGACATTGCTGTAACTGCAAAAGAAGGAGATAAAGCTAAAGGAGGAATTGGTCTATTTGTTGGAGCCGTAGGTATTGGAACCCAAGGACAAGTGGAAAGTGAAAATAGTTCTATAAGTAGATTAAAGTTTTCAGTTCCTCTACATTTACCGAAAAAAACTGAATAATATGGCAATATTTGGAGCTGGTTCAAATTGGGGTGGAAAAGAAATGAAGGACATATTCTTTGATGAAGGTAAATTTACACTTGGGTGGAATGATAACAATGCAAAAGACCTATATAACCTAATAGGAACATTAAAAATTGGAGATATTATTTATTTAAAAAGTAATGCGCCAGGTTCAAGAAAAATAAGAGTTAAAGGTATCGGTATAGTTACTGAAAACTTCATTGACTGTCTCATGAATGGCAAATACAGTGAAACAAATGTAAATGATTGGGAAAGTTTATTCGTAAAAGTAAAATGGAAAATAAAAGAGGAATTTATCATTACTATTCCTAAAGATGAAGGAAAATTGACAAACATCCGTGCTGCAAGTTTTTATGAAGAATTTTTGCCAAATGTCCAAAGAATAATAATTGATAAACTAATATAAATACTTTGCCTAACAATGGCTATAAGTAATTGCTTGTTCTCGCCTATTTCTGAAAATCCTTGCGGATTTTCAGTTTGGTGTGTACTTGTAAAGTTAAGTGCTAAACCACGCAACTACTCATAGCCGAGACCGTTGTGGTGCATTTGAGAAAAACATTGTGAGTTTAAAAGAAAAATTAGATAAAATAGATTCCGAAATTGAAAACGGACTGAAATTCAAAGCGACTGACAGGTTGCGGAATTTAATACAGGAAAATCCAAATGAAATTGAATTGTGGAATAAACTCGCTGAACTTTACTACGAAAGCGGATTTTTGGACTCTGCTGGAAAATATTGGATTCTGACTGAACCAACAGACGACAGAATTAAAAAATGCGTTGAGATTTACGAAAAATCAGTAAATAATTCTGGATATCAAATTTTGCAGGAACTTGTGTTTCGCGGAGACAAATCAAAACTATCTGATTATGCTCAAAAAAAGTTGACGGAATTGGAATCTGACAGCAAAGAAAAAGCTAATTACATCCCAAAATTCAATCCGAAAACAAATAAAAAAAAGAAGAATAATTCTGACCACAAACAAACCTTTAAGGAAAAATTAGGTGGATTTATTTTTTTCTCGGTTTTAGCTTTAATTGGAATTTTAATAATTATTGGTTTTGTGACTGTAATTCAATGGATATTTTGAGGATAAAAAACGACACCACAACAATGTATAACCGCAATTACGGCGGATTCGACTACGTCCGAATCCACTCGGAATTGCTAACGTCAGTGCTAAACCGAAAAACTTCGTATATTTATCCGTAACTGACGGTTATACGAGACCGTTGTAATGCATTTAAGACCAAACTAAATGGCAATACCAAAACACGATAAAATAAGAGTTCCTGTAATGGAATTATTGAATAAAAACGGAACAATGAAACTTCGAGATTTCATTGAGCCTTTATCTGAACATTTCGGACTGACAGACGAGGAAGTTAATGAAATGTACCCTTCTGGAAATGGACACATTTTTTATGACCGAGTTTCTTGGGCATTGAGTTATTTGAATATGGCTGGACTTCTGGACAAGCCAAAACGAGGAATGTATAAAATCAATGATTCAGGAATTCAATTATTAAAAACACCTGAAAAGGTTGATAAATACATTGAGGAACAACTTGAAAAAAGAGAACCAACACGACAAAAGAAAAAAACAACAGAAGAACAATTAACAATTGACGAATCTTCTTCAGAACTTACGCCTCAAGAAAAACTTTACTCTTCATTTTCAAACATTAAAAAATCTGTTTACACAGAAATTCTAAATACAATACTGACCAAAACACCAACTGCTTTTGAAAAATTAGTGGTTTTACTTCTTCAAAAAATGGGTTATGGCGGAGAAATTGAAAATTCTGGACTTGTTACAAAAGTTTCGAATGATGGCGGAATTGATGGGATAATTAAAGAGGACGTTCTTGGACTTGGACGAATTCATATTCAAGCTAAACGATATAAAATAGACAGTTCAATCGGACGTGAGGAAATCCAAAAATTTGTTGGAGCTTTAGCTGTTGCTCAATCAAATAAAGGAGTATTTATTACAACTTCTTATTATTCAAAAGGAGCAATTGAATATGCGAATAATTTAAATGGCTCGACAACTTTGGTACTGATAGATGGAAAACAACTTGCCGAATATATTTATGATTATGGACTTGGAATGCAAGTTGAGCAAACAATAGAAATCAAAAAATTGGATGCCGATTTTTGGGATTCAATGAAAGATGATGAATAAAAAACGCATTACAACAATGGCTATAAGTAATTGCTTGTTCTCGCCTACTTCTGAAAATCCTTGCGGATTTTCAGTTTGGTGTGTACTTGCTAAGTTGAGTGCTAACCCACGCAACTACTCATAGCCGAGACCGTTGGCGGTAATGTGAAACTAAACGACAAAAAAGTGAAAAATGATTATAAATAAATTTACAGCTGAAGATGTAAATGGGTACTTAAAATTTGATATAGATTTTAATACATCACTTACATTTCTGGTCGGAATTAATGGTTCTGGTAAAACAACTGCTTTAAAGTTAATTCTAGGGTTACTAAGTCCTAGCTGGGTAAATCTGACACAAATCAAATATTCTTTCGCTCAAGTTGAATTCGAAATTGAAAATACTAAAGTAACAATCAGATCCGAATATATCGACGATATAAAAGTCAGATTAACCATTATGTCTGAAAACCCTGATTATAATGGAGCAAGTACTGTAAAGGTTCAAGATTTACCAACTGTTGAAATTGGTGACTTTAGCAGGATTGAAATGCGACATATTTTAAACAGATATTCAAGATACGAATCTTTATTTGTTGAATTAGAAGCTGTTAAATCAATTAGAAAGCTTAACACACCTATTTTTTTAGGATTAGATAGAAGAATACACGAAGGAGGTGAGATTGACCTTTTAACTTTTGAAAACTTTCTACAACAACGAGACTTTACAACAGACATAAAAGGTAACTTATTTGAAAGTTTATTGGATGTAGAAAAACTTATAAAAAATAATTTTATTGAATTCTCACAAAAGCAAGCACAAATTAGTGCTAAATTAAAGAATAATATTATTTACTCATCTTTTGATACAATACAGGGAGACGATGATTTAGGTTTTAATATAAATACAGACATCGATATTGAGACAAGAAAACAAAGAATTTTAATTGCTTCTAAGAATTTTGAAATACCAAATCTCGAAAAAAAGATTTTAAACTATTTTGATGAATTAACTAAAATTCAGAAAAACTTAATAAAAGAACAAAAAAAGAAATTTAAAGAGCCAACAAAATCATATATGAAGTCAATGGGGCAATGGTTAATAAATAGTCCTCAATTAGAACGTATAGATAATATAATCTCTCTTTATGAAAGTGCTCAGGAGGAAATCGAGAAATCTTATCAGGATTTCAAAAAGTTTGAATCACTTACAAATTTATACTTCGAAGAAAATAAAAAATCTTTATTTATAGAAAAGAACGGTGACATTAAAATTTCACTACCAAATGGTGAATATACAGGTCTATACAAATTATCTTCTGGTGAAAAGCAAATTATAGTAATGTTAGCCCAATTAATTTTCGGTAAACAAAGAGACATTTTTATAATTGATGAACCTGAACTAAGTCTGCATTTAGGATGGCAAGAACTATTTGTTAAAACATTACTTGAAGCTAGCCCTAAAACTCAATTTATAATGGCAACCCACTCACCAACAATTTTAGGGAATATTGAAAATCAAAAGTATTGTCAAGATTTAACTCAGGTACAATAGAATGATTAGTTTTAATAAAAATATTCTGCCAAATATTGGTGTTTTTTTTAGGTACAAAAATACTGTTGACGTATTTGTCGAAGATTCATATGATGAAGAGTTCTATAAAGTTGTTATTAATCGTGTATTTGAAAAAACAGGACATAAAGTTAATAAGTTGATTCCACTTGGAGGGAAATCAAAAGTTTTAGAAGCTTGCAGTATTGACCAAAAAAAAAGAGATGTAAAAAGATTATACATAGTAGATGGTGACTTAGATATCATAAACGAATCTAATGAAACAGAATTAGATTATTTATTTGTGTTAGAGAAATACTGTATTGAGAATTATTTGATACAAGAAGAACCATTAATAGAAATTATACACGACAATATTCTAATTGAAAAAGAAAAAATAAAAAAGATATTAAGCTTTGATAATTGGTTAAAAGGTATATCACAAGATTTAGTTGAGCTGTTTATTCATTATGCAATTTGTAAAAAATATGTTCCAACACAACCAACAATTTCGCTTGGTATAGGAAATATTTGTTGTGAGAAATCTAAAATAACAGTTTTAGACACTGATAAAACAAATTCTCGAATTGCAGAATTAAAAGCAGAAATTCTAAAAGAGATTTCGGAAGAAAAATATAATGATATAGTCTACGAATCAAGACAAAAATGGTCAGCTTCAGTCGAAAATGTTCTTAAAATTGTTTCTGGAAAAGATTACCTTTTACCATTAACCGAATTTAGAATTCAAAAATTTAAAAAAATTAAAAGTTTTTCAATGAGACGTGAAAGTTTAAGAATAAGACTAGCTAAACTAATGGATATAACTGATTTAGAGATAATTAAAACGAAAATTAAATAAAAAACACTACCGCCAACAATGGCTATAAGTAATTGCTTGTTCTCGCCTACTTCTGAAAATCCTAGCGGATTTTCAGCTTGGTGTGTACTTGCAAAGTTAAGTGCTAAACCACGCAACTACTCATAGCCGAGACCGTTGTGGTGCATTTGAGAAAAACATTGTGAGTTTAAAAGAAAAATTAGATAAAATAGATTCCGAAATTGAAAACGGACTGAAATTCAAAGCGACTGACAGGTTGCGGAATTTAATACAGGAAAATCCAAATGAAATTGAATTGTGGAATAAACTCGCTGAACTTTACTACGAAAGCGGATTTTTGGACTCTGCTGGAAAATATTGGATTCTGACTGAACCAACAGACGACAGAATTAAAAAATGCGTTGAGATTTACGAAAAATCAGTAAATAATTCTGGATATCAAATTTTGCAGGAACTTGTGTTTCGCGGAGACAAATCAAAACTATCTGATTATGCTCAAAAAAAGTTGACGGAATTGGAATCTGACAGCAAAGAAAAAGCTAATTACATCCCAAAATTCAATCCGAAAACAAATAAAAAAAAGAAGAATAATTCTGACCACAAACAAACCTTTAAGGAAAAATTAGGTGGATTTATTTTTTTCTCGGTTTTAGCTTTAATTGGAATTTTAATAATTATTGGTTTTGTGACTGTAATTCAATGGATATTTTGAGGATAAAAAACGACACCACAACAATGTATAACCGCAATTACGGCGGATTCGACTACGTCCGAATCCACTCGGAATTGCTAACGTCAGTGCTAAACCGAAAAACTTCGTATATTTATCCGTAACTGACGGTTATACGAGACCGTTGGTTTCAATGCTGAAGCAAGTTTGCGGTTAGAAAAATGCCTGGTGCTTAGATTCGAAATTTTTTTTAGAATTTTAAGATAGATAATTCCGAAAAAGATTGCTGCCGAGTTTCAAAATGTTGCGGATTAAAAACTCAAAAATTGGAGTGAATAATTGTACGGATTTTGACAAACGTTGCGGAAACCCTAAAATTGTGAATAAAATTGCGGTGGACTTCCACTCTGCTGAATAAACAAAAATTCAATCGGTTTTTGAGCTTTTTGCGGATTGGAAAAACCTTGCGGATTAACACATCAAAATCTGATAAAAAAAATAAATTGAGCCGATTTGATTGCCGACTGATTTTCAATCAAAAAAAAGCACTAAAACCAACATTGTATATAAAAAATTGCTAGTTTTACCTAAAACATATGGAAATTGCTCCTTTGCTTGCTTCCGATTTTCCTTCGGAAAATCGCCGCTCACAAACACGCAACTTTCCATATACGAACCGTTGCAATGCATAAAACAAAACATTGCATATACAAAGATAGTGAATTTAATATAAAGTAAATAAATATATTTTTTTAACATGAGTAAATTTAATATTGACTATTCTAAGTTGCCAATTGATTTAGTTAAACAAATACCTAGATTGGTGAATGACTTTAAAAACAAAGACATAAGAAAAAAAGACTTGTTGTTATTTAAAGAAATAATAGATTTGTTGAATTCACAAAAAGAAGAACAATACAATTTAACAGAAAAAAGTAGAAGAGATAAAATCAAAAAAGGGGATTTTGTTACTGATGAAGAAGTAGATATGTTTGAGAAAAACCATATAGAAATACTTATTAGCAATTTAATAAAATATAGAGACAAGAAAAGATATATAGATGAACAGAGATGTTATATAAATAAAAAATTTTTAGATAGACTTTTGAAATTATTTGAATTAGACAATGGTGGATTTATAGATAAACCAGTTTCATATATAAAACAATATAAAGATGTTTTAGATTTATTTATAGAAAGGATAGATATTAAGGATAAAGAACGTTTTAAAAAAGGTGAGATTATCAAGAATCAAAACGTTTTATTCTTTTTACATCTGAATCGATACATGAAATAGAAGAAAGAAGAACTCTTACATCAAAACATAGTGTTTCATCAGAAAGAAGTTTTTCATTATTTCTTATTTCGTGAAGATTATTTATAAATTTAGGTGTTTTTTTAATAAGTTTATCGATGAATACTTTAAACTCTTTTTTTTCTGAATCCGACATAAAATAACGCATTACAACAATGGCTATAATTCATTTTTGCTCTATGCAAAACCTAAACTACCTTTTCAATAAGTCAGCTTTATTTCTTTTCCGAATATACTTGCGTGTATTCAAAAATGAAATCATAGCCTAAGCCGTTGGCACCAATTAAAACATACAAAATGAAAAAAACATTATTAATCTTATTCTTTTGTTTATTTAACTATACAGTAAACGCTCAAACGGAAACTTACCCAAAAGGAATTTATATAAATTTTCAAGAGGTTATGGATAAAAAACCTTCTGAAAACTATGACGTGGATTTAGAAAAAAGAAGTAAGGGAAAGATAAAAATGAACGGTGGAAATGATTATCAGTTAAATCCTGTTAACAAAAACGTTAAGAAGAAAATTTTAAAAAGAGAAGTATATGCCTACTCTGATGGGACTGATTTATTTTTAAATAGCTTTAAACACGAGCTTCAGTTTTGGTATAGTAAAGTTGAGGGAGAAAATGACAAATATTTCGTGTTTAAAGCTGGAATTCCAATGAATATGAAAAGATACGGGATGGAATCTTCTGATATTTCATATATGTTCGGAGGGATTATTTCAGGTTTCAGTGCGGCTAAAAGAGCTCTAATCCGATTACCATATGTAATGGATAAAAACACGCAGGAAGTAATTTTGGTATCTGAAAAAAACATTAAAGAATTAATTAATGAGTCGACCGAATTGATTACGGAATACGAAAAAGAAACTGAAAAAGATAAGGTTGAGATATTGACCAAATATATTTTAAAATGGGTAACTGAAAAAAAATAACTGGTGCCAACAATGTATAACCGCAATTACGGCGGATTCGACTACGTCCGAATCCACTCGGAATTGCTAACGCCAGTGCTAAACCGAAAATTATCGCTAATTTAACCCGTAACTGACGGTTATACGAGACCGTTGGCAACAATAAGAAAATGAGAATACTCAAACTAACTTTATTACTTCTATTAATTATTTCTTGCAAACAAAAAAAGCAGGAAATTGAACCTGAAGTAAAAACTGAAAAGCAAGAATCGGAATCCATAACTGAACAAGAACAAATGGAAATTAAAATGGATTCGATTTATGAAATATACAAAAAGGGTAAAGTTGAAAATTATGATTGGGACTTGGCTTTTGAAAAAGCTAAAAATTATCAAAAAGTATCTGAACCCTACTCTGACAAAAAATTGATTCCGAAAGATTTTTTGGAATTTAGTCAAAAATTTATTTCTGACCCTGATTTTCAAAAAACGCATATAGATTTTGAAACCCTGATAGCAGTTATTGGAGCTTGTGAAGAAACTTATGTTTTAAAAGAAAATAATTGGGTGCATATTGATTGGGAATTTTTAAAAGAAATTGGAATTGATGACGAGTGGAACAATACATTTAATTTTTCGGAAAATATATTCTACGCTGAATATGAACTAAAAGAAGTTGGGACAATTACAATGCTTGGATTTGAAAAAATAAATGGAAAATGGAATTTGACTTTATACATTGGAAATGATTGCTAAATTACTGTTGCCAACAATGTATAACCGCAATTACGGCGGATTCGACTACGTCCGAATCCACTCGGAATTGCTAACGTCAGTGCTAAACCGAAAAATTTGCGTACTTTAACCCGTAACTGACGGTTATACGAGACCGTTAGCTACAAGGCGAATGAAAAACTTTAAGAAAATATCATTTTTTGCACTCGTCTTGGGTTGGATTGGACAAATTATCACACACATTATTTGGTCGAATTTGGGATACGAAAATGCTTCTGGCGGAGATACTGGAGTTGTTATTTTTTGGTCATCTTTTTTTCTTCTTATCTATTACGGACTATTTATCCTAATACCGAGTAAAAGAATTGCAAAACTTTCCGAAAAAATCGGAATTCTGAACTTTACGCTATTATCGGGATTTTATGTACTGATTGGATTTACAATTTTGATAGGCTGGGGATTTTTAATGTCAAACAATTTTTTGGGCGTTTTTTTAGACGCATTTGTTTGCGGACTAATTTTCGGTCTGACTTTTCATCTACTCTGGAATAAAAAGCGGAATGAAATAAAGCAAATACACCTTATTCCAATTCTGACTTTACCGATTCTCTTTCTGTTCGTTTATTTATATGCTTTCCCAAAATTATTACCTTCAATAGCATATAATGCTGTTCCTCAATATGTGAGACACGATATATTAAAAAACACCATTCCAAAGTTTAAAGTTGGAGATGAATTATCAGAATTACAGAAAGCTTTACCAGGTGAATTTGAATTTGATGATTGTTATGGAAATCGAGGAGCTATGTTGGAAAACTTTCAATATGTAATAGAAGTCAATTGTTGTAAAATAGTACGAATAGAATATGGACCAAGGCAAAAAAATGGATATACGATGGGTGGAAAAAGAAAGCCCTGTAGCTAACAACGGCTATAGTTCATTACGCTGAAATTCCTAATCGGAATTTCGAGCCTTTTTGCTAAATTTATGGTTACGGCGGAATGATACTTGCGTACCATTCCGTAACGAAACCATAGCCAAGACCGTTGCTTTCAATAGCGGCCGACGCTCACTCGAACTCTTTAAAAAAAATCCGATTCTCAAAATGCCGGTTAAAATTTGATCACTCAA
>NZ_JBSWYC010000007.1:0-15525 GCF_056160885.1 Seonamhaeicola sp. ABD4_175
AGTTGAGTGATCAAGTTTTAACCGGCATTTTGTGAATCGGATTTTTTTAAAGAGTTCGAGTGAGCGTCGGCCGCTATTGAAAGCAACGGTTTCGGCTTTGAGTAGTTGCGTGGTTTAGCACTTAACTTTGCAAGTACACACCAAACTGAAAATCCGCGAGGATTTTCAGAAGTAGGCGAGAACAAGCAATTACTTATAGCCATTGTTGTAGGTAGTGCTTTAGAAGCTTTCATTTAATTCTCTAAACATTTGTATTGTATCAATATATCTTACGTTAAATTGATTACAAACTTCAGGTATTTTTATTCTGTTTTTTCTTTCTGGTTGACTTTTTTCATAAGTAACAATAGTCCAATTATTACTCATTGCGAAAGCAATAAGCCAAGGGTCAGCCAAGTCAGTTTCAAGAAACTCTTGAATCGCATTCGGTGTGAAATGATGAGACATAGAATTCGTCCAATTTACAATTGAAATATAATTTTGAAGAACAGTATCTGTATTGATAAAAAAATCGTCGGGTAAATTGGAATCACACCACATTTTAAGTTCATCTTCGTGAGAAGAATTGTCGTAAATTTCTTTTTTTACTTTATCAATACTTACTAGAGTTCCATTTTGAGATAACGAATTGACTTTTACCCAAAAGCTTTGAACAACATCAAGAGGATAAATTGAACGATGAGCTTGTATAAAGAAGTTCGAATCTACAATGTATTTACTCATACTTGATATAGATATTCGTTAATAAACTTCTCGTACGTGTTACCTTTTAGACTAGTTAATTTATAAGCATCTCTATATAAAAGATTGTTTTCGTTTACTGCATTATTAACATAACTAGCAAATCTTAAACTAATTCTCTTTTTAGCAGTTGCATAAAAATTACCACCAGAACTTTGATTTTCTTTTTTGTTTTTAAATTCAGCTATGTAATTGTTATAAAATTCAAAAAAAGAAGGTTTAGTAATTAAATTTAAATCTAACGCTCTTCTTGCAATTACAATTGGACTAACTTTAAAAACTCTACTTAAATATTTTATATCTTGACTGTTATTCCATTTTTCTCTAAAGAAAATTTCCGGCACTAAAAATTCTGCAGCAACTTTATCACATAATAATTCAGTTGGGTCATCAGCAGGAAGCATTTGTTTATTATCAAACCCAGCACTTTCTCCTAACCATATGTGAGCAACTTCGTGTATTAAAGTAAACATTTGAGCAGCTTTAGCATCTGCTGAATTTACAAATAGAAAAGGTGCTTTATTATTTACTAAAACAAAACCTCTGCATTCTTCGACTAAAATTTTTCTTCTAGTATTGTTTCCAACAATTCCATTAAAATTGATGATTATCCCAATTTCCTCAATTTGTAATGTCAAATAATCTAAAGCCTGTTCCCAAGTTCCAAGTTTACTAGCCCAATTAACAGGTAATTTTAAAGTATTTCTAATGTCATTTGCAATTTCTTTATAATCAGAGCTGTCATTGTATTTTCCGACAAAATCTAAATCAGGATAACCACTTTCTTTAAGATAGTTCGTCAACCAATTTTGTCTGTCTTTTATAATTTGGATAGTATGATAAACATTTAAAGAAACTTTATCTCTAGGTGCTGCTCCTGTTCTAAAAAAAGGTATTGGGATTTCCTCTTTAGGTGGTTCATTCATAAACATATATCCAAAAGGTACGTGGACTTTATGAGTAAAGTTTTCTAATTGCTTTAAAGTAGGTTTCTTATTTCCTTCTATCCAATCTAAAACATCAGGATTATCCGCATAAAATTCCTCCAGACTATTACCTGCTCGAGTAATTGCCCAGTTTATAATTTCAGAATTTATATTTTCAATCCTTGTTGCCATTAGGCAAATATAATTTAATATTTATAATTAGCTGTTTTTATCTTTAGTCGGTTGTTTCTCGCATTACCTACAACGGTTTGTATAAGATTAGTTGCGTAATTTAAGCACTAAAGTTAGCAAATAAATCACGGATAGAAAGTCTGCAAGGACTTTCGTAAATAAACTAAAACCAGCAATTAATTTTATACGGTGTTATGCCACGTTATTTTTTCGAAGTTGTTAATTCTATCAGATATTTTTCCGTGTATTTTTCGCCAAAATTGTCAATTGTAATTGCAATGGCGAAATGTAAAATAAGTGCCGAAAATATTCCGAATAGTACAGACTTTGGGCTTAAAAATGACATTGCCAGTATAAGTGCAATAATCAAAATTCCGTAAGTTAATTTGAGCCAAAAGAATGATTTCATTGCCCTTTCGCTAGCCATAGTCTCTGTTTTTACAAAATCCGATTTATTATTTTCATAAACCGAAATCTTGTCTTCAACTTTTTGCTGGTATTTTAGATATGTCGGAAACATTACAGCCATTTCTAAAATGCCAATTACAATCATAGTTGTAGCAAAACTCTTATGATTGGAAAAAAGTAAAAAAAGCAAACCAATTATTACCGAAACAACACCGATTATTCCTGCGAAAAGGTATAATGTTTTTTCGCTGTTCAAAAAATCGACAATTAATTCCTTAATTACAGGTTTACTTTTCAAAAACTATGTTTTTATTATTTGCTCTGATTTCAGTTTGTAGTCCAAATATAAAGTTTTGTTCATTTCGTACATATCAACAAATCCACCAACCTCAATCATTTCTAATAATGTAAGGTTGCATTTTTGAATTCGAGGAAATTTTTCGCCATTGTCGATGCAATCAATTTCATAATGACCTTTTGCGTGTAAAACTATACTTCCGTCTTGAATGTGTTGATAAATATAATTGAAGCTTAATGAAGCTTTTTTATCATCTATTAGCTTAACTGTCATTTCAAATGGTCGGTGCGAATGTCCCCATTCTTTATTAAGTTCATTAAAACTGCCTTCAAATGCTTCTATACCAACTAGGTTTCCACTAGGGCTCAGCCATTCAAAACCATCTTTATAAAGTAGTTCACTGACCAATGAAAAATCTGTATTCTTGCTTTCATACAATGAAAAAAAACGATGCATCATTGCCTTAATTCTATAAATTCTCTGTTGTTCTAAAGCTTCCATATATTTTTGTGTTTATTCATTTGCAAAGGAAACTTTTTTTTAAGATAACGGACTTGTCATTTGGCAATTAATGCTAAATGATTGAAATTGATTTTCGTATTCTACTCAAGGAAAATGGTGTTATTCCTAAAAATGAAGCAATATGATTTAATGGCACTCTTTGTAATATGGATGGATAGGTTTTTAAAAATTTTAAGTAAGAATCCTTTGCGTCAAGATTAAGTAAACTTCTTTGGAAATTAATTTTAGTTAATAATGTTTCATTCACTATTTTTTGAAATGAATTCTCCCATTCTGGTATTGTATTACAAAACAAATCCCAAGATGCTCTTGAAAACTGAACAACCGAACAATTTGTTTCTGCTTGTATGGAACCTGAACTAACAGAAAATTCAAAAAAGCTAGTTATGTTGCAAACAAAATCATTCTCTTTCATAAAGTAAGACGTTACTTCATTTCCTTTATTATCAATAAAACAAAAACGAAATACTCCGTTTATTAGAAATGCCATTTGGTCACATTTATCTCCACTTTCAAGGAAAAATTCTGAAGCTTTATAGTTTTTTACTTCGGTATGATTAACTATTAATTCAATACTTTCTTCAGATAACTTGATGTAATTATTCAGATGTTGGATTAGTTCATTTTTCATATTAATCAACGTATCTCTTTAATGTGGCATAACGGTTCGTATATGGAAAGTTGCGTGTTTGTGAGCGGCGATTTTCCGAAGGAAAATCGGAAGCAAGCAAACGAGCAATTTCCATTTGTTTAAGGTAAAACTAGCAATTTTTTATATACAATGTTAGTTTTAGTGCTTTTTTTTGATTGAAAATCAGTCGGTAACCAAATCTGCTCAATTTATTTTTTTTATCAGATTATGATTGGTTAATCCGCAAGGTTTTTTTAATCCACAAAAAGCTCAAAATCCGATATAGTTTTTGTTTATTCAGCAGAGTGGAAGTCCACTGTAAATTTTATTCATAATTTTAGGGTTTCCGCAACGTTTGTCAAAATCCGCACTGTTATTCACTCCAATTTTAGAGTTTTTAATTTGCAAAATTTTGAAACTCGGCAGCAATCTTTTTCGGAATTGTCTATCTTAAAATTCAATAAAAAAAATCGAATCTAAGCACCAGGCATTTTTCTAACCGCAAACTTGCTCCAGCATTGAAACTAACGGTCTCGGCTATGAGTAGTTGCGTGGTTTAGTACTTAACTTTGCAAGTACACACTAAGCTGAAAATCCGCGAGGATTTTCAGAAGTAGGCGAGAACAAGCAATTACTTATAGCCATTGTTGTGCAACGGTTTTATATTTTTTTCTTATTTGGATTCTTTCTGTTTGAAAATAAAGAAACAATCTCAATTGTATTTTTATTGATTCTGTAGTATAAATTGTTATGCTTTTCAACTACAGCTTTTCGGATATTCTTTTTTTCGATTGATTCGGGGAAAATTGCAGGCATTTTTGAAATCAGTTCGATTGTGTGATCTAATTTAGCAGCAAATTTTCTTAATTCTCTTTCAGTCCAATTATTTTCCAGATATTCAATAGTTTCTTTAAGTTCAGAAATTGCGTGGTCAGTCCACAGTATTTTATAACCACTTTTCATAAATTCCTTTCACGTTAGAGTGAGAAGTTAATTTTCCGTTGTCAGCATCTTGAATTCCTTTTTCAATAGATTCTTTTTCGGAAGCAGAAATTTCATTCCACCAATCGGTTTTTTCTTTATTTCTTAATTTCATTAGTTTGTCAATCAAAGACTTGTCGTTTAATGTTGACAACCATTGAATTAATTCGATTTTTTTATTTTCTAAACTTAAATCCATAATATCAAAGTTACAAATTTAATTTTATCATTCAATTTTTGCGTGATTTTTTTAACTGTTGCACAACGGTTAACGGCTAGAAATTCGTTGCGGAATAATCCGCAGGATTATTCCGCAACGAATTTAGTAAAAAGAAATGAATTTTCGGAAGAAAATTCAGTCGCAATGATTTTTAGCCAATGTTGTTTTTAGTAGCGGCCCACAAGAGTGAGCAGAGTCAGTTTGCGTGTCTGTTATTTTATCCGCAGCGTTTATTTAGTCGGTAATTTATTGGTCGGCTACATTTTTTATCCAAAGTGTTAATTTTAGCTTTCAGATTTAATTTTTTTTTTTTTTAACCGCAACAGTAGTTTTTCGCGCAAAGTTTTAAATTTTATAGAATCCGAGTGATTATCGGTTGCAGTTTTTTTTCAGCGTTTTGCTGAAAGTCGGTCGCAATTGAGTGATCAAATTTTAACCGGCATTTTGAGAATCGGATTTTTTTTAAAGAGTTCGAGTGAGCGTCGGCCGCTATTGAAAGCAACGGTCTCGGCTATGAGTAGTTACGTGGGTTAGCACGAAATTTCACAAGTATACACTAGACTGAAAATCCGCGAGGATTTTCAGAAGTAGGCAAGAACAAGCAATTACTTATAGCCATTGTTAGGAATAGTTTTTTAATTATTTCTTCTTATAACTAGATAAGGTATTCCACTAGCTGAGAACTCGCCATCAATCTCAGAACTTAATCTTATACCTAAAACAATTTCATCTTCTGGTAGATTATCAATAATATTATCTGTGGTTAAATTCTCTTTTAAATCAAAAGTATTATTTGTTCTTAGTATTGTGTTTGATATAGCAGTATTATCAGTAATGTTATAAAGCTCTAACAATGCATAATTACTATTGTTAGCAACATATGGGTCAGCCTCAAAATATATAGATCCTACATTTTCAAAATTATTTTTGTTAAATGTTATTCCCGAAACTATAACAGGGGTAGAACTAGAAGTATTGGCGGAGGAACCTATACCATCTGCAATTTTCAATCTGATTTCTTCATTTATAACACCATCGATTCCATTACAAACATATTTTGTTGTATGTATTTCACTTATGTCTAATAAATCATTATTATTTGAGTCAATTCCAGATTCAATTTTAATACCACCATTCTCACATGTAGTTCCTTCTGCTTCATCCGTTATATTAATAAGGCTTAAATCACCATTTAGTCCATTGCAAGTATACGTTGTATATTTAACTTCGTTATCATTTAATTCTCCATTATTATTTAAGTCTAGACCATATTCAATTTTTAAGCCACCATTTTCACAATTTAATCCCGCATTTTCATTAGTAATTCTTGTTAAGCTAGTATTTCCATCAATTCCATTGCATACATAAGCTGAAGACATAATTTCAGAATCTTCAAGTATTCCATTATTATTAGCATCTATACCTGAATTAATTTTTATA
This sequence comes from Seonamhaeicola sp. ABD4_175, assembly GCF_056160885.1. NCBI lineage: Bacteria > Pseudomonadati > Bacteroidota > Flavobacteriia > Flavobacteriales > Flavobacteriaceae > Seonamhaeicola > Seonamhaeicola sp. ABD4_175. The sequence continues at coordinate 6,360 of NZ_JBSWYC010000007.1, forward strand.
CCGCCATTTTCACAATTTTCTCCTTTAGGCTCTGTTACTACTGTTGTAAGACTATTGTTTCCGTTATTCCCGTTGCAAACATATTTTGTGCTTTGAACTTCATTGTTTTCAAGAATTCCATTAGAGTTATTATCTAAACCAGCTTCAATTTTTAGACCACCATTTACACAATTACTACCACTAATTTCGTCAGAAATATTTATTAAACTATTTACTCCGTTGTTTCCCTGTATTCCTTGAGGTCCATCTTCCCCTTCACAGGCAATGAATAACATTATTGTAACTAAAAAAAATAGTTTTACTTTTTTCATATTTTGATTTTTTGTTTAATTATTCCTAACGGTCTCGTATAACCGTCAGTTACGGGTTAAAGTACGCAAATTTTTCGGTTTAGCACTGACGTTAGCAATTCCGAGTGGATTCGGACGTAGTCGAATCCGCCGTAATTGCGGTTATACATTGTTGTGCATAATATGAGAAAAACAATAATTTTGATATTTGGAGTTATAATTTTACAATCGAATTTATCTTGTAAATCTCAATATTCTGCAACCGAACTTAATAAAAACTTTACGTCAGAACAGATAACTGATTTGAACAAAATAAGGGAATTCTTCAAGTCGGAAATGTGTTTACATATGGATTCTGACTTTAAAACTTGTTTTGAACGAACACCTCACGAATATTTAGAAGCGACAGGAAATCCCTTTTGGATGAATATTGACTTTGAAAAACAAAAGGAATTATACAGTCAAATTTCGCAAACGACTTTTAATGAAATTTGGAATTTTGGAAAAGCTATATATCCTGACAGCGGACTAGAATTAAAAAGTATTGGAGCAGTTTATAATGGGAAATATCAAAAATTCTTAAATGATTTTGGAAATAAAAACAAATACATAAAGAAATATGCGGAACGAGTTTCTGGAGCAGGCGATTTTAATTCCTTGTATTTAACTTATAGACAAATTTTAAAATACAAGAAAGATTTGGATTTAAACGACCCAAACATTCAGTTAATAATATCAATACATTACTTATCGCTGAATGACCAAGAAAAAAGAAAAGAAAAATGGATAACTGAATAAAAATACTATGCACAACAATGTATAACCGCAATTACGGCGGATTCGACTACGTCAGAATCCACTCGGAATTGCTAATGTCAGTTCTAAACCGAAAAACTTCGTATATTTATCCGTAACTGACGGTTATACGAGACCGTTGGCAACTGGCTTTTATTCCGATTAACAGTTTCCACAGGTTTCATTTGGTTCAGCGTTCAGTAATTCCGTTCCGCATTTTTCACAGTTCCGTTTTTCATCAGTCCAATATCCAGTTCGAGTAAATAATTCAACCGATTCAGTCCATTTTTTATATTCCACGCTTTCAAAGTCAACATCTCCATTTGAGTCAGTTGGTGGTTCAGGTTGATTTCCATTTAAAAATCCGTCTATCCAATATTTTGAATAGTCCGACATTTGTTCAATTTCCGATACCGACACGAAAAAACTCCGTTCCTTTTTTGGACACCAAGCATAAATTCGTCCGCGAAAAGTATGTGGATTTCCAATCAGATAATGTTTTCCTTCACAACCTTTGTGATTAAATCACAAATTCTCATCAAATTCAATTTCGTTCGTCATTTTTTTCAGCTTGTTGCCAACGGTTAACGGCTAGAAATTCGTTGCGGAAAAATCCGCAGGATTATTCCGCCGTAGAACGAATTTAGTAAAAAGAAATGAATTTTCGGAAGAAAATTCAGTCGCAATGATTTTTAGCCAATGTTGTTTTTAGTAGCGGCCCACAAGAGTGAGCAGAGTCAGTTTGCGTGTCTGTTATTTTAACCGCAGCGTTTATTTAGTCGGCAATTTATTGGTCGGCTACATTTTTTATCCAAAGTGTTAATTTTTAGCTTTCAGATTTAATTTTTTTTTAAAATCCGCAACAGTAGTTTTTCGCGCAAAGTTTTAAGTTTTAAAGAATCCGAGTGATTATCGGTTGCAGTTTTTTTTCAGCGTTTTGCTGAAAGTCGGTCGCAGTTGAGTGATCAAGTTTTAACCGGCATTTTGTGAATCGGATTTTTTTAAAGAGTTCGAGTGAGCGTCGGCCGCTATTGAAAGCAACGGTCTCGGCTATGGTTTCGTTGCGTGAAAATCCGCGAGGATTTTCCGATTAAGAAACCAAGATAGTAAAAGTGCGAGGATTTTCGGTAGAAAATCCGTAGCAATGAACTATAGCCATTGTTGTGGGCAGTTTTTTTAATAATTATACATGTCTAATTCATCAAAGTCTTTTATTTCAGACAGTTTGATTAGATTTTCTATTTTAATTTTATTCCAAGTTTCCTTAAATGTTTCATCTCCACCTTCCGCATTTTTATTGGTATTCTCTTTTATTAATTTCTTTTTTGTCAAGAAGTTAATGCTTGTTTCTGTGTTTGTTACAGGACCACGATTACTACTTGAATCATATCCAATTAATTCAAAATTCGAGTTTTGATATCGGAAGGTATATTCCCAATATCCATATCTTCCGTGTCCGTAACGGATATAGAGTTTTTCGTTTTCAATTTTAATCCATAATTCTGGTGGAAAATAAACTCCACCATCTTCATTTTCTGACGAAAAGCAATTGTAGTTTTTATCGGCAAGTTCATAACCTTTCTTTTTTTTGAATAGAACAACAATTCCACGTCTATTTCTGTCAACTTTTTTGTCAAAACGATTAGTGACAATGTTAGCTGTATCAGTCTTTTTGATAATCAAAACACAGTCATTCAATCCATCTTTATTTAGGTCTCCAAAATATTTTTCAAATTCAGCATATCCTTTTGGAATGAAATCTGAAGGTACTTTATCCTGTGCTTTACAGCCTAAAATAGTCAGTAGTAAAAAGGGTAATATTAATAAAGTTTTCTTCATTCAGTATTTAGCTTCTGGTGGTTGGTGTAAATTGCCCACAACGGTCTCGTATAAGATTAGTTGCGTGGTTTAAGCAACTAATTTAGCAAATAAAAACCGAATAGAAAATCCGCGAGGATTTTCGTAAGTAGGCTATAACCAAGCAATTAATTTTATACATTGTTAGCCACTGGCATTATTTTCGTGCTAGAAATTCTTTAGCAGTCAAAACAGGAATTTTTGAGTTTTTAAAGTCCTTTTTATTCCGTGTGATTATTATATCTATTTGATTTTCGATAGCGGAATAATATTGTAATCCGTCTTCAAAATCTGGAAAATCATCATCACTTAAGGCTAATTCCGTAACCTTATCATCTAAACTTAATAACTCAACGAGCACTTTAAATTTCCTCAATATTTCCCTTGCTTCTTTTGCTGTTTTGAGTTTTGAAAGAATGTAATTTGTGTTTGCAAAAGTTAAGGATGAAATAGTTAGTTCCAATTCTTTTTTGTCTGCACGAGAAAATAAATCGGCAGCCTCATCATAGAATTTATCTCTTTTTGAAAGTAAATCTATTACGATGTTTGTGTCAATTAATAATCTGCTCATTTGTATTTCTGAATTAGATAATCAGTATAAGCATCTTTTACATCAAAATCTTCATCAAGTGTAATTACTCCACTTAAACTTTCAACAAGAGGTGTGATTTCCGTTGAATTTCTTTTGCGTTTAGTGAGCGTTGTCAAATAAGATTCGATAAGTTTAGATAAGCTAATGTTATTCGATTTGGCATAATTTTTTGCACTTTCGATAATCGCTTTGTCTAAACTCAATGTCAATTTTTTGTCCATAGCATTTATTTTTACGTACAAATTTAATAAATTATTACGTAATTTTGGTTTTGTCACGGATTTTTTTGCTTGTGGCTAACGGTTTTGGCTATGATACGTTGCGGAAAAATCCGGAGGATTCTTTCCGCCATAGCCGAAAGATAGTAAAGTTGCAATGAAATTCCGATAGGAATTTCAGCCGCAATGGATTATAGCCGTTGTTGTGTACAGTATTTTTTATTTTTTGTATTTAAAATATTCTGTTTCTTTTCCGTCTACTATCAGAATCAGTTTGTTAGAATTCAAGTATTTCAATTCCGAAATCCAATTTTCGTGAGGATAAGTGAATTTAATTTTAAATCCTTCGTCATATTTAATTATTTCCACAAATGGTTGGACATCGAGTTCAATTAATTCATCTCCATTTTCGGCAATCTCTATTTCCGATAAATGACCTTTTCCATTTTCAAACCAATATTCATAAACATTATTAGATTTGTTATTCTTTTCTTTCCACTTTCCACTCAAAAATTTTTCCACTTCTTTTTCAGATTCGCAACATTTTAAATGCTGTCCGAATGAAATAAATGGTAAAATAGTCAATATTAAAATCAGTATATTTTTCATTTCGAGCGTTTTGTGGATATTGTACACAACGGTCTCGTATAACCGTCAGTTACGGGTTTAAAGTTAATGATTTTCGGTTTAGCACTGTCGTTAGCAATTCCGAGTGGATTCGGACGTAGTCGAATCCGCCGTAATTGCGGTTATACATTGTTGTAAAACGTTATTGTGGGGAAGCACAAGTACCATTTTTTTTATGCCAACTTTTACTGTGTCCACAGGATTTAGGTTTCTGATAACGATAACTTTTTTTATTCTTACTCTTTTTTGTATTTGATTTATTGTTTGTTAAATGATATTTCCTTGCATTCTGTTCAGCTCTTGCTTTAGCCAACTCTCTGCGTCTTGCTAATTCTTGCTCTCTTTTTCGTTCTTGATTCCATCTATTGTTTCGCTCAGTTTTCGCTTCCGAGGTTATTTTTCTACCATAAGACTTTACTTGTTTTTTTGATAATTTTCTTGCTTTATCTAACTCTTGCGATATTATTTTTTTCATTGTTTTATCGCTATATCCATTTTCTCGTTGAATTTTTTTTGCACAATTTTCGTTATATGCAAAATGACCATCCGATTTTTGATATATAATTTTACATTGAGCAAAAGATATATTTAGATAAAAAAGAAACAATAAAAATACAATCAATTTTTTCATAATCTTGGTTTTAATGTTTTACAACGGTTCGTATATGGAAAGTTGCGTGTTTGTGAGCGGCGATTTTCCGAAGGAAAATCGGAAGCAAGCAAACACGCAATTTCCATTTGTTTTAGGTAAAACTAGCAATTTTTTATATACAATGTTGGTTTTAGTGCTTTTTTTTGATTGAAAATCAGTCGGCAATCAAATCGGCACAATATATTTTTTTATCAGATTTTGATGTGTTAATCCGCAAGGTTTTTCCAATCCGCAAAAAGCTCAAAATCCGATTGAATTTTTGTTTATTCAGCAGAGTGGAAGTCCACAATAAATTTTATTCATAATTTTAGGGTTTCCGCAACGTTTGTTAAAATCCGCACAGTTATTCACTCCAATTTTAGAGTTTTTTAATCTGCAAAATTTTGAAACTCGGCAGCAATCTTTTTCGGAATTATCTATCTTAAAATTCAAAAAAAAAAATTCGAATCTAAGCACCAGGCATTTTTCTAACCGCAAACTTGCTTCAGCATTGAAACCAACGGTTAGTATAAGAGCAGTAGCGGATTAAATCCACTAGTCTTTCTGACAACAATATACTTAATTAAAAGCAATAGTGGTTCGAGCTTACACCCAAACCGCTATTGCTTTTATACATTGTTATGCCTTGTTACTTTTCAGACGCAATTTTTAAAAGTTCCATTCCTCTCGCATTCATTTTCGCCATATCCTTTTTTGCTCCAAAGAGCCACATAAAGAATGAATCTGTTAATCCTGATTTGACATTAAAATCTTGAGTTACTTTTACACCATTTCCTGTTTTGGTGAAAGTATACTCAAAGGTCGGATTTGCTTTAAATGGTTTTTGAATGTCGCATTTCATTTTTATGAATTCCAAAGGTTTTATTTCCTTTATTTCTTGATACCCCAAGTCTTTACCTTTATTCCCGTTCCAATGAAATTGAGCACCTATTTGTCCATCTGTTCCTTTAATTTCAGTTTTTTGACCTGGGTCAGCTTCATAAAATGGCGACCATTTCGTGAAGTTTTTTAGATAAAGGACATTGTCAAAAGTGGTCTGTATATCTGATTGGATATTCACGGTTTTTTGAATGTGTATGTATTGTAATTTGCTTGCATTGTAAAATCCAATTCCTAAAAACAGGACTAATGCTACTACGATTATTATTAAAATCATTTTTTTCATTTTTTAGAGTTTATATTAATTTTCCATTGGGATTATACTTCTTATTTCTACGGTACCGCCCATTTTTAGGATAGGACAATCTTTTGCCATAGTTGTAGCTTCTTCTATTGAGTTTGCTTTTACAACCATATTACCACCAAGTGTTTTGTTTTCTGAAATTAAAATACCTTTAGAGATAGATGAATCTGTTGCAATTTGCACTCCTTCAAATCCAAGTTGATGTGTACTAATTAGTTTTTCTTGAATGGCAATATTGCCAATAAAGCTTCCCCATTGCTCTTGCATTTGTGCTTGTTCTTGTGTCGTTGGTTGGTATTCAAAGTTTGGTGTAAATCTAAATACCATCATAAAATTTTGTACTGCTTTCATTTCTTTTAATTTTTAATGTTAAATGTTAAACGATACATCAAAAGTAAAAGAGGGAAAGAACAAAAATCTTTGCCTATGACAAGAAATGATAATTAGGCTTTTTTAATCCAAGATAATTTTCGGAAAACCAATAAGTGGAGAAAAATAATAGTTGGTGGTGCAAAAGCAGGAATAAAGCAAAATGGAAATTCTGCCAAAAACTCTATGCCCTGAATACCGTTGTCGATACTGATTTTAGTGAATATAATAGCCATAGCTGAAGTGATTAAAATATCGACAAGCCCAAAAGTATTCCAAATATAAGTGAGTTTTCTTGCGTAGTTTTTTTTGTTTCGGATGGCTTTTGCAACAAAAATACTTGATATGGCAGTCAATAAATCCCCAACACCTGCGAAAAGAGCAAAAACTGGTGGTAATAAGTCATAAAGAAACAGAATGATAAATGTGCTACCTATAAGTCGAAATATATGAATCTTAACTAAGTCTTCTAGATTTAAAAAAGCATTCGCCTTTTTACAAATTTTGGTACTATATATTATCGTAACAAATATCGCCAAAGGTAGTGTAGTTGTCAGAACAATTTTGGGCGGTAACATAACATCATCGAAAAAGCCATTAAAACTTGCTATCGCTACTATAATTAAATAAGGAACGTAAAAACCGAGAACCCACCAAAATCCGTTTTTCACTTTTCCTTTTTTTGTCAAACGGGCTACCATTGTTAATGGAAACATAAACGCAATTAGAAAAAGGATAGAGATTAATATTGGTATTTGATTTGAAAACATAGGTTGATATTATAGAGTGATTTCTTTTCTAATTCTGCTTAGGGATGTGTCAGTAATTCCCAAATAGGTAGCAATATGTTTTAAAGGAACATTTTGAACTATTGAAGGTTTCTCTTTAATTAAATTCAAATATCGGTCTTTTGCTTGGTCGGCTATTACAGAAATAGAGTGATTTTTTAATTCAAAGTAGTTGTTCACAAGCCTTGTTCTGCCTACTTCTCTAAAAGCTTCAATGTTAAACAACTTCATAAAATTGGTAAAGCTAATTTTCCAACATTTTCCTTTTGTTAATGCTTGAATAGATTCTTTACAAGGTTTTTTTAAAAAATATGAGTGCCAATCTATCACAATATCGTTTTCCGAAAAGAATTTAGTCGTAATGTCATTTCCTTCTGTATCAATGCTATATGAACGTAAAAAGCCATTCTCTAAAAAGTAATAGTAACTCGCTACTTTTCCTTTTTCGATTAAATATTCATTCTTGCTAAACTCAACTTCTTCAAATTGCGTTAAAATCAACTCTAATTCCTCGGCATTAAAGTTTTCTGTTTTAAAAATGTTATTTAAAAAATGACTTGTTTTCATTGTTGGCTTTACGTTTTGTTTTAATAAGGCATAACGTTGTTGTATATGGTTTGTTGCGTGGTTTAAGCACCTAATTTAGCAAATAAAAACCGAATAGAAAATCCGCGAGGATTTTCGTAAGTAGGCTAGAACTAGCAATAAATTATATACGGTGTTGGCAACTGGCTTTTTATCCAAATAGACTTGGTTTTTCCTCGTCATTATTCTCTATATCTAAATACCTTATTAATGGTCTTTTTTCTTTAAATGTACCGTCTTTTGCTAATCTGTCAATATAACCTTTAATAGTACAATTTGAAAATAAAGTTTGTTTTTCACTTTTTATATGTCCTTCGTAAGGTATACAAGTAAGAATATGATTTTCGTATTCAAATCCGAGAGTATTCGTTTTTTCGTTTCCTCTTGTTAAATGACCTTCCAATTCCACGTACATACCGTGTTTTAATTCAGGGAACAAAATATCTTCCTCTTCTTTTTCTTCAAAAAACAAAGATTTCTGTCCGTAACTTATTTTAGCTGGTTTTCCAGTATCATCTTTATCACCTTTATTTTCTTCGCTGAAATCAATTTTTAATTCTCTTTCTTCTTCTATTTGTTTTGTTAATTTATCAAGTAATCTGTCAGGAACTTAAGTGTATAATTCCAAATATTCTAATGGAACGTAAAGTAATTCTCCGTTTTCATTTGGAATTCCTACCATTTGAATACCTTCTTCAAGTTTAATTTTTGAATCTGGAAATTGCTTAACCTTTTTCTTTTTAATGTGTTTTACAATTTCAATTGTCCATTTAATTCCTTTAACTATTTTTTTCGCAATGTCTTTTGAAGTTACATCTTTAAAATCATTTTTTGCTATAGTATTTAGAGCTGTAGCTCCATAAGCTGTTGCAAGTCCTCCAAGTGCAGTTAAAATATAAACAGTCAAGTCAGGTGGGAGCAAAGCCATCCAGCTTCCTTTGTCAACACGTATTGGAATTTCAATATCTAATTTGGCTGAATCTTTATGTTCTTGCAAAAGGAAAAATCTTATTACTTCATCAATTCCAAGGATTATTTCAGCTGATTTCCGAGCGTCTAAATACCCATCTTTGACAAGTTTTCCTTCGTATTTAATATAGGCTAAATATTCACTCATAGGGCACATTCAAGGTTCTAACGCAACAAAGTGTGTTTATTTATTAATGATACTAAGCTACATTTTTTAATTCAAATTCCAAGACTTCTTTAG
>NZ_JBSWYC010000008.1:0-13111 GCF_056160885.1 Seonamhaeicola sp. ABD4_175
CATTGCTTAAGCTTATCGTGAAGGTTACTACATCGCCTACATTTGGTGTGGCATCACTTACTGTTTTATTAATACTTAAATCTGAGGTTTGGGGATTTATAGTAAGATAAACAGTTGCTAAATCACAAGCTACAGGCGTACCATTATCGCAAACTTCATAAACAAAGCTATCTGTACCTACATAATCAGGATCTGGTGTATATGTAAATGTTCCATCTCCATTAAGTACCAATGTCCCATTATCAACATTATTTATAGGAGTTGTATTTACAGTTTGTGTATTAGTTTCTGGGTCAGTATCGTTATCTAAAACATTACCAACTATGTCTGTATTTGGATTACCATTATATGTATCGTCATTGGCGTAAGTATCATTATCAGTAGCATCAGCCTCTTCAACTGTTACAGTTACCGTAGCAATATCACATACTTGAGGCGCACCATTATCACATATTTCATATGTAAAAATATCTTCACCCACAAAACCAGGATCTGGAACATAAGTTATTGTACCATCTCCATTTTCAACAACAGAACCGTTAGCAGGGTCTGTTGCTGAACTAGGTGTTATTGTAAAAGTATCGCCTTCAGGATCATAATCATTTGATAGTACAACAATATCTACAGGTGTTCCAGACTCTGTAGTAGCTGTATCATTATTTGCTACTACCTCATTATTACCAGAAATAGGATCAGATAACACTTCTATTGTTACTATTGCTGTATCACATGCCTGCGGTTGACCATCATCACAAATAGTATATGAAAACGTATCAATACCAGTAAATCCTGATGCTGGCGTGTATAAATATGTACCATCAGAATTCATAACCACAGAACCACCATTATTACTAAGTGCATCGTAATTGGTTACCGTTAAGTTATCGCCTTCGGCATCTTCATCATTGGTAATTACATTACCGCCAACAGATGTATCTACATATGTATTATTAATATCATCTATTGCATCTGTACAATTATTAATTATAACAATTACGGTTGGTGTTGATATACATGCATCTGCATTAGTTTCTGTTAACTCGTAAGTTCCAGCGGCTAAATTATTAAAACTTGTTCCTGTTTGAGCTGCTACCACAGGACTAGTACCGGTTAATGTATAGGTTGATGTACCTGAAGGATTTGAAACTGAAACAGTTCCTATTTGTCCTGTACAAACACTATTAGTACTTGTAAATGCTGGTGCATTTGGAGCTGCCAATTGATCATTTACAATAAAAGGATCTGAGACTTCAGATATACATAATGGTGTTGCGGTATCTTCGGCTGTAAGTGTGTATTCTGTTCCATATGTAAAGCCACTAATAACACCACTTGCATCTACAGTTAAACCTGAAGGTGTAGATGTATAAACAGCACCTGCAACAAAATTACTTACTGAGGCTGAACCTGCAGTAGAACAAGTTGGTTCAGTTACTGTTATGGTTGGAATATCTGTACGTTCTAAAACTGTATATGGTATAGCTACTGCATTAGTTCTACACCCTGTTACTGTATTTTCAACAGTTGCATATAAGTTTCCTGAACCTGGTGCATATAGTTCTGTAGAAGTCCATATTCCGCTTGTATTTGGTAAGTTTGCAGGTGTTGTTAAAGCTGCATTTTTCCAAATCTTAATAATTTCATTTTCAGCAAGTGTATTGCCAAATGTAATTGATAAATATTCATCAGCACAAATATCTAAATCACTTGAAGCTATGGTTGGTTCTGCTATGTAACCAACAGTTACTTCAACTGTATCTGTAGAAGTACATCCTCCTGGGCGTGTTATTTCAACTTGATAAGTAAAGGTAGTTGTGGCCGTTAAACTTGGACCAGAATATACAAATGTTGGTTGTGCTATTGTTGCATTATCTAAATATGCAACATCATCGGCGGGTGTTATACCTGTCCATTCATAGGTGTAATCTGGGTTATTAGTTATACCTAACTGCACATTATTACCTTCATTAACTTCACAAACCGGCACATTAGAACCTGCTACACCTGTTAATACAGATGGAGCCCCCATATCTACACTAGCTGGAACACAAATACACGGGTTTTCATCAACACGCATAACTAGTAAAATGTTACATGCTTGTTCTGGGGTTGCTGTAAATTGAATGCTCTCTGAAATTGAGCTTCCTGCTGGTATATTAGATGTTATTGTTTGTGAACCTAATTCTATATCTCCTGCATCATAAACGCCATCTAAATTCACATCATAATATGCTCCAATTACTGCTGGTGCTGTAACATCAACACCAGAAGTGTTATCTATAGTAAAGTCTGCTGTAATTAACTCATCAGAAACTGCAACATTTGCTACTGCACTATCTAAATTAATTGTTACTGCTGCTTTATTTATATCTAAATCTTCTCTGGTACTACCTGTTGCTATTAAGTTTGAACCACAACTAGAACCGCCACAACTTACACCGCTTGCTTGTTCTATATAATTGGTAAAACTAACTTCAGCATTCTCTTCACAATAACCAGCATCTGGAACAATATCAATTTCAAACTCGGTAGTTTCTTGATCACCCAATCCTGCTGGGTATTGTACTATTAATTCCGTATCAGTTGAGCTTATTAAAGTTAGTACGTTAGCGCCTATATTATTAAAACTACCAGGAACATACGTTACACCTGTTGGTAAATTTACTCTCCCGAAATCACTTGAGCCTGTTGTTGCTCCTGGAACAGCTGGCAACTCAGAAATTGTAGTTTGAATATTTATAGTTTCTTGAGAAGCACAACCATCAATGTGTCCTCCTCCTGGATCTGCTAATCCTGGTAATGTTACAGTTGATAATGCATCATAAGTTGCACTTAAACCGTTTACTTGTATACCGTCGGTTAGTGTTCTACTTCCATTTCCTATACCTGGTTCTCCACAAGTTCTGTTGCCATTTACAATAAATGATAATGCTGAATTAGAAACAAAATCACATGTTGTTTGCAGTGTATATCTAATATTTGCTGTTCTATCATTTACTGAAGAACCAACTGCACCGGTTCCTGGAAGACCTCCATATGCTGTTAAAGCTGAATGTGATATAGGGACAGAGTACGTATTAGTATTTGGTGTTGTTACAGATGCGGTTACATCTTCCCAAACACCTGAACCTGCAGGGTATTCTACTTCAACAAGGTTTATATCTAAAGCGCCAGCACCATTAAATACGCGTATTGATGCTGTTGGATTTTCAATTGTGCCTACCTGTGCACTTACATATTGCACATCTACAATAAAAGGGTTACACATATCTACGGCCGATGTTGGCTGTTGTGTAATTGATTGCTGTATTTGAGCTACAGCCGGTTGTAATGTTAACTGTACTGTATTATCATAACAAACATTTGTTGTTGCCCCATAATCTGTAGGGTAAGCATCACAATCCCAACCTAAATAAAAATCTACTGGTATATCAGTACAACTATCATAGGTGGCTTTTATTCTTATGTCTTTTGGGCTAGAAACATTTAAATTTCCAATTTCAACATAATAATTACCATTTGCTTGTACAATATTTAAAGGAATTGCACCACCTCCTGTTATATCTTCAGCTGCTGTAACTGTTATATTTGGGGTGTTAGGAATATATATCCAATTGAAGTCTATGTCTCCACCTGAATTACTGGTATTTACTACATTCAAATCAAATTCTGCCTCAACACCATAACCAACAACTGTAGAACTAAATAATGGTTGTAAAATAAATGTAGGTCGTGTGTAATTTAAATTACCTCTATTATTTATGGTGATTATTTCTGAATTATTTGAATATGCTAAATATTCTGAAGTTGTAACAGAAGTAATTTGAGATGAACCATCAAACTCACAAGATGCTTTTACTAAAATATCCCACCCATAAGAAGCTGTTGCTCTTTGATTTAAATTTCTATAATTACCTGCTGGAGTAACAGTAAAAGTATTACCTGATTGCGTCATAGCTAAATTACCATCACTCAAATAAAAAGTCCCTTCGGTATTACGCCCTCTTACATCAACTACTTCAATACCATCAGGTACAGTAAACACCATTTCTTGTATCATGGTAACTGGCCTATACTCTCCTGGATGTAAATGTGTTGAATTTGCACGTATATAATCGTTTCTTAATGGTACCCAACGCTCTTCACAATATTCAAAACTTGAGGTTGTAGTATGGTTTCTTATAATATCAGGTCTATGATAGCCAACACTATCTCCCCAATCAAAACAACTAATGTTTTCATTAGGTGTACCGTCATTATCATTATCATTGGCTATACCAGATGTAGTACCTGGTAATGTTTCTGTAATTCTATAACGCCCTCTAAAGTTAGATAAAATATGATACCCGAAATTTGTATAGGTATTTGTTGTAAATCTGTATAAGAATTCTACATGAAAAGAATCTGCATCATCAATAGTTCCAGAATCTAATTCTGGTATAACGCCTGATAAATCGTATATTAAAGTATGATTATTACCACTACTAGTAATTGTTGGTGCTGGTATTGAAAATGTAGATGTATTTAATCCTGAAGAATCATCGGTAATTACTACTGTACCAGAAACAAATTCAATATCATCAGCTCCTGATGTTGTTCCATCTGTTGTATAGGTTTGAATGAAAGATAAATTATCAGATGATAAATTACTCATAAAACCATCTGTTTCAACCATCATTTCATCTCCGGCTAAATATAAATCTAGCTCATAGGCTCCTGATGATAAATCTACAGTTGCCGACATGGTATTATCTGTAAAACCAGGCGTTATTCTGTAGGCATCAAAAGCTGTAATATTTGGTCCTGCACAAGGAGGGTTACACGAATGCTCAATAATTGGCTCGAAAGTGCTACAATGTATATTTCTTGAGAAAATTTCATTACCACCAGGTGCATCATACAATCTTAATTCAGTTTCGTAAGATATGCTAATTGTTGATTGCACCCCTCCTAATTCTAGTTCTGCACAATTCATTATTAATGGAAACCTTGCGTAATTATCGCCATTAACTCCAAGCACATACCAATTTTGTAAATCTGTAGTACTGTAAGTTATGGTATTTGTTCCTGCACCTGCTATACCAGGTGTGTAAGCCCCATTAACTTGTGTAAAGTTTGCTGCATTTGGGTTAGCTGTATCTAAATCTACACCTCTTGGCACTGTAATTGTTACAAAAAACTCACTGTCTGCATTTGTATTTAAGGCACCATGATCATTATGGGTAAAATCTGTAATATTCATTGAAGGTGCTACTGCTACTTCAAACGGTACACCTTCTTCAATATCAGTATCTTGTTCTAATAGAGTAGGATTTGCTCTATCTCTCATTATATTACCGTAATTCAGGTCTGTTCCTTCTGTAGGTCTTGCTGTATCACATTGATCTTTGGTTAAAACATCAAAAAATAAATGTTCCCATTGCATGTAATGGTAAGCACCTATACCACAATTCTCTCTAGTGTTTAAATCATAATCAAATTCAAAAACTACTGTATCTCCGGGTGCTATATCATCAAAAAAACCATCACCATCAACATCCGTCAAGCCACCAGTTCCATCAATATTTGGATTATTTTGGTTTGGTAATAACGCCAGGGTGTAACCAGAACCATAACCAGCTCTGGTGGTATTTGTTGTTGGTAGCTGAGAAGGTGTAAAAGGTTGTCCATCAATAGTAAAATTACTTACTCTTCTAGTATCAAACCTATCAAAAGCCCAAAAAATATTATTTGTATAGCTTGTACTTTCAGATTCTCCATTAGCACCTAAACCTAAATTAAAAAGCACATCTTTTGCCCAAGCTGCTGTACCTGAACCAGTATTTTGAATTTCTAAAATAATATGGTTAGTTTGCCCAATATTATGTGGGTTTTGCACACGGGTTATTACTAAATTAGGATTGTTAGCACCAAATAAAACGTTACCCGTTGTAGTTTGTGATGATTGACAAACCCATTGTGCAGAGTGGCTAACTTCTGTATCAACGCAATTTGTTAATTGAAAACTTTCAGTAAATACTAATTTCTCTCCACCTTCAAAAGCTCCATCTCCATCTTCATCAGCTGTAGCTGTAGCATAAGGAGAAGGAATTGGTAAAGATAAATCAAAAGTATAAATTAATTGTGTTGCTGTTGAGCCAGCATCGGGTGTTAATTGCGTTCCGTTATAAGACAAACTGTAATTTGAAATACTTGTACCTAAATTAACAATATGTTGCCCTTCTGTAATACTTGAATTTCCTCCATTAACTACTGATACATTTCTTGTATGCACATTACCACCACCAACAATGCCGTTTACAGGAGCAATAGCCTCAATAGATAAAGAAGCTGATAACAAATCATAATTTCCTATTAGCGGGTTTATGTCTGTTGCTGTTTGTGCTCCAGATGCGGAATTAACATAATTTAATTTTACATAGTCTTTAAATGAATTACCATTTTCTTTATAAGTTACGGCTTCACAATTACCTGCTGTAGCTCCAACATCTGCAGTTCTCTCTACTGTAAAATACACATAATCTCCAGCTCCCCAAGGATCTGTTTGAACCCCATTGTTAAAAATAGAAAATTGAGGCGCATTTAAATTACTAATATCTGCCTCTGCAATAACATATGTACCTCCTGAGTTATTATTATCTGTAATAACAACAGTTCCCGGTGTGTAGGAAACCCCTGGAGGCATTTGAACTGTTACAAACAATGAGTGTAATGCTTGCGGTGTTGTAGCGCCTCTTAATGATTGTACTGAAATTTCATTTGTAGTACCATTTACATTTTGAGCTTCCACATCTTGCTGGTTAATGTAAACCAACCTGAAATCACCATTATTATCACTTTGCCCATCGTTCCCAAATTGGGCAAATGCAGTATTTAATGTAAACAAAAAACACATAAACAAAAACATCATTTTGTTTGTGTGAATACATCTTGTTTTACTATAAATTAAATTTAGTAATTTTAACATCATAGTTACTTATTTAATTAGTTATTTAGGATACGTATTATAATTTATTATGCTGTTTCTATTTTAGACCTCTTTGACAAAAAAAGTCTCATTTTAAATATATATATTTTGCTTGTTTATTTTTTTAACTAAATATTATCATATATATATTTATAATATTTTATGTCTCAATGAAACCAAATGTGGAATCAATATCATTTTTTTATTTTTAAATACATAAAACACTTGTAGACAAACTTAACGCTATATAATGAGTATAAATTCTTTCAAAGTTTTTATACCTATTTCTATAGACGAATAGCTAATATGTATCGACGAACTGAAAGCTTATTTTAATTTTATGTACTTAGTTTGGAATAAAAAAAAGAGTATTTATTATAAATACTCTTTTTTAAATTGATATTTGTTTGCTTTACGTTACTTCACTACAATAAAATCACTTCTTCTGTTTAATTGATGCTCTGCCTCTGAACATGGTACGCCGTCTGAACATTTATTTACTAGTTGCGTTTCGCCGTAACCTTTACCTGATAGCCTTTCTGGGGCAATATTTCCTTTTTCAATAATATATTGTATTGTTGATTTATTTCTGCGTTCAGATAATTGATTATTATACGCTTTGGTTGCTCTACTATCAGTATGCGACCTTACATCAATTTTTAGGTTAGGAAATTTTTGCATTACTGATATTACTTTTTGTAATTCAATTTCGGCATCTTTTCTTATGTAATGTTTATCTAAATCAAAATAAATAGGATTTAAACTTAAGGCTTCTCTTAGGTTAGTACCTTCAGTAATTGATATTTCATCTATATTTAAATAAGCATCAACCTTAATACTGGCTTTTCTGTTATTTGTTGAAGTAAAACGTTGCTCATCATCTTGGTATTTCTCTTTTGAAGCTCTTAACAAATATTCTGAATTACATTTTAAAGCATCAACAAACTCATAAAAACCTTTGTTATTTGCAGTGACTTCGGATATTTTATCGCCTGATTTATTTAACAGTATTACTTTAGCATTTGGTAATACGTTGTTTGTTTTTTTATCGTACACTATACCTGATAGGTTTTGAACACAACTTGGTATTGTAAAGCTATATATATCATCATCTCCCATACCGCCTTCTCTGTTTGATGTAATGAAACCTTCTTGTGTAAACAGGTTTTCATAATATCCAAAATCATCCATAGGGCTATTAATTGGCTTTCCAACGTTTTCAATAGTTAGCGGTAATTCTTTAGCATACTTTTCTTCAAAATCTCTTACCAGGTAAACATCTAAACCACCTAGCCCGTTACGCCCGTTTGATGAAAAATATAAATCTCCGCTGGCATTTATAAAAGGGAATGTTTCATGACTTTCTGTATTTAGATGCACCCCTAAATTAACGGGGGTACCAAGCGTCCCATCTTCATTAATATCTACCACGTACAAGTCTGAATTCCCTATAGTTCCTGGCATATCAGATGCAAAGTACATTTTTGTACCCAATCTATTAATTGTTGGGTGAGCAACACTGTACTCCTTACTATTGAAATGCACAGATTCTATATCATCCCATTTATTGTTAGAATTTAGTTTTGAACGATAAATTTGTAATCTATTAACACCTGCTTCGTCTCTTTTAAGTTTATGCTTAAAGAAATTGTTGCGTGTAAAATACATAACATCATTTTTTGGCATAAATGCTACTGATGATTCATGGTACTTTGTATTTACACTGTTATTTAAAAGTTTTGCTTTGGTGTAATTACCATTTTCTTCTTTGTTTGAAATGTATAAATTTAAGTATGGTTGGTTGTTCCATTTATACTTTTTACCGTTACCTCTTGATGATGCAAAAATTAGTTGACCATTGTATTGGTTGCTACCAAAATCTGATACTTCAGTATTTATTTCTAAATTAGTTAGAGCAAAATCTTCGCTTAATCTATCAATATCTGCTAAATAATTTTTGTGATTATTGAAAATTTCACTTCTTCTTTCATTTCCTTGTATCTCAACAAACTTAAGCATCCATTCATCAGCTTCTTCATATCTTTTTAAAGATTTTAGTGTTTGAGCATATCTAAACAAATACTCGGCTTCAATACCTTTATAGTTATTTAATAGCTTTGAGTACCATTTTTCGGCATCTTCCATTTCATTATTAAAGTAATACGAATTACCTAGTTTTTGTAAAATATCTTTAGACTCGAAACCTTTTTCAGCAATATCTAATAATACATCGGTAGTTTTTACATAAGAGAATTTATCATACTCTTTAGTTACTTTTTTCAAAGTTTTTTTACTTTGAGCATTACCAACTAAAACTATTGATAGTGCTATAATTGTAAATATATTTTTGGTTATTTTCATAATTCTAACTTTTAAAAGAATCTTGGAGATAATATTTTACCTAATTGACTTGGCTCAAACCTTAACATAATTTCGTGGGTACCGCTATTATAGTTATTTAATCCTGTGGTGGTTAAATCATAACTATAGCCAATAAATATATTATCGGTAATTTGAAATCCAACTAAACCACTTACAGAATCATCCCATCTGTAAGATAAGCCTACTGTAAATTGTTCATTAAATAATGCGTTTAATGATACATCTGCTATTAAAGGAGCGCCATCAACAGCCTTTACTAAAAAGGCTGGTTTTAATTGTGTGCTCAAGCCAACATCAAAAACATAACCACCTATTAAAAAGTAGTGCATACGCTCTGTTGCTATAGATTCTTCAAAATCATCATAATGATCTGTTTCTATAATATTTGGAACCGCTAAACCTAAGTACCATTTTTCAGAATGCAAATACACACCAGTACCCAAGGTTGGAGAAATTAAGTTTACATTATTATTAAACACTCTATCTGTATTTTGAAATACCCCTTTGCTCCAATCAGTATCTAACAAATGGATTCCTCCTTTTACACCAAATGATAATTCTAAATCGCCATACCTATTCATTGGAATTGTATAGGACATATTCAAGTCTATACTTGTCTCTGATGCAGGCCCTAATTGATCACTAGTAATATTTAAACCTAAAGCTACTCTTTCATTTCTTAAAGGGCTGTGTATACCAAAATTTAAAGTTTTTGGAGCCCCATCTATTCCAACCCATTGAGTTCTATAAAGCGCCACAGCACTTAACACATCTCTTTGACCTGTATAACCAGGGTTTACACTCATTGTATTGTACATATAGTGTGTATACTGGGCATCTTGTTGCGCCTGAATGTTATGTGTTAACAGTGTAGTAAACACTATTAAAACTAAACTTTTTATTAGTAATGATTTACGTATCATCTCTTTTAATTTTTTATTAGTTGTTTACTTAATTTACCTGTTAATGTATAACCAGCCTACTTTAGGTTTAGATCCATCACCAAAGTCTAGAACGTAATAATAAGTTCCTACTGGAAGTTTTTCTGATACTTTTAAAGTTGAACGTCCATTAGATGTTCCATCCCAATCATTATTATACTTCCTCTTTTCGTAAACTATATTACCCCACCTGTTATAAACTTTTAATGTATTATTTGGATAATTAGAAATACAATTAATAATTAAGTAATCATTATCTCCATCACCATTAGGCGAAAATTCATTAAACACTATTAAGCAACCTAATTCAGTAATTGTTGGATCATTTGAGGTATTACCATCAAGATCATCACCATCATCACTTGCATCTAAAACTATACTTCCATTAGGTTGTTCTCCTGTAAATGTTATTACATTTTGAACCCCTCCGGCATTAATAGCTTCTTGTGTAATAGTAAAACTAGCCGTGTATGTAGCAGTCTCACCTGGTAATAAGATGCCATCTATACTTCCTCTATCACTACTATCAAAAATGGGTTGCTGTGTTAACTGTAGCGTGTTTCCATTAACATCTGTAAATACATCTTCAAAAGTAATATTAGTTATTGTAGCATCTCCTGTATTTTCAACTACAATAGTATAATCAATTACATCTCCTAAATCATTACCAAAAGCCAAATCTGCTGTTTTAGTTACCTCTAATTCACCATTACAGTCTGGATTAGCTGTAACTGGTTGTGTTATATCTATTGGGTTATAATCACACGCATTATTCCAATCCGTATCATTATCTCCTTGCACTGCATCACCATCAGGATCTATTTCATCAATATTTAAAACGCCATCGCCATCACAATCGGCTTGCGCCCATAAGCTATTAATATCAGCTAAATCAACATTAATAATATTACCACCAATACATGGATCTGAATCATCTGGATCGGTTGTACTGTCTTCGCCATCGCCATCACAGTCTGTTACTGCGGTTACTGTTAAGGTAATATCTGAAACATTGTAATCACATGGATCATTCCAATCGGTCTCGGTGCCATCGGTGTTTGGTGTACCGTCTCCATCTGGGTCTATTTCATCGCCATTGGTTACACCATCGCCATCACAATCGGCATTGGCAAAGATTGGATTGCTTAAATCTTCATCGCCTAATGTGCCATTGTCTTCACATGGATTGGTTGGATCGGTTTCTGTACCGTCTGTATTTGGTGTGCCATCATTATCGGGGTCTACTTCTTCTTGGTCTGTTGTACCGTCGCCGTCACAATCAGCCCCTGAGCTGATTGGTAATGTGATATCTGAAACATTGTAATCACATGAATCATTTGGATCTGTATTGTTTGGGCCTTGTGTACCATCGCCATTTGGATCTACTTCATCTAAATTAGTTACGCCATCGCCATCACAATCGGCTAATGCCCATAAACTTGTTGTATTGGTTAAATCTATGCCTGATACATCGCCTCCGTTACATGGATCTGAATCATCTGGATCGGTTGTGCTGTCTTCGCCATCACCATCACAGTCTGTTACTGCTGTTACTGTTAAGGTAATATCTGATGCGGTAAAATCACATGGATCATTCCAATTGGTCTCGGTACCATCGGTGTTTGGTGTTCCGTCTCCATCTGGATCTATCTCATCGCCATTGGTTACACCATCGCCATCACAATCGGCATTTGCAAAGATTGGATTGCTTAAATCTTCATCGCCTAATGTGCCATTGTCTTCACATGGATTGGTTGGATCGGTTTCTGTACCGTCTGTATTTGGTGTACCATCATTATCTGGGTCTACTTCTTCTTGGTCTGTTGTACCGTCGCCGTCACAATCGGCCCCTGAGGTGATTGGTAATGTGATATCTGAAACGGTGTAATCACATGAATCATTTGGATCTGTATTGTTTGGGCCTTGTGTACCATCGCCATTTGGATCTACTTCATCTAAATTAGTTACACCATCGCCATCACAATCGGCTAATGCCCATAAACTTGTTGTATTGGTTAAATCTACTCCTGATACATCGCCTCCGTTACATGGATCTGAATCATCTGGATCGGTTGTGCTGTCTTCGCCATCACCATCACAGTCTGTTACTGCTGTTACTGTTAAGGTAATATCTGATGCGGTAAAATCACATGGATCATTCCAATTGGTCTCGGTGCCATCGGTGTTTGGTGTACCGTCTCCATCTGGGTCTATTTCATCGCCATTGGTTACACCATCGCCATCACAATCGGCATTTGCAAAGATTGGATTGCTTAAATCTTCATCGCCTAATGTGCCATTGTCTTCACATGGATCGGTTGGATCGGTTTCTGTACCGTCTGTATTTGGTGTACCATCATTATCTGGGTCTACTTCTTCTTGGTCTGTTGTACCGTCGCCGTCACAATCGGCCCCTGAGGTGATTGGTAATGTGATATCTGAAACGGTGTAATCACATGAATCATTTGGATCTGTATTGTTTGGGCCTTGTGTACCATCGCCATTTGGATCTACTTCATCTAAATTAGTTACACCATCGCCATCACAATCGGCTAATGCCCATAAACTTGTTGTATTGGTTAAATCTACGCCTGATACATCGCCTCCGTTACATGGATCTGAATCATCTGGATCGGTTGTGCTGTCTTCGCCATCACCATCACAGTCTGTTACTGCTGTTACTGTTAAGGTAATATCTGATGCGGTAAAATCACATGGATCATTCCAATTGGTCTCGGTGCCATCGGTGTTTGGTGTACCGTCTCCATCTGGGTCTATTTCATCGCCATTGGTTACACCATCGCCATCACAATCGGCATTG
>NZ_JBSWYC010000009.1:0-11405 GCF_056160885.1 Seonamhaeicola sp. ABD4_175
GTTAATTCTAAAATTTCAGCTTCGTTTAACTCTATCACTCGTTTGACTTCATTAGTATCAAAGCTACTACCGATAAGTGTTTTTTGTTTTAAAACATCCTTTATCTCAGCTGTGTTAGTTAAAATTTCAATAATTTTATTCCATAAAATACCATCAGTATTAGGTATGTTTAAACATCGTTTCATATTGCATTCAACATTCTGCTTATATGAATTATTAAATTTACGCTCACTTAGAGGGCAATAATACTGGCGAATATATTTCTTTTCGTTAGTCCTACCTCCCATTGGTGTTCCACAACCGCAAACTAAAAAGTCTCTAAACAAGTAAAACCGTGTTGTTCTGTTAATTTGATTTTTACGCTCTAGTTTTACTTTTTTCCTAGATTGAACTACGTCCCATAATGTATAACTAATGAGTTGTGGCACTTCATTAGTGATTGTGGTATTAGATTTTTTATCTGTGAATTTTTGTTGCCCAGTATATATTTCATTCTTTAAAATAACTTGGAGAGAACCCATTGACCAGAGTTTATTCCCTCTTCTTGTTTTAATGTTGTTGTCTTCAAGTATAGATTTTATTTCTTTCAAAGATGTTCCTTTAGAATACTCACTATAAATCATACGAATCCATTTACTTTCGGACTCATTTTCTGTTAATCGATTTCCAATTCCATCCCACTTGAGCTTATAGCCAAAAGGACAGTCTCCTCCTCTCCAATAGTTTAGTTTTACCTTTTCGATTTTACCTAGTCTGCTTCTCTCTTTCCTAACCATATTGTCGTAAGTTGAAACTTCGCTGAGAATGCCAAGAATCATATTCTCCATAAAGTCCTGTGTATTATGTACACCATTTGATGTATGAAGAATGACTCCGTTTGCAATCATCTTCTGTCTTATAGTATACCACGTTATTTGACTGCGTGATAATCGGTCTGTATTCCACACATACAAATGTTTTATAATTTTCGAATCAATCAGTTTTAGAACTTTTAATAGTACTGGTCGATTGTCAAGGGTGTCTTTTGAAGAAGATGTACCACCTTCGTTATGTATGACATAGTTCATATTTAGTTTTTTAGCTAAGTCTATTCCAACATCCATTTGTGTTTTAAGTGATGTTCCTTCCTCCTCTTGAACAGACGTGCTAACTCTGACTAAAATGTGTAGTGTTTCTTTCATTAAATACCCTTGTTTAAACTATTCGGAAAATACTAAAATAAATGAAATCACAGTTATAAAAAAACCGAAACATCAAATTCAATAAAATACAGTGTAAAATCCCATCATATTTCAATGAGATTTATTAGATTAGACATAACTTAAAAATGGTTTAAAATGAACCGAATAAAAGAAGTTCTTAAAGACAAAGGAATTAGTCAAACTTGGCTTGCCAATAAGATGGGTAAAAGTTATAATACGATTAATGAGTATGCTCGAAACAAAAGACAGCCGAGTATTGAAGTCCTTTTTGAAATAGCCGAAATATTAAATATGGAGGCAAAAGAACTAATTGAGAAACGAGATTTTAAGAGAAAATAAATGAATTTAGATACACAAAGCCTACAACCTATTATAAACTTCATCTGGACAGTAGCAGATGATGTTTTAATCAATAAGTATTTAGAAAACCAATATCAAGACGTCATATTACCGATGACAGTGTTAAGGCGTTTAGATTTGGCGTTAGAGCCTACCAAAGACCAAGTACTTAAAACGCATAAAGAATTTAAGAGTAAAATAGATAATCTTCTAGGGTTATTAACAAGTAAAGAACACGGTTCTGGATTGGCATTTTACAACACTTCACCATATACAATGAAAAAGTTGTTAGACGACCCAAAAAACATTGACAGCAACTTTGAAGACTATCTAAACGGATTCTCAGAAAACGTACAAGACATCATTTCTAAATTCAAATTTAGAAACCAATTAGAAACACTTGAAAATGGAGGTATTACTTTTTCACTTATCGAAAAATTCTGTAATCCAAAAATAGAATTACGCCCTGAAAAAATATCACCTATGGCAATGGGTTATATGTTTGAGGACTTAATTCGCAGATTTAACGAAAAAACAAACGCTGCTGCTGGACGTCACTTTACACCAAGAGAGATTATTGAATTAATGACCCATTTGGTGTATTTGCCTGTAAAAGACCAAATACAAAACGGAACGTTTTTAGTATACGACCCATGTGCGGGTTCTGGAGCAATGCTTACGCAATCTAAAAAATATGCAACCAATCCTGATGGCGAAATAAAATCAAAAGCAACTTTTCATTTATATGGACAAGAAAACACGGGCGAGATGTATGCGACTTGTAAATCTGATATGTTGCTAAAAAATGAAGACCCAGACAAAATAAAATTTGGCTCTACATTGAGTGAGTACGGTTTTGACCCTAACTTGAAATTCAATTTTATGTTGACCAACCCACCTTATGGCACCAGTTGGAAACAAGACATAGAAAACCTAAATGTTGGCACAGGCAAGAAAGTAGAAATAAACGACAGACGTTTTAACCTACCTATTAAAAACTTTAAAGGTGAACTCGAAGAACAATGTTTGACTTCTCGTAGCAATGACGGACAGTTAATGTTTATGCTACATATGCTATCTAAAATGAAAGACCCAAAAGATGGTGGTAGCCGTATTGCTTCTGTGCATAATGGTTCTGCCTTATTTACAGGCGATGCAGGCAGTGGTGAAAGTGGCATACGCCAATACATTTTAGAAAACGACTTGCTAGAGTGCATTATACAATTGCCCAATGATATGTTTTACAACACAGGTATTGCCACTTATATCTGGATTTTAAGCAATGTAAAAGAAGACAAACGAAAAGGAAAAGTACAATTGATAAATGCTTCTTCAAAGAAGTTCTACAAAAAGAGAAGAAAACCTTTAGGGAGTAAAAGAAATGAACTAGACACCAATCATATTTTAGATGTTCAAAATATGTATATCGATTTTGAAGAAAATGAATATTCTAAAATATTTGATAACGAAGATTTTGGTTTTTATCAAATTACAACTCAACAGCCATTAAAATTAGCTATTACTAATTGTAAAGAAAAAATTAAAAATGGTAAAGGAGCTTATTTAGAAGATTTATTGAATGTTGCAGGTTTCAACATTGAAGAAATAGCAGACTTTTTTGGAGATGATATCCATTTAGATTTCAATAAATCTATATTTGATTTTGCTAATCATTTGGGAGCTAAAAAGGAAGGCTTTATAAATAAAACCCTTAGGGATGTTTTGTCTGTATTTGCAGAAACAAATAGTGATGCTAAACCAGTCTTTAAAAATATAAATGATTATAAGAAACATAAAACACAACCCGATAAGAGAGTAGAGAATACAAAGTATATAATTGATAAGGAATTAAAAGATTCTGAAAATGTACCCTTAAAAGAAAATATAGACGTCTATTTTGCTCGTGAAGTATTACCCTTTGCCGAAAACGCTTGGTACGACAAAAAGAAAATGAAAATTGGTTATGAAATTCCTTTCAATAAGTATTTCTACAAATACGAAGCTTTACGACCACTTGAAGAAATAGCAAAAGATATTCTAGCAATAGAGAATGAAACAGAACACTTACTGAACGAAATTGTAGAATAATGGGTAAAAGTAAGTACGAAAAATATAGAACAACTGATATATCTTGGCTCAAAGAAATTCCTGAACATTGGATTGAAGTTGATACGAAAAGATGTTTTCACTTTCCTAAAAATATTGTTGGTGATGATTTTCTAAATTATAAAGTATTATCCCTTTCAGTAAATGGGGTAATCTTTAGAGATATGGAAAGCAGAATGGGTAAACATCATTCAGATATGGGAACATATCAAATTATTAAACCCAACTCAATTGTCTTATGTCTTTTTGATATGGATGTGACACCTAGAATTGTTGGACATTCCGATAAAACAGGAATCATTACATCTGCATATACTAATATCATTCCGAAAAAGAACGTAGATAGTAAATATTACTACTATTATTACTTATTACAAGATTATAATAACTATTTATTTTCTCAAGGTACAGGAATAAGAACAACTCTAACTAGAACTCAATTTGGAGCATTAAAAATAGCTCTTCCTCCAAAACAAGAACAAACCACTATAGCCAATTTTCTCGACTACAAAACCGAGAAAATCAACCGTTTTATCACCAAGAAAAAACAGCTCATTGAGTTACTCAACGAGCAAAAAGCAGCTATAATAAACCAAGCAGTTACAAAAGGCATCAACCCAAATGTACCAATGAAAGAATCTGGTATTGAGTGGTTGGGCGAAATTCCTGAACATTGGGAAGTTAGGAAGTTGAAATATGTGGCTAAAATTTACACAGGTAAAACTCCTAAAATAGAAAATTCAACAACTGATTATTTTAAAAATGGAACTATCAATTGGTTTACACCAGGAGATTTTAATAAAAATGGTTTTCTTAAAGAATCGCAAAGAAAAATAACAGAAGAAGCAGTAATTGACAATAATTTGAAGTTGTTTCCTAAAAATTCAACTTATTTAATTTCGATTGGAGGTACTATTGGAAAAGTAGGCTTCTGTTCTGATAAGGCTTTTTCAAACCAACAAATTAATGCAATTTCCTTTAACCAATCAATTGACCCTTTATTTGGATTCTGTTATTTAAAAAATTCTAAAATACAAGTTGATGTTTTGGCTGATTTTACAACATTACCAATATTAAATCAAGCAAAGTGTAAAAAGTTGATAATTTCTTTTTCTCAAGATATTCGAGAGCAACAAGAAATCGTCAATTTCATAAATAAAGAATCTGACAAAATAGACAAAACCATTTCCACAATAGAAAAAGAAATTTCTTTAGTAGAAGAATACAAAACAGCATTAATAGCAGAAGCGGTTACAGGTAAAATAGATGTAAGAGATTTTAAAATCCTAACAACAGAAACACCATTGGCAATGGTAGCAGAAGAAGCTGCAAATTATAATAAAGAAACAAACTAATTTGATACAAGTTAATACATACCGCTTTTTTGACTTGTATAAGGAGTTTCCAAATTTGGTCGTGCCAGATTACCAGCGAGCCTATACTTGGGATGTTGCAAAAGTACAAGAGTTGCTACAAGATTGGGAAGAATACATTGATTCAAGTCCTAAACAAACTTATTATATGGGTTCTGTATTGTTGTTTGCTAATACTAAAGGTGCTAATTTTCAAATTATAGATGGTCAACAAAGGCTTACAACACTAGCATTAATCTATTACCAACTATATGGCTCGTTGCTAAAAGGGCAAAATGTACAATACAATCAAAGTGTATCAGGTTTTAACATTGCCAAAAACTTAAACTTTGCAAAGCAATCCATAGCTAGATTAGAAAAATTAAAGGATTCTGAAATTTTCCACAAACTTGAGTTTACGGTAATTGTAAGTGATAATCAAGACCACGCTTTTGCGTTTTTCGATTCACAAAACAATAGAGGTGTTAGTCTTGGCGTAGATGACTATCTAAAAGCATATCATCTTAGAGCATTACCAGAAAAACTACAAGAGCAAAAAGCAAAATCTTGGGAAGATATTACCTTTAAAGCCAGAAAAGAAGATAACCATTTGCTAGACCTCAAACATTTATTCAATGAAGTATTGTTTAAGGTGAGACAATGGAAAGGGCAATCGCATTTTCCATATCCCAATAAAACGGAAGTGTTAACAGAGTTTCAAAAAAACACATACGGTACAGAGACTAAAAACGCTTTTCGCTTATTTCCCAATAATAACAATATGCGTTATCACCAATTAGAATATACGGAGAATGGTGTACAACTGGTATCAACAGAAAAACCTCTAGCTAAAAAAGACTATCCTTTTGCTATAAGGCAACCCATCTATAAAGGACAGAACTTTTTTGATTATACAGATAAGTATCATGCCATATTTTGTTTTCTTTTTAACACCAAAGAGCAAAAATCTCGTGAAATAGAAAAAGCATTGCATTTTTATAATGCTTTGTACACCCGAGATATGTCGGAGTATTTACGGTATTACATGCAAATGTGCTTAGTAGCCTACTATGACAATTTCAAGGAAGAACAGTTCTTTAAAGCCATACAGTATTTCGATTATTATTTAGGAGCCATTAGGTTAGAGAAGTATTATGTGCGTCAAGAAGCCATAAAAAACAGTTTAAAAAATGCGTCTAATAGCTTATTGGACGTCATTTGTAGCGCCTATTTGCCAAATGAGGTGTTTAGCTTTATTAATAAAGCAAAAGCTACTGAAAACATCTATATCAATAATGGGTTCTTAAATGGAAAAAAAGAAGTAAAAAACAATGTAATAGACCGATATATAGAAAGGTTATGTGAGTATTATAATAAGGATGTTGATAATAGATTAATTGAAGTAAAGAGCCGAAAGCAATGGATAGCATAGTATCAAATTTAACAGATATAAAATCTATTGTAGCTCAAGAATTTGAGTTCAATATTCCTATTTATCAGCGATTGTATGTTTGGACAGAGGAGCAAGTAAAAACCTTATTTGAAGATTTACTTACAGCATATAAAGCAGATAAGGACATATACTACATAGGTGGAGTCATAACTGTAAATAATGAAAACAGCGACAAGTTGTATGACCTGGTAGATGGGCAGCAGCGATTTACCACACTATGGTTATTATCCAATGAATTAGGAGGTAATCTTGAGCCATTCACCTATAAAAATGGAGAACTTAGGTTAAAGTTTGCCATACGTCAAAATGTATCAGACTATTTCAATAATATAGGTAATGCAGAACATTCTTCATCAAATGATTCAAAAGACTATTCTGATTTATTAAAAATAGGGAAAGCTCGAAATCAAATTAACCAATTGATTTTACAACACTTAAAAGATGAGGAAGAAAAAATAAAATTCTCAAATTATATTTTTGAAAAAGTAAAAATGGTATTAACCGATGTGCCAAAAACTACTGACCTTAACAAATTGTTTGAAGCCTTAAACAACAGAGGTGAGCAGTTGGCACATCACGAGATACTTAAAGCTAGGCTACTTAACTACATTAAAAATGTAGAAAAGAGGAATCAATATGCCAAACTATGGCAAGTATGTTCTGTAATGGATAATTATTTAGAACGTGTTATTGCCTTAGAAATTGGCTCTTCAAAGGATGTAGCTCATATTTATCATAATGGATTTCACATTAATGATGTTTTAAATTTATTCGAAAGTTCAAATCCTCAAACCACTCTTATGCTAAGCGATGTGTTAGAACATCCTGAACAATACGAGGATATTGCAACTTCAATTAAAGACAATATTACTCATCATCCAGAATCAAATGAAGATGAGTTTGAACCAGTAAGGAGTATTCTCTCTTTTCCTCAACTTTTACTGCATACGTTACGTATTTTTCTATTCAAAAATGATGATGAAGATATTTTACGTATCAATGAAAAAGAGCTTTTAGAAACTTTTGATAAGCACTTATTGAAGTCTGAAATTATCAACGAAAAATTTGTAGTTAGATTCTTTGAAACCTTGTTTAAAGTTAGATATAGCTTTGACAGATATGTAATAAAGTGGATTACTGTTTCAGAAGACAAAGAAGAACACGGTATTAAGGACATTTATAAACAAAACCAAAAAAAAGGAGGCTGGACTTATTATTTGAGAAGATTGAATAAAGACAGTTTGAACGGAATGGCATTGCTACAAAGCATATTATACCATTCTCAACAAAACACCACTCAATATTGGTTAACACCTTTTTTATATTGGATGATTGATGAAAAACCATCATTTAATGATGCCTATTGCTGGTTAAGACAATTAGACAATACCTTATTTAGTTCAAATACGGAGCATATTTCTTTACCAGAAAGAACTATTAATTCTATGGAAGATTTTTTAGATGTAGAATGTGATGCAGAAACAGTTTTCGGTACTCTGGAGAATTTAAATAATTCAGGAGTTAGCTTTCCTCACTATTGGTTTTATAAAATAGAATTTATACTCTGGTATTATAGAGGTCAATTGGATAAAGAAGATGAATGGGGTAATTATAAAATGACAGCAAGAAACTCAATTGAACATATAGGCCCGCAAAACCCAAGAGACCCTAGAGACAAGGTTTGTACTGAAACCTTAGATACAATGGGCAATTTAGTACTGGTTACTAGAAGTATAAATTCAGAATACAGTGACAAAGCATATGGTGTTAAACGCAGTATGTTTGAAAATAAAAAAGCAAAAGGAAGTATAGATAGCTTAAAATCAGATTTAATATATAATGAAGATATTTGGAATGATGAAAAAGCAAAAGAACATTTTGAAAAAATAATGGTATTGTTAAATGATTACTTTCATGACCACAATTTGAATTAACTATGAGTAAAAACACCAATACAAAAGAAAATGGCTTTGAAAAGCATATTGTTGACTATTTAGTTAATAGCAACAACTATGTAGAAAGAGCAAACAGCAATTACAATAATATCAATTGTATTGATGAAGATTTGCTGTTTCAGTTTTTAGAAAAAACACAAGCCAAAGCATTAGACAAATTAAAACGTTACCATAAAGACCTTTACAAACAAAAAATAGTAAAGCGTTTAAACGACCAAATAAAACAAAAGGGCGTTATAGAAGTTTTGCGTAAAGGTATTGTAGATGGCTTTACAGATACCAAGCTACGCTTGTTTTATGACAAACCAGTTTCTGTATACAACCAAAAAGCAAATGACTTGTACCAAGCCAATATTTTTTCGGTGATGCGTCAAGTCTATTTTTCGCCAAAAAACAAAAAATCTTTAGACATTGTTACGTTTATTAATGGTATGCCAATTATCAGCTTTGAGCTTAAAAACGAGCTTACCAATCAAAATGTAAAACATGCCATAAAACAATACAAAACTGACCGTGACCCAAACGAAGAGTTATTTCGTTTAGGCAGGATGGTTGTTAATTTTGCTGTAGACACAGAAGAAGTATGGATGTGTACAAAGCTAGAAGGCGACAGCTCTTATTTTTTACCTTTCAATAAAGGAAATAAAAACGGAGCAGGAAATGAACCTAATGGTGGTATAAAAACAGATTACCTGTGGAAAGAGATTTTAACCAAAGATACTCTTACCAATATCCTTCAAAACTATGCTAAATTAATCACAGAAGACAAAGAGTATAGAGACGCTAAGGGTAAGAAAAAAGTGAAGAAAACTAAAAAACTTATATTTCCTCGTTTTCATCAATTAAACGCCGTTTCCCGATTATTAGCAGATGCACAAGAAAAAGGGGCAGGTCAAAAATATTTGATACAACATTCGGCAGGTTCAGGTAAAAGTAACTCCATTTCTTGGTTGGCTCACCAACTGGTTGGTCTACATGATAAATCAGGTTCTAAAACAATTTTTGATACCGTTATTGTCATCACAGACCGAAGAGTTTTAGATAAGCAAATACGAGAGAACATAAAACAATACCAACAAGTCAAAGGTGTTGTACAAGCTATTACAGATGGAAGTAAGCAATTAAAAACTGCTTTAGAAGAAGGAAAAAAAATAATAATTACTACCATTCAAAAATTCCCCCATATTGTCGAGGATATTGGTGATTTACCAAGCAATAATTTTGGAATCATTATAGACGAAGCACATAGTAGTTTAAGTGGACAAATGGCTCGTAAATTAAACGAAACACTAGCCAAAGTTTCAGACGAAGAACAGCTTCAAAGTGATTTAGAAAACTATGATGAAACAGAAGATAATGAAGTAACAGGTGAAGATTTTATAAGGGCAATAGTAAAAGCTCGTAAACTCTTACCTAATGCAAGTTATTTTGCTTTTACAGCTACGCCAAAAAACAAAACCTTAGAATTATTTGGCGAACCATTTGAACAGGATGGAAAAACCAAATACAAAGCATTTCATTTGTACTCAATGAAACAAGCCATAGAAGAAGGTTTTATTAAAGATGTATTGCTTAATTATACAACATACCAAAGCTTTTATGCTTTACTGAAAAAGATAGAAGACGACCCAGAGTACGATAAGAAAAAGGCTCAAAAAAAACTGAAAGCCTATGTCGAAGGTCATGACCATGCTATCAAAAAGAAATCCATTTTAATGATTAACCATTTTATAGATAATGTAGTTAAGAAGAATAAAATGGGTAACAAGGCAAAAGCTATGATGGTTACAAGTAGCAGAGCTAAAGCGGTACAATACAAACACGCTTTTGATGCTTATCTAAAATCTATTAATAGTCCATACAAAGCAATTGTTGGTTTTTCTGGGGAAATAGATGGAGAAACTGAATCAAGTTTAAATGGTTTTCCAAGCGGTAACATACCTGAAGAATTTGAAAAAGATGAATACAAATTTTTATTAGTAGCTAATAAGTTTCAGACAGGTTTTGACCAACCACTGCTTCATACAATGTATGTAGATAAGAAATTAGGTGGTGTAAATGCGGTACAGACCTTATCCCGACTAAATAGAAGTCATCCGTTAAAAACAGATACTTTTGTTTTAGATTTTGCCAATTCTTCTGAGGATATAGAAAAAGCATTTAAACCATATTTTGAAAATACTATTTTAGGAGAGGCTACAGACCCAAATAAATTATTTGACTTACAAGATGCTTTAGACAGTTATCAAGTCTATTCTAGAGAGCAAGTAGAAAAGTTTTCAAATAAAATATTAGCAAATGTAACAGTAGACCAGTTACACGACATTTTAGACCAGTCAAGTGTTGTTTTTAGAGAAGATTTAGAAGAAGAGCAACAAGCGGATTTTAGAGCAAAAGTAAAGACTTATGTACGTTTGTATATATTCTTATCTCAAATTGTAGATTTTGAAAATGCATATTTAGAGCGTCTGTATATTTTCTTAAATCATTTACAAAGCAAATTAGGAACTGATACTGAACCTGATTTTTCACAAGGTGTTTTAGATAATATAGATATGGATAGTTACCGCCTACAGTTGGAAGCCACCACAAATATAGCAATGGAACAGGGAGAAGATTTACAACCTATTCCTACAGAAATGAGAGGCGGAACATCTGACCCTGAAATTGACCAATTATCTAATATTATTAAAACTTTTAATGACCGCTATGGAACTGAATTTGAAGATGCTGATAAGGTTAGGCAAATGGCTGAAAGTGTTGTAAATGGAGTGGCTAAAAACAAAGATATGCTAAATTCTATCGAGCATTCTGACGAACAGAATGCAAGAATTACAAGTGATAAATTAGCACAAGACGAATTACTGAAACACGTAACAACAAATTTTGATTTTTATAAAGTCATTAATGACAACGAAGAAGCTAAAGAGGAGTTTAATACAATGGTTTTTAATATGGTAAAAGAAATGTTACGTAAATCTTTATAGAGATTACATTA
>NZ_JBSWYC010000010.1:0-6521 GCF_056160885.1 Seonamhaeicola sp. ABD4_175
CTGTTCCAGAAACTTTATGACTATGAATTTGCATGAAAAATGCTCCATGACTTGCTGTTAGTTGTTCTACTCCGATTTGAGCATTATGAAAATCATTACGGTTCAGTGTGATGTGAGTGACATTATTAATATCAATAAAATAATGCTTTTTACATTCATATAAGATGACATCTAATTTCTCTTGTTGTTCAACAATGCTAGGGATAAAGCGTCCTTCTCGTGCTAAATAGTATTCAATGTATTTTTGACAAAAGTTAATAACCCCATCATCACTTAGTGTTTTTGATTTATTTTGGATGCTTATTTCACATCCATTAAATTCTGTTATATGTTGTTTATTCATAATTATAGTTTTATTATGATGCCAATAGTTTAAATTCTTCTATTGGCATTAGTTTGTAAACTCGTTTGTTGTTCTCTCTATAGTCTTTTAAGTCGTAACTATAAAACTGACACCATTTTTTTAACCAGTTCTTTATTTTTCGAACAGATATATTATGGTTACTGTTAGAATAGTAAGCCTGTTTCACTTCCTCTAGACTAAATTTGTTTGAAGATAACATCTCTAGATTCTCTTCTATATATTCTAAAAAATCCTCAGAAGTATCTCCAATGAGTTCTTTAAGCTTCATGGACTCAGTAGACATATATATTAATCCCTTTTCGAGAAATAATTCTACACAACCTATCATAAAGTGGTAAAAATTGTTCCAATCATTTTCATTCCAACTTGTAAAGAACTCTCGACCAAACTTGTCGATTGGTGTGTATTTAGTTGAATAATAGTTAGACAACACCAAATCAAAACGACGTCTTTTGCTACTCTCGTCAGTACCAGATATCGGGTAATTACTACTAAGTAATAGTTTGGGGGCAAGTTGAAACGGTATTATCTCTTTATCAGAATATTTTTTAGTAACCTCCATATCGTCAGTTATTGTATTATACATATCTGTAAAATGAAACCCTTGTTTAAGGTCATCTACATGAGCTATTTCATGAGTTTTATTGATTGGTGCTAAAGCAAAATTATCTTGAGCTGAGTAACGTTTCCCATCCAATCGTACCAATTTTGAGAAATTAGACAAAGCCTTACTCAGTATCCCTTTCCCACGTCCTCCATTTGCTTCAGAATAGGATGTTGAATTATCTGATAAGATTACAGCTTTCGCATTTGATTGCGCCTTATAGTTACTAGATAAGTAACCTATAGCAGAACGAAAACTGTCAAAATTTTCACCAGCAATATCAGCAACAAAAACTTCAAAATCTGATTGACCTTTAAATTCAGGATTATAATTATGTTGTATAATTTGACTTGCGTAAACAGGGTAATCCAATTCAGAGTAATTTATAAACGCATTTTGTTTACTTTTATAAATAACCAATACTCCATTCAAGAAGTATTTGTAAACTGTATCTTTTGAATCCCTTTGTGTTTGATGCTCTTCTGCTTTTAAATCTGATAAGAATAAATCAGTAAAAATTGCACGTTGTTTTAAAAAGGTGCTAATTAACAGGGTTTTACCATTACAGGCTTCTCTAATGTAGTCTATTATTATATTTTTTATATCGTATAAATCTAGTTCATAAATTAGGTTTTGTTTTACTATATAATATTGGAAACTACCTCCTTTATTTAAGCAAAAAATATTTTGGGATTTTAAAAACTCAATCAACTTATATTCGTTAACCTTATAGCCAGTAATCTTATTGTTTTTATCGATTATTGTGTCCCAGAAAACATGATTACTATCTTTTAATTTTTCAAGCTCATTATGAACTTTCGAGTCCATAAAGTTTATATTATGTTTTTTAAGTAATTCTTTTAGTTCGTCTTCATCTTGCAAAAGAGCAATTACATTTCTTTTCAGCTCAAAGTTTTCCCATGGTGCAGAATTAAAAACAGATTCATCTTTGCAAGCACTTGATATAATAGAATCAAGTTCATCATCACTTTCAAAAATATTTGTAAATCTTTCATGAAATAAATTTGTGATATCAGTTTCTGGAACACCTGCTGAATACAATTTTATTGCAAGTTTGAAGAGGTTATTATTACGCTGACCAGCTTCCAAAGAATATTTGGATTCCCAATATTTTAGTACCAATTCTTTTATTCTTTCTATTTCGGTTTCAATAAACATAGAATTCTCTTTTCTAATTTTTGTTTCATTTTTTTGCTTCGTCATAGCTTTTTGTTTTTTTTCATGATTAAGGTTTTTTATTTCTTTGTTTTTGTGACTAATTTCCACTCTGAGGGTAAACTCTTCTGCTTCTTTATTTAAATACAGGTCTTCGTCATAAGAGACAAAAGCAGCTCGTGTTATATCTTTACAAGCAATATCAAACCCATTTATATGAGAATAATGTTCTTGTGCACCATTAAATAGGCATATATGGTCATTATAATCTTGTCTTTTTACTTTAAGAAGTACTTTTAATCCTAACCCCTTTGGTGATGTAAATACAGAGTAAACATAAGGGTCTGATTTCAATTGTTCTTTTGTTTTTGATACTTCTTCGAAAGTTGAGAAGTCATCAAAATCAAGACATAGATAATCTGTAAATTTTATAATCTTACTTCCTGTTCTCTTGTAAAATAGACCATTGAATAGTACTACTGGAAGCTTTTTTTTCAACTTATTCTTCTCCTCTTTGCTTTTGGACTTTCGAATATTGTTAATCAATTGAGAGTATTCACCTGATTTTATTCTCTCCAATATATCATCAACCTTTAAATACTCTGGAGCATTTGAATATAAATTAGAGAAGTAAGTCACTTCTTTTTTATTTGCTATCGCTTCCATTGCTTTTTGGCGTCCAATGGGAGTGAGTTTTAAATCTAATGCTTCAAATTTCTTTTTTAAGCTTTTATACACTTTAGATTTTGAACCACTTAATCTATATTCATCCCACATTTCCTTCTTTAGGCTAGAATATTGTTGTAGTTCATCAGAAGTGGTTATTGGCGTATTACAATAAAAATTTAAAGCTAACTTTAGGTCTTCTTTTGTTATGTCATTCTCTAAGAGGGTTTCTTCAAGCTCAAAAAACTCACCTCCTTTTACAATTTGTGAATTATATATTTCCGTTAGTAATTCCTTGTTTATAGACTCTATATCAGAAACATTTATTTTGTTGTTTGTTTCAAGCATAATTGTTTTTTGTTATGTTATTTATTTTGGAGTTAATTATACTCCTTCGACTTATTTTTTTAGAAAGAATCAATACTCTTCACGGAGACCTGTTTTTCATATTTGATGTTTTTTTGAATTAACTACATCTTATATAAACAAATAAATTAACGATGTGTTACAGATTAATTTGTTTACAATTAATCAATGAAGTTTTTACAGGTTAATTATATTGTTAATATATGTATGGTTTGGTTAAGATTAAACTTGTTCTAGTAAGTTAAGACTAGTTAAGAAAAGTTATGTTTGAACATTTTTGACCCAGAATAGAGCATGTTTGATAAGTTGTTTAAGGTCTAACTATATATACTATAGAAACTAAAACAACATTTAACATGAATACTAAAATTTATACCAGAAAAGAACTAGCTGATTACTTTAATGTCTCTCTATGAACTATAGACTCTTGGGTCAAGTCCAAAAAAATTAAGTATTTTAAAATTCAGAATGTTATAAGATTTACTGAATCTGAAATAAATGTATTTATAAAGAAAAATTTAGCATAAAAAAAACCACTCAAATACTGAGTGGTTTTTTATGCTATTATTTAATGTTAAAACTATAAGCCAAATATAATTACAGCCCCTTTTAAAACTTGATTAAATTCTACCATGACTTCTTTTGTTTCCATGTCTAATAGCTGCATGAAATCATAGTATTTATCATCGTTGTTATCATATAATGCTTGTACTTTTTTCTGAAGAGCTTGTCCTTTTTTTGTTGCTTCGTAAGCAGCTTTCGTTTTACTTCTATACTGAGCAATTTTATCTAATAAACTAGTCATTTCTGCTTTGTAAGTTTTCATCTTACTTACAATTCTTTTTTCATCTGCGGTAAGTTTTTTAGGTTTTCTTTCTACAGCATAAGGATTATATATATCAATATTGCTATTATAAAAATCAGTACCAGAACCGTCTACACTTTTAAAATAGTTATAAGTAGAATATCTTGAATAATTTTTGTCCCCTTCCAACACTTGGTCTTCATATGTTCCATCATTTACATTATAAGAGTATGAAACCTTAATTTTTCCAGCTAAAAAATATTCTCCTTTTATATTTGTTTTGTCTCCTAAATACATAAGTTTTTTGAATGTTGCACTTTTTTTAGGGACTTTGTTTAAAAGGTCTTTTTCGTTTAAATCTTTAATTACCAAATTAGTTCCTTCTAATTTTTTTAACATCTTTTTACTTTCTTCTAGTAAGTTTGGACTATTAATATCAATACCTTCAAAATGCCATCTGGATTTTAATTTATTAAAGTATGGTTGATATTTAGTTAAAATTTCAATTCTTTGAGCACTTAGGGACTTTCTAAGTTTCCTTCCTTCTTTACCTTTTACATTTTCAGATTCACTTATTTTTTTTGAAATAACTTCATAATCCTCAATAAACTCTTTCACAGCATCGTTATAAAACCCATCATACATTGGATTTTTTACTTCAGCTTCATAATCTGGCACAAACCATGTTCCTTCTCTTACGGTATAAACGCTATACCTGCTTATATCTCGAAATTTGAATGTTTCTTGACTGAAAGAAAGCATACAATTTAGTATAGCTAGTACTATTAAAAAATTTGTTTTTCTCATCTTTAAATCCTCTAATTTATTTTAACATAAGTTTCTTCAACTAAGACTCCACCATCATCAAAACTAATCTTTAATGTCGTATCATTTAATTCTACTATTTGATATATATCTGTTGATGAATCTTCAAAATTTAATGTTAATGAAGTCTCAGATAATACAAACTCACCATTATCAAATTCTTCATCGCAATAATCATCAAAGTGCCTTTCTGTGAACGAGTTATCTTCATTAAAGACATATTGTTCTCTTTCATTATTGCAAATAATTTGAGTTTCACTGTCAACGCCATCATGAGTAACATTGCTTTCTTGCCATGTTCCTTTTAATAGGTCTAATTGTGTAGTTGTAGGTTCTGTTCTTTGTTCTGAAGAATCATCACTAGAACATGATGAAAAGAATAAACTTGTTGCTAAAAAGGTTGAATAAAAAATAATTCGGGTGTTTTTCATTGTATTTAAATTGATTAATATTTAAAAATCACTAAAGATATTTCAGAAGCTTCTGAAAGCTTTACGGTTTTCCTTAATGATTGTAATTTTCTTACAAATGTAAAATAAAAAAGGTTGCAAACAACCCGTTATTTACAATTGGTTGATTATACCTAAATGTCCTGAATTTTGAATATGACCAAAAGAGAACGTAAAAACGAGGTTTCTGAGTTTTGTATTGAACTTGGTAGACACCTAAGAGCTTTAAGAAAAAAAAGAGGTTTATCTATAGAAGAAATTGCCTTTAAAGCAGAAATTGATGCTCAGAACCTGAGGAAATATGAATTAGGAAGGCAGGAGATGAAGATTTCTATGCTAAAGCGTATAGCGACAGCTTTTGATTTAACCACTTCAGAATTGTTAGTTTTTGATAAAAAACCTTAAAATTATCTATAATTAATTTTTATTTCTTTAGGTATAAAATAACTTGCTGAATACTTTAGCACCTTGCCTGTTTCTATAAATTCATTAAACGCTTTATTATACCACAATGGGTCATTTGGTTTATTTGAATAATCATCAAATAACTTTACATCAAAATAGTGATTATCCTCTGTCCATGGTTCTATTCCGTAAATTCCGAAATCCATCTTTTCAATTCTCTCTAGAACAGCTTTAAAATCAGTTTCAGAGAAATATGCTATTGTCGGAGCATCCCAACCTGTATTCAAATTTGTAAGTCCTTCAAAAATTTGTTTTTCTAAAATCTTATTTTTCAAACTCTGGTTCATTGATTCCTTCTTTAATAAATAAATACTTCACGACCGAATGCCAATCTTTAAAGTTCTCTTGTCCAAAATGGATATGTTCGCCTGAAAAACGGTCAACTCCATTAGCTAGCCTGTCATCAACTATATAATCGCCTTGATTTAAATGTTTGTTATGAGATAAAATCAATCGTTTATAAGCTAATTCAGGTAAGTGTTTTTTTACCCATGCTACTTTTTCAGATGCTGCGGTTGGATTATCCCAAGGACTAGTGGAAAGAATGTAAACATCAAAATGTTTTGCTAGTATTTCAAAGGATTCTATTGCATTTTTCATCGGCTTCATAAGAGAAAAAATTCCCTCTATGTCATCCATGTTATCTTTATATTTCTCTTTTATACTATTGTTTAAAAAAGGAAATGCAGAACGGAAGTCTACCAATACATTGTCCATGTCAATGTATAGGATTTTTTTGTTTGTTTTACTCAAATATTTATGTGTTTATATTTACACTTAAATATACGAAAAACCCGATAA
>NZ_JBSWYC010000011.1:0-4440 GCF_056160885.1 Seonamhaeicola sp. ABD4_175
TCCGAAAATTCATTTCTTTTTACTAAATTCGTTCTACGGCGGAATAATCCTGCGGATTTTTCCGCAACGAATTTCTAGCCGTTAACCGTTGTACACCATTTGAGAAAATCGAATGAACAAGAAAATAATTTCGAGATTAGACAAATTAATTCTAGAAGCGAAACAGCTTCCAGAAGATTTATACACAGAATCGGAATTTGAAAATTATTCAAGTGCTTCGACTGAAGAAGAGAGAGGCCAAATGACTAAACTACAGTATGACCGCAAAGAAAAGAAGAATGAATTAATTCGGAAAATCTTACCATTTTTTAATGCGCACATTCCTGATAAAGAAGAATATTTCAACCAATTATCCTCTCTGACTTTTCGACCTAAAGAAGGAATTTATAATAGTTTTCATTATCGGGACAATGAAGCGTGGAGAAGCGACAGAAAAAGTCTGATTAATTTACTAGAAATCTTGAAAACGGAATTTGAGGAATCTAAATATTCTGTAAAAACTAAAGAATCGATTTTCAGTTCAAGGTTATTTTGGGCAATAGTTTCTACCGTTGGTGGTTTGGCTTATTTTCTCGGAACATATATTACCGAAATAAAATCTAACGAACTTGAAAACAAAATAATTCAAGTAGAAAAACAAAATGAAAATCTGATTGAGCAAAACAAAAAAACAAAAGACTCATTAGAGCAAAAAATAAAGGAATTGACAAAACCAACTGAATAAAAAAACGGTGTACAACAATGTATAACCGCAATTACGGCGGATTCGACTACGTCCGAATCCACTCGGAATTGCTAACGCCAGTTCTTAACCGAAAATTATTAACTTTAATCCCGTAACTGACGGTTATACGAGACCGTTGTAAAACATTAAAAAAATCAACTATTGAAAATGACAGATAAGAATTGGTTAATCCAATATTTACCTCAATTACTAATTTGCTTAGGTGTTATTTTAACGGCAATTGGTGGTTGGATTTCGTATACAAGAATGATTACGTATAGAAATGAAAATATCACATTAGGAAGAGACAATAAGAAATTGAATATCCAAAACATTAAAGCTACTGACGAAATTAAAGATTTTGAACAAGAAAACATTTCTCTTACAAAAAAGAATCAGTCTTTACTTATAGAGAATACAAACCTAACGAATGCAAATCAAAAACTCATAAAAAGCAATATATCAATCGCTAAAAGTAATGCTAAACTTTCAAGTAAGTTAATAGATGAATCGGAAATAATTAAATCTGAAATAACGGGAGGAAACAGTTACTTAAGACTACAAATTCAATATCAAGAAATGTATAATAATATATGCGTTTTTTTTAAGATTGAAGGAGAGTATAATTTAAAAAATGTAGAGTTGCATATATTTGAAATGGCAAGAACCAATTCTGATAATGAATTTCAAGAAGACCTAAAACAGGTTTATAAAAATAAATTCACCTTTATAAACATCAATAATTCTACAACAGAATTAATTAATGTCGCTGGTAATCCCAAAAGTTTGTTCTATCAAGCTATTATAAAAACTGGAAATAGAATTTATAGGCAGTATTTTTTATTTAAAAAACATACCAATAATATTTGGTATAATCATTCAATTTATTTCGATGATGTAGATAGAAATTGGTTTAGGGAAGAACAATTTTGGTCAATACCTGCAGATTTAT
Source organism: Seonamhaeicola sp. ABD4_175 (assembly GCF_056160885.1). Taxonomy (NCBI): domain Bacteria; kingdom Pseudomonadati; phylum Bacteroidota; class Flavobacteriia; order Flavobacteriales; family Flavobacteriaceae; genus Seonamhaeicola; species Seonamhaeicola sp. ABD4_175. The sequence goes on from NZ_JBSWYC010000011.1 coordinate 1,677, forward strand.
CTCTGATTAAAACATTTGTTGTGGGTTACCCAGATTTTATTAAAACAATGCCTCCATTAGTGGAAAATCTAATTACTTATGACAAAACAAATTTAAACTCCATAAAGAAGGTAGAAGACAGTATTAATTCATCAAATAATTATGGAGATAAGGAAATAAGTGAAATGACTGATACTCCATTATTTATTGTCAAAAAAATCAGAAATGAATTATTTTCTAATTAAATTTTGAACCAGAATAAAAACATTTTACAACATTGTATATAAAAAATTGCTGTTTTGTCCTTAACCAATGTTAGTTGCTTTGTTTGCTAGCTTCTGATTTTCCTTCGGAAAATCCTCGCACACAAACACGCAACTTTCCATATACGTAGCCGTTGGCATTCATTGAGCAGAAACCTTAAAAAATGGAATTAAACCAAAAACAAATAAATTATTACAAGAAATGGGAAAGTAAAAGAAAAAACAAATTGAAGTATTTATTAATTGAGGGAATGCTTTATTGGGCACTTCCATTTTCAATATTTATGATACTCTTTGAATTGAGTGATAATCGTTTTACTTTTTCAATGAAAATTTTGAAAGATTTTATTTTACTTTATTCAATTTCCTCAATATTAGGGATTTTAACAGCTCTTTTCTCTTTTAAAAGAATTGACAAAAAGTATTTAGAACTTAAAAAAAATGAGTTATAGCTTGTTTGTGGAATAGGAAACTGAATAGAAAAGCAAAACCTGAATTGAATGCGGAATTGAAAAAAGTTTGTAGAATAAATCGCTGACCGAATTCACTCAAACGCTGGAGAATCTAAAAACGGTATTAAACCGAATAAAAAATAATCTGAATAAAAACAACGAAATGCCAACAATGTATAAAATTAATTGCTTGGTTCTAGCCTACTTACGAAAATCCTCGCGGATTTTCTATTCGGTTTTTATTTGCTAAATTAGTAACTTAAACCACGCAACTAATCTTATACGAGACCGTTAGTTTCAATGCTGGAGCAAGTTTGCGGTTAGAAAAATGCCTGGTGCTTAGATTCGAAAATTTTTTAGAATTTTAAGATAGATAATTCCGAAAAAGATTGCTGCCGAGTTTCAAAATGTTGCGAATTAAAAACTCTAAAATCGGAGTGAATAACTGTGCGGATTTTGACAAACGTTGCGGAAACCCTAAAATTATGAATAAAATTACGGTGGACTTCCACTCTGCTGAATAAACAAAAACTATATCGGATTTTGAGCTTTTTGTGGATTAAAAAAACCTTGCGGATTAACCAATCAAAATCTGATAAAAAAATAAATTGAGCGGATTTGGTTACCGACTGATTTTCAATCAAAAAAAGCACTAAAACTAACATTGTATATAAAAAATTGCTAGTTTTACCTTAAACAAATGGAAGTTGCTCGTTTGCTTGCTTCCGATTTTCCTCCGGAAAATCGCCGCTCACAAACACGCAACTTTCCATATACGAACCGTTGTGCCCAATTAAAAAAAATACGTTTCATAAGATAATTCAGATTAAATGATTGTATCTTTGATAGTATCAAATGATAGTATCAAAAATGAAACCACCTTACGAAATAACATCTTCTATTTTAAATTTAATAACTTCTATTTCAGAAAAAATAGGAGAAGTAAATGCTAATTTATTAAACAAACCTTCACCCAAATTGAGAAAACAGAATAGAATCAAAACCATTCATTCTTCTCTAAAAATAGAAGGAAACACACTTACAGAAGAACAAATAACAGCGCTACTTGAAAACAAAAGAGTTATTGGTCCTAAAAAAGATGTTCTTGAAGTTTTAAACGCAATTAAAATTTATGAAAATTTAAACGATTACAATCCTTCAAATGAAAAATCATTTTTAAAAGCACATCAAAATCTAATGGAAGGTTTAATAGAAAACGCTGGAAAATATAGAAATCAAAGTGTCGGAATTGTTAAAGGCTCTAAAGTTGAGCATTTAGCACCACCTTTTGAAAATGTGCCATACTTAATGAAAGACCTTTTTGAATATTTGAAAAAGTCTGATGAAATTGAATTAATTAAAAGTTGTGTTTTCCATTACGAAATGGAATTTATACATCCATTTTTGGATGGAAATGGAAGAATGGGAAGATTATGGCAAACTTTAATTTTAATGGAAAAATATCCAATCTTTGAATTTTTGCCTTTTGAAACTTTAATCAGTAATGACCAAGAAAAATATTATAAAGCTTTGGCTGAAAGTGATAAATCTGGAAAATCAACTAAGTTTATTGAATATATGCTTAATGTAATTGACATTTCAATAAGTCAGCTATTAGATTTTAATAATCGGACGTTAAATGAAAAAGATAGATTAGAGTATTATGTTTCATTAAATAAAACTGAATTCACAAGAAAAGATTATATGGATATTTTTAAAGACATTTCTTCTGCAACTGCGAGTAGAGATTTAAAGAAAGGAACTGAATTAAATTTATTTGAAAAAATAGGAGAAAAAAATAAGACAATCTACCGTTTAAAATAACTGGGCACAACACCGTATATAATTTATTGCTGGCTTCTCACCTACTTACGAAAATCCTCGCGGACTTTCTTGGTCGGTAATTATTTACTAAATTAGTTGCTTAAACAACGCAACAAATCATATACAAAACCGTTGTACACAATTTATGAAACACCTGGTCTATTCAATAACTTAACGCAACAAATCTAAAATTATAGATTTGTAATATGAGTTCAAAACACAGACGACTTTCACTCAAAGAAAGGA
>NZ_JBSWYC010000012.1:0-2225 GCF_056160885.1 Seonamhaeicola sp. ABD4_175
AAAGAAGTCTTGGAATTTGAATTAAAAAATGTAGCTTAGTATCATTAATAAATAAACACACTTTGTTGCGTTAGAACCTTGAATGTGCCAACTAAAACCAAACTGAATGGGAATATTTGGAAAACTTTTTGGAAGTAAAAAACTAAAAACGACTGACTCTGATTTTGGAGAAATTGAGAGTTTTAGCACGAGAGGAAATGATGTTGGTTGGCAAGTGAATAAAAGATTTTTGGATTCTGATATTGAAATTCTTGTCGCAGGAAATAAGGACGGAATATCTGAAAATCAGAAACGGATTTTACTAAATGCGTTGAATAACGAAACGGAAATAAAGTCCGAATCGGAAAAAGCACTTAAAGAACAATTTGAAAATGCGGAAATGGAATTCGTATCGATTGAAAAACATTTTGAATTGAAAGGAATATCTGTACGTGACGAAGGATTTGAAATGGCTTTTCAGGAAAAAGAAGGTCAAAATTACTTTTTCAATGTTCATTTTGAGAATAATAAACAAGTTGGAGTTTCGATTGACGGATAGAAATCGGAATAAAACTACACACAACACCGTATATAAAAAATTGCTGGTGTTGTACTAAAACAAAGGTCGTTGCACGTTTGCTACGTCTGAATTTCCTTCGGAAATTCCTCGCACGCAAACACGCAACTTTCCATATACAAACACGTTGCTTTCAATAGCGGCCGACGCTCACTCGAACTCTTTAAAAACATCCGATTCACAAAATGCCGGTTAAAACTTGATCACTCAACTGCGACCGACTTTCAGCAAAACGCTGAAAAAAAACTACAATCGATATTCACTAGGATTCTTTAAAACTTAAAACTTTGCGTGAAAAACTACTGTTGCGGATTTTAAAAAAAAATTAAATCTGAAAGCTAAAAATTAACACTTTGGATAAAAAATGTAGCCGACCAATAAATTGCCGACTAAATAAACGCTGCGGTTAAAATAACAGACACGCAAACTGACTCTGCTCACTCTTGTGGGCCGCTACTAAAAACAACATTGGCTAAAAATCATTGCGACTGAATTTTCTTCCGAAAATTCATTTCTTTTTACTATATTCGTTCTACGGCGGAATAATCCTGCGGATTTTTCCGCAACGAATTTCTAGCCGTTAACCGTTAGCCATAATATCAACGGAACGATATTTGATGAATGTTTGAAAACTAACATTATGAAAAAAATCACCTTTCTTTTATTATTGACATTCGGAATTAAATCTGCTTTTGCTGATTGCGGAATGAGTGGAATGTCTTTCTTCCCAGAAACAAAAGAAATCAGCTTAAATTCAATGTTTATTATTCAGGGTTACGCATTTAGTCAAAAGACAATTAACACTTTCATGGACAGAACAATTTTTTTAGAAAGCGAAAGCGGAGAAATAATTGAACTAAATGTTCAAGAGATTCTAAAAGGTCAAATGGAATTAACTCAAGCAATTTTATGTCCTTTAACTCAATTAAAACCCAATACAAAATACTTTCTCAAATATTCTAAACAAACCGAAAGAGAATCAAATGAAATGAGAAATTGGAATTCTGACAAAAAAGAATATGAAAAAGTGTATTGGAAAACAACAGACAAAAAATCATTGGATACTTTAAATTCAAATTTAACTCTTGAATTTGATAAGACAGAAGTAATCCATTATGGATGTGGTCCCGATGCAAATGCAATCTTCAACATAAAGAACAAATCAAGTTCTGAAGTTTGGTACAAAACAGAAGTGGTTGACATTAAAACCAATGAGCAAACCACATATTACATAAAAGAATGGAATGAACAATTACACGTTGGACACGGAATGTGTGCAGGAGCATTTACTTTCAATAATAAAGGTAAATATAAAGTAAGATTCACGCCAATGAACACGGACGGAAAATCATTAAAAACTACTGAATGGCAAACTTTTGATAGCCCTTTTATGAATGACAAAAGTCCATTCGGGAATTAAAAATACTATGGCTAACAATGGCTATAAATAATTGCTTGGTCTATGTTACTCGGAAAATCCTACGGATTTTCCTCTGGTTCGAGAACTTTTGCTAAATTAGTGACCAAACCACGCAACTATCCATAGCCGAGACCGTTGGCAAACATTACACTGAACAATGGTCTATTCAATAACTTAACGCAACAAATCTAAAATTATAGATTTGTAATATGAGTTCAAAACACAGACGACTTTCACTCAAAGAAAGGA
>NZ_JBSWYC010000013.1:0-1561 GCF_056160885.1 Seonamhaeicola sp. ABD4_175
GCATCACTTACTGTTTTATTAATACTTAAATCTGAGGTTTGAGGTACAACAGTAAAACTGTCTTCGTCATTCTCACTTTGATCGCCATCATCATTATCTGGCGTACTGTTTGGATCGAATTGATCACTTCCCGTTACTTCAGCTACGTTTTGGTATTCGCCTAATGCGCCTGTTGGGGCTTCTACTGTTACTGTATAACTTAAGGTTATACTAGCTCCATTGGCAATGCTAAGTCCGGTCCAATCGATTTGGTTGCCTGTGGCTAATCCTGTGTTGCTTATTGCTGTGATTGTGCTGTAGCCTGATGGTACAACATCTCGTACTGATACGCCTGTAGCATCATCTGGACCATTGTTTGTTACTACTACTTCAAAAGTTACTGTATCGCCTACATTTGGTGTCGCACTACTTCCTGCCGCTATACCTTTGGCTAACTCTAAATCTGATTGGGTTGGCACTACCGTTGCTGCATCTTCATCATCTTCACTTTGATCGCCATCATCGTTATCTGGTGTACTGTCTGGATCAAACTGATTGCTTCCTGTTACTTCAGCTACGTTTTGGTATTCATCCACTGCGCCTGTTGGGGCATTTACTGTTACTTGGTACGTTACTGTTAACCCTGTTAATGGCACGGTTAATCCATTCCATGTAATCGTTGTTGCTCCTGCATTGTATACCCCGCCATTATCGATGCTTCCCGATACTAAACTGTAACCTATTGGTAAGACATCATCTATACTTACATTGGTTCCTGGGGATGTACCGCCATTGCTTATTGCTATGCTGAAGGTTAATACATCGCCTACGTTTAAATCGCCTCCATTATCATCTACAAAGGTTTTGGCTATGGATAAATCGGCCGTTTGTGGTACTACAGTAAAGTTTGTCTCATCATCATCTTCGCCTCCTGTGGATGGATCATTATCGCCATCGGCATTGTCTTCATCTACTGTATGATCTGTTGTTGGATCACTGTTTGGATCGTACTGATCACTACCTGTAATTTGTGCTCTATTTAAATACTCATCTGCTGCACCTGTTGGGGCGTTTACTGTAGCTTCGTAAGTCACTGTAATACTACTGTTTGATGGTACAAATAACCCTGTCCAACTTGCGGTATTGCCTGTTGCTATTCCTGCATTATTTACTACACCTAAGCTATAACCTATTGGTAATACGTCTTCTAAACTTACATTGGTAGCATCATTTGGTCCGGCATTACTAATTACTAATTCAAAGGTTAACACATCGCCTACATTTGGTGTGGCACTGCCATTGACTAAACCTTTTACTATTGATAAATCAGCTTGGGCTGGTGCTACTGTTAACGCTGTTTCATCGTCATCAGCTATTCCATCTCCATTGTCATCTACGGTTTCATCTGTTGTTGAATCACTGTCTGGATCGTACTGATCTACTGCCGTGATTTGTGCGATATTTGTATACTCGCCTGCTGCTCCTGTTGGCGCATTTACGGTGGCTTCATAACGTAATGTTATTGTGCCATTATTGGCCGCTACTGTTAAACCTGCCCAACTTGCTGTGTTTCCTGTTTGTG
>NZ_JBSWYC010000014.1:0-1490 GCF_056160885.1 Seonamhaeicola sp. ABD4_175
ACATTATAGAAAACTACCCTTTTTAATTTTGGATATTGATTGCCATCAACTCACATGATTTGGTGGCAACGTTGCCACTAATTAGTTCTTCAGCCATATTTAAGAGCTTCATATTATGGATTTTAATTGAATCATAGAAAATTATATTAAAACCGACTCCATGTTTTTATGTTTTTAATGGCACATTATGAGTATTTGGCATGTTGACGGCACGTTAGTGGCATCCATAAACACCTATGAATAAAGACTATATTATATGTTTGCCACATTGCCATTACTTTTACATAAAACTATTTTATTAAAAATATAATAGAATATATATTAGATATAATATCAACAATAGTTTTGGGTTTTAACGTGGCAATGTGGCATTTTTAATAATATTATTGACTTAATGTTATTAATTTAAAGTCTAATCTATTCAATATACATAATCACGATAAGATAATTGCCGTAAACATACACTTGTCAGGGAATTATCACTATATTAGTGTTATTATTTAATACAACCTAAATTAATAACATTTATGAGCAATATTGGATACTACCTAAGAACCTCTCATTACCTTCAGAATATAGGAACGCAAATTGATAAAATCGAAGATGGTTGGAAGGTATATGAAGATAAAGGTGTCAGCGGTCGAATCCCTTTTATTGAACGTCCAAGTGGTAAACGACTTATTGAGGATATTGCAAACGGTAAGATTAATCAAGTGATAGTCCTTCGTATCGACCGCCTTGGTAGAGACCTAGAAGACATTTTAAAAACCATTAAGACTATCCATAGTTATAATGTACCAATCACATCGCAAAATGAGGGTATAACTACTCTTATTGATGGTAAAGAGAGCGTGATGTCTAACTTGCTCATTAATATATTAAGCTCGATTAGTGAGTTCCAATACCACCAAACTAGAGAAAAAACATTAGCAGGAATTGAACGTGCTAAATTAGATGGTAAATATAAAGGACGAAAAATCGGTAGTACAGAAAGTGTTGAGACCTTCTTATCTAAACCAAAAGTGCAAAAGATAATGACCTTACTTAATGAAGATATAGGAATCAGAAAGATTAGTCGAATCGTTGAATGCTCACCTAACTACATATATAAGGTAAAGAATGCCATGACAACTAAACTTTCTGCCTAATTAAATCTGATTAATCTTTACATCAGTTATTGTAGGTTCGAACTCTCGACTGAACCTCTGAATGCTTTTGTTCTTCTTCTTATAAATACTCCAACAATGCGTGTGAGTGAACGTCTTACCTCTAGGTGTTTTATAGTTGTTCTCAATCAACCAATCCGATATCTGTTTAAAGTTCCATCCATCTTTCTCATGAAACTTACTTATGATATCAAAAAGTTCTTGCTGATATGGACTGTAAGTTGATGTCCATAGATTAGATGATGATAAACTTACAGACAAATTAAGTGAGTATATAGGTTTAATAGGTGCTGAGTGTTGTCCCGTTGGAGAACATTCAGTTAC
>NZ_JBSWYC010000015.1:0-1062 GCF_056160885.1 Seonamhaeicola sp. ABD4_175
GATTTGTAATATGAGTTCAAAACACAGACGACTTTCACTCAAAGAAAGGATAACAATTGAGACACTTTTAAACGAAGGAAAATCCAAAGCGTACATTGCTAATAGATTAAATAGATCTCGCTCTACTATAACTAGAGAAGTTAATAAATGGGTACAAGGTCCTAGTGATAAATATCAAGCAGAATTAGCTCATTGGTACGCTAAAGATGATTATCTAAACAAAAGAAATCTAGATAAAATATCAACCTATAAAACATTAAAACATTACGTTTATAAAGGATTGCTTAAAGCTTGGACACCTGAGCAAATAAGTGGTAGAATTAAAGTTGAATATCCTAATAATGAATTGATGTCTATTTCTCACGAAGCTATTTATAGACACATTTATACAAGACCGCAGGCGTCTTTAAACAAAAAATTAATCAAGCTCCTCGTTAGAAAGAAAACAAGAAGAAGACCTATTAAAAAAGTACGTGGAAAAGGATCCAAAATCATAGGACAAGTCAGTATTGACAATAGACCAAAGCACATTGACAATAGACAAGAAATAGGACACTGGGAAGGGGATTTAATCATCGGAAAAGGACAAAAATCTGCTATCGGTACTATCGTAGAACGTAAATCCAGATACACGCTAATCGTCAAATTAAAATCTAGAAAAGCTAATGAAGTCGCTAAAATGTTCTCTAAAAAAATTAATCAACTCAACAAAAAACTAAGAAAATCTATGACCTACGATAACGGTATTGAAATGGCTAAACATCATATAATAACTCAAAAAACAGGTATGAAAATTTACTTCGCTCACCCCTATTCTTCTTGGGAAAGAGGAACCAACGAAAATACTAATGGAATCATCAGAAGAGACTTCCCTAAAGGAACAGATTTTAATCTTATAGATGAAAAACAACTACTAAAACTGCAACATAAACTAAACAATAAACCAAGGAAAATTATTGGATATAAAACACCTAAAGAAGTCTTGGAATTTGAATTAAAAAATGTAGCTTAGTATCATTAATAAATAAACACACTTTGTTGCGTTAGAACCTTGAATGTGCC
>NZ_JBSWYC010000016.1:0-970 GCF_056160885.1 Seonamhaeicola sp. ABD4_175
ATTTGGTTACCGACTGATTTTCAATCAAAAAAAAGCACTAAAACTAACATTGTATATAAAAAATTGCTAGTTTTACCTTAAACAAATGGAAGTTGCTCTTTTGCTTGCTTCCGATTTTCCTTCGGAAAATCGCCGCTCACAAACACGCAACTTTCCATATACGAACCGTTAGGCATAATTTACCAAAACTGTGAGCAAAAAGAAAAGAGAAGAAGAAAATAAAAATATTGAAGCCTTGAGATATGCTTTGGAAAACCAAATTGGCTGGCAAAGATATGGAGAGGCTAAATTATTGGGACTAGTAACGATATCTGGTGGTTCTATTGCTAGTCTAAGCCCAATAATGAATCTGTTTGCCGAATATAATAATGGAATTGTATTTAAAATCATTATAGTAATTTTTGGAATATGTTCGTTTACGGCATTTACAATCGGATTGATTAATATGACAGTACGTTTTAAAATTGAACAGATTGAAAAAATAAAAAATTATCCTAGACGATTTATTAGTTGGAGATACATTAATAGCAAGAAAATCGAGGAATTAATAGAAATATCAAAAGAATACGATTTGGACTCTCAAAGAATTGACCTATTGACTCAACATAAACTTGGCTCATTAAACACGGAAAGAAATTATAGAGCTTTTAATCTTGGTGCAAGAATCTATAGTTTTGGAATATTAGTTCTTTTCATTTTCTTTCTAATTTTTAAAATAATAAAAAACTATGCCTAACAATGGCTATAAGTAATTGCTTGTTCTCGCCTACTTCTGAAAATCCTCGCGGATTTTCAGCTTGGTGTGTACTTGCAAAGTTTCGTGCTAAACCACGCAACTACTCATAGCCGAGACCGTTGTGCGTCATTTGAGAAAAACTAGGTCTATTCAATAACTTAACGCAACAAATCTAAAATTATAGATTTGTAATATGAGTTCAAAACACAGACGACTTTCACTCAAAGAAAGGAT
>NZ_JBSWYC010000017.1:0-568 GCF_056160885.1 Seonamhaeicola sp. ABD4_175
AACTTGTTGTATTGGTTAAATCTACGCCTGATACATCGCCTCCGTTACATGGATCTGAATCATCTGGATCGGTTGTGCTGTCTTCGCCATCGCCATCACAGTCTGTTACTGCTGTTACTGTTAAGGTAATATCTGATGCGGTAAAATCACATGGATCATTCCAATCGGTTGCAGGTTCTCCATCTGGTGGTGTTAATTCATCTAAATCTGTAACACCATCACCATCACAATCTTCAGAAACAGTTATTGCTACAGATGTTCTATTGCTTTCACAAGAATTAGTATCGGTTTGACTTACATAATACATTCCTGTATTTAAAGTAACTGTTGATGCTAAAGGAGATCCTCCAGTTGCATTAGTATACCATTGTAAATTTGTTCCTGTAGCAACTAAGTCTGCTACTGTTGGGTTTTGTCCTCTACAAAAATTTTGAGCATTTGCACTAGGTGCAACCGGTAAGGCATTAATAGTTACATTTGTATTGCTACTGTTTGGACATGTGCCCGCTGTGGTATAGGTTACAGTATAAGTGCCTGGGGTACTTGCTGATACATCGATTGCTCCTGT
>NZ_JBSWYC010000018.1:0-450 GCF_056160885.1 Seonamhaeicola sp. ABD4_175
CTTCTACTTTGGCTATGGAATCTAAACGACGTTGTGTTTTTAATTCCTCCACTCGTTTTCTTTCAGCTTCTTGTTCCAAAGCTATACGCTTGCGTTCAGGTGCTTCTGCTCGTTTTCTTGCTGCTTCTTGTTCCAAAGCTATACGCTTACGTTCAGCTGCTTCTACTTTGGCTATGGAATCTAAACGGCGTTTTGTTTTTAACGCTTCTAAACGTTTTCTTTCAGCTTCTTGTTCCAAAGCTATACGTTTGCGTTCGGCGGCTTCTACTTTAGCTATGGAATCTAAACGGCGTTGTTGTTTTAACGCTTCTGCTCGCTTTTTTGCTGCTTCTTGTTCTAAAGCTATACGTTTGCGTTCGGCTTCTACTTTGGCTATGGAATCTAAACGACGTTGTGTTTTTAATTCCTCCACTCGTTTTCTTTCAGCTTCTTGTTCCAAAGCTATACGCT
>NZ_JBSWYC010000019.1:0-395 GCF_056160885.1 Seonamhaeicola sp. ABD4_175
AGATTATGATTGGTTAATCCGCAAGGTTTTTTTAATCCACAAAAAGCTCAAAATCCGATATAGTTTTTGTTTATTCAGCAGAGTGGAAGTCGACTGTAAATTTTATTCATAATTTTAGGGTTTCCGCAACGTTTGTCAAAATCCGCACAGTTATTCACTCTAATTTTAGAGTTTTTAATCTGCAAAATTTTGAAACTCGGCAGCAATCTTTTTCGGAATTGTCTATCTTAAAATTCAAAAAAAAAAAATCGAATCTAAGCACCAGGCATTTTTCTCACCGCAAACTTGCTCCAGCATTGAAACTAACGGTTAACGGCTAGAAATTCGTTGCGGAAAAATCCGCAGGATTATTCCGCCGTAAAACGAATTTAGTAAAAAGAAATGAATTTTCGGAA
>NZ_JBSWYC010000020.1:0-349 GCF_056160885.1 Seonamhaeicola sp. ABD4_175
TTGGATCACTGTCTGGATCATATTGATCGGCAGAGGTGATTTCAACCGTATTTAAATATTCATTGGCTGCTCCCGTTGGGGCTTCTACTACAGCATTAAACGTTAAGCTTACCGTGTCTGTACCTAATGGCACACTTAATCCGGTCCAATCGATTTGGTTGCCTGTGGCTACGCCTGTGTTGCTTATTGCTGTGATTGTGCTGTAACCTACTGGTAATATATCTTGTACTGATACGCCTGTGGCAGCTACACTACCCGCATTGCTTAAGCTTATCGTGAAGGTTACTACATCGCCTACATTTGGTGTGGCATCACTTACTGTTTTATTAATACTTAAATCTGAGGTTTG
>NZ_JBSWYC010000021.1:0-340 GCF_056160885.1 Seonamhaeicola sp. ABD4_175
TCTTGGTTGTTTATAATATCTGTTCCACCAGAAGTTGTACCTACCGTTAGTCTGTAACCTGTAGCATCTGCAATGGCATTCCATGTTAAATTTGTGGTTATTGAAACATTGCTAGCGCCATCTAGCGGGCTTATTAAACTTGTACAGGTTGGCGCTGTTGGAAGTGTTTCAGTAGTAAAAGATTCTTCGCTGCAACCTGTAGCATCGCCTACTGCGTTGTATGGCACAAGGCTCACAAATATTTGGGTGTTTTCTGGTAAATCTGTAGGTAAATCAAACGTAGTTACATTACCTACATCTTGGTTGTTTATAATATCTGTTCCACCAGAAGTTGTACCTA
>NZ_JBSWYC010000022.1:0-336 GCF_056160885.1 Seonamhaeicola sp. ABD4_175
ATGCTGATGCGCAATCTACTTATAGTTTTGATGCTAACACAGTAGCTTCTAGTTATTCTGATAACTGCGGAAGTGTTTCGGTAAACCTTACTAATACTGAATTAACTGGAGATAATTGTAGTTGGTCTTTAACCTACACTTACAACGTAGTTGATGATTGTGGTAACACACTAACTGGCGAAACAATTACACATTCTGGTAGTGATCAAACAGCTCCTACAGGAACTGCACCAACAGGAAATACAAATGCCAATGCATGTTATGCTGATGCGCAATCTACTTATAGTTTTGATGCTAACACAGTAGCTTCTAGTTATTCTGATAACTGCGGAAGTG
>NZ_JBSWYC010000023.1:0-294 GCF_056160885.1 Seonamhaeicola sp. ABD4_175
TTTAGTAGCGGCCCACAAGAGTGAGCAGAGTCAGTTTGCGTGTCTGTTATTTTATCCGCAGCGTTTATTTAGTCGGCAATTTATTGGTCGGTTACATTTTTATCCAAAGTGTTAATTTTAGCTTTCAGATTTAATTTTTTTTTTAAAATCCGCAACAGTAGTTTTTCGCGCAAAGTTTTTAAGTTTTAAAGAATCCGAGTGAATATCGGTTGCAGTTTTTTTTCAGCGTTTTGCTGAAAGTCGGTCGCAGTTGAGTGATCAAGTTTTAACCGGCATTTTGTGAATCGGATTTTT
>NZ_JBSWYC010000024.1:0-287 GCF_056160885.1 Seonamhaeicola sp. ABD4_175
CGAACTCTTTAAAAAAATCCGATTCACAAAATGCCGGTTAAAACTTGATCACTCAACTGCGACCGACTTTCAGCAAAACGCTGAAAAAAAAATACAATCGATATTCACTCGGATTCTTTAAAACTTAAAACTTTGCGCGAAAAACTACTGTTGCGGATTTTAAAAAAAAAAATTAAATCTGAAAGCTAAAAATTAACGTTTTGGATAAAAATTTAGCCGACCAATAAATTGCCGACTAAATAAACGCTGCGGATAAAATAACAGACACGCAAACTGACTCTGCTCAC
>NZ_JBSWYC010000025.1:0-254 GCF_056160885.1 Seonamhaeicola sp. ABD4_175
CAGCCTTCGGTCTTCGGCCTAATAGTACATTGAAACGTTTAAAAGTATAACGATGATTAACGCTCTAACAGCTAAAAGCTAAAAGCCAACACCAAGCTCTAACGATCTAAAATTCTAATAATCTAAAAATCTAGCCGTCTAATAATCTAATCATCCAACTTTAAAACTTTAAAAACTTTAAAAACTTTCAACACATTTATGTTCAGCCTTCGGTCTTCGGCCTAATAGTACATTGAAACGTTTAAAAGTATAAC
>NZ_JBSWYC010000026.1:0-236 GCF_056160885.1 Seonamhaeicola sp. ABD4_175
CATCTACACAATAGGCCGCTGCCGAATAGTTAAAACTCGCATCGTCTAAGGCATTAATAGTTACACTTGTATTGCTACTGTTTGGACATGTGCCCGCTGTGGTATAGGTTACAGTATAAGTGCCTGGGGTACTTGCTGATACATCGATTGCTCCTGTACTTGCATTGATTGATAATCCTGCGGTTGAACTAAAGGTGCCTCCGCCTAATCCAGTTACGGTTGGTGTAGGGTCTGAA
>NZ_JBSWYC010000027.1:0-229 GCF_056160885.1 Seonamhaeicola sp. ABD4_175
CAAAATGCCGGTTAAAATTTGATCACTCAATTGCGACCGACTTTCAGCAAAACGCTGAAAAAAAACTGCAACCGATAATCACTCGGATTCTTTAAAATTTAAAACTTTGCGCGAAAAACTACTGTTGCGGATTTAAAAAAAAAAAAATTAAATCTGAAAGCTAAAAATTAACACTTTGGATAAAAAATGTAGCCGACCAATAAATTGCCGACTAAATAAACGCTGCGGT
>NZ_JBSWYC010000028.1:0-221 GCF_056160885.1 Seonamhaeicola sp. ABD4_175
ACACCAACCGTAACCGGATTAGGCGGAGGTACTTTTAGTTCAACCGCAGGATTATCAATCAATGCAAGTACAGGAACAATCGATGTATCAGCAAGTACACCAGGTACTTATACAGTAACATATACCACATCGGGCACATGTCCAAACAGTAGCAATACAAGTGTAACTATTAATGCCTTAGACGATGCGAGTTTTAACTATTCGGCAGCGGCCTATTGTGT
>NZ_JBSWYC010000029.1:0-210 GCF_056160885.1 Seonamhaeicola sp. ABD4_175
AAGAGGAAGCTAGAGCAGAAACATTACGCAAACAACAAGAGGCAGAGGCTAAAGCACAAGAGGAAGCTGCACGTTTAGAAGCCTTAGAAGCTGAAAAAGCTAAAGCAGAAGAAGCGGCCAGATTAAAGGCAGAACAAGAAAAACAGAAAGCTGAAGAGGAAGCTAGAGCAGAAACATTACGCAAACAACAAGAGGCAGAGGCTAAAGCAC
>NZ_JBSWYC010000030.1:0-207 GCF_056160885.1 Seonamhaeicola sp. ABD4_175
CTGATACATCGATTGTTCCTGTACTTGCATTGATTGATAATCCTGCAGTTGAACTAAAAGTGCCTCCGCCTAATCCGGTTACGGTTGGTGTTGGATCTGAATCATTAGTACAATAAGCCGCTGCCGAATAGTTAAAACTCGCATCGTCTAAGGCATTAATAGTTACACTTGTATTGCTACTGTTTGGACATGTGCCCGCTGTGGTAT